>NZ_JBQEPI010000001.1:0-1230152 GCF_052045695.1 Mucilaginibacter sp. 22184
TCGGGTGCCCGTTACGCGGGTTTGCCCGATGATCATATCCATTTTATGGCTTTGCCTTTTTATGAAACCGGCAAGACCAAGAAAAACGCGGTGGGCGAGGAAGACATTCTTTTAACCATTGAGCTTTTACAAAAAGTAAAGCCGCAGCAGATATTTGCTGCCGGTGATTTTGCCGACCCGAATGGTACGCATTTGGTATGTTTCAACATTATCCTGGCTGCTTTGGCGAGGTTAAAAGGTAAAGAGGCCTGGGTGGATGATTGCTGGTTGTGGATGTACCGCGGTGCATGGCATGAGTTTGAAACCTACGAAATTGAAATGGCTGTGCCTCTTTCACCTCAGGAGGTGATCCGTAAGCGTAACGCCATATTTAAACATCAATCGCAAAAGGATCGGCCTGTGTTCCCGGGTGATGATGCAAGAGAATTCTGGGTAAGGGCTGAGGACCGTACCCGTGACACTGCCCAGCGTTATGACCGTCTCGGATTGGCTGAATATGAGGCTATGGAGGCGTTTAAACGGTATATATTTTAAGCAGGTTAGACGCATGTGATGCGTCTCTACATTTTTTTATTTTCGTAGTCAGGGACACATGTAATGTGTCTCTGACTTTTTTAACCAGGATATCATGTCTTGTATACTTAGAATAACAGGTAAAAATTTTGATGTGGACGATTTTATCAGGCAAAGTAAAATATTACCATATGATACATTTTATAAAGGTATACCCAGAACCAAATCCGGACCCAATGGCGAAAAACTAAATTTCTCTGGCTGTAGTTTAGAAGTCAGTAAAGCTAATTTTGACGAGTTCAATCAACAAGTACAGGAAGCCGTTGATTATTTAAACAATCATCAGCAAAAATTACAACACATAAAGCTGACGCCTGAAATTCAATATGCAACTTTAGATTTCGCGGTAGAATATAATCCTGATAAATTTACGCAAACACAGTATCTGCCCACTGAGCTGCTAAAACTTAGTGTGGATCTGGGAATAGGGATTGAAATCTCAATTTATCAACAGAGTGAATAGTAAGGTAAGCGGGGAATGTGCGATTCCCTCCCCTCGGGAAGGGGCAGGGAGGGGTTTCATTAAGCGCACAGTTTGATCGCTTGTATAAACCCCTCCCTGCCTTTGCACGCAAGCCAACCGCACCCCTCCCGTGGGGAGGGAATTAAAAATAAAACGAAAACCTAATGACCGCCACGCAAAATAAAACGCAAAACTCAAGACTAATTTCTCTTGACGTGATGAGAGGAGCTACCATCGCCGCCATGATATTAGTAAATGATCCCGGCGATTGGGGGCATATCTATGCGCCATTGGAACACTCCAAATGGGATGGCTGTACGCCTACCGACCTGGTGTTTCCTTTCTTCCTGTTTATGGTGGGCGTATCTGTGGTATATGCTATGGAAAGCAAAAAGGCCACGGTACCACATGGTAAACTGTTGCTAAATGCTTTGCGCCGCACACTTATATTGATCGCCATTCCCTGGATCACGCAGTTGATATTTCATCCGGATGGCGGATTGTCGCATCTGCGCCTTCCGGGTGTGTTGCCGCGTATCGCGCTGGTTTATTTTATCTGTACTATCCTCTACCTCAAAACATCGCAAAAAACCCGCGACTGGATATTTGCCTTCGCGCTCATTGGTTATTTTATCATCATGACCTGCATACCGGTGCCTGGCGTTGGCTACGCCAATCTGAAACCCGAAACCAACATGGGCGCCTGGATAGACAGGCTGGTATTTGGTACCAACCACCTCTGGCGCGAATCGCATACCTGGGATCCCGAAGGTTTACTGGGCACATTACCAGCTCTGGCAACAGGTCTGTTCGGCATAAGGGTTGGTACATGGTTAAAACGTAAGGATCGCGATGATAATGTTAAAGTAAGCTGGATGTTTACCTATGGCGTAATAGCTGTAGTACTTGGCCTTATCTGGGACCTGTTCTTCCCCATCAACAAAGCGTTATGGACAAGCTCATTTGTGCTATACACCGGAGGTTTGGCCACTATTGCGCTGGCCATGTGTTATTGGCTGATCGATGTGCAGGGCCGTAAGCGGTTCACCTATTTCTTTGTGGTTTTTGGGGCTAATGCTATTACCGCCTATGTGTTATCGGGCTACATACCGCATTATATGGGGATGATTAAAATTGGCGGGGCATCTATTTATCAAACTTTATTTGCACCTTACTTTTCGCCTATCAACGCATCATTGGTCAGCGCCATATTTACGGTAGCTATATTATGGCTGGTGATGTGGGTGTTCTATATCAAAAAGATCTTTATCAAAATCTAAGCATGAAACTCAACCTTATCACAATTGCCACACTACTATTTTTATCGATTAGTGGCCTCAGAGCCCAAACAACATCTTCAACGTTAGCGCCATCACATTTAAAAGCGGCAGAAACTTTTTTAAACGCGATGGGTTTAAATGTCCAGTTTGAAAGTATGACCCAAAAGATGATCAGTGCTTCAAGTGCCCAAATGCCCGAACAACAACGGGCTTCCTACATAAAGGTAATGGAAACATTTATGCAAAAGTATTACACCTGGGATAAACTAAAGGATAGCTTTTGTAAAATATATGCAGAAGAGTTTACAGAAGATGAACTTACTCAATTAACCGCCTTTTACAACACTCCTCTGGGGAAAAAGGCAAGCTCTAAAATATCTTCATTAATGCAAAAAGGGATGGTCATAGGTCAGCAAATAATTGCCGATCACCGCCCTGAACTGGAGCAAATGATGAAAGACGCGTTTCAGGCTGATGCTGCTCCGGCCCCAAAGAATAATTAACATAAAGTAATTTGTAACTAAGAATTTCGTTTTGCATCTTAGTAATATATATCCCCATTATTAATATGAATTTAAACCTTAAGCTTTCTGTACTAGCCCTGGCCATAGCCCTCAGTTCGGGAAGCGCCTTTGCACAAGTAAAAAAGAAACCGGTTACACCGGCAAAAAGCAAACCAGCTTCCGCTGCTGCGCAGGCAGCGCCAAAAGGGAATACCTTGCCGGTTGATGAACAGGTGATCATTGGCAAACTGCCTAATGGCTTAACTTATTACATCCGTAAGAATGTAGAGCCTAAGAACAAAGCCGAACTATACCTGGTAAATAAAGCCGGATCGGTTTTAGAGACCGACGATCAGCAGGGTCTGGCTCACTTCACCGAGCACATGGCTTTTAACGGTACCCGCGATTTCCCAAAGAATGCCATGGTTGATTATCTCCAAAAATCAGGTGTAAAATTTGGTGCCGATCTGAACGCTTATACCTCCTTTGACGAAACCGTATACCAGCTGCCTATTCCATCTGATACGGTTAAAATATTTGAAAACGGCTTTAAAATATTGGCCAACTGGGCTGGTTATGTAAGCTTTGACCCCAGCGAAATTGATAAAGAGCGCGGTGTGGTGTTAGAGGAAGAACGCTTGCGTGGTAAAAATGCCCAGGAACGTCTACGGGTGCAAACCTTACCGGTACTGTTGAATAATTCGCGCTATGCATTGCGTTTGCCTATTGGTAAAGAGGATATATTGAAAAACTTTAAACCGGAAACCATCAAAAGTTTTTACCACGACTGGTATCGCCCCGATCTGCAGGCTATAATAGCCGTAGGCGATTTTGACCCTAAGCGCGTAGAAGAGTTGATCAAGCAAAATTTTTCGCAACTGCAAAACCCAGCCGGCGAAAAACCACGCACCAAATATACTGTACCGCCAACACCTGGTACAGCGGTTAAAATAGCTACTGATAAAGAGTTTCCGTACACGCTTGCCCAAATTATTGTAAAACACCCAGGAACGCCTACCAAAACTACTACCGATTACATGCAACAAATGCGTGAGCAATTGTTTAACCAGATGCTAAATGCCCGTTTGGGTGAACTCAAGCAAAAACCTAATCCGCCGTTTTTATATGGAGCCTCCAGTTATGGTGATTTTATTGGCGGGCAGGATGCCTTTACCTCTATAGCCGTATCCAAACCCGGCGAACTGGAAGCTGCTGTTAAAGCAGTGGTTGCCGAAAACGAACGTGCCCGCAAGTTTGGCTTTACCCTTACCGAACTGGAACGCGCCAAACAAGATGCTTTGGTTGGTATAGGTAACGCTTATAAAGAACGCGATAAAACCCGCTCTGTAAATTTTGTACGGGAATATCAGCAAAACTTTTTAACCGGCGAAGCTATCCCCGGTATTGAATTTGAATACAATTTTTATGTAAACAACATTGGCAAAATAACCCTTGCCGAAATGAACGCCCTTGCCGGTAAATTCATCAGCGACCAAAACCGTGTGGTAATTGTGGAAGGCCCGGATAAGGATAAAGACAAACTGCCCGATGAAAAAACCATTCTGCAATGGATAGCTTCGGCAGGCCAAAACATTACCGCGTATGTTGACAATGTATCGTCAGATCCACTAATCAGCAAATTACCCGATGGTAGTGCCGTGACCAGCGAAGTAAAAGATGAAGCCATCGGCACTACTACGCTTACCTTAGGCAATGGTGTAAAAGTGGTTTTAAAACCTACTGAGTTCCGCAACGACCAGATTCTGATTAATGGCTATTCCTTTGGCGGTACCTCATTAGCCAGCGACGATGATTTTACCTCGGCCAACTTAGCGGCTCCTATAGTAAGCAGCAGCGGTATTGCCCAGTTTAACCAGGGCCAGCTGGATAAAAAGCTGGCAGGTAAAAACGTAAACATATCACCATATATCGGTGAGTATGCGCAGGGCATCAATGGTAACTCATCACCGGCGGATTTTGAAACGGCTATGCAGCTGATCTACCTGTATTTTACACAGCCGCGTAAGGATAAAGATATCTGGCAGTCACAAATTGACCAAACACGGTCGTTGCTGGCCAATCGTGGGCTGGATCCGGTAAATGTGTTCCAGGATACCGTGTCGGCTGTTTTGAGCAATCATAATTTCCGGTCGATGGTAACCACGATCGATAGGTTAAACAAGGCTACATTAGATAAAGCTTACGACTTTTACAAAAGCCGTTTTGCTGATGCCAGTGGGTTTACTTTTACCCTTGTTGGTAATTTCGATGTAACCGCTATCAAACCTTTGCTTACCCATTACCTGGGCGGTTTACCATCAACCAACAGCAACCAAAACTTCAAGGATCTCGGGATCCATCCACCGGCAGGCATCGTTAACACCACCGTAAACAAAGGTGTTGGCGAAAAAAGCAGTGTACAACTGGTTTTCAGCGGCGATTATGAATACAACGATGCCAACAATCTGCAAATGGACGCACTGGAAGAGGTATTAAACATTAAGCTCATAGAACGTCTGCGTGAGCAGGAAAGTGGCGTATATGCACCGGGTGTGCGTGCCTCTTATCGCAAAATTCCGGGTGGCCGTTACAGCATCACCATATATTTTGGTTGTGCTCCTGAAAATGTGGATAAGCTGATCAATGCCACCATCGAGGAAATTGGCAAGATCAAACAAAACGGAGCTCAACCAACAGACATCCAGAAGTTTGTGGCCAAAGAAGCTCGTTCAACACAGGAACAATTAAAAGAAAACTTCTTCTGGGCAAGTTACCTGGCCTCTTCGTTGCAAAACAAAGAAAACCCAGACCAGATCCTCACCCATGTAAGCAGTCTTGACCAGGTAACTGTTCAAAGCACCAAAGATGCCGCCAACAAATACCTGAGCGGTAAAAACTATATCAAACTGGTACTTATGCCAGAAAAAACCGAAAAGAAATAGTTTTTTATTCAGCGGTACAAACAAAAAAGCCCCGCCAGATAAACCAGCGGGGCTTTTTTGTAACGTTAAGTCATCCTGAACTTATTTCAGGATCTCACAGGACAAGTTGACCATCAAGTTATAACTTTATTTGTGGAATGCCAAAACAAGTTCGGCATCACTTAATAGTATAGATTTCCCTCAATGCATGTTTAAATAAGCAACTGACGTATCATGTAGCTGATGAACCACCACGCCCACGCATTTACCGGCAGCATCTATCTCAAAAGAGATCCCTTTATCCAAATCGGTATAAACCTGTACTTTGCCATCCTTATTTTTGTAATCGCTGGTTGGTTTTAGGTTATAGCTCTTTTTGATCTCATCGACAGTGCTGCCAACTCCAAGGCCTTCGGCGGTTTTATACTCGGGTGAGTTAATTAATATCTTCTTGACGCGACTAATAATCTCGTCCTTATCACCCATTTTACGATGCGCAAACACGCTGGTACGGTAACCATCGGCTTTATGCCCCGCGTACCACACCATTAGTGAACTTCCCATTGCCGCGTCCGAGCTATCTGGCCTGCCCAATAATTGACTCACATTGGCTACATCCTCGCTTAATACAATATCGCCAATACTCCTGCCCGGGGTAATCAGTTTATTGGTTACAGCGGTTTTGGCTTTAGCAGTGTCAGCAGCATTCGCTATGGTATCGGCACTGTTTTGCTTTTGTGCCGGTTGCTTACAGGCAAACAGGGCGGTGCAACATAATAATAGCAAAGTATTTTTCATCCTATTTTTCATAACGGTATTATATTTATTTTATTAGGGTAGCTTGATATACCTAACCAAATTAACATTAATTTGTTGAACAAATAAATGATATCAAAAGGCCAACAAGTTATACAGCAGTGGTACAGGCAAAAAAACTGGCAGCAATTCCCCTTTCAACAAGAAATGGAGGCGGCCTACCTGTCGGGTTATTCCGGCTTGCTTAATGCGCCTACAGGTAGCGGTAAAACATTTGCTCTGTTTCTGCCCTTCCTGGCCGGCTTTATCAATCAACATCCGGATACTTACACCACCCAAAAAAATAACGGCCTGCTCATGCTGTGGATAACACCCCTGCGTGCGCTTACCAACGATATCCGCAAGGCCATGCAGGAAGCCTGCGACGAGATCGGTCTGCCCTGGCACATCGCCACCCGCACCGGCGATACGCCTGCTGCCGAGAAACAGGCACTCAAGAAAAAGCTCCCCGAAGTACTGCTCACCACCCCCGAAAGCCTGCACCTGATGCTGGCCCAAAAAGAGTATCCCAAAATGTTCAATCGGCTACAGGTAGTGGTGATCGACGAATGGCACGAGCTTCTGGGCACCAAACGCGGCGTACAGGTGGAGTTGGGATTGTCGAAGTTGAAAGTTTTGGGTGCGGGGTTCGAGGAGCGAGGTGCGGGAAATGAAAATAAAATAGTATCGAGAAACTCCGACTCAAACCTCACGCCCCGAGCCCCGAACCCCGCACCCGGCACCCAGAACCTCGCTCCCCGCACCCCACTTCGCATCTGGGGTATCAGCGCTACCATTGGCAATCTGGAGCAGGCAGCCGAGGTTTTGTTAGGGAATGATTTCCCACCTGATCGCATTAAAATGGTGAGGGCCAACCTGGATAAAAAGTTGGATATCCGGTCGATCATTCCCGAAAATGTCGAGAACTATTCCTGGGCCGGGCACATTGGTTTAAAATTGCTGCCCGAGGTAATGGAGATTGTGGCCCGGAGCAAAACCACCCTCATATTTACCAATACCCGTTCCCAGTCCGAGATCTGGTATCATGCCATCCTGGATAATTACCCCGAATACGCGGGCATTATGGCCATGCACCACGGTTCGCTGGATAATGAGCTGCGTAACTGGGTGGAGCAGGCCTTGCACGCAGAGGCCCTGAAACTGGTGGTATGTACTTCGAGTTTGGATCTGGGGGTCGATTTTCGTCCTGTAGATACCGTGGTGCAAGTGGGTAGCCCCAAAGGAGTAGCCCGTTTTATGCAGCGCGCCGGTCGAAGCGGTCACCACCCCGGCGCGGTATCCCGGGCCTATTTTGTACCGACCCACTCCCTCGAACTGTTGGAAGGCGCCGCCTTGAAAGAGGCTATTAAGAAAGGCATTTTTGAAAGCCGCGACCCCATGCTGCTCACCATGGATGTGCTGATACAATATATGGTTACCCTGGCTGTATCAGACGGTTTCCGTGCAGAAGAATTGTTTAACGAAGTAAAAACCACTTATGCCTTTGCCGATCTGAGTCGTAACGAGTTTGGTCAGTTACTGGAGTTTATCACTACCGGCGGCAAAACCCTGGCCCAGTACGATGAGTTTTTAAAAGTGGAGGTAGAGAACGGCCTCTATAAAGTAAACAACCGCCGCGTGGCCATGCGCCACCGTCTCAGCATCGGCACCATCACCAGCGAACTCAGCGTACGTGTAAAATGGTTGAGTGGCGGCAGCCTCGGTACCATCGAAGAATCGTTTATATCCCGCTTAAAACCGGGCAACACGTTTTGGTTTGCGGGGCGCAGCCTCGAGTTTATCCGGGCAAAGGAAATGACAGCCTATGTCAAAAAATCAAATTCCACCAAGGGCATTATCCCCAGTTGGAACGGTGGCCGTATGCCTCTGTCGTCGCAACTGGCGGCGGTGTTCAGGGATAAGCTGGATGAGGTAGCGCATGGGGTAGAGAAGGATGAAGAAGTGATAGCTCTGAAACCCCTATTTAACATGCAGCAAGAACTTTCGCACCTGCCGCAAAGTCATGAATTCTTGATCGAGTCGTTCAAATCGCGCGAGGGGCACCACCTGTTATTTTATCCTTTTGAAGGGCGCTTGGTACATGAGGGTATGGCATCATTATTGGCTTTCCGCATCAGCAAAATAAAACCGGCCAGCTTCTCTATCGCCATGAACGATTATGGTTTCGAGTTGTTGACCGACGAAGACGTTCCCATTGAACATGTACTGGAAGATGCCAGCTTTTTTTCGATCGATAATCTGCTGGATGATATTCAACACAGCCTCAACGCCAATGAAATGGCGCGCCGGCGCTTCAGGGATATCGCCCACATCGGCGGATTGGTATTCACTGGCTATCCCGGTCAGCCCGTAAAAAACAGGCACTTACAGGCATCCACATCACTACTGTTCGAGGTATTTACCGAATATGAGCCCGACAACCTACTGGTAAGGCAGGCTTATAACGAAGCGCTGGCTTTTCAACTGGAAGAGTTTCGGCTGAGGGCGGCCCTGCAACGCATCGCCACACAAACTATCATCCTCAATACCATTGAGCGCCCAACGCCATTCGCATTCCCTATTATGGTTGATAGCCTGGGCCGGGAAAAGCTCACCACCGAAACCCTCGAAGAGCGAATCGCCAAAATGGCTCGCAGCTACGGCGCCGAAGGCTTTGCCGAACCCGCCGAACGCAAAGGCCGTAAACCGGGGGTTACCAGGAAGAAGGGGTTTTAAAGTTGCTGGCAACCAAAGCAAAAGACGGCCTGTCATCCTGAGCTTGTCGAAGGATCGCGCGGAGAGGCCTGCCCACCATGCTTCGACAAGCTCAGCATGACAGCCTCTCCCATCGACTCACCCCGGCGTTGCTTCTTCGCTCGCGCGAGAGATTAGCGCAGCGTATCTCGTGGGTTGCATGGTTAAAGCTTCCAGCTTTTTTTCAGCTGAAAGCTGAAGCCATGATTAGCACGGGCTGAAAGCCCGCGGCAGCGAAATCTTACTAACTAACAAATTTGTTACCACAACCCGCCCTACTCTTTTTAAACTATTGTACCATTTCTGTATCTTATACCTAAATAACCGACCATCATGAAAACCTTAAAATTATATCACATCATCATTACTTTTAGCCTTTTTTTGGTAGCCTGCTCGCCCATTACCTATATAGGCGATACCTATCCGGCCACACCAAAAGCCGATGTTTATTATGATGCCAAAGACGTTAAGCAGGATTATAAAGTAATAGGCCATTTATCGATGGAGTTCACTAATAATCCTGATTGGATTAAAAGCAAGCTAGCAGAAAAAGCGAAATCGCTGGGTGCCGATGGCGTTATTATTTTGCAAACCACCGGTCACGACGAGAAAGAAACCGTAAAAGCCGACGCCATAAAATACAACACGAAGAGTAATTAATTAGTGATTTATTGATTTTTCTTCCCCGTTGTTAATTACTGAATTTCCTTCCCCGTCAGTAGATAAGCTTCGGGCGAAAGCGGGCAGAACGATGATGGCTTGTGCGGCTGTAAGGGCATAGCGAACCTTACCTGAAGCGGAGGGTAATGAGCGAACGAAGTGGAGGTAAGGTTTAGCAGCCCGTGGTTCTGCCCGCTTTGCAGGGCAATGGCCAAGAGCGTAAAGAAGCATTTCTGCTGACTTGATTTTTGGTTACTTTTCATCAAGGAAAAGTAACTGGCCCTCCCGCGGCCAAGAGCGGGTATACGCCCGGTAAAGCGGCTCTGCATATCGGGGATTGCCACGTCGTTCCTCCTCGCAATGACATATTTTTTATCACATCTACACATCTATTTTTACCTTTGCCATTATGGATACGATTACCTGGCACGATTTTGAGCAAGTAGAACTCCGGATCGGTACCATCCTCGAAGCAGTAGAATTTCCCGAAGCACGCAAACCGGCCTTTAAAGTGAGGGTTGATTTTGGCGAATTTGGCATCAAATGGTCAAGCGCACAGATCACTAAACATTACACTTTAGAACAACTCCCCGGGCGCCAGATTATGGGTGTGATCAATTTCCCTAAAAAGCAGATTGGCAAATTCATGTCGGAGTTTTTGGTAACCGGCTTTGCCGACGAAAACGGGGATATTGTTTTAGCCGCTGTGGATAAACCCGTGCCCAACGGCAGCAAATTGGTTTAGGATGAATTTAGCCAGTTGGATAATAGGACCGCAAATGGTTGGCGTGATTTTACTATTGCTGGGGGCCATCTTATGCAGCTTCCCACCCAAACATATCAACAAGTGGTACGGTTATAAAATGCCATCGGCCCAAAAAAATCAGCAAGCTTGGGACGAGGCCAATCGCTATTCGGCTATTTGTATGCTGAAAAGCGGAATGGTTTTACTGATCTCGGGATTTTTGGTTACTTTAATATTAAGGGAACTAAGTATTCAGGCACGACTAAAAGAAGGCCTGACCGCGTTCTTTCTTATCGCCTCCGGACCGATCCCATGCTTGTATATCATTGTATCAACAGAAAACCATTTAGAAAAAACCTTTAATAAGGAACAAAAATGAGATACTTCAGTTTTGAGGACGAGCCAACGATATCGCCTGATGAATTTTTTATGGGCGAAGCTCTAAAGGAAGCCAAATATGCCCTGGAAGAAGATGAGATACCCATTGGTGCAATTGTGGTGCATAGCGGCAAGATCATTGGTCGCGGACACAACCTTACCGAGCGGCTGAATGATGTATCGGCCCATGCCGAAATGCAGGCACTTACCGCGGCGGCTAACTCCATGGGCGGCAAATACCTGCAAGGTTGTACCCTTTATGTAACTATGGAACCCTGCGTCATGTGCGCCGGGGCATCCTACTGGTTCCAGGTAAGCCGGATTGTATTTGGCGCTTATGATGCCAAATTAGGCTTTGGCAGGCTCAACCAAAAAATAACCCACCCCAAAACAGTGATCACGGGCGGCATCCGTGAAAACGAATGCTCAGAACTGGTGAAGAGCTTTTTTAAAGGGAAGAGGAAGAGATAAGTCCATAGTCTATAGTTCATAGATTGAACAAGATTTGCAACCAGTAAATTGTAGTCGAGAATCAATAATATATGTACTTTTTTCCCAACCATGGTCTATGGACCATCGACTATGGACCGCAACGCAACTTATACAAATACCTGACAAATTTTTTAGAACAAAAACTCAGTTCATCTCTTATATTTGTTACGTCACAACATTAAACTTTTAAACTTAATAAATAACTATTATGGCATTTACACTACCGGCGTTATCCTACGCTACCGATGCATTGGAACCGCACATTGATAAACTAACCATGGAAATTCACCATGGCAAACATCACCAAGCTTACGTAACCAACTTAAATAAAGCATTAGAAGGCAAGCCAGAGGCGGATAGCAATATTGATGATATCATCAAAAACATTTCTAAATTCCCGGCTGCTGTACGCAACAATGGTGGCGGTCATTATAACCACTCTTTATTCTGGACTTTGCTTTCTCCAAGCGGAGGCGGCGAACCTACAGGCGCTCTGGCCGATGCAATCAAAAGCACTTTCGGTTCATTTGCCGATTTCAAAACCAAAGTATCAGAAGCTGGTGCAACCCGTTTCGGATCGGGCTGGGCTTGGTTAATTGTTACTGCCGATAAAAAACTGGCTGTAACTTCAACCCCTAACCAGGACAATCCACTAATGGACATCGCCGAAGTAAAAGGCACTCCAATTTTAGGTATCGACGTTTGGGAGCACGCCTACTACCTGAAATACCAAAACCGTCGCCCTGATTACCTGGCAGCTATCTGGAACGTGATCAACTGGAAACACGTTGCCGAACTTTACGCAAAAGCAACCGCTTAATTAAAATTAAGCTAAGCATATAAAAAAGCTGCTGGATCAAATGATCCAGCAGCTTTTTTAATTATTGAATTAGCGATTTAGTGAATTACTGAATTTTCTTCCCCGTCAGCAGATAAGCTTCGGACGAAAGCGGGCAGAACAATGGGGGCCTGTGCGGCTGCAAGGGCATAGCAAGTTTTTGCTGAAGCGTATGGAAAAGAGGGAACGAAGTAGGGCAAAATAATTGCAGCCCGTGGTTCTGTCAGGTTTGCAGGGCAAAGGCTATGTGCGGCAAAATAAGCATTTCTGCTGACAGCCTTTTGGGTTACTTTTGTGGCGACAAAAGTAACTGGCCCTCCCGCGGCCAAGAGCGGGTCTGCGCCATACAAAGCCGCCCTGTATAGCTACGAGATTGCTACGCTACGCTCGCAATGACATAGTTGTAATTTATATAACCTGATAAAGTCACCCTAAACTTTTATCCAAAAAAAATTCCGTATATTTACATATACAGCAGCCCGGTTTTCTAAAAAACAGAAAACCGGGCTGTTTGGTTAAGGGAAAAAACAAACCAAAAACAGCTGTTTAGCATGTAGTTATTTGACAATCAATTATTTAATACTTTTTAAACCTTTCAAAACGTATCGAAAATTTGTTAAAAAGTGTTAAAATAGATGGTTTTGAATAAATTTCAAGCAGTTTTTGATGCGTTTTTGCCCCGTTTTTGACTAAAAATTGTTAAAATTTTAACTTTAAAAAGTTTTCCGGGCAGACATGCAAATGAAAACCCCGCAGGAAAAAATCACTAAATCAATAATTCAATAATTATGAAAGCCATCGTTTTAGAAGCTGCCGATAAACCTCTGGTATGTAAAGAAGTTGAAAAACCAACCCTTGCCCCCGGCGAGGTTCTGGTACACATCAAAGCAGCAGCTCTTAATCGCCGTGATTATTGGATAACGGTAGGTAAATATGCAGGCATCAAATATCCTACTATACTTGGCTCAGATGGTGCCGGTGTAGTGGCAGAAGTTGGCAGTGAAGCGGATAAACACTGGATTGGCAAAGAAGTGATCATTAACCCCAGCAACAACTATGGCAAAAGCGACGATTACCAGGGTGCCGATTTTAAAATATTAGGCCTGCCAGATGATGGCACTTTTGCCGAATATGTAAAAACCCGGGCAGAATACCTGCATCCCAAGCCCAATCACCTCACCTGGGAACAGGCAGCTGCTATTCCGCTGGCAGGTTTAACCGCCTATCGAGCATTGTTTACTAAGGCCAGGGCCAAAAAAGGTGATAAAGTTTTGATATCTGGCGTAGGCGCAGGTACGGGTGCTTTTGCCCTGCAATGGGCAGTGGCCGCAGGCTGCCAGGTGTTTGTAACATCGGGCAGTGGCGAAAAAATTGAACGCGCCAAAAAATTGGGTGCGGCAGCCGGCGTAAATTACAAAGCGCAGGACTGGGCCGAACAACTGAAACTGATGGCTCACGGTTTTGACATTATTATCGACAGCGCGCTGGGCGCCGGTTTTGCCAAATTTCCAGATCTATGCAACCCCGGCGGCCGTATCGTGATATTTGGAGGAACGGCAGGCAATATCCCCCCGCTGGATGGGCGTAAGGTATTTTGGAAACAGCTACAGCTACTGGGCACCACCATGGGCACACCTGATGACTTTACCGCGATGATCAACTTTATAAACAAACATGAAATAGTTCCGATAGTTGATGAGGTGTTTGATTTTAAAAACGCGCAAAAAGCCATCAACAGAATGGAGAAATCCTCACAGTTTGGTAAAATTGTGCTGCAGAATTTATGGTGTTAATAACTAACTTCCAGTAATTTAAATATTAACACACATCTTATTTTCGTGCCTTGCCTCCACTATATAAAGTGATTGCAAAATAATCTACTAATTTTGTGGACTTTATTTCAGGCATGATCAAAAAACCCATCGACCTGCTATTGCAGGAATCGGCAGAGGAAGGTGAACACTCTTTAAAACGCACATTAGGCCCGGTTAACCTTATCCTTATCGGGATAGGCATTATCATTGGGGCTGGTTTATTTTCATTAACAGGAATCGCGGCCGGGCAACATTCGGGGCCAGCGGTAACCATATCATTTTTAATAGCAGCCGTAGGTTGCGCCTTCGCGGCCCTTTGTTATGCCGAATTTTCGGCCATGATACCGGTGGCGGGCAGCGCCTATACCTATTCCTACGCTACTATGGGCGAGCTTTTTGCCTGGATCATTGGCTGGGACCTGGTACTGGAATATTCTGTTGGCGCGGCAACAGTGGCCATCAGCTGGTCGCAATATCTCACCAAGTTTTTGTCCTGGTTTGATCTTTATCTACCGCCACAGTTGATTCTGTCGCCTTTTGAAACTTCTAAGGCAGCCAATGGCGATGTTGTGCATGGCATCATTAATCTGCCTGCTGCGTTGATCGTTATTGTAGTTACCAGCATCATTATCAGGGGAACTAAGGGCTCCGCACTGGTTAACGCTATTATTGTAAGCTTGAAGGTAGGCGTGGTATTGGTATTTATAGCCGTGGGCTGGTCGTTCATCAATCCGCAGAACTATCACCCTTATATACCGCAAAATACTGGCGTATGGGGCGATTATGGATGGTCGGGCATATTAAGAGGCGCAGGACTGGTATTCTTCGTATTCATCGGTTTTGATGCGGTGTCAACGGCGGCGCAAGAGGCCAAAAATCCGCAGCGCAACATGCCCATTGGTATCATTGGTTCGCTGGTGGTGTGTACCATTTTATTTGTGATCTTCGCCCATGTTATGACGGGTATGGCTAACTATAAAGAGTTTATTGGTTCAGGGGCACCGGTTGCCATCGCCATCGAAAAAACACATTATCAGTGGCTAAGCAAGGCTATTGTACTGGCTATACTAATAGGCTATACATCGGTTATCCTGGTTGATCTGCTGGGCCAGTCGCGGGTATTTTTCTCTATGTCAAAGGATGGTTTGTTGCCTAAAGTATTTTCAGATGTGCATCCCAAATTCCGCACTCCATGGAAATCGAATATTGTACTTTGCGCCTTTATAGCCTTGTTCGCGGCTTTTGTACCTATCCGGGTGGTTGGCGAAATGACCAGCATAGGCACACTGCTGGCCTTTGTGATGGTATGCGCGGGTGTACTTGTTTTACGCAAACAACAGCCTAATATTCAGCGGCCATTTAAAACGCCATGGGTGCCGGTAGTACCTATATTGGGTATATTGGTTTGCTTTGCCATGATGACATTTTTACCCGGCGATACCTGGCTGCGATTAATAATTTGGTTGGCAATTGGTTTAGTCATATATTTCACCTACGGTAAAAAGAACAGCGTAATACGCAAAAGGTTCGCGGCAAAACATGGATAGCTTTCATGAATGAGGATATACTACAACTAAAAATTGAACGGATAAAGTGGGAAACAAAGGATACGGCTACCTTTTATTTAAGCAATTTTTCGGGTAAGCCTATCACCTATAAGGCTGGGCAATTTGTTACCCTGATATTTAACCATCGTAACGAGGAGATCAGGCGATCATACTCATTAGGTTCATCACCCGATGAAGAATTGTTATTTATCACCGTAAAGCGCATTACCAATGGTGAAATATCCCGCTTTATGCTCGCTAAAGAACATCCCGGCGATGTTTTGACTGCGCTAGCCCCGGCCGGCCGGTTTACCATCACTCACTTTGAACAGGAAAAGGATATTTTACTTTTTGCAGGCGGAACAGGTATTACACCTATATTTTCGCAGATCAAGTATATACTCAAACGCTCTGGAAAAAGCAGGCTTACCCTCATTTACAGCAACCAGGATGCCCATTCCATTGTATTTAAAGAGGAGCTGGACCAGCTGGCTACGCTACATCCCGATAGGTTTAAGATCATTTACCTGTTAAGCAGTGAGGCTAACCGTCTGAATAATGATAAGGTAGAAGCCCTTACCCGCCAGCTTGTACAACAGGATATGGATAAAGCGGAATTTTATCTCTGCGGACCTTTTCCCTATATGCGTATGATCAGGTTCGCGCTGGTATACATGGGGATCGATCCTAAACAGATTCGCCGGGAGAATTTTGTGATAGAGACCGTAGCTGTTACCCGTACCGCACTGAATTTCCCACCACGAACTATCAGGATCAGGTTTAAAAATGAGCTGCATGACCTCGCCGTTGGCGAAAATCAGTCGATACTACAGGCGGCTTTACAAAACAACGTACAGCTTCCATACAGTTGCCGGAATGGGGTATGCTCTACCTGTACTGCCAGATGTGCCAGTGGAAAGATCGAGATGATAAAAAATGATGTGCTCACCGATGCTGATATTGCCGAAGGCTGGGTGCTTACCTGTACAGGTCACCCGGTAAGTGATGATGTGGTGATAGCGTTTGGAGAGTAATTTAATCAATAGGGTGTCATGCTGGGCCCGTCGAAGCATGGCGGGTAAGGCCTACGCATGTCCTTCGACAGGCTCAGGATGACAGGCACCCTTTTGACATCAAGCCAAATGCTGTTTATGCACCCTGCGATGTACCACTTCCTTTACTTTCTTTGACTTTGATTTGGTTTTCTTACGTTTCCCCAGCCAGATGATAAAGCCGGTTATGGGTAACGAAGCGCAGATTAAACTGACTAAAAACGCGATGATCTTGGTGGTTAGGCCGCCTATTTGCCCTACGTGCAGGTCATAGTTCATATCATTCATCTTCATGCCCGGGCTTTTCTTGTCATGTGGGGTTTGCTTTAGGAGTTTGCCGGTATATTTTTCAAAAATAAACTCATCACTCCTGTAATAATGCAGGGTTTGGGCGTAGGCGTTGATACCAATTGTTCCCGCGGCGGATGCATCCTCCATAATGGAGTACATCTCTGCTTTGGGGGCCCATGCCTGCGACATTGCAAATACCTGGTCAATAACAGGTTTACCGCTTAATTTGTTCTTCAAAAGCGAGTCGGACTTGAGTACTTCTTTTTCTGAAGGGAATGAGCGGCCCAGGTTAGCGGTAGTATAAATACCTTCCCTAACCGATTGAAACACCATGGATAAGCCAGTTATGGATAATATAAGCGCTATAGACGTAGCATAAAAACCCAATACATTATGCAGATCATAATTTACCCTGCGCCATCGCCCATTCCATTTGATATTGAAACTACGCTTGCGGTCGCTTTTGCGCTTAGGCCACCACAGGATTAGCCCGGTGATCATGATCACCATGAATATAATAACGGATATACCTACTACCAGGCTACCTATTTTGGGGGGCAGCAACAGGTAAAGGTGTATAAATTCTACCACTATAAAAAAGTTCTTGGCAGGGTTTTCTATGTGAGTTACTTTACCGGTATAGGGGTTAAGATAAACGTATAGCATCCCGTCTTTAGGCAGGTTGACCAATATCCCAGCCGGACGGTTCACTCCGTAATAATACATATAGGTGGCTGTAGCCCCTTTATGCCCTTTTAATGCCTCGGCTTTTAAAATTGATGGGGCAAGATAAGGTTTATGTTGTATCTCAACTTTGCGGTAACTGCAAAACGCATCCTGTATCTCATCCTGAAAACAGAACAGGCAACCGGTAACACTCACTATAAACACCACCAGCCCGGATGTAAATCCGAGCCAGCGGTGACAAAAAAGTATGACTTTTTTAAATTTCGTCATCAGGATTAAAACTTATAAGCAAATGTAAGTGCGTAGCTTCTTAACTTTTGCGGATTAACAGTGGTATAACCTATCCAGTATTTTTCGTTAGTAAGGTTATCCATTTTAAACCCTACCCTGTATTGACTTGCATCATAAAATACAGAGGCATTTAATACCGTGTATGCAGGCAATGAAAATACACCAAGCGTTTTACTGTTTATAATTTTGTTATCGCTGGCGTAGTTACCGCCAAAACCGAAGCCCAAACCTTTTACAATGCCTTTTGAAATACGGTAGCTGGCCCAAAAGTTGGCTGTATAAGGTGATCCGGCAGTTGTTGGGCGCAAACCTTCCACCGTCAGATCAGCGGTTTTCTCCAATTTTGAATCATTGTATGAAAAACCAGCAATAATATTTAAGCCCGTTACTGGATTAGCTATTACTTCGGCTTCAAAGCCCTTGCTTAGTTGTGTGCCGTCTTGTACGGATAGGGCCTGGTTAATGGTTGATTGACGAACGATGTCTTTTACCTTAATATCATAATAGCTTAAGGTACTGCTTAATTTGCCATCAAACAGATCAATTTTAACCCCGCCTTCAATTTGGTTAGCTTGTTCGGGCTTCAATGGCTTATTATCTTCACTTAATCCGTTTTTATTGGTAAAGCTATTCTGGTAGTTGGCAAATAATGACACGTGATCTTTAACCGGCTGATAGATCAGGCCAAATTTTGGCGAAAAGGCGGTTTGTTTAAACGCTCCAGAAGTTGTGTTGGTTGCCGGGTTGTAATTACCTTTATTATCAAAACGATCCACGCGGATAGCGGCCGAGGCTATTAACTGATCGGTGATATTAAATACATCAGAAATGTAAGCGCTATAAGTATTTGTTTTATAAACAGATGGATAAACAAAGGCAGTACCTTTTGCATAAACGGCATCCATATTCATCTGGTTAAAGTTGGAGTAGTCATGGCTTCCCAGTGTAGAAGCCCTATCAAACGCTGTGCTGAAAAAATGTTGATTGGAGTTTTCCCTGAAAAAATCCAGACCGCCGACAACTCTGTTCCTGAATTTGCCGATCTTGAAATCGCCATTAAAATTTTGCTGAATCTCGATCATGTCATCTGTACTGTTTTTTGTTGACTGATCTTCACGAGAAATTGAATCCTTGGGAAGTAAATAAAAGTAAGGATTAAAGCCGTTTGAAAAACTGTGGGTCGCGCTGATATTGGTGCTGGTTGTCCACTGATCGGATATCTTATACTTTACCTGGCCAAAAAAGCTGGTGCTTCTTGATGTTTGCGTCAGATCATCGCCGTGATAGGTTTGTTTATAATCTAATTTTAACTGATCAGCGCTGGTGTATCCCAAATCCGCAACCGACTGGTTATATGGCATAAAGAAGATAGATTTACCAATATTTTTACCATAAGACAATTCCGCATCAGCTGATATAGTTAGCCTATCGGTAACTTTATAAAGCAGGCTTGGCGCAATGGCCCAATAACGGTTAAACCCATTATTCTGGAAACTGCCTTCATTATTAAAGGCGGTATTTAAGCGGAATAACACTTTTTTCTGTATATCCAGAGGTGTGTTTATATCAAGGGCAACACGGTGAAAATCATAATTACCATCGGCAAATGAAACCTCGCCGCCAAAAGAGTCGTAAGGAGTTTTAGTTACCCGGTTTATTAAACCGCCGTATGAAGTTAGTGTACTTCCGAATAAAGTTGCAGATGGCCCCTTGATCACTTCTATTCTTTCTAAATTAACCGCATCAATAGTTGAAGTTACATTACCGGCAATACCATTACGCAGCTTGCTTTGAACAATAAAGCCACGGGAATTATAATAACTGCCACCATCGCCACCACGGCCGGTTGCTTCCCACATTTTTTGTATACCCGGGGCGTTCCGTATAGCATCATCAACCGAGAATACCTGTTGTTCTTGTATTAACTGGTTAGATATAGTGGTATATACCTGCGCGTTTTCCAAATTGCTCAAAGGCATTTTAGCAACGTCGACACTCTTTTTGGTTTTAAACTTATTTACCTTGCTGCCACTGATACTTACTTCCTGCAAGTTATTGGAGGCTTTACTAACGATGAATTGTGGCAATGTAAGTGTTTGGCCATTTGCCAGCTCGATAGAAGTTTCCTGGCTTTTGCTACCTACTTGTGATATAACCAGGGTATACTTACCCTGGGGCACCCTTAAAGTAAAATCACCTTCTTCATTGGTGACGGTACCGTATTTGGTACCTTTTAAAGTAACCGAAACGTTTTCGGCCGGTCCGTCATTCTGAATCACAACATGACCTTTGATGGTTCCCTTGGTAGATTGCTGAGCAATTGCAGTTGAATTGAAGAGCAGTATAATCGCGAAAATTGAGAGAGAAAATAGTTTGTGAAAATTAAGTTGGGGTTGCGCCATTTTATTTAGACTAATTATAAATAATTCGCCAAAAATAAGACACAGACCCTAACAATCCAAATTATTTAGAACAATTATAAATAATGAGATTTCTGATATTCCAAATGGCTAAACCCTTTTATAAGCCTAAAACTTTAATATCCATTACCTCTTTCTTCATTTGCTTAGGTACAAATTCAAGTATTTCATTCTTTGAAACCCTCTCGGGTCGCACAAAGAAAATTCTGAGGTATAAAGCTTGGGCAGCCTTGCAGGTAGCCATAAAGTGGCTTTACATGCAAACCCACTTTATGGCCACAAAATATATATAACTATTTAATTATCAATACATTAATTACATATTAACTATAAAAAGTGTAAACCATGTAAACCCACTTTTTAATAAAACGCCTACCTGTTCAGCAACTTATTTTGAAACCTTTACTAAGCTATTTACAAGCTTAAATGTCCATCACCTCTTTCTTCTTTTTACTCTTCATTCGTTTGGGTACAAATTCAAGTATTTCATTCTTTAAGGCCTCGATCATTCGGCGTTTTAAAAAATTGCGTTGTATCACTATACTTACTTCGCGCGCTGGCTCCGGTGATTTAAAATAACGCACTTTATCCAATTGTTTTTCAGTTAGTTCGGCTAAAGCCAGCTCGGGTAATATGGTAGCGCCATTGTTTTGATCAACCATACGCTTCAGGGTTTCCACACTGCCGGTATTATATTCAAAATGCATAAAACCCTTGGTCGATTTACGCCGCTGGCAAATATTTAAAACCTGTTCACGCATGCAGTGCCCTTCGTTAAGCACCCAAATCTCTTCCATGTCTATATCTTCGGGGTTGATGTTTTTCTTTTTGGAGAGTTTGCTGTTTTTAGACACATAGGCTACAAAGTTTTCATAAAAAACCGGAATCTCGGTCAATGAGCTTTCATGGAGGGGGGTCGACAGGATACCGCAGTCAATCATACCCAACTTTAGTTGCTGTATGATATCTTCAGTGGTTTGTTCCCAAACTATCAGTTTAACCTGAGGATATTTTTCAATAAAACCACGAATGATCTTAGGTAATATATAAGGCGAAACCGTTGGGATGATACCAACCCTTAATTCACCCGATAATTCTTTCTGGCGGTCGGTAATAATTTCTTTTATTTTTTCGCTTTCCGACAGCATGATACGGGCCTGGCTAATGATCTCGATGCCTATTTCTGTAGGTGTTACCGGTTGCTTGCTACGATCAAAAAGCTTCACGCCCAGGGTATCTTCCAGTTTTTGCACCTGCATACTTAAGGTAGGTTGCGTAACAAAGCATTTTTCGGCAGCGATCACAAAACTACGATAGGTGTCAACAGCTACAATATATTCCAGTTGGGTAATAGTCATATAGATAAATTCTATCCAAATATAACAATTATTGATTTTTTCTATTGAAATATTATCATGAAGTTTGAACCAGAAACCCCAATAACTATGGAAACTAATAAAAAGAAATTGACCACAGCCTCTGGCAGACCATATGCGGAAAATGAAAATTCGCAAACAGCAGGTCCACGCGGCCCCATCCTGTTGCAGGACTATATTCTTCATGAAAAAATGGCTCATTTTAACCGTGAACGTATTCCTGAGCGTGTAGTTCATGCCAAAGGATCGGGAGCCTATGGAACACTAACTATAACTAATGATATTTCACAATATACCCGTGCAAAAGTATTTAACCAGATAGGCAAACAAACCAAATTGTTTCTGCGCTTTTCGACAGTTGGTGGAGAAAAAGGCTCGGCCGATACCGAACGCGATCCACGGGGGTTTGCCATCAAATTTTATACTGAAGATGGTAACTGGGATCTGGTAGGTAATAACACACCTGTGTTTTTTATAAAAGACCCTAAGAAGTTTGGTGATTTTATACACACTCAAAAGCGCGATCCATATACCAATTGTAAAAGTGCAACTATGGTATGGGATTTTTGGTCATTAAATCCAGAAAGCCTCCACCAGGTAACTATTTTAATGAGCGACAGAGGCACGCCATATGGTTATCGGCATATGGATGGATTTGGCAGCCATACCTTCTCCTTCATCAATGCAAAAAATGAACGATTTTGGGTAAAATTTCATTTTAAGACGCAACAAGGCATTAAAAACTTTACCGATGCAGAAGCCGGTGAAATGCGTGGTAAAAACCCCGACTTTGCGCAACATGATCTGCTAACAGCTATTGACAACGGTAATTTCCCCAAATGGGACATGAAAATACAGGTAATGCCCGAAGCTGATGCCGCTACTTACCATATTAATCCATTTGATTTAACCAAAGTTTGGCCCCATGCCGATTATCCATTAATTGATGTAGGTGTTGTGGAGTTAAATGAAAACCCGGACAATTATTTTGCTCACGTAGAGCAAGCGGCTTTTGCTCCGGCACACTTAATCGACGGAGTGGGCTATTCTCCTGATAAAATGCTACAGGGTCGTATTCTTTCTTATCCCGACGCGCAACGTTATCGTCTGGGCGGCAACTACGAGCAGATTCCGGTTAATAAATGTCCGTTTATGGTGAACAATCACCAGCGGGATGGTCAAATGCGTGTGGATGGCAACGGAGGATCAGCTCCAAACTACTTCCCAAACAGCTTCGATGATATTGAAGCGGATCAAACCTACAAAGAACCTGCATGGGATTTTGGTAACTCAGTTGGCGATTGGTATGATCGTAATGGAGAAGGTGAAAATGATCACTATACGCAGCCAGGTAACCTATACCGACTAATGGATGCCCAGGCTAAAAAAGACCTGATCAACAATATCGTAGGTTCTATGAGTGGTATCGACGGGCCAAAGAAAGATCAGATCATTAATCGCCAGCTATGCCATTGGTTCAGGGCGGATATCAATTTAGGCATGGCTATTGCCAAAGGTCTTGAACTTGATCTGGTCGAAACCATGAAGCAAATGCCGGCTTCGGTATAAAGTCAAAAGCCGGAAGTCTTAAGTTGAAAGTATTCTTAATACAATCAGAGCCTTAGGACTTCCGACTTAGAACCTGCGACTTGGAATCTACTCTACCGTAACAGATTTAGCGAGGTTACGTGGCTGATCTACGTTACAGCCCCTCATTACAGCAATATGATAGGCCAATAACTGCAAAGGAATAGTAGCTACCAACGGAACGAACGCTTCGTTGGTTTGCGGTATCTCGATCACATAATCGGCCATATTTCTTACTTCGGTATCTCCTTCGGTAACAATAGCAATTACATGGCCTTTGCGGGCTTTTACTTCCTGGATATTACTGATCACTTTTTCATATGATGAGTGTTGGGTGGCTATAAACACCACTGGCATTTCATCGTCAATTAAGGCGATGGGACCGTGTTTCATTTCGGCAGCAGGATAGCCTTCGGCATGAATATAAGATATCTCCTTAAGCTTTAAAGCGCCTTCTAATGCTACAGGGAAAGAGCTTCCCCTGCCCAGGAACAGGCAATTGGTTGAGTCTTTGAACTTGGCGGCAATTTCCTTTACCCTGTCATTTGATTTTAGGGCTTTTTCTACCAGTTGCGGAACCTCGTTTAACTCCGTAAGGTATTCTACCAGTTTGCTTTGGGTTATAGTACCTCTTTGTTGTGCTATATAAAATGCCATTAACGTCAACACACTTACCTGGGCGGTAAAAGCTTTTGTTGAAGCAACACCAATTTCGGGCCCGGCATGGGTGTAAACTCCCGCATGCGTAATACGGGGGATAGATGCACCCACCACATTACAAACACCAAATATGGTGGCGCCCTTTTCCTTTGCTAATTCAATAGCGGCCATGGTATCGGCAGTTTCGCCCGATTGTGAAATGGCTATTACCAAATCCTTTTCTGTGATGATAGGGTTACGATACCTGAACTCGGATGCATACTCTACCTCAACCGGTACACGGGCGTATTCCTCTATCAGGTATTCGCCTACCAAACCTGCATGCCAGGAAGTACCACAAGCTATAATAATGATACGATCAACATTTTTTAGCTTCTCGGCATACTCCTTTATTCCACCCAATTGCACTTTACCCTGCTGAGGGTATATACGACCGCGCAGACAGTCACGAATAGAGCGGGGTTGCTCATATATCTCTTTAAGCATAAAGTGATCATAACCGCCTTTTTCAAGCATCTCCAGCTTTAAGTCAAGCTCTTGTATATATGGAGTTTGGACAGAGTTGTCAATATTCTTGATCAGCAGGTTTTCCCTATTGATGTAAGCTATTTCATTATCATTTAGGTAAATCACATTTTTGGTATATTCTACAATTGGTGTAGCATCTGAGGCTATAAAGTATTCCCCTTTGCCAACACCAATCACCATAGGGCTTCCCTTACGGGCAGCTATCAATTGATCAGGCTCATCAGCGCTCATGATCACAATAGCGTAAGCCCCTATCACTTTGTTCAAAGCAACCCTCACGGCTTCGCGAAGTTCAAGCCCACCCTGTAATTGAATATCCTCAATCAAATGAATTAAAACCTCAGTATCCGTATCACTTTTAAACACATGTCCTTTGGCTAGTAACGTTTCTTTAATAACGCCGTAGTTTTCAATAATACCATTATGAATAATGGTTAATTTACGACTTCCAGATGAATGAGGATGCGAGTTGCGGTCGCTTGGTTCACCATGTGTAGCCCAGCGGGTATGCCCCATTCCTATTGACCCTTTCAGGTCAATATCTTTAACAAACTTTTCAAGATCATCAACCTTTCCCGCTTTTTTATAAACTCTCAGATCCTGATCAAGTAAAGCGATCCCAGCGCTGTCATAGCCCCGATATTCTAAACGATGAAGCCCTTTTATAATAATTGGATAAGCATCCCGGTAACCTATATAACCTACAATTCCGCACATAATAAATTTAATAAAATGTAAATGGAGCAAAAATAATTAGCTATATAACATAAATCGCACCTTATTATTTTGATTTTTTCACAAATAGGAAGAGTTTTTCCCTACTTCAAAACAAATTTTAAAAAGTAGAAAAGGCTTAAATAAAAAATCCCCTTAACGGGGATTCTTTTTATTAAATATATCGCTTTACTTATTTACGTATCCGGGTATAAATAATGTTTAATTTGATCTTATATGGAGAGGTCTTATCGCTCCCAACCAGAACGGCACGGGCAGCCGTTTGTACACTCGGACTAATACCAGTAGTGCCTACACTGCTACCGCTTATAGTAGTAATTTCGGTAGTATCAATCGGAGCGATAAAAGTTCCGTAGTCAACTGTTTTTTTACGTATCAAATCCTGAACATAAGCCGTTACTAAGAAATGATACTCCTTCTTGGTTTTATCGTACCTGCCTCCAAACGAAGATATTTGATTACGTGAGTCGGCTGGTGAAGCATCCTGTATATAGGTTCGTTGGTGAGCTATATCCAATTGGTACATCGTTAACTTTGGCAACGGTGCATAAGGTATACCCGAATTAGGCTGAGGGGTAATAACCAGCTCGGCCCGGTTAAGCACAATAGAATCCGGATTAAATTTATCAAGACCAGGGAAGCTTACCTTAGCCCGTAATCCGGCCAATCCTTGCAGATAGAATGTATTTTGCGAGTTCACCTTGTCATCTAAAGCTGCCTGAATAGCCGTTGGATAGGGCTTAGGATACCTAATTTCGGCACTATGTGATACAAAAGGTAAAGTTACTGTAGCGGTATCAATTGTTGAACCATTAACTGCTTTATAAAATACATCTAACCTTGAAGAGTCAAGTGCCAATTGCATAATACCTCCTGCATCAGTAGCCTGCCCTTTACTCAAAGTTATATATAAACCCTTAACCGCATTTTGAAAAAGCAATGTAGAGGCTAATTGTGACCCATTTGCATTAAACAGGTTACTGTATATGAACGCTTTGCTAAAAGGTATACGTACCTGCGGCCCAACCTTTTGTATAGTATCAACCTTGCCTGTTCTTATATTAGCAATAGTTACACTATCATGGGTGCGTGCGGTAAATGTTCTTGTACCTAGCGCAGTTCCCATATTCACTTGCCAGCGTTTGGTATTATAATAAGTTTGCACAGCCGCTTTTTCTGCCAACTGATAAACATTGGCAGTATAACGTGTGGCAACTGAATCGCCATAGAATCCATTAGCATATCGTAACACAAGTACTACTGAATCAATAGTCAATGTACCTGCGGGTACTGTATAAGCCGCATCATTTGGCAACGAAAGCCCAAGGGCTACATTTGAGGTAATAGTACCAAATGTAGGATCAGAAAAATTACCAAGTGGTGTTTTTGCTAATCCAGACGTTACTGCCGTAGAATCAACTTCTGTACGGATAATGATATTGGTATCCACAACCAGGCTACCATTGATCTGGTTATTTGGATCGATACCCAAGCCTATCCCATCCTGCCGTTTACAACTATTAAAAATAAAAAGACTTATTAACAGGGTCAATAAGTCTAATCTTAAAAATTTCATATATAATATTAAAGATTAAGCAACATGCACCAATTCGTCGTTGGTAATTTCGTCGTAAAAATTGTAATAATTTTCGAAATCTGCGGTAGAATCAAATTCTAAAACCGATTTATTGCTGTTTTTAACATTATTTAACACATCTGCATCTATATTCTCGCTGCCTAAAACAATTCCGTCAGAGTACTGAATGGCCCCGGCATATAATGCAGAATTAGAACCTTCTTTATAAGCTTCAACGTGCTGTTCGGTCATGTTGCTCATTACCGCTTTTTGCGCGAAATCAGCATCTAATTTCTCTTTAAAATCATTTTCGTAGATAGAATAAATGATCTTGGAGTTTTTAAAGGTTGGATCGTCTTTATACGTAGTTTTCAGGTACGCCGGAACCAATGCACTTAACCAGCCGTGGCAGTGGATAATATCCGGTGCCCAGCCTAATTTCTTTACCGTTTCCAACGCGCCTTTACAGAAAAAGATCATTCTTTCATCGTTATCAGCATAAAACTTACCGTCTTTATCACCAAACACATGTTTACGCTGAAAATATTCCTCATTATCTAAAAAATACACCTGCATACGCGCCGCCGGGATAGATGCTACTTTAATGATCAGCGGGTTATCATTATCGTTGATAATGATGTTCATTCCCGATAAACGGATCACTTCATGAAGTCTGTTCCTGCGCTCATTGATATTGCCAAAACGCGGCATAAGGATACGGATCTCGTAACCTTTCTCCTGCATAGCCTGCGGAAGTTGGCGTGTTATTTCAGCAATTTTTGTGAGTTCGAGAAAGGGAGACATTTCATGAGTTATAAACAAAAGCTTAGATTTACCCATCACTTAATCAGTATTAAATATTTAAAGAAGTCAAAAAATTTGAGTCTGCAAATATAAGCATTATTATATGAACTGTCAACGAATTACGCAAGTAACTTTTGGTATTTTTTATACAAATGCACACCTTTACCAAAATTTGTAATAACTTTTACGTTGAAGATATTTACCACCAAAAATGAAATAGCTCAGTATTTCACCTCTAAACAAGGCAAAATAGTGGGCTTCGTTCCCACCATGGGCGCCCTCCATCAGGGCCACATATCATTAATTAAACAAGCACAGCAAAATAGCGATGAAGTAGTTTGCAGCATTTTTGTAAACCCTACGCAGTTCAACGATCCTAAAGATCTTGAAAAATACCCCAGACCCATAGCTGCCGACATTGCCATGCTTGAACAAAACGGCTGCGATGTACTGTTTAACCCTACGGCTAATGAAATGTATGATAATAATGAGAAATGGCATTTAGACATTGGCGATCTGGAGTATTTATTGGAAGGCAAATTCAGACCAGGACATTACCAGGGCGTTACGCAGGTAGTTTATAAACTCTTTAACATCGTTAAGCCCGATCTTGCTTTTTTTGGGCAAAAGGACTATCAGCAATTTATGGTGATCAGTAAAATGGTAGATCTCCTGCACATGCCTGTTCAATTGATCATGTGCCCCATTCAACGTGAAATTGATGGATTAGCCATGAGCTCAAGAAATATCCATTTAACCTCATATGACCGCGAACACGCTCTTATACTGTCAAAAACCTTAAATTGGGTAAAAACTCATTTTGACGCTGGCAGTATCCCTCAAATAAAACAGGAAGCCGAAACTATGATCAATAACGAACCGGGCATCGAACTGGAATATTTTGAGATAGTTGATGGCAAAACACTGAACACTGCAAATGCTGATACCAGAACTATAGTAGCCCTTGTTGCCGCCCGGGCAGGCAAAACAAGACTGATAGATAATATATTAATTGGCTGAGTGTTCATAGTTGATGGTTCATCGATCATAGTAAAAAATATGTAATTTACTATGCCACTATGTTTTGCTATGCGCTAATCTACACCTAATTGTAAATTCTCCGCTATGAACCATCAACCATTAACTATGAACTTCTAATCGACTAATTATTCCTAACTTTGCACCATGATTATTGAAGTATTAAAGTCCAAACTTCACCGGGTTAAGGTAACACAGGCCGAATTGAATTACGTGGGCAGTATTACAATCGACGAAGATCTGATCGAGGCCGCTAATATTATACCTAATGAAAAGGTGCAGATTGTAAATAATAATAACGGCGCCCGATTTGAAACTTATGTAATAAAAGGAGAACGCGGCAGCGGAACTGTATGCCTTAACGGAGCCACTGCTCGTTTAGCTCAGGTTGGCGACATTGTGATCATCATGTCATACGCTTATATGGAGGCTGAAGAAGCCCGTTCTTATGAACCTATATTGATATTCCCGGATTCAGACAATAAGTTGATCAAGTAAACCCATTTTTTGCAAATCCCCCCTTTCTTAACTCCTGGTAAAAAGGATCCATGTATCTTATTGCTTAAATTTTTCACTCTTACGCCTCCGATCAAACATACAGCCACCTAAAAGCTCGATTCTATTTGGCTAACATCGCATGATATTACCTATTAATTAAATTTTATTAATGTAAACCTGACATTAATAAAATTTAATTAATATCTTTATAAAGCAACCAGAACAATCCTTTGTCCTCGTCGCCAACATATCTGAATTAGTTATCACAACGCCGGGTAACAATTTCAGGTTATACCAATTTAAACCAATTAAACTAAATCTTACACTATGAAACAGGTATGTTTTATTCGACCTGCTCTGCAGCAGAATCTCCAAAAACTATTCACTGCTTTATTCATGACTCTGCTACTTTTCATTACGCAAGCAGCATTTGCACAGACATTATGGACTGAAGCAGAATCGGGCACAACATCCAATGGCGCGGCTATACAGGCCAATAGCAGTAGTTCCGGCGGTCAGCAGGTGGGTAATCTTGGCGGCCCATCAAATGGCACAGTGACTATCCCTCTTAATGCGACTACTGCAGGTCAATATACCTTATCCATCAATTACCTGACAGCCGATCCGCGTAATTTATACGTAACCGTAAACAATGATGCAGCTGTTATAATAGCCTGCAATTCGGGTAGCTGGAGCACTGTAGCAACTGCTACCCTGGTAATTAATTTGCAGGCTGGCACCAATACCATAAAACTCAATAACAATGCCCTGCAATGGGCCCCAAATGTAGACCGGATAGGCATTGCGCCCATTTTTTACGAAGCCGAAGCCGGTACATTAGCTGGAGGGGCCAATGTACAGTCGTGCCCGTCCTGTTCGGGCACATCTATGGTGGGCAACCTGGGCACAGGATCTGTAACCAATACAGTGAATGTAAGTGCAGCCGGCAATTATATACTGACTGTTTATTACGCCACTCAGGACCCGCGCTCATTTTTTGTATCGGTTAATAATGCAACTGCAACAGAGTTAGCATGCGTTCCGTCAGGCGGGTGGACTACTGTTGCAACGGCCACATTAACTGTAGCACTAAATGCTGGCAATAACACCATTACCTTAAACAACCCGGGCTGGTACGCTCCTAATGCCGATAAATTAAGCTTAGCAACAATACCGGCTACCACAAAAAATATAAACTTTGCGCCCAACAGTCGTATCGAATATGATTTGACTACAGGTAAATACAATGTCTATTTCAACGGTACCAAAGTTATTACCGATGCGTATGCTACAGCGCAATCAAACAACTCATACTCAAGCTTAAATTATACTACCCGCACGTATAGTACCACACCAGTTTCCGATGGCCTGGGTTCGGGAACCAAACATATTATATCCCTATCAGGCAGTGGTCTTATACCCATGCAACAGATATTTTATGTGTATAACAACCGTAGCTATTTTTATACCGAAGTTGTGTTGAATGGTACAGGAGCCAATTGCTACGGCATGGCTCCGTTGGTATCCAATAATGTTGTTTTACCCGTGAGCGGCGACAACCGGGTATTAAAATCGCCTTTTGATAATGATACTTTTATTTCATATGATGCGCAATCATTAGGTAGCTCGGTAAATGTTACCAGTTCAGAGGTGAGTGCTTTGTATGACAATAACAGTCGCAATGGTTTGGTATTGGGCTCTATAGAGCACAGTAACTGGAAAACCGGGGTGCAGGTAGTGGGTTCCGCGGGCAATACCTTATCGCAATTGAACCTTTTCGGAGGTTTTACTAATGTAAATATCACCCGCGATGTTAGGGGACATGGCTGGGTTGGTGTCGGCTCAACTACCTGCAAATCACCCAAAATGATGGTTGGTTTTTTTAGTGACTGGCGCGATGGCATGGAAGAGTACGGCAAATCAAACCGGATAGCCGAGCCTCCATACATTTTTAACTGGACCCTGCCTACACCATTTGGCTGGAACAGCTGGGGAGCGATACAAAGCAGCCTCAACCTCACCAATGCCAAGGGTGTAGTTGATTTCTTCGCTAATAACCTTACCGGTTTCCGGAATGGCAATACAGCTTATATCGATCTTGATTCGTACTGGGATAACCTGAACGACAGTGAACTGAAACAGTTTGCCGATTATGCTAAAAGCAAGGGATTAACCCCAGGAGTTTATTGGGCTCCGTTTGTCGATTGGGGCAAAAGCAGTCGTACGGTTGAGGGCAGCAACTATAACTATACCGATATCTGGGCAAAAGAAAACGGCGCATATCATGATCTCGATGGCTGTCGCGCCTTGGATCCTACGCATCCGGGCACCAAACAACGGATCGCTTATATGATCGGGCGTTTTAAAACAGCGGGGTTCCAGATGATCAAAATTGATTTCCTGGGACATGCCGCTATCGAGGCCGACAGCTATTACGATGGCAATGTTCATACCGGTATGCAGGCTTACAAACAGGGAATGGAATACCTAACGGATCAGCTTGCCGGACAGATGCTGGTGTACGCGGCTATTTCGCCCAACCTGGCAACAGCCCGTTACGCGCATATGCGGCGGATAGCCTGCGATGCTTATTCATCTGTAAACGATGCAAAGTATACGCTTAACAGCACCAATTATGGCTGGTGGCAAACGTATATGTACAACTTTATTGATGCAGATCACGAAGTTTTATCCACCGAAACATTAGGTACTAATCATATACGGGTTACTTCGGGAGTTATTACCGGCACGGTAATTACAGGTGATAATTATTCAACAACCGGCCAATGGACAGGCCGGGCACAAACCCTTTTCCAAAACCAGGATGTATTGGATATTGCCCGCAATGGTGTAGCGTTCCGACCAGTTGATGGTAATACTGGTACGGGTACAAGTGAGCAGTTTGCCCGCAAAATTGGCAATTATTTATACCTGGCAGTACTTAACTATGGTAGCGGTAGTAAATCCTACACAGTAAACTTTAGTCGTATAGGCTTACCCAACGGCACCTATGCCATGAAAGAATTATATACCGGCACTACATCAAACATCAGCAATAACTCCATGAGCGTTACTGTTGGTGCTGCCGATGCAGCCATATATCGCATAACCGTTGGCGCAGGTACTATAGCCGATGTAAAAAACATCCAGACCATTCCAGCTAAGCTGCAATCAACCACAAAGCTCTCGTTTTATCCCAATCCGGCAACCACTGTATTGCATTTAAATAACTCTGTTGAGATAGCAGGACTGCAACTTACCGAGTTCGGCACCGGGCATACAGTTAAAAAATTCTCGAACATTAATAATACCCACTACGAGCTTGACCTTAACGGCTTATCGCCAGGCTATTACGTGATCAACGTAACCGATAATAAGGGTACAACCAAAGGCTACAAAATTTATAAATATTAAAAAAAACGGGGGCTTGCTTATTACTCAGGCCCCTTAATTATCTTCTATTTCAAAGCCCAGGTATAAACCGGGTAGATTACTTTTATTGAGAATAATCATAATTATTGCTGTAGCTTTGAGTGCTAAACCGTCACTGTTTTGATGAAATTATTTTTTACTTCTCTCTTTCTATTAACTGTAAGCATATGCTTTGCGCAAAGGCAAAATGTTTACTTCCTGAAAAACAATGGTAAATATGTAAATATTCGGGACAGCGCAGACTATATCAGGATAGTTAGAGAACCCGATTCAGCTTCAACACTATACAATGTTATTGAATTTTACCTCAATGGCGCCCAAAAACTTGTCGGAAAATCAAGAAGTATCGATCCGCCAAAATATGAAGGGCCATGTATTACCTATTATGCTAACGGTCTAAAACAACGGCTATCGAACTACAAAAACAACTCAAAAACCGGGAACGAGGTCCTGTACTATCCAAATGGCAAACGCTACCTTTTATTAAACTATCCGGAAAAAGAAACCCGTGAAAGCGAATACCGGAATGATGCACTGATAGAATCATGTAATGATTCGTTGGGAAATGTACTTGTAAAGGACGGGAATGGTTATATGAAAAGCTACGATGACAAATTTAATTACGTTGAGGAGGAAGGTAATATCAAAAACGGTCGAAGAGATGGAAACTGGAAAGGCGAATATAGGGACAACCACATCACTTTCACCGAAAGTTACGACAATGGCAAACTGCTAATTGGAAATGCATCGAACCGATATGGCAAAACCAGCACCTACTCAGGCACAAGAGGAGTGCCGCCGGAGTTTAAAGGAGGCATCGAAGGCTTTGGACGATATTTGTCGAGAAACATTAGATACCCAGATCTGGCTCGTCAAAAAGGCATACAAGGCCAGGTGATACTCTCATTTGTAGTTGAAAAAAATGGTGAGCTTTCTGATATAAAAGTAAGCAAATCGGTGATGCCGCTTTTTGATGACGAAGCCATACGGGTGCTTAAGGAATCACCTAAATGGATACCAGGCACACAATTCGGCATGCCTGTAAGAGTGCAATATAGCGTCCCTATTACTTTTACACTTGGCAATTAACTAACGCCGGTCAGCAGCGATACCCAGCGATAGTTTCAGGCTTACATCTACATCATTAGCTTTACGTAATTTGTAAACCATCCTGATACGTACACTGGGTTGCCGAACCAATTCGTCAAGAAAGTGTGAATTATCAATATCCAGTACAATACTGTTACCCGAGGTAGCAGCAATATCTTTCCTTATGGCTACCATTACTTCATCACTCCCGTCGGCCTTAGCCATATATACCCGCAATGAAGCAATATTACCAATGTTATAGTTAGCTGGCTCTTTTGATTCCAGTTTGGCCGATACCGTGCGTACCTCACTTATTTTGCCTGCATTATTGCCATCCCTGGTAAAATCCTGGTCAAAACTATTGGCGGTACTTATAGCAGTATGGGGCTCACCTATACTTGCTGATGCCGGGATTGCTATATTGGCTGTATATGGGAAAGTTCCTTTTACAACACGTTGCATCATAGCGCAGCTTCCAAAAAACAAGATTGAAGCAAGCAAAATAAATGTAAGTTTCTTCATCATTTTAATTCAGATGGTTGACCGGTAAGCTACGGATAAAAATTCTGCGATTCCCATACGCGGGTATCGGCTTAAAATTCGGTATAATTTACCGTAAAATCTGGTAAAAACACAATATATGCAGGTTTTGAACTGGTTTATCGCAACAATATTTAAAAATACATTTTTTGCATTTAAAAAAACATTTTAGCGCATGAAAAGCAATGTAAAATCGGACTACAGAAGCTTTCTGAAATTTTGTAAAAAAATACCAAAAAAAGTTTAACAAAAACATATCTTTGCACCCCGACACTGAGGTCGGGATTTCTCGCCTTCAGTGCATAGGAAAAATCGTTTACGGGCCTTAAAAAGCCTTTAACTTTTGACTTAGAACTTTTGACTTAAAAAAAGCCCTATGCCCAAAGATAATTCCATCAAATCAATTCTCATCATCGGCTCCGGCCCTATTATTATCGGCCAGGCCTGCGAATTTGATTACGCCGGCTCACAAGCTGCCCTTTCCCTGAAAGACGAAGGTATTACCGTATCCATCATCAACAGCAACCCTGCCACTATCATGACAGATAAGGTTATTGGCGATCATGTTTACCTGTTGCCGCTTACCTGCGCAAGTATTGAGCAAATACTTACCGAACAAAAAATTGATGCCGTACTGCCTACTATGGGCGGCCAAACCGCGCTTAACCTTTGTATAGAGGCTGCCGAACGCGGAATTTGGGAAAAATACGGTGTAAAGATTGTTGGTGTGGATATTGCCGCCATCGAAAAAACAGAGAACCGCGAAGCTTTTCGTCAGTTAATGGTGGATATCGGTGTAGGCGTGGCTAAATCAAAAATTGCCAACTCTTTTCTGGAAGGTAAAGAAGGCGCCCAGGAAATCGGCTTTCCGCTGGTTATCCGCCCAAGCTATACACTTGGTGGTAAAGGTGCTGGTTTTGTGCACAGAAAAGAAGATTTTGATGCCGCTTTAAGCCGTGGCCTCCAGGCATCACCAACCCACGAGGTTTTGGTGGAACAAGCTGTTTTAGGCTGGAAAGAATACGAGTTGGAGCTGTTACGTGATAATAACGATAACGTGATCATCATCTGCTCTATCGAGAACTTTGATCCGATGGGTATCCATACCGGCGACTCGATCACTGTGGCCCCGGCCATGACCCTGAGCGATCGCTGCTACCAGGAAATGCGTAACCAGGCCATCAAAATGATGCGCGCCATTGGTAATTTTGCAGGTGGTTGTAACGTACAATTTTCGGTTAACCCTGCCGATGAATCTATCATCGCCATTGAAATTAATCCGCGCGTTTCCCGCTCATCTGCCCTGGCATCAAAAGCAACCGGTTACCCCATTGCTAAGATCGCTGCCAAACTGGCTATAGGATATAACCTTGACGAAATTGAAAACCAGATCACCAAAACCACCTCGGCTTATTTTGAGCCTACACTGGATTATGTGATCGTGAAAATACCTCGCTGGAACTTTGATAAATTTAAAGGCGCTAACCGCGAGTTGGGTCTGCAAATGAAATCGGTAGGTGAAGTGATGGGCATTGGCCGCAGCTTTATTGAAGCATTGCAGAAAGCGTGCCAGAGCTTAGAGATCGGCCGTGCCGGCTTAGGTGCCGACGGTCGTCAGAGCCGCAACCTGGAAGAAATCATGCACAGTTTGGAGCATCCAAGCTGGGACAGGTTATTCCACGTATATGACGCGTTGAGCCTCGGCGTTCCGATCGAATCGGTACGTAAAGTGACCAAGATCGATCGCTGGTTCCTGAACCAGATCCAGGATGTGGTAAATCTGGAAAATGAACTGCGCCGCTATTCATTAACTAACATTCCAGAGGAGTTCCTGTATACCCTGAAACAAAAAGGTTTCTCAGATACGCAGATAGCCTACATACTGGGCAATGTAACTGAAGAGGATGTTTACCAGCGCCGCAAAGCTTTGGGCATCAAACGTGTTTACAAAATGGTGGATACCTGCGCTGCAGAGTTTCCGGCCAAAACACCATACTACTACTCTACTTACGAAGGCGAGAACGAATCGGTATCGTCTGATAAAAAGAAAATAATTGTATTAGGCTCTGGCCCTAACCGTATTGGTCAGGGTATCGAATTTGATTACAGCTGCGTACACGGCCTGCTTGCCGCCAAAGAATCAGGTTTTGAAGCCATCATGGTTAACTGCAACCCTGAAACTGTTTCGACCGACTTTAATATGGCCGATAAGCTTTACTTTGAGCCGGTATACTGGGAGCACGTACGTGAGATCATCGAGCTGGAAAAACCATATGGTGTAATTGTGCAGCTTGGCGGACAAACAGCCTTAAAAATGGCCGAAAAAATGCACGAGCATGGCATCCGGATCATTGGTACATCATTCAATGATATGGACATCGCTGAAGATCGCGGCCGTTTCTCAGACCTATTAAAAGACCTGGAGATCCCTTACCCTAAATACGGTGTTGCCGAAAGTGCTGAAGAAGCGCTTGAAGTAGCCCATCACGTTGGCTATCCCGTACTGGTACGCCCAAGCTATGTATTAGGCGGACAGGGCATGAGCATCGTAATTAACGATGAAGACCTGGAAAAAGCCGTAGTTAGCCTGCTGAAAAACCTTCCGGGAAACCGTGTACTGATCGACCACTTCCTTGATCGCGCTGCAGAAGCTGAAACTGACTCGATCAGCGATGGCGACGACGTGCACATTATAGGGATGATGGAACACATCGAGCCCGCAGGTATCCACTCAGGCGATTCATTTTCGGTATTGCCACCGTTTGACCTGTCAGACAATGTGATCAACCAGATGGAAGAATACACTGTAAAAATTGCTAAAGCACTAAACGTACGTGGCTTGCTCAACATCCAGTTCGCGGTGAAAAATGACCAGGTATATGTGATCGAGGCAAATCCACGCGCATCACGTACTGTGCCTTTCATAGCCAAAGCTTATGATGTACCTTACATCAACATTGCCGCCAAAGTAATGCTGGGTGTTAATAAACTGAAAGATTTTACCATCGAGCGTAAACTTTGGGGCTATGCCATCAAAGAACCTATATTCTCCTTTGATAAATTCCCTGAAGTAAATAAGGAGCTAGGCCCAGAGATGAAATCAACCGGCGAAGCTATCCGCTTTATCCCGAATCTGCAGGATCCTTATTTCAGAGAGTTGTACAAAGAAAAATCGATGTACCTAAGCAAATAAATTATTTAAAACATTAGATTGCGCAGGCAGTTTAATTACCGGATAACATTTCCTGGCAGCCCCTCCGGCTGCCGGGAAATTATTGTTGAACTAAGTTAGTATAGATTGAAAGTTAATTCGAATAATACGCAGGCATTCAACCTCAATAATGTTGATCCTGAGGAGATAGGTGATGTTTTTGTAAAAATTGAAAGATCCTTTAATATCCGTTTAGACGACACATCCTGTAAAGATGTAAAAACCTTCGGCAAACTTTGTGATATTGTTGTTGAGAAGGTAAAACAAACCAATAACGATAGCTGTACTACCCAGCAGGCATTTTATAAAATACGCAATGCTATTAACTCTACCATTTCTCCACCAAAAGAGTTAATAAAACCGCAAACCAAACTGGCCGACATTTTCCCCAGGGATACCCGTTTACAGGTGATCGCTGAGATTGAGCGCGAGATGGGTTTCAAGATCAATCTTTTACAGCCTAAACAGGGCGTGGTGGGCACCTTTATTTTTGTATTACTGGCATCGGCAGTTGGCTTCTTCTATCAGCCTGTAATGGCTTGTGTTGGTGCCCTGGTAGCCATGAGCGGACTGATGCTCGCGGGCAGATTTGGCAAGGAGCTTAAGGTAAAAACACTAGGCGATCTGGCCGAGAAAGTAGCACGCGAACATTATATCAAATGCCGCCGGGATGCTTCAACCGTTAACCGTAATGAGGTATCACAAAAAATAAAGGAACTATTTACAGCCGACCTGTATCTGGAACCATCGGTATTAACCCGCGACGCTAAGTTTTAAACAGCAGTAAAATAATTTCTTAAAATAAAAGGGAATCCATACCTAATGGATTCCCTTTTATTTTAAGGCACTATATTGGCTCTGCAAAAGAATCTGAGTGAACAGAATTCCGAAGCAGGCGCCTATTTTGGTAAAAAAGTGGGTTTACATGGTTTACACTTTTTATGGGTTAACATTAATATATTTATCTTACAATCAAATAGTTAAGTAAATTTTTACAGCATATTTGGCCAAAACATGTTAACCATCTTTTGTCATTAAATAATGGCTTATGAAGTATTAAATATCGGGCATCGAATAATGATTTCGATATTGGAAATTCATTATTCGATATTATTCCCCTGATAAAGATCAAATTCCCCCTCCGGGGGGTTAGGGGGCCTCACTTAGCCACCTGCAAACCCTTCACCTCAAAAGTTACTTTCCTTTTAGTATCCGTTTTTACCTGATGCTGTTTCTTGCCGGTAACCGTATCACCGGCCAGGTGCTGAAGATCGTCGGCAATGAATTGTTTTTGGGCCACACCTTCAATGATCACCGTACGTCCGGCTAAATTACCCGGAATATTGATATTGTAATCTTTAAAATGCGCCGCTATAACTTTGCCACTACCGGCATCCAGCTCAAACCAGCCTCCCTTTTCATGGATCACCTTAATTACGCGCCCCTCAATAGTGGTACTGATCCTGGTCTTCTTTCCCATAAAAGTTTCCAGTTTAGTGGCGCTCATCATAGCCAGTGTATCTGGTTTTTTGCCATAAACCATGCCGTGAGGCAGCGGAGTATGTTGCTGTGCAAAAACAACGGTCGAAAGTAAAAGAGCGATTAGCAATACGGAGGATTTCATGCTTATTGTTTTTTGAATTGTAACAATTATATAAGCAAAATGTTATACCTCCTGTTAATACCCCTCTTCTTCATACTATCCTCATTCAAAAACATCTATTTAGAGGCTGCAAAAGGCATTTTCAGACTATAATAAAGGCTTTTAATGCCATTTGTTAAGATATGTTAAAACCCATGTTGCTAAATAATATGCAGCAACGTATAGAGTTAATAAAGTGCTTAATAACATACTTATTACTTAATCTATTAACACATGAACAAAACCTTAACTAGATCCTTCTTTTTTGCTGCCTGCTTGCTGTCGGTTTTTTTAACAATTGCCGGATGCACTAAAGGTACCTCAAGTACACCCGGAACACCGCCAACTTTAGTAACAATGGATGTAAGCACTACCGCCAGCGGAACGGGAGCATATAGCGGCGGATTGATCACAACAACCTTAACCGAAACTCTGAGCGGGCTTGGCGTATGTTGGAGCTCAAGTAATCAAAATCCAACCACTGCTGATTCTAAAACCACCGACACGGCTACCGTGATGAGCTATGCGAGCAAAACAACCGGTTTAACGCCCAAAACAACCTATTATTTGAGGGCCTATGCCATCAGTGCTTCCGGAACTTCATACGGCAATACCATACAATTTACCACCGGTGCTGATCTATCTGGATTGGGCGGTACAGTAAGCACTGTGGCCGGTAGCGCGACTACCGGATTTGCCGACGGGACCGGCTCAAGCGCGGTGTTTGACAGTCCGCAGGGTTTAACTATTGATGCCTCAGGCAATATCTATGTAGCCGACTCCTTTAATAGTGCCATCAGAAAAGTTACGCCATCGGGCGTGGTAACAACCGTATCAGGCACGGGCAGTATCGGTTATATTGACGGACCGGTTGCCAGCGCTAAATTTTATGCCCCGCAAAGCCTGGTGGCCGATGCAGCAGGCAATATTTATGTAGCTGATTTTGGCAATAACATGATCCGCAAGATCTCTGCCAACGGCACGGTAAGTACCCTTGCTGGAAGCGGTGATGCCGGCTATGCCGATGGCACAGGAAACAAAGCCACATTTAACAGCCCACGTGGCCTGGCACTGGATGCACAGGGTAATCTATATGTGGCCGATCAGGGTAATAACCTTATTCGCAAGGTTACCGCAGCGGGTGTGGTAACTACTATTGCAGGCAAAACAACGGCTGGCTATGTAGATAACGCGACAGCTACAACCGCGCAATTCAATCAGCCAAATGGCATTGCATTGGATGCCCAGGGCAACATTTATGTAGCCGATCTGCAAAACTATGCCATCCGTAAAATCACCTCAGCCGGGGTAGTAACCACCGTTGTTGGCGGTCTTAAATTATCTACCCTGATCAGTAATCCTGGAGCCCTTACTTTTGATGCTAAAGGGAACTTATTTATCAGCGATCAAAATGGCCGCGTGTTAGAACTAACTGCCAGTAAAGTTTTGCTTTCATTAGCCGGGAAAACAGCGACCGCGGGCTTTACGGATGGACAAGGCACCAGTGCTCTATTTAACGCGCCACAAGGTCTTGCAGCCGATGCCAGCGGGAATATCTGGATAGCAGACAGCAACAATAACAGCATACGTAAGCTTGTTCCACCATCGGGAATATAATTTGGGGGGTTATAGAACTAAGGGCCTATTGGATTTTAGGGACGAAAGATAAAGGACGAAGGGATAAAAGGATTTTAATCATCCTTGTTCTTTCGTCCTTTATTAGTATATAAGGATAACGGATATTTTATCTTTCCATTCTGTCGTTCAGTCCCCTTATCTCAAAGTCCAATAGTCCCTTTGTCTAAAAAGTCCAAAAATCATCCAAAAAGCTGGCTGAACACTTCTTCAATACTGCTTACTATTTTTATATCGATATCATAGCGCGACAGGTCCATCCGTTTTTTATCCTGCCCCGCCGATGGAAGGTTATATTTGGATATAAATATCTGGTTAAAGCCCAGTTTTTGAGCTTCGGCAATACGTTGTTCTACCCGGTTAACAGCTCTTATTTCGCCGGATAAACCTATCTCACCAGCGAAACAGGTTTTGAATGGTATAGGCATATCCTCATGCGATGATATGATAGCTGCTGCTAAACCCAGATCGATGGCCGGATCTTCAACCCTGATGCCGCCGGTAATATTTAAAAACACATCTTTAGCCCCTAATCTGAATCCACAACGTTTTTCCAACACGGCCAGCAACATGCTCATGCGTTTGGTATCAAAGCCTGTGGCCGTACGCTGTGGTGTGCCATAGGCCGATGTACTTACCAGGGCCTGTGTTTCTATCAGCATAGGGCGCATACCCTCCAAGGTGGCAGATATGGTGATGCCGCTCAAGGGTTCATCCCGTTGCGATAATAGTATTTCTGACGGGTTGGAAACTTCTCTGAGCCCTTCGCCCAGCATTTCATATATACCCAATTCCGATGCCGAACCAAACCGGTTTTTAACCGTGCGTAATATGCGGTAAACATGGTGCCTGTCGCCTTCAAACTGTAAAACGGTATCGACCATATGCTCCAGTATTTTAGGGCCTGCAATCATCCCATCTTTGGTGATATGACCTATCAGGAATACTGGGGTCGATGTTTCCTTAGCAAAGCGCAGCATCTCGGCAGTACACTCCCGCACTTGTGATACACTGCCAGGGGTTGATTCGATATGTGAGGAATGAAGCGTCTGTATAGAATCAATCACGACCAGGTCGGGTTCCAGGGCCTCTATTTGCTTAAAGATGTTTTGGGTTGATGTTTCACAAAGCACATAACAGGCTCCCTCGGCCCCTGAAGGCGAAGTTTCATTATGCGCAGTGCTTATAACTCCCCCTTCAGGGGGCAGGGGGGATAACCTCTCCGCCCGCATTTTTATCTGCCGTTCACTTTCCTCGCCCGATACATAAAGTACTTTCAGATTGGGCATATTAAGCGCCAGCTGCAACATCAGCGTTGATTTGCCAATACCCGGCTCACCGCCAATAAGCACCAACGAGCCTGCTACTATACCGCCACCCAACACCCGGTTAAATTCTTTATCGGGCGTTTGCATGCGGTGTTCTTCGCTAAAAGTAATATCGGCCACCTGCACCGGCTTATTGGCCCGTTGCTGCGTATTAGAGGTAACTTTCCAGGTAGGTACAGATGCCGAGTTGCCCTTATCAATGATCTCTTCAACAAAAGTATTCCATTGTTGGCATGAAGGGCATTTGCCCAGCCATTTAGCCGATTCAAAGCCACAGCTTTGACAAAAGTACGCGATCTTGGTTTTAGCCATGTTTCAGATATACAAATTTGTATACGCAAATATGCTGAATTAAATAATAAATATTACTAATTTATTTAGCATTTTCAATTAAAGCAATACATAGCCTCTGTACATTTTTGCATCGGATATAAAAGCCTAATAGAAACATTAAGCTACCTTTTGGCGTATACGACACTGTTTCCTGCCAAACTAATGTTCATGATACTGATGAATGGCTTTTGAATTGATATAACTAAACCTGTATGAATAAAACTTTATTTTTTGCCATTATTGGCTTTCTATTTTTCAACATTTCTTCTAAAGCCCAGGATACAGGAAACAGTATTGAAATAAGCGGCACCGGCGGTATCAAAATATTCACACCCGAGAAAAACACCCTCAACGGCCCCCTTTTTGGTGGCGAACTGGCCTATCATATTAACATGGCCGATAATAAACGAGATTTCATCCGGATACTGAATATCAAAAGTATCGACGCTGTATTTTCTTACCGTAATATGAGCGGGGTGATATTAAATCATGATCAAAGCACCAAAGGAGTTATCGGCAATACCTATGCTGTACTCGGCCGTTTAGAAATTGGCCTGCTCAAGATTGATCGTACCGAGCTGTTACTTACTCCCGGCTTCGGTTTTTTATATGCCTCGGAAACTCATGTTACCAATAGTCAAAATATTATCATAGGCAGCCACATCAACCTTGCGGCACAGGTGGGCCTTAAAGTATTTACACCCATAACCCAATCAACTGGCATACAGGTAGGCGCGGAGGTGTTTCATTATTCAAACGGCGCCGCTAAGTTGCCTAATAACGGGATAAATGCGTTTGCGTATACACTGGGGCTGGTACAAAAGATAAACCAGGATGGTCCTTCCACATTTTACGAGCCAGAAACCGACGATAAGCACTCCTTTGAATTCGGCATCAATGTAGGCCGGCGTGGGAGTAAATACTCGGACCAGGGACTTTATAAAACCGGGTTTTATGCCGGCTATAATTATAAATTTAACCCGGTATTGAGCATGAAGATCGGTACCGACGCGGTTTACTATAACACGGCTTTCAATACCACTAATTTGCAAGATGCTTTGAATACTTTTCAGAGCAAAGCTACGTCATATGATCGCTGGCGGGTTGGTATATCAGCCGGGCCGGATATATGGCTGGGTAAATTTGCTGTAATGACCGGTTATGGTTATTATGTGCATTATCATAGTTACTTCCCGGTTAAAACCTATTGGACCGCTGGCTTAAAATATTACATAACACCATACCTGGCTATACAAGCCAAAGGCTATATCCATAATACCGAGGCTGATTTTGTTGGTTACGGTGTACAATTCAGGATACGCTAAAGTTAAACAAGAGGTTATATTCAAAAAGGTTAAAACAAAAAAATGCAGATGCTTTATCAACATCTGCATTTTTAAAATCTGCGGAAGTGCAGATCAATCTCTTTACAATTTTATTTCTTCGTCTTTTGAGGTGAAGAAACGGAACTCGGTGATCTGGTATGCGGGATTACTCTTAACCTTGATCCATTGGCCATATTTAACAAACCACTTCATTTGGCGGTTGTAAATGCCTTTTTTAATGTAAGCTTCAATATACGGATGTACGCATAAGGTAATACCCTTTTCGTTTTGCTCGTCCAATATGTAATTGAAGTTATTTTCAATATCGTCCATCAGCAAAATAGTTGGCCTTATGGTACCTGTACCGTTACAGGTTGGGCATACTTCGCTGGTAACAATATTCATTTCGGGCCTTACACGCTGACGTGTAATTTGTACCAAACCAAACTTACTTGGTGGTAAAATGGTATGCTTGGCCCTATCGTACTGCATTTCGCTACGCAAATAGTCAAATAGCTCCTTGCGGTTCTGCGGTTTGTGCATATCAATAAAATCGATCACCACAATACCGCCCATATCGCGCAGGCGCAACTGACGGGCAATTTCTTTAGCCGCTTCCTTATTTACCTGGTAGGCATTCTCTTCCTGGTTTTCTTTATTGGCCGTACGGTTACCGCTGTTAACGTCGATAACGTGCAGGGCTTCTGTATGTTCAATTACCAGGTAAGCGCCACCGGCAAGATTAACGGTTTTACCAAAAGCGCCCTTGATTTGCTTTTCGATCCCAAAATGTTCAAATATAGGCTCCTTATGCTTATGCATACGGACTATACTTTCCATATCGGGCGATATTTCATGGATGTATGAACGAATTTCTTCGAACATGCCATTGTCATTCACATAAATATGCTGAAAATCGGGGTTCAATATATCCCTGAGGATAGTTGAGGTACGCCCAATTTCGCCTAAAACCTTTTTTGATGGTTCAACAGACGGCAGCTTGGTTATGAATGATTCCCATTTAGATATCAGATCGAGCAGGTCTTTTTGTAATTCATCAACCCCTTTGCCTTCAGATACTGTACGGATAATAACGCCAAAATGCTTTGGCTTAATGCTTTCAACAACCTTCCGTAAACGATTTCGTTCTGTATTGCTCTTTATTTTTTTGGAAATAGAGATAGCCTCCGAAAATGGTACCAATACCACATAACGGCCGGCTATTGAAAGATCAGAACTTAAACGTGGTCCTTTGGTTGATATAGGTTCCTTAGCTATTTGTACCGGTATAAGTTGGTTTTTTGATAATATCTCCGAGATCTTTCCTCCCTTATTGATATCACCTTCCAACTTAAAGCCGTCCAAAAGCTTCGATTGGTATCCCCCGCTACGTACTTGCTTGGTTAATTTAAGCAGGCTCTGCACCTGCGGACCAAGATCAAGATAATGCAAAAAGGCATCCTTCTCGTAGCCAACGTCTACAAAGGCTGCATTTAAACTGGGCATGATCTTTTTGATACGCCCCAGGTAAATATCACCAACAGTATAATTGTTGCTGACCTGCTCTTTATGAAGTTCTACGAGTTGTTTATCCTGTAATAATGCAATGGTAGCCCCGTTTGGGGATGAATCGATAATTAATTCTTTTATCAACTGCTACTCCATTTCTTAAAACGGTAAAAACCGCGTGTTAATAAGTGGGTAAAAAACACTACTAAAGTTACCTGCTTCATAAAAAAGCAGGTAAGCTGCTTAAATAAGCAGCTTATTTCTTTTTATGTCTGTTTTTTCTTAAACGCTTTTTGCGTTTGTGGGTAGCCATTTTGTGTCTTTTACGTTTTTTACCGCTCGGCATAATAATAATTTTTAATGTGTGATTAATTCTTTAATTCCTTGATATATTCATCAATGCGTTGCCCGAATACAGGATCGGGCATCATTTCTTTACATTTTTGGTAAGCTTCGATAGCTTCCTTTTTCATGCCCAGTTGCTTGTAGCTTTCGGCCAGATAAAAAGTTGGCTCCAATTCCTGCTTTTGGGCAATTAATGTTTTAAACCTGCCAACCGCTTTTTCGTACTGGCCCGATTTCATGGCAAACATTCCTAAATTAAGGTTCGCGTTCCAATTGTTGGGATCCTTTTTTACTACTTCAAGCAATAAGGCTATACCTTGCATAGGGCCGGCGCCGCCATTTACGTAGGCAACACCTAATCCTGTTTTACCCTCAAGGCTTTCGGGTTTTAGTTTAAGGGCACTCTGAAAAGCTTCTACCGAATTAGTTACAAATGCGGGCTGCAATAAAGTGTCCTGTGTAAGTTTGTAAGCATCGTTAAAACGATTACCTGCATTTAACCAATCCTCCAGCTTGTTTTCCTTACGGGCCAAAGCCTGATAGTAAAATGCCGCCGGGGCCGGCTGGTTAACATCATCCCACTGATGGGCCAATTGCTGCTGCAATTTTTGCTCATCGGCGCCTGACGCGTTTTTTAATTGCCCTTCAAGGTCGTTTATCTTTGCTGTTAACGCCGCCCCAATTGCGGTTTTAGCAGTTGCAGATACCATATCAACCGTTACAGCCGTGGCCGGCTTGCGGCTGGCTGTCATTACGTTTGTTTTGTCTGGTTTAGCCTCTTTGGGTTTTATTAAACCTTTAACAGGTAAATAATACAAATAGCCCATAATAACAACTACGGCTGCACTAATGGCTATTTGTTTCTTATTCATGCTTATAAATTATTTGCTGTTTTTGTTACCTGTTTTAACTTTTTCAACAAAAGTTTTAGCTGGTTTAAAGCTTGGCACAAAATGCTCTGGAATAATGATGGCAGTATTTTTTGAAATATTGCGGGCTGTTTTTTTCGCTCTTTTCTTTACAACAAAACTTCCGAATCCTCTTACATAAACGTTCTCGCCGCCAACCATTGAGCTTTTAACTACTTTAAAAAATGCCTCAACTGTTTCCTGCACGTCTACTTTCTCTATACCTGTCTTAGATGAGATTTCAGTTATAATTTCTGCCTTAGTCATATCTGATTTACTTTTATTTAATATATAAACACTTAACTGTTTTGGGGTTGCAAAAGTATCGCTTTATATTTTAAGAGCGAAATATTTAACAGTTTTTTTTTCGTAAGTAATAAAAACGGACAATATCGTTACAAATTGCATGCTAAATCGTTAAGGAGCAAGGATTTTTGGAGCAAGGATAAGAGACTTGAGAACAAGGATTTCGGGACTAAAGAACAGAGACAAAAAATCTAAAAAAATACTTGCTTTTGTTCCAAAAATCTTTGCTCTATCAAAAAAACCTTCCTCCTTACTCCAAAAATCCTTACTCCTTGCTCCCCGCAAAAGTCCTTACTTTTACAGCTATGAATTTTACTGACGAACTGGTACAATGGTATCTTCAAAATAAACGCGACCTGCCCTGGCGCAATACCACCGATGCTTATGTAATATGGCTTTCGGAGATCATACTGCAACAAACGCGGGTAGAACAAGGCTTACCATATTTTTATCGTTTTTTAGAAAGATACCCTACGGTAAGTAGTTTTGCAGCGGCCCAGGAGGATGAAGTATTAAAATTATGGCAGGGCCTGGGCTATTACTCACGTGGCCGCAACATGCTTAAAACAGCCCGGCTGGTGCAGGAACAATTCATAGGTAAATTCCCGCAACGTTATGACGACCTGATCAAGCTAAAAGGAATAGGCGAATACACAGCTGCGGCTATTGCCTCATTCTCGGCAAATGAGGTAAAAGCCGTTGTTGATGGTAATGTTTACCGGGTACTTGCACGTTATTTTGGCATTGATGAGCCCATCAATTCAACCGGTGGTAAAAAAACATTCCAGGAGCTTGCCAATAATTTAATTAATAAGAAAACTCCAGGATTACATAACCAGGCCATGATGGAGTTTGGCGCTATGCTTTGCAAACCCAAAAATCCGGCTTGCGGTATTTGCCCGGTGCGCATGAACTGCTTTGCTTTTAAAAATAATGCTACCACTACGCTCCCGGTTAAATTAAAAACGGTAAAAATTCGCGAACGCTTTTTTAATTACTTTTTGATAACCGATGGCGACTCCGTATTGATGAATAAAAGAGGAGATAAAGATATTTGGGCAAATTTATATGACCTCCCGCTGATAGAAACAGCGTCTTTGCTCCCTATTTACGAACTTGCCGACCATCCCCGGATAAAGGAATTTTTCGGCAACCAAATCAAAATAGCTCCTGATAATGTACAGGTTCACAAACATCTGCTCACCCACCAGCGCCTTTTTATCAGGCTCATCAAAACTGAATCAAAGCCTCTTAAACTCGATCCTAATTGGTTTTATACCCCAACTGAAAACCTGCCAAACCTGGCTCTTCCAAAACCTGTAGTTATATTAATAAAAAATATTTTTAATTTATAAATTAATTTTTCGTTATTTTATGGCATGTCTGGAATAAATAAAGTAATACTTGTAGGTCATTTAGGTAAAGATCCCGAAGTGCGAGTTTTAGAAGGTGGAGTATCCGTTACCAGTTTCCCTTTAGCTACTTCTGAAACCTTTAACAAAGATGGCCGTAAAGTTGAACAAACCGAATGGCATAATATTGTAATGTGGCGTGGTTTGGCCGATATGGCCGCCAAATTCCTGCAAAAAGGCAAGCTGGTTTACATTGAAGGGAAGCTTCGTACCCGCTCATTTGAAGACAAAGAAGGATTCAAAAAATACACAACCGAAGTAGTGGCCGAAAACTTTACCATGCTTGGCCGTAAAAGTGATTTTGATGGCGATATCCGGTCAATTGCCAAACCCGAAGATCAGCTCTATACCGATGGCGAAGCCAACAATCAAGCTTATTGATATAATTAAAAAACGCCCCCTGCACAAGCGTCAGGGGGCGTTTTTTAACCTATTGCAGAAAGACTTATCTGCCGCCCGGCGGGCAATGTTCTTTCAGATATTTGGTAAACAGGGTTCGTAAGTGCAAGCCTGTACCCTCGCCTTCAGAAATACTATGCGTACGATTAGGGTACGACATCAGCTCAAACTGGCGGTTGTATTTTACCAGCTGATTGATCAGCTCTTCGGCGTTTTTATAGTGCACATTATCATCGCCCGTGCCATGGATATACAACAAATTGCCACGCAGATTTTTGGCATAGGTAATTGGCGCCCCTTTGATAAATGCCGCGCGGCCTTCATCATCAACCGGCACGCCCATGTAACGCTCCTGGTAAATATTATCATAAGTAAGCTGATCGCCAACGGCGGCTACTGCTATGCCCGTTTTGTAAATATCCGGATACTGGAACATCAAATTAAGGGTTGATGAACCACCACCGCTCCAGCCATGAACAGCTATGCGGGTTGAATCGACAAAGGGCCATTTCAAGATCTCTTTTGCCGCCATGGCCTGGTCGCGGATATTGATGATCCCTATGTTTTTATAGATCGCTTTACGCCAGGCTGTGCCTTTTGGCGCTGGCGCGCCGCGCCCTTCAACCGACATGTAGATGTAGCCATCGTCGGCCATACTACCCACATAAAGCCTGTTATTGCCTGCCCCCCAGGTATCGGTAACGGTTTGTGATGCCGGTTCGCCGTAAACCATAAATACTACCGGATATTTTTTATGCGGATCAAAACTGGAGGGCTTTTTCATCCAGCCATCCATTTCAATGCCGTCAACGGTTTTAACCTTGAAAAATTCAGTCTTATTTTTAGCGTTTTTGTCCAGGATTATAGAATTGCCCCCAATATGCTTGTGCTCTGGCAGGCTCACTACCTCGCTTGCCGGAGGTGTGTAACTGTTGGAGAAATTATGCAGTGCCACTTTACCATTTGGCGATATATCATAACCATGTGTACCAGGCTCATCGGCTGGCGAAACACGCTCTGGTTTTGCAACGCCGGCAATTTTTATACGATACAAATACTTCTGGGTAGCATTATCAGGCGATGCCATAAAATAAATGTACCCAGATGTCTCATCAATTAAATTGATGCTGATCACATCATAATCGCCTTTGGTTACCAGCGTTTCTTTACCCTCACGAGTTACACGGTAAATATGTTTCCAGCCGTCTTTTTCGCTCACCCATAAAAACTCTTTGCCTTTATTTATCCATTCCCAACCTGCGGGGTCGCCACCGTTCCAGCGCTCTTTACCATCAATCCAGGCATTGCTCTTTTCTTCACGGATCAAGCGGGCAACACCATTGGATACATTACCGATAAACACCCTGCTTTCTGTTTGCTCCCTGTTCAACTGCTCCAGGATAATTTCGTTGGAGTTCAATGTCCATTCCATTCGGGGAATGTAATGCTGTATCGCATCACCAGGTGTATTTATCCAATTGGTTTTACCTGTAGTAATATCTACAACACCTACTTTGCAAGAGCTTGGATCCTGCCCGGCAACCGGGTATTCCACAGGCACTACATAAGGGTATATGGAATCGGTAGTATTCAGCATCAGGTAGCTTTTTATTTTGGTAGCATCTATCTGCCAATAGGCTATCGATTTGCTATCTGGCGACCAGCGGAAACCATCCCGGCAGCCAAATTCTTCCTCATAAGCCCAGTCGAACGTTCCATTGATCAGCCTGGTGCTGCCATCGGTAGTTAACTGTTTAACTGAGGCATCAGCCAAATCCTCCACGTAAATATTATGCCCACTTACATAGGCCGCCTTAAGTCCATCAGGCGAAAATTTGGCAAACATCAATGATGCTTCCGGCAGGTTTTTACCCAACTGCCACAGCTTTTTGGTATTGGTATCATACACCCAGTAATCGCCGCGGGTATCATAGCGCCACACTTTTTTGGTATTGGTATTGATGAGCAACTTTTGACCATCGGCCGATACCGAGAACCTTTTTACATTTAGCGGCAGCTGACCCTGCGGGGTAAGTTCGGCCTTGCTTATCCACAAAGTTTTTTTACTGGTATCGCGGGTATCCAGTATCCTGATACCATCACCGGTGATTTTGTAATACTGGTAGCCATCCTTTGTCCAATGGGTTGGCAACCGTTGCGCGTTTGCCGTATATATGCCCAAAATGAAGCACACTACGGTAAGGAATGATGATCCCGAACGGAAAAATTTCATATACTTAGTGTTTTATTGAAGATTGCGGCGTTAATTTACAATTAAGTAAAGCCGCTGTAAATTTTGCATTAAATTAGCACAAATCAAGCACGTAAATTATCCAGTGTAATGAAAAAATTATTGCTATCTTTTATTATTTGTACCACCTTTTATACCAACATACAGGCCCAGCACGCCGACCGTTCCAAATTTATCAGGGACAGTTTAGATCTGTACATCAGCCGGGCCTTAACCAATTGGCGAGTGCCCGGCATTGCCGTTTGTATTGTAAAGGATAATAAAATAGTACTGGTAAAAGGTTATGGCATCAAAGAGTTAGGGCTGCCTAATACTGTGGATATTAACACCCTGTTCATGATTGGCAGCAACACCAAAGCTTTTACCGCTACCGCCTTGGCTATGCTGCAGGCCAACAACAAACTATCGCTTGATGATAAAGTAACCAAATACATCCCCGAGTTTAAACTGGAAAATAAATTCGCCGGACAGGAGGCTACGGTACGAGATCTGCTATGCCACCGCCTTGGCTTCCAGACCTTCCAGGGCGATTTTACTTTTTATAACACTAATCTTACCCGTGCACAGGTGATCGAAAAACTGGGCGAGCTGAAAGCTACCTATCCTTTTCGTACCAAATGGGGCTATACCAATGCCGCCTTTTTAACCGCCGGTGAGATCATCCCCCGGGTAACAGACAAGCCCTGGGAGGTATACCTCAAAGACGCCATTTTTGCGCCGTTGGGCATGACCAACACACTGGCACTAAGCAAGGAACTGCCCAAATCTCTTAATCGTACTGTAGCGCACACCCTTACCGACGGCAGGCTTGCCCCCATACCCTATTGCCAGTTAGACGGGCTTGCGCCAGCCGGATCTATCAGCTCATCGGCCAGCGACATGGGCAAATGGGTACTGGCTTTGCTCAACAACGGCAAGGTAGGTAACCGCCAGGTTATACCGCAGGCAGCCATTGCAGCCACCCGCGAACCTCAGGATATTGTAGGCAGCCAATACCACCTAACCGGCGAAAACAATTTTGAACTATATGGCCTGGGCTGGTTTATACAGGATTATTCAAATCACCGACTGGTTATGCATGATGGCGGTGTAAGTGGCTATCTGTCATCAGTTACCCTTTCGCCGCAGGATAACCTGGGCATTGTGATACTCACCAATACCGATCAAAACCAGCTTTATGAAGCCCTGCGCTGGGAAATTCTGGATGTTTTTTTTGGCAGGCCCTATCGCGATTACAGCGAGGCCTATCTGAAAAACTTCAAAAACCATACAGCAACCGAACAACAAACCGAACGTAAACTGCGTGATACTGTGGCACTTCTCTTGAAGCCCGCGCTACCTCCGGCTTCCTACCTGGGCAAATACACCAACAGTTTTTATGGTAGCATGACTGTAACCCAGGGCGAAAACAGCGATCTGGAAATACGCTTTGAACATCACCCTACCATGTTTGCCAAATTGCAGCCGTTGGGGGGCAACCGCTTTTTTGTAACTTTTTCTGACCCGGTAATGGGTAAGGCTGTTTTTCCGTTTAATGTACAAAATGGCCGGGTTACAGGTGTAAAGGTTAAGGTAGCCGATTTTGTAGAACGCGGTGCCTATGAGTTTAAAAAGGAGTAGCAAAATTGGAGGAAGCACCCTCCAAAAAACTTTTTAAACCTTAAATTTCAACCAAAAATTGGGCAAAAACGCATCAAAAACTGTCTGAAAATTATTCAAAACCATCGATTTTAACACTTTTTAACAAATTTTTGAGGGGCTTTGAAAGCTTTAAAAAGTATCTAATAACAACATACCAAACGGTCGGTTTTTTGGGCATTTATTCCTTTAACCACAACGGCCCGGTCCTCCTTTTTACAGAGAACCGGGCCGTTGTGATATATACAAATATACGAATTTAAGTCGGGAGTTTTAAGTTCCGAGGTATCAGATTTAAGGCTTCAACCATGCATCTAACAAATACCGATCAGACATAGAATCCCCACTCCCATATATGGGATAAATTTGAATTCTCGAATAAGCTGGTAAACGTTTTATATGATGTTTAAAACTTCAAATTGGCTTTAAGCCATTGCTGCACATCTTCTTGCAGAATGATATTGGGAGGTAACTGATCATGAATCAGTTTTTCCATTTTGTTACCGGTATTGGCAAAGCGGTAATCCCAAAGTATCATTAATTTATTAATCAGGTAAACTACTTCATTGCCCTCATCCTTTGTAAACGGCGTAGCGTCAGGTTTACCGTTCACGCGCGGATCGTTTTGGTTATATACGCTCCATTTGTAATCGGTATAATGTAAATTTCTTCTTGAAAAAAGGATCATGAGCTCAGTATTTGTTTAAATATACGCATAATAGTTCAGATGCGATTTAAATTAACATGGAATGGGCCCTGCTGGTCGTCCATAAGAGCTCAAACGAATGAGTTGCTCTCACTTTGTCCCTCCCATCAATCAACAAATTGATGCTCCATTTTTCTCCGATTAATTTGTATTTTCAGCCCTGTAATACTGATCTTCATGAAAAAAATATTTCTAATTACCGTTGCCGCTTTATTGAGCACTGCAGCTATGGCGCAGGATAAACAAAAGCCAATCTATTATTCTATATCTTTTCCTAATGCCGCTCATCATGAGGCAGAAATTGTGATGACCGTGCCCCAGGCCCCCCAAAGTTTACGTTTCCGCATGAGCCGCTCATCGGCAGGGCGTTATGCTACTCACGAGTTTGGTAAAAACATCTATAATGTTAAAGTAACCGCTATTGATGGTACCGATATCCCTTTTACGCAAATAGAGGGCGACCTGTATGAAGTTGGTTCACACCCGGAGAATATCAAAATAAGCTATACCCTGTTTGGCAACTGGACCGACGGTACTTACGCCAGCATTGATCCCAGCCACGCCCACTTGAATATGCCCGCTGCTTTTGCCTGGGTAATTGGCCAGGAAAAAAGACCAGTAAAATTTGAATTTAACGATCTGGATAAATATGGCTGGAAAGTATCCACACAATTAAAATCTGAAGGAGCCAATGTATACAGCGCTCCCAATATGCAATACATGATGGATAGCCCTACCGAACTGGCCAACTCCAAGGTAACCAGCTGGGACGTGGTGAATACCGATGGTAAAAAGCAAAAAATAAATGTAAGCATCCACTCCGATGACGACCAGGCAACGGTTGATAACTTTGGTAAAATGGTACAAAAGCTGGTACTGGAAGAAAAAGCTGTTTTTGGCGAACTACCTGCTTATGATTATGGCGAGTATACCTTTATAACCGACGTGTACCCAACAGACTCTGGTGATGGTATGGAGCACCGCAACTCTACCTGCATTGTTGATCCGCTGGAGAAGGTTGCCGGTAACGAGAACGATCTGCTGGATATTTTTTCGCATGAATATTTTCACAGCTGGAACGTAAAACGCATCCGTCCAAAATCATTGGAGCCGTTTAATTTTGAGCATGCCAATATGAGCAGCGAGCTTTGGTTTGCCGAAGGTTTTACCCAATATTATGGCGACCTGCTGCTTACCCGCGCCGGTTTTACTTCGCTCGATGACTATACCCGTACATTAGCGGGCCTGGTTAACCAGATCCTGAACACCCCGGGGGCCGCTAAATATCCGGCAACGCAAATGAGCCGCTACTCGGTATTTGCAGATAACGGAGTATCTATCGACCCGAATAATAACGTTAACGACTTTACCAGCTACTATACCTATGGCGGCGCCATAGCACTGGCATTGGATATGCGCCTTCGGGGCGAATTTAAGCTGACGCTTGATGATTATATGCGCCAGGTTTGGTTAAGCCGCGGCAAGGTGATGAAACCTTACACTATACCTGATTTGCAAGCCGATCTGGCCAAGGTGACCAACAACCCTAAGTTTGCCGCCGACTTTTTTAAGCGCTACATTTATGGTATTGATAAAAATAATTACGAAGAGCTGCTGAACAAAGCCGGATTGGTACTGCGCAAAATACAGCCGGGCAAGGCCTGGGCTGGCTCACTGGCTACCAATGCGGGTCGCGGCCGTTCGGGTCAGCAGCGTGCTGTCGGCACCGAGGGTTTAGCAATCCTATCGAGCACCACTACAGGTACCCCCGTTTATAAGGCGGGCTTAGATGCAGGCGATATTATCCTGAAAGCCGATGGTCAAACCATTACCGATCCAAAATCATTTGCCGATGTACTGGCGGGCAAAAAACCAGGCGATAAAATAACCGTAAACTATAAAAACCGCACAGGTGCTCATGAAACTACCATCGCGCTGGAAGAAAGCCCATACTTTGAAGTGGTTACTTACGAAAAAGCAGGAAAACAACTAAGCAAAGAGCAGGAAGAATTCCGTAACAATTGGTTACGATCAAAAGTCAAATAAAATTTACAAACTCAAATGAACACCCTGCCTGTCATTTCGACCGGAGGGAGAAATCTTATACGTTCAGCATATCGCTTGTAAAAGATTTTTCGCTGCGCTCAAGAGGTAGTTTCTCCTCGTACCTCGTTCGAAATGACAAGTGAAGAAAAACTAATACTCATGAAAAAACTCACCGTAATAACCGCTCTTTTAGCTGTATCAACCTACAGCTTTGGGCAAGATGTTAACAAGCTCATCAATCAGGATGATGTAACCCGCATTATTAAAACCCTGAGTGCCGATGATATGCAGGGCCGGGCAACCTTTACGCCGGGTATTGAAAAAGCCGCCAAATTTATTGAAAGCGAATATACCAAAGCAGGTCTAAAACCATTGGCCGGCAATACGGGCTACCGCCAAAATTTTACCATGATACGCTCAACCCCTGTAAAAATAACCGCAGCTATTAATGGTAAAGCCATTATAGCCGATAGTGTTTTTGCATCGGGTGCAGAATCATTTACCTGGGCCAGCGACAAGGAGGTGCAGATAGTGAATGTAACGGCCGACAAAAATTTCAGGCAGGAATACATGAGCGCCGAAAAAAGCGGCAAAAAAACCTTAATGATCGTTGATCCAAAATTCCTGAGCCTGTTTAAACGCATCCGTGATTATACATTGAGGGGCAATGTGAGCTTTAAAGGTAAAACGGCGTCGTCCATCGCGTTTGTATTGGGCAAATTTGATAACATCAGTTCCTTTGATATCAGCTACGAAAGTAAAAGCGAAGAACTGCCTTTGTTTAACGTAGCCGGCATTATCCCTGGTAAAACCAAACCCAATGAGTTTGTTGTTTTTTCGGGACATTATGACCATCTGGGGATTATCAAAGCCATGGAAGGCGACAGTATAGCCAATGGTGCCGATGATGATGCTTCGGGTACCACAGCGGTGATATCCTTAGCCAAATACTACAAAAAGCTAAATAATAATGCCCGCACCCTTATCTTTGTAGCCTTTACCGCCGAAGAAATAGGCGAATACGGCTCACAATATTTTGCCACCCAGGTTGATCCGGATAAAGTGGTAGCCATGTTCAATATCGAGATGATTGGCAAGGCTTCTAAATTTGGCGAAAACTCAGCCTTTATTACCGGCTTTGATCGTTCCAACTTTGGCACCATATTGCAAAACAACCTTAAGGGAACCAAATTTGAGTTCCATCCCGACCCCTATCCGGATCAGGACCTGTTTTACCGCAGCGATAACGCCTCACTGGCCGAAAAGGGTGTACCGGCACATACCATCTCAACCGACCAGATAGATATTGACAAACTGTACCATACCGTAAAAGATGAGTTTAGCTCGCTGGATGTAAACAATATCACCTCAACCATCAGGGCCATAGCGTTAAGCTCCCGCACCATCGTTTCGGGACAAGACACACCTACCAGGGTACCGAAACTGGAAAGGTAAAAATTATCTGAACCTTGATTTATAGGATTAAAAGATTTTCATGATTTGTGTTAAAGTGTTTCATTAATCATGAAAATCATTAAATCAAGTGTATCAAGGTTCAGAAATACAAGCTTCCACATGAAACACATCCCCAAAATAGCAGTTGTCGGGCCCGAATCAACGGGGAAATCAACCATGTCTGATTACCTGGCGGCTCATTACCGTACCATCGCCGTACCCGAATTTTCCAGGGAGTATTGCGCAGCGCTTACTGGCCCCTGTACCTGGCAGGATGAGATCAATATGTTTCAGGGACAACTGGCGCTCGAAGCTAGCTTACTGCCCAAAGCCAACGGGCTCCTGATATGCGATACCACCTTTTTAACCGTAAAAATATGGAGCGAGCACATGTTTGGCCAGGCACCGCAGGAAGTACTGGACGAATTACCCAAACACCCCTATGATTTTTATTTACTGTTAGATATCGACCTGCCCTGGCAGGATGACCCCCTGCGCAATTTCCCCGAACTGCGCGAACATTTTATGCAGGTATGGCATAAAGAACTCACCGCCCTGCAGGCAAACTATGTAGTGATATCCGGCACGGGCCAGGATCGCTATGAAAATGCGGTGAAGGCTGTTGATGCCTTTCTTGACCGTTGATTTATATTGATTTCATTGATTGCGCTGATTTTTTCTGAACCATGATTAACTCCGTTGAGGGCTACGCCGTTTTTCGGATTAAAAGATTTCCATGATTTTGTAATATCCTCTTGATATCCTAAAATCCCTAAATCAAGCGTATCAAGGTTCAGAAAAAATCAACGATCCAAAACGCTTATCTAAACAAAAAATTATTGCTTATATAAATTATTTTTCATGATGATGCAACGTTGCTAAAAATGATGCGTCATTTAATCTGAAACCTGATCAGAAATTTGGAAGCCATATATGTAGATAAGCATTATAACCTGGTGGTTGAATGCAAACAGGGAAGCAAAAAGGCCAGTTACGAGTTGTACCGGTTGTATTCTAAAGCGATGTTGAACGTCGCCTTTAGGATCGTGGGCAATATTGCCGAAGCTGAAGATGTTTTGCAGGAGGCTTTTCTGGATGCTTTTAACAAACTGAAAGATTTTAGGCAGGATACCACTTTTGGTTTATGGCTGAAGCAAATAGTGGTGAACCGATCCATCAACCTGTTGCGCAAGCGCAGGCTGGAGCTGATTGAACTGGAAGGCGACCACCTGGAAAATATACCAGATGAAGAACCGGAAGATGATGAAGAAATACAGTACCAGGTGGCCTGGGTAAAAGAAGGCATGAAACAATTGCCCGATGGATACCGGGTGGTACTGTCGCTTTACCTGCTGGAAGGTTATGATCATGAAGAAATAGGACAAATATTGAATATATCAGAAAACACCTCAAGAACACAGTTTTTGAGAGCTAAAAGAAAGTTAATGGAAATTTTAAAAAGGAAAGGACCCGAATTATGAGCAAGCGATTTGAAGATTTCATTAAAAACAACAGGGAAGAGTTTGACGAGATCGAACCATCGGTTGATCTGTGGAGCAAAATTGAGCAAAGCCTTAACATGCCGGAGGAGTTGCCAAAAAAGCCGGAAACAAAAACTTTTTCGCTTGCATTCGTGCTTCGCGTGGCCGCATCAGTGATCATTGTTATGGGCATAGGCTTCGGAATATACCTCCAAAGTCAAAAAAGCGCAAAAACCGTGGACCTGGCCGCCATAAACCCTGAGTATGCCAAACAGCAAATGCACTATGCATCGCTTGTTGAAACTAAGCTCACCGAGCTAAAATCGGTTTCCAAAGCCGATCCGCAGCTGTATAAAGAGTTTAGCGCCGAAATAGCCAAAATGGATTCTACTTATAAAAGGCTTAATGCCGATTTAGCCACCAGCCCCAACCAGGAGCGTGTTTTACGTGCCATGATCCGGAACTTGCAGGTACAAACAGAGGTGCTTAATCAGCAATTGAGTGTGATAGAACAGTTCAATCAAATGAAAAAAGAGCAAAAAGATGAAATCAAGAATATTTAAACGGTCGATCCTTACACTAATGGCCCTGTTAGCCGTTAACACGATCAGTTTTGCGCAGGAAACCCCTGCACCCGTTCCGGCTCCGGCTCCAGTGCTTCCGCCTATGCCTCCGGTTGCCCCTTTAAACAAGCTTACACCTCCGGACAGCAAAGATTTTCAGCTAAAAATGAAGGATCTGCATGTTAAGTTAAAGGATCTGCAAATACGCATGGGCAAACTTAACCTGCAGCACCAGCAGCAAATGAACCTGAAATTCAAGAATTTTAGTAAGCAGTTTAAACAGCTGGATAAAAATTTTACCTATAAGCTGAATGACAGCATCATGAACTTTGCCTATGATTTCAGCAATATAGCGCCGCAGATAGCTTTAGGCTTTAAAGATTTTGATACCAATTTTAGCTACAGCACCGATACTGATAAACAGCATGATGATGGTGTTGAAAAGGTAAAAAACTACAGTAAAAGTTATTCGATAGATGGTAACGACGTGATCAACCTGGATAACCGCTTTGGCCGGATTACGGTGAACACCTGGAACAAAAGCGAGGTTAAGGTTGATGTACAGATAAAAGTGGGCGCCAACGATGATGATCTGGCTCAGAAACTGCTGGATAATGTAACCATCAGAGATAGCAAAGATGGCAATGGTGTTTATTTTAAAACCAGTATCAACAGCGACGACAATGGTGGCTCATGGTCGTTATTTGGTGGCAAACGCAATAATGTGCGCAAAATTGAGGTGAATTATACGGTATATATGCCATCCAGAAACCCATTGAATGTAAGCAATAAATATGGCGCCACCAGCCTGCCCGATCTGGATGGAAAGCTTACCGTTAACAACTCCTATGGCAGCCTGGTGGCTAAAAACCTGAGCAGTCCGGGTAACCAGATCACGGTAAAATATGGCAGCGCTACTATTGGCTCACTTAATGGCAGCGACCTGGATGTTGCTTACGGCAGCCTTAGCCTGGGAGAATGCAATAAACTCAATGCCGACATCAGTTACGGCTCGGCCAAAATTGGCCGTATTACCACTTCGGGTAATATCAACGTAAAGTTTAGCGGCAATTTGAATATTAATGAGGTTGATAAAAACATCAAAAGCCTATCGGTAAACTCCTCTTACTCCAGTGTAAAACTGGGTATCAGCAATGATCAGAACGCCGACTTTGATGTAACGGTACGTTACGGTAGTTTTAATTACGGGGGGCATGATATCAACATTACCAGCAAAAGCCCATCTGATAACGATAGGGGTTATAACCCAACTAAAAATTACAAAGGCCATCTGGGTAAAGGATCAAACGATAAAAACATAACTATTAACACCAGCTACGGCAGCGTAAGCTTTGATTAAAAGAGTCAAGAAATAAGAGTCAAGAATCAAGAAAAACAGCCTCACTCCTGGCGCTTGATTCCTGACTCTTATTTCTTGATTCTCTTCACAAACACCTTATATTTTAACATTGATAGCAAGCCTCTGCCATTTTCGGCAGGGGTTTTGTTATTTTAGGGGCAACCAAATCCAAATTACCCTGCTATGGAAATATTCGCTCATGCCGAATCCTGGATATCGCTCATTACCCTAACCCTGCTGGAAATTGTACTGGGGATAGACAATGTGATATTCATATCCATTTTATCTGATAAACTCCCTGCAAATCAGCAAGCAAAAGGCCGCAGGCTTGGTCTGGGCATGGCCATGATCACCCGGGTGCTGCTTTTATTATCCATCAGTTGGGTAATGACGCTTACCTCCCCGCTGTTTAACCTTGCGCATTTAATTAATATTACCGATGCCGATTGGGTAGAAAAATTAGCCATATCCGGCCGCGACCTGATCCTCATCATCGGCGGATTATTCCTGATATACAAAAGCACTGCCGAGATACATCATAAAATTGAAGGCGAAGAAGAAAATACTGATAAAGTAAAAAAGCACAGCTTTTGGGGAACCATCGTCCAGATCATGCTGCTGGATATCGTTTTCTCGCTCGACTCAGTGATTACCGCGGTGGGTATGGCCAGCCATGTAGAGATCATGATACTGGCGGTTGTAATAGCCGTAGGCATTATGATGTGGGCATCAAACGGGGTAGCCAGCTTTGTAAATAAGCATCCAACGGTAAAAATGCTGGCGCTGTCGTTCCTGTTATTAATAGGTGTTTCGCTTTTAGCCGAAGCCTTTGAACAGCATATCCCTAAAGGCTATATCTACTTCGCCATGGCCTTCTCGGTACTGGTGGAAATGCTGAACCTGAAAATGAAAGCAAAAGCGGTTAAGAAAGCGGGAAGCAAGAAATAAGAGTCAGGAAGCAAGAGATTGAGCAATTAATAAATACGTCATTGCTGTAAGGAACGAAGCAATCTCCTCGCGTGCTCTTCAACGAAAATTTCCCTTTGTCATGCTGAACGGAGTGAAGCATCTATTTTTAGAGATGCATAGTTCGTTAACAGATCCTTCGCTCCCCTCAGGATGACAAAATAGTTATAATAAGATTCTGACCTTATATTGCGTCTTGATTCCTGACTCTTATCTCTTGATTCTAAATCAAAACACCCTGCACAGCAATCCCTTCAAATATTCGCCTTCGGGGAAGGATGCCCGTACGGGGTGGTCTTCGGGTTGGTGGAATTGGTAAATGAATTGAACCTGCTTGCCTGCATCCAGCGCGGCCCAGGCAATTACTTGTTTAAAGGTTTCCATATCCATGGCGCCCGAGCAGGAATATGTGGCCAGCAGGCCGCCTTCATTCAGTAACAGCATGCCTAAACGGTTCAGATCTTTATAGGCCCTGGATGCCCGTGTAAGCGCGGAGCGGGAAGGCGCGTACTTTGGCGGATCGAGCACGATAACATCAAATTTTTCGCCCTCATCCCTGAATTTGCGCAGCTGCACATTGACATCTGATTTTATGGCCGTGTGTTTACCAGCATCCAATTTATTTAACAGGATATTTTCTTTCAATGTTTCAATAGCCAATGCCGAGCTATCCACACTGGTTACCGATGCAGCTCCGTTTTTTAAGCTATTGAGGGTAAAGCCCCCGGTATAACAAAAACAATCCAGCACTTTTTTACCATTGGCATAGTTGGCTACTATATGGCGGTTATCGCGCTGATCGCAATAAAAGCCAGATTTTTGACCTTCGGTGATATTGATGCCGTAAACAATATTGTTCTCCAATACTTCTACTATCTCTGGTGGCGGGTTACCAAAAAGCACCTTATTTTCGGCTTCGGTCAGACCTTCATGCGCCCGGGAGGAGTTATCGCTTTTATCAGATATGCTTTCGGGGTTCAGCAGCTTTTGCAGTTCATCAATAATTACCGGCATCACCCGTTCCATACCCGAGGTGAGCACCTGTACGGCCAGGTGACCTGCATATTTATCAACAATCAGCCCCGGCAAGTAATCCGCTTCACTGAAAACCAGGCGGCATGTATTGGTTCCATTATTTAACACATGGGCACGGCTTTTAATAGCGGATACCAGTTTACGGCGAAACCAATCGTCGTTAATTTCAACGGCTTCGCCCCATTCCAGCAGGCGCAGCGCCACCCGCGATTGATCGTTATAAAAACCATAGGCCATAAAATCGCCTTTTGCGTTAAGCAGCCGTACCACATCGCCATTGGCAGGTTTACCCTTTACTTTTTCAACAGCTCCCGAAAATACCCAGGGGTGTTTTTGCAAAACAGCTTTCTCTTTACCTTTGTTTAATAACACATCAATCATAACCGCAAAGGTAATAAATTAGTGAATTGTGAGTGGAGAGTAGTAAGTAGTTACTTTTTTCACTGTTTGATATTAGATTGTTACATAAAAACCGCTCTCTACTCTTGTAACTCGCCACTTACCTCATTAAACTTTCATAAAATTTATTACTCCAATACAATATTTACCGAATAAAAACATTTGGTATCTTAGTATCGAAAACATAACATGAGAAAGACTTACTTATTTTTAGCAACCATGCTATTGGCATGTGCAAGCTATAAAAGCTTTGGACAGGCAGTACCCCGCATTCCTGAGGCCAGTTCAACACAAACCATTATCCAGGATTTTGGATTGGGAAAAGTGACTATTACCTACTCACGGCCAAACGTTAAGGACCGTAAAATATTTGGTGGTATAATACCTTATGGTGAAGTTTGGCGCACAGGGGCCAATGCGGCCACAACCATTACCTTTACAGAAAAAGTAATTATTGAAGGGCATAATGTACCAGCCGGCACTTATTCCTTATTCAGCATCCCACAAAGAAACGGATGGACCATCATCCTGAACAAAACCGTTAAGCAATGGGGCGCTTACAGCTATAAACAAGCCGATGACTTTTTACGTTTTGAGATAAAATCCATCCGCGTAAACGAAAAACGGGAAACATTTACCATGGCTTTTGCCAACTCTAATACCCGGTCAACAGATCTGTACCTGGTTTGGGACCATACAGCTGCCTTTATACACATGGAGACCGACGATGACGCCAAGATCATGGCCAATATTGATGAGTTGATGAAAGGCGATCGTAAACCCTATTATTTTAACGCCATCCAATGGTATTATGAAAACAACAAGGATACCGATAAAGCATTAGGCTGGGTAGCCGAGGCCGAAAAGGAAGATCCTAAAGGCCCATGGTTTAAACTATGGGAATCGCGCTTATTATTAAAAAAGGGAGATAAAGCCGGCGCTGTAGCTGCCGCCGAAGCCGGAATTGAGCTTTCAAAAGAAAGCAATGATGATGAATATCTTCGATTAAACCTGGAGGCGCTTAGTCAAGCCAGAAACTAATTCAGCATAAAAAATATTACAGGCCCGGTTCTATCAGACCCGGGCTTTTTTGTGGCAACAATTTATTGATCAGATAAGCTACGATCATTACTAAAAAGCAACCTATGGGGTTAAGCCATAAATAAGCAACTGTTTTACTCAATCCTAAATATAATATGATTACTTCGCTTATAATGGCGCCAATAAAAACCGGGGTTCCGCTTACCCGTTTCATATAAAAAGCTACTACAAACACGCCCAATACGGTTCCATATATATAGGAGCCCAGTTGGTTCACGGCTTCCAGTAAATTGCCAAGTTTACCGGCATATAAGGCCATAATTACGCACACTATACCCCAAAATACGGTTGACATGCGGGATACCAGCAAATAGTTTTTATCAGACGCATCCTTATTGATGGTGCGTTTGTAAATATCGATCACGGTAGTTGAGGCCAGTGAATTAAGCGCGCTTGCTGTTGACCCCATCGAAGCCAAAAATATAATAGCTATCAGTAGGCCCACTAGTCCCTGGGGTAAGTATTGCTTTACAAAGGTCAGAAATACGTAATTGGTATCGTTTTCATCAGCGCCTGCATTATTCTTTTTCATGAGCGCAATGGCGTCCTGCCGTATAATGCGCGATTGCTTATCGGCTATCTTTAAGGCACCTTTAGCGTGATCTATCTGTTCCTCATTTTTGCCGTCAAGCGCTTTTACCAGTTCATTCGCTTTTGCTTTCCGCTGTTCAAAAGCCTGGGTATATTGCCGGTCGAGGTAATTATATTGTGTAGCATAGCTGCTTTGTTTTACCCGCGCTACCTCGTAATTATTAAAAAACATGGGTGGCCGGTTAAACTGATAAAAGGCTAAAACCAATACGCCAATGAGCAGGATGAGGAACTGCATAGGAATTTTGATAAGCCCATTCATAATAAGGCCCAGTCTGCTTTGCCCAATGGAGCTGCCCGTTAAATAACGGCCAACCTGGCTTTGGTCTGTCCCGAAATAGGATAACTGCAAAAAGAAGCCGCCTATCAGGCCGCTCCACACGGTGTAGCGGTTACTCCAGTCAAATTTCCAGTCTATCACATTCATATGGCCAAGCTTGCCCGCCATTTTCAGGGCATGTGTAAAACCCACGCCCGATGGCAGTAAGCGTACCACCAGTATCCCGGCCAAAAACATACCTGCAAATATGATACTCATTTGCAGCAACTGCGTGTATGATACCGCTTTACTGCCGCCATAAACGGTGTAAAATATTACCAATCCACCTATAAACAAGGTGGTATAAACCGTATTGATATTAAGTATGGTTGATAAAATAATGGCTGGCGCATAGATAGCCACACCTGTTGACAGGCTGCGTAATACCAAAAAAAGAAACGAAGTAAGCGCACGGGTCTTGAGATCAAAACGTTGCTCCAGGAACTCATAAGCCGTATAAACTTTTAGGCGGTGGAATATAGGGACAAAGGTTACGCACAGCACAATCATGGCCAGCGGTAAACCAAAGTAAAACTGTACAAAACGCATCCCATCTGAATAAGCCTGGCCGGGAGCCGAAAGAAAAGTGATGGCACTGGCTTGGGTAGCCATAACCGAGAAACCCACATGGTACCAGGGTAACGAGCGGTTACCCATCAAAAATTGATCGATATTTTTATTGCTGCCGCTTTTCCATACGCCATAAGCTACTATGGCCAACAGCGTAAGTCCTAAAACTATCCAATCGGGTAAACTCATTCAAAAGATTTTGTAATGAGCCAAAATACTAAAATTAAAAAAACCAGCCACACGACTACAATGCCGTAAAACTGGTTCCAATTTTTTATAAAAGAGGGCAGATCAGGATCAGGCCTTTTCACCACGGCCTTTAACCAATACAGTTAAAAAGAAACCGGCGGTTAATAAGCCCAAAACACCACCAACGGCTATCCAGGTAAATCCTTTATCAATTATAGCTCCTGTAAAAAGCCCGGAAACTAAGCCAACAAGATAAAATACAAAATCAAGGCTTTTTTCTTCTTCTTTGTGTTGTTCCATATTACTGTTATTATAACGTTTGCAAAAATAGATGATTAATTGATTTTTTCAACATTTTATTTAATGGTGATTTACAATTGTTACGCATAGCTGCTTATTGAAGACTTACGAAGTTTTTGAAACTTCGTAAGTCTTATCTGTCTGCTGTCGCGGGCTTCCAGTCTGTGGTAACTATGGTTTCAGCTTTCAGCTGAAAATATAAGCTGAAAGCTTATAACATGCGCCCCACGAGATACGCTGCGCTAATCTCGCGGGAGCAAAAGAGGTGTCATGCTGAGCCTGTCGAAGCATGGCGGGCAGGCCTCTGCGCCCGAGTCTTCGACAAGCTCAGACTGACAGCCCCCTCTTTTTCTTATTACAACGACTGCCCCTTCGGCTTACTCAATAAATTGATGAACAAGCGATAAGCTCCCGGTACACCGGCAGGTAATTCCCTGAAAAAGGCCAGCGAGGTGTATACAAAACGTCCTTTACCATAATCGCCTACTATTAACGATCCGTTATTGGGCTGCTCGCCTTTATCGTTCATCTGTAAAACGGTTTTATATTGTGAGTCGATATCGCTTACAAAATATAGCCCCCGCTCCTGGATCCAGCCTTTAAAATCGTCCTGGGTAATTTTGTTGGGATAGTTGAGCACCGGGTTTTGTTTGTCTAATATGGTTACTTCGGCATTTTCGTCGGTAACCCTTTCGTTTACCACCCGGAAAGGATATGGACCTATTTGTTTTATTACCAGACCCGCGTTATTATTGTATTGTACCAATAAATTACCCCCGTTTTTAACATAATCCATCAGGCGGCTTTGCTCATAGCGCAGGCGCTCATTCACATTATAAGCGCGTACCCCGGTAATGATGGCATCATATACAGAAAGATCGGCATTCATGATCTCATTTTCCGAAAGCAGGTGTACATCATAGCCTACCTGGCGCAGGGCCTCGGGCATCAGATCGCCGGCTCCTGTAATGTAAGCCAGTTTTTTACCCGCGATTTTCAGGTCGAGGTTTACCAGCCTGGTTTCGGCGGGTGGGAACAGCGTAATAGCCGGCACATGATCATACCGGATGCGGCGCAGAGCCAGCGAAAAAGTTTTCCCGTTTACCGTTACCACAGCCTGTAAATTATTAACGCGGGGTTTATTATCTGTTGGAGCGATGGAAAAAGTCACCGTCCATTCATCGTTTTTATTTTTCCCGGTAAACTCAATTTTTTTGGGGTCGATCTTCCAGCCTTCAATAGGTTTTAAGCTGATGTTACCACTGGCAGCGGTAAAGCTTTTTAATTTGATTTGAACCTGCTGTTCCTGCTGCGAGTTAAAAATATAATCCTGGTTTTCGATATTGGCGGTAACCGGCGGGGTTATTTCCAACGGCTGGTATACTTCGCCTCTCACCGGGTCGACATATTTATATAGCAATCTGCGCTCAAAACGCACCGGCTTACCTTCTATAATAAATTCAAAATCAACTTTGGGCAAATCGGGGTTTTCGGGATTGCCTGCCAGTGTTTCGTCAGCTAAATTATAAGCACCTAAACTGTGAGGTGTTTCCAACCAGTAAGGCTGTGTCAGTTTATCGGCAGTACCGCTTTGCTCAAATGTTTGTTGCTGATTGGCCGGGATCACCTGGCTGTTGAGGTTGGAAACATTGTTTTGAAATGCGATGCTATTGATCTTTACGCGGTTGCTATAACGGTCAACCACCTGGGCGCGTACCTGTATCTGATCGCCAAGAGCATAAGTTGGTTCGGTGGCGTAAGCTTCAAACCACAAGCCAGAGCAGGCGGCAATCAGTTCGCTTAGTTCTTTTGTTTTTTGGGTGCGCCAGTATATATCAGAGATCTTTTCCACCTTGCTCAACAATTGCACCAAAGCGGGAACTGATTTTTCAGGGGCCTCCGGATTAAAATCACGGTTAACAATACCTATACCGGCGCCGATAGCCTCGCCATCCTTCACCCGTTTCCAGGTAGTATTTACGCCATCCATCAGATCGTTCTGCGGGGCATCACCCAAAATGGTCTTGAAATATTCATAAAACTCACCACGCTGCTTAGCTGAGCCAAAACCCTGTGTTTTATGGTTGCTGCGGCTTTCGGCAGCAAGTTCGCCATACCCCTTACCTAAAATGGGGTTATAAACACCTACATTGATCTTAAACTGATCGCTTGCCGTGGTATTTACACTGCCAAAACTAAAAGTGTTCCAAAGCAGGCGTTTGGCTTGCCAGGGCTGTACGTATTTTAATTGTTCGGGATAACGCTTAGGATCGGCGGCGGCGGCGAATGCTTCCTGAGCCAATATAGCCGATGAGGTATGATGACCATGGCCACCTTCGCCGGTGGTTGGAAAACGGCAGATCATCACATCAGGCCTGAATTTGCGGATCACCCAAACCATATCGCCCAGCACCTTATCCTTATCCCATATTTTCAGCGTCTCTTCGGGACCTTTAGAAAAACCAAAATCATTGGCCCGGGTAAAAAACTGTTCGGCGCCATCCACACGGCGGGCGGCCAGTAACTCCTGCGTGCGGATCAATCCCAAAAGTTCACTTTGTTCATTTCCAATGAGATTTTGGCCTCCATCGCCCCTTGTGCAGGAAAGATAACCCGTACGGTAATGTTTTTCCTGGGCCAGGTAAGCCAGCAAGCGGGTGTTCTCATCATCGGGATGAGCGGCTATATACAGCACGCTGCCCAGTGTATTGAGCTTTTTGAAATTTTGCTGTATGGCAGCCAGATCTGCCGGCGGCGAAGTTTGTGCTGATACTATGCTGGTGGAAAGGTATAAAAAGATGGTAATGAGGTTTATCCGCTTCATGCTGGCAAATATATTTGAAAGATGGAAATTTATTATCTTTATATCAATAATATAACATTGCATCAATATGGAATGCATTATATTTCAAAAGGATAAGGGACAATCCATAATAGCTGCAATAACCTAAAATTTCGGCTGATTAGTAAAACAAATCTGTCATTCATGAGTAATCTTAATCAAGTGATTAGCTTTTTGGCCAAGATTACTATGCTTTAATCAATCGTTTGATTAATTTTGTGCCGTTAAAAGAAAATGGACAAAGATAAGATAGATAAAAAAGACCACATCCTGGACGTAGCCGAGCGCGTGTTTTCAGAGATGGGTTTTGACGGCTCTTCCACCCGCATGATCTCGGGCGAAGCCGGCGTGAACATGGCCATGCTCAATTATTATTTTGGTTCAAAAGAAGGTTTATTCCTGGCAGTTATTGAACGTAAGATCACTTCGTTTCAAAATATACTGCAAATTTTAGGTAACGACGAAAGCATCAGCTCCTGGGCAAAAATAGAATCATACATTGATATCTATGGCGAACGGGTAGTGAACCATAACTGCTTCCAGAAATTACTTTACCAGGAACTCACCATGAACCGCCGCACTGAGCTTGCCGAAACGATACGCAACATGTTGATGAAAAGCGTATCCGAACTGTTCAGGATAATACAGGAAGGAATAGATAATGGTGAATTTCGTAAAGATACCGACATGCAAATGGTTGTATCTACGCTTTACGGAACCAAAAACTTCATTTTAAATACCCCGCTAATGTCATCAACCATGCTGGGGTACGATATACAGGACGAAAAAGTGCTGGAGGAACAATTTAAGCCCCGTATTAAAAAATATTTAAAAACCCTCTTAAAAGCGTACTTAGTTAATGAAACCATCATGAGCTAAAGCTCACCAACCGAATGTATAAAACGGCTCATGATAGCTTCATTACCTTTAAAAAACAAATTGCTCCAATGAAAATGACAACTCTAAATAAAAAACCCAAGCACCTATCACTGTTTAATGCAGTGCACCCCTTCTGCCTGTATGCTGTTACGTTTGTAATAACAGCTACGCTATTTGTGGGAACCGCAAACGCGCAGGACAGAACCATCACCCTGGATGAGGCTATAAAACTTGGTCTGGATAACAGCAAGACTTTAAAGCTTTCACAATCAAAAATTGACCAGGCCGTTTCTGAATACAATCAGGCTAAAGACCAATCGTTGCCAACCGGTAAAATAAGCTATGGCTACACCCATGCCGAGATTCCGGCCAACAGGCTGGCTTTAGGTCCCGAAAGCTTTAACTTACCAAACAGAGCTGACGCTTACCTGGGTATACTGACCTTGAATCAAACCATTTTTGAAGGCAATAAGTTGAAGTATGCCCGCCAGTCGACCGATCTGTTAACCCAGGTTGCCCGTTTGGATGTGGTGAACGATAAAGATCAGATCACTTATGACATTATCAGCTCTTACTACAGCTTGTATAAAGTACTGCAAAGCAAAAAGGTAGTTGCCCAGAACTTAACCACCGTTGACGCCCAGATAAAACAAGCGCAAAGGTTTTTTGAGCAGGGACTGGTAACTAAAAATGATGTACTGCGTTTTCAACTGCAACGATCAAACATTGAGATTAACGGTGTTGATCTGGAAACTAATCGCCGCATTGTTAACTACAATTTGAACGTGCTGTTAGGGTTACCAGAAGGCACACAGCTCAACATTGATCAGATAACCGAAGCCGACAGGCAGATTGCTCCATTCAGCAATTACCTGGATACCGCTATGAGCAACAGGCCCGAACTGCAACAATTTGATCTGCGTACCAAAGTAGCCGAAACAAACATTAAAAGCATCAAAGGTAATACGTTGCCTACACTGGCAGCCTCTGTTGCAGGCTATTATGTAGATGCCAATATCAACCCTATACCTAAAAGCGGCAACTACATTACACCGCTAACAGGTGGTTTAACCCTGTCATGGAGCTTTAGTTCATTATGGACCAACAAAAACAAGGTTACCGAAGCCAAGATACAGCGCGAACAATCTGTTATCAACAAAAACATCATGGTTGACCGTATCAAGGATGAAGTGAACCAGGATTACCAGAACTATACTTCGGCTTTAAACAAGATTAAACTTTTACAGGTAGCTATTGAGCAGGCCGGTGAAAACAATAAAATACTGGAATCGAAATATAAGAGCAATATATCATCAGCTACAGACCGTGCCGATGCCGAAACATTGCTTTATCAGGCACAGATAAACCTGGAACTGGCTAAAGCCGATGCAGGTTTGGCTTACTATACCTTATTAAAATCAACTGGAAAAATTAACAAACAATAATACTAAACCAATCAATACTATATACAATGGCAAAGGAACAAGAAACACAGGAACAAGCACCAAAAAAGAAACCGAATAAAGTTATTCCGATTATATTAGGCGTATTACTTATTGGCGGTATCATTTTCGGTATCAAAGAATATATATATTTCGGTAAACACATCGATACTGATGATGCGCAGATCGACGGCGATATCAGCCCGGTTGTTACCCGCGTTGGTGGTTATGTAGATTCGATATATTTTGAAGAAAACACCCACGTAAACGCCAACCAGGTACTGGTTAAAATAGATGACCGCGACTATAAAGTTAAACTGGAGCAGGCACAAGCCGCGCAGGTGGGTGCAAGCGCAGGCATTAACGTAAATCAATCACAGATCTATGCTAACGAGGCCAACTCGTCAAGTGCAAGGGCAGAAGTTGCTTCAAATGTTGCCAAGTTAGAGAAAGTGCAAAAAGATTACGTGCGTTATGCCAACCTGGTAAAAGATGGTTCTGTAACCCAGCAACAATTTGATCAGGTTAAATCTGATCTGGATGTGGCTAAAGCTAACCTGCGTGCTTCACAAGATCAGTACAAAGCAGCCCAGGAACAAATTGGCACCACACGCAGCCAGTTAAAGGTTACCAATACCGGCGTAAATCAAAGACAGGTTGATATTGATTTTGCTAAACTGCAGTTAACCTATACCACTATTAAAGCGCCTGCAGGGGGACTGGTATCTAAAAAAAGCATTCAATTGGGTCAATTGGTGCAGGCTGGGCAAACATTGTTTTCGATCATTAACGATAACAGCCTTTACATTACCGCCAACTTTAAAGAAACTCAGCTTACTGATATGAAAAGCGGCCAGAAAGTTGACATTGAAGTTGATGCTTTCCCGGATATGAAACTGGAAGGTGAAGTTTACAATTTTTCGCCTGCTACAGGTGCCAAATTCTCTTTACTGCCACCAGATAACGCTACCGGTAACTTTGTAAAAGTTGTACAACGTGTACCTGTTAAAATCAAAATAAAAGGTACAAAAGAACAAATAGAGAAATTACGCCCGGGTATGAGCGTAAATGTATCTGTAATTAAAGGATAATCGAGGGTTTGGGATTTCGGGTTTAGGATTTCGGATTTATTATTCTGTTAATTCTTTAATTCTGTAAATTCTGATTCTGATCCAAAGTTTAGGAATTTAGAATTTAATAAAATCATGGCTGAAACAGGCTTTAAAAAATGGATCATCACGATCACGGTAATTACGGCTTCGTTACTGGAGCTGATTGATACCACCATTGTGAATGTAGCGTTGCCCAAGATACAGGGTAACCTTGGCGCGACTCTCGAAGACGTTGCCTGGGTGGTTACCGGTTATGCTGTTGCCAACGTAATTGTACTTCCGATGTCGGGATGGCTCGGCAACCGTTTTGGGCGTAAAAATTATTTTATAACATCAATTATCGTTTTTACCATCGCTTCATTCTTATGCGGTAATGCTACAAGCCTTGGCGAGCTGGTATTGTTTCGGATTATACAAGGTATAGCCGGGGGCGGTTTGATATCAACCTCACAGGCTATCCTTATAGAAACCTGGCCGCGCGAACAAATTGGTACAGCTACAGCTTTATTTGGTTTAGGCGCGGTAGTAGGGCCAACTGTGGGCCCTACCATAGGTGGTTATATAACCGATCACTTAAACTGGAGCTGGATATTTTATGTAAACATCCCGGTAGGTGCCGTAGCCGCGTTTTTTGCTTATACCTTTGTGCGCGAAACCCCTAAGGATGCGAAAGGAAAACCGGTAGACTGGTGGGGCATCCTCTTCCTGGCCATATCTGTGGGTAGTTTACAAACCATCCTGGAAAAAGGTGAAACCGAAGATTGGTTTGCTACAACCTATATTACTGTACTTACCATTACCGCTATATTGGGACTGCTCCTTTTTATATGGCGCGAAATGAGCATAGATTACCCGATAGTAAACTTTGCCATATTAAGGCACCGCAGTTTCGCGGTAGGTATGTTCACCTCTTTCATTCTCGGATTTGGATTGTACGGGTCGGTATTCGTGTTCCCGGTATTTTGTCAGAACCTGCTTGGTTTTACGGCACAACAAACGGGCGAGATCTTGTTTCCGGGCGGGTTATGTACCATTATCATGATGCCGTTCATCGGTAAAATGCTTAATAAAGGTATCCCGGCACAGTTTATGGCTACGGCGGGTATGTTCCTCTTCTTTGTATTTACTACCATGCTCAGCAATTCAACGCTGGCGGTGGGTACAGGCAACTTTTTTATACCATTGGTAATACGTGGCGTAGGTATGGCGCTGTTATTCGTACCGCTAACCACGCTGGCTATTGCCGATCTGAAAGGTGCCGAAGTTGGACAGGGAACCGGCTTAAACAACATGATGCGCCAGTTGGGCGGTTCATTTGGTATTGCTACCCTTACCACTATTATTCACGTTCGGCAGGGGGTGCACCGTAATAATTTGTTAACCAATATTACGACAACCAACCCTGCCTTTACCGAGCGTTTTAATGCTTATTTGCATGGCTTTATGGCCAAGGGACATTCCTTAATAGATGCTACCCGCATGGCTTATGGAGCAATTGAAGGTGCCGTTACCCGGCAGGTATTGCTGTTAACCTATGATGATGCCTACTGGATATCAGGGTTGGTGATGCTATTCTCGATACCGTTACTGTATCTGCAGCCATTCAAAAAAGCTGTTAAAATGCCGGTCGACGCGCATTAATAAAATGATAAAAGCCGTTCCTCTATTACCAGGAACGGCTTTCCCCAAAAAAAATTAACAATTAAAATTTAAGTACTGCCCCCAGTAAACACTTTGCTTTATGAAAAGATTCCGCAGATCCAGGGGGCGTTTAATCTTAGGTATAAATTTAGAAGTTTTTAATTAACAAACGCAAATTTAATTAACCAATTAAGCATAATTTATGAAAAAGGCATGAAATTTTTAAACCTCATGCCTTTTTTTATTAAATCCTGAATTATTCGTTCAAAAAATCACCTTACCGGCAGATGTTACCAATGAGGCGATACGTACCGCGTCAAAAATACGCTCTTCGGTAGTAGATAATTTGATCAGTGAATCCTCATGAGCGTTCACACACATCTCGCAACCATTAACCGCGGATATAGCCAGACTCATTAATTCAAAAAACTCCTTGCCGGTTACCGGCTTCATCATCAGCTGCATGCGGATACGGGCCGGGATCTGCGTATATTTCTCTTTCTGAGTAAAATGCCTGAACCTGTAGAATACATTGTTTGAAGCCAGCAAAGAGGCGCAACCAACGGCTTCTGCTACTTCTGCAGCATCAGCACCTTGTTCCTGGGCATAATTTGTAAAAAACACGGTAAGCGGTGTGTTATTATTATTAACAGCGGTGCTTAAACCCAGCAAGGCACACTCTTTAGTGCTTAAATGAGCCGAGGTAAGGGTGCTCGTAAAATTCAATTTCAGATCGCGCAGGTAACGCGACTCGCCTTTTTCCAATAGGGTAAGGGCTTCTGTTCTGTAGTTTTTATCTACTCCAATACTCTCCAGCAGTTCCTGGATCACTTCGGTACTTTCGTTCATGTCTTTTATGCTTAAAGCTAAAAGCCGAGGGCCTAAAGCTCTGATTAAATGATGGCTGCAAAACAGCTTTCAGCTTGTATAAATGGTATAAAAAATCCCCGCACAAGTTTGCTGTACGGGGACGTATCTTATATATCGGTATTAAACGGTAAGGGTTTCTTGTCCTTTTTCCCAGTTGCAAGGGCAAAGCTCATCTGTTTGCAAGCCGTCAAGTACGCGTAAAACTTCGTTAACGTTACGGCCAACGCTTAAATCATTAACTGATACCCAACGGATGATACCTTGAGGATCGATAATGAAAGTAGCACGGTAGGCAATTTTCTCGGTTGGCTCTAATATACCCAGATCTTCTGCCAATGATTTTGAAGTATCAGCAAGCATCGGGAATTTCAGGTCGCGCAGGTCGTTATGATCACGTCTCCAGGCAGCATGTACAAATTCAGAATCTGTAGAAGCACCAATTAAACGGGTTTCACGATCACGGAACTCGCCATAGTTTTTGTTGAATTCAGCAATTTCTGTTGGGCACACAAAAGTGAAATCTTTTGGCCACCAGAACATTACAGTCCAAACGTTATCGTCATTCACCAGGTACTCAGAAGTTAATGTTTCAAACTCTTTACCTTTTTCAAGACTTACCACAGCGGTTTTAGAAAATTGAGGGAATTTTTGTCCTATCGTTAACATATTAGCTATTTTATTATTATTTATGCAACAAAGATACGCTTTTTAAAGAAAGCTATTAATTCTAAAAATCTATAGCGTATCAATTTTTTCTATATGTACTCCATGTCATATCATGCTATTCTATCCCCCTGACCTTCATCGGTTTTCGACGATTTTTTTCTATTAAAAAAAATACTTTACCTTGGTTGTATGAAAACTAAACCTGTAATCATAGTAGTAGCCGCCGTGGTGATTTTGGTATGCGGCTTCCTGTTTATCCGTAGCAAGTACCTAAGCAAGCCCGAAAAAGGCGAAATAACCCAGTTCTTAAACGCCTTTAACGCGCAGATAAAGGCTGGCAATATTGATTCGGCAAGCCTTTATTTTGAGGCAGATCAAAAAAGTGGCCGGCTGGTAAAAACCCTGCTTAAAGTGCTTACCAATAAAACCAACACCGGCGGTAAAGAAACTCCTATCTTTAAAGTAAGTTTAAATACCGAAGATGCGACAGTTAAATTTGTAAACCCCGAACTGGCCACTGCAAATATCACTGCAAATTTCAATCATGATGCGCTGAAGGCAGAAAAAGCAACCCTTGTATTTACTATTCACAAAACGGGCAGTCATCAATATAAAATAAGCCAGGTAAATGCCACCAATTTTGTAAAAGGCTACATTGCTTTTCAAAACAAGGTGATCAACAAAACCATACCCGAAAAAGATATTTATGACCCTATCACCCTGGCAGCCTTTAAAACAGCCGATCAATTAAAAACCAAATATGATACCGTGTTGTGGTTTGAGCATATAAATGGCAAAACCTATTTCTACGTATCAAAAAGCCCGCTTGAAAAGGAAACTTATTGGGGAGCTGACAATAAAGATGGTAAAGTACCTACCCACCAGATGGCCCTTTTAAATCCTGAGCTTAAGGAGATCATCCCGCCGGAGTACGACCTGATACACAATATCGGAGGTACCGTAGATGGCCTGATAGAGGTTGAAAAAGGCAGTAAAAGAGGCTTTTTTGACTTGACCGGCAAATTGGTAGTACCTGTGGATTATGATCAACTTTATCCCCTGAGCGATGAGGAGAACCTGGCGTTACTCAAAAAGCAGGACGATTATTTTTATCTGAAAAAAGATCTGACTGTAAGCGAAAAGCTAACTGACTTTAAAATAGCCGATGTTTTATCTAAAATAAAGCTCTACGGATCATCTGTTAAACTTTCAGACAAGAGCTCAAAGAACCTCATGGAATATAACAGCAGGGAACGCACCTCCTCTATATTGATACCCCCTTCTTATTTGACCGACTGGCAGATCACCTCCAAATTGATCGACTTCCAAAATCCTTTAAGAAAAGGGGTAAAAAGTATGGATGAGGGCGATGGTGAGGGCAGTTTAAGTTTGGCTATTACCTTTGGCGGAACAAAGCAACCAGGTGATAATTGGTTTGAAAGCGCTTTTTACTCTATTGCAGATGACTACCTGGGCGGGCGGTCAGGTCTGTACACCACCAAGGAAGTGCTTTTGGTTGACAAAAAACAAAACCGCATACTAGGTTTTAATGCAAGCACTTACATGGGCGATGGTGAAGGTGGCGGTGCCTTATCCGGTCCATGTAATGAAAATACATTGAGGGCTATCAACGATTCGTTGTTTGAGTTTAAAACCACATCGCAGCTTTATCAGCCCCTGTTAGACACTACTGAAACCCTGGACGAAGGACCATACTACCATTACCTGCAAATAAAAGATGGTAAACTGGTACCCGCATTTCAAAAGGGCGACCGCATATTTCCAACACAATATGTAAAACTGGATGATTCTTATCTGCAAAACTGTTATGTACTGTCGCACTATACTAACAACCAGTCCACAAGCAGAACCGTTGACCATGTTACCCCGGCCATCTTGCAGCTGATGAAAAATGAGATCTATGCATCGTACCAGTACAAATTTAAAAACCAACGCTGGAACGACGTATTTATGAACAAATTTAACAGGTACGAAAAGGGCAATCTGGCTAACGTTGATGATTCCCTTACCGTTATTGATAAGTACAATATCAGCTTTATCAACAGCAAACTAAACGCGCAAAAAGGCAATACGCTTGCGGCTAAATGAGTATTACCGTGCGCTTATTACGGTATTTTGCTTTCTTCTGGATCGCGGTATTGAGCCTGGGAACTCTTTATCAATATCTTGACTTTAAGCAGGATACAGTCTTTTTAGGTTTTAAGCAGGCGGCCATTAAAACAGGCTGGTATATGCCGGCCTTTTATTGCCACATTTTTGGCAGCAGCATTATTTTGCTGGCCGGCTTTTTCCAGTTTTCAAAAAAGGTGTATAACAACCGTCCCTTGCATAAGGCGCTAGGCAAACTATACGTTTTTGGTGTTTTGTTTTTCGCAGCACCTGGCGCGTATGTCATGACACTATTTATTAACCGGGGCAAGGGCGTATTCGCCTCCTTTTTAATACAAAATACCTTGTGGGTGACTTTTACCTTATCCGCTTTCCTGCTGGTGAAGAACGGCGAGATAGACGACCACGTTAAAATGATGCGCCGTAGTTACGCACTGGCCTTTGCCGCGGTAACGCTGCGCTTTTATATTTGGCTGTTCACCGTTTTAGGCAACGGCGTAAACTTTGAGAACAATTACCTCATTATCGCTTTTTTAAGCTGGGTGCCTAATTTAGTGCTGGTGGAACTGATTAACAAGTATTCTAAGTCTCCTTACGAAATAATATAAAGCCATGTCATTGTGAGCGATAGCGTGGCAACCCCTCGCTTGTTCATTGGATGAGAATAGCTACTAGATTGCTGCGTCGTTCCTCCTCGCAATGACATGGTTCAAATTTGGGCTCTACAGTATAAACTTCGTGCTCAGGAAATTGGAATCGCTGCTGTTCACAATTTCGTTGATGATCTGTTTATTGGTTTCGTTCAGTTTGGTAGCCACCAATGAGCGGATAGAGAATGCCCGTAGCGCGTCAAATACAGAAAGCGTACCCTCGGCACTGTCTTTACGACCGGTAAACGGAAACACATCTGGCCCACGCTGACACTGGCTGTTGATGTTTACCCGGCTCACCAGATTCACAAAAGGATCAATCAACGACGAGATCTCCTGCGCATCGTTACTGAATATACTCACCTGCATACCATGCGGCGAATCGATCTGGTATTCGATCGGTTCTTCTATCGATTCAAACGGGATAACCGGGATAACCGGGCCAAACTGCTCTTCGCGATACAGCTTCATTTTTTCGTTCACCGGGTAAACTATAGCCGGGTAATAGAATGAAGCTACGCTTTCGCCGCCATTTTCATTGATGATTTTCGCGCCATGGGTTATGGCATCGTCCACCATTTCTGTTAATGATTCGGCTTTGTTCAGCTCGGGCATGGGGGTCAGTTTTACGTCCTTATCCCATGGCAGGCCAAATTTTAGTTTGGATACGGCATCGCTGAGTAGTTTCAAAAACTCATCGGCAATATCTTTATGTACAAATATCACTTTGATGGCTGTACAACGCTGTCCGTTAAATGAAAGGGCGCCCAAAACACATTCGCTCACGGCCAGTTGCAAATCGGCATTTTTGGTAACGATAGCCGCGTTTTTCGCATCCAGGCTTAACACCGCCCGTAAACGGTTTATTTTAGGGTGGCGCTTTTTCAGATCGTTGGCCACTTTGCTGGAACCAATAAAGGCCAGTACATTTACCTTACCGGTTTGCATCAAGCCAGGTGTAACCACCGCGCCACGACCATAAACCGTATTCACCACACCCTTAGGAAACGATTCCTGGAAGGCTCTTAACAGTGGGTAATGCAACAGCGTACCATGCTTTGGTGGTTTAAATAAAATGGTATTGCCCATAATAAGGGCGGGGATCAGGGTGGTAAAAGTTTCGTTAAGCGGATAGTTGAACGGCCCCATACACAGCACCACACCCAATGGCGAGCGACGGATCTGGGCTATCAGGCCTTCGGCCATTTCAAAGCGGGATGATTTACGGTCGAGCGCTTTCAGGGCATCAATAGTAGCGTTGATGTATTCGATGGTACGGTCGAACTCTTTTGCTGAGTCGCCATATGATTTACCAATTTCCCACATCAGGAGCTTTACCACCAGGGTGCGCTGCTCAATCATTTTGTAGATGAAACGTTCCATGCATTTGATCCGTCCATCAACACTCATGGTAGGCCATTCGCCGCGACCATTGTCGTAAGCTTTAATGGCTGCCTCCAGGGCGTCGTTAGCTTCGGTTTCGGTACAAACAGGGTAAGTACCTATTAGCTTGCGCTTAAACCCATCCGGGCCGGGAAAACAAACAGGCGAATACACCTCGGTCACAGGCCCGTTCCAGGGCTTCATCTCTCCATCACACAGGTATTCACGCTGATGCACTTCTGATATCTGGAATTCGGCCGGTATCTGGCTTTCCTCCACGAATATCGAACTGATCTGTTCTTGAAAACTCATATTTTAATTGGCGTTTGATTTCTATAAAGGTAAAAAAAGCCCGCTTTTATTAGCAAGACTTTTTATTGCGATATGCATTATTAACAATTTCATAATTTAAAACGCAACAACGGTATCGGAATCTACCTTTTTATTAATGGCTATGGACATAAAAAATCAATCCATCAGTAAAACCCGAAAAATCTTTTTTTAACTGTCGCGAAACAACCTTTACCGAATCACGGGATGGCTCTACTTCCAGATAATGGAACATAGGTTTATAGTTTTCCGAAATATCGGGTGTTTTCATCTCCCGGGACAAGGGCTGATGCGGACCTCCGCCACCGCCTATCACCAGGAAATCTTTACCCCGCACCTTAAAATGTTCAAAATTATGGGAGTGCCCCGACAGAAAAAGTATCCCCTTTTTGGAGCTTACAAAAGCAGGAACGAATTTTTGCTGTACCAGGTCTGCCGGCGCCACTACTTTGCTGTTAGTATAAGGGGAATGATGGCAGCCGACGATAACCCATTTTATCGCCGCGTCTTCATCTAAGCGATGCATCGTATGAATATACCAATCATCCTGCTTTTTGATAAGGGAATCGGGCATTTTACTAAAATTGGAATTCAGTAAAACCACCGCAAACGAATCAACTACCTCTACATAACCTGCAGGATCATGCATCGGGAATCTCGATTGAAATTGCGTGGCTCCCTTGCGGGCGTTGAGCATGAGTTCGTGGTTTCCCAATAGGGCATAAACCGGGATATGATTTTGGCTGCATGCCAGGAGATAGGCATCCATTTTTTGCCATTTGCTGTTTTGGTAGCCCAAGGATACCACATCGCCCAGTATAAACAGGCTTGAAGGATGAGTATTGACAATGTCCTGGAAGATGAGTTCTGTTGCCCTGGTATTGTGCTGCAGCTTGCGGATCACATGCTCAACCAGCAGAGGCGCTTGCGTATCGCTGACAAAAACTATGGCTGGCCTTTTATCCTGGGCCTGAACTGGGGCAACAATCCCCAGCCATAAAATATACACGCAGAAATTACGCCATTTGATCATGCTACCTGGCTGTATTTTAATAGGATACCTTTTGTGAAGATACCATAATATTAAATACAATTAGTTAGCCTAATGGTAAGCCCGGCATAGCCGGGCTTTTAAGCCGATTCTTTATATAAAACCATGCCCGCATGGTAAAATACATTGCCATCAAAATCGCCATCGGCAGTAAAACCGGTATCGTCCAGGTATTCGATATGTTTACCCCTGATACTGTAAAAGCCGGTGTAGGCTATTTTACGGTTACCGCGGGCCTCAACATAGCGGCCGTTTGGTAATAACTCGTGGCGTATGTAACCATCACTTGTTACCCAAACGCCTATATGCTGATCCTTTTCCATATTTATACTATTGCTGTTGAGGTTGTTAATTCTTTCCAGGTTTCCAGGTCGCCCTGAACAAAAGCTATCTTGTTATTTGCTGCATTGTAGGCATCTTCACCCAAAAACAAATTAACTGGTGGGTTTTCGGCCTGCACAATAGCTATCATAGCATCTGCTGCTTTATCCGGATCTCCGGCTTGCTGCTGATTCAGTTCGTTTTGGTGCAGATCCTGCGAAGCGCGCACGTTTTGGTAAGCATCTATCTGGTGCTTTGGCACCACCAATGAACCTTCTGACAGAAAGTTGGTGCGGAAATAACCCGGTTGTACTATAGTTACCTTAATACCAAATGGCCTCACTTCCTCGGCTAATGACTCAGAAAAACCATTCACCGCGAACTTGGTAGCGCAATAGATACCAAAACCCGGGAAGCTACCCGTAAAGCCACCAATAGATGATATATTGAGAATATGACCCGATTGCTGTTGGCGCAGGTAAGGCAACGCTTTACGGATCACATTCAGGGAACCAAATACGTTTACATCAAAATTGTCGCGAGCTTCCTGATCGGTTAATTCTTCCAGGCCGCCAACCAAACCGTAACCCGCATTGTTCACCACCACATCGATCTTGCCAAACGTGCTGATCGTTTTTTCAATGGCTTCCTGTACACTTTCTTCGTTTTTGATATTCACGGCCAACGGCAAAAACTGCTCGCTATGGGTGTCAACGGCTTTGCTCAGATCGCTCAGGTTTCTGGAGGTGGCAGCTACAGAGTAGCCTTCGTTTAATAATTTTTTTACTAAGGAGAGTCCCAGTCCTTTGGAGGCTCCGGTTACAAACCAAACTTTTTTATTGCTCATTTTCTTGTTTTCTAATTGTTTAAAATATTACTGTTATTGCTTAACGGGTTTGCCCCAGCGGTCGTAATACCAGATCGTTAATAACCACATTGCCCGGCTGACTGATCGCATAGATCACCGCGTCGGCAATGGCTTCTTCATCCATTTTGGGCATGTTTTGCAGGTTACCATAGATGGCTTTGATCTTAGGGCTGGTAATATCATGCCCCAATTCAGATTGTGTAGCACCCGGGAAAATAGTAGTTACTTTAATGGTTTGTGCTACTTCCTCACGCAGGCCTTCCATAATAGCCCGCACCGCGAATTTGGTACCCGAGTACACGCCAATTCCGGGAGAAGTTTTTAGGCCCCCTACCGATGAGGTTGACAGGATATGCCCTTGTCCGCGTTGCAACATGTGCGGCAGCACCGCGTTGATGCCATACAATACGCCCTTGATGTTAATATCGATCATCCGGTCCCATTCTTCCACTTTTCCCTCATCAAAAAAGGAGATCGGCATCACACCGGCATTGTTCCACAGCACATCCACATGGCCAAATTTGTCAATAGCCTGCGCAATCAGATTATCCAGATCGGCACGTTTGCACACGTCTGTTACTACATACAGGGCGTTTTCCCCTAATTCGTTTACGAGCGTTTTCAGCTGATCTTCGCGACGGGCAGCCAAAACAACTTTGGCGCCCAGCTGTGCTAATTTGCGTGCCGCAGCTGCACCGATGCCACTGCTGGCACCGGTAATTACAATAACCTTATCTTTAATATTTTCCATTGTTTTATAGGCAGATATAGGGCTTGCAGGTATTATTAAAGATCAGTTGAGCAGGTGAGCTCCTCCCACTCGTGAACCTCTTTGTATAGCGAATCCAGTTTGGCTAAAGCCCGGTTGTAGGCATCGCCGCCCAAAAGCAAGTACAGCGGAGGATTTTCCATACCGGCAACTTTAATGATAGACGCGGCAGCTTTTTCGGGGTCACCGGCCTGCTCGCCATCCATTTTCAGGTATTTGGCATGTGTTTCCCGTACATCCACATAATCAGCTATCGGGTTTTCGGTGATGCTTAATGAATCAGGTGTCAGGAAACTGGTTCTGAAAGCACCCGGTGCAACTACCGTAACTTTAATACCGAGAGCTTTTACATCAGCTGCCAATACTTCAGACAGACCGATCACCGCGTATTTGGCAGCACCATAAATGGCCCAGCCTGTTCCCGGAGCAATGCCGGCTATAGACGATATATTGATGATATGACCTGAGCGTTGTTTACGCAGATAAGGCATTACAAACCTGATGACATTTAAGGTAGCGAATACATTTACGTCAAATGCTGTGCGGGTTTCTTTATCGGTCAGTTCTTCGATTGCGCCGCCGATGCCATAACCGGCATTGTTGATCACTACGTCTATCTGGCCAAAAGTTTCATGGGTATGCTGCAGGGCCAATGATACACTGGCTTCGTTCACCAGGTCGACTTGCAGCGGTAAAAAATTATTGTTGGTGTTGTTAACTGCTTTTATTAACTCATCCCTGTTTCTGGAGGTGGCGGCAACAAGCTGACCAGCATCCAGTAATTGTTTCACTAAACTGAGCCCAAATCCTTTGGAGGCGCCAGTGATAAACCATACTTTTTTGTTGTTGTCCATTTTTTGTTCTAATTGATAGAACAAAGGTAGGGTGACAGGCAAGCCTTGGCATTACATCAATCAAACCAATGGTTACGAAATTCAAACAATTTGAAATTTTGCCTGATATTTTGTTTTTGTTGTGAATGGGGAGATATAGCGCGGTTATAACAAATATAACGAATTGTGGTGATGAAAACAAATGGACTATAGTAATTCGAAATAGTATATGGCAGATGACTCACGGCTTACGTTTCGCCGAAAGGAGAGTAAAAACTACGTGCGTCATTGCGAGCGCAGCGTGGCAATCCCCGACTTACAGAGGCGCTCTGCATATTGGGGATTGCCACGTCGTTCCTCCTCGCAATGACGCGCAGAAACAAGAGGCCTGTAAGCAAATTGATTCATTGCGCCGTCCTTTACTTACACGTTCCTGAACGACGAGGGCGTGAGCTGGGTTTGTTTTTTGAAAAAGTTATTGAAATGCGTAGGCTCCTCAAAACCCAGGCAATAGCCTATTTCGGATATGTTCCAGTCGGTGTGTTTGAGGAGTGATTTGGCTTCACTGAGTAAACGCTCGGCAATATGATCGGTAGTGGTTCTGCCGGTGGTTTCGCGGATGGCACGATTGAGGTGGTTTACATGTACCGACAGCTGCTGCGCGAAATCATTGGCTGAGCGCAGCGAAAACCTTTGTGCGGGGTTCTCTATCGGGAACTGACGCTCCAGCAGTTCGGTAAATACCGAAGTAATGCGGCTTTTGGCGTCGGCATGTTTGTATACGTTTTCTGATGGCTGCGTTTTGAGGGCGTAATAGGCCATTTCGGTCACGTAATTGCGGATCAGGTCATATTTAAAATCGTATTCAGAACCTATTTCATCCAGCATTTTGGTGAATAAGCCGGTCACGTACCTGTCCTGATCGTCATTCAAATTATATACCGGCTTGGCACCCAGGGCAAACATCGGCAGTTCACTTAAGCCACCCCGGAACCGTTCGGTAAAGAAAGCTTCGGTGAAGATGCAGAAGAAACCCGTACGGTCATCAGACAGATGCTCAAAAGTATAAGGCACATGCGGACTAAAAAACAGCAGCGAAGTGCCCGTCAGTGTAATGCTTTTATCGGCATAATGGATAATGTTATCGCCGCGCATCAAACTCACCTTATAAAAGCTCCTGCGGCTGTAAGTAACCGGCTTGGCGTTGGGGCCAATACAGTCCTCAATCCTGAAAACGTTAAAGTGACCGATGTTCTGCTGCAGGTTATTGGGCAGCCAGTCAAATTTATTCTTGTAAAACTCTTCGAGTGTTTCTGTTGCCATACCCAAAGTTACAAAATTCAAACACAGGCACAAATCAGCATTGTCTACAAAAGGTCATTTTGACCCTGTATTTTAACAAATTTTAACACTTTTTGAGCCGTTTTTGCTCCAAACTCATTCAAAAACCCTTCGTTTTAATCCATTTTAACAAATTTTAACATGGTTTTAGTTAGTTATTGATGAGTTTGGAATAGGGTCAGGAATCCCTTTAAAATACAAGCCGACGGTTGGGTATGTTGGGAGGTTACTTGTTTGCGAAACCCCTTCCTCCCCTTCCCGAGGGAAGGAATCGCACGGGCTGTTGCCTTGCCGGATCAATTTTGCTTGCGCTCGTTTGCAACCACAGGTGTTGGGAAGACGTAAAAAAAGCGGTGGGCAGTGCGATTCCCCTCTTTAGAGGGGTGGAGGGGTGTGTTCTTCTGCTTCATGAACACACCCCTGCTACTACACAATTCACTGCGCCCCCTCTCAAGAGGGGAACTTAACAAAATATTTTCTTCAACTTTGTGCTCCTTTGCAAACGAGCGCAAGTAAGTAACGCACAAAAAAAGAGACGCATGTGATGCGTCTCTACAGTATTTTTTAATCCGGGAAATCCCTTAATCTATCAAATCGGGGTTCAGGTATTACTCCTGCTCTTCCAGATTGGCCGCGGCGGCTTCGTCTAAAAACCATAGGGTTTCGCCGGCAATGGAATCGATCAGCTGTGCTGGATATTCTTCAATATCCTCGTCATCTTCCAGTACATGGTGTACCGCGATGGCTTTACCTTCGCCATAAACCAGGAACGCGATATGACGGCCTTCGTTGATCAACGGAGCATTCAGTGTAATGCGCCATACCTGCTGATCTTCCAGCCAAACTTCTTTTACGCCCACTTTGGTATCATGCAATACCGGTGTGTGCGGGAACAAGGAAGCCGTGTGCGAGTTATCGCCAAGACCAAGCAGTACCAGGTCAAAACTTGGCTCATCTTCATCAAAAAAGGTGCTGATCAGGTTCCAGTATTTGGCCGCCGCTTCTGCCGGTTCAAAGGTAGTATCAACAGCAAATACATTGGCCGGACTAATCAGCAAAGGCTCAAACAAGGCTTTTTTAGCCATCAGGTAATTGCTGTCCTTATGATCCTGCGGTACGTTACGCTCATCGCCAAAAAAGAAAAATACTTTTTCCCAGTCCAGCTGGTCGGCGTAGGATGTAGATGCCAGCAGCTCATACAATTTTTTTGGTGAACTGCCGCCCGACAGGGCTACGGTAAACCTGCCTCTTTCGGTGATGGACTCGTTACCTATTTTAACAAAATAATCTGCCAACCCGGTTAGTACCTCATCAGCAGTATTAAAAATATTTAATTTCATTATTAGTGCATTAATAGTGTTGAGACCTAATCATTAAGTCTTTATGACTATGAATTTTAGACTTATATTAAAGAAAACTATGTCATTTCGAACGAGGTACGAGGAGAAATCTTATACGTTATGCTATCATTTACAGCATTGAGCAAAAGATTTCTCCTCACCCCATCACACTATCCATCTCTGTTCGTTCGAAATGACATTTAGAGTTTTTATCTGAAACTCCTGTTTTATTAACTTTTCTTCCCATTTACCGGCAGGGTGAACCAGGTAAATCCGTCGCGGGCAATTAATGCTTCGGCGGCTTCCGGTCCCCATGAATCGGCAGAATAGTTAGGGAAATTCAGGCTCTTTTTATTTTGCCAGGTACTCAGGATCGGCATAACCAGCTCCCATGCAGCTTCTACCTGGTCGCCACGCATAAACAGGGTTTGATCGCCCAGCATGGTATCCAGTATCAGTGTTTCATAAGCTTCGGGGGCCTGGTTGGTATAGGTACCTTTGTAATCAAATACCATATCAACGGCGTTCAGCACCATATCAATACCCGGGCGTTTGGCCTGCACCTGTAAACGAATGCTCATTTCGGGCTGTATGCTGATGATGAGCCTGTTTTGCTGCCAGCTTTCGGCGGCTTCGGTCGGGAATATCAGGTGAGGCACATCCTTAAACTGGATGGTAATAACCGATGACGGCTGGTGCAATCTTTTACCTGTACGTAAATAGAACGGAACACCCTGCCAACGCCAGTTATCAATAAAGAATTTGATGGCTGCAAAAGTTTCAGTGTTTGATTCCGGGTTAACTTTTGGTTCTTCGCGATAGCCGGGAACTTCCTTCCCTTTCATCCAACCGCTGCCGTACTGGCCCCTAACGGCCGAGTTACGTACATCCTCCGGGCTAAACTTGCGCATAGCCTTTAATACGTCAACCTTACGGTCACGCACTTCGTCGGCGCTAAAGCTAACCGGTGGTTCCATAGCTATGTGGCAAAGTAATTGCAACAAGTGGTTCTGGATCATATCGCGCATAGCGCCCGATCCGTCATAATAATCACCACGTTCTTCCACACCCAGTTGCTCGGTAACCGAGATCTGTACGTGCTCAATATAATTACGGTTCCACAGCGGCTCCATGATGGAGTTGGCAAAGCGGAAAGCCATAATGTTCTGAACGGTTTCTTTACCCAGGTAATGGTCGATACGGTAGATCTGTGATTCATCAAAAATGCCCGACAACAGCTTGTTCAGCTCTTTAGCGGTTTCCAGATCGTGCCCAAATGGTTTCTCGATGATGATCCGTACGCGTTTTTTATCGTCGGCCAGTTTGGCTTTTGATATGTTCGAGGCGATGATCGGGAAGAAGTTTGGCGCTACAGCCAGGTAAAATATAACGTTGGCTTTAGCTTTCCAGTCGGTGTTATGTTTCTCGATGCGTTTGCCAAACTCTTTGTAAGTTTCAAAATCGTTAGCATCCGATACCTGATAATAAATGTTTGCCTGGAACTCGGCCCATTTTTTCTCGTCGACTTTGCCGCTGCGCGAAAACTGGTTGATATCGTTATGCAGGTTCTCGCGGAATTGCTCGTCGGTAAGTTTGGTACGACCGGTACCTATAATGGAATATTGTTTTGGCAGCCATCCATCTAAAAATAGATTATACAGGGCCGGCGCAATTTTCCGTGAATTTAAATCCCCCGTGCCACCAAAAATGATGAATATAGTAGGATCTGATTTAGTTTGTGTGCTCATTGTTGTTTTTTCTTAGTATCAAGTAGTTAGTATCAAGTATCAAGACTTTTTTTAGGTGGTGAGGCTTTTTTGCAGGCCATACACCATTTTTTGTATCTCTGTAATTATTGTGCTGGTTTCATCCAGCTTTTTCTGGCTTATATAATTAAACTCCTTAGCAATAATTAATTGCGTTTCCAATTCAAAGGAAGATCCTAATGCTATACTTAAAAAGTGGTATAGCTCTTTGTCTGATCTTCGTCCGCAACCTTCGGCAATATTAGAAGGTATTGAAATAGCCGAGCGTATCATTTGGGAAATTAATCCATATTTCTCTTCGGCAGGTAAAGCTTTGCATAGTTGAAATACAATTTTTGATATTTCGATTCCTGCTTTCCATACTTTCAGTTCCTTGAAATTATGCATTCCTGTTCTGATACCTGATATTAACTCTCTTTATTTATTAGTATTTAGCTAGTATCAAGTGGCTAGTATCAAGTATCAAGACTAAAAACGGCATTGATAGCACATGAAAAATCTTGATACTTGATACTAGCTACTTGATACTAATTCACTCCGCTGCCCATTGTGTGTGGAAGGTGCCTTCTTTGCCGATCAGCTCGTAGGTGTGCGCGCCGAAATAGTCGCGCTGAGCCTGGATCAGGTTGGATGGCATCCGCGCACTGCGGAAAGCGTCAAAGTAACTTAATGATGCGGCGTAAGCTGGTGCAGCTACTCCGGCAGCAATAGTTTTTGACAATACTTTTCTGATGCCCGGCACCACGCTTTCTACAATCGACTGTACGTTTGAATCTAACAGCAGGTGTTCCAGTTTGGCATCTTTTTCGTAAGCTTTGAAAATATCGTTCAGGAATTTTGAACGGATGATACAGCCGCCTCTCCAGATCTTGGCAATCTCGCCCAGGTGCAGGTCATAGTTATACTCTGCCGACGCGTTCGACAGCAAATGCATGCCTTGCGCGTAGCTGATGATCATGGTGAAATAGAAGGCCTGCTCCAAAGCTGCTACCAGTTCGGCTTTATCAGCATCCAATACAATTGGGTCTTTGGCGTACAATGCAGCCGCTTTTTCGCGCAGTTGTTTGTATTTTGACAGGTCGCGCATAGCTACCGCGGTATCTACCGTAGGGATAGGGGCCTGCAGGTCCATAGCCACTTGCGATGTCCATTTACCGGTACCTTTAGCACGGGCCTCGTCCTTAATATCATCCAACAATAAATGATCGGTGCCCGGAGCTTTGAATTTGAAAATATCCTTGGTGATATCCAGCAGGAATGATTGCAGACGACCTTCGTTCCACTCGGCGAAAATTTTACCGATCTCGTCGTTATCCAGTTTCAAGCCTTTTTTCAGGATCTCGTAGGTTTCGGCAATCAGTTGCATAATACCGTACTCGATACCGTTGTGTACCATTTTCACAAAGTGACCAGATGCACCCGGGCCAATATAGGTTACGCAAGGTACGCCATCAACTTTGGCGGCAATGGCCTCAAAAATAGGCTTCATTACGTTGTAGGCATCTTTATCGCCACCCGGCATCATGCTCGGGCCACGGCGTGCGCCTTCTTCGCCACCAGAAACACCCATGCCAAAGAAATGCAGGCCAATGGCTTCCAGTTCTTCTACACGGCGGTTGGTATCGGTAAAGTGCGAGTTACCACCGTCGATCAATATATCTCCTTTCTCCAATAGCGGAGTCAGTTCTTCAATTACGCTATCCACAATTTTACCGGCCGGTACCAGCATCATGATGGCACGCGGCGTGGTTAAACTCTGGATAAATTCTTTTACATCGCTAAAACCTTTAGCGGCACGGTCGCCGGCTTCTTCGTTCAGTGATGCTACTTTGGTGGTATCTTTATCATGCCCGGCTACTGCAAAACCGTGGTCGGCCATGTTTAGCAGCAAGCTGCGGCCCATAACACCCAAGCCTATCATACCGAAAGCATATTTATTGTCTGTTGCGCTCATCTTTAATGGTTCATTAGTTTATTTGTTCATTAGTTCATTAGTTAGCTTGTTAGTTCATTAGTTCACTGGTTTATTAGTGAATACTTTATTAATATATTGCTCACTGGAAAAGACCAATGAACTAATGAACCAGTGAACTAATGAACGCCGTTCTCTTTCTTCAGATCTTCTAGTATTTTTTTGGTGGTTTCGAAATCGGTGTGCTGGAACGCGCGGATCCCCAGTTTCTGGGCCGTGTTCACAAACATGATCCTGTCGTCAAAATACACGCATTGCTGCGGCGAAGCCTGGGCAATACCCATAGCCAGCTGCCAGATACCCGGATCGGGCTTGCGCATTTTAACCTCGCACGATGATACAAAAGCATCAAAGCACTCATGCAGCTTGAATTTCTTAACCCGGTAATCGTTCAGTTCCTTGCCTTCGTTGTTGAGCGAAATAATGCGGAAACCGCAATCTTTTTTCCACTCCTTAAGCCAGGCCAGTGTATCGCCTAACACAACTGATTGAGAAAACATGAACTCTTTAAAATCCTCGCGAACAAAATCGCGGGGATGGTTAAAAATTACCGTATCCAGGTATTCGTCGAGCGTGATGCTGCCAATTTCATATACGTTGAATACAAAGTTGTGCAGCTCATTCACTTCGGCATGATCGAGCCCGAATTTTTCGCAGGCCAGCTTACGCGAATCGCGCCCCCAACCGTTGGTGAGCAAAATGCCACCAACGTCAAAAAAGAGGATTTTAATATTTGCTGCTTCCATGGTGCAATTAGCTTACTTTGCTTTTTTGCTCCTCGATAGCGTTCAGTAATTTTTCAAATGGCTTGTTGAATTTCTCGATGCCTTCGTCTTCCAGTTGCTGGGTGATAGCGGCAAGATCGATACCTAAGCTTGGCAGTTTAGCTAAAACTTCAGTGGCTTTATCTAAACCGGCTTCTAAAGTATTAGCAGCAATACCGTGATCACGGAAAGCATCAACAGTTTCCAATGGAACGGTATCTACAGTGTCCGGACCAATCAGGGCCTCAACATATTTGGTGTCTTTGAAAGCAGGGTTTTTGCTGCCGGTACTTGCCCAAAGCAAGCGTTGTGGCTGAGCGCCTTTGGCTGCCAGTTTTTTCCACCTTTCGGTGCTGAACACTCTTTTGTAAATTTCGTATGCTTTTTTTGCTGACGCGATAGCAACTTCGCCAACCAGGTCTTTTTCGCCTTTAGCTTCCAACAGCGGATCAACAATAACGTCGATACGGCTCAGGAAGAAACTGGCTACTGATGCGATGTGCGCGATCTCGTGACCAGCAGCCAAATGATCCTCTAAACCAGAAATGTAGGCTTCGGTAACAGCTTCGTAACGCTCTAAACCAAATAGCAAGGTTACGTTGATGTTGATCCCTTTAGCGATCGACTGTCTGATAGCAGCTAAACCAGGTTGTGTTCCCGGAATTTTGATCATTACGTTGTTACGATCAACTTTTTTCCAAAGTTCTTCGGCTTGTTTAGCGGTACCTTCGGTATCCAAAGCTAAAAACGGAGAAACTTCCAGACTTACGTAACCGTCAACTTTGTTTGATTCGGTGTAGATACCTTTAAACAAATCGGTTGCCTGCTGGATGTCTTTTACGGCAAGACCAAAAAACAGCTGCTCATTGTCGTCAGTAGTTTTTGACAATTCAACAATATCATTATCATAATCCGAGCTGCTGGTGATGGCTTTTTCAAAAATGGCCGGATTTGAGGTTACGCCTCTAACGCCATCTTCGTCTATCAGTTTTTGTAACTTTCCGGATGCCATGATCTCCCGATCAATAAAATCAAGCCAGATGCTTTGTCCGAAACTATGTATTTGCTTTACATTATTAGTTGCCATTTTATTAGGTTGTTTTAAAGTTCAAAATTCAATTTATGAGGTAGATGTATTTATTGTGCAAATGGCGGTTTCACCTCCCCAACCGCCTGCATTTGTATTATAGGTTAAAGTTCCTAATTTATATTGTAAAATAGGTAACCTGAGTATCATTTAGCCTCAGCCTCACCTAAATCCTCTCCAAAGGAGAGGACTTTGCTTTGCAAGTTTTTCAAAGCCCCATATATTTAAAGCCCTCTCCTTTGGGGAGGGTTTGGGTGGGGCTTTCATCCCCGTTGTTTGTGTCCTCACAAACAACTATTCCTGATTGCCTAAACGCGGGTTGTTTGTGTCCTCACAAACAACGGGAGAGGCTGTCACCCTGAGCCTGTCGAAGGGTCACGCGCAGAGGCCACTACACCATGCTTCGACAAGCTCAGCATGACACCCTTTTTCTTTTCAAAGTCCTTGTTCCTTACTCCCCAAATCCTTGCTCTCTCCTATGTATTCGACGCCACCAGGATTTGCAGGTTATAGCCTATAAAAAGACCGCTTTCAATAACGCCTGTGATTGATTTGATATCCCGCTCCATAGTGCTGCCAATCTCATCAAATTTGCAATCCAGTATCATGTTGCCGTTCTCGGTAATTACAGGTCCGTCCTTTCCCTTTGCCGGGCGAAGCAGAATGTCGTTAGCGCCTAATTGCTGCAGTTCTTTTTCTGCATACAACAAGGCCTGCGGAAATACCTCAACCGGAACGGGAAAATTCGCGCCTAATTTAGTCACCATTTTCGAATCGTCAACAATAATATAGCTTACCTCGCTCGAGCTGATGAGTAGTTTTTCCTTAAACATAGCCCCGCCGCGACCCTTGATCAGGCTGTTGTTGGGGTCAACTTCGTCAGCGCCGTCAAACAGCCAGTCGGGCTTGTTTTCATACAGGGATGTTAAAGGCACGCCCAGCTTACTGCAAAACATGGATAGCTCCAGCGATGTAGGGATAGCTTTTACGTTCAGCTTTTCTTCCTTTATCCGTTTGGCTATAGCTACAAGGGCCAGGTATGCGGTCGAGCCCGAGCCCACGCCCAGGATATCGCCATCCTTAACCTTCGCGGCAATTTCATCGGCCACCTTCTGCTTACCGCTGATGTGGGTGATCTCCGACGACCATTCCAGGTTTGTGATTAAATTGCTATTCCAATCCATTTTTTATTAGTATCAAGTAATTAGTATCAAGTATCAAGACTTTTCATTGTTCTTTTAACCAATACCAAGTATCAAGATGTAAAACATTTTCTTGATACTTGATACTAGCTACTTGATACTAAACCACTATAAAAGTGCTTTAGCGCGGGCTACTACGTTTTCAACTGTAAAACCAAAGTGTTTGTACAGGTCTTCTGCAGGTGCCGACTCGCCAAAGGTGGTCATGCCCAGCATATCGCCTTCGTCGGTAGTGTATTTATGCCAGCCCATTGGGGATGCCATTTCTACAGCTAAACGTTTGCGGCTTGCTTTTGGTAATATTTTTTCTTTATAAGCAGCATCCTGTTTCTCGAACAGCTCCCATGATGGGAAACTTACCACGCGTGTGGAGATACCTTCGGCTTCCAGTTTTTCCTGGGCCTGCATAATCAACGATACTTCAGAACCGGTTGCTATCAGGATCAGATCAGGGCCTTTGCTGCCTTCTGATACAATGTAAGCGCCTTTTTCCAGATCGCTGGCTTTACCATATTTATCCTGATCAAGGATAGGTAAGCCTTGGCGGGTGAACACCAGCACAGTTGGGCCGCCTTTTTTCTCGATAGCCACTTTCCATGCAAATGCACTTTCGTTAGCATCAGCCGGACGGATAACCGTTACGTTAGGGATTGCACGCAAGGTTGATAAATGCTCGATAGGCTGGTGGGTTGTACCATCCTCACCTAAACCGATACTATCATGGGTATAAACAAATATCGGGCTGATCTTCATAATGGCTGCCAAACGGATCGGCGGGCGCATATAATCAGCAAATTGCAGGAAGGTAGCGCCAAACGGCAGCAAGCCTTTTGTTAAAGCCATACCATTCAGCGCCGAACCCATGGCATGCTCACGGATACCAAAGTGGAAGTTACGGCCATGCCTGTCTTCAGATGTAAATGAAGTATACTCTTTCAGGTTGGTTTCTGTTGATGGCGCTAAGTCGGCCGCGCCACCGATCAGGTTAGGCAAAGCTGGGGCAATGGCATTTAATACTTTACCAGATGCCTGGCGGGTTGCCATTTTGGGGTCAGACCCTTTAAATACCGGCAGCTTATCGGCCCAGCCTTTTGGCAGTTCGCCTTTAAAGGCGGCTTCGTACTCGGCAGCTAATTCTGGATATTTAGCTTTATAGTCGGCAAATAATTTGTTCCATTTTTCTTCTTTGCCTTCGCCTTTTGCGCCTACGCCATTGTAATATTTGATTACTTCATCTGGTACGTTGAATGATTTTTCGGGGTCGAAACCGAAGAACTGTTTAACCAGCTTTATTTCGTCGGCACCCAGCGGCGAGCCGTGTGAACCTGCAGTACCCGATTTATTTGGGCTACCATAAGCGATCAGTGAACGAACACGGATCAATGATGGTTTTTGTGTTTCTGATTTAGCGTTGATCAATGCCAGCTCTAAAGCGTGGGTATCATTTACATCGCTTACTTCCTGTACCTGCCAACCGTATGCACGGAAACGGGCGCTTACATCTTCGTTAAAAGCAATATCGGTGCTGCCTTCAATAGAGATGTGGTTATCATCATACAGGTAAATTAAGTTACCTAACTGTAAGTGACCGGCCAGTGATGCTGCTTCTGATGTTACACCTTCCATCATGTCGCCATCGCTGGTGATAGCGTAAATATTATAGTTAAAAAGGTCGAAACCTGGTTTGTTATAACGTGCTGCCAAATGTTTTTGCGCTATGGCAAAACCTACACCATTGGCAAAACCTTGTCCCAGCGGACCGGTAGTAACATCCACACCAGGAGCTAAACCATATTCGGGGTGACCGGCGGTTTTGCTATTTAACTGGCGGAATTGCTTGATATCATCTAAACTCAAATCATATCCGGTTAAATACAAAAAGCTGTACTGTAATATACAGGCATGGCCTGCCGAAAGGATAAACCTGTCGCGGTTTGCCCAATCCGGGTTTTTAGGGTTGTAGTTTAAAAACTTCGACCATAAAACGTGACCCATCGGAGCCAGCGCCATCGCGGTGCCTGGGTGACCAGAGTTTGCTTTTTGTACTGCATCGGCCGATAATACCCTTACGGTATCTATCGCCAATTTTTCAATGTCCTTAGAATTTTCCATTGTTAATTCGGTATTGTATGATTTTATTTAGTTGGTGTTGCTTTTGTAATTCTGCTCTCCGCGTCAGACAGCCACAGTCTGGAGCCGCCTTTTATACCATCGGCATTGGTCACTATCCTCATATTCTTATCCAGCTTAAAAGTAAGCTTGTCTGAGTTGCCGCCGCCAATATATAAAGTATCGTAGTTAAATACAGTTTTTAAAATTTCAAAAACCTTCTCCATGCGTTTGTTCCATCTTTCCTTGCCATGCTTTTCCAGCGCTTTTTCACCAATGTATTCATCATAATTTCTATCAGTTTTAACCGGTAGCTGCGACAATTCCAGGTGGGGCAATAAATGGCCATCCATCAGCAAAGCGGTACCAAACCCGGTTCCCAGGGTTATTACCATTTCCAGGCCCTTGCCATCAACCACGCCCAGGCCCTGCATATCCGCATCATTTACCACTTTGGCAGGTTTGCCCAATGCCTCGCTTAATTTTTTGCTCAGGTCAAAACCGGTCCATAATTTGGTACCCAGGTTAGGTGCCGTTTTAATAACACCGTTTTTTACGTAGCCCGGAAAACCTACCGATATATAATCATAGGAAGGAAAATCCTTTACCAGGGTTTTGATGGCCTTTATTAAATTTTCGGGACTGGCGGGCGCTGGGGTTACAATTTTATCATAATCCATTTTAAGCTCGCCTTTTTCATTCAGGATGGTGGCTTTGATATGTGACCCACCGATATCGATGGAGAGAACTTTTAACTTAGTTGGCGTGTTCTTCATTCGTATAGATTTACAGTATTTAGGTGAGGGATATCGTTATATATAAACCGGTTAAAAAATCCCGCACGTAAATATCACATTTTTAATAATATCTGACTGTTAATTATTCAATTAAATTAGTGTAGTTAATACAATAAGCAACAATCAGTACAAAGGTAAAGTTAGCGCAGCTTTTTTCTTTTCAAACCGAAATCCAAAGTATTTTACTCAATAATGGCAAAAACACCATTAAATGTTATTTCTGTTAGAATTGATTGTTCTTATTACACTTTTTATAAACTTTTAAAAAGGGAAGTTGTTTGAGCAAGGGTTGGATTGAATTTGTCTATTGCTGCCGCAAGCGTGCCGCTTGTGGTAATAAATGCAGCTTTTCTCCCCTGCGTCATTGCGAGGAGGAACGACGTGGCAATCCCCAACTATACAGAGCGGCTCTGCCTCCCGGGGATTATTAATGTTGTTAATTATTTTAAAGGCATTAATGAGCTCCCTCCAGTCGGTTGTCCACGCTATCGCTCGCAATGACGTGATTTTTATTTATCCCGCTACGCTTAATTCCTTTCGTCTGGTCCAAAAGTAAATGGCGAAGCAAACAGATACAGCGGCTATAACTACCCCAAATTCATCGGCAAAATACTTGGTCTGCGCATTCGCGATCGTCATCGGGGTAAAAAAAGTTTGAACAAAAAGATTATGGCTGGCATGCAGCATAACGCCGGTCCACAAGCTACCTGATTTTAGCCTAAACCAGGTGGCAATGAAGCTTGCGCTTACTATCGCTACTGTAAAGCAGGTTAAGCTGTACCAGAAGGGTGTGCCGCCGTTATAGCTTCCCCATACAATTAAAGGGTAATGACATACGGCCCAGATAAGCCCGGTTACCAATGAGGTAGCAGTAAAGCCTGTAATTTTGCTGAGCTGGGGAACAAGAAAACCCCGCCATCCTATCTCCTCGCCCAGCGCTGTAGACATGCTTGCAAAAAAACCCACAACCCCGTTAACCAGGAAAAATAACGGGATAAAAACACTGTCGGGAAGATTACTCCACCCCAGCGATTGCGCGGCTTCTTTGATGAACTGTTTATTATAAAATCCACCCCATCCCATCATCCAGATAATGCCATAGCTGATTGCCGCATATAGCAGCGGTACAAAATAAGCCCACACCTGGTATTTTGGGTTTCCCCATTGCCAGCCTAAACCCTTAAAGTCGAGTTTGAGGATCTTACACGTTAGGTAAGTTGCCAGGGCAGGGCACCACATAATACCGTATCCATATATACGCCCGCCAATCCTGCCTGTGCCCTGGTGCAGGGTCAATATCCAAACAATAGCACTAAACAATAACGTGAGCAGGAGATATAGGTAGATTGATTTCTTGATTTGTGGTTTTGTTTGACTTAATTCCATCTTCAAATATAAATAAGTACGCTAAACGGTAAATAATGGCGCGGTCACATTTCCGCTGTCAATCGCAACATGATTATCGCTAACAAAAAAGCCCCCTTTTCATTGCAGGCGAAAAGGGGGTACCTCATCCAAAGATGGGGGTGACGGGGTTAACCTAATCTTCAGTACTAATTTCCTTCGTAATATTCAAAGGCATCAATGATATCCAGGTAAACACCATCAAAACCGGCATTGAGTATCTTTTTCAAATACGAAGCATCGTTGCCGTAAATGATTTTTTGCCAGTCCTTATTCCAATATTTCACTTTATAATTTCCTTTCCATTTAGGATTCTCCGCATCCAGCCAAACCGGGTTACCGGGTTTCCAGGTATTTTGCCAGTAATAGCGGTAATTCTCCGCTTCGCCGATAGACATGTAGGAAATAACGATGCGTTTGCCGCCGTTGGCTTTCTTTTTCAAGGCATTAATTTCGGCGCTGGTAAAGGCAGCTTTATCAAAATAGGCATCCATGATCAAAGCATCATAATTTGTAGCTGTAACTGCCTTTATAAAATCAGCTTTGGAATTAAAATTATCAGTATTATTGAGTAGGTACAGGAAATTTTTGGCCTGGCTCAATGAGGTAACGACGTTCGCATTCTCATTATTAATCTTTGCGGGGAAGTCTGGAATGTTATTCAGCTCTCTTTCATCGGCTGCGAATGAAATATACCCGTTAGTAAAGTTAACCTGGTAAGATCGGGTCATGTTTGATGGCGTTGAGCAATAATCGGTTACCAGAATCTTTTTCCCGTTCTTTTTGGAGATATCCAGGAAGCTCCTTAAGTCATTGTTAACGGTGGCAGGTGTAGGCTGGTCATCATTGTCATAACCATAGTACAGGTCTTCCTGCCCGTTGCCGTCAATAGCGTTGAGGTAGGCGGTGCTGGGGGCGCTTGTTTTCTCGCCATCAACCGTTACCAATGAAATACCGTTTTGCGGTATAATTGCAAATTTGGGATTAGCATTCTTTGCGTATTTACTTATCCCGATCACAAAATTGCGCATCTCCTGCGCGTAATCAATATTTACGCTCGCGTCAGTCTTTTTTCTTTCGGCAGTCATTTCCTGGTCGCTTTTTTTACAGGCGCACAGTAGCGCCACGAGCAGTAATAGGGGTATTTTTTTCATACGGTATGTAATTTTTTTGTTACATAACGCTGAAAGACCTGTTAAATTTTGCTGATCGCCTTTTAAAAAAAAAATATTTTATCTGCGCTCGTTTGCAACGAATACTTATTATAGCACAACGATTGCATCGTCATGGCGTTGTAAACGCAAACCGAGGTAAGGATTGCTTCGCGCCTGGAGGGCCTACTCAAAAAACGCTTTAACCCCTGTAGCTACTAAAAATAAAACTATTGGCTTTGCGGGTGTTATGACAGTTAAAACATTGTTCTTTTGTAGGATGCAGCGCCTTTGTGGTTAAACTATCTTTATAGATAAATTCCTCATATCCCCAGCCGCCCGTTTCGTTAAACTGCGAGTTGTTTTTAACCATTACATCTATCAGTTTTCTTTTCCCCTCATAAATATCCCCGTTTTTTTGGGGCAGGGATTCCAATACATCAAACACAATGATAGCGCCATCTGCAAACTGGCCCGTTTTATAACCCTCTAAGGCTTTTGCGTTGGCATAGATATGATGAAAGCCCGAATGTGATGCAAATGCAGGATTGTTGACAGCGGTTTTCACATGGGTCCAATTACGGTAACCTTCCGGAATTAAAATATCTCCCGACGGTTTCTTTTCGGCCCGGCTAAAGGAATACATCATGATCACCACGAGGCTTAACGAGCTAACTATAATTATCTTCTTCATAGGTTTGGGTTTAATTGGCTATATCAAACTTACAAATATTTGATAATAAACACATTATGCCAATATCACCTTTCAGAAGGGTAACGATTCAAAATCTGTCATCCTGAACGAAGTGAAGGATCTATTAACGAACTTTACAAGCGCCCAACAGATGCTTCACTCCGTTCAGCATGACAAATTAGTGCTATTTCTTCACTATTATTATTTTAAATACTCAATTTGTTCTCACCTGCTTTAACCGGGTAACTTTTACCCTTCCATATCAACAGCCCCGATGTATTTGGCGGCAGATTGATCAAAACTGTCCATTTGTTTTTTATCAATTGATACTTTACAGACAGCTTGCCATTAGGATGCGGAATTTCGCCGCTTACGCTTTTCAGATCGCCTAAATGGGGTTCAATCTTAACCTGGTTAAAACCGGGGGCATAGCTATCCACTCCCAATATCGTCCGGTAAAACTCAATATTCGGACTGGCGCCCCAGGCGTGGCAGTCGGAGCGGTTATGTTCCAGGTCGGATATTTCGGCCCAGGTCGTGAGGCCCATATCGATATTCTTGCGCCATATATCCAGCCATTGCAGGTAATTGTTACCCAAACCACCTTTTATTAGAGCCTGGTGCAGGTAGTATTTAAAATAGATAGTGCATTTGGTGATGGAGGTATCGGTAAGCATTTTTTTGCATACTGCTGTAGCATCGGCATCGGCCAGCATGCCGGTTAGTACAGCCAGGGTGTTGGTGTGCTGCGAAAACAGTTGTTTATCTTCTGTATCGCCATATAGTTGCCGGCCCGCATCCCAGTATTTATTTTGTATAGTAACTTTCAACTGTGCGGCTTTAGCCTTGTACATTTTGGCAAAGGCGGGCATACCCATTTTTGCTTCCATCTCGGCCGCCTGGTTGTAGGCCCACATTAGTTGCAGATCCAATACCGCGGAATGGCCTTCTTTACTTTGGGGAGCTTCGCCAAAATCCCAGCCTTTATCGCTTACCCAATCTACAAAGGTCCAGTAGGGTGTATCTTTCAGGGAGCCATCGGCTTGCTGGTATTTGCTAAAGAAAGCGAGTACAGTCCTTGCCCCTTCCAGCTTATCTTTTACAAAGATGCTATCGGGCCGGTACATCCAGTAATCATGCAGCATGCCGATGTACCATAGAGAAAAGGTAGAGATGATCTGCGGCGAGAACGACGGATGACGGCTCAGGGTTAATCCCTCGGCAATGCGCGATTGATCCATCTGGTTGATGGCGTTGCGGGCCAGGCGGTCGTCGCCGCTGTTATAGTACGATACCAGGGCTTGTATACGGGTGTCGCCAACATATTGCAGTTGTTCGTAGTAGGGGCAGTCGGTGTAAGTTTCGCCGGCGCAAAGGCGGGCGGTGCGCCAGCCAATGTCCAGGATCTTTTGCATTTCGGGCTTGCCGGTTTCCAATTTGGCATTCAGCTGAAAGGGGTAACCGGTGAAGGTGCCGTAAATATCATCGATGATTAAAGGATCATCCCCCGTTTTAACCTGTAACTGGATGTACCGGTAAGTGCGCCAGGCCAGGGTAGTGAATGTTTGATCGGTCGAGCCATCAGCAATAATACTATCCCGGCGACCGGCAAAAATCTTCCCGTCCACATCGTTCCGGTTACCTTTAACTATACCGTGAGCCAGGCTATTGAACATGGATTCGGCATAGGTTAATTTGATCGATGCATTTTTTCCTTTGCTAAAGTTGAGCGTAACAAAGGCATTGGTTAAATAAGTCTGATCGAGCAGTAAAGTAGCCGTAGCATTAGCGGGTATGGTAAGCGCTGTTTTTGCCGAGGGAAAAGATTTGGGGGCACTTACACCTTCGGCCTTGCGAAGCACGGGGATGCGCTGATATTTCAATTCCATTTGCGGCAAGGAGGATGGCACCAGCATCCAGCCAAAAGCATTCACGGTACCTTTGGGGTTACCATAGTCAACCCTGGTAGCATTTTTCCAGGAGCTGTCGTCAAAATCAGCAGCATTCCAGTTTTTGATAGCGGCGTTCATATCCACCAGTTCGCCCGGACCTGCAACATAATATGGATGATAACCGATACCGGTAAGCGGCCGGTAAGCTTTATCGCGGATGCATTTCCAGGTTTTATCGGTATTCACTATTTCTTCGGCGGCGGTATTACCCTGCATAATAAAACCCGTGCGGATAGAGATCTGCGCTTCGGGCCGGTAATCGCCTTCGTTCCAAACCAGGGCAGCTATACTGTTATTGCCCGTTTTGAGATATGGAGCCAGGTCGACGGTTTCATAATTCCAGTAATAGGTATCACCACGGGCAGGTCCCAATGATACCAGTGTTTGGTTCACGTACAGTTTATACCGGTTATCGGCCGATACATGGACTATGAATGATGCGGGCTTAGCGGTCAGGCTGATGTTTTTTCGAAAATGATAAACGCCATAATCTTTTGCCGGTTCATCGGCGGCGGTGATCCATACGGCTTTCCAATGGCCGCGCAAGAGTGATGGGGAAACGGTTTGCGCATTGGCAGCCGTGGTGATCAATAAACAAAAGAGCAGCAAGATGTGCTTAAAAACTGGCTTCATCATCAGGTTTTATTTACGGTAATTAGCGGCAGGGGAAAGCCGTTGGCATATAATTTATAATGATAGCTAAAGTAATTAATTGATTTAGCCTATATCTTATCTGCAAAATCAGAATGCACGGCATTCTGACGTTATTTTTTTGCCTTATGCAGTTCGGACCGGACACCTGAATTGATGAACCAGCCACCGGTCACAGAACCCGTTTTATCAGTTTCAAATTCTATCTGCCTGTCGGTGCCATCAGCATAAAAGAATTTGATGTTTGATTCGGGTTTCAGTTCTACATCCTCTGCGCCATGCTGATGGCGATATAGTTTCCCATCTTTTTTGATGATATCGAAATTTAAGGTTAAAGCCTGGAGCTTGCGCGAATAACTACCCAAATACTTATTTAATATAGCAGCATCAACAGTTATTTCTTTATGCACATAGGGTAATGCCACCCGCATATCAAACAAGACCCCGGTAATACCATAAGCTATCGCCGATACCTCCGATTCGTTATTGGATAAAACAATAATGGTAATATCTTGTACCGGGTAGCGGGTTAAAATAGTGTGGTATCCCGGCCATCCGCCGCTATGACTGATAGCAACCCCAAACTGATCGGCCCCGATGCTCACACCATAACCGTAATACTTTTTTGTTAAGGTATCCATTAATGATTGTGTGGAAAGCATCTCGTTCTGCGTAGCCAGGCTGAGTAATGTACTATTTTTTATTGCCCTATCCCATTTTAAGAGATCGCCGGTTGTTGAATTAACGGTGCCATCTCCTGAAATACCATCCAGGTAAAAAACAGCATCGTCTTTTTTCGAGCTATCGGGAATTATATATTTTTTCAAACTATCTGCAAAAACATATCCATAAGCATAATTGGCAAGGGTGTCTGTTGATGAACGCCTGGTATTATAAACCTGTGAATGATCCATCCGCAGCGGGCCAAAAATATTTTTATACATAAAATACCGGTACGTTAAGCCGGATACTTTTTCAATGATGCTGGCCAGGATAGCATAACCGGTGTTGGAGTATTCAAACTTTTTACCGGGGGCAAAATTGGCCGGGATTTTTTCTGAAGCCAGAAAATTGATCATATCATCATTAAAAGCGATCTTTTTATGATCCCATTTATTTTCCATGGCGCTCATATAATCGGGCAAACCGGATGTGTGTGTGAGCAGGTTTTGTATGGTTACACCTTTATATGGCAGCTGCGGGAAAAACTTTCGCAGGGTATCTGTTAAGGAGAGTTTGCCTTTTTCCATCAACATCAGGATACCCATGGCCGTGAATTGCTTGGAAACGGAGGCCAGTTCAAACACGGAGTTGGTATCAAGCAATTGTTTTGTATCGTAGTTACGGTATCCAAATGCTTTTTGGTAAATCACTTTTCCGGCCCTTGCAACCAGTACATTGCCGTTGAAGCCATTGATATTAACCTGGGCCTGCATAAAATTATCAATAGTGGCAGGATAATTCTGCTGAGCCAGCGAAGTTAATGGCAGTAAAAAGAGCAATAAAAGTATGTTTTTCATGGCCTTTAAAATTAATAATTACCCCTGTTAATAAAAAGCGAGCCTGACATAATAATACCTATAAGCAAAAATGCGAATCACCTGTAAATCAGCGTTAAATATTTTTTTATGTACTTGCCTTACATAAATCATCTATATTTAACTTTTGCCAAACCTGTATCTATGGAAATTGTAACCGTACTTTTACTGCTGCTTATTATTTATTTGGTGGTAAATAATAAAACCGCTATTAACCATAAAATAGCCGATCTGGAGCTAAAAATACTGGAGCTAAAGGTAGTAATTGAGCGTTTAAAGGCATCGCGTTTTACTGATGAGGAGGCCAGGAAAACGGAGGAACCTAAACCGGCCATCACCCCAACGCCGCCTGTTGTTAAAGATGAACCCATTAATGTTCCCCAGCCCGAACCTGTTGCACCTCCCGAACCACAACCGGAACCCGAATTTATTAAACCAGATCATATTGAGCGCCAGCCCGAAGTGATATCAGATAGCCTGTCGGCCATTCACAGACCTGTAAAAACCGGCGAACATACGGCGCCGAAACCCAGGGAACCGAAACCATCTTTCTTTGAAAGTCACCCCGATCTGGAAAAATTCATCGGCGAAAACCTGATCAACAAAATTGGTATCGCCATACTGGTTTTGGCCATCGGTTTTTTTGTAAAATACGCTATTGATAATGACTGGGTAGGCCCTATCGGTCGTGTGGGTATCGGCGTGGTGTGCGGAGCCATTTTAATTGGCATTGCGCACCGCCTGCGTAACAGCTATAAAGCATTTAGCTCGGTACTGGTGGGCGGCGGTCTGGCTGTGTTTTACTTTACCATAACGCTTGCCTTTCACCAGTTTAACCTGTTCAGTCAAACAGTAGCTTTTATTATTCTCATCGTGATCACCATTTTCGCGGTGGTGCTTTCGCTGCTGTATGATAAGCAGGAATTGGCCGTGATTGCCCTGGTAGGTGGTTTTGCCAGTCCGTTTATGGTAAGTACCGGGCATGCCAATTACGATGCCTTATTTATATATCTGCTGATTTTGAATACCGGCTTGCTTGTCATATCTTATTTTAAAGCCTGGCGGGTGCTCAACATTATCAGCTTTGTATTTACGGTTATTGTTTTTGCATCGGTACTATATACGCTTACCGCGCCATCGTACCACATCGGCTTTATTTATGCCAGCATTTTTTATGTGCTATACTTTATTATCAATGTGGCGCATAATGTTAAGGAAAATAAAAAATTCATTGCCTCGGATTTTACCATCCTGCTGAGCAACACTGCGCTTTATTTTGCCGCAGGCCTGTATTTGCTTACGGTGATGAAGGAAGAGCAGTTCCGCGGCTTGTTTTGTATAAGCCTGGGCGTGGTAAACCTGGTATTGTCCTACGTGCTGTTCCGCAATCGCAAGGTTGATACCAATATTTTGTACCTGCTCATCGGCATAACGCTTACCTTTATTTCGCTGGCTGCGCCAATACAGCTACATGGGCACAGCATCACTATATTCTGGGCATCCGAAACGGTACTGCTCTACTGGTTGTATCAGCGCTCATCCATCCAGCTCATGAAACTTACCTCGCTGCTGCTTTGGGTAGCTATGCTGCTGAGCCTGCTGATGGATTGGTACCAGATATATGTAGACAATGATTTAAGCCTTACCGTTATTGCCAATAAGGGTTTTATCACTACACTGGTTGCGGCTATCAGCTCGTACCTGTTATCGGTGCTGGTGAGTAAAGACAAAGCCCCCGCGCCGCAGGAGTTTGCAATCGACCGGCATGTTTTCAGTATCACTGCCCTGGCGCTTTTATTTTTAAGCGGCTTGTTTGAGGTGAACCATCAGTTTGTACATCATTTCCCAAATACCCCGCTTAACATTTTATATATGATGCTGTATACGCCTGCATTTGTGTATGTGTATTACCTGGCATCGTTAAAAGTAAAAGCGCTCAATTTTAACGAAAAAATAAGGCTGGCCATACTCCTGATATGCGTTACAGTTTATCTGGCTTTAACCCCGCAGTTTTTCGACTTGCAGCGCCTGATGCTCGAGCAGCACAAAGTGCCTGCCGGTCATTTTACCGCGCATTGGATAGCCGCTATTTTTGTTGGTTTGTTGTTTTACCGCATTATTCGCCTGAGCCAGAAAAACCTGGATGCCGGCATGAAGGTATTGTTCACCTGGCTTATCAGTGCGGCGGTGGTATTGTTTTTAAGTTTGGAGATCAGCCTGCTGAGCAATTTGCTGTTTTATGGAAATAGCCACTCTATAAATCGTATCGAAACGGTTTATATCAAAACCGGCCTGCCTATTTTGTGGGGATTGCTGTCTTTCGCGCTGATGTGGCTGGGAATGCGCCACAAATTAAAAGTAATGCGGATAGTATCGTTAAGCCTGTTTTCGTTAACGCTGCTTAAATTATTTTTGTTCGATATCAATAACATACCGGTAGCTGGCAAAATAGCGGCCTTCTTTTGCCTGGGCATTATACTGCTGGTGATATCATTCATGTACCAAAAGGTTAAAAAAATTATTGTTGATGATGAAGCCAAACCTAAGGATGAATAAAATATTAACCCTCACGGCGCTATTTTGCGGTTTGATGCTGTCGGCATCGGCACAGCAAAATTTCAAGTACCAGGCGGCCTTGCCCAAGGTAGATAGTCCCGGTTTTTATCGTATCAATCTGCTGCCTGCCTTTGTGGCCAAAGCAAAAGCCGATCTGTCCGACATCCGGATAGTTGATGCCAAGGGTAATTTTATCCCTTATATACAGGCCGGAAGCCTGCCGCAGAAAGACCAGAAAAGTTTTGTGGTTTTTAACCAGGTTGATACAAAGCTGAGTACCGATACCGGCACCACTTTTACCATTGAAAATAAAACCGGACTGGCGCTTGATCGTCTGTGGATAAAACTGCAAAACACGGCAGTACAGCGCAAAGTAAACCTGGTAGGCAGCGACGATCTGAAACAATGGTTCGCCATTCAGGAAGATATCCCATTGCAAGAAGCCGTGGTAAACAGTGAGGGTACTTACATGCAATCGCTGTCGTTCCCGGCAAGTAATTACCGTTATCTTAAATTGCTGGTAAACGATAAAAACAAAACACCTATTAAATTTTTGCAGGCCGGTGTGTATACGGAGTACGCCGCTACTTTAAGCTACACCCCGGTTTCGCCCGTTCAACTAACCCGGGCCGATAGCAATAAAACCACTTACATCACCCTAAAACTAAACGACAGTTACCAGGTCAATAAACTGCATTTAAACATAAGCGCACCCAAATATTTTAAGCGGGATGTATGGGTTTACCAGTTTACCGGGCACGATAAACAATTACTTGGCGAAGCGGAACTAAACTCCGCCAAAGCTACCGACCTGCTGATAGCAGCCAAGGCCAGCTATTTGCTCATCCAAATTGACAATGGTGATAATTTACCTTTAACTGTTGCGAGCGTGGATGCCTACCAATCTGCCGAATCGCTGATCAGTTACCTGGATGGTAAACAAACCTACCGTTTACTCGCCGGCGATCAATCGGTACAGGCGCCAGAATATGATCTTAAGTTTTTTGCCGATAGTATCCGGGATAACACCCCGCAAATTAGTCATGAAACGGTTGGGCCAAACACAGCCTATCAAGCTAAACAACCAGCCAAAGCGGGTCGTGATTACACGGTATTCATCTGGGTAGCTATTGTGATTGCTGCTGGGCTACTATTGTTTTTAACCTTAAAGATGACCAAAGAAGTGAATAAAAAAGCGGGGGAAAAGAAGGAGTAAAAGTTTATCCTACCCGTAATTGCGAGCGCAGCGTGGCAATCCCCTACTTCCAGAGCAAAAATGCTAAAGCTATTCATTAGCCAACCCATCATATAAATCCTTCCATTCAGGATTGAGCTTATTGATCAAATCTATCTTTGATTCCCGTTTACGATCTTTAAGAATCTTCTCAGCAGCAATAGCTTCTTCAATGTGTGGGTAAAAATTATAATAAACCAGCTTTGTGCAATTATATTTGGCAGTGAAGCTTTTAGGGTGGACCTTATTCTTATGCTCCCATATTCGCGTTATGATATCAGATGTTACACCTATATACAAAACCGAATGAGTTAGATTGGTGACGATGTAAATGCATCCACCTCTTTGCATGACCATATCACAATATAATAGTTATTTATGGAAATTATAAGTAGGCTATAAGAAAAGCGCAAGTAACGTGCTGACTGGGGTTACCATGCCATCGCGGAATAAGAAAATAACCATTACGTCATTGCGAGGAGGGACGACGTGGCAATCCCCTACTTACAGAGCGGCCCTGCTAATTGGGGATTGCCACGCTATCGCTCGCAATGACGTGATGTGAAAGGATCCGCTCCCGCGAGATTAGCGTAGCGTATCTCGTGGGTGACATGATTAAAGCTTTCAGCTTTAGTATTCAGCTGAAAGCTGAGGCCATAATCACCACGGGCTGAAAGCCCGCGGCAGTGGAGAAATAAAAAATATTTGTCATGCTGAACGGAGTGAAGCATCTATTCCGCACCTTGCAAGGTTCATAAATAGATCCTTCGTTCCTCAGGATGACAAATAATATTCTTTATCTACACAAGAAGCGAAAGGCTTCCCACTCACCCCTTTATACTCAAAATATCATGCACCGCATACTCGGCTTTTTCATATTGAAAGGTAAAGCCAGAGTCGAGCAGGCGTTTGGGTTTTACCCAGCGGCTTTTGAGTACCAGTTCGGGTTCGGTACCAATCACTACGGCACCAATGTCAAGCAACCATTCAGGTGCAGGCAGGCCAAATGGCATGCCATAGCTTTTGCGTATGGTTTGCATCATATCGGCATTTTTTATAGCGGCTGGCGCAGTACAGTTAACTACCCCTTCAATTTCGGAATGATCAAGCAGCCATTGGGTACTGCGGGCTACATCCTGCTCATGTACCCAGGCAATATATTGTTTACCGGTACCTTGTTTGCCACCAAGCCCAAACCTAACCAGGTTCAATAAACGTGGAAAAACACTATCGCTGCGACCCAATACAATACCCATGCGTAAAGCTATCTTGCGGGTATGCGGCGTTTCGCTTTTCAGGAAAACCTCTTCCCATATTTTACATACATCGATAGAAAAACCATAACCAATTTCGCCGGTTTCTTCATCCTGTGGACGGTCTTCTGCATAACGGTATATGGTGGCAGAAGTTACATTGATCCACAATTTTGGCGGATTGCTCATTTTATGTATGGCATGCCCAAGCAGCTCGGTAGGCAAAACACGTGATGTAATGATTTCGGCCTTGTTTTTTTCGGTGTAGCGGCAGTTCACATTTTTACCACAAAGATTGATCAGCATATCGGCCCCGGCCAGTTGTACTGTCCAGCCATTTTCGGCTTTACCGTCCCAAACTACCGTACGGACGTTATCAACAGTTTTAGCCTGTTTACGGGCCAGTATAACCACTTCGTTTGCCTTGTCTTTATAATAACTCGCCAGTACGGTACCCAGATAACCGTTAACCCCGGCGAGTACAATTTTTTTGTAGGGTTTCATTAGTTCAGGTTTAAGATCAGTGCCAATAAAATAATACGGTATGCAACCCAGGTAATGGTTAATGTCCAACCCAGGTTTAATAACTTAGTTCTGCGGATGTGCTCCAGGAACATTAATCCGGCCACCCCCATAAAATACAAGGCGTACACCTCAGACCCGAATTGAAGCCAATGGTTTACTGCCATCGGAATTAAAAGCAATAAACTACCTGCAAAAGAAATAGTCATCATGTTGCCCAGGTAGGTCCAGGTTTGCCGGCGATCCCAAAAGCTCATTATCGTTCCCTGAAAAATGATCTGCCCGCCGCATATCATATACTCGCGATAAGCATTGCCCAAAGCTACCATCGGACTTAAGAAATGCGCATAGGCGGTAAGCGTATAGCCCACAATGAACCAGGTAAACAACAAGTAAGCTATACGGTAATGCAGTTTAAATGTAGACTGATATTCAAACCCATCGCCAACTTTGGGCGGCGGAATAATAACCCGTCTGTTGTATGATATAAAAGCATAAAGCTTGCTCATCAGCCAAACAAACGGCTTAAACCCGAACAAGGGTGCGAATACAGGACAGCTGTTGCCAATTATTTTAAACAGGCTCCTGATCCCATAACTTACTTCGCCGGTTTTCAAGCTAACCAGAGCAATCTCGTCAACGGCGCGCTGGCGGTCATACACAGGGCAGCTGCTTTCGGGTACCTGCTGGTAAGCCTGCCGACCACCAGCGGCCAGCATGCCTGTTTTAACAAAAGCTTTGGTATATACACTGCACATGGGGCATTCGGCATCAAATAGTATCACATGATCTTTTAGCGTTTTCATACTGCTGTAATTTTATGTTCTTGCGATTCAATAACACAAAATTACTATTTATTTTGAATTTTCAATAATTATTGAAAATATAATTAAAATAATCAATGCTTCGATTTCTTCTTATTTCACCACGCCGTATCATCATCTTAGTCATGTCTTCTTAAGGCTCTCCGTTTGTTAGCAGGAAAACGCGGGGTGGAGGCGATTAATTAATGAATTAGCGTTAGTGATTTCTGAACCATGATTTTTCACTTATCGTTTATTTTCATTGGTGTTCAAGAGGGCTGCGCCGTTTTTAGGATTAAAGGATTACCATGATTTAATTACTGAGTTGGTGAATTACGGAGTCGACATTATAAGGTTTTTTTTCCCATCAGCAGATAAGCCTTATTAGTTATTGAATTAATGATTTATTGAATTGGTTTTGGCCTGTCTTGATTCTTGTCTCTTGATTCTCACCTCTACATATGGCGTTACCTTCGGCCCGCGCTATCCGCTCATACGCCACAAGGCGTTAGTCACGGGCCGGTATCCACTGCTATCGCTAACGCAGTTTAATTATTGAATTAGTGAATTATTGATTGAAAGTGCTTTTTCTTCCCCTCAGCAGGTAAGCTTCGGGCGAAAGCGGGCAGAACAATGGTGGCCAAGTGCCATTGGAGGGGCATAGCAAGTTTTTACTGAAGCGAGGGGAAATGCGCGAACGAAGTTGGGCAAAATAATTGCAGCCCTGGTTCTATCCGATTTGCGGGGCAAAGGCTATGAGCGCAAAGAAGCATTTCTGCTGAAAGCCTTTTGGTTACTTTGTGGCTGCAAAGTAACTGGCCCTCCAGCGGCCAAGAGCGGGTATACGCTGTGCAAACCGACGAATAGATCCTTCGTTCCTCAGGATGACAAATCTAAACTTCGTACCTGTAACGTTTTATTCCCTCCGCTTGCAATTCCAAACTATCTTATTAACTTTGAAAATCAAAGCACTTTCAATGGAAGAAAAAGACATTCACGCCGAGCTCAGCTCTATCCGCGACCTGATGGAGCGCTCGGCCAAGTTCATTTCGCTCAGCGGCCTGTCGGGCGTTATGGCGGGTATTTATGCACTTATAGGTGCGGGTATCGGCTACAACCTGCTCAAAACTGGTAATTATGAGGGCGATAATATTGTATTTATCACCGAGTTATTCCTGGTAGCCTTCGCCGTCCTTATTTTTTCCATTGGTACAGGCTTTTGGTTATCGTACAAAAAAGCCCGTAAAATCGGGCGTCCTTTCTGGAGCACCGGTAGCAAAAGATTGCTGATCAATATGGCCATTCCATTGGTAAGCGGTGGCTTGTTTACTTTTATCCTCATTTACCATGGTCATTATGGTATTGTTGCACCGGCCACGCTGATATTCTATGGCCTGGCTTTGGTAGCCGGCAGTCATTATACCTATTCGGGCGTAAAGAGTTTGGGGATAATTGAGATTTTATTAGGTTTGCTTGCCGCGCTGATTCCAGGGTATGGCCTGTTGCTCTGGACCATCGGTTTTGGCGTGCTGCATATTATATATGGTGCTGTGATGCACTTTAAATACGATTCGTGAAAATATCGTTAGACCAATTTGATAAAGCATTTGAAAACCGTATACGCCTGCAGATCATGAGCGTATTGGTTGCCAATGAAAGCTACGATTTTAACTCGCTTAAAGAGTTACTGGAGCTTACCGATGGCAACCTGGCCTCGCACCTGAAAGCATTGGAAAAGGAGGCTTATATGGAGGTGCAAAAAAGCTTTATCGGCCGTAAACCCAATACCCGCTATTCGGTGACTGAAAAAGGTCGCGCCGCATTTAAAAAACACCTGCAGGCACTGGAAAACCTCATCAAACAACAAAAATTATAAGTCTTATTTTCCGCTCACTTCTTTCAGCATAAAATCCAAAGCGGCCTTATCAGGCAGGGTTGTGGCTACCGGCTTTTCGCTTAATATCATAATCTGGTTATCACGCGTATTATAGGCAGGCCACACGGGCAATCCTTTACCATTGGGATTGCCCGTTTTGGCGAAATTCACCCAGTAAGTTGATATTATTTTGGCTAATTGATGATCAACGGGCTGCCATGGGCGGTTTAAAAACCGGAGGTTATCATAAGCATAAGCCACCTCGCCAGAGTGGAAGGCCCTATACTTTACAAAATCGGCAGTGGCAGGCAGGCGGCGGGTAAAGCGGTAAACGTACGCTTTTGCCTTGCCCTTTTCGCTTTGCGCATTGGCCCAGGTATAATTCTGTGTGCCGAATAGTTTGTCGCGGTTTATCCTGATCTGCGCAGTTGCAGCATCGGCATCGGTATTAGCCGGGTAAAGTTGTATAAAAGCATTGGACCGGATCCCGTATTGTTCCAATACGTCGGACCGGTAATCTGCCGCGTTTTTTAGTTTGCCCACAAACGCGTCGTCTTCGTTCCAACCGGTGAGCAGCGGCACATCGTTCTGTTTACTTTCGGCAAAAATTTGCGCTATACTTTGAGGCAATACATAGCCATCAACAATGGGGCGGTTTTGTTGACCTTTGCCCACCAGTTCGGCTGCTGGTTTTGCCCGTAATTCAGCAATGGAATTTGCGCCTAATGCCTGTGCTGTTTTTACACCATTGGCTTCAGCCCCGGCTAGTTCGGAGTTGTTCTGACCGATAAACCCTGCGCCGCTTTCGGCAATAGCCCTTTGAAATAAACCTTTACCTAATGGTGATGCCACCAGGTAATTTACACTTATGGAACCGGCAGATTGCCCGGCAATGGTTACGTTATCGGGGTCGCCGCCAAAAGCTCTGATATTTTGTTTAATCCATTTCAATGCCGCCAGCTGATCCATCAGCCCATAATTTCCGGAAGCACTATGGCCCGACTCTTTGCTCAGCTCCGGATGGGCCAGGAAACCAAATATGCCAACCCGGTAATTGATCACCACAAATATTACCCCCTTTTTTGCTGTGGCCTCCCCATCATAAATGGGTACGGCTGCACCTCCTGTCGAAAAGCCGCCGCCATAGATATAAACCAAAACCGGTCGTTTTTCTGCGGATGACCGGGCTCCTGTCCATACATTAAGATACAGGCAATCCTCACTGTTGGGTTCAGCGGGGATCAGGAACTCTTTGGTGTAAACCCCAAACTCACGGGGCGTAGGCTGCATGGGGCTAGCCGAAAAGGCTGTACATTGTTTTACGCCTTCCCATGACTTTACAGGTTGTGGCGCTCTCCAGCGCAGATCGCCAACCGGCGGGGCAGCGAAGGGAATTCCTTTAAATATATGTATATCTCCTGCCGCGTTGGTACTACCCGAAACTAACCCTGCATCAGTTTTCACTATGGTCAGCTCATTTTTTTGAGCCTTAACCAAAGTACAGCACAACAACATTACAGATAATAACAAGCAGTTTTTCATAGTCATATTTTAAGGTTTACTATCAGCTAATTTATGGTTTTAACCTTGTCATTTTATACCCATCTGTGCAGACAGCCCCGGATTCATTTTACCCCTGTCGCAAAACACCCTGTAAAATGTCCTTTTCACCCGTTTTACAAATGCTGTTTAGCCGGTACTTTTACTCATCCAATTACCCAAACAAATCATTATGAAAATAGTAAGAGTACAGTATACCACCACACCAGAATTTGCGCCGATTAACCAGGCCAATATCGCGGGCATTGTAAAGGAATTAAAGGAAATTAAGCACCCGGGTATTAAGTACGGCTGCTGGCTGCTACCCGACGGTAAAACATTCATGCATTTTGATCAATTTGAAAATGAGGCAGCCCATGATTTGCTGACATCTTTAGCATCATTCAAAAAATTCGATGCAGACCTATGGGCCAGCAAGCTTGAAATTGAACCTGTGCTTGAGCTGCTTTCTCCGGTCGCATCTACTGAAGAATCTTGGGGATAAAGTAAAAACATTCAGAAGAGATAAAAAAGTTGTCATTTCGAACGAGGTACGAGGAGAAATCTTTTACTATTTGCAATTGAAGCCCTGCACAATGCAGAAGATTTCTCCTCGTACCTCGTTCGAAATGACATGGAGTATTCTTATGTTCAATTTAAGGCTTTACCCCAGTCTTTTTATACTTAGCCGTACGTGCATCATTAATAACACCTTTCCAGTTCAAACCGAAACCAAAATCGTACGTATTGCCCTGATCGTCCACATAGCATTTCATATCATGGGGTACGTCCTCAAATTGTTTTTCAACCGTGTGCATATCCGCGGGCATTTGTAGCGGTAACAGTGCCGATGGCTCACTGTTGCCAGTCAAAATATCTAAGGTAGCTTGTCCCTGTACGCCAAAATCAACCACAATAGCATTAGCATTTTTTTCAAATTCCGAAAACACCATCGGGTTGGCCATATTCACAGAAACAATAACCGGCTTGCCTTTCATTTTGGCATAAGTATCATTCACCATAGCCAGATCAGTTACATTGATGGCCGTTGCGGATTTATCCTTATACGTACGATTGATAAATTTTTCCAGTGGATCACCGCCTGCTATGCTGGTAGCACGGGCATCGGTAGCCATGTATTTTTGATATTGTAAACTTACCGGCACATAACCATTGCCGCCGTTTTTGGCATCGTCGCTATTATAACCACCGCCGCTGTTTGGGCTATTGATAAACACCAATGCGTAATCTGCCTCATCAGGGTTTTCGGTTACTTTAAAATATTTCTTCACCGTTTCAATATTCACCGGGTATTCCAGTTTCTCGGGCGTTGTCATACCCAGGAAGTTTTTGCCCGCCGGGGTAAATTGCTTAGGCACATACACCATTTTGTTTTTGGTAAGCGGCAGCACATTATTTTTGTTCTTGAGCATCACGATGGATTTCAATTGCGCCTGGTAACCAGCATTCATAAAATCCGGATTACCTACAACGCTTTTGGATGTCTCCGGATCAAGATAGGGATTTTCAAAAAGTCCGGTACGGAAGATATTACGCAGCAAGCGCACTGCCGACTGCTCAAACCGTGCACGCATAAAAGTTTCGCCATGTTCTTTTACGCCCATCTGGTAAGCGGCCACTACAGGCGCCACTTCATTATTACCGCCAAACTGATCGACCCCGGCCATCAGTACTTTATAGTGACGTTGTGCAACCGTCAACCCTTCCACACCCCATGATTTGCCCGACAAAAACTGATCAACCGCGGTTTCATCGCCCGTTACCAGCCAGTCGGTACATACCACGCCATCAAAATGATATTTTTTCCGGAGCAGGTCATTGATAATATAAGAGTTATAATTATTGGCTACGTTCTCCTTGTTTTTAGTATCCTGGTTAAAGGATATGGTATAATAAGGCATTACCGATGCGGCCATACCTGTTTTGCCCTTTAGCTTAAAAGCACCTTCGGTAAAAGGGATGAGGTGTTGTTTAAAATTATTACCCGGGTAAACAGCATATTTACCATAACCATAATGCGCGTCGCGGCCACCCTCGCCTGCACCACCACCTGGCCAGTGTTTTACCATGGCATTCACGCTGCCATATCCCCAACCACTATTAATCTCTTTATCACCAACAGAGGTTTGAAAACCATCAATATACCCACGCGCCATATCAGCCGCCAGCTGCGGATCTTCGCCAAATGTACCGCTCACCCGCCACCAGCGCGGATCGGTAGCGATATCAACCTGGGGCGAAAGCGCGGTGGCAATCCCCAACGCCCGATACTCTAATGCTGCTATATGACCAAAATCTTCCACCACTTTAGGATCAAATGTAGCGGCAAAACCTAAGGAACCCGGCCACATGGAGATCGCACCACCCGCACCCGCGTTAAACTCAGCTGTAGCTACGGTACCATGCCGCGGGTCGGAACTGTTATTATTGGGGATGCCCAGACCCAAACCTTCTACAAAAGCCTGCGCGTTATTGTTCCATTGCGCCGCCACTTCGGGGCTCAGCACCGATGTGATGAGCACATGGCGTACATTATCTTTTTCCAGGAACTGCTTTTGCTGATCAGACAGGTCATAAGGTTTGGCACCGCTTTCGGCAAATACTTTACCGCCGTAGGTCCCGGCGAAAGGCCCGGCTGGTGCAGCGGGTATAGGCTGATGTTTACTGTACAGCATCAAACCGGCAATTTGCTCCACGCTCATTTTTGATGCCAGGTCCCTGGCACGTATATCAACCGGCAGGCGCCAGTCCTCGTACTTATCCAGTTTGCCATTTTTGTTCAGGTCTTTAAAGGCCAAGCCATCCACCGTTAATATTTTTACGCCCGATGTGGTAGAATACCCCAGGTTTTGCCCGTTGGTATTGGTCACCCAGGCAATATCGCCCGATCTTTTTTCTGTCCATTTGGTTTGCCCCAGGGCTACGGTTGCAGGCAATAGCCCCAGCAAGGCCAGGAGTTTAAATTGATTCGCCATAAAGTTTTAGTCGTTGGTTAAACTTGGTTTATAAATCACTAATTAACAGCAAATAACAATCATTGTGTCAATATTACACAATAATATGTATTAACTTTTTAAATTGCAAATATGTGTAAGCCGAAATAAGTAGCTATATACACTACAAATCACGTAAATGATGTTTGTTGCCGATGCTAAATCCTTTTTTAAAACTTTCATTTGTTTTTTTGATTTAGTATATAATTCAGTAATCTTGAATAAATAATTCTGGTTACCAATTGTAACGCCGCCCCTTTTTATCCCGGCGCTTAAACATCATTTATTGTAAAAAAGATGGGCATTGCCCCATCCTTTATTGAACCTTGATATACCTATGAACAGAACCAAAGTAGCCATACTCGGAGCCGGTTTTATTACCGATATCCACATGGAATCATACCATCGCTTTATACCCGAAGCCGAGGTAGTTGCCGTATACGCACGTAACCTGGACAAAGCCAAAGCTTTTGCCGAAAAATATGACATCGCACAATGGTTTGATGATATCGACAAACTCATTGCCGAATCGGGCTGTGAGGTGGTAGATATCTGCCTGCCTAATTACCAGCATGCAATAGCTACCATCAAAGCGGCAAAAGCCGGTAAACATATTATTATTGAAAAGCCACTGGCAGTAACGCTGGAAGAGGCTGACGAAATGATAGCCGTTTGTAAAGCCAACAACGTAAAACTGATGTATGCCGAAGAGCTTTGCTTCGCGCCAAAATATGAACGTGCCCGGCAATTGGTAAAAGATGGTGCCGTAGGCGAAGTATTTATGCTGAAACAGGGCGAAAAACATTCGGGCCCGCACAGCGATTGGTTTTATGATATAAACCTGGCCGGGGGAGGCGTTATTATGGATATGGGCTGCCATGCACTGGGTTGGTTTCGGTGGATGCTTAACCACGCCCAAGTGAGCAATGTGTACGCCACCATGAGCACCGTATTTCATAAGGGCCGCACCAAAGGCGAGGACAACTCCGTAATTATTGTGGAATTTGAGAATGGGGTAACTGCCGTAGCCGAAAATAGCTGGGCTAAACATGGCGGCATGGACGATCGTTGCGAGATATATGGTACCGGGGGCGTAATTTATGCCGACCTGTTCATGGGCAATGCAGCCGTTACTTATAGCCGCGAAGGTTATGGCTATGCGATGGAAAAGGCCGATACCTCCAAAGGCTGGAGTTTCACCATTTTTGAGGAAGCCTTTAATCAGGGCTACCCGCATGAACTGAAACATTTTATTGATTGTGTACGTCATGACAAAACACCACTGGTAACCGGCGAAGATGGTCGTGCTGTACTGGAGATCATTTACGCGGCCTATGCTTCGGCGGGACAAGGGAAAAAGATCAACCTGCCCTTCTCGGCCAAAGTAGCTAAACCAATCGACCTTTGGTTAAACCATCAATAAGCGGGCATGACGATTCAACAGTATAAAGATTACGATTCATTATCATCGGCAGCGGCTTATTTGATATGGCGACAGATGAAAAAGAAACCCGATTCACTGATCTGCTTTCCTTCTGGCGATTCGCCAACGGGGATGTTCAAATTCCTGGTACAATATGCTAAAGAGGGAGAAATAGATTTTAGTCATGCGCATTTTGTGGGTTTGGATGAATGGGTGGGTATGGATAAAAATGATGAAGGCAGCTGCAGCCATTACCTGCATGAACATTTCTTTTCTAAACTAAAGATAGCGCCAACGCAGGTTCGCTTTTTCAATGCCAAGGCTGCTGATCTTGATGAAGAATGTAGACAAATGAATAAACACATCAAGGATCTTGGAGGGTTGGATATGATGATCGTGGGTATCGGAATGAATGGGCACGTAGGCCTGAATGAACCCGGTACAGATTTTAACACTTATGCGCATCACTCTGCCTTAGCTCCCGTAACCATCGATGTAGCTAAAAAATATTTTGAACAACAGCCGCAGTTAACTGAAGGAATCACCCTGGGTTTGCGCCATCTGGCCGAAGCACGAACCCCGGTGCTGATTGCCAGCGGCGCAAAAAAGGCGGGCATTATAGCACAGGCTTTAACTGGCTCCATAACTACCGATGTGCCGGCTTCGATCTTTCAAAAGCTGCCAAACGCACAGATCTTTTTGGATCATGGCGCAACAGAAAAGCTCAATAAGCAGTAAAATAAAAGAATAACCACACATTCATATCGATGAAATCTATATAAATAAAATAGCAAATAGTTTTTACATATAACCCTCAATCACCATGCCCGATTCAACAGAAAGACCAATCGCTAACACAGATCATTTAACGTATGATGCCATTGTTATAGGCTCGGGCATTAGTGGTGGCTGGGCCGCCAAAGAATTATGCGAGTTCGGCTTAAAAACCCTGGTGCTGGAACGCGGTCGCAACGTGGAGCATAATAAGGATTATCCCACAGCCACAATGGATCCCTGGCAGTTTAAACATCGCGGACAAATGACACGGGGGTTTTTGGAGGAGAATCCGCTGATCAGCAAAGCGGCCGGTTTTGGTGAAGACGACGCTCATTTTTTCATAAAAGATAAAGATCATCCCTATATACAGGAAAAGCCATTCGACTGGATACGGGGCTACCAGATTGGCGGTAAATCACTTACCTGGGGCCGTGCCTGCCAGCGCTGGAGTAAATACGAGTTTACCAATCCCGAGCGTTTTGGTTATGGCATAGCCTGGCCCATTGGCTATGACGATGTAGCGCCATGGTATTCGCATGTAGAAAAATTCATAGGCGTATGCGGCAATAAGGACGGTATTGAAGCCATGCCCGATGGCGAATTCCTACCGCCTTTTGATATGAATTGTGTGCAGGAAGTGATCAGCAAAAAGATCAGCGAACATTATCCCGACCGTCATCTGGTACATGCTCGCTGGGCCCATCTAACCAAACCCAACCAGCTTCATTTAGACCAGGGGCGCGGTAAATGCCAGGCACGCAACCTGTGTATGCGCGGCTGTCCATTTGGTGGCTATTTCAGTTCAGTAAGCTCAACATTGCCTTGGGCCAAACGCACGGGCAATCTCACCATCAGACCATTTTCAGTGGTGCACTCTGTTATTTATGACGAAAAATTGGGCAGGGCAAGCGGCGTTAAAGTGATAGATACCAACACCAAAGAGGTGATAGAATATAAAGCAAAGATCATTTTCATGAATGCATCAGCGCTAAATACCAACCTCATCCTGCTGAATTCAACCTCGGCCCGCTTCCCAAATGGCCTGGGTAACGATAATGGGCTATTGGGTAAATATGTGGCCTTCCAAAACTATCGCGCATCTGTAACTGCAGGCATGGATGGCTTTCTGGACCGGTATTATTTTGGCCGAAACCCTACAGAGTTAATCCTGGCCAATTACCGTAACCTGCACCAACAGGAAACAGATTATAAAGGCGGTTTTACTACGTTTATGGGGGCTTATCGCAGCCCTATGCCATACGGACAGGTTCATCCATCCATTGGTGGCGATTTTAAAGATGCCTTAACAGAACCCGGACCATGGCAGGTGTACATGTACTTGCAAGGCGAAACCATCCCCAAAGAAAGTAACCATGTACGTCTCAGTAAAGATCAAAAAGATCAATGGGGCATCCCACTCTTGATCACTTCTGTGGAATACGATGATAATGATGAACGCATGATACAGGATTTTTTAACCCAGAGCACCGAAATGCTGGAGAAAGCGGGTTGCACCAACATCCAGAAGCATGAAAACAAACAAGCGCCCGGACTGGATATTCACGAAATGGGTGGTGTACGTATGGGCAAGGATCCCAAAACATCGCTGCTGAATCAATGGAACCAATTACACCTGTGTAAAAATGTATTTGTTACCGATGGTGCCTGCATGACCAGCACCGGCAATCAAAGTCCATCGATATTATATATGGCTTTAACGGCTCGTGCGGTCAACTACGCAGTAGAAGAGATCAGAAAGGGAGACTTATAAATAAGGCTATTGCCAAAAAGAAAAAGGCCGCATCCAGGTGGAGCGACCTTTTAAATTACAAATTAAACGGAAGAGCTTATCTCTTCTTTGTTTTCTACCCTTGGATCATCCTCAGGCTAATACTTTTGATCGGCCTTTATAAACAGCAACAAGCTGATCAAAACCGTCGCTGCGGCAAGCAAAAAAGGCATTCCCGGAAAATAGTTCCCCTGCCCCTGGTGACTGAACGTCGCGAAAATATTGGCAAAAGCCAGCGGTGCTATGATGGTCACCAAACCCTTCAGGCAGCTGAAACTGCCCTGCAGTTCGCCCTGCTCGTTGGCAGGAGCGCTGTTTGACAGGATACCCTGCAATGCCGTCTCGCCGATAGTGCCTATCGCAAAGATCACCAAGGCAGCAAACAGCCCCCATTGCCAGGGCGTTAAAGCAAAACTCAGGTAGGCCAAAAAAGTAAAGAACAAGCCTACGTAGGCTGTGCCTTTTTCTTTTAAAGCTTTCAACGAAAAGCCTACCAGCCAACCCTGTACCACAATAAAAAGCCCACCCATGCAAGCCAATGAAAGGCCGGTAAGGCCGCTGCGCCAATGGAACTTTTCGGTGGTAAAAAATGTCCAGATGGTTTCCATGCTGTGGCTCGCGAACGATAAAAACAGCAAAGAAGCGATCAATACCGCCGCGCCTTTAAAATTGCGCAGGTACTTGATGGCGCCAAGTGGATTGGCCTTTTTCCAGTCGAACGGTCTGCGGTTCTCCAAAGCCAGTGATTCGGGCAGGACGAAGTAACCCAATATCAGGTTTAGCGAGCTTAAAGCTGCTGCCGCTGTAAATGGCGCGTGCAAGCCAAACTGCGCCAGCAAACCGCCAATGGCAGGTCCCAGGATAAACCCAATACCCATGGCGGCGTTAAGCCAGCCAAAGTTTTTGGTACGTTCTTCGCCCGAGCTGATATCGGCCATGTAAGTAGAGCCAACCACATAGCTGGCGCCCGTTATACCGGAGATGGTACGACCAATGAAAAACCAAAAGAAACTGGGTGCAAAGGCCAGGAAAATATAATCCAGGCTAAAACCCAGTAAGGAACACAACAATACCGGTCTGCGGCCATAGGCATCGCTCAGGTTGCCTAATACAGGCGCAAATACAAATTGCATCAGGGCGTAAACAAAGGTGAGCCAGCCGCCATACCGGGCAGCCGTACCCATATCCGCATGACTCATATTGGCCAGCAGTTTGGGTAAAACAGGGAGAATGATGCCTACTCCGGCGGTATCAATTAAAACGGTTATAACAATAAAGATCACTATGGATCGATGATTTGATTTCATACAAAAAATTGAGCATAGCACAACACCCGTGGTGCATGCACGCGATTAATAATAAAAATGATTAAACAGAGAAATCTGCCCGGACCGGTACGATCGGGGAGCTGATTTGAACAGACGGGTTAGCGCCTGGTGCCGGAAGTAAGAAATTACCTCATAGGAGTATTGTTAAACCGCTACAAAAATATAAAAACAAAACACGTTATCAATACTTTATAAAATTCTGATTATAAAAAAACCGTATCCATTTTAAGATACGGCCTCTTGATTACTTATGTTAAAAAGCAGACTTACGAAGTTTAAAAACTTCGTAAGTCTTTATGTGTTCCCGAAATAAATCCGGGATTAGGTCTATTTTTATCGCACAAATAAAACCCAGACCAGATAGCCGGCCCATACCAGTATATTGGCGTAAACGCCGGCCAATACATCGTCCATCATAACGCCGGTACCGCTGGGCAGGGCTTCCATTTTGCGGATGCCCAGGGGTTTTACAATATCAAAAAAGCGAAACAGGATAAGTCCGCCGATAAGGGTATAAATATTCATGGGTACAAATACCACGGCTATCAGCATACCGGCAACCTCATCAATCACCACGCGCGAACTGTCTTCGCCCCAATCAGGTTCAACCTTGTTGCTTACGTATACGCCCAGCAGGGTTATCACAATGGTAATGGCAACCAAATACCAGGGGTTTTGCAACACCGGACTTTGCCATAACAGCCAGATAAATCCGCAGGTTACTATAGCCGCATAGGTACCACCACCTTTTAAAAATCCGATGCCAAATATGGAAGCTATTATTTTATTTAAATTCATCTTTATTAGTTCATTGGTTCACTGGCTCATTAGTTCATTGGTTTTAACAGCATAAACCTGCATTGTTGCCGATTTACTACAAATGAACCAATGAGCTAATGAATCAATAAACAATCATTATTGCTTATCCAGCACATCCTCTGCTGCTTCGGCTACTTCCGGCTCGATGGTGTGCCTTTTGGGAAAGTTAAATAACAGCGACGTTAATACCGGGATAATAAATATGCCTACGGTAAATACTGAAGTGAAAATGTCAGCCTTTTCGCTCTCCATAAATTTAGAGAAGGATGATGTTTCGTTAAAATGCACATACAATGATGCCGATAATTTAATCCCCAGCACACCGATCACTATAAAAGCAACAGTCTCCAGAAAAGTAAATTTCTCCATCAGCTTTACAAAAGCCTGCGCTACAAAACGCATAGCCAGGATGCCGATGAATACACCAATGTATATCAGCACCACGTGATCTGTAAAGGCCACAGCAGCAAACACGTTATCGATAGAAAAGGCAAGGTCCATCAGCTCAACGAGAGCAACAGTAGCCCAAAACACGCCAAATACACCCACCGTTGAGCGGTACAGCCAGTTTTTGCTTTTATCCACCTCTTCTTCTCCGCCATCACTATTGGCCGCTTGTATTTTTCCCTTAAAGTAGTTAAAGCTCAGGTACAGCAGGTATAAGCCGCCAATAGGCTTTAACCACCATATTTTCACCAGCCAGGCTGCTAAAAACAAACATACCCCGCGCAATACATAGGCACCAATGATACCATAACGAAGCGCTTTTTTGCGTTGACTGGGCGGCAAATCCAAAACCATGGTAGCCAGTACCGCGGCATTATCAACAGAGAGCAAACTCTCGATAACAATCAGGTTTAAAATGATGAGCAAGCCGGCTTTAATATCGGGGCCCAGGATGGTGTGCAAAAAGTCCATATAAACAGGGTAAGGAATAAATTTCGGGTTAAATAAACTAAATTAAATCGGTATTCAACATGCTTTTTAAAATATTGGCCTGTACATCAATATTACTAATGTTTTCCATAAAGCTCATGTCTGATATCTTTTTATAATTATCAGCCAGCAGATTTTTGATCTCTGTGGGCATGGCTGCTTTCATGGCGGCGGCATTGCCTTCCAGCTTGTCGTTCTTATCCCGCAACTCATGTACCAGTTTTTCCTTTTTTGATAGGTTATTGGTCATATCAATACCAGCGATCTTAGCGATATCCAGAAACAGGAACAAACTATCTGTTAACAAGTAAATGAAATAACGGTCGTCGTCAACAAACTTATAAACTTCTGCTACCTGTGTGCCGGCCTTCAATCCACAGTAAAACTCGGTTTTAAATTCATATTTACACAAAACGCCCATCAGTTTACGCTGAATGGTAGCATACTCATCGGTGTAAACGTCCTTATCGTTATAGGCAGTTATCTCCTGCAAAAGTTCTGGAGCGACGGGATAAAAAAAGTCGGGCGCGAACCGCGAGCTGAACGCGTTGATATTTTTTGACAGTGGATTATCGGTCGAATTATCTGATAGTACCTGGAACAGTTTCCGCAGTGACAGATTGACCTTTAATGCCTGGCGTTGTTTTTCGAGGTTGAAGTTTGCCTGCGTATAGTAGGGATCATTTAGCCTGTCGATCATTTCCTTATTGATCTGGATCTCGTCAAAAAGCAGGCTTACGTTGGTTTCGTTATTCTTTTTGATCTTGCGGAGCAGATCGATGAGGCTTTGAGTAAACTGCAGGTGAAACAGATCAAGCTTGTTGATATCCAGCTCAGGGTTGGTTTCAAAAAGCTTGTGGATTACCTGGCTGCGCAGGTATATTTTATAAATGATATCATCACCAAAAAAAACAGAAAGCAATTGCAGCTTACTGAGCATCCGGTTTGATTGATTTAAAATATTTAACCTGCTTTCATCCATCAATTTGGCGACCTCAAATTTTGATTAAATGCAAATTTACTAAAATATGAGTGATTCCATTATAAAGCGTCTGTGAGGGCACAGACGATCTGGTAATAAGAAATACGTCATTGCGAGCGCAGCGTGGCAATCCCCTACTTACAGAGCGGATCTGCTTATTGGGGATTGCCACGCTGCGCTCGCAATGACGCGTGTTTTGTATTTTGGGATTATGCGTTGGTCACCGTTTTTTTCAGTTCCACTTCCAGGTTTTGCAGTTCGGTGTTGAGGGTTTTGCGGTTGGCGGTACCTTCTTCGTGAATGCGTTTAACCTCGGTAAGGGTTTCAATAAGCGACGCGGTTGTTTTCTTCAAAGTATCCAGCGATACTACCGTTTTCTCATTTTCCTTAGCTACGTCAATACTGTTTTGTTTCAGCAGCTCGGCGTTCTTTTGCAAAATAGTGTTGGTGGTGTCCGAGATCTTTTTCTGCATCTCCACGTTTTCCTTCTGGCGGTTCAGGGCTACAGCAATAGTCAGCTGGTTTTTCCAAACCGGGATAGTGGTTGATACGATGGACTGTGCTTTTTCGGCAATGGTGGTATTGTTGCTTTGCACCACGCGTATTTGCGCCAGCGATTGCAGCATGATGAAACGTACCACTTTCAAATCGGCCAGGCGTTTGTCTAAACGGTTCACAAAGTCGCGCATATCGGCAATTTCATAATCGTTATAGGCCGATGGATTGGCATCCATTTGCGCCAGCTGCTCGCTCAGTTCGTTGTACTTTAACTGGCCCGATATAATGAGCTCTTCCATCTGGTGGATGTAACCCACGTTGCTGTCAAACATGGTTTGCAGCGAGCTGTTATCCTTTAATGAATTAACGCGACCAGCCTTGATCTTGTTGGTGATCTTGTCAATATTATTAATTACTGTATCGTACTTCTGGAAAAGCTTTTTGGCATCAACCACTAGCTTTTTCATAAAAGGGATGTGCGATATAAAAGAGGTGAACGCGTTCTGGTTCAGCTCATCCACATCAATATAGTTCAGTTCGGTAAGCAGTTCGTTGATGAGGCCGCCAACTTCGCCAGAGTTATAGGTACGTACAGAGGTGAGGAAAGTATTGCTATACTTTTCCATCGAATTTTGCACCTCTGTACCATAATTGAGAATGGAGTTTACATCCTTGGGGTCAAGGGCTTTAGCTACTTCGCCATATTTTTGAACTTCGGCCGAAGTAATGTTAGTTAAATCAACATTACCTTCCTTATCCAGCAATTTTGCCGGTGTATTGGTACTTGTAGCCGGGGCTGGATTAATATCTAAATTAACCGGGGTTATATTTAGTTCGTTATTTCCTGGTGTGCCTTCCATGATTTTATTGAGTTTTAATGTTTTTTAGTTCATGGTTCATAGATCATGGTTCATGGCAAAATTTGCACAAACTACCAATTACTATGATCTATGAACCATGATCCATGAACTATCATTCATGAACTATAAATAATTCTGTGCCATGGTTTTCACCGACTCTTCCAGTTTCCTGTCGCGGGTTGGTTCGCCAATGGCGTTAAATTTCCATTCGCCGTTCTTTTTGTAAAATACGCCCATCGCCATAGATACGTGACCGGCAAAATCTTTGCTATGCGCAATATCATAGGTAGCAAATACTTCGTTTACCCGGGTTGGTGTACCTTCATAAATGCGGATGGACGCAAAAGGAATAGTACCAAAATCCTGCCCGCGGAAGCTGTTGAGGATAAAACCCACATAGCTTACCGAAGCGCTCAGGGCCGAAAGATCAACGGTGATCACTTCGTTGTCCAGACCATCATTTCCCGATAAATCGCCTGTCAAATCGTCACCACTGTGTTTTACCGCGCCATCTTTTGATTTAAGGTGACCAAAGTAAACCACATCTATCAGTTGTTTGTTATCATCATATAAAGCGCAGCTGGCGTCAAGGTCAACCGCTTCTTTGGTAGTGCCAAAACCAAAAAGGCCTTTCTTTTCAATAGCGCCCCAGTTAATGCCTACACAAATCGTTTGCAATTTGCTGCCGTTACTTTTTTCCAGACTTATCCGTTGTCCTTTTTGAAGATTGATAGCCATATGATATTATTGGTATTTTGTTAAATAATCCTTTAAACCGCCTTTCATGCCAACGCCTACAGCTTCAAATTTCCAGTTGTTATCTTTTTTGTAGATCCGGCCAAATTCAACAGCTGTTTCTATCGAAAAATCTTCTTCCAGCTCATATTTTAAAATATCGGCGCCTGTACCCGGGTCAAATATCCGGATGAAAGAATTGCGCACCTGGCCAAAATTCTGTTTACGGGCTTCAGCCTCGTGAATAGTTACCACGATGCATATTTCGGATACTTTAGCATCAATCTTTGACAGATCTACTTTGATCTGTTCATCGTCGCCATCACCGGCTCCAGTCAGGTTATCACCGGTATGCTCAACCGAACCATCAGGTGATTTCAAGTTGTTATAAAAAACAAAATATTCGTCGGCTATAATTTTTTTGTTATCGCCCAATATAAAAACAGAAGCGTCCAAATCAAACGCGCTCCCGGTTGAAGAACTGTTGGTATCCCATCCCAGGCCAATGGTAAATTTGGGGGCATTAATGCTTTCCCGCTGACCTTTTTGCAAGTTAATTGCCATGTTGAATTAAGTTATGATTGTTTAAAAATAGGTTTTCTTTTATAAAGTTCAGGTTAAGTTCATATGCTTCGATGGTATGGTAGCCGTTGCCCAACGCCATATCATAAAGCAAGTTTATAAAATCAAATGTTTGATCCTGAATAAAAATACAAAAACTCTCAAAATCGTAGTTTAAAATATACTTTACGATACGGGTATTGATGCAAAAGTTATTGCTCTTGATGATGCTATCCAGATCAAAGATATTTTTTACCTGGTGATAGTTTAAATAATTCTCGATATTGGGGTGGATGTTTTTATTGATCAGTTCGGCAAAGTACAGCATGAATATATTGTTGCGTAGGCCATACTCGCCCGCCATTTTCATGATCATGCGCTCATGACTTCCGGTTATCTTGATATCATCCAGAAATATCAGCGTTTTGTCCTGTAAAAAATCCTTATCAATATGGAACGAATCATTACCAATCAGGTTCATCCTTTGCTCTGCATCCAGCTCACCATAATCTTCCTTGTAAGTTATGGTGCGGTGCACCTTGGTTTCCTGCACTACCGGGTAACCATGCAGGGCCAGCCAACGGTTAAGTCGGGCCACAAACCAGTTTTTCATGGCGAAGGTAGCCGTCGGGATAAACGAATACGGGCTTGATATCACCACAATTTGCTGTTTGATGGGGTTTTCGGTGAGGTAATCTCTGATAAAGCCATCGGCCAGGTGTGTGCCAAAATGCTTTGCTACAGCATCATCCCCAAACTTAAAACGACTGTAGTCATCCGGATTAAACCCAAATGCCTGCGCATTGCTGATATGATGTAATGAATAGGTAGTGTTCATTCGCCAATTATTGAATTAATGATTTAGTGAATTAGTGATTTCTTTATTCTGTAAGTCAAAAAATCCTTACTCCAAAAATCTTTGTTCTTTGTTCCAAAAATCCTTTTATCTATAATAAGTTAATAATGAAGAAATGGATGTGTTGTTTGAATTGACAAGCAAACTTTTTATGCCTGCCGCCGCGGCACCTTCAATATCGGCCTTGGGGTTATCGCCGATGTGAATGATGCCAGCTAAAGTTATATTTTTTTTTGTATTGATCTGTTTAATATTTTCAAGCATCAAATTAAAAAACTCCAGGTTTGGTTTCGACATGCTCACCTCGTCTGAGTACAGCTGAAAACCAAAGTATTTATCTATCTTTAATTTGGCCAGTACCTTTTTTAATGTTGCTCCTTTTATAAAACCGGTGTTGCTTAGCAAGCTAAACGTAGCACCACTTTTTTGTTTTAGATTATCTAATATCTCAATTGTTACAGGCTCGTAAACCGTAGGCAGGTAGTTAAATACCAGAGCTCCCATATCGGCATAAAGCTTTTGGGTATCGATATCATTCAAATTCAACTGGTTATCATTGATCAGGCTGATCGCCATCAGGAACATTTCTTCGGCATCGATATTTTTGCCAGTACGCTCGTTAATGGCATTACACATCAAGTCGACAGTGCGAAATGCCTTGGCCACTTCATCAATACTTTTACCCGATGGGTTAAAATCACGGTGAAATATCTTAGTACGCTCAGTTTTATAATCAGGATTGGAACGGATCAGTGTTAGCCAAAGATCAAAAGAATAGTGCTGGTAATAAGGCATGGTTCTGGGAAAGAGAGTCAAGAGGAGAGAATCAAGAGATTGGAGTCAGGAATCAAGACAAAAAACCTTTGTCATCCCGAGCGGCAGCGAAGGATCTATTGGTCGGCGATGCCTGACGAATAGATCCTTCATTACATTCAGCATGACAAGGGAGGTCCTAATTCTTGGCTCTTGATTCTAACATCTTGCCTCTTTTTTAATATTGTTTAAGTAATTCTAAAAAATTATCGGTGGTATGCGGCTCGCCGATGGCGCGGAATTTCCAGGTGCCGTCTTTGCGGTAAACTTCGGCAAAGGTCATGGAGCACATGCCGTTGTACGTGGAATCACCGGAGAGGCTGAACTTGGCTATCTCCTTGCCATGATTATCTACCGCGCGGATAAAAGCATTATCCACCATACCAAAGTGCTGGTTATTTTTGCGTCCCTGGTATATGGCTACGATGAAAAGGATACGATCGAATTTTGGGTCGAGGGAATCCAATTTAACGATGATCTGCTCATCGTCGCCATCGCCCGCACCGGTGCGGTTATCGCCGGTAAGCCAGATATTACCCGACGGGTGACGCATAGAATTGAAATAGATCACATCACCTTCGTACAGGCTCACAGTATTACCATTTGGCTTTTGAAACGAACGGCCTCTATCGACTACTCTGCCGTTTTTATCCAGCAGAAAAGCGATAGCATCCAGATCATATTCAGCCTCTTCGCCGCCGCCAAAAAGTTTGCCCAAAAAGCCGCCACCACCACTTTGTTTTACATCCCAGCCCAAGCCAATAGTAACCGACGACAGATCAAAACTCTCGCCTTTATCATTTTTACGCAGGTCAATTGTTTGACCTTTTACTAAATTAATTGCCATAGTTGTATAATTTAATAGCCTCACCCTGCCCTCTCCCAAGGAGAGGGTTTTAAAAAAACCTTTTATTAAAGTCCTCTCCTTGGGAGAGGATTTAGGTGAGGCTCCTTTTACTTAATGATCTGCCCTTTAAAATATTTACTTAAAAAGAAGGCCAGGTCTTCCTTATAGCCCACGCCCGATGCCTCAAATTTCCAGGCGCCGGCGCGACGGTATAACCTGCCGAACTCAACAGCCGTTTCGATCGAAAAATCTTCGCCCAGTTCATATTTACAAACCTCGCTGCCGGTTAGTTCGTCAATGATACGGATGTAGGAGTCGCGCACCTGGCCAAAGTTTTGACGGCGGGGTTGCGCCTCGTGTATGGTTACTACAAATAATATCTCCTGTATTTTGGGATCTACTTTGGTCAGGTCCACATTGATGGATTCGTCATCGCCGCCATCGCTGTTGCCGCCAGACGGATCATCGCCGGTGTGGTGAACGGCCGTGTCGGGCGAGTCGACATTATTATAAAAAACAAAAAATTCATCCTGCGGAACAAAGCGGTTCTCGTCTATCATAATTGCCGATACGTCCAGATCAAAATCGTACCCTGTGCCTTCGTTTGGGTTCCAGCCCAAACCAACTGTCATTTTTGATAAACCGAGATCTATTTTTTGTCCCTTTTGTAAGTTAATAGCCATGTTAAAAGTATTTTATTAAAAACTTCAGCATCCCTATAATATTGCAGGCGCCAAGTTTGTTTTGTTCGTGAATTGATATTTTAAATATTAGTCTAAGATATATCCTTTTTTAATCGGTGCAGCCTAAACAACATAACAATTATGTTAGGTTACATCCAAAGATTGTGACTAAGGAAAATGCGGAATGTTACAGATAAAGTACAGGTTGTACGTAATACGTTGTAGGTTGTACATTCGCTTGTTTTTTGACATACAATGTATAACCTGAAACGCCCCATACGCTCAAATGATTGCTATTGAGCATAGCCAAACGCTGTAATTTTCAAAACTCCTGGAGTGTAATAATTTCTTATCTTTGCCTCCATAATAAAAAACGCTTTAAATCTTGAGCCATGTAATGTCATTTGCATATTTATGTTAAATGACCTTCCCAATCCCGGGAGGGAGTAAAATCCTATTTTCTTTTACTTAATTTTTTATAACATGGCTATTTCACAAAAATATGGCCGTACGTATCATTACCCGTTTTCGCCCGGAACTACCAGCGATGACAGGATACAACACGACTACTGGGATCATCTTAAAAATATCCCGCTTTTAATACATACCGAAAAACTCGACGGCGAAAACAATTGCCTTTCGCGGCATGGCGTTTTTGCGCGCTCACACGCGGCACCAACCATATCACCATGGACCGAAAGCATACGCAGATTTTGGCAGTTGATCAAAAATGACCTGGGTTCGCTGGAAATATTTGTAGAGAACCTATATGCGGTTCATTCTATTGAATACCACAACCTGGAGCATCATTTTTACGTGTTTGCCATACGCGAGCATGATCAATGGCTAAGCTGGGACGAGACCCGGTTTTATGCAGCAATGCTTGGCCTGCCTGTGGTGCCCGAAATTTCGGTATTTACACCACCGGCCGATAGAGAATTGTTTGAGCAACAAGTTATGGACATTACCTGGCAACCCGGCGCGCTGCAACCGCATGATGCGGCAACCGGCAGCCCGGTAACCATGGAGGGTATTGTTACCCGCAACGCTGCGGCTTACCCGGTAACGGCTTTTGCACAAAATATATTTAAATATGTAAGAAAAGGGCACGTAAAAACTGATGAGCATTGGACACGCCACTGGAAACGGGCCAAATTGAATAACGAAGGAGGTACCTATGTGGACCATCAATGAAAATAAAAACTGTAACTACCTGGAGCAGCAATTTGACTGGGTGAAACGCATGAGTGAAGTTCCGCAGGATAAACGCTATCACGCCGAAGGCAATGTGGCCATACATACACAAATGGTATTAACCGCCCTGGAACAGCAGGCATCATATCAGGCGCTTGCAGCACAGGATCAGGAAATATTATGGGCATCGGCATTATTGCACGATGTGGAAAAGTACAGTACTACCGTATTGGAACCGGATGGCAGTATTACATCGCACGGACATGCCCGCAAAGGCGCACTTACCTCCCGACAACTCCTGTACACTACCATTGCTACACCTTTTGCTATACGCGAACAGATCAGCGGACTGGTACGGCATCATGGTTTGCCTTTGTGGATATTTGAAAAACCCGATCCGCTAAAAGCACTGGTCAAAGCCAGCATGGAAGTAAATACCCAATGGCTTGCGCTGCTTGCCCGGGCAGATATGATCGGTCGCATTTGTGACGACCAGGCCGAAATGTTGTATCGCATAGATTGTTTTGAGGCTTTTTGCCAGGAAAACAATTGCTGGGGCTCAAGTCGTCCGTTTGCGACAACCGAAGCGATGTGGTATTACATGCAAAATGATGATGCATATGTAGATTATGTCCCTTTTGAAGAACCTGCTTTTGAGGTTATTTTATTAAGCGGATTGCCCGGTGCGGGTAAGGATACTTTTATTAAAAAGACCTATCCTGATATGCCTGTGATATCTTTAGATAAACTCAGGAACGAACAGGGCGTTTTACCTACTGATCAGGCTGGTAACGGCAGGGTTGTGCAGGCAGCAAAAGAACTGGCCCGGGTGTATCTGCGCAAGCAGCAAAGTTTTGTGTGGAACGCGACCAATACCACTGCCCAGATGCGGATGCAACTGATTGAGCTTTTTAACACATACAAGGCCCGGACCCATATTGTTTATATTGAGGTACCGTATGCACAGCTTCATCAACAAAATCAAGACCGGGATGCCATAGTACCGCATGCGGCCATGGAAAAACTGATCTACAAATTGGAAGTACCCAAGCTTTGGGAAGCTCATCGGGTTACCTATGTAATATAAAAGTAAACCCTGCACTTTTAATAAAGTGCAGGGTTTGATCTGTGTACTATACATAGAAACTTTCCGCTATATGAATAAATAAGTTTTTTCCTATTCCAACACCCGCCTAATATAATTCACCTGTCCCAGATGATAATTCAAATGGGCTAGCAGCTGTATCAATACATAACTCACAGACGTATGCGGCTTGTCGAAAAATATGGGGAACTCCTTCTCCATTTGTTCTGGAGTGAGGTTATTTATGGTTCGATTGATCAGCAAAATCAACTCCTCCAGCCCGCTGGTAAGCTCTTCTCTTTTTACACCTTTGCGGGTAAACTCTTCATCACGGTTTCGGATATAACCACTTTTTGCAAGCGTTGCGCCAATAAGGTGGTTGAGGCCGCCAATGAGGTGCAATACCAGGTTTCCGGCGGGGTTTTTAACCGTGCCCTGGATGCGCCAAAGATCATCTTCACTTTTAAATAAGTTCACTTCCTCTATTAATTTACGAAGATCTCGCCCATAAAAACCGGCCAGTACATCGTTCAGCATAAGCATGTTATTTACTTGTAAAATTAAGTCACCTAAATTTACAAAAACTGATGCTATCCATGCATCAATATTCAAAATGATTACTTTTGAACAATGAGCAACATCCCCATTCATTTATTAAAGGACCGTACCGACTTTGGCCTGCACCTAAAATATTTTAAAAAGGGCGACCCTGTAGAGGTGGATCCGCGGGTGCTTGAGGCGCACCGGGATGATCATTATATTTTTTTTGTGATAGAACAAGGTTCCGGATCTTTGATGATCGATTTTAACGAGGTTCATTTATCCGGCGGTATGTTGTATTACATCCTGCCAACCCAGGTGCATCAACGCATCCGTAACGAACATACAGATGGCTGGTTTATTGGGGTTGATACCTCCTTAATTCCTCCTCAGTGCCGTAATGTATTTGAGGAGCAGCTATTCCTTCAGCAACCTTACACGTTCAATGATACACAGCTCCGGCAATGCAAAAGCCTGCTGACATTGCTCTACGAAAAATATAATGAGGATGATACCGATCCCTTTTATGCGACAACTATCCATGCCTTGCTAAAATCTTTTTTAACCATCGCAGCAGGTTGTTATAACGCATACACCGGTACAAATTTAAAAGTATCGCGCCCTGCTCAGCTTACCAGTCAGTTCAAAAACCTGCTGGTAACCGAATTACGATCAAATAAAAGTCCGGCGGATTATGCCTCCATGCTCAACGTTTCTGAAGCCTACCTGAGCGAAGCGCTGAAGAAGGTTACGGGATTCCCGGTAAGTTACTGGATACAGCAGGAGGTAACTATGGAAGCCAAGCGCCTGTTATACTATAGCCAGCTTACCGTTAAAGAGATCGCCCACACTTTGGGCTTTACAGATCACTCTTATTTCTCCCGTTTATTTCGCAAAGTAACGGGCACTTCGGCAATCGCATTTCGGGAGCAATACCGAAAATAGTCCTATCATTACGCCAAAGCCGCCATTTACTTACACATAAAAAGCCAGTTTCTTTGTACCATCAAAAATATATTACATGGAAACATCTATTTTACAACAAATAAAAAACAAAGCGGTAAAATTCATCGGACCGCAACTGCTCCTGGCCGGGCGGGTGCTGGAAGTGCGTGTTTGGGACTCCGCTACCATCATAGAGATCGACCTGCATTTACCCCTTGTTGATATGCGCCAATGGGTCGAAGTACCCTATATTAAATTCAAAGTGGGCGAGTCATGCTACCGCGATTATACCCCATTTGGCTGGGATGCGGATACCGCCACTTGCTCATTGCTCGTCGATATCGCGCATGATGGCTGCGGAAGCCGCTGGGCAAGGCAGCTTTGTGCCGGCGACACGATTCAATACATCAAGATAGGCACTACACACCAGGCACCGCATCCTACCAACCTGGTAGTAGGCCTGGGCGATGCCAGTAGTCTGGGGCACCTATTAGCCTTACAACAGCTCACTTTGCCTGGAATCCGTTTTGACGGTGCCGTATTACTGGACAGTCCACACACCGGGCAATTAGTTAAGGATTATTTTCATTCACCGCTAAACACGCTAACCAACCAATATGCACTGGCTACCTGGCTAATGGAGCAGGGCTACTGCACACCGCACACCTCATTTTACCTCACCGGAAATCGTGGACTGGTGGTTGAACTACGCAGCTTGTTAAGAAACCTGGGCCATTCCAACATCCAGGCAAAAGGATTTTGGTCGTGATCTGTCCAATTAGGGCAATACCATTCGAATTATCTTAAGAACCCCTATTTATTAAAATCATATACACATATCCTTTATGGAAACCGGATTCAGAAAATGGATCATCGTTATCACCATTATCACTTCAACCATTATTGAGCTGATTGATACTACCATTGTTAACGTATCCATCAATACCATGAGTGGTAACCTGGGCGCTTCTCTTGAAGATACTGCCTGGGTGATCACTTCCTACGCTATTGCCAACGTGATCATCATTCCCATGACCAGCTTTTTAGCCGAAAAGATTGGCCGGAAACAATATTACATCGGCTCTATTTTATTATTTACGCTGGCATCGGCCATGTGCGGGTTCTCTACTAATTTATGGGAACTGGTGGCCTTTCGTTTTCTGCAGGGTATCGGTGGTGGCGCATTATTATCCACCTCACAGTCCATCCTTTTTGAAACATTTCCTCCAAAAGAACGGGCAACCGCCAGCGGCATATTCAGTCTGGGTATTATTATCGGCCCCTCCATCGGTCCGGTAATGGGCGGTTATATCGTGGATAATTTAACGTGGCAATGGATCTTCTATGTCAATATTCCTATCGGGATCGCGGCAGCGCTTTTATCCTACATCTACCTTAAACCTACCCAAAGATCAAATGATGGCCGGAGCATCGACTGGCTCGGTATTTTTCTGCTCACCGTCGGCGTGGGCTCGTTGCAGGTGGTTTTAGAGCGCGGCCAAACCGACGACTGGTTCGCAGCAACTTACATCCTGGTGCTCTGCATTATTTCGGCACTATCAATAGCCACCCTGATCTGGTGGGAGTTAAAAACGCCATTCCCGGTTATTAACCTGCGGGTGCTAAAAAGTACCACCTTATCCATTTCGGCTATTATGACCTTTGTTTTGGGCTTTGGCTTATTTAGCAACGTGTTTGTTTTCCCTTTGTTTTCACAGCGCATTATCGGTTACTCGGCATTCCAAACCGGTACCATGCTGCTGCCGGGTACTTTGATGGCGGCTATGATCTCTCCCTTTTTAGGTAAGATGCTGCAAAGCGGACTACGGCCACAATACCTCATCATTTTAGGGTTTGGCCTTTCGGCGGCATTTGGGTATATCATGTCGGGATCAAACCTGGCCACCGGGGGAGCATACTTTTTTATCCCTTTAATCTTCCGGGGACTTAGTGCGGCCTTGCTGATCGTTCCATTAACAGCCCTGGCTGTTTCGGAATTGAAACCGGCAGAGATACCACAAGGCGCGGCGCTAAATAATATGATGCGGCAAATGGGTGGTTCATTCGGCATTGCTTTAATTAACACCTACATAGCACACCGGGAGGCAGCCAACCGCACTGCCCTGATCACGCATGTTACCGCCTCAGATCCGCAAACTATGATGCGGCAGCAATCGCTTATCCAAAACTTCATGGCGCACGGTTCTAACTACCTGCGTGCTCTGCAGCAATCCATCAACGCGCTGGAGAACATTGTGGTTAGGCAAACTTTTTTATTGAGTTATATGGATGCGTTTTTACTACTGGCTATTTTAAATGCCTGCTGTATCCCTTTGGTTATCATAACTATTAAAAGACGGAAAGAAGCAAAAGCGGTGAAGGTGACTGTACCGGATGCGCATTGAGGGGGAGGGTAAGCTGGTTCGACAATATAACCAAAAGATGTCATTTCGAACGAGGTACGAGGAGAAATCTTCTGCGACTTAAAGCTGAAGCTTTGCACCAAGCAGAAGATTTCTCTTTCGCGCAACGCTCTCACCCACCCTGGCTCTATCGAAATGACATTGGAGAGGGCATTACCCGTTTTTCAAATACTCACTAAAAAAATCAATGGTTCTTTTCCAGGCCAGGTCTGCAGCGGCTTTATCGTAGCGGGGCGTGGTATTGTTATGAAAACCATGGTTGGCATTTTCATAAATATAGGCTTGGTATTTTTTGCCATTTTCTTTTAAGGCGGCTTCGTATGGTGGCCAGCCTTCGGTAATGCGTGTATCCAGTGCCGCGTAATGTAATAGCAATGGTGCTTTTATCTTAGGAACATCGGCAATGGTGGGCTGGGCCCCGTAAAAAGGAACGGCAGCTGCCAGTTCCGGAACGCGCACGGCCATCATATTGGCAATTCCGCCGCCAAAGCAAAAGCCTACAACACCCACTTTGCCATTGCAATCTTTGTGATCTTTCAGGTAATGGAACGCGTCTATAAAATCCTCTTCCATTTCGGCTTTGTCTCGCTTGCTTTGCATCGCACGACCATCATCATCGTTACCTGGATAGCCTCCAAGAGGAGTCAGGGCATCGGGAGCCAGGGTAATAAACCCGGCAAGGGCCGCTCTTCGGGCCACATCTTCAATGTAGGGGTTCAGTCCGCGATTTTCATGAACCACTACTATACCTCCAAGTCTACTTTTGGCATCTGCCGGTTTTGATAAAAGGGCTTTAATTGTTCCGCCACCTTTTGGCGATGTATAGTTGATATATCCCGATTCCAAACGCAGATCATCGGCCTTAACCTCTGCAGTAGTCTGATAATTTGGCATCAGGAAACTCATCAGCGCAGGTACGGTTAAACCGCCCACTGCATACAGAGAAAGTTTTTCAACAAATGCACGGCGATTAAGGCGATTGTGCGCATAGTCGTCATAAAGGTCAAATACTTCCTGCTTGATATCTTCTTTATTAATCTGGCTCATAGGTTTTGAATTTGAAGGCTGTATTCAAATTTAGTTATTCAAGGTAATTGTTTTTGATGGAAGTAGTAACAGTATCGTTACTTAAAAACAAAAGATAAAAACGCGGAAGAAGGTGAATGAATAAATCAAGGCTTTGTTGGTACGGCTTAATAAATTAAATTTTTTTTGAGATATTTAAAAAATGGATGATATCACCATAGAAAAAGCCGACTATATTATAGCCCATTATATGGAGTTGATGAATTGGGAAGAGCGTAAAGCTTTAAGGCATCATGTATCAACCATTAAATTGGAAGGAGCAACAGATGTAAGGCTAACCCGCATGTATTTAAAAACAGGCTGGCTAAGTGATGACCCGCTGATATTAAACTATCTGGGCGAGGGATATATAAAGTTTACGCTGAACTGCGCGGAGCGTATTCTGAAAGATAACCCCGCCGAAGTGTTTTTTAATTTATGCCCTGTATGTAAAAAATTGGCCCGCACGCCGCTGGCTAAGCAATGCAGATGGTGCGGCCACGATTGGCATTAGCGCCACCCGACAGTCAAATGCATAAAATCTCTTATACCAGGAGGCTGAAGAAACAAATCAGGTACCTGACCGTGCCTGTATAAGCATAAATTAAAAAGGGGTGGCCTTTAGAAACAGGCCGGCCCGTGGCTGCTGCCAAATGGATACTTGTTAGCTCTGCCATGGGTGTAATGATCACATACTTTATGATCGCGGTACATTTTGGGTGTAGTGGCTTGGTTGGTGTGCAATTCTGAATGAATAGCTTCAGTCTTATCAGGCTGAGGAACTATCGTAGCTTTTTTCTTCATGACGAATCCTCCTGAAATTAAGGTTTTAGAACAATTGGTTGTATAAATTTAAGTATAAAACCTGCTCATTGCAAGTGTTTTATGAAGAAAATATTATTTATTTATAAAAAATATCCCCTGCACCTTTGCGTTTGCCAGGTAAAAGCTGATCATTACTTTCAAATAATTAACTTTATGGCCAGTACATCCTTATCATGAGATTATTACCCTACGAAAATTTCTATATCGTAACCCAACTAAAGCCCGCAGAGGTACAGGAACGCTTAGCAACCGAAATTGAACCTGTCACACCATTTACCTTTAGAAAATTATTCGTTCGTAAATCTGCTTATTTCTTTAAAGGGTACGTGGAAGATAACCGTTTCAAAATCATACGAATAATTTTTCATCGTAATTCGTTCCTGCCGTTTATTAAAGGTTCTACCGAAAGTTATTTGACCGGCAACCGGGTACATATCATCATGTATATGCACATACTGGTTACTTTGTTTATGTGTATCTGGTTTGGTATGACAGGTTTTGGCGCCATAATATATTTAACAGGGGCTACTCCAAATAAGTTTTCCCCGCCACCACTCATCGCCTTATCGATGTTTCTATTTGGCTATGGTATGATGATAGGTGCATTTAAGTACGAAAGCATCAAAGCAAAAGATAAACTCCTGGAGTTATTCGAGGGCGAAATAGATTACAAATAAAATAATTTCAGAAATTTCTTGATTTTATAAATTAATTGCGTATCATTGTATCATGAAAACAACAACAATACAATGCTGCATACCGCAACCGATTTATCGGATGGGATAGCTATGTATTGAAAAAAATATAATCAAACACGCGAATCCTCTTAGATAAATCTAAGGGGATTTTTTGCTTTAGGGAGAAATTTCAGGGTAGTATATCAATTGGCTAGATTACCTGCTTTGGGAGCAGGAGGCTCCCGGTTCGAATCCGGGTTACCCTAGTGATTACAAAGGAAATATAGCTCAATGGTTAGAGCGTCACCCTTATACGGTGTTGGTTAAAGGTTCAAGTCCTTTTATTTCCACAAGGATTTATTTTCCTATGGTGCAACGGCAGCACATCAGATTCTGGATCTGAAAGTCGTGGTTCGAACTGGCTCTTGAGCAGGTAGTGCCTGGGCTGAGTGAGCGAAAAATCCACGTAGGAAAACAGGAATATTTAAAAGCAACAGCGGTTGTTTTACCCTGATTTGTTTTGCTTAACCGGTGCACGGCCGGGTAGGGTGAAGTGCGCAATAAATTACAGAAATTTCTGTAATTTATTATATAAAATGGCCGGTTGCCCGAGTGGTTCAAGGGAGTCCTCTGCAAAAGGAATGTCCGCAAGTTCGAATCTTGTACCGGCCTCATTTATTTTCCATTGAATAGGTTAATCAGCATGCTGCACACCCTGCTTATGGTATAAACTTAAAAACTTACGAAGTTTTAAAAACTTCGTAAGTTTCACATCTCTTTAAAATTGTTGCCCTTGGCTCGGGGAATTAGTTAATCGTCCACTGGCTGCTTTCGGCAGTAGCTCCAATAGCGGTACACTGGGCAAACCCGCTCTGGTTTTCAAGATTCAGATAGGTATTCTGCCACTCATTACGGAGGCGCTTGTAGCCATTGTAATCTTCCAACACCCAATAGCTGCTATAAAAACTATCCGGAACAGCGGTACTTTCGGCATAACTGTACAGATGTTCAATGTTGAGGTAATGACCGGTACCTACATTTTTGATACGGGTATGTCCGTTAACCTGCTCCAACGTCCATTTACCATTGGCTACAGTGCTTGATGAGCTGTATTTAGCCTGCCCGTTATCCTCGTACAGGTAAGTATTCAGCCACCGGTTTTTGATACTTACACCCGTAGTAACAGGAGGCGTAGTACCACCGCCACCAATGGTGTTCATCAGGTTTTCGGCATCAACGGGCTGCACATTGGCAAAATAGGTAAACACCTGATTAAGCTGGTTTTGCACGCTGGAATTACCTTTGTATTGTTTGCGGTACTGGTATAAACGGTAGATCTGCTCCAACTCATGCTGATGGTAAGGTACACCCAATTTTTGCTGCATGGTGGTTAAAAAGCCATACCCAAATTCAACAGTGGGCTCGATCATGGTACCTTCGCCATAGTCATTCCAGGTGGCAAACTGGATGATGCCTACACTTGATGCCAGGGCTTTATCCAACATGGTACTAAAAGTTGAAGTACCGTTGTAGGCGATTTGCCAGGTTGGCCCACTGGCACCACCAGCTTGGTAAAAGGAGTTGAAGCCCGGGTATACCACGCCTACAGAGATCGGAAAGCTAGATGCCTGTGCGTAATAGTTATTCACCACAGTTGGATGATCCTGGTATATCCACGGGAATTCGCCACCAGCATTGTTGGCACCAACCTGGCTGGTAAAGCCGTACAACGGAATAACTTTGGGTTTCGGATTCAGTCCGGCCAGTATCTGATCCCACTCTGATGAGGAGTGAAATGTTATTGGCCCAAAGTTGAGCACTACCGGTACATTGTTTACCCTAAGGTAATTACTCTGACCAAAGTAGTTGCTTTGCATATAGGTAAAATCGCCATGGGCACCGCTGGTTTGGCCGGCATCCCAGTTACGATCTTCCTCCACAATGGAGAACTGCAAACCTACCGCATTCAGCTTGGCTATCAGCGCATTGGAATTATTGAGATTGTCTGGATAGTCATATTGAACACGGGTACCGGGCCAGTCGATGGTAACGCCATCAACACCTGAGTATTTCATGAGTAATAACTGATACTCAATAATATCGGGATCACTGGAGGCATAGGGCCCGGTCTGCGGGTAGTAATAAGCGGCAATTTGCCGGCGACCGTTGGTAATGATGTCGGGATTTTGGGTGTTCATTTTCCAGTGATAACCCCAGGCGCCTTTTGACTCCGGTGTTTCAAACCAGGGCATCCAGTGCATAAAGATCTTTTTGGAGGTTGATTTGCCTATCGGAACAGCGGCAAGCGTTTTGTTCTTGACAGCATTAGCTTGATCGGAATTGTTTTCCGGCGAGTTTTTCTTACAGCCAAAGCATAGCATAGCCATAAGCATACAAACAGTGAGCTTTCTCATAAGGTAATTGGTTTTTAATTGGTTACAGCATCCGGACTTTCGGATGGCCCGGCATTTAATACAAAGGAGGGAAGTTTATGGCGTAATATGCAGCAAAAGCCAGGCTGCGGAGAGAGAATATAAATCAATAATCAATTTACTTCATACATAACAATCTAAATATCAACAAAATAAATAAAAAGCAAAGACTTATAAAGCGATGAAAAATATAAACTATTAGAATTATAAATAGTGGAAAAATAAGGCTTATTATGGATTAGGATCGTGTTTAGATCCTAATCCTGAAGAGAGACTCGAACCCTCAGGAGGTTTTACAAACTACAGTCTGTATGGCAAACAGGCCCGATAAAGTTTGTCGCATATTGCCTATTCTTTGTCGTGCTTACATCCCTGCCAATTAAATAAAGGATTGTAATTTTATATATTGATTTACCGTAGCGACAATAATTCACATCATCCTTATAATTATGATAACCACCATCACCACAGCATTAGAAAACACAAGGCAGGATCTGTTGCACACCATTTCAGGTTTCACCCAGGAGCAATTTAACAGTATACCTTTTAAAAATAGCTGGACCGCGGGCCAGGTAGCAGAGCATATTGTCAAATTCTCATCGGGCGGGGCAGAAATTTTGGAGGCTCCTGGTACCGATACGCAGCGCAATCCGGAAGAAAAGGTTGAACCTTTGCGTGATCTTTTCCTGAATTTCGATATTAAAATGACCGCGCCTGATTTTATACAGCCGTCAAGCACCCCTAAAGACAAAGGAGCTATTTTACGATCGCTTGAAAATGGTTTCGATCCCATGATCAGTCTGTCAAAAACTACAGATCTGACCCTGACTTATCCGGACTTTGAACTACCCCAATACGGCACTCTGACCCGTTTGGAGTGGCTGTATTTTATTTGTTTTCATACCCAAAGACATATACACCAAATGAAAAATATCCGGGAGTATTTAAACTAAACCATTGCTGGTCTGGTTTAAATATCCGGATGTTGGATTATTTAGCATAATATCCTTTGCCTCTAATCCTCCGGCTTTTCCCTCGGATCGGCCATCCTCACAATGCGGGGCTCAAATTTGGCCAGCACTTCCACCAGGTCGGTTTGGGCGGCCATCACGGTATGGATGTCCTTATAGGCCATCGGTGCTTCATCCACATCTGAGCCCATGAGCGTGATACGTTTATCTACCAGGTTGGCGGCTACCGCGGCACGGTCGATAGTTTTAAAAGCCGCGCTACGGCTCATCAATCGCCCTGCTCCATGTGAGGCAGAATTGATAGAGCGCACATCGCCCTTACCGCGCACCACAAACCCGGGTGTACTCATACTACCGGGAATAATTCCCAGCACGCCTTCTCCCGCAGGAGTTGCACCTTTTCGGTGTACCATCACTTCGGTACCATCGGCCAGCTGCTCTTTCCAGGCAAAGTTATGGTGGTTCTCGATTCGTGTAAGTGGTGTTAAGTTGAGCGCTTTGGCTATTTTGTTATGGATCTCGTGATGGTTAGCGCTGGCATATTCGCCGGCCAGGTTCATCGCAATCCAATATTCCTGTCCTTCATCCTTATCCAGGTCGAGCCAGGCCAGGTGTTTGGCCTCGGGCGGTAACTTGGTTTTGCTCATAGCAATTTTGGAGTAATGATCGGCAATGCTACCACCAAAACCACGTGATCCGGAGTGCGAAAGCAGAGCCAGATAATTACCTGCGGGTATACCTTCCAAAGCACCATCAGCCAGGGTAAGTTCACCCCACTCCACAAAGTGGTTACCAGTGCCAGATGTACCCAACTGGGCGTATGCTTTGTCTTTCAGCATACGGATCACCTTGGTTTCGCCCCAGGTACGGCTATCAAACAGCGAGCTATCATAATGTACCTTAGTAGTACAACCCATACCAAAGTATGTATGATCGGTCAATAAACCTTTTAATTTATCCGTCTCTGTATCCACTGCGGTAGCCGGCAGATCAAAAATGCTCAGGCACATACGACAGGCAATATCCACACCAACAGCAAAGGGTATAATAGTATTGGCTGTTGTTGCCAGCACCCCGCCAATAGGTAAGCCATAACCCTGGTGGGCATCGGGCATCAAGGCACCGGCAACCGCTATGGGTAATTTAACCGCCGTTTTCATCTGCGCCAGGGCGCCTACTTCAATATGTTCTAAACCATAAACCGGAAAATCGGCTATTTCTGTTTTTAAGGTATGTACGGTACGCTGTTGCTTCATGAACTTGCCTTCTTTACGCAAGTCGACAACACTTTCGGCCAGATTTTTAAATTTACCGCCTTTTTTCATGGCGTATGGGATCGGATCATCGATCAATGCCTCCAGATTGGCCAATATGGTGGCTTTATCCATAACACCATATTTCAACAGTCCGTTGGCTACCCGGCTAAAGTTCTCTAATATTTTAACGTCGTTAATACCCAGGGCTTTTAACTCGTTGTTGCTTACTTTTTCTTTTTGCCCCACGGCCCCCTGAAGGGGGAGGTTATGAGCCTCATTTTCTTTTCTCATGATACAAAGTAAAACACCTACTGCGCAACGTATTTGCGCAGTAAAAAATAAAATCATAATTTTCTAAAATAATTCCGAATTCGAACATCTGATATCCGAAATAACAAAGCTATGCCTGTAAATCGCAATGCCCTTATCCGTTACCGTACTATTGATGGTTGCCTGCAAAATCGTCAAAAAAAATGGACGCTCGACGATCTGATAGATGCCTGTGCCGATGCGCTTTATGAATACCAGGGGATAGACAGTGGTGTGAGCCGCCGTACCGTACAGGCCGATATCGAGATGATGCGCAGCAATAAATTGGGCTACGAAGCACCGATCATCGTTACGGATAAAAAATATTATACTTATGCCGATAAGGGCTATAGCATCACCAATATCCCACTTAACCAGCAGGATATGCAGGTATTGGGCGAAGTATCTGACCTGCTGAAGCAGTTCAAAGGCTTTAATCATTTTACCGATCTGAACGAAATGGTGAGCAAGCTGGAAGACAAGATCTATACCCAGAAAACACAGAGCGCGCCGGTAATTGATTTCGAAAAAAATGACAACCTGAAAGGGTTAGACTGGATAGAGACTATACGTAGAGCCATTGTGGCCCGCAAAACGATGGCTGTAACTTATCAATCATTCAAGGCCAGGGCAGCCAGTACCTTTTGCTTTAGCGGGTATTTATTAAAAGAGTACCGCAACCGCTGGTTTGTACTGGGCAGATCACATAACCGTTATTCACCGCTTTTAACGCTGGCGCTCGACCGTATACAGGCTATCGAAGACCATGAAGATACCTATCGTGAAAATAAGGACATCGACCTGGCTACCTATTATAATGATGTACTGGGTGTTACCAAAAGTCTGGGACAACGTGATAATTTGATAGTATTTTGGATAGATGTAGCCAACGCTCCTTACGTAATAACTAAACCCCTTCATCACACCCAGAAGCTATTAAAGGAAGATGAAACCGGCAAAATATTCAGCATTAAAGTGATCATGAACTTTGAGCTGGAGCGTGAACTGCTGGGTTTTGGCGCAAAAATGAAAGTATTAAGTCCGCGGTTACTGGTTAAACAGATCAGGCAGCAATTGCAAAAAACGTTAGATCATTATAAAGTTCCCAATCCCGAATTTGCGCATGAGGATGATGGAGAAACCTCAGAACGATAAATAACCTTAACCAATACTTTCGCAATTTACTATGACTAATTTTTTAACGAAGCTAAAGCTCATCTACCTGCCTTATCTCATTGTCTCCTTGCTGGTGATCAGCACCTATTCGTTCTTAAACTGGTTGTTGATTATACGTCTGGACTTGATATTATTGAACCAGGAGGTAGTTAACCTTTGGATACCTATAGGCATAGGAACTTTAGCCGTAGCAATATGGTTAAGACCCCGTATAAAGTTATTATTATTAAAAGACAAGCGGGATAACCTGCCTTTTTTATACAATTTTGCCGCTGCAATAGCCATTATAGCGCCTACTATAATTGCTCAGGAATATCTTATTACCGCTACGGGTAAATTAACAAGCTTACAAACCATTGAACAGATCGATCTCCACCATTTAACTAAGTATTATAATTTAACCAAACACTTTATTGATAAGCAGCATGCTGCGGCTTATGTTCGAAGTGAGGTAACCGGAAGAAATAGCGAGCATCTTGAATTCTTTATTGACGTTGTTTGCCCTATCCGCAATGATTCGATCAACAAAACCGACCAGCCTGTAGCCTGGCTTGGAACAGAATATCGGAAGGGGGTGAGCAATAATATTAGTCGTGATGAAAAGGAGAGCGCCTACAAAGAATTTACTAAAGCAACAGAAGATGAATTTAAAAATCAAGACCTTAACTACTTCACTTATCTTGACAGAATTGGCTATACCAGTAAACAGCGCGGATTCATAGCTGCAATTAAAACTTCTAAAATATATAAAGGCAATGGAGACCATCTGATTATTATGGAGGCCCAAACAATACCTTTTGAAGACCGGAACGGAGATAAATTACAATGGATATTTTACTCATTTGGAATAGGCGCGAGTATCTGGCTCATCATGATAGCCATTCCAAAACTCAACATGGCGACGTTAAAAAAGTACACCCCTCGTAGCTGGCAAACCGACGTAACTGCGTTTTTCAAACCATTTACTGGTATAAGGTGGCGCAATTTGGGGGTCATCTCTATATTGATCGGTATAAATGTCCTCATCTTTATCATCATGGTTTTCGCTGGCCTGGGTGTCATATCTTTTGATACAGCCGACTTGTACAAATGGGGAGCCAATTATGGTCCTGCTATAAAAAGTGGGGAATGGTGGCGGCTTATTACATGCATGTTTTTACATGCAGGGCTAATGCACCTGCTAATGAACATGTTTGGTTTAATATTGGTTGCTGCTTTTTTAAAATCGCTGCTAGGTAATTTAAAAATGGGGATAGCTTATTTTATATGTGGACTGTTGGCAAGTCTTACGAGTATTTGGTGGCAGCCGTCTATTATAGGTATTGGTGCATCGGGCGCTATATTTGGATTATATGGAGTTGCCATAGCCCTGCTAACAACCAATAAAACCGGTAAAGGAAATAAAAAAGGCGTTTTGCTCAGTTTTCTATTTTTCATAGGAGTTAATTTGCTGTTCGGCCTGGTTGGCAATACAGATAATGCAGCACACATCGGCGGATTAGTATCAGGATTGATCATGGGTTATATCCTATATTTCTTTATAGAGGCACCTAAACCACCAAGAAAAAAACGAATAAAAATAAAACAGGAAATAATAACCCCGGATACCGGGCAAGCCACTGAACCGGTTTAATACCTGCTATCCAAACTTTTGATAAATGCGATAATATCCTTGCTTTCTTTTGCGTTAAGGTTCAGTTTATTAAAAGGCAGGGTCTGATTATCAATTTTTATACCCAGACCGGTACCACCACCCTTGTTGTAAAAATCCATCACCTCGTCAAGCGTTTTGAACGCACCATTATGCATATATGGAGCAGTACGCGAAGCATTACGTACTGTGGTTACTTTAAAAGCATGCTTAAACGAGGGTGTTTGTACTATATTAAACCGCCCCAGATCATTATCTATCACATGCGCCGTTGCCGATTTGGGCACACCGATAACTTCGCTTTCCATTTTCATGAATCGCGGCGGGAGCGTACCATTAAACAAAGGCATATAGTGGCAGGTACCACATTTGGCTTTACCCATAAACAGGTTAAAACCATGCAGTTCATCTTTGGTCATGACGCTATTATCGCCACGCATGTAGTTATCAAACCGGCTGTTTAAAAGGGTAAGACTGCGCACATAAGAGCCGATGGCGTTCATTACCTCAAGCGTATCTATAGTAGTCCGTTTGTTTGTGGGATAGGCTTTGGCAAAAAGTTGCCTGTACGTTTTATTCTGCCATAAGCGTTTGGCGGCTACACCCATCGAGCCATGCATTTCATCGGGGTTTTGTACTACATTACTTACCTGATCTTCCAGCGTATTAGCGCGCAGATCATAAAACTGTGATGGCTGCAAACCGGCGTTTAATAAAGTAGGCGTATTTCGTTTCAACGGTTGTTTACTACTAAGCGCCGTATTTTTGACAAGTCCGTCTGTAAAAGCTTTTTCAGGTTGATGGCAGGAGCGGCAACTTCTGGTTCCAGTGCCTGATAATACCGGGTCGGAAAACAACATTTTGCCCAATAACACCTTTTGTGGGGTTGATACCGCATCATTATTGGGCGCGTAGGCATTTACATCAAAGGCATTAACCTCAAACAGTGTCCTGGCATCCTGGCTCAGTAAACGATTGTACCTGATCACGTGGATATTTAAGTGCTGTTCCAGATCGGCAATACTGCGACTGATGGGGTTGCCATAATGAGTTATAAATTCGGCCCGGTTAAAATTATCAAAACCCGTGTGCGTTTGCAGGTAGGCTACTGCTGCTGAAATTTGCGATGATAACTTTTTTGACTGTTCATCATTGCCCGCATAATACTTTAACGCGCTTTGAATACCTTCTAAACCAACGGCGCTTTCGGCCATGCTTTTCTGTGTTAGCGGATCATCAAACCCGGCTATACCGAGCGTCAATATCCGAAATACTTCGAGCCGGGAAGCATCAAATACCTGCCCATCAAGAATATCAATATTGCCAAAATAGGTTTTGTATCTATTACAGCCATTTTGCAGGGTTTTAAGTTGCTTTATCAGCTCCTTTTGTTTAGAGGTATCATATTTTGGGAACAGATACGCCTCAATTACCTGTAATCCTGCCGGCTCAAATACCTGCCCGCTCCCCACCTCTACTTCAGGTACCGGCGCCCCATTCATAGCTCTTGCGGTGGCCACATCAAAATATTCGGTGGCCCATTCTACTTTTTTATACCGGAGCCTGGCTTGCAAAAACAATTGTTGCAGTTGTTTTTCATTGGGCGACTTGCTTTCGGCCGCTGCCTGTAATTTATTTTTCAAAAAAACAGAAAGATCATTTACCTGTATCAGCAAATCCTGCGCTATGGCCTTAGCTGGAGTTCGCTTTTCTTTTCCGTTTGAAAAAAACGCATAACCTATTACTACGATAAGTATCCCTCCTATAAAAACAACTTTCCTCATGCGCAATAGTAGCTATGCCTGTAAATCACCTTCAAAACCAGGACTTGATAAAAAAGTACAGGGGCAATCCTATCGAACTGTCCCCTGATTAAATATTATTTTATGGATCGTTGTACCTATTCTATAGTTAAAACTCAAACGCGTTAAGCATAGCGTTGGCATTTTTGTCGCGATCATTAAGTGGCTGTAAGCTCCATCTTTTTTCAATAAACGACAAGATACTGATAGTTTCATATTGCGTATGATCAACATATCCTTTTTTAGCAAATGGCGAAATGATCAGCGTAGGCACACGTGTGCCAGGTCCCCATTTTTTATCAATTACCGGTGGAGCCACATGATCCCAGAAACCACCGTTTTCATCATAAGTAATAATGATCACCGCGTCTTTACCGTTAGGCCCGTTTAATACATTGTTTATCAGCTCAACAGTATGATTTTCCCCGGCCAATACCGTAGAGTAGCCCGGGTGTTCGTTAAAATCGCCCAGTGGTTTTACGAATGATACGCTTGGTAAAGTACCCGCTTTGGCCGCAGCAATAAATTCAGTTTCATCTTTCAGATGGTCTTTTTTCAACTGGGTTCCATCTGCATAATTTTTAAAGAAAGCGAATGGCTGGTGGTGGAACTGAAAATTTGCGTCGGGCTTACCAGCCAGGGCATTATCCCAGCCGCCTGAATACCAAACCCATGAAACATTTTTGTCATTTAATCTATCGCCGATAGTGGCCGAGGTTTGGTTAGGCACCAGGGTTTCGGGCTTAGCACTTGCCGGGTGTGGCGCGTTAACTGTATAGCTTGTGTTTACTACAAAGCCGTCAGGCGTAACGGCACCATCGGTAATTACATTGCCTGCACCATCCAACTTAGCTACCATACTGACCGGAGCATTAGGAAATACCGGACTTGCCGCAGCAATAAGCCATTGATGATTTAAAAATGATCCGCCAAATGCACTATGAAAAAAATTATCACACAGGGTATATTTTTGGGCCATGCCCAGCAATGGCAATAAGCTGGTTTTATAATAACCCATAGTCAAACCTGCGGTATTGTTATACAGGGCAAACTTATCCATCTTACCACCATCTATTTGCATTTGTTCCTGGTAGTAGCGGTGTAAAACATCCGGTGTTTCGGTACCTGATGGTACATACTGATCGATATTGAAATAATTATTGGGCAAATTGGTAGGAAAAGCACTGCTACCCGGGATGGCGGGCAATGTGGTATACGCCTTTCCATTGGCATCTAATTGGGTGATATTAGAAGCCGTAGCGTTTGATAAACCATTGGCGCCTGCAAACTGTCCGTATAGGTTATCAAAACTGTGGTTCTCCAGGTAAATAACTACCACGTGACCTACCTTGTTGATATCCGGAGTAGGGTTACTTTTGTTTTTGCAGCTGATAAAGGCCGCGCTAATTGCCACAATGCCAATGGCCGGAACTAATAGTGCACCTATTTTTAAATAGCGTGAGTTGCTTTTCATGATGGAGATGACGGGTTTTATGTTTGTTAAATTTTTCCCGCCGCAAAAAACAACCTTAGCATCAATTGAACATTAGTTTAAAATAATCATTGTGTTAAGATAAAATCCCTCTCTGAATATTTACAAAAAGACTAATCAAAGTAATAAACAGATATTTACCCAAAGTGTAAATCCTCAATTATCAACTTGATATTTAATTTGCCGTTTCCTGTTCAATAACATTTTCAGAAACCTATTCTTTATCCAACACGCCATTTACCAATTACCCCCATATTAATCGTTCGGCCATTTAAACTTAACACTACCGGGACATATCGATAACTTTCATTGAATCAGTACATAATATAAATAATGTATCGATTGATGATTTTATTACAATCGATTGCAATAAAATTTAAAACAAGGCCCATATTAATCAATTATTTATCTTTTATTAATCATCCGCTATTGTTTTGTATGCAATTATAAACCAGTTGTACTCCACTTTTACCAACCCACCGGTAATGAGTTAGTGTACCCGATTAACCGATATAACCATGAATCACTATCAACCGTACCCGCCGTAGGTGTGCTGCCGCATTACACCTATTACCTTAACCAGGTAACCAATCAATTTAAACTTAATCATTAACGAGAAACAGTATGAAAAAACTTAAATACTCACTTATAATACTTCTTCTTTTCCCGCTTAGTTTGTTAGCCCAGCAAATTTCCATCAGCGGAAAAGTAATTGACTTAACCGATGGGTCGACACTTCCGGGGGTAAGTGTAAAAATTAAAGGAACAACCACGGGAGCCATTACCGATGTAGGCGGGAAATTTCAACTCAACGTTCCCAATACCGACGCTATTCTACAGGTATCATTTCTTGGTTATGTAACACAAGAAGTAGCGGTTAAAGACATTAAAGGTGGTACTATAGCCTTAAAAAGTACCAGCAAAAGTCTGGATGAAGTTGTTGTTGTAGGTTACGGTGTGCAAAAAAGGGCCACCATAACCGGCTCTATAGCTACACTGCAAAGCAAAGAGATTGTTACCACCAAAAATGAGAGTGTGATCAATATGCTAACCGGTAAAATACCGGGTGTACGTATTGTTCAAACAACCGCCGAGCCGGGCTCGTATGCCAATAACCTAAATATCAGGGGTTATCAAAGCGCTCCATTAATTGTAATTGATGGGATCATTGGCGGCGACCAATCGACCATTGGCAGAATGGACCCTAATGAAATTGAAAGCATCTCGGTATTGAAGGATGCTGCCGCGTCTATATATGGTATGCGGGCCGCCGGTGGCGCTATACTGATCACTACCAAAAAAGGATCAAAAAATGGGAAGATCAATATTAATTATTCTGTTAACGACGCGATACAAACATTTTTGGGCATGCCAGAGGGTGTAAACGCGGTGGATTATATGATGCTGACCAATGAAAAGGTTAAACGCGATTTTGCTAATAATTTCATATCCAATGTTACTCCTCAATTTTCCTATGCCGATATCCAGCCTTACCTAAATGGAACTCGCAAAACGGCCGATTGGGTGGATATGGTTTTCAGGAAAACAGCCAATCAGATACAGCACAATTTAAATATTGATGGAGGGAGCGATAAAATAAGCTACTTCTTCAATTTTGGGTATCAAAAACAAGACGGTGTTTTTAAAACAGGCGATCTGAATTACAACAAATATAATTTTCGCTCAAACGTTACCGCCAGCATAACAAAAGGGCTTAAAGCGCAGATACTAACATCGGCCTGGATGGATGAAAAGAACCAACCTTATACCGATGAATGGACCGTTTACAAATATACCTGGAACCAAATACCAACGCACCAGATATATGCCAACGATAATCCCTTATACCCTGCTGTAATGGATGATAATATGAACCCATCCATCATCACTGATGCCGACAAAGTAGGTTCAAAAAGATTCAGAAATAAAAATCTTACAAGTCAGTTGAATTTAACATACGATATACCTGGTATAGAGGGTTTAAGCGCTAAAGCTTTGTTCAATATTGATTATGGCACTGCTGATAATAACCAGATCAAAAGGTCATTTTCCTTATATACTTACAACGCGGCCAGCGATACCTATATACCAAGTTTGGTTAATTCGCCGGCAGGTATAACCCGTTCTTATTATACCCACTTTAACACCCTGGCCCAGGTAACGTTAAACTATTCGCACACGTTTCTGGAAGACCATCACATAACAGCCATGGCTACCTATGAGCAAAGCCATGAAACCGCCGATAACTTTAATGCCTACAGAGATATCGAGATCCCTGTTGATTATTTATTCGGAGGTTTACAAAACTCTAATATGTCTGGCGGTATGGATGCAGGGGCTCTGCAGGATCGTGCGCACAAAAGTATTATCGGCAGGTTCAATTATGATTACAAAGGCAAGTACCTGGCCGAGTTCAGTTTCCGTCGCGATGGTAATAACCTGTATCAGCCCGGATCAGATCAATGGGGATTTTTCCCTGGCGGATCAGTAGGCTGGGTATTAACAAAGGAAAATTTCTTCAGGAAGCTTATTCCTGAAAATATCTTAACTAATTTAAAGATCAGAGCATCCTACGGCCAAACCGGCGATGAGGCCAACGCTCCCGCATTCAATTACGTTAACGGGTATACCTACCCTATAAATACCTATATTTTCGGTGCTGGTGCTGTTAACGGTTCTGCTCCTAAATTGGGTAACCCTGGTTTAACCTGGTCTGTAAACACCATCAAAAACATCGCGATGGATTTCAGCCTGTTCGGCGGAAAAATAGATGGAACCATTGAGGTTTTCAGAAACGACAGGACCGGATTGCCAGCTCAACCTTCTGTAGCCCTACCCGGAACTGTAGGTGCAGATGTACCACAGATCAATTATAACAGCGACAGGGTACAGGGTCTTGACTTTAACCTGGCCTACCGTACCACATTTGGAAAGGTTGGCTTAAACCTCGCGGGCAACATTGGTACCACCCGCTTAAAAGCGCTGAACGTTCTTCGGGGCAAATCGGGTAACGAGTACTTAAACTGGAAGGAAAACCAAACCAACAGGTATCAGAATGTTTGGTGGGGACCTGAATATGCAGGGCAATTTACCAGCTACAACCAGATATACAACTACGGTGTTAACACTGGCGGGGGTAACAATAACGTTGTACCGGGCGATTATTACTATAAGGACTGGAACAATGATGGCGTGATAGACGATAAAGACAGTCACCCTATTGCCACTACTGATATCCCTTTGTATAACTACGGCCTTACCATAGGCTTAAGTTATAAAGGCTTTGATATGAATATGCTTTTACAAGGAGCCGCGGGTGTTTACGTTCAGTATGGTGAGCAATTTGCATCGCCGCTGATGTACGGCCGAAGCGCCCTTACACGCTTCCTTGATAGCTGGCACACAGCAGATCCATATGCCAATGTTTTCGATCCTAATACAGTTTGGGTACCAGGATTTTACCCGGCAATGGGTTCGCCCGATGCACAAGGCACAAAAGCAATCCAAAATGCCAGCTACCTGCGTGTAAAATCATTGGAATTTGGGTATTCGTTATCGCCAAACGCGCTGAAAGCCCTCGGTATAAAAAAATTAAGAGTATATGTGAACAGTTACAACCTGTTAACCTTCACCGGACTAAAGAATTACGATCCGGAGCATCAGGGACCTAATCCAAGAGATAATAACAATTTCGGCATAGCCCTGGGAGGATACACCTACCCAATGAACAGGACCTTTAATCTGGGTGCTAATGTTTCCTTTTAAACTATTGACACATGAAAAGTATAAACAAATTAATCATAGCCATCTCTATCACCGTTGGAGCTACCGTAACTTCCTGCCAGAAGTTGAACATCCCGCCAACCAACATATTTACTCCTGATGTTATATATAGCAGCGAGGCGGGTGTTAAGTCGTTTTTAGCAACCATATACCAGAACTTACCTATCGAGGACTTCAAATACAGGCCGGATCAGGGCTTTAAAACCGGGAGTAACGATTGGGAGAACTTTTATAATTCGGCCGGGGTGACAGGCGAAGAAGTAGGCCCATGGGGTGGTGTGGATATTGCCGGTGGTTTCGGGTACTGGCCTTATGGCGATATCCGGAATGTGAACATCCTGATATCTGAACTGCCTAAACACGTAGCTACACTAACCCAGCCTACTGTAAACGCGCTTTTGGGCGAAGCTCACTTTTTACGGGCCTACTATTATTTTGGCCTGGCCAAGCGTTATGGCGGGGTGCCGCTGATTAAAGAGCCACAGGATCCGGCTGCTCCACTGTCAACCCTTCAGGTACATCGTAATAAAGAACAGGAAACATGGGATTTTATTGGATCTGAGTTGGATTTAGGCTACCAGATGATGCCCGAAGCCAGTGACGCCGGCAGGGCCAACAAGTATGCAGCAATCGCCTTAAAATCAAGGGTAATGTTATATGCTGCTTGTATAGCCAAATATGGTTCTGTAAATTTTGTTGACGGCCCGGCACGCGCCGCAGGATTGGTAGGTATTCCGGCCGATCAGGCAACTAAATACTTCCAGGCCGCTTATGATGCCGCCAAAACATTGGAAGGCCATTACTCGCTTTACAATGCCAACTCAGACAAGGTGCAGAACTATGTTGATCTGTTCCTGAAAAGTGGAAGCCCCGAAAACATTTTCATCAAACAGTACTCCATCGCTAATCATACCGCGCATAGCTGGGATGCTACCATGTCGCCACGGTATATGACGGCCAACGCGCTTTCTCGCTCCTATCCAACATTGGATCTGGTACAGCTTTGGGGAAACTTGTCGGTAACCAATGATGACGGAACTCCAAAACGATTTGATAACCGTGCCGACTTAATGCAGGGTCTTGAACCCCGCTTATTGGCTACCGTTTATTTCCCCGGCGCTACTTTAAGAGGACTTACTTTTGATATGCAGCGCGGCATCTACCCATCTTTTAGCGGCACCGCTGCTGCCGAAGTAGCCAAACAGCCCAACTCACGCTCATACGTACTTGCTGGCGATACCAAAACCTTGTATCAGGGCAGGCAGATCATCGGCTTTACCGGCCCATGGACCGGTGGCGACGAGTTAACCCGCACAGGTTTTTATGTACGCAAGTATGTGGATTACAACAAACCACAAGCTGCGGTTGACCTCAACAGAAGCGAACAACCCTGGATCGATCTGCGTTATGGCGAAATATTGCTGAATCGCGCTGAAGCCGCGATAGAATTAGGCAACACTACAGACGCCCTAACCTCTATCAACCAACTCCGGACAAGGGCAGGCGCTACACTTTATTCATCAATAGATCTGACCAAGGTGCGTAACGAGCGCCGTATGGAGCTTGCTTTCGAAAATCAATACTATTGGGACCTGAAAAGATGGCGCACTGCCGATGTGGTGCTTGATCGCGCGCATTTTAAAGGTCTGATGCCTTATTACGTATTCAACGAAAATAAATACATTTTTCTGGCCGAGCCAGAGCTGTTTAACCGGGAATATACCTTCCAGAAACAATTTTATTACGAAGGTATCCCGGGTGGCGAAATCGGCAAAAACCCTAACCTGCTTCCTAACAACCCTAACTATTAAGCATTAAAAATTTTAAATATGAAAAAGCTAATTAGCAATTTTTTAGTGGTCGCAGCTATTCTTACCATCTCTGCTTGTACAAAAACAGATAACTATGATGGACCTAATGCCTCATTCCAGGGCAATATCCTTTCATCTGCGGGTGGTAATTTACAAACATCCAGTGGTAGCACACAAATCAAGTTACAACAGATCGGCTGGACAACGCCGCAAACCATCCCCAGTAAATTTGATGGCACATTTGAAGATACCAAGCTGTTTAAAAGCGCATATAAAGTGGTACCAACCAACGGCGCTTTCTGGCCGGTAACCGATACCATTGTAGTAAATATTGCTCAAGGTACCAAGCATGATTTTACGGTTACCCCATATATCATTATCAAAAACCTGACTACAAGTTTAAGCGGTACAACCTTAACCATCAAGTATAATATCACCGCGCCTATTGCTGCTGGTTTACCAACTATTAAGGACACACAGCCTTATGTTAACACCACAAAACTGGTAGGTGCAGGCGCCTCTATCAGGGATTTTTCGGATGTAAACTCGGTTACCATCAACAAAAACTTCACGGATATGAGTGATGCAGACAAGTCGGTAACCTTAACTGTGCCCAACCTGCTGCCAGGCCGTACATTTTATGTACGCGTAGGGGTACGTTTAAGCGACAGCTTCAATAGCTCCAATTTTTCGGAAATAGTGCAGATAGATGTTCCTAAATAATTTAACCTAAACAAACAGGAAATGAAATTCATAAAAACAACGATGGTATGCTCCATCCTGATCATAGGCCTAATTGCCGGTTGTAAAAAAGAAAAATACACGTCACGTGATACATCTGGCCTTAAACCTCCGCCCGTTGACACAACAACAGTACCGCCGCCAGACCCATCATTAGTGGTATTTGACAATACTGATAAAGCTGATGGATGGCAAACTGTAGGCAGCGTTAATATTGCCACAACAGGCCAAAAAGAGGGCGCAGGCTATATTAAAAATTCCATTGCCAATGGTTCAGACTTCATGCAATTCATCAAGGATACACCAACCCCGCTTGATACCAAACTGACCGAGGCTAATGGCCAGTTCAGATTTTGGTTCTTTGTATCAGACCCTACCATTATCAAAGATGGCTCTATTGAAATTACCAGTTCGGGCAAGTCCGACGATCATGAGTCGGCCTGGGATGTAGCGCCATTAGCTGCTACCTTAAAAAGCGGCTGGAACGATGTAGTGCTCGACTTTAGTAAATCCATTAAAACAGGCGATGGCGGGGCCGATTATTCTGCCATCAACCACTTCCGTATCTTCTTTTCTACCACCAGTAAAGATCACCCGGAACTGGTTACTGGTATAGATTACCTGAGGTTCCAGGCAAAAAAATAAACTCAAAACAACCTATACCTTAATTTTTAAACTAAGTAAGACAGGAAGAAACAATCTTCCTGTCTTCTAAAAAAAGAAACTGTATAACCATGATTATAAAAAATACAATAAATACCTCAACGCGAAAAAGCAGACTCCGATCATTGGTGTGGGCCATTGGTTTAGGTGTGCTATCTATAACGCCGGTTTTAGCCCAAAACAAAGCCGATACCGCTTTGGGTAACCCCTTTATCAGATCAATGTACACTGCCGATCCATCAGCCCATGTCTGGAAGGATGGCCGTTTGTATGTATACGCCTCGCATGATATATCGCCATCACGGGGTTGCGACCTGATGGATCAGTACCATGTTTTTTCGACAGATGATATGGTACACTGGAAAGATCATGGCGAAATACTGCGCGCCAGCCAGGTATCCTGGGGGCGCCCCGAAGGTGGCTTTATGTGGGCCCCGGATTGCGCCTACAAAAACGGAACCTATTATTTTTACTTTCCGCACCCCAGCGATTCCAAATGGAACGATAGCTGGAAAATTGGCGTAGCCACCAGCAAAAGTCCGGCAAGCGGCTTTAAGGTACAGGGCTACATCAAGGGTCTTAAATCCATGATCGATCCATGTGTTTTTGTTGACGATGATGGCCAGGCCTACTTTTACTATGGCGGTGGTGCCAAATGCGAAGGCGGCAAACTAAAAAGCAACATGATGGAAATTGACGGCGAAATGAAACCCATGGAAGGCCTGGAAGATTTCCACGAGGCCAGTTGGGTACACAAACGCAACGGCATTTATTACCTGTCGTACTCAGATAATCATGATGTTGCCGGTAAGCACAACCAGATGCGCTACGCCACCAGTAACAGCCCGCTGGGTCCATGGAAATCGCAAGGTGTTTATATGGACCCTACCGATAGCTATACTAATCATGGTTCCATTGTGAAATTCAAAGGGCAGTGGTATTCTTTTTATCATACCAGTGCTATCTCGCACCAGGATTGGGAAAGATCAGTTTGTGTCGACAAACTTTTTTACAACGCCGATGGTACTATTAAAAAGGTTATTCAAACTTCTAAACCATGAAAATAGCAACCGTATTCTTTATAGGTGCCTTTTTACTGGCCAATACCGCACTATCTGCACAGGAGCTCAACAGCTCCTGGACACCCCTGCTTAGCAAGGATCTTAAAAACTGGGACGTATTTATAGGCGTTCCGCATACCAGTGTTGATTTACCGGGCTATGCCAAAGGCGATGGCATGAACGGTACACCCGTAGGCCTCAACAACGATCCGCTGCATGTATTTACCATCGATGAGGTGGACGGTCAGCCTGTTTTGCATATCTCCGGTCAAATTTATGGCGGCCTGAGCACCAAAAAAGAATATGAGAACTATCACCTTAAAGTTGAATTTAAATGGGGCGAAAAAAAGTATGCCCCCCGTTTGAAGGATAAAAGAGATAACGGCATCATCTATCATGCTACCGAACCGCATGGCCAGTTCTGGAACGTTTGGATGCGCGGCCATGAGTTCCAGGTGCAGGAAGGCGACATAGGCGATTATTTTGCCCTGGTGGGTGTAGGGATGGATGCTCATGCCCGGAAAAAGGATACTTCGGCCAAATCGGGATTTATTTATGACCCTGCAGCACCCATACAACATTTAACCTCCAACAGAACACCGTCAAGCACCTGCTCGCACAGCGCCGATTACGAAAAGCCACATGGCGAATGGAACACCCTGGAGTTATACTGTTTCGGTACCAAAAGCGTACATGTGGTTAACGGGCATGTGGTACTGGTACTGGAAAATTCGCGCATATCGCCCAGCCAGGGACCTGAAACCAGTTTCCAAAAGGGCAAGATCGAGATACAATCAGAAGGGGCAGAAGCTTATTACCGTAACATCATGATCAAAAAAATCGACAAAATGCCCAATCTGAAGATGTAAATAACCAATCACCTTATTTAAACCCTATTAAGTACCGAATCATGAGAAATAATACCATCAGCAGGCTATCCATGATAGCTTTGTTTTCCATAATCAGCAGTTTTTCGATGAGCGGCTGCTCTAAAAAAACAACGGATAATAACACAACACCTCCCCCCCCGTTAGTGGTGCCACCCCCAACTACCCCGGTTGACGTTACCCCTTCGCCAATAGGCGATGTGGTGGGTAAGGTTGTAGTGGGTTATCAGGGCTGGTTTGCCGCTACCGGCGACGGCTCGCCCATCAATATGTTCTGGCACTGGTCAAACGATTGGGCCAAACCGCCATCACCAACCAACAAGGCTATATACGCATGGCCTGATGTGCGCGATTATACGACCACTTTTAAAACCGATTTCGCTAATTTGAACAATGGCAGCGAGGCCCGTGTGTTTTCGTCCTATACCGATCAAACGGTTGATGTACAGTTTAAGTGGATGAAAGATTATGGCATTGACGGCGCCGCCCTGCAGCGTTTTAACCCCAGCGGTTTGGAAGGCCCGGTACGTGATGCCATGGCCGCCAAAGTAAAGATCGCGGCCGAAAAAAATGGTGTAAAATTTTACATTATGTATGATGTAAGCGGCTGGACCAACATGGCCACAGAAATGGAAACCGACTGGACCAATAAAATGTCGGCCTATACCTCCTCGCCGGCCTATGCCAAACAAAATGGTAAGCCCGTAGTGTGTGTCTGGGGTTTTGGCTTCAACGATGATAACCATAATTTTTCGGCAGCAACCTGCCTGGCGGTGATCAACTGGTTTAAAAGCAAGGGCTGCTACGTGATAGGCGGTATACCTACCCACTGGCGTAAGGAGGAAAGCGACTCGCGCCCGGGCTTTCTGGCCACCTATAAAGCCTTTAATATGCTGTCGCCATGGATGGTGGGGCGTATCAGCAACGTGATCGAATCAGACAATTTTTATAATACCATTAATGTTCCGGACGAAGCTTATTGCAAGGCTAACGGCATTGATTATCAACCCTGTGTTTTGCCCGGCGATTTAAGTGCGCAGCAACGGGCTCATGGCGATTTCATGTGGCGCCAGTTTTACAATATGAAACGAGCCGGTGCCCAGGGTATTTACATCTCGATGTTTGATGAATATAACGAAAGCAACCAGATTGCCAAAACCGCCGAAAGCCAGGCCTTTGTACCAGCAGGATCGGGCTTTAAATCGCTCGACGAAGATGGTACACCCTGCTCATCTGACTATTACCTGAGGCTAACCGGCGATGGCGCTAAAATGTTCAAAGGCCAGATCGCCCTGACCACCGTAAGACCAACGGTACCTAAACCATAACTCTACAATCATCTCATAACAAAGCTCTGCTGTTGCTAACAGCAGGGCTTTTATGTTTACCGGGGATATATGTGATATATTTAAGAGACGCATCACATGCGTCTCCCGATAAACACGTTGCAAAAGTGGGTTTACATGGGTTTACATTTTTTGGGGTCAACATGGACTTATTTAATTGAAAATCAAACACTTATAATTATTTATCACCAAAAAGTGTAAACCCACTTTTTGCCAGCTTTTTTAAACAAAAAGCACCAATTATAATAGCCGCGACTTTTGCATGCGTCCTCCACATGTTTCATTCAAAAATCATCTCCACATCTGATATTTGCACATCTGCACATCTGCACATCTAATCGCTTATTTCACCCAAAAGTTCCCCCGCAGCCTGATATCTTCGGATGATGAACCTATCATCACCTTAAATTCGCCGGGCTCTACTACATGTTTCATCTGGCGGTTCCAGATTTTTAATTCCTCCGTGCTTAATTTAAATTGCACTTTGCCGCTTTCGCCGGGTTTCAGCGTGATGCGCCTAAAGCCCTTTAATGATTTTACAGGCGTGGTTACACTGGATATCACATCACGGATGTACAATTGCACCACTTCCGTACCCTCCACCTTCCCGGTATTTTTCACCGTTACACCAACATTCACAACGCCATTAACCGGTATAGTTCCCGGGCTAACTGTTAAATCCGCATAGGCGAAAGTGGTATAACTCAGGCCGTGTCCAAATGGGAACAATGCCGATGTATCCTGATCAACATATACGTGTCTTGAGGTTGGTTTATGGTCATAATAATAAGGTATCTGCCCGGTTGATCGTGGGAAGGTCATTGGTAATTTACCTGAGGGGTTTACCTTGCCCAGCAGCACATCGGCAATAGCCAATCCTCCGGCATCACCCAGAAACCACGATTCTACAATGGCCGGTATTTTTTTAGCCACAAAGTTGATACATAATGGCCTGCCATTAAAAAGCACCACGGCAATAGGTTTACCCGTTTTTTGAAGGGCCTCTATCAAGCGGGTTTGCCGGGCGTTAAGGTCAAGGTTCGACCGGTCTTTTCCTTCGCCCACCTCATTGATATCTTCGCCCAGCACCACTACTGCCACATCCGAATGATTTACCAGGTCGATTGCCTTTTGCAGATCTTCGCTTTGCGTGTCGAGAGATTTATTCTGGGTAGAATAGCCTGCCTCGTACTCAATTTTCATATCGCTGCCGGCTTTTTGTTTCAACGCATCTAACATGGCTACACCTTTACCGTCGGTGTTAGCATAACCACCCAGGTAAGTACTGGTAGCCAGCGGACCAATAACAGCCACCGAATGCACATTAGCATTAAGCGGCAATAGTGCATTATCGTTTTTTAACAGGCTAATACCTTCCCGGGCGGCTTTCAGGGCCACTGCGTGGCTCGCTTCGGTATGAAACACTTTTTTAATGAGGCTTTCATCAACATAAGGATGCTCAAACAGCCCCAGCATAAATTTAACGCGCAGTACATCACCCACGGCCCGGTCAAGTTCGGCCATGCTCAGTTGCTTGGTGACCAGTGCTTTTTTGATGGCGCTCATCAGCTCGGTATGCGAAAAATCATAAAACTGCATATCCAATCCGGCAGTAAGTGTTTGCGCCATGGCATCGGCGGTATTGGCTGCTACCCGGTGATTAACCATCGACATTTTGATAGCCCCCAGATCTGATAGCACAAAACCTTTAAAGCCCCATTCCTTACGTAACACATCTTTCAACAGCCACCTGTTATCTACACAGGGGATACCATCCAACTCGCTATAGGCAGCCATCATACCCAAAGCACCACCCTCTTTAATAGCTTTTTCGAACACATATAAAAATGAGGAGCGGGCTTCGCGTTCACCCATATTTACCGGTGCGGTATTGCTGCCAGCCTCAGGTATGCCATGTACGGCAAAATGCTTGGGCTCGGCCAATACAGCATCAGCATCGCTTACTTTATTACCTTGCAGACCCTTTACCATAGCCACACCGTTGGCGGCGGCCAGGTAAGGATCTTCGCCATAAGTTTCTTCTACACGGCCCCAGCGTGGGTCGCGCGGCAGGCAAAGCACCGGCCCCAGCACCATAGCAACCCCATGCGCGCGCATTTCGGTAGCGATGATGCGCCCTGTTTGATGTACTAAAGTAGTATCCCAGGCTCCGGCCAGCGCCAAAGGAACAGGAAAGGTAGTACTCCCCAAGCCCGAGTAACCATGCAGGCCCTCCTCAATAAACAGTACGGGGATACCCAAACGCGTATGTTCAACCGCGTAGCGCTGTATCTGGTTGCTGATATCAGAAGTTAAGGGATACAAATCATGTACCGAGCCAATACCCTCGGTACCTATGGCGATGCGGGCACTGTCTGAATACGATGCTGACTCATGACCTTTCATGTTGGCTACCTCGTGACCGCTGTACATATCCAGCTGTTTTATTTTTTCGGCAACCGTCATCCGGCTTAACAGATCGGCTACCCGTTTTTCAACCGGCAGAGCGGCATTTTGATAAGGATATTTAACAGGTTCAGGCGACTCAAAAGAGCAAAAAGCCATCATTAAAATAGCCAGCGCACCGGCATACTTTTTCTTCATAAAATGTACGGTTATCAGGTTTAAATAATTTGTATACCAGTAATCCGATCGAATTACCAACAGGGAGCTAAACTATGCGCCGCAAATAATAACGTATTAATAAAACATTAACAACCCCGGTTAGCCTGTGAAAATGTTATAGAATTTGCTAAAATCGATTTACAAAATATTGGGAACCTTATTTTTCTGAAGTATGGAGGAGTAACGCCATATCATTTTTTAAGCTTATTTTTCATCAATACCGGCGGCGGTATACTATCCTGCAACGGAATCTGCTTCCGGAGCATTTTACCCGCATACCCGGTTAAATACAGGTAATAATCATTAGGGATATCATCCTCATATTTTACAAAATTGCTTAAACCTACCGGCGGATTTTTGGATGCTTTGAGTATGGCCGTACCTTCGTCAACCTCATCAAACATGGCTACGTAGAGCATTTCGGCACCGCTGGAGATAGCCCCGGTGATTTGTTTCCAGTAAAACTGTCCGCGGTTACGTGGAATTTGGTTTTGGGGGCTTCTGGGGTTCATATTATGCCAGCTAAAGCCGGGGAAAACCACGGGTACATAATCCAGCTTATTGGCTTTGCACCAGGCTATGTCTTCGGCAATACGGTGTTTGAATGCAGGATAGGATTGCTCGTTATACCGGCCTACAAACCAGGGATGGATAATATCGGCTTTGCGCAATACATCATGCAGATGCGGGTCTTTTTCGGTGTCGTTCCCAAAATCGCGCCAATAGGTGGGCACACCCAGCAGCACAGAACATCCGCCATAAACCGGGTCGTTTTTTAGGAAATCAATGATCTTTTCGGCCTCAGTAAAGCCGTAACGGCGATGATCGTTAAAACCGATTCCCCATACCGCCACCAGTGGTTTGCCATTATGATACAGGTAGGTTTGCTTGTTGCCCCGGTTGGTTAGTTTCAAACTGTCCACCAGATGCTTCCAGTCTTTGATCACCAGCGAATCGCCGCCGGCCTGCATGCCCGAAAGATCATACATTACCGATACAGCCCGGTTATATTTTTGCGCATACTTAAGCACATTACCCAGTACCACATCATTATGGGCCTTGCCACGGCCCCTTTGCACATCGCCAATAAAACGCTGTACAAACACCCCGTCGATACCATATTGCTGCATCCATTTGAAGTGGGTTTCGGTAGAGGATGCATCGTGCGAGCTGTATAGATAGGCATAGCTACTATCAGCATGTTTAAAGGGGGTTTTGTAGGTTTTTTTGTACTCGCTTACATCGGGCCATACATCAATATTGGTGTAGCCGGGTTCAAATTTTCCATGAGAAGTGTAATGATTCCAGCCGCGGCCGCCACCATCATCCGGGGCGTTGAACCAACCCTGGTAGCCCGCCATCACCAGGCCCTTATAACTGGTAAATGCCGAAGTTTGGCTGTGTTTGCTTTGACTGTACACCAGGTGACCGCTAAGCAGCAGCCATACCAGCAATAGGGATTGAAATCTGGAAAAATTAAACATGGGTTTATTATAAATGGTTATAAACCCAAATTTGTTATCAACCCTTAATTAATTCTTAAAAAATTATTAATTGAAAATTTGTTGAACAAAATAATGATCCGAAGTTTTGATACGTGCTTTAGAAAAACTTTTTAAACCTTAAATTTTAACAAATTTCTACCCGAAAATAAACCAAAAACGCCCAGAAATCGGCTCAAAACCATCGACTTTAATGCTTTTAACAAATTCCAATACGATTTTGAGTAGTTTTTAAAACTTTAAAAAGTTTTAAAAAATTGCGAATCGCAAAGCGCTGATTAGACTCACCCCCGACATCGCTGCGCTCGTCACCCCTCTCTCCGCTTCGCGCATAGAGGGGGTTTGAAAGGTTCAATATTACGTTGTCATCCTGAGGAACGAAGGATCTTCTTCACTGGGCATATCGCATAATAGATGCTTCATTCCTCAGCATGACAATCTATTTTTTTGCCACCGCCGTTGTTGGTGTTGTCACCAACATTGGCGGCGAGTAATATCGAATAGTGCATTTTGAATGTCCAACACCGAAGCTTTAACTTCAATATTCGATATTGGACATTCCATGTTCTACATTAAATTGAATGGGCTTAAATCACCCCCAGCTCTTTACCTACCTTGGTAAATGCCGCTATGGCCTTATCCAGGTGATGGGTATCATGGGCGGCCGAGATCTGTACCCTGATGCGGGCCTTGCCCTGTGGTACTACCGGGTAATAAAAACCGATCACGTAGATACCTTCATCCAGCATTTTGGCGGCGAACTCCTGGGCCAGTTTGGCATCGTACAGCATCACCGGTACAATAGGGTGTACGCCTGGTTTGATATCAAAACCGGCATCGGTCATTTTTTTGCGGAAGTATTGGGTATTAGTTTCCAGTTTATCGCGCAGGGCGGTGGTTTCGCTCAGCATATCCAGCACCGCTATAGAAGCGCCGGTAATAGCAGGCGCCAGGGTGTTGGAGAACAGGTACGGGCGCGAACGCTGACGCAGCATGTCAATAATTTCTTTTCGGCCCGATGTAAAACCTCCTGATGCACCGCCCAGAGCTTTACCCAAAGTGCCGGTGATAATATCAATCTGCCCCATTACATTATGGTGCTCGTGCGTGCCTCTGCCGGTTTTGCCCATAAAGCCCGAGCAGTGACTTTCGTCAATCATCACCAAAGCATTGTATTGCTCGGCCAGGGCGCAAATTTTATCCAGTTGAGCGATGGTTCCGTCCATGCTGAAAGCGCCGTCGGTTACGATGATGCGGTGACGCAGATCTTTGGTGGCTTTTAGTTTTTCTTCCAGATCGGCCATGTCATCGTGTTTGTAACGATGGCGCTGGGCCTTGCACAAACGCACACCGTCGATGATAGAGGCATGGTTCAGTTCATCGGATATAATAGCGTCCTGCTCATTGAACAGGGGTTCAAAAACACCGCCGTTGGCATCAAATGCCGCAGCGTATAGTATGGTATCTTCGGTACCTAAAAACTCGGATATTTTAGCTTCCAGCTGTTTGTGGATATCCTGTGTACCGCAAATAAAACGCACGGACGATAAACCATAACCATGATTGTCCATCACATTTTTTGCAGCCTGTATCACTTGGGGATTGCCCGACAGGCCAAGATAATTGTTTGCACAAAAATTGATCACTTCCTGACCACCCAGAACGGTAATATCGGCACCCTGTGCCGATGTAATGATGCGTTCTTTTTTATATAACCCTGCATTTTCAATGTCGGCAAGCTCCTGCTGTAAAACCGGTTTTAGTGTATTGTACATATCTATACTGTTTTAGAGAGGGCAAAATTAAACATTAACAGGCATTTGGCGAGGGGGTGTGCTTAATAATATCGAATAAGGTATTTTGATTGCCGAACATCTGGCTTTTACTCCATTATTTAGTTTGGGCTTTAAAGCTTTTACCCTTTTTATAGGTAGATTTGATAGGCCCCTCAATCTGAAGAACCCTAAATATGATGAACGCAGATCTAACTCCCTTAAAAAAAGCCATTGTCTTCTGCCTTTTGAGCCTGTTCTCGGCAACAGCACTGAAAGCGCAAACTATCAAAAATAACCTTATTCTTATGGGCGTTGTTGATAGCGTTCACTCGAAAATATTGAATGAAACCCGTAAACTCTGGGTGTACGTTCCGGCACGTGATACAACGTTCGCCCAGCAAAAATACCCGGTAGTTTACCTCCTGGATGGCGACTCTCATTTTCCTTCGGTTACGGGTATGATACAACAGCTCAGTGGCTCCGTGTGCCCCGAAATGATTGTTGTGGCCATACCCAACACTGACAGGATGCGCGACCTGACCACCAACAGGATTGCTGCTTTAAAAACTTCGGGCGGCGGCGAAAACTTCACCTCGTTTATCGAGAAGGAACTAATGCCGCACATCGATTCTATTTATCCTACCACCTCCTACAAGATACTCATCGGCCATTCGCTCGGCGGATCGATGGTGATCAACACATTGATCAATCATCCCAATATGTTCAACGGTTATATCGCTATCGATCCCAGTATGTGGTGGGACCGTGGCATTCTGCTAAACCAGGCCCGCGAAGTACTGAAACAAAAAAATTATTCGGGCAAATCCTTGTTCATAGGTATTGCCAACACCATGCCTAAGGGTATGACGGATACCACTCAAGCCAGGAAAGACACTTCGGCTGCAACCTCTCATATCCGGGCGATATTAAAGCTCAGGGATATGATTCAAAGCGATACTGCTGCCAACAAATTAAAGTTTGCGTATAAATATTACCATAACGACACGCATGGTTCAGTACCCCTGATCACGGAATATGATGCTTTACGCTTTTTCTTTAAAAACTACGGCCTTCCCCAGGAAACGATAATGAAGATATTCGGTAAGGATTCAAATCCGGAGGAAGTGCTGGCCGAAATCCAATCGCATTACGATAATATCTCTAAACAAATGGGGTACAAAGTTGCACTACCGGAAGACGTGATCAACAATTTTGGCATTAGCCTGATAACTCGAAGTCCCAAAATGGCCTTCGCTTTCTTACAACTAAACATCAAAAACTACCCCAACAGCTATAACGTTTATGACAGCATGGGCGATTATTATGACGCCGCGAAGGACAAAGCCAAAGCCATTGCCTATTATAGAAAAGCGCTAACACTTAAAGAGTTTGCCGATACCCGTTCCAAGCTGAACAAGCTATTGGCTACGAAAGATTAAAATAACCGCGATTTGGCGCCGATTTGACTCACCCCGACATCGCTGCGCTCGTCACCCCTCTCTCCGCTTTGCGCATAGGGGGGATTTTATTTTCTTTAATTCTCAACCCTCTTTCCGCCAAAGGCGAAGAGAGGGTGGTCCAGCGAAGTGTAGACCGGGTGAGTAGGCTATGCGCAAGGCTATCTTTTGTCTCATTATTCAACATTCGATGTTTAAAAAGCTGGAGCTGTCATCCTGAGCCTGTCGAAGGACGCGCGCAGAGGCCTGCCCACCATGCTTCGACGGAGCTCAGCATGACACCCTATAAAAAAAGTCCGGAGCTGGTGCGATTCCTTCCCTCGGGAAGGGGAGGAAGGGGTTTCTACGCCTTGTAAACTTGCATCGTGCAGATAACCCCTCCCTGCCAGAGCACCATCCAGCCGCACCCCTCCCGTTGGGAGGGAACTAAAAAATGAACTAAAAAAGTCCAGGGCTATTAGCCCCGGACTTTTCACCAAACGAGCAAGTTTAGTTTTTAATGGTACAGATAAGCGTTGTTCATCATAGATACACCACAGGTAGCCTGGAACGCGTTGATCACCTGGGTATCTGAAGTACGGGTGCCCCAGATGTTCCACATGAGGCCGGAGGAGTTACGGATAGACCAGGCCTGCCCGGCATTCAGATCGAGCCAGGCGCCGTAGGTACCGGCTGTGCCGGTATGCTGCACAAACTGACAGGCCCAGCGGGCAAAAATGCTTTTCATACCCTGTGTATCGGCGTTACCGTCTTCGTCTTTCAATATACCGCCAGCCGAATTGCATAAACTGGCCATAGCATAATCCATTGCCTTTTTGCCTATCCCCAGGTAATCAACCGATGGATATTCTGACCGCAGCAGATCACAAGCGCCAATAAAAGTTCCCTGCGTATAGGAAAGCGCGCCCTCGGTAATGGTTCCGTTGGGAATAATAGCGCCCTTAACCTCGCCGGTATTAGCATCGTACAGGTGTGCTATCATCCAATCCATAATTTGCTTGGCCTTTGTTTTATAGGAGCTGTCGCCGGTGGCCTGATATAACAGCATAGCGCAAATGACTGCCGGCGCGTTCACGCAGGTATTTTTGGTGTTGTTATTGGTGTTCCACCACAATCCGCCACCTAATGCCGAAGTGTCCCAGGCACGGTTCCACATCATGTTAAAGTTGTTTTTGGCCATGTCAAGCTGACCGCCATCATTAGTGAGGTGATAAGCCCTTATGCACATTAACGATCCCCAAACTACGTCATCGTTATAAATATTATTTGACCATAGGGTACCGTAGCCATCACGAACACCATTGTACAGATATTGGATCTTGTTCAAAAAATCTGTACTTGGGTTAATGTTGTAGGCATCTATCAGCGTTTCAATGGCTTCCTGTTGCGTCCAGAAATCCATGCGCCCGGCATGGCTGTCATCTTTCCAATAATAGGCCTTGTAGGAGGGCCCATACGTGCCATACTGGTTATAAAAATGATTATTGTAAACCTGCATGGCTACCAGGGCCTCGCTTTTAGTAGGAAAGGGTGCCGCGGTCAGGCCAATATGGGTGGTTGCAGAGTTTACTTTATCATTATCCGTACCAGCTACCTGTGCTTTTTTGCAGCTGGCAAAAACACCGAGGACTGCTATGCTTAAAACTACGGCCAGCTGTTTGCCGCGGTGTAGCAATAGGTTTGCTTTGTGTTGATAAATTTTAAAATAACGGTTGTTGATTCTTCTTTTCATAATGTAGTTGATAATTGGTTATAAGTGGTTTTACTTGCTCGTTCAGATCGGCAAAGGGGGAGGAAAGATCTATTGATCCTTTATTACTTAGGGTTTGATTAATACGTGAAAAAGCTGTGTTGGGTTACCGATGAGCGATTGCCACTATTGGTGCAAGAAATAATATCGACTAATGAATATTGAATTTCGAACACCGAACTTTTTGGTCCGTGTTTAATATTATCAAACGCCGATTCGACTCACCCCGACATCGCTTCGCTGGACCACCCTCTCTCCGCTTCGCGCATAGAGGGGATTTTCATTTTCTTTAACTCTTTTTCTTTACCCTCTTTCCGCCGAAGGCGAAGAGAGGGTGGTCCAGCGAAGCGTAGACCGGGTGAGTCAGCTTTGCGCTATGCTATCCTTTACTTCATTATTCAACATTCGATGTCCCGTGTTCGATATTATATCTTATTGTTAAATATTTATTAAGCACATTTAAAACATTTTGCGGTTAAAACGTATTCATTAGTTATAGAATATGAAAAACTGCATACTATTGATTTTTATCGTGTTATGTGCTATAAATGCCTCGGCACAACAATATTTATTATCGGGCCGGATAACCGATCAGCAAAACAACCTGATCCCGTTTTCGTCGGTATATATCAAGAATTCCACTTACGGTACCACCTCCAATGAGGATGGGGCCTACCAGTTTAAACTGAGCCCGGGTACCTATCGTGTAATTTACCGGGTGGTGGGTTATAATGAAAAAATTGTCAGCGTAACCATAACCGATCATGACGAACGCCTGGACGTGCAGATGCAGGACGAAGTATTTGCCACCAATCGTGTAGCCTCCGTTTATCAAAAAAACCACGATGCCGGCGATACCATCATGAAACAGGTGATCAAAAAACGCAAGTATTATATTGAGGAAGCCACATCATACTCCTGCGCTGTTTATATTAAGGGTGTACAACGGTTGCTGAGCGCGCCAAAATCCTTGTTATCACCGGCGGTGCGGCAAACGCTTGATCTTGATACCAATGGCAGAGGGATCCTTTACCAGTCGGAGTCGTTATCCGATCTCAGTTTCCAGAAGCCTAATAAAGTACGGGAGATCTCCATCGCAAAAAAAATGTCGGGGATAAATACGGCATTCAGCTATAATAAAGCGTCGGATCTGCAGGTGAATTTTTATCAGAATGTATTTGCTATTAATGGATTGAGCACCCGCGGCTTTGTATCGCCGGTAGCCTCGTTCGCGAGTATTTTTTACCGGTATAAACTGCTGGGCACTTCGGTAGAGAATGGCCGCACCATTGATAAGATACAGGTGATACCCCGCCGCGGACATGGCCAGTATTTTGAAGGTAATCTGTACATTGTGGAGGGCGACTGGCGCATATACGCTGCCGATTTATACGTAACCAACCAGAGGAGCAATATCAACCTGATTGATACCTTGCAGATAAAGCAACAATACGTTGCCGTTACCGACAGCGTTTGGATGCCCGCATCGGTACAGTTTAACTTTAAAGGCAAGGTGTTGGGATTTCGGTTTGGCGGCTATTATAATACCATTTACAACAACTATAAAATCAATCCTACCTTCCCCGATAAATTTTTTACCGGCGAAATATTAAAGGTTGATACCACGGCTAATTCAAAAACAGAAGACTACTGGGCATCGGCACGCCCCGTTCCGTTAACTCAAGAAGAGGCACTTGATATTCAAAAAAAGGATAACATAGCCGCTTTTAAAAAAACCAACCAATATCTGGACACCCTGCAGCACCACAAAAATCATATCAATTATCCGGGATACCTGATATTTGGCTATCATGCCAGCAACCGCAGCGAAAAAGACTCGTTATACATATACCCTTTCATCCAAACATTTTATTACAACACGGTAGAGGGTTTTGGCATCAATGCCAAGGTAAAATATACACACGTTTTAGACAGCTTGAGGGCGTACAGCATAACGCCCGATCTGCGGTATGGCTTCTCCAACAAAACACTCAGCGCCAATATGTATGGTGAGTACCGGAACGATCCTTTTCATAATGCCAAGTTCTTTGCTGGTTTTGGCAGCGATGTGCTCGACCTGAACAACGTAGGTACACGGTCGTTATATTTTAATACCCTGAGTACCCTGCTCAGCGAAAACAACTATGTAAAATATTACCGTTCGCACTACGGCATGTTCGGTTACCAGCGCGAAGTACTGAATGGCGTTTTGCTGAACGGCAATCTGAGCTATGCCAGCCGCAGCCAGTTATATAATACCGCTTTCGGGAAATTGAAAGACGTGAAGGACCGGGAATTCACCTCCAATAATCCATTAGCCCCGCCGGGAACACCGCCCCAGGATCATTCGGAATTATTTCCGGATAACCAGGCGCTTGTTTTCACGGCATCGGCTATTATTACTTTTGATCAGCAGTATGAAACCCGGCCAACCGGCAAATTCAATCTGCCGTCAAAATACCCAACGCTAACCGTTAACTATCGTAAGGGTATCAAAAACGCGTTCGGCTCGGATGTGGATTATGATTTCGCCTCGGCAGATATTTCGCAAAATAACATCCGCGTAGGGCTAACCGGTTTCTCATCATTTAAAGTATCTGCGGGTGGCTTTTTTAACAACAACAAGCTGTACTATATGGATTACAACCACTTTTTGGGTAACCAGGGTTTAACCTTCGACCCAACCTATGTGGGCAGTTTCCATTTCTTACCATTCTATACCTATAGCACCAACGGAGCATTTCTGGAGGCACACTATCAGCATAATTTTGCCGGTTCGATATTTAACCGGATACCCCTGCTGCGGAAACTGAAACTGGAAGAACTGATAGGCGCCAATTACCTCACCACCAAAGGCAACACCAATTACCGGGAGTTTTACATAGGTGTACAACGCCTCATTTTCAGGGTTGACTATGGTATATCCTACGCCGGTAACCAGAAATATATACAGGGCTTCAGGATATTTTATGGTATAAGGTAGGGGTTTGGTGAATGGTTGATTGGGTTGATTAAGTGAGTGGTTATATAAAAAGCACCTAATTAATTAATCAACTCAATCAACCGCTTAACTTAATCAACAAATTATTATCTTTGCGCCTCATTTAACACCGTTTGCAGCGGTATCAATGGATTATGGCACAATATAATACACTACTGTACTATTGTTATTCAACAATAGCTGATGCGGAGCAATTTGCTGCCGATCATTTAAAATTTTGTAAAAGTTTAGGATTAACCGGTCGCATTATTGTAGCAGCCGAGGGACTTAACGGCACCGTTTCGGGCACTACAGAAGCTTGCAAAACCTATATGGATACCGTACATGCCGACCCGCGTTTTGCCGGTATCGATTTTAAGGTGGATGTGGTGGACACCCCCTCCTTTGTAAAAATGCACGTGCGGTATAAATCCGAGATCGTACACTCGGGCCTACGCGATCCGAATGTGATCAACCCGCAGCAGCAAACCGGCAAACACCTGGAACCCAAAGATTTTTTGGCGATGAAGGACCGCGACGATGTGGTAGTGCTTGACGTACGCTCGAACTATGAGCATTCCTTAGGAAAATTCAAAAACGCGGTAACGCTGGATATCGAAAATTTCAGAGATTTCCCGGAGATGATCAATCAGCTGGCCCAATACAAGGATAAAAAGATATTAACCTATTGCACCGGCGGCATTAAATGCGAAAAAGCATCGGCCCTGCTGCTGCACGAAGGTTTTAAGGATGTTTACCAGCTGCACGGCGGTATCATCAAATACGGTAAGGAAGCCGGTGGCGAGGATTTTGAAGGCAAATGTTATGTTTTTGATAACCGCCTTTCTGTTGATGTAAACAGCGTGAACCCTGTAGTGATATCTACCTGCCGCAATTGTGGCAAGGTTACGCCCAAAATGATCAACTGCGCCAACCCCGAATGCAATGAGCATTTTACCCAATGCGATGAATGCGGCACCAAATTAGAAGGCTGCTGCAGCGATGCCTGCCAAAGCCATCCCCGCAAAAGGGAGTATGATGGTACAGGCTATTATGTAAAAGTACCGCAGCCTGTAAACGTGCAGAAAAAAGGAAAGATACAGTTGGCTGGCGAATAGACTCCCCCGGTTTTTGCCTCGCTTTTTATCTACACGTCATTGCGAGGAGGAACGACGTGGCAATCCCCGATAGGCAGAGCGTCTCTGTAAGTCGGGGATTGCCACGCTGCGCTCGCAATGACGTGTAAGATGGACAGAATCCACCAAACAAAGAACCCCGGTGAGCATCACCGGGGTTCTTTGTTTATTAAGCTTTTTTCTTAGCCGGGGCCGCTGCCGGTTTGGCGGCTTTATAGCGCTTATCGGGCGTTCCGTCTTTCTTTAATTTTACTTTGTTGGCTTTGTATCTTTTATCGGCAGTACCGTCTTTTTTGGTTTGTGGTAACGCGTAGCTGCTAACGGCGCCAAAGCTCATTACAGCGAGCATCAGCATGGTAAATAGTTTCTTCATGTTTGATAGTTTATCTTTGTTTAAATGCAAGCTAAGCAAATAGCTTAGTATCTGCAATAGCCATTTTATGCTTGTTGTAATTACAATTATATAGCGGCTATTGTTTTTTATCCGGCGCTCAAACTGTATTTTCGTACAACTGATCACATTTGGGTATCTGTTATAAAGCACTATGCGTAAAGCTATTTGGATTGGTTTATACCTGTTTTTTACTACAATTTTTTATTCCGGCGCGGTTGATATCAAGAGCATAGGTGTACCTTATGTGCAAAATTATACCAAAAACATATACCAGTCGGGCAATCAAAACTGGTCAGTCACGCGCGACGAGCAGGGTATTATGTACTTTGGCAATGCCGAGGGCCTCCTAAGTTTCGATGGCAAATACTGGCAGCAGCACCACATGCCTAATGATCTGGTTGTACGCTCCGTTCTGGCCGATGGCAAAGGCAAAATATATACCGGCGCCTTTGGCGAATTTGGCTATTGGCAGGATGATAATAAGGGCTTCTTAAAATATACCTCACTGATCAGTCTCGTGCCCTCAAAATACCGGCCCATTAACGAGGAGATCTGGAAAATATACATCGATGGCGACAGGGTGCTGTTTCAATCGTTCGGCGCCATATTTATTTATGCCAAAGGCAGTATTACTGTTGTTAAAGCATCCAAACCCTACCTGTTCCTGTTGCAGGCAGGTAAACGCTTTTTTGTAGAGCAGGTATCGGCGGGTTTGTTTGAGTTGAAGGGCAACCGGCTTGAGTATGTGCAGGGCAGCAATATTTTGGGCACCAGCGGGGTGTTGTCGATCCTCCCGTTCCAGAACAATAAATATATTATAGGTACCGCGCAAAATGGTTTGTTTATTTATGACGGCATCCATATAACCCCCTGGGCCAACCAGGCAAACGACTTTTTAAAAACCTATCAGCTCAATAACGGGGCCATTATCCCGGGTAAATATTTTGCTTATGGCACCATCCTCAACGGTATTGTAATTGTTGATACCGCCGGGCATGTAGTACAGCACATCAATAAAGCCAGCGGCCTGCAAAATAATACCGTTTTAAGTTTATATACCGATAGCGAACAAAACCTGTGGGCGGGGCTTGATAACGGTATAGACCGTATTGAAGTAAACTCGCCGCTATATTTTTACTTTGATAAAACCGGCAGGTTCGGAACGGTTTATGCCAGTATTATTTTTAACAACAAAATATATCTGGGCACCAACCAGGGCCTTTTTTACAGCGACTGGATAGCCGATAACAACCAGCTTTTTCAATCATTTGATTTTAAGCTGATACCGGGCTCACAGGGGCAGGTTTGGGACCTTTCCTTACAGGATGGGCGGCTGCTTTGCGGCCATAATAATGGCACCTACCAGGTAAATGGTAATACCATTACCAAAATCTCGACAATGACCGGGGGCTGGACCATCAAAAAGCTTAACAACAACCTGCTGATACAAGGCATTTACAACGGCCTGGCGGTGTATAAAAAAGACGCGGCCGGTAACTGGGTATTTAGTCATAAGGTAGAGAATTTTGGTGAGCCCTCGCGCTTTATTGAACAGGACAGCAAAGGGCAAATATGGGTGAGCCATGCCTATAAGGGCATTTATAAACTCACGCTGAGCAGCGATCTAAAAAAGGTAACCTCCAGCGTATATTACGACCGCAAATACGGCCTGCCCGGCAGCTATAACGTTAATGTGTTTGACCTGGACAACCACGTGGTATTCTCGTCCGACTCTGGTTTTTATATTTATGACGATATCACCGACCGCTTTTTTAAATACACCCAGCTCAATAAAAAATTGGGCACATTCGCATCATCGGGTAAGATCATCAAAGCGCTGGGTAAACGGTATTGGTTTATCAATCACGGGCGCGTAGCGCTGGCCGACTTTTCGGTACCCGGCAAAACCAGTATCGATACCAACAGATTCACGGTACTTAACGGGCAAATGGTGCAGCATTATGAAACCATTAACCGTATCAATAATTTAACTTACCTCATCAGTATCGACGATGGCTTTGTGATCCTGAACGATGGCGACGCGCTGTTGCCCAGCTCGGTAAAAATTCCACCGGTGCTGATACGCCGCATTGAAAATGTAACCGATAAGGTTTACGTGATCAGCGATATGAACAGCCCCAATAACACTATCGAGATCCCTTACGCGCAAAACAATATCCGTATCGCCTATTCATTACCTTATTACAAACAGGCCAAGGTGAAGTTTCAATATTACCTGGAGGGATACTCCCGGCAATGGTCTGACTGGACGTCGCAAAGCCAGAAAGAATTTACCAATCTTAACCAGGGTACTTATCATTTTAAAGTGAGGGCCAAAATCAATGATCAAAATATATCGGCCATTACTACACTAACCTTTACGGTGCTTGCTCCCTGGTATGCCAGCAAACTGGCTATCGTTTTTTATGTGCTGCTGCTCATTTTGGCCTATTACCTCATAAGATATTATTACCGCCTCAAATTAAAACGCCACCAGCTGCATATACAGGAGAAACTGCAAAAAGAGAAAGAAGAATTTTTAAAACAGGAGGCTATTGCCAACGAACAGCATATCATCAATATTAAAAATGAACAGCTGCAGGCCGACCTTGCCGGTAAAAGCCGCGAGCTGGCCAACTCGGCCATGAACCTGGTTTATAAAAATGAGCTGCTGCAAAAGATCAGCGAAGAAATAGCACACCTTAAAGATAATTCTGGCAAAAAACTGGCCGACGATCAGTTACGACGCATCCAAAAAGTAATTGACGAGGGCATGAATGATGAGCGCGACTGGAACATATTTGAGAAAAGTTTTAACGAGGCGCATGAAAACTTTTTCAAAAAACTCAAGTCCGGCCACCCGGACCTGGTGCCGAATGACCTTAAATTATGCGCTTACTTGCGCATGAACATGAGCAGTAAAGAAATGGCATCACTCCTGAATATCTCTCTGCGCGGTGTCGAGATAAGGCGTTACCGGCTGCGTAAAAAGCTCAATCTGGAGCATGATAAAAACCTCACAGAGTTTCTGATCGAGCTATAACACTACATCATTACCTCTCAAAGTGTTTATAAATGTTTAACAGACAGCGTTTAATGTTGTAGTACACACACAATCAATCCACAGTTGTTAATAATTTAACAATCAGATTGTTATAAACAAAAACAGCTTCACTTGAGAAAGTGTTTTATTCATGATGTATTAATGTTGAGTTAATTTTTTTGATAAACGGGTAATATCTCCTGAGTTTTGTAGAACTAATAAACCAATTATTCTATTCTATCATTTTATTATTAACCACTATGAAGAGATTTTTTACTATTTCGGGGTTAATGTTATTGTTCTTGTTTTCATATGACGCAGCGTTTGCACAAAACGTTGCAGTAAAAGGAAAAATAATCGACAATACCGGTCAGGCCTTGATAGGTGTAACCGTTTCGGTAAAAGGAACAACAACAGGAACCCAAACAGATGTTAATGGCGCGTTTTCCATTAACGCACCAGCCAATGCAACATTACGATTTACCTATTTGGGATATGCCACACAGGAAACCCCTGTTAATGGCCAAACCAGTATCAATATTACACTGTTACCCCAAACCAACGAACTGCAGCAAATAGTAGTTATAGGTTATGGTACGCAGCGCAAGCTTGATGTTACCGGCTCCATCACCAGTGTTAAAGGTGCAGATGTAGCTAAACAGGCATCGCCAAACGCGGTGAGCGGTTTACAAGGTAAGGTTGCGGGCGTACAGATCACCAACAATGGTACTCCCGGCAAATCACCGGATATTACCATTCGTGGTTTGGGTACTATTTATGGTAATACCAAACCTCTTTTTGTGGTTGATGGCGTGTGGTACGATGATATCAGCTTTTTGAATCCACAGGATATCGAAAGCTTCAGCATCCTTAAAGACGCTTCAAGTACAGCTATTTATGGCATCAGGGCTGCCAACGGCGTTGTGTTGATCAGCACCAAACGTGGCGCAAAAGGCGCTCCGGTTATCAATTATAATGGCTATGTAGGTGTACAGGCCGTTACCAACCAGGTAAAAATGGCCAATGGCACCGAATATGCTACCGCAGTAAATGAACTTGTTGCGCTAAACCCCAAATCGGATGGTACTCCAAATCCTCCTATATTCAGCGATCCGGCCAGCTTTGGAACCGGAACCGACTGGTATAAACAGATCCTGCGTAAAGCTTTTATCACCAATCATGAAGTATCTGTGAGCGGTGGTACCGACAAGTACACTTACAACTATTCTTTCGGGTACCTTGATCAGGACGGCTTGGTACAAACCAATAATTACAAACGTTATACTCTGCACCTGTCGAATGATTTTAAATTGGGTAAAGCGGTAAAACTGGGTTATACCGCCAGTGGCCTGTCCAGCACTTCAAGAGATGTGCCTACCACTATTTTTGGTCAGCTGTTTGGTGCAGCGCCAACTCTGCCGGTACGCAAGGCTAATGGCGGCTATGGCGATCCGAATGATTATGGCACAGGCGATGGTAATAACTACAACCCGCAGGCAACCATCGATTTTTACAACCAGCGCTCCAAAAACAAACGCGTTACCTATAATGTATATGGTGAGGTTTCGATCTTGAAAAACCTGAAATTCAGATCAAGCTTTGGCGGTGATGTAAGTCAGGCCGAAGTAAGAACATTCGTACCGTTATATCAGGCAACCGTTAAACAGTTCAGCAATAAAACTAATTTGAATGTTGACCATACCGATGTGCGTAACTGGATATGGGAAAACACCTTAACTTATGATCTTAAAATCAACAACGACCATAAGTTAACCGCTCTGTTAGGCTACAGCGCCCTTGAAAATGTAACCAGGCAAAACGATGCCCAGGCCGATAATGTGCCCTTTTCTTCAAAAGGCAACCTGCAAACATCATTCCCGGATACGGCCAAGGTAAATTACCTGGCAACCCCGGGCAGGCAGATCCGTTCTCGTGCGTTATCACAGTTTGCACGTGTTAATTACTCCTACAAAGACAAATATTTGTTAAATGCTTCTATCCGTCGAGACGGCGCATCGCAATTTTATGGTGCCCATACCTATGGTTACTTCCCTTCGGTAGGTGCCGGCTGGGTGGTTACCAACGAGGATTTCATGAAAGATCAGCAGGTATTCAGCAATTTGAAACTGCGCGGAAGCTGGGGTAAGGTAGGTAACTCTGTAGTACCTATTAATCCAACTGTTCAGGTGATAGCAACAGACCCGTACCTGACAGCCATATTCGGTAATCCATCAGTGGTTTATCCCGGTGCAAGCATCAACAGTATTGTACCGCCATCTATCGTATGGGAAAAAACGGTATCAGCTGATTTTGGTATAGAAGGCGGTCTGTTCTCCAACAAACTAACCTTTGAGGCCGATTATTACAACCGCGAAACACAGGATGCAATCTTTGCTATACCGGTAGCAGGCTCTTTGGGCACCAACAACAGCTCTATCATTGGTAACCAGGCCAGCATCCGTAACCGGGGCTTTGAATTTTTAGTAAGCTGGAAAGATCAGGCATCAAAAGACTTCTCCTACAGCATCAGCGCCAATCTGGGTATCAACACCAACAAAGTACTTAACGTAATAACCGGAAACAACCCGATTTATGATGGCGGTGCCGGTATTGCCAACGGTGCATTTGCAACACGTACGGTTGTTGGTCAGCCTATAGGGCAGTTTTATGGCTATAAAGTAACCGGAATTTTTCAACAAGATCAACCATCAACCGGTGTAAAACAACCAGGGGCAAAAGGAGGCGATTTTATTTACCAGGATACCAACAACGATGGTATTATTGACAGCCGCGACCGTGTAGCACTGGGTAGCCCGCTGCCTAAATACAACTATGGCATCAATACCTCCTTCACCTATAAAAACTTCGATCTGGCTATTGATTTCCAGGGTGTAACAGGTGTAAGCGTGTACAACGCCAATTTGGCCTACCGCTTTGGTAACGAGAACTTCACGCAGGATTTTTATGACCACCGCTGGCATGGCGCAGGCACTTCAACCACTTACCCTTCTGTTAATATTGGCAAAAACTCCAACGCGGCACCAAATTCATTTTATGTAGAAAGCGGGGCATATTTCAGGGTACGGAACGCGCAGTTAGGTTATACTTTACCGGCCAGTTTGCTCAGCAAATGGAAAATATCAAAAATAAGGGTATTTGCAAACGCTCAAAACCCAATCAACATTTTTGGCTATAAAGGCTTCTCGCCCGAGATTGGCGGAACGGTGGGTGATGGCGGCATTGTTACCGGTCGCGGCATTGATACCAGCGTTTACCCATTGTATGCGATCTATAATTTTGGCGTTAGCGTTACTTTTTAATCAATATAAAGATGAAGAACAGTAAAAATTTATTCGTGCGTAAAGCCTTGGTTTTAGGTCTTATTGCATCCACTATATCCTTTCAAAGCTGTAAAAAAAGCTTTTTAGATGTTAACCCGGCTCAAAATACAGCAGCCACGCAGTTTTTTAAAACACAGGACGATGCTACCAAGGCCGTGAACGCCATGTACGCCAACCTGCACGAGTGGAACAACATCGCGTTTGCCCCTATCGCTGTTGAAAGCATGGGATCTGATGATGTAGAAAAAGGCAGTACCGCCAGCGACGCTACCTTTTTTAATGATTACCATAACTTTACCATTACTGCGGGTGATGCCCAGTTAGGCGGTTTCTGGAAAGGACAGTATCAAACCATCAATTTTGCCAACCAGATACTCACCAATGTACCTGGCATCAGCATGGACGAGGCTCTGAAAGCCCGTTACCTGGCCGAAGCTAAATTTATACGGGCCTATGAATATTTCAGACTGGTGAGGGCTTTTGGCGATGTGCCATTGCGCATAACCCTGCCCAAAGATGCATCGGAATATAACCTGCCGCGCACACCTAAAGACCAGGTATGGGCACAGATAGAGAAAGACCTGACCGAGGCAACCACCGTATTACCGCAAAGCTACGCTGCTGCCGATATCGGGCACGTAACTAAAGGCGCTGCTTTAACCCTGCACGCTAAAGTGGCTATGTACCTCAAAAAATGGAGCGATGTGGCTACTTACACTACCGCGGTGATGGGCATGGGCTATTCATTATATCCTGATTATGAGCAAATGTTCAGAACAACGCACAAAAACAACCAGGAGTCTATTTTTGAGATCCAGTGTGCTCTGATACCGAACAACCCTGCCGCCTCAAACTCCCAATACTCACAGGTACAGGGTGTGCGTGGTGTAACCGGTGGTGGCTGGGGTTTTAACGTACCAAGTCCGGAATTGGCTGCGGCTTATGAAACCGGCGACCCACGCCGTGATGCAACCATCATATTCAGGGGCGAAACCACGCCCGAAGGTGATAAAATCCCGGCAACCGGTGACAATCCTATGTACAACCAGAAATCATACGTGCCATTCGCGCTTTATGTATCGGGCTTTAACGAAGGTTGTCAGCAAAACAAGATCGTTCTGCGTTATGCCGATATATTGCTCATGAATGCCGAAGCCAATAACGAGCTGGGCAATTCAGGCGCGGCGCTTGGCCCGCTTAACCAGGTACGTACACGTGCACGTGGTGTAAACGCGGGTGTACTACCCAATGTAGTTACAACAGACCAGGCGGCTTTGCGTACCGCTATTTATAACGAACGCCGTTTTGAATTTGCCATGGAGTTTGAGCGTTACTTTGACGTGATACGCCAGGGCCGTGGTACCGCTGTTTTTGGCGCACGCGGATGGAAAGCCGGCAAAAACGAAGTGTGGCCCATCCCGCAAACAGAAATTGACCTGAGCGGTGGCGCCTTAACACAAAATCCAGGATATTAATTAGTTCGATTGGTTTATTTACCGGCTGTCTGTTCATGGGCAGGCAGCCATTTTAACCCTCTCCGGGTTTTGTCAGTAAGCAAACCGCATATACAATCTACATGAAAAAAATACTGTTAACCCCTTTTTTATTATGCCTGGCCATATACTGTCTGGCGCAAAAACCGGCAATAGCCAGCACCGATACCATTAAACCCGTTGGCATTATCAAAAACCTGAGCGATAATGCCCTGCTGGATGTGGTGCAGCGCCAAACCTTCCGTTATTTCTGGGATTTTGGTCACCCGGTGAGCGGCCTGGCCCGCGAGCGCAGCAATACTTCTTTTGACTATGGCAACGAGGTGGTAACCACCGGCGGATCGGGTTTTGGCATCATGTCTATCATCGTAGCCGATAGCCGCAAATGGATAACGCATGAGCAGGCGGTTAACCGCATGGTTAAAATTGTAAACTTTTTATATAAAGCCAACTCCTTCCATGGTGCTTTTCCGCACTGGCTCAATGGCGAAACCGGTAAGGTGATTCCCTTCGGCCGTAAGGATGATGGCGGCGACATTGTGGAGTCGGCTTATCTTTTCCAGGGCTTGCTTTGCGCCCGTCAATACTTTACAGCCAATACCCCGCAGGAGCAACGCATCCGCGACGTGATTGGCTGGATGTGGAGTGAAATGGAATGGGACTGGTACACCCGAGATGGCCGCGACGCCCTGTACTGGCACTGGAGCCCCAATAACGGATGGGCCATGAACTTCCCGATACATGGTTTTAACGAATGCCTGATCACCTACGTACTGGCCGCCTCGGCACAGCGCTACCCCGTAAGTGCCGATGTATACCACAGAGGATGGGCCCAGAGCGACTTTTTTAAGAATGGTAAAACATTTTATGGCTTTAAACTGCCTTTAGGTTTTGATTACGGCGGTCCGCTTTTCTTTTCACAATACTCCTTCCTGGGCTTAAACCCAAAAGGGTTAAAAGATAACTATGCCGATTACTGGGAGCAGAACAAAAACCACACCCTCATTAATCACGCTTATTGTGTAGATAATCCCAAAAAATTTAAAGGCTATGGCGAAAACTGCTGGGGACTTACCGCCAGCGATAATTTCGAGGGATACAATGCCCATTCGCCTACAAACGACCTGGGGGTGATCACACCAACGGCGGCGCTGTCGGCATTTCCGTATACGCCAGAGTACTCTATGAAAGCCCTGCGCCATTTTTATTATGACCTGGGCGATAAGATCTGGGGCGAGTACGGTTTTGTAGATGCCTTTAGCGAATCGCATAACTGGTACGCCAAATCATACCTGGCCATTGACCAGGGACCGATCATCGTGATGATCGAAAACTACCGTACCGGCCTGCTCTGGAAACTATTCATGAGCTGCCCCGAAGTACAGCATGGCCTTACCAAACTGGGTTTTGAAAGCCCGGCGATAGCGAAAAAATAAAAAGTAAAAACCGATTGTCATTTCGACTGGAGGGAGAAATCTTATACATCCTGCGAGATTCACCTTGCATATCTTATAAGATTTTTCGCTACACTCAACGTATAAGATTTCTCCTCGTACCTCGTTCGAAATGACATGAGTGATGAAGTAATAAAAAATATTAAAAAAATGTAGATCAAAAGGTATTAAATTTGTTTAACAACTATTGAATTAAACAGATCTTAAACATAGCCCATGATCCACAAAAAATTTATACTGGGAATGCTAAGTTTACTCTTAGCATTTTCTTTTTCGGCCCGTTCCCAAAATCTATCTTCTTTTGACCGCGGCAGCTACGCCTTAAAAGGCGATACTTTACCTTACCGCTTACTGTTCCCCAAACATTTCGACCCTAACAAAAAATATCCGCTGTTATTTGTACTGCACGGTGCGGGTGAACGTGGTAATAATAATGAGTCGCAATTAAAATATGGCCCATCGCGCCTGTTGCAGGACAGTGTGCGCGAAAAATATGAAGCCATTATAGTTTTCCCGCAGTGCCCGGCCAACAGCTACTGGTCAAACGTACAGCAGGAAACCGATCCTGCTACACAAAAACGCAAATTCGTATTCCAGGTAAATGAACAACCCACTATAGCTATGCACTTACTCATGGGGCTGGTCGACCAGTTTTTGGATAAACCTTTTGTTGATAAACACCGCGTATATGTAGGCGGTCTGAGCATGGGCGGCATGGGCACATTTGAAATTATTGGCCGCGAACCCAAGATATTTGCCGCGGCCTTTGCCATCTGCGGTGGCGACAATACGCTGAACGCTAAAAAATACGCCAAAAAGGTACCGCTGTGGATCTTCCATGGCAGTAAGGACAGTGTTGTTCCGGCCGATCACTCCGAAGTGATGGTAGCTGCTATTAAGGAAGCCGGTGGTAACCCTAAGTTTACCCTTTACCCAGGCGTTGACCATAACAGCTGGGATTATGCCTTTAAGGAGCCGGATCTGTTTAGCTGGCTGTTTTCGCATAGTAAATAGAAGCTAACAATCTCTCCACGCGTCATTGCGAGGAGGAACGACGTGGCAATCCCCGATTAGCAGGGAGCCTCTGTAAAGTAGGGGATTATTAATATTGTTAATTGTTTTTTCAAGGTATTAATGAGCTCCCTACGGTCGGTTATCCACACTATGCAATCGCAATGACGCGTGGAGAAAACATACTATCAGTTATTCTTCAGTTGGCTTCGGCGGCGTTTTTTTTACATTAAACCTGGGCTTAAACCCAAGTTTGGGAGCAGGTTCTTCCGCAGGTGGAGGAGTATCCATTTTATCTTCCGGCTTTTCTTCTGGTGCCGTTTCTGCTTCCGCAGGTTTTGGTTTTCCCATACCTGGGTTAAACCTCGGTTTAAAACCTAATTTGGGAGTAGCGGGCTCGGCAGGTGTTGCAGGCTCTTCTTTTATCTCCGGTTTTACTTCCTGCGATTCTTCTGCCGCAGGCTCGCTTTCAGCAGGTTTTGGCTTCATCATGGCCGCGTTAAACCGAGGCTTAAAGGCTGGCTTTGCCGGAGTGTCGGCAAGTGGCGCAGTATTTTCCTCTTTCGCTTCGGGCTCTTTTGGTGATTCAGGCGTTTCCTCAGTTGGTTTCGGCTTCATCATAGCGGCATTAAAGCGGGGTTTAAATGCCGGTTTGGGAGCATCAGCTGGTGGTGTAGTATTTTCTTCTTTCGCTTCGGGCTTTTCTTGCGGCTCTGCGGTAGTTTCATCCGCAGGCTTGGGTTTCACCATAGCGGCATTAAAACGTGGTTTAAATGTCGGCTTTGGAGCGTCGGCTGCTAATGTAATATTTTCTTCTTTGGATTCGGGCTCTTTCTCTGGCTCTGTCGCCCCCTCTTCTGGCTTTGGCTTTACCATGCCTGGATTAAAGCGGGGTTTAAATGCCGGCTTGACAGTGGTTTGATCAGCAGCAGGTGTAGTTTCGTCTGCTTGGGTTTCCGGCTTTTCTTCTGTAGGTTTGGCAATTCCACCAGCCCTGAATTTGGGCGCGAACCCCAGTTTAGGTGATGGCGCCGCTTGCTCTGTAAGGCTTTCGGTAATGGTTTGCTCAGCCAGAGGGTTCTCTATCCTTACCTTTTCTGTTTTTATTTCTGGTGCGGCCGGGAACTGTCGCCTGAGTTTATTGAACCAGTATTTTTTGGTATGGTCGAAACTTTTTTCGCCCATTTGCTCAAAGTGCGTTTTAAATTCAGAAAACAGCGACCGCTCACCCTGTTCAAGGGCCACCAGATCGATCTTCTTTTTTTTAAAAAACTCTTCGAAAGTCATATTCTTTTCAGACTATTAGAAACAAGAATCAGGAATCAAGATAAATATGGAGTTCGTCTTGATTCCTGACTCTTATCTCTTGCTTCTATTTTAAAAATTCACGTCCAGATCAAGTTGATTAAAGTGGATGCCTTTATCGATTTGTTTCCAGTCATCCCGCTCCTCGTCGGTAGCGTTCATCAGTTTCGGGAACCATTCCAGCGGAAACGCCTGTTGCTTGCCATCCGGTTTTTCGACAAAAAGCAAGCCGTTGGCAAAAGTTACTTTTACCTTTTTTTCTTCCTTACGTGAACTGAATAGAGGCATTTTTTAATTAAAAAGTTAAAATTCAAAAGTCAAAAAGACGTCGGCTTCGCTTGGTTCGCGATTGCTTCGTCGCCCCTCCTCGCAATGACATATTTTTTATTTTAAAGCCCTCTCCCTTTAGGAGAGGGTTGGGTGGGGCTTACTCCGCCATATTGTGATAAACCGCCTGTACGTCGTCGTCCTCTTCCAGTTTATCTATCAGTTTCATGATATCGGCCACCTGCTCTTCGGTAACTTCGTGGAATGATTGCGGCACGCGCTCCAGTTTTGCCGATTTTGGTTCGATACCCAGTTCCTCCAATGCTTTTTGCATTTTACCAAAATCCTCAAACGCGGTATGGATCACACCAATGTCTTTACCTTCTTCATCGGCCTCCACAAAAAGCTCTTCCAAACCGGCATCAATCAATTCAAATTCCAGCTCTTCCAGGTCGCGGTCGCCCGGCTCAAAAGTAAATACCGATTTGCGGGTAAAAATAAAATCCAATGAACCGGTTTTACCTAACGAACCACCGGTTTTGGTAAAATAGCTGCGTACGTTGGCTACCGTACGGTTGGTGTTATCGGTAGCGGTTTCCACCAATACGGCTACTCCGTGTGGTGCATAACCTTCGTATACAATTTCTTCGTAGTCTTTTTCGTCGCGGCTCACGGCTCTTTTTATAGCAGCCTCCACACGATCTTTTGGCATGTTTACCGCTTTGGCATTTTGTACCGCGGTGCGCAGGCGCGAGTTGGTCGTAACATCACCACCACCGGCTTTCACGGCCATCACAATCTCTTTGCCTAAACGTGTAAACTGCACGGCCATTTTGGCCCAGCGTTTAAATTTTCTTTCTTTGCGGAATTCAAATGCTCTTCCCATGTTTTTAGTTCATTGTTCATGGTTGATGGTTCATAGATCAACCTGAGTATTTATAACTGCTTACCCAATTGGGGTAAAGTGGTTAAATATAATATTTGTTTTATATAAGTTTCAAACCCTTAGCTTTTTGCTTTACGCTTTCGGCCTTTAGCTTATAGGGTGTTTTTTAAATTAGTTAACATATCATTGGCCATGGCTGCCAAATCATATTCCAGTTTCCAGCCCCAGTCTCTTTCGGCATAACTATCATCAATTGATTTTGGCCAGCTATCGGCAATGGCCTGCCGCGGATCGTTTTCGGCATAGCTGATCTCAAAATCCGGGATCTGTTTTTTGATCTCCTCGACCAGTTGAGTCGGGGTAAAACTGATACCCGCCAGGTTGTAGGATGAGCGGATGGTGAGCTGCTCGGCCGGGGCATCCATTAAGGATATGGTGGCCCTGATGGCATCATCCATATACATCATCGGCAAAGCGGTATCAGCCGATAGAAAGCTGGTATACTTTCCTTTTTTTAGTGCCTCGTGAAATATATGCACGGCATAATCGGTGGTGCCGCCGCCCGGATTGGCCCGCCAGCCAATGAGGCCGGGATAGCGGATACTGCGCACATCGAGCCCGTATTTGGTAAAGTAATATTCGCACCAGCGTTCGCCGGCCAGTTTGCTGAAGCCGTAAACGGTGTTAGGATCCATTACACAATATTGCGGCGTATGGAACTGCGGCGAATTTGGCCCGAATACCGCTATAGAGCTTGGCCAAAAAACTTTGGCGGTTTTAAACTCCACGGCAAAATCAAGTATGTGGATGAGGCCGGTCATGTTCAAGTCCCAGGCCAATTTTGGTTTTTGTTCACCTACGGCCGAGAGTATAGCTGCCAGCAGGTAAACCTGTGTAGGGCGGTGTTTATCAAATATGTGGTGCAGATTGTCCTTATCCAGCACGTTCACCAGCTCATATGGGCCGCTGTGGCGTATGGCATAACCCGGATCATTGATATCGGATGCTATAACGCTTTCGGCGCCGTGTATCTTTCGTAAAGCAACAACCAGTTCTGTCCCTATCTGGCCGTTGGCTCCTATCACTAAAATCTTTTCGCTCATGTATTTTTGAGTTTAGGCAAAGGTAAAAATTTCTTGTTAGGAGAGTAGTTGATTAGGTTAGATTATGTGAGTGGTTAATTTGTGGTTTTGAATAGTTCGGGAGCCGCTCCTGGCCGGGGAGTTGATTAAGATCATTATTGGAATGAATTGTGGTTTTGAATAGTTCAAGACCCACTCTTGGCCGCGGGAGGGCCAGTTACTTTGTGGCCACAAAGTAACCAAAAGGCTTTCAGCAGAGAGGCTTCTTTGCCGCACTTGGCCTTTGCCCTGCAAAGCAGGCAGAACCAGGGCTGCAATTATTTTGCCCTACTTCGTTCGCGCAATCCCAGCGGCGCTTCAGCAAAAACTTGCTATGCCCCGCAGCCGCACAAGCCACCATTGTTCTGCCCGCTTTCGCCCGAAGCTTATCTGCTGACGGGAAAAAGAAGGGAATCTTTTACAATATGTTTGTCATGCTGAACGGAGTGAAGCATCTATTAAACGGTATGCATTTTAAGAATAGATCCTTCGTTCCTCAGGATGACAAATGAGTTTAATCGAATAATGAAGAAATCATGTAATCCTACAATCCGAAAAATCATGGTTCAGACAAAATTCAGTAATTCACTAAATCACTAATTCAATAATTAAACTGCGATAGCAGCGGATACCGGTTTCGTGCCTAATGCCTGCAGCCCTATGAGCGGATAGCGCGGGCCGGAGGCAACGCCATATTGCAGATATGAGAATCAAGAGATAAGAATCAAGACAAAAGGGAAAACCAAGTCCATAATTCAATAAATTGATAATTCAATAATCATATAAACTACCAATCTGATAGATTAAGTTCAATTCCTCGAAAAAAAATCGCATATTTGGAGTTTAACATTTTAATATATAACAATTAAACAAAATGAAACCTCCGATGGAAGCTTCATTATAGATCAAAAACAAATAACAACAAAATGAAAGTCGCAGTAGTAGGTGCTACAGGATTAGTAGGCACCAAAATGTTGCAGGTTCTTGCAGAACGCAACTTCCCCGTTACAGAATTAATTCCCGTAGCTTCAGAGAAAAGTATTGGTAAAGAAATTACTTTTAAGGGTAAGCAGTTTAAGGTGGTTTCTGTTGAGGATGCGATTAAGATGAAGCCGGACGTAGCGATTTTCTCGGCCGGCGGAAGCACTTCATTACAGCAGGCTCCTTTATTTGCGGCCGCTGGTACAACTGTTATTGACAATTCATCGGCATGGCGCATGGATCCTACCAAAAAACTGGTGGTGCCCGAAGTAAATGCCGATGTATTGACCGCTGATGATAAGATTATCGCCAATCCGAATTGCTCTACCATACAAATGGTTGTGGCTTTAAAACCACTGCACGATAAATACAAAATTAAACGCGTAGTAGTTTCTACCTACCAATCGGTAACCGGTACCGGCGTAAAAGCTGTCGACCAGTTATTTAACGAACGTAAAGGTATCGACGGACCGAAAGTTTATCCTTATACTATCGACCTGAACGTGATTCCGCAGATTGACGTTTTCACCGAGAATGGTTATACCAAGGAAGAAATGAAAATGATCCTGGAAACCAAAAAGATCATGGGCGATGATAGTATTAAAGTTACTGCTACCACTGTACGGATCCCGGTTATGGGTGGCCACTCAGAGTCGGTTAACATTGAGTTTGTTAACGATTTTGACCTGGCCGAAGTACGTGAGTTGCTGGCTAAATCGCCAGGTATTGTTGTGGTTGACGATCCTGCCAACCTGAAATACCCGATGCCGCTTGATGCGCATGATAAGGATGAGGTTTTTGTAGGCCGTATCCGCCGTGACGAAACCCAGGACAATACCCTAAACTGCTGGATAGTATCAGACAACCTGCGTAAAGGTGCTGCTACTAACGCCGTGCAAATTGCCGAGTACCTGGCAGCTGCGCATTTGATCGGTCAGCCGGTTGAAGCATAAGTAGAATAATTTAACTTAGATAATATTTTTAATAGGGATGATCGGTTGATTATCCCTATTTTTATTGCCGAATGTTTCCCATGAAAACCATTAAGCTGATAGTTGTTTTCTGCTGTTGTTTAGCTTCAGCCCGTTTGTTTGCACAGGATAGTCCGCAGGCTATTGAAGGCGATCTGCTGCGGATATTGAAGAAAGTAAACTATTACGGCGCGCACAAAAAGGAATGGAAAGCGATGGATTCGCTGTTGAAGCAAAATAAAATATTCGCGTTTAAACTTAAGTATTATACTTCCAAATATCCTGCTACCATTAACCAGCCTTTTACCTCATTGATTAAAGAACGTTTGGTGATAGCTACTTCTGCCGATGGCATTTTCCGTACCTATTCCTGGAACACACAACTGGGCGTTAAAGGTAGCTTTGATATTTATAACGTATTGCAATACAAAAACGCAGGACAAACGGTTTCGCTGTTAAAAATGGATACTATTGGTAAAAAAGGATACGTGTCCCTCTGGTACCCCAAAATATACACTTTTGCTACTGCCGGCAAAGTCTATTATTTAGCTACCTATAATTCGGTTTATTCGGCTACAAAAGCCGGACAGGGCCTGAAAATATTTACTATTGATAAAGGAAAGCTCATCAGTAATCCACCACTGATCAAAACGCCGACCGGGGTGTACAGCCAGCTGCATTATGATTTTGATGTGAGCTCCATAGCCGACTGGCCATCATACCCGGCCATTTATTTTGACAAAGCTACACAAACTATCCGCACGCCACTGGTTGACTATAATCATAAAATGACCCATAAACTGATCACCTATAAATTCAACGGACGCTTTTTTGAGAAGTTAAAATGATAACTTAGCCAAATGATATCCTTTGCTCACCGTGTGTTTATGGAAGTGGCTGCTAACCTGAGTTTCAGTAAGGCTGCACAGGTGCTGTTTATTACACAGCCTGCCATCAGCAAACACGTTAAGGCGCTGGAAGATCAATATAAAGTACCCTTGTTTGAGCGTAAGGGTAACAGCATTTTACTTACCGATGCGGGTAACAAACTCAACGAATACCTGCAACAGGCTACCGAAATTGAACGCAAGATAGAGTATGATCTTTCTGTGCTCAGTAACCTGTCGCAGGCGGCGGGGCATTTGCGTTTGGGGGCCAGTACTACTATCGCCCTGTATATTTTGCCTTCTATACTTTCGGGCTTTCAGCGTGAGTATGCCAATGTGGATGTGCAACTGGTGAACCGAAATTCAGAATATATCCTGAACGCCCTGCTTAACCATGAGGTGGATATTGGCATCATCGAGGTGGATAACAAGCTTACCACGGTATCTTATACGCCATTTATGAGCGATGAGGTGATACCGGTATGCTCGGCTAAAAGTCCGCTGGCGGGTAAATCGCTTACACTAAAACAATTGTTAAAAACGCCATTGGCGGTACGGGAACGCGGTTCAGGCACATTGAATGCGGTGTTAAAATCGCTTTCGGCCCTGCATATCAAACCGGCCGATCTATCGGTAAAGATCCGCCTGGGTGGTACCGAGGCTTTGAAAAACTTTCTCCTGGCCGACCAATGCCTGGGCTTTATGCCGCGCCCGTCCATCATCCGCCAATTGGCCGAAGGTGACCTGGTAGAAGTACCCATTGAAGGCCTGAAGATCACCCGCGATTTCTTCTTCATCCGCCGCAAGGGTACTGAGGATTATGGTCTAACCAGCAATTTTATCAATTTCGCCCTGGGGCATAAGTAGCCCTTCACCCGAGCCCTCTCCAAAAGAGAGGGAGCTAAAACCAGTATTCATTTTTAACCAGCACAAGGCAAAAAGTGGGTTTACATGGTTTACACTTTTTAGGGTCAATACAACCACAAAGTATTCATAGTCAATAAATTAAATCAAATAGCATCCCATAAACTGGGTTTACATGTAAACCATAAAAAATGGCGTTAAGTAGCCGTTACCTGTGACTACTAACGGACATAGGGCGGAGCTCTCCTTTATTTTCAAATAACAAAAACCATCCGCCATTCCACCTGTAATTATATTATACTTAATTTTTATAATTTAAAATTAAATTAATATTTATTATGGCAAGTTTGAGTAACAGAAAAGTAGCGATCCTGACTGAAGAGGGATTTGAGCAGGTAGAATTAACAAGCCCTAAACATGCACTGGAAGCAGCCGGTGCAACCGTACATGTGATATCGCCCAAAAGCGGCACTATTAAAGCATGGGATAAAACCAACTGGGGTATCGAGATAAATGTAGACCGGCAATTGAGCGAAGTTAGTCCGGATGACTATGACGCGCTGGTATTGCCCGGCGGTGTGCTCAATCCGGATAAACTACGGCAAAATAAAGATGCGGTAGCCTTTGCGTCGGCATTTTTAGATGAAGGTAAACCTGTAGCCGCTATATGCCATGGCCCGCAATTATTGATAGAGACTGGGTTGATCAAAGGGCGAAGGTTAACATCCTACCCTTCGTTGCAAACCGATCTTAAAAACGCCGGAGCCGACTGGGTTGATGAAGAAGTAGTGGTTGATCAGGGCCTGGTGACCAGTCGCCGACCGGCCGATCTGGATGCGTTTAATCGCAAGGCCATTGAGGAGATAGGCGAAGGTGTACATCATGACGCTTGATAAGTTAACTTTATCCCTATAAATAAAGGCGCCCTTGATAAACAAGAGTGCCTTTTTAATTTCAATACTTATCATTTAACTTTGGGATAATAAATGTAATAAATCATGATATCGCTTATCCCCGTAAAATATCTGTTGTCATTAGGATTGTTCCTGCTGGCATTAAGCTTTTTTGTTAAATTCATATACAAATCCGAATCAGATGCTCTGGATGGCTTTTTAAAAGGTATCAGCATAGGCATATTACTTTTATACCTTGGCCAAAGTTTAAACAAACGTAAGAAAACAATAACCGATAAATCCTGTTGAGTATTTATACAGGCTTATGATGCCGAGTTTGTCAACCGGGCACGCTGTGAAGCATGTTCCATAATCATTCAGGACAAATTCAGTACAATAACCTAACTGGGGGTAGAATCATTCGTGATTCTGCCCTTTTTTATGACATACGCCAATAATAAAAGTTGCCTCCTTCAGAGGGATATATAGAGAGGGCTTTTTTATCTTTACCCTATGCCTGTAAAAAAAGCGTTGATCATTGGTGCCGGTATCGCTGGTATTGCCACAGCCATCCGGTTGGCAGTAAAAGGTTACCTGGTTGATGTTTTCGAAGCCAATAGTTATCCAGGCGGCAAGCTATCCGAGTTTGAGCAAGATGGCTTTAGGTTTGATGCCGGGCCCAGCCTGTTCACCATGCCACATTATGTGGATGAGTTGTTTGCCCTTGCCGGTAAAAACCCGCGTGATTTTTTTAATTATGAACAACTGGATGTAGTTTGCCGGTATTTTTATGAAGATGGTACCAGCCTGAATGCTTATGCAGATCAGGAACGTTTTGCTGCAGAGGTAAGTCAGCAAACTGCAGAGCCCGTTAATTCCGTTAAAAAATATTTAAAAAACAGCGCGAATATCTATAGTATTACCAATCATGTTTTTCTGGAGCGATCATTACATCGCTTAAAAACCTATTTACAATGGGATACGGTGCGCTCTGTTTTCAGGTTTCCGCAGATAGATGCCTTCCGTGCTATGCACACCGCCAATCAACGTTTTTTTCAGGATAAACGCCTTACACAATTTTACGACCGCTACGCCACCTATAACGGATCAAACCCTTATACCGCCCCGGCTACCCTGAATGTGATCCCGCACCTGGAGCAGCATTATGGGGCCTATTTCCCGCATGGTGGTATATATAGCATCGTGAGTAGCCTGGTAAAACTGGCTGAATCACTGGGGGTAAAATTTCATTACAACGCCCTTGTTGAAGAAATCGTCCTGGAAAAACAAATTGCCAAAGCCATCAAAATAAAAGGAGAATTGATACCCGCCGATATCATCGTATCCAACATGGATGTGTGGTTCACGTATCACAAACTGCTAAAGCAACATCCGCACCTGTTTCCTAAAAAGATATTGAGGCAGGAACGCAGCAGCTCGGCCCTGATATTTTACTGGGGTATCAAGAGGCAATTCGCGCAGCTAAACCTGCATAACATCTTTTTCAGTAAGGATTATAAAGCTGAATTTGATCATATCTGGCAGCAAAAAGATATTTACCACGATCCAACAATATACGTTAACATCAGCTCCAAATACAAGCCCGATGATGCCCCGCAAGACTGCGAAAACTGGTTTACCATGATCAATGTACCCGCCAATACCGGGCAGGATTGGGAAAGCCTCATCAGCACCGCGCGCCAAAATATAATAACCAAACTGAGCCGCCTTCTGGGCGAGGATATAAATCCTCTGATCCTATCCGAAAGTATCCTCGATCCACGCAGTATCGAAAGCAAAACATCATCGTACCAGGGCTCGTTATATGGCACCAGCTCCAATAGCCAGTTCGCGGCATTTTTACGGCATGCCAACCGGTCGTCGGCCATCAAAAATCTGTATTTCTGCGGCGGCAGCGTGCATCCGGGCGGGGGTATTCCGCTTTGCCTGCTTTCGGCCAAAATTGTAAATAATTGGATTGGTTAATTAATTATTGAATTAGTGAGTTGATTTTTCGCTTTTGCCTTGATCCTTGTCTTTAATAAGGGCGTTACCTTCGGCCCGGGCTATCCGCTCATACTGCACAGGCATTAGTCACCGGCCGGTATCCGCTGCTAACGCAGTTTAATTATTGAATTAGTGAGTCAGTGATTTCTGAACCATGATTTTCCTGATTAATGGATTGGTAGGATTTCTTTTTATAGCGCAACAGAACCTTTGATCAATTTTTCTTTTTCCCGTTAGCAGAACAGCTTCGGGCGAAAGCGGGCAGAACAATGGTGGCCAAGCGCCATTGGAGGGGCATAGCAAGTTTTTGCTGAAGGGCGGGGTAAGAGCGAACGAAGTCGGGCAAAATAATTGCAGCCCGTGGTTCTGTCCGGTTTGCAGGGCAAAGGCTTTGTGCGGCAAACAAGCCTCACTGCTGACTTGATTTATTCGTTGTTGTTTGTTTTTTATTGGTACTCATTATCTCGCTACGCTCGGTCTTGGTTACTTTTGTATCAAGACAAAAGTAACAGCCCCAGCGGCAATTGAGCGTTCTACGACTTGCATTATTCGCCCTGTACGGTATAGCGATTATTAATTTTTTTAATTGTTTTTTATAGGTATTAATGAGCTTCCTCCAGTCGGTTGTCTTCGTAACCTCGCAATGACGTGTGGAAAAGGAAGAGTGTAGGTCCCCATAAGTCGATTCATTGCATGATAAAGCAAAAAGCCTTTATCTTTACCCATTCAATATAACAACCTATGAAACTTCAGCTTTTTGACAAACAGGTTTATACCGACAGAAGGAATATATTAAAGCAAACTATCGGGCAGGATGGCATTATCCTGTTGTTAGGTAACGAGGATAGCAGCATGAATTATAAAGACAATTGCTACCCCTTTCGTCAGGACAGCACTTTTCTTTACTACTTTGGTCTGGATGTGCAAAACCTGGCCGCCATCATTGATACCGACACTGGCGAGGAAGTGGTCTTCGGTAACGAATTAACCATTGACGATATTATTTGGACAGGCACCCTGCCTACCGTACACGAAATGGCGGGATTGGTAGGCGTTACCCAAACCAAACCGCTCGACCAGATACTGCATTACGTACATAAAGCGCTGATAGCCGGCAGAAAAGTACATATTTTACCGCCTTACCGTCCCGAAAACCGCATAAAACTGGCTACCTGGTTCAATGTAAGCCTGGCTGATGTGCAGGATCATGTATCGGTTAAACTCATCAAAGCAGTAATTGCGCAACGGGTGATCAAGACACCGCTGGAGATACAGGAAATGGAAAAAGCGGTTGATATTAGTGTGGATATGCAGCTGGCAGTTATTAAAGCCACCCGCCCCGGCATTAAGGAGTATGAACTGGTGGCCATAGCCAATGAAGTAGCATTGGCAGCTAATGGTCGCCTGGGTTATGGGGCCATTATTACCACCCATGGCCAAACACTACATACTCATTATTATGGCAATATACTGCAGGATGGCAACATGGTACTGAGCGATATTGGTGCCGAAAATGATATGCATTACGGCGGCGACCTTACCCGAACCTTCCCGGTGGGCCGCAGCTTTACCAGCAAGCAAAAAGAGCTATACGAGGTGGTGCTTAACTCGATGAACCATGCTATCAGTCTGCTAAAGCCAGGCATACGTTATAAAGATATTCACCTTGCCGCCTGTCAAAAACTGGTGGAAGGACTAAAACAAGTGAACCTGATGAAAGGCGATGCAGCCGAGGCTGTTGCTGCCGGCGCGCATACCATGTTTTTTCAATGCGGGTTGGGGCATATGCTGGGCATGGATACACATGACATGGAGGATCTGGGCGAACCATATGTGGGCTATACCGATACGCTGAAAAAAGAAACCGTGTTCGGATTAAAATCACTACGCCTGGGACGCGAGCTGGAGGCTGGTTATATACTGACCGTAGAACCGGGCATCTATATCATCCCGGAGCTAATTGATCGCTGGAAAGCCGAAAACAAATACGCCGATTTTATCAACTACGATGTACTGAACACCTACCGCGATTTCAGCGGCATTCGTATTGAGGATAACTTTTTAATTACCGATACGGGTAGTCACTTGCTGGGTAAATATTTACCAAAGACTTTGAAAGAGATTGAGGGATTGAGGGGGTAGTATCACTCTTATTTTGTCATCCTGAACGCAGTGAAGGATCTGTTTGCGAGCTATGCAAATCGTAGAATAGATACTTCACTACGTTCAGCATGACAAAGAATGTTGGAGGTTAAAGGAATCAAGGAAATCCTATAATCCGAGAAATTAGGGTTCAGCCAGCAATATGGTTTTCCCTTACCATTTTCTCTAAAGCATCTATCCAGATAGGCGAATCATTCAAACTCTCTACAAGCTGAACTTTTTCGCCGCCAAGGGCTTTAAACTCGTCGCCGTATTCGGTGGTAACTTCATAAACGGTTTCCAGGCAGTCGGCTACAAAAGCGGGGCAAAATACCAGTAAGCTCTTTTTACCTTCCTTGGCCAGTTTGGATACAATTTCGCTGGTGTAAGGCTGTACCCATGGGTCGTTACCCAGGCGCGACTGAAAGCAAATGGTATATTTATCCTGGGGGATATTCAACTTCTCGGCAATTAATTTAGCCGTATGATGCGATTGTGCCGAATAGCAATTTTTATTGGCATCGGTCAGTGTTCCGCAGCAGTCATTAACTTTTAAGCAGTGTTGTTGGGTATGATCGGCTTTAACCAATTGCCTTTGCGGCAAACCGTGGAAGCTGAACAACACGTGATCATAGCTTTCGGGATGGTACTTTTGGGCGTTATCGGCAAAGGTGGCTATCATGCCTTCATTGTCATGAAAAGAGTTTACGAAGGAGATATTAGGCTTGGTGCCCCAGGCTGCCAATAGTTCCATCACCTTATCGTAAACAGAACCGGTACTGGCCGATGCATATTGCGGAAACAGCGCGATAACCTGTATATCATCAACCAAAGCAGCTTTAAGCCTATTCAGTGCCGATTCAATGGAAGGGTTTTGGTAACGCATAGCCAGTTCAACAATGTATTCATCACCCAGGCGCTGTTGCAGGGCTTTTTGCTGTAACAGACTATAATGCATTAATGGCGAACCGGTTTCCTTATCCCAGATAGCCTGGTATAATTTAGCCGATTTTGGAGCCCTGAAAGGAGCTATTAATCCGCGTACTAACAGGGTGCGCGATATAGGGTTGATATCAATTACCCTTGGATCCATCAAAAACTCATTCAGATAAGTACGTACATCGGCCGTTGAAGGGCTATCGGGCGTACCTAAATTTACTAATAAAACTGCTTTTTTACCCATAACTATTTCAGCCGCAAAAATATAAAAATATTACCCCCCTATCCCCCTAAAGGGGGAACAATTTACAAATAAATGATTGGTACGTGTTCCGCAGGTTTGTCATCCTGAGGAACGAAGTATCTATTGTTTAATTATGCTTGTGGATTAATAGATTCTTCACTCCGTTCAGAATGACAAACTATTTTTTAGACTCAGCACCGGGCAAGGCTCGCCATAGTTTCCACCAAGGCACCCAGGGCGCATCATGGTGTTCATAATGATAACCGAAAAAATAACAACTCAAAAACGCCGCTACATGATTGCGCCGCTGGCTCCGGGCAAAATAGGGGTTATCATGCTCGCCTTTGTGGGGCTGATATGTGCCAAAATAAAACAGCTGCAAAGTGCTTAACAATGATGGCACTACCCAAAACATGATCAGATTGGGCTGGGGTATCCACAATTTTAAAATATTGAATACAATAGCCATCACCACAATTTGCCATACCGACAAATAATTGCGAATAAATCGCACATACCAGCTCCAGAAACCACCTTCGTGATAGTCCGGATCATCCGCAGTATGTACATGGCTGTGGTGCTGGTGATGCTTGGTGTATAGTTTGGGATACCAGAACGAGGCGTATAAAAAAGTACAGATATAGCCGGTAAGGTTATTCAGTGTGCGATTGGGAGAAACGGTGCCGTGCATGGCATCATGCGCGGTGATAAATAAACCCGTGTACAGGTGCATTTGAACCAGCACCAACAAATAAACCAGTGGATTGGCAAAGCTGAAATGCCAGCGCATCAATAAAACAATGCTCGCGACCCAGCAGCCAATGACCAGCAGGGCAATAAATAAACCTGTATTTGATAGGCTTTTTGGCATGATGATTATACAACAGCAAAAAGCGTGCTGTTAAAATTGTTCGAGCGCGGCTTTTACGTCCTGCATCAGCCACATGGGGGTTGATGTGGCCCCGGCTATGCCAATGGTATCATTCGGCGAAAACGTGCTTTTATCCAATTCGCTTGCCGATGAGATAAAGTAGGTATTGGGATTATGCTTGCGGCAAACCTCAAATAATACTTTCCCGTTTGATGATTTACGCCCCGATACAAAAACGATCTTATCAAACCTGCTTGCAAATTTGGGCAGGTCCTTATCCCGGTTAGATACCTGGCGGCAAATGGTATCGTTTGCTTTCAGATTGTATCCGCGGGATATCAGCTCGTCCTTGATACCGTAAAACTTTTCCATGCTTTTGGTAGTTTGGGTATACAGCGTAATATTTTCAGGAAGTTCTACATTATCAAGTTCAGCAATATCCTGAAAAACGATGGCCTCGTTATTGGTTTGTCCTTCCAGGCCAATAACCTCGGCATGACCGTGCTTACCAAATATCAGAATCTTTTCGTTGGCATCGTAAGATGTTTTGATGCGATTTTGCAGTTTTAAAACCACCGGGCAGGAGGCATCTATCAGGGTAATATTGTTCTCTAAGGCGATGCGGTAAGTATCAGGAGCTTCGCCATGCGCACGAATCAGTACTTTTTCGTTTCGCAGATTGGCCAGCTCGCTGTGTTCAATGATACGTAAACCTAAGGCTTTCAGGCGTTCTACTTCTTCATCGTTATGCACAATATCGCCCAGGCAATACAGGTAGCCATCCTCGGCCAGTATTTCCTCGGCCATATCAATAGCATACACCACCCCGAAACAAAAGCCCGAATCCTGATCAATAGTAACCTTTAACTGATACTCTCCCATGATGTTGCAAATTTACAGCAAAAATAACCGTTGATGGTAATGATTATGTGATTTCGTTGATTTTTGTTAAAACGATATACCGAAGCTTCGTCATAAATCATCTGCTTAAAATCCCCCTATACAAAACTTGATCCAGCGATAAGCGTAGCATTGCTATTGCTTTAAAGTTACTCCGGAGGAGTAAAAGCTTTGTAGAAAACAAAAGAAGGTATTAAGCATGCCGTAGGTATGCAACCTGAGTACAGTACCTACGGCACTGGTCTTGAAACCGGATGCTTTCTACAAAGCTTAACCCCAATGGGGTTTACCTCCCTTAACTTATGATATTAGGGTGCTGGAGGGACTTCAGTTCAGCAACTCCAGTGCCATAAAAAACACAAACTGCATAATGAGTAGCATAGGAGCTACCATACTTTGCCGCTTAAATTTAAACTGATCAAATAAGAAAAGCAATAGTGCGCTCAAACCAAACCAGCAAACATAATTCTTAAGGGGTATGTGATTATTTGTCCAATGCCAGTAATCAAAATGGATGGCCATAGGCTCTATCAATACATCCAATAACACCAGGATAACAGCACCGGCCAGTATCCGGGCAATGCCGCTTTTGATGCGGCTTCGTTGCAGCAATATTCCTGTGGAGTAGATGAGCAAAAACCAGTTTATGCCTATCATCACGGGTATTTGAAAAAGCTTAAAGCCCAGGGTTTCGCCATAAGTATAATTACCAAACAACCGGCCCGTATGCACACCTATCCATTCGGCCGCAAAACCAATAGCAAAAACCAGCAGAACAAAAAGGAAAAACCGACTTTCCAATTGATGGTGATTGTATACGATTACAATGGTCATGAGCAACAAATGCCAGGGCACCAGTTTTAAAAACAACACATCGGTTGCCGGCAATGAACAGCCTATTAAACCCACTGCATGAAATAATATAATGATGATAATAGATACGCGCTGTGGCCGTGTAGTGGCCGCCTTTAGTGGATTTTTCAAATCCTGCGCCCTTTCCATACCGTTGTTTTGGTGAGGTATTTTTGTATGGATAAAACCGCGATGACGAGCATATTGAACATTTGCACCGGATGCATGATGATGTTGCTTACCGGGTTCTGATCTGACAGCAGCGAGATCATAATGCGGCTCAGGGCTATCAGTCCCAGCATAAACAACAACAGGGGCAAATTCAGGGTCATGGCCACGATCATCGGTCCGCCGATGATGAGTACGATATAAATTAAAAAGCCGATGATACTATAATTAAACGCCGCCAGGAAGTTTTTACTAAACCCGTTGATGGCTTCATTATAGCTTTTGTACATACGGCAGCTGATCATCCCGTTGGCCAACAGAGCTTCGCCATTATAAGCATTGGCTTTAATGAGCCGCATAATCTCTACATCCTCTACCACCTTATTTTTTGCAGCCTGGTGCCATTGGTGCTGGTGGTAAGTGGCGGCATCAAACAGCATAAACTGACCGCTGGCTGCGGCTACCGAAGCATTTTTCACCAGGTATATGAGTCGTACAGGCAACAGGTTTAACAATATAAAATGCATGAGCGGCACTACGGCTCTTTCGCCGGGAGTTTTCATCTGCTGATTGGTAAACAGGCTCAATAAACCCAACTGATGCAGATGCATGCGGTGTACAGCGCTATTGATCAACCCCGGTTTTACCTCTTCATCGGCATCCAAAAAGAGCAGGTATTTACCAGCAGCCTGCTGGGCCAGTTGATGGCAGGCATAGTTTTTGCCTATCCAGCCATCGGGCAATTTGTCGCCCTTGATCACCCGGAAACGGGGATGGTTTTCGGCAAAAGCCTCACAAACCGCATACGTATCATCGGTTGATTCATCATCCAGAATGATCACCTCATAATTTTGATACTCCTGCTGATGGATAGATTGTAGCAGCAAAAGAATATTATCAGCCTCATTACGGGCCGGGATGAGGATGGATACCTTATCCTGATAGGCCTTGCCCACCCGGTGCAATTTAGGGTTGGAAATAAAATTAAACAGGGTTACTGTAAAACGCAGAATAATAAAAAAGAGGGTTATTGATATGGCAATGATCACTTTATAATATTATTTCGGTTTCACGTTGTTTTGCTGAATCATAATGCTGCTGATAGGCCTGTGCCAGTTCATCTATATTTTTGCAAGCCAAACTTTCGTCTATCCCCTTTAAGTAAACGGTAGCCGTAGGCTTTTTGTGTTTTAAGTACTGAATAAATGTTGCAGAAAATACGAGCCTGAACTTATCCTGCGCTTGCTCCATTATCCGCAAAACTCCTTTTTCAAAATTCACCTTGTCAACAAAATTGGAGTACAATTTCCCCTGCGGAAATATCAGTACCAGGTTTTGCGGATCATGAAGCAGCTCTGCAGCGTAATTTATGGTTTGTATGATATCCCTGGAATTTTTATTGATCGAAAAAGCGCCCATATATTTAAAAAAAGATACCCGGCGTACGGTATCTTCCAATATCATGATATGGAATTTTTTACCTATCAGCTTATGGTTTAAATAATACATTAAAAAGCCATCCCACCAGCTAAAATGATTGGCCAGCAGCAAAACTGCTTTGTCACCAGGTACAGATAACCGGTCAAACTGAACCGCATGAAAATTACGCCCGATTATCCGCAGGATATAATGATGAAAAAACCAATGTATCAACTTGTTTTTTTGCGGATAAACCATTGTTATAGTATCAAGTAGTTAGTATCAGGTATCAAGACTGTAGCAACAGTTAAAATGTAAAGATAACTCATATACAAGTGTCAAAATTATCTTATCAAAAATCTTGATACTTGATACTAACTACTTGATACCATCAATGTTCCATATTAGCCTGTTTTTGTAAAGCCTGCTGATGAAAATTGTTAATACGTTGTTTCAGTTCCTCGAACTGCACTTCTCCCGCAACACCACAGTCAAAATGATGGATGTAGGCCCGCGGTTTCAGGCTCTCAAAATAATCTATCAACGTACATTGGTAAATTATCTGGCATGGACCTTTGATCTGTTTGATCAATCGTTCAATACCGTTCTCCACATGAATATAAGTTTCATGATTAGAATATAAAGCTCCCTGCGGAAATATAGTGACCAGGTTTTCCGGATTGTTAAGCAAGCCGGCCGAATAGGTGAGCGACTCCAACATTTCGCGCGAACTTTTTTTCATAGAGAAAGCGCCCAGGTATTTAAAATACCAATGCTTTAAAAAATGATCATGCTGCATCATAATGTAAAGGCGACGCTTTAAGTTATTAAACGCGGCATAGTTTGCAAAAAAACCATCCCACCAGCTAAAGTGGTTGGTAAGCAATAGGATGGAATGCCCGGCGCGCGGCTCAAATGGCTGTATGTTGATCTCCTTAAAATTACGCCCCATCCACCAGCGCATAAAGCGGTAAAACATTCGGCTTAAAGTATCATTCTGGCGCGATGGCAACATAATTTATCGTACTAAATATTCATCCAATGCTTTAATAACCAGCCAATGCCCCAAGGCCAGCTCGTGTACCTCTGCATTATCCAGTTTTTCAATAAAAGGCATCGCTGCCGATTTGGGGAACAACTTATCGTCCTTACCAAATATCAGTTGGCAATTTATTTTATACTGATTGATCCGGGCCGCTATTTTCTCCACATCGGGTTTCAGCAAACGGATCAAATTTAAGGTATAATACGTATCCAGCCGCTTTTGTTCGGTATCAATTTCATTATAAGCAATCTGGTACAGATTCTGGTCTATCAGGCCCGTCCGTTTCACGATTTTCAATACAAAAGGGGCCAGCCATTTACTTTTGGTTACCCTCCGGAACATGAATTTACCCAGCGGGTTGTGCAACAAAAAATGAAACCCTTTATATACCGACAAGCCATCCGGCGCCATTAATATCACATCGTCAATTAAATGAGCATATTCTTCCAATAATATCAGAGCCAGGTTGGCGCCAATGGAATAGCCCATCACCGAGAACCGTTGCTCGCCATACATTTTAAACCACTCATGCATGTAAGTATGTACCATGTTTTTGGGCATGCCCGCGGTGATCTGCTCTTCTGTCCAGCCTTCGAGCTTGCTGCCGCCATGAAAAAAGTGATCGAAGCCGTAAATGTGGTATTTGGGTAGGATAGAGCGCTCCAACACCTGAAACTGTTTCCCCGTCATGCCATAACCATGAAAAGCCAGCAGTGGTTTCTGGCCGGTACCATATTCATGAAAATGCGCTTTACCCAAACCAGGCAGATGTAAAAAACCCATAATTTTTTGATGTGCAGATATGCGGATGTGCAAATGTGCAGATTTCAAATGTGCAAATTTTGTTAATTCGTAAATTCTGTTAATTCCGGTTCAGACAAAAAGCATCCGCACATCTATAATCCTCACATCTGCACATCTATATGGCTCATGATCATTTCCGTGGCACCGGTATGTTCCTGTACGTAATTGTATATCTTTTTGCTGGTTGTGCTGTAAAATGCCTCGTCGCTGATCAAAGTATCTACAATTCCTTTTAGTTGTGCTTCATCGCTAATACTAAAACCTGCTTTCAGCGCTATCAGTTCCCGTGCTTCGTTAAACTTTAAATAATTCGGGCCAAATATCACGGGTAAACCGAAGGCCGCGGCTTCGAGCGTATTATGGATACCCACACCAAACCCACCGCCAATATAAGCTATATCGCCATAGGCATATAAAGACGACAGCATACCAATGTTATCTATGATGAGGATTGGGGGATATTCAGGAGCGGGGTGCGAGGTGCGGGGTAAAGGTAGGTCCGATACCTCTTTTGAGTTTTTCACCAGTTGTTCTTCTTCTGTGGTGTTCAAGAGCGCTGCGCGGTTTTGAATTTTGAATTTTGAATTATCTCCCAGTTGTGAGTATTTTACGGTTGAGCCTGGGGGCAACAGACCTATGAGGTTGTTTATTTTTTCTTCACCAATCTCATGCGGGGCAAAAATAAACTTCCAGTCGGGATACAAAGCGGGTAGGGTGGTCAGCAGTTTTTCATCTTCGGGCCAGGTGCTGCCTGCTATAAAAAGTTTTTTTTCGTTCTTAAATTCACTTACGCCTGCTATTTCCTTCGGATTTTGCGCGTTGGCCCATACCCGGTCAAAACGGGTGTCGCCGCTTACGGTTACGTTGTTAATTCCAACCTCGCTGAGTAATTGTTTGGAGCTTTCGTCCTGCAAAAAAAAATGTGTTACAAAACTCAGCATTTTACGGTGCAAACCGCCATACCATCTAAAAAACACCTGTCCCGGCCTGAATATCCCGGAGACAATATATAATGGAATGCTGCGCCGGTTAAGCTCTTTAAAATAATGATACCAGTACTCATATTTAGTAAATACAACCATATCCGGCTTTATGGTATCAATAAAATCACGGGCGTTGTTTTTTGTATCCAAAGGCAGGTAATAAACCGCATTGGCAAGGGGGGTGTTTTTCCTGATTTCGTAGCCCGAGGGCGAAAAAAAAGTAACCACAATGCTTTTGCCGGGATATTGCTGGCGCACAGCTTCCAAAATTGGCCGGCCCTGTTCAAATTCACCAAGTGAAGCAAAATGGAACCAGATACTACTATTAAATGGTGCTATTTTTTGTTGCCGGCGCCCGTTTATCCATAAACCAGCCTTGGTGTTAAAAAACGAAACAAGCCATACAGCGAAGTAATATAATTTGATTCCAATGTTATATAAAAACATCAATTTAAGTATGAATGATTATCTTAGCCGGGCATAAAAGTAATAACAATAATTACAATATGAGGAGAGTAGTTGATTGAGTGAGTAGTTGATTAAGTTTATAACTGTTTCTATTTAACCATTCACCTACTCACTCAATCAACCACTCACCCGTAATAACGGAACAAGTATGTCAAATCGTAAAAGGATATTAATAACCGGGGCCGCCGGCTTTCTGGGTTCGCATTTGTGCGACAGGTTCATCAAAGAAGATTACCATGTTATAGGCATGGATAACCTGATCACTGGTGACCTGCGTAACATTGAACACCTGTTTAAACTGGAAAACTTTGAGTTTTACAACCACGATGTATCCAAGTTTGTACACGTTCCTGGCGAATTGCATTACATACTGCACTTTGCTTCACCGGCAAGTCCTATTGATTATTTAAAAATACCTATCCAAACCCTAAAAGTGGGTTCGCTGGGTACGCATAACCTGTTGGGGCTGGCCCGTGCCAAAGGCTCCCGGATGCTGATCGCTTCAACATCCGAAGTTTATGGTGATCCTAATGTAAACCCGCAGCCCGAAGAATACTGGGGTAATGTAAACCCAGTAGGCCCGCGCGGCGTTTATGACGAGGCTAAACGTTTCCAGGAAGCCATTACCATGGCTTACCATACTTTCCACGGACTGGAAACCCGCATCGTACGTATCTTTAATACCTATGGCCCACGTATGCGACTGAACGATGGTCGTGTATTACCCGCTTTTATCGGTCAGGCTTTAAGGGGCGAATCATTAACCATGTTTGGCGATGGCTCACAAACCCGCTCGTTTTGTTACGTAGATGACCTGGTTGAAGGTATTTACCGCCTGCTTCACAGTGATTACGCGCAACCGATGAACATTGGCAACCCCGATGAGATCACTATCAGACAATTTGGCGAGGAGATCATCAGGTTAACCGGAACTGATCAAAAATTGATCAGTCTGCCATTGCCGGTTGATGACCCCAAACAACGACGCCCGGATATTACCAAGGCCAAAGCTATTTTAGGCTGGGAGCCCAAAGTATCCCGCAGCGAGGGTTTAAAAATCACACTTGATTATTTTAAATCGCTGCCCGAAAAAGAAATAAACCACAAGGATTTTACGTACTATAATAAACATTAATATACACTGCTTAAAATGAAGATATTAGTAACCGGCGGTTTGGGTTTTATAGGCTCGCATACCGTTGTTGAATTGGTAAATGCAGGTTATGAACCTGTTATAGTTGACGACCTGTCAAACTCAGATCCTAAAATACTGGATCAGATAGCGCGGATAATAGGCTACAAACCTGTTTTTCATAAGCTTGACCTCAGCAACGAACACAGTGTAAAAGAACTTGCCGTTAACGAGCCCGATATTGATGGCATTATTCATTTTGCTGCTTTTAAAGCTGTTGGCGAATCGGTACAAAAACCACTAAAATACTACCGTAATAATTTTTACTCCCTGATTAACTTATTGGATGCTTATTACGGCAAGCCACTGAATTTCATTTTTTCATCAAGCTGTACCGTTTACGGTCAGCCAGATATATTACCCGTTACCGAAAGCGCACCAGTAAAACCTGCGGAATCGCCTTATGGCAATACCAAACAAATTGCCGAAGAGATATTGAGAGATACTATAGCCTCGGGCAGTAACTATAAAGTAATAGCACTAAGATATTTTAACCCGGTTGGTGCTCATGAAACCGGGCTTATAGGCGAACTACCTATTGGTGTACCACAAAACCTGGTACCTTTTATTACACAAACCGCTATCGGTAAACGTGAAAAATTAACCGTATTTGGCAACGACTACGACACCGTGGACGGTAGCTGTGTTCGTGATTATATACATGTGGTTGACCTGGCCAAGGCACACGTGGCGGCGCTGAAACTGGCCGAAAAGGAAAGCTTTACCGGGTACGATGTATTTAATATTGGCACAGGTAATGGCAGCACCGTATTAGAAGTGATACACGCCTTTGAACGCGCTACCGGTGTAAAATTAAACTACCAGATTGGCCCGCGCCGTGCGGGTGACGTAGAAAAGGTTTGGGGTGATGTAACTAAATCAACCAACAAACTGGGATGGAAAGCCGAACTGGGTGTTGATACCATGATGCTATCGGCCTGGGAATGGGAAAAATACATATCACAAAATCCTTTATAAAAAACAAACACGAATTGCTCGAATTTTATCGAACTTCTCTAATTGAACATTTTTGATCGGTACGATTTGATTCGTGTAATTCGATAAAATTCATGTAATTCGTGTCCATTAACATTCTACCGATGAAAAAAATAATTATTACGGGTGGTGCAGGTTTTATAGGATCACATGTAGTGCGTCGTTTTGTAAAAAACTATCCCGACTATACCATTATCAATTTAGATAAACTGACCTATGCCGGCAACCTGGCTAACCTTGTTGATATTGAGCATTCACCCAACTATCGTTTTGTAAAAGGAGATATTGTTGATATAGCTTTTATTAACGAACTGTTTGCCACCGAACAACCCGACGCGGTGATACACCTGGCAGCAGAATCACATGTGGATCGTTCTATTGTAAGCCCGCTGGAGTTTGTGATGACCAATGTTGTGGGTACCGTTAACCTGCTTAATGCCGCGCGCGAAAACTGGAAAGGCCGTTATGACCAAACCCGTTTTTATCATGTATCAACCGACGAGGTTTATGGTACCCTGGGCGATGAAGGTATGTTTACAGAAACAACAGCCTACGATCCGCATTCACCATATTCGGCATCAAAAGCCAGCTCAGATCACTTTGTGCGCGCCTACCAGGATACCTATGGAATGAACACTGTATTATCCAACTGCTCCAACAATTATGGCTCGTATCATTTCCCGGAAAAACTGATACCTTTAGCCATCAATAATATTAAACAAAGCAAACCTGTACCCGTATACGGCAAAGGCGAAAACATTCGCGACTGGCTGTGGGTTGAAGATCACGCCCGTGCTATCGACCTTATTTTTCATAAGGCAAAAGCCGGCTCAACCTATAACATAGGCGGGCATAACGAGTGGAAGAACATTGACCTTATCCAGTTGTTATGCACTATACTGGATAAAAAACTGGGCAGACCCGAAGGGGAATCGGCTAAACTGATCACTTTTGTAACAGACAGAGCCGGTCACGATCTAAGATATGCCATAGACGCCTCTAAACTTAAAAATGAATTAGGTTGGGTACCCGGAATAACCTTTGAAGAAGGTCTGGAAAAAACCGTCGATTGGTACCTGGCTAATGAAGAATGGTTGGAAAACGTCACCTCGGGTCATTACCAGCAATATTATAGTGAACAGTATGCTAACCGATAAGGGTACTATGCTTAGGAGCGTCAGGGAAATAATTATTAACTGCGAATAATTATGTTTGGGTTATTTAAAAAGAAACCGGAAAAAAGGCATACGAACTTTAACTATGATTCCATCATGGTAGATATGCACTCGCATGTGCTGCCAGGAATTGATGATGGTGCCAAAACACCGCAGGACTCTGTTATCCTGATCCGTAAGATGATGGACCTGGGTATAAAAAAGGTGATCGCTACTCCGCATATCATGGTTGATTTTTACAGGAATACTCCCGAAACCATCAATAACGCGCTTAATATATTAAAAGCCGAGCTGGTAAAGGAAAACATTGATATACCTGTTGAAGCAGCCGCTGAACACTATTTCGACGAAACTTTTGAAACCCGGGTAGATGAGGGTAAACTTCTTACTATGGGCGATAATTATGCCCTATTTGAATTTTCGTTCATCAATAAACCACCAAACGCCATAACGGTTATCCAAAAGATGAATGACATGGGTTACAAGCCAATTTTGGCCCACCCCGAAAGATATCCTTACATGGATCTGGAACAGTTTAAAAACCTGCATACCTGGGGCTGTAACTTTCAGTTAAACACCATTTCGCTAACCGGGTATTATGGCCGGGAATCAAAAAAAATGGCCGAAAGTCTGATCGATAATGAACTGATCGATTTTATATCGAGCGATATGCACCATACCAAACACGCCGCGGCGCTAAAGGATGCCCTGCGTACCACTTACATCGAGAAGTTACTTTTTGATTATCCGCTGAAAAATACGTTGCTGCTGTAATTTAAGTGTCAAGTAGTTAGTATCAAGTATCAAGACTTTTTTATTTAGAAATTCAGAAATCTTGATACTTGATACTAAATTCCTATTCATATCTCAAGGCCTCTACCGGGTCAAGCCTCGACGCTTTTTTGGCTGGGTAATAGCCTGATATCAGACCAATAAAAGTACATAGTACCACAGCAAAAAACAGCCATGCCCAGGGCACTACAAACGTTCCGCTAATTTGAACGGCTATCAGGTTACCTATCGCCATTCCTAACAATATACCTGCAGCCCCGCCTATAAGGCATATCACAATAGCTTCAATTAAAAACTGCTTGCGTATAACCGCGGGTGTTGCTCCAATAGCCTTACGCACACCTATTTCACGGGTACGCTCTGTAACCGATACCAGCATAATATTCATGAGCCCGATGGCCGCTCCTATTAGGGTAATAATACCTATGGCAAAACCCGCAATGGTAATGCCCAGCAATTGGCTCGAAAGTTCTTTCTGTACAGAATCACTCCGGGTGATATCAAAATTAGTAGTGTTAGCGATATTGAGCCCCCTGATATTGCGGAATAAAGAGGTGGCCTCACCTATAGATGCATCAAGTGCACCGGGCGTAGCCACTTTAATAGTTATAGTATATGACACATTGCGCGCCGTATCTATCTGCTTGGCTTTTAATATAGGTATAATACAAAACTTATCTCCACCAAAGGAGCTTGAACCTTTTGACGCTATTACACCAACTACACGGTATTTGTTGCCCCCTATAAAAAGCGACTTATTTACGGGATCTTCCTTTTTAAATAGCTTTGTTTTGATCTCGTCTCCAATAAGCACCACATTGGCGCCATGCTCCAGTTCGGACGAAGAAAAGTTACGCCCAAAGGATAATTTTTTACCGGTGGTAGCCAGATAATTTTCATTGGAGCCCGAAATAGAAATATTAGGGTTTGTTTTTTGATTACCGTACTTGGCCACCGCCGTGCCTGTAACATCCAGATTGATGGCCGTTAAAACCGGTAATTTAAATGTTTTTTTAAAGCGTTCGGCCTGTTCATAAGTAACTGCCGGGTAAGCCTTATGGTTTCCACCGTTGCCAAAGTTTAACCCCTCCCCGCGGTTTTGAATAGTGAACGAGTTGGCACCCAGATCGGCAAAGGCATCATTGGTAAATTGCCGTATCCCCTCAATAGCGGTTAAAATACCCACCAGGGCCATAATACCTATAGCGATAATTAACGAAGTTAGCGAGGTACGCAGCCTGTTGCCGGCTATAGACTGTAATGCAATAGAGACATTTTCTTTGTAGGAGGTTTTTACCGGCATGGTATAAAAATAAAAAAACTTTGCGGTTTGACTGTGTACCGCATCATTTTGTTACAGCAAACTCAACCGTTAAACTAAATAAAAATGCATATCAATTAACATGACCATTCACCCGGCATGCAAACACTATAGCAAATAAAAAAAGGCAACCCATAGGCTGCCTTTTTTATAATATCTTCAATCCGGAGGTTATACTGAAAATGAGGTACCGCAGCCACAAGTACTGGCAGCGTTAGGATTATTAAAAGTAAATCCACGGGCATTCAAGCCATCCTGAAAATCAATTTGCATACCTGCCAGGTATAAACCATGGGCCTTGTGCATAAATACTCTTATACCGTCGATATCATATTCCTGGTCGCCATCCTTTTTCTGATCAAAGCCAAGCACATAATTCATGCCCGAACAGCCCCCACCTTCAACGCCAACACGCAGGCCAAAATCATCGCCTATCTCTTGCTGGTCCTTCAATTTAAAAAGTTCTTTAACGGCTCCCGGAGTAAAGGTTACCGGTGCAATTTCAACAGCAGTGCTCATCTTATTTTTATTTAACTATACAAATATAATGTAAAATGTAGATTTTTGTTGCAACCGGTATTTTATGACCTCAGTTTAACATTTTATAAAACATGCAAACATTACCCTATATACTTGATATTTTAAAATACACCGTTGCCGGCATTGGGGTAGTGTGGGTGGCCCTTTATTTATTTAAGCCCTATCTGGATAAAGCCGAACAAATACAGGTGCTCGAATTAAAAAGGGCGGTCAGCAGTCAAACTTTACCGCTGCGGCTGCAGGCTTATGAGCGCGTTATCCTGTTTATTGAAAGGGTAAATCCGGCCAGCATGCTTATCCGCCTTAATGCATCGGGCCTTTCGGCAGCCGAGCTGCACATGATGGTGGTTTCCGAGATCCGGAATGAGTTTCAGCATAATGTTACCCAGCAAATTTATGTAAGCGTTAGGGTATGGAACGTAGTAAAAAGAGTAAAGGACGATACGCTTGCTTTGGTTAATAATACCATGAAGGCATTGCCGCCAGATGCTTCGGCCACCGAGATGAGCAAAACCATACTAATCCATCTGAGCCGCCAGGAGCAGGATCCTTATGAAATAGCTACCGGTTTGGTAAGACAGGATATAGAAGAGTTATTTTAATCTCCTCCTGCCCAACTGTAGAAATCGCTGGTCAATTTTGCACACTCTTGGTAAATAGGAATACAGTGTGTAATTTTTAACAGACGATGATTATAACCCGATGTTGATAAATAAACATAAGGCATTTTTTTATTTGTCAGTATACCAGAACATTAATTTTTAACTGTTGTGCTGGCACCAAATTGGCTCAACTATTGTGGAAAGCCATCGTATAAAAAATAATTATCCCCCTGGTAATTATTCTGATTTTTTATTAAATTAATCGGTTCATATTAATTGGGACTAACGGAAATATAATTGCAATTTTTGCTGTAAAAATCAATATTTAATGAGTTTTTTTCATTAAAAAGCTGATTATCATGCCAGAAATTTATTTGCCAAAAAAGTGAAAATTTAATTTTTTTATAAGCTTTTTTTGGCAATATTCGATGTTCCGTAGCAGGCCCAAAAATTGTTTCGCTGGGGGTTGGAAATCAATATATTACTAATATCTATATGGAAAAAACCTGTACTACTGTTTGGAATAGCTGCCTCCAGATCATAAAAGATAACATCCCAGCACAAAGCTTTAAAACTTGGTTCGAGCCAATAAAAGCTTTACGCATGGAAGGAAGCGTTCTGACGATACAGGTACCAAGTTTATTCTTCTATGAGTGGCTCGAGGAGCACTATGTAGGTTTACTGCGCAAAACAATCAAAAAACAATTAGGCGACGAAGGACGTTTAGAGTATAATATAGTTGTTGAGCAATCATCAAGTAAACCATACACCACTAATATGCCTTCGAACGGAAATGGTGCCGAGTCCAAAAATCAGTCAATGCCGATCCCGATCTCGATCAATAAGGACATTAAAAATCCGTTTGTGATCCCCGGCTTGAAAAAATTAAATGTTGATCCGCAGCTGAACAGGAATTACACCTTTGAAAACTTTGTTGAAGGTGATTGCAACCGTTTAGCCCGCTCTGCCGGTTATGCCGTTGCTGCAAAACCTGGCGGTACTTCTTTTAATCCTTTAATGATATACGGCGGTGTTGGTTTAGGTAAAACCCACCTGGCCCAGGCCATTGGTAACGAAATAAAGCGCTCCCTGCCCGATAAACTGGTACTTTATGTATCGTGCGAAAAATTTACCCAACAATTTGTTGACGCGCTTAAACATAACAACATTAATGATTTTGTGAACTTTTACCAGGCTATTGATGTACTGATCATGGATGATGTGCACAACTTTGCCGGTAAAGAAAAAACACAGGATTTCTTCTTCCACATCTTTAACCATCTACATCAATCGGGCAAACAGCTGATCATCACTTCAGATAAAGCGCCTAAAGATCTGGCTGGTTTAGAGGAACGTTTGCTTTCGCGGTTTAAATGGGGCCTGTCTGCCGACTTGCAGATCCCTGATCTGGAAACCCGCATGGCTATCCTCAAAAACAAAATTTATCAGGACGGCATTGAGCTTTCAAATGATGTAATTGAGTATGTAGCGCATAACATTGACAACAATGTACGTGAGCTGGAAGGCGCCATGGTATCCCTGCTGGCACAGTCGACCCTGAACCGCAAGGAGATTGACCTGAACCTGGCCAAGCAAATGCTCAAGAACTTTGTGAAAAACTCATCTAAAGAAATTTCGATGGAGTATATCCAAAGCCTGGTTTGCGAGTACTTTGAAGTGCCTATTGAAATGGTAAAATCACAAACCCGCAAACGCGAAATTGTACAGGCCCGTCAAATATCCATGTACCTGGCCAAAGCCCATACCAAAAGTTCATTAAAATCAATCGGTCACTTCTTTGGCGGCCGCGACCACTCTACCGTAATTTACGCCTGCCAAACCGTTGAAGACCTTATTGATACCGATAAGAAGTTTAAAGGTTATGTTGCCGACATTCAAAAGAAACTCAAAATGTCGTAACTGACCTATTATCATATTACTATGGGCCCTGCATATTTTTTATGCAGGGCTTTTTTTGTGGTTTTGCTATCGGCCGGAGGCCGGGTAATATCGGTCACTCGGCTGGAGCCGAGCGGTGGCTGCTATTTTTATTCTGTTTTATTGTTTTACTTAATCCTTTGGTCGTCTCTCCTCCGCAGTCGATCGGCTCCAGCCGAGTGACCGTTATTTCCCGGCCTCCGGCCGACGAGCAACAGCATAATCCTATCTCCTGATTCTTATCTCTTACTTCTAACTCCCCACCGGTTCCATCATTTTCAAAATGGCGTCAATGTATTCGCGGTTGTTGGCCAGGCGGGGTACTTTATGCTGACCACCCAATTTACCCTTTTCTTTCATCCAGTTGAAGAAAGTGCCTTCGGGGGCACGACGAACAATAGGTCGGCGCAGGGCCATATCTTTAAAACGCTTGGCATCATAATCGGAGTTGATGCGGCGCAGGGTTTCATCAAGCAGATCAACAAAGCGTTCAAATTCGGCGGGTTTCTTCTCAAACTCAATGATCCATTCGTGCGCGCCACAGTCGTTACCATTAAAATAAACCGGTGCCGCTGTGTATTCTTTGATGATGGCGCCGGTTTGGCGGCAGGCCTCTTCCAGGGCGCGCTCAGCATTGTCAATGATCACCTCTTCGCCAAAGGCGTTGATGTAATGTTTGGTACGCCCGGTTACCTGTATCCGGAAGGGCGACAACGACGAAAACCGGATAGTATCGCCGATCATATAACGCCACAAACCGGCGTTGGTAGTTATAATAAGCGCGTAGTTCTTATCGAGCTCTACCTCGTCGAGCGTAAGCGTTTTGGGGTGCTCATCGTGCAGGTTTTCCAGCGGCAAAAACTCGTAGAATATGCCATAATCCAGCATCAGCAGCATATCACCCGGCTCTTTAGTATCCTGAATGCCAAAGAAGCCCTCTGAGGCATTATAGTTCTCCAGGTAATACATATCATCACTCGGGATCAGCGTTTTAAACTGCTCGCGATATGGGGTAAAATTAACCGCCCCATGAAAGTACATCTCCAGGTTTGGCCATACTTCGAGCAGGTTTTTTTTGCCGGTAATTTCCAGTATACGTTTAAACAGCACCAGGTTCCAGGTAGGCACCCCGCTGATGCTGGTTACATTCACATCCTTGGTGGCCTGAGCTATCTTTTCAATTTTTTCTTCAAAGTTTTCCAGCAGGGCTATGTCCAGGTCGGGCGTGCGGTGAAACTCGGCCCAAAGGGGCAGGTTTTTCATAATCACGGCCGAAAGATCGCCAAATGAAGTATCGGCACTCAGCTGGCTCATCTGGTGACTGCCGCCCAATGTCAATATCTTCCCGGTGAACATGCGGGCATTGGGCTGGTTATTAAAATAAATGGTGAGCAGATCCTTACCGCCTTTAAAATGGCATTCTTCCAGCGCTTCCTCACTCACGGGGATAAACTTGCTCCTGTCGTTAGTAGTTCCCGATGACTTGGCAAACCAGCGGATCTCTGAGGGCCACAATACATTTTTTTCGCCCATAAGCATACGCTCGATATAAGGCTTAAGCGTATCATAGTTCTGTATGGGTACCCGTTCTTTAAACTGATTGAGGTTTTCGATACTTTTATACTGGTATTTGCGGCCCCATTCGGTGCTTTCGGCGCCCGATATTAGTTGTTCAAACCACTCCTCCTGCACCTCATTAGGGTACTTCATAAAAAGCTCTATCTGGTGGATACGCTTTTTCATGAACCAGGTAAATACGGAGTTAAAGATCGTCATAGATAGGGAGAATCAAGATATAAGAATCAAGAGTCAAGATAGGAAAAAAAATAAAACAATTTTAGAGGCAAGATAGTAAGAGTCAAGAATCAAGACGAGAAAAACTCTTACTAAGCGTATTATTATTTTCCTGATTCTTGGCTCTTGATTCCTGACTCTATCATTGAGGGAATACTTTTCTTTTCAAAACAAAATTTGCACCCAGATATACCTTACGTACCATTTCATTTTCGGCCAATACTTCCGGAACGCCCGATTCCAGTATCTTACCTTCAAAAAGCAGGTAAGCACGGTCGGTGATGGATAGGGTTTCCTGTACGTTGTGGTCGGTGATGAGGATACCTATGTTGCGGTGTTTTAACTTGGCTACCATCGACTGGATCTCTTCAACCGCAATCGGATCCACACCGGCAAAGGGTTCATCCAGTAAAATAAAGTTGGGCTCAGCAGCCAGGGCTCGGGCAATTTCGGTACGGCGGCGTTCACCGCCCGATAACAGGTCGCCCCTGTTTTTGCGCACCTTATGTAAACTGAACTCATCAATCAGTTCTTCCAGTTTATCGCGTTGGCGCTCCGTGGTCATTTTACCCATTTCCAGTACCGCCTTGATATTGTCTTCAACAGAAAGCTTCCGGAATACCGAGGCCTCCTGTGCCAGGTAACCGATACCCTTTTGTGCCCGGCGATACATGGGGTCCTGCGTGATATCCTGATCATCCAGGTGAATAACACCCTCGTTAGGTTTTATCAAACCCACGATCATATAAAACGATGTGGTTTTACCCGCACCATTAGGCCCTAGCAAACCTACAATTTCGCCCTGTGATACCTCAAACGATACATCGTTAACAACCGTGCGCTGCTTATATTTTTTTACTAAATGGTCTGCTCTTAATATCATGTTGTAAATTCAAAAGTCAAAAGTCAAAAGTCAAAAAACACGTTTCCAACTTAAGCTTCAACTTACATGTACACTCCAAAAGCCGATCAATTTTTGACTTTTGAATTTTTAATTTTGACTTAACTTAAACCCTTATTCCTTTTATATTCAATTGTATAGTACGTCTTTCGCGCCACACGTTTTCTTCAATGGTATAGCAAATATCAAATGGCACGCCCGGCTTTAACTGCGACAGATATTCGCCATGGTTAAAGGCGATACAATCAAAAGCGGCCGAATTTTCCTGCATCACCGACATTTTGATATGAGCCGAACCTACCAGTGCGGCATTGCCGTTAACATACACATTTTTACTGATAAAAACCGGCGCCATATTTTCGGGCCCGAACGGTGCAAACTGGTTCAGGATCCGGAAAAATTTGGGTTCTATCTGGCTTAAACGTAATTCGGCGTCAATTTGTATCTGCTGTATCAATTGTTCGGGCGATATGGTAGCGCTTACCACTTCTTCAAAGCGCGTTTTAAAAGCTTCCACGTTTTCGGGCTCCATAGTTAAGCCAGCTGCATATTTGTGGCCGCCAAATTGTATGAGCAGATCCTTACATTCGCACAGGGCCTCATAAAGATCATATCCCAATACCGACCGGGCCGAGCCTGCTACATGCCCGTTGGAGCGGGTAAGCACAATGGTTGGCCGGTAATATTTTTCGGTAAGGCGCGATGCTACAATACCGATTACCCCTTTATGCCAGTGTTCGTTAAAAACCACGGTTGATTTACGGCTGATCAGTTCTGCATCGCTATCGATCATATTTAAAGCCTCGCCGGTAATATCCACGTCGTGCCCTTTACGTTCGGCGTTATGGGTATTGATCATCATACCTTTCTCGCGGGCCAGTTTTTCGTCGCAGGCTATCAATAGTTCAACCGCGTGTTTGGCGTCATCTATCCGCCCGGCGGCATTAATACGGGGGCCCAGCAAAAACACCACATCTGATATGGTGAGGCTGCCTGTTCTGCCGGCAATCTCTACCAGGGTTTTCACACCCATGCACGGATCGGTATTGATCTTTTGCAAACCGAAATGGGCCAGTGTACGGTTTTCGCCGGTGATGTGTACAATATCGCAGGATATGCTGATAGCCACCAGGTCAAGATAACGGGCGACCTCTTCAAAGGGTATATCATGTGTTTCGGCATAAGCCTGTATCAGCTTAAAGCCAATACCGCAGCCCGAAAGTTCTTTATAAGGGTACTCGCAATCATTCCGCTTAGGATCAAGTATGGCTACGGCCGCAGGTAGTTCGGCACCCGGAAGGTGGTGATCACAGATAATGAAATCAACTCCCCGGGTATTAGCATACTCAATTTTATCAACCGATTTAATACCGCAGTCGAGCGCTATGATGAGGGTAAAACCATTATCGGCCGCATAATCAATGCCCTGGGTTGATATCCCATAACCTTCTTTATAACGATCGGGGATATAATACTCCAGGTTTTCGTAACGATCCTTAAAAAAGCTATATACCGTAGCAACGGCAGTGGTGCCATCCACATCATAATCACCAAACACCAGTATTTTTTCGCCGGCGGCTATGGCATCTTCAATACGTTCTATAGCTTTTTCCATATCCTTCATCAGGAATGGGTCATGCAGGTGCAGGATATCGGGCCTGAAAAAGTAACGGGCTTCATCAAATGTGCTTATACCCCTGTTAACCAGCAGGGTACTCAAAACGGCATCAATATTCAGGTCGGCAGCTAATTTTTTGACTACTTCATGATCAGCGTTATCCCTTACCGTCCAGCGTTTATTCATACATTTGCAAATAAAAACAGTAAAGATAACTATAGTTAGTATCAAGTAGCGAGTATCAGGTATCAAGATTTTTGAATACTTGAAAAAAGATTTTGTCGTGATACTTGATACTGGCTACTTGATACTATTTCACTATGGAAATTTTCGCGTTAGGTGAGGGCTCTTATTCGGTTGATGCTACCAAAAAATTTATTCCTTTTGACCCGCAAACCGACAATCCCAAAGATCGCCCCGCATCACTATTTATCCACGTTAACCCCTTCCTGATCAAAACCGACAATGACCTGATTGTGCTGGATACCGGGCTGGGTTTTAAAGATACACGCGATGAATTACTGCTGCACCAAAATATACGCAATGCAGGTTTTGACCCGGAGGATGTTACCCTGGTGTTGATGTCGCACCTGCATTATGACCACTCCGGTGGTTTGGTTGTAGAGCGGGCTGGCAAATTGGAGCCCAGCTTTCCGCAGGCAAAGCACGTGATACAACGCCAGGAATGGGAAACCGGTCTGGCGGGCAAATCCTCATCCTATCATAAAGAAATATTCGAGGCGCTCCGCGGAGTCAATATTGCTTTTGTGGAAGGCAGCGGCGAATTACAGCCCGGCATCAGGTATGAGCACTCGGGCGGGCACTGCCCTTATCACCAGGTTTTCTGGATTGAACTGGAAGGTAAAAAAGTGTTTTTTGGAGGTGATGAACTGCCTGAACCTGAGCAGCTGATCAGAAAGTTTATCGCTAAATATGATATGGATGGCCGTAAGGCGATGCAGTTACGCGAAGAGTATGGAAAAAAGGCAGCCGCTGAAGGATGGATCTGCCTGTTTTATCATGCTAAATCATTCGCTATAGGTAAGGTAACGCGTAATGATGAACATTTTAAAGTTGAGCCCGCTTAATTGTGGCTCCTTACTTCAAAAAGTTCTTTTATTTTTTCGACGTTGAGGGGTTTTGATATAAAATCTTTTACCAACGGATATGATTTTGCCTTATTGATATCATTACTAAACACTGATGACGAAATGATATAAATTTTGCTTTTACCTTGCGGGTCGATATTCAGGCGTTTATATTCGTCCAAAAATTCCCAACCGTTCATAATAGGCATGTTAATGTCCAGCAAAATATAATCGGGCATCTTTTCCGGATCTTTCCGTTGTATATCCGATAACTGCTCAATGGCAAACTTTCCGTTTAAACATGCCATGATCTCGGTATTAAGCAACGCTTTTTTTATTAATTTAATGGAGATGAAATTATTTATCTCATCATCATCAATTAATAATACACTCACAGGTTTATCATTAATGGTCATAAGGCATTTAAAATAGATGTGCTTTTTATAGATGTATTTATACGCTACGTGAAATTAAAAAGTTATATTCCTATAAGTTGTTAACGCCGGGATTGTTTTAACCGGGTGTATTAATAACCTCAAAGTGGTATGTTTATTTTATACCCACCCACTTTTCTCAGCAAAAACATCAGGCTAAAGTGTATCGGATTTTCCCAGTAAAGCTTTAGTAAATTTCTTCTCCAACAATAAAAATACTGTTAAAAAAGCTAAAAATCAAATATTTAAAGCTCCGGTATCGCATTTTAATTGCAAAAGAAAAGATTATTGGTGTATTGAAATTTTAAAATACATACAAATAATACCAGAAAAAAAATCAGTGAATGAAATGACCAATAAAAGAGTAAATGACTAAAAAGAAGAGAAACTATTATAAATGTGCAGATATGCAAATGTGCGGATGTGCAGATGATACAAAGATGTACAGATTATAGATATTGGGATATGTAAATGAGATTTCACGGGTATAAAAACTCCCTAATTCAGTCATTAATAAAAATGAGCAGATGGTTTTTAAACCACCTGCTCATTTTAATATTCAACAGCAGATTTCATTTGCACATCCGCACATCTGAAATCTGCACATCTATTTTTACTCAATCACACTTTCTTCAAAAGCGTAATCTTCCAGCGGTGGGCATGAACAGATCAGCGTCCGGTCGCCGTGGGTATCATTAACCCGGCCTACAGATGGCCAGAATTTATAAGCGGCCACATAAGGCAGCGGGAATGCCGCTTTCTGGCGGGTATAGCTATGCTCCCATTCGTTGCCGGTAATTACGGCAGCGGTATGCGGGGCATTTTTTAAAGGGTTATCGGCTTTATCCGATACACCTTCGGCTACATCAGCAATCTCATGACGGATGGCGATCATCGCGTCACAAAAACGATCCAACTCGTGCTTAGGCTCCGATTCAGTAGGCTCCACCATTACCGTACCCGCAACCGGGAACGATACGGTTGGCGCGTGGAAACCATAATCCATCAAACGCTTAGCGATATCAGTCACCTCAATACCAAACGATTTAAATGAGCGGCAATCCAATATCATTTCATGCGCGCAACGGCCATTGGCTCCAGTGTATAATACCGGGTAATGATCCTGCAGGCGTGCTTTGATATAGTTGGCGTTCAAAATAGCGTAACGTGTGGCATTGGTTAAACCATCGCCGCCCATCATCGCTATATAAGCATGTGATATGATCAGGATGGAAGCCGAACCCCATGGAGCTGCAGATACAGCATGGATAGATTTACCCCTGTCGATATCAACCACAGCATGTCCCGGTAAATAAGGAACCAGGTGTTTAGCCACACCGATAGGACCCATACCAGGGCCGCCGCCACCATGTGGTATACAGAAGGTTTTGTGCAGGTTAAGGTGGCAAACATCCGCACCGATATTGGCCGGACTTGTTAAGCCTACCTGCGCGTTCATGTTGGCGCCATCCATATAAACCTGGCCACCATTCTGGTGTATAATATCGCAGATCTCGATGATCGACTCTTCAAATACCCCGTGAGTAGATGGGTAAGTAACCATTAAGCAGGACAGTTCGTCTTTGTATCGCTCGGCACGGGCTTTCATATCAGCCACATCGATGTTACCGTTATCGTCGCATTTTACCACTACGATCTTCATACCAGCCATAGCTGCCGAGGCAGGGTTAGTACCGTGTGCTGATGATGGAATTAAAGCGATGTTACGGTGATGATCTCCACGGTCATGGTGATAAGCGCGAATAACCATTAAACCAGCGTATTCGCCCTGTGCTCCAGCGTTTGGCTGTAAGCTCATGGCGGCAAAACCGGTGATCTCGCTCAGCCAGTTGTTGATCTCATCAAACAGCTGCATATAACCGCCTACCTGGTCGGCAGGGGCAAATGGATGGATCTTGCTGAATTCGGCCCAGGTAACCGGCACCATCTCGGTGGTAGCGTTCAGTTTCATGGTACATGAACCCAAAGCGATCATGGAATGACAAAGCGAAAGATCTTTGGTTTCCAATGATTTGATATAACGCAGCATTTCATGCTCTGAATGGTGCGTGTTGAATATGGCATGGGTTAAGTAAGCCGACTGACGTTGCAGATCAGCTGGAATAACTGTTTGCAGGTTAGCTTTCAGCTCGTCGATATTCACATCGGTAAGCGATTTACCTTTTACTTTGGCAAAAAATCTAACCAGGGTTTTAACATCTTCAACAGAAGTAGTTTCATCAAGCGAAATGGTCACTACCGAACCGTTATAGCTCAGGTTCATTTCGTTATTTAACGCCTCTGAATGGATAGGACCAGCTAAATGAGCAACATCAAACTTCAGGGTATCAAAGTACGATTCGTTCAGTTGCTCGTAACCTAATTCGCCAAGAGCTTTCGCCAATAGCACGGTTAAGCCGTGGATACGTTCGGCAATTAATTTAACCCCTTGCGGACCATGATACACGGCATACATACCGGCCATAATAGCCAGCAAAGCCTGCGCTGTACAGATATTTGAAGTCGCTTTATCACGGCGGATATGCTGCTCGCGGGTTTGCAGCGCCATACGCAGCGCGTAATTACCGGCGCTATCAATAGTAACACCGATTATACGGCCCGGAATAGAGCGCTTATACTCTTCTTTAGTAGCAAAAAACGCGGCATGCGGACCACCAAAGCCCATTGGTACACCAAAACGTTGTGAAGAACCAACCACAATATCGGCACCCCATTCGCCCGGAGGGGTTAACAGCACCAGGCTCATGATATCGGCAACAACGGTTAGTTTAATACCTTTTTCATGTCCCTTAGCGGCAAAGTCGGCATAGTTATAAACCGCGCCGTTACCGGCAGGGTATTGTACAATAGCGCCGAACATTTTTTCGGTTAATTCAACCGTACGGTGATCACCTATTTGCAGTTCGATACCATAAGGTTCCGAACGTGTTTTTAAAATATCAATAGTTTGCGGGAACAGTTCCTCAGATACGAAGAACACATTGGCGTCGCTGTTTTTACGCAGACTGTACTGCATAAACATCGCTTCGGCAGCGGCAGTACCTTCGTCCAGCAACGAGGCATTGGCAATTTCCATTCCGGTAAGATCAACCACCATGGTCTGGAAGTTGAGCAGCGCCTGTAAACGGCCCTGGGCAATCTCGGCCTGGTATGGCGTGTACTGCGTGTACCATCCTGGGTTTTCCAGGATATTGCGCTGAATTACTCCGGGTACAATCACATCGTAATAACCTTTACCGATGTACGATTTGAAAACTTTGTTTTTAGAAGCGGTTTGCTTTAAAGTGTTCAGATAATCAAATTCGCTTTTGGCGGGTGGTAAATTAAGCGGTGCTTTCAAACGGATCCTGTCGGGCACGGTTTGCGCTATAAGCTCATCCAATGATTTTACCCCGATGGTTTTTAACATTTTAGCCGTATCGGCCTCATTTGGAGCAATATGTCTCGACTGAAACTTCTCCTGGTAGTCTGCGTTCAACATCATGAATCAAGTGTCCCTCTAAATTTACCGCAAAGGTACAGTTTTACAACATGAGTAACAATTGTCTAATATATTATTGACAAAGGGTTTACAGGGAGGGAGGGGGATTTCGGAATTTGGGATGTGGGATTTAGTTTCTTTTATCTGAACCTTGATTCATAGGATTATAAGATCACCTTGATTCATATCCACAAAAATCCTTTAATCCTATCATCAGGAAAATCAAGGTTCAGATCTCATTATTCAACATTCGATATTGCGTATTGGATATTCCTTCCAACCTAATATTAAGAATTCGGCCTATCTTTAGATAAGAATTGAATACCTACAGTAAACCATGATAACAATAAAAACACTAAAAGAATTTACTTTGGCCGACCAACATTCTTTTGGCTTTAGCGGTTATCATGCTCATGAGATATACCAGCTCAGCAGAACTCAGCATGAAAATGAGTTTACTATTAAATTAACCAGGGTAAAACTGGAGCAGCCTTATATTAAACGCTGGACTTATACCCAGGAGGACACAGATCATTACGCCGAATTAATTACCGAAAAACTTTCCCTGGGTGCTTTTGAAAACGACCGGCTGATTGGGGTTGCCATTGCCCAAAAACGCGCATGGAATAATTCGCTGTGGGTAGATTATATTGAAGTTGCTGATAGCCATAGAAAAATGGGCATTGGAACATTGCTGTTAAACAGAATGACACTTACAGCTACAGAACAAAAGATACGGCTTATAGAACTGGAAACACAAAGCACCAATACACCTGCAATTGATTTTTATCTTAAAAATGGATTTGAAATTTGCGGTGTCCACTCATTCCTGTATGATCCCGCATCTGTACCCGAGCAAGAAAAAGCGATATTATTGGGAAAGCTGATGGATGGATAACATGATTTCGGAACTCGGATGTTCGATTCGGATTTGAAATTTTCTCTGAACCTTGATTTTCCTGATTATTGGATTTAAGGATTTTCTGTAAATAGAATCAAGGCAATCTTGTAATCCTATAAATCAAGGTTCAGATAAATCCCACATCCGAAATCAAAATCAAAGATCCGTCTCGGCCGGGACCAGTTGCCGCAGGTATTGCTGGATGGTGTTTTCCAGGCCGTAATAAAGGGCATCGCTGATAAGCGCGTGGCCTATGCTTACTTCCTGCAAACCGGGAACATGCTCGGCAAAGTACCTCAGGTTGTGCAGATCAAGATCATGCCCGCCGTTGATACCCAGGCCCGCAGCCTGCGCCGCTTCGGCAGCTTCAATGTAGGGTGCTATAGCCAGTTCGCGGCCCTGGTGGTAATGCGTGGCATAGCCTTCGGTATATAGCTCAATACGGTCGGTACCGGTTTTGGCAGCGCCCTCTACCATTTTGGCTATCGGATCAACAAATATGGATACGCGGATACCGGCTTCCTTAAAAACCGCTATCATATCTTTTAAATAATGATAATTGGTGATGGTATCCCAGCCGTGGTTGGAGGTGATCTGTCCCAATACATCAGGTACCAGGGTCACCTGCTCGGGTTTGTTGGCCAGTACCAGGTCGATAAATTTTTGTTCCTGGCAGTTGCCCTCGATGTTGAACTCGGTGGTTACGATCTTTTTCAGTTCAAAAACATCGTTGTAGCGGATGTGCCTTTCATCGGGGCGGGGATGTACGGTGATGCCCTGGGCGCCAAAACGTTCACAATCTTTGGCTACTTGTATCAGGTCGGGGTTATTACCGCCGCGCGAGTTGCGCAGGGTAGCTATTTTGTTGATATTGACAGATAAGCGGGTCATGGTTCAAAGTTAATACATCATTTATACAATACTAAACCTAATCTTATTTACTAAGTTTTTATCTTTAAGTTATGAAACTTAAACCCATTATCACCGAAGTTATTATTCTAATTGTTATTTATATAGCAACATGGTTATTGGTTTCTATATTGACAGGCAATAACTTGGGGAGCAACGCCAGTTTGGATATTAATATGCATGATACCTATATTGTAATAGCACCGTTTTCTATTACTACGTCTTTTTTTCTAATGTTAGTTACTTTAATTTACATCGTTAAAGAAGGATTTAAAAACTACAAAAGAAATTTCCAGAACCTGATACTCATTACTACTACCTTTTTGTTTCTTGTAAAAATATATTTCCTATCCATATTTGTAAATAGTTTACTTCAACAGGGCTGGATTACCTCTCCACGACGCTTCTATAATTCTCCCAATGCAACACCAATACCTTACCCTAAATTTGGTCAATACGCCGATATCATTAAACACTTTAAGCAAATTACTCCTGCTATTTTTATAGTTTTTATGCTGATATTGGTAATAACCGCTATACTTACCGGCAAAAACTGGAATTCGAATAAAAATGAACAAACCCCTGCTTAAATACCTGCTCGCAATATTAATTTTAAGTGGTTTACAATACAAAGCCGCCGCGCAAGCCAACTATCGTAAAATAGAAAACTACAAACCTTTTTACGGCTGGGCGCATCATGCCCCGCAGGATTGGATGATACTGCGCCAGTTTGAAAACGAAGGCAAAACCTACTATCTGCTGGTAAACCCGCAAACCCTGGTCACCAAAATTGACGAGCCCAATTTTTACCAGGTAAAACCCATGACCATTACCGAGGCGCGCGACTTTTTCAAAAGCACACCTTACCAGAAAGCGCTGCGCAAAGCCGAAAAACAATCCGTAGCCCTGCAAGACGCGGGCATTGAAAGCGGTATCCCTAAAGAAACAGGTATCAGTTTAACCGCTGATCTTTGCCCTTCGCACCGCCCACTCGACCGACGGATTTTTACCGACATTTTTACGGAATTTCAGAAAGTAGAACGCCCGGCGCCCATCGCCCTCTCGGTTACCGGTGTGTGGATGCGCCAGCACCCGCAGGACCTGGAATGGCTCAAGCAAATGCAGGCCAAACGCGAGATCTATATCACCTGGATCAACCATTCTTTCAATCACCGGGTAAATGCCAAAGCCCCGCTCAAAGAAAACTTTTTGCTGGAACCCGGTACCGATATGAACTACGAGATACTGGAAACCGAAAAGGCCATGCTCAAAAACGGTTTGCTGCCGTCGGTATTTTTCAGGTTCCCGGGTTTGGTATCCGATCAGCAACTGGTGTATAAACTCACCGATTATGGCCTCATCCCCATTGGCACCGATGCCTGGCTGGCCAAAGGGCAGCAACCACAAGCCGGCAGTATTGTACTCATCCACGGCAATGGCAACGAACCCACCGGCGTAAATGATTTTATCAAACTATTGAAATCCGAAGCCGGCTCCATCGCCAAAAAACAATGGCTGCTGTATGATTTAAGGGAAAGTGTGGAGGAGGAATTTGAGGGGAGTAATTGAAAATTAGCCACACCGCCTATTTTAAAAAACGCGTCATTGCGAGGAGGAACAACGTGGCAATCCCCAATTGGCAGAGCGTCTCTATAAGTCGGGGATTGCCACGCTACGCAATGACGCCCGAACTTCATCCTCTTCGTTCAACAACGCAAAGCCCCGTCACCAAACCTTACCCCAATTTTCCGTACATTTATATCAACCAACAGCCCGGTCTCCTTTCATCAGGAAACCGGGCTGTTTGGTTTAAGAGAAAAACAGCTCAAAAACCGACTACTTGACATAGAGTTATTTGACAATCAATTATTTCTTACTTTTTAAAGTTTTAAAAACCCATCAAAAATTTGTTAAAAAGTGTTAAAATGGCGTTAAAATTTAGTTAAAATGGTCAAAAGCGAATCGTTTTCACCCTGTTTTTTACTAAAAAAGTGTTAAAATTTGAGGTTTAAAAAGTTTTTTAACAGCCTCCCTCCGGGTAATTCCGTCACCCGTTACTACATCTGTTTTATAAATATTAAATTAGCATCTGCCATCTATCTTACCTAAATAAAAACCTATGAAAATCAAATTCGCTCTGTTCTGCATTGCATGTATTTGGGCCCTGCCCGGATTTTGCCAAACCTATATTACAAATGTAACCCTGGTTGATGTTACTCAAAATAAACTGCTACCTGCACGAACGGTAACCATCACCGGCGATATCATTTCGGGTATCTACCCGGCAACCGTAAAAATTCCCGGAACCGCTACCGTGATCAATGGCGAAGGAAAATTCCTGATACCAGGATTGACCGACTCGCATGTGCATTTTTTCCAAAGCGGCGGCCTGTATGCCCGCCCAGATGCCCTCGCCCTGCAAAAATATACGCCCTATGATCAGGAAATAGCCTGGACTCACCAGCACATGGAAGATTTTCTGCGCCGCTATACCCGTGCCGGCATCACCACCGTTATTGATCCCGGAGCCAATTTTAGCTACCTGGCCCAGCGCGATACTTTCGCTAATAAAAGTTACGCCCCGGCTATCTACATGGCCGGACCATTGCTAACCACCTACGAGCCGGAAGTATACAAGAACTTAAAAAACGAGGAACCATTTAACCTGTTTACCAATGCTACCGAGGCCACTAATTTGCTGGAAGGCCAACTACCTCACCGGCCCGATTTTATCAAGATATGGTATATCGTACTGGGCAAAAACAAAGAGGAAGAAGCAAAAAAATACCAGCCTGCCGTAAAAGCCATTATTGACGAAGCACATAAAAATCACCTCCGGGTTGCTGTGCACGCTACCGAAAGATTAACAGCTCAGCTGGCCGTTGAGAGTGGCTGCGATTACCTGGTTCATGAGATAGAAGACGAAGTGGTATCTACCGATTTCATCAACCTGCTCAAGAAAAACAAAGTAGTGCTTTGCCCCACACTCATTGTGATGGATGGCTACTTCGGTACCTATGCGCAAAAAAAGGATTATTCTTATGCCGAGCTCACCCAGGCCAATCCTAAACAAATTGGCTCTATAAGCGATCTGAAACATTTAGGTGATACCGTTTTGACCGGTCGTTATAAAGCAGTGGGAATAGCCCGAGCAAAAGCCGCCGCGACAACCGATTCTATCCGGATGGTGAACCTCAAAAAAATGGCCGATGCAGGCGTCATCATCGCGGCCGGTACCGACGCGGGTAATATTGGCACCCAACATGCCTCTTCGCTTTTTACGGAGTTAAAGACTATGCAACAGGCAGGTATGAGCAACTGGCAGGTAATCCAGTCGGCTACGATCAACGGCGCCAAAGCTATTGGTAAAGACAAAGAATTTGGCAGTATAGAGAAAGGCAAAAAAGCCGATTTGGTATTATTGAACGGCAACCCTGCTGATCAACTGGACAACCTGCAGAAAATAAGCCTGGTGATCAACAAAGGTCATGTCATTTCGCCGGATACCTTGATCAAAGAAACCCCACTGGCCCTGGTGCAGCGCCAGTTAAACGCCTACAACGTGAGAAATGTTGATGCTTTTTTAGAGCCCTATGCTGATGATGTGGAGCTATATACCTTTCCGGATAAACTTATAGGAAAAGGGAAAGAAAACATGCGCAAACAATACTCTGCGTTTTTTGAACGTGTACCGGCCCTCCATTGCGAAATACAAAACCGGATTATAAAAGGGAACACCATAATTGATCACGAACGCGTAACTGGCTTTGGCAAAGGCAAACAACTGGATGCCATTGCCATTTATCATATTGAAAACAATAAGATAAAGAAGGTTTATTTTATAGAGTAATTGCGAGCTTGGTTAGTTTTTTAACTGTTTCAATAATTCTGGTAAAAGCTTCCCGGTGATTAAGGCTGCTTGCTTAATAGCTGTAGCGTCGGCCACGCTGGAGTTGGTCATGATGACTACTTTTAGGGAAGGGATCACAAACATAAACTGTCCGCCCCAGCCCAGGGCATAGACTATTTCTGTACCCTCGTAATCAGCATGGTACCAGCATAGGCCATACAGGGAGTTATCCAGTCCCCAGGGTGTTTTGTAGGTAACTTCGGGGTTGATGATGGAAGCTATCCATTTAGCCGGGACAATTTGACGGCTATGATATTTACCATTATTTAAAACCAGGTTACCCAATTTCAGCATATCAACCGAGCGCAGGCGGATGCTCAGCAGTCCGCAGCCATCGTAGTAACCGTCGTTCATTTTTTTCCAGTCGAAACGGGTGATACCCAATGGATCAAACAGGGATTTTCTGGCGAATGCGCGGGTATCCATCCCCGTGCTTTTAGTAAGGATGACCGATAGCAAATGCGTAGCCGCGTTATTGTAGCGGAATACTTTTCCTGGCTCGGATACCAGCGGTGCTTTGATCACATAGCCCGATGGATCGGGAATATTCAACAAGGCACCTACATTGATGCCTTCGTGATAAAAACCGGAGGCCTGATTCATAACCTGCCTAATGGTGATATCCTGTTTTCGTTTATCGGTATCGAATTTTAGCTCGGGGAAAAAGTCGGCCACCTTTTCATCTACCGATTTGATGTAACCCTTGTCAATAGCAATACCAATGAGCAAAGCGGTAACACTCTTGGTAAGCGACTGGTCATTAAATAAGGTAGTGCTATCCTGCCCGTTAAAATACTGCTGATGGATAATCTTATTGTTCTTGGAAATAACCAGGGAGTAAATGAGTGGATTGTTTTTGATGTATCCAACAGTATCAACATGTACCTGAGCAAAGCTTTGAACATAGCTGATAAAACACAGAACCAGGAAGAGCGCGATTCTTTTCATAGATTAAAGATAAGCAGTGATTCCCGAAAGTAACATCACGTTTTGACCAATGGGATCAGGGTTTTGACGACTGACGTTTGTATAGGTTTTACACTGGCTAAAGTCATTTAAATGTCCTGAATAAAAATCGCCCTTGTAATTTTCGTACTACTTAGTATGTTTGCATAAAACATACTAAGTAGTATCTTTTATGACTAAAGCAGAAAACACCCGATCAGGTATATTGCGAAGAGCATTTAGCCTGATATACCAAAAGGGCTATCAGGCTACCAGTATTGATGATATACTTGTTGATAGCCCGGTTACCAAGGGGGCTTTCTTTTACCATTTTAAAAATAAAGAAGAAATGGGCCTGGCTATGATTCAGGAGATCATGTACCCCGGGATGTACGACGTTTTGGTAACTCCGCTTAACAACTCGACCAATCCTGTTGAGGAGCTTTATTTAATGATGCATAATCTGCTTTTAAAATCACCTTTTTTTCAGGTCAAATATGGCTGCCCGGCGGTAAACCTGATTGAGGAAATGGCTCCCTTAAATGAGGCTTTTAAACAGGCCTTATCAAAGCTCATATTACAATGGCAAAAAGCAATTATAACCAATGTTAACAATGGCAAGAATACAGGTAGTATTAAACCAGATGTAAATGCCGAACAGGTAGCTTGTTTTATAACCGCGGGCTACGGCGGGGTACGCAACATAGGCAAGCTCTTAGGCACCGCGTGTTATCATTCCTATCTCCATGAACTAAAAAAATACTTAAATCAACTACAGTAAAAATTTTTATCTCAAAACATACCATTTAGTATGTTTTAGTTTATCTCCTTATGAATACACTCCTTTTTTTCCATTCCTTATTCCGTTGGCTTGTTTTGGGCAGTTTATTATACGCCATTTACAGATCGTACCGTGGATATTTTAAACACAGTCCGTTTACCAAAACAGATGATCTGGTAAGGCACTGGACAGCCACCATAGCCCACATTCAACTATTGTTAGGTATTGTTTTATATACCCAGAGCGATACGGTTAAAGCCTTATTCAGGGCACCGGGCAGTGGTGGCCGCATCACAGAACCGGTTTTCTTTGGCATCATTCATATCAGCTTAATGCTAACTGCCATTGTTGTGGTTACCATTGGCTCGGCAAAAGCTAAACGGGTTTTATTTGCCCATGAAAAGTTCAGGATAATGCTTATTAGTTTCAGCATAGCCCTGCTCCTTATTTTCATGGCTATTCCCTGGCCATTTTCACCGCTTGCCCTCCGTCCGTATTTAAGATCATTTTAATTATTCCGTATGAAAAACTTACTCCAATCAAACACCGGCCGCCTACGTATCATTGCTTTTATGGAAGGCATATCACTGCTCATCCTTATTTTTATAGCTGTGCCCTTAAAGTATTTTGGACATGATCCTTCCCTGGTGAAGGCTATGGGCCCTATACATGGCGCTTTATTTTTGCTTTTTGTATTTAACACCCTAAGTGTTGGCGTTGAGCAGCAATGGAAGTTTAAAACAACCACCTGGAAAGTGCTCATTGCCTGCATTATCCCCTTCGGAACATTTTATATCGACAGTAGGATTTTGAGGAAAATAGAAAAGTAAAAATCGGGCCGTGCTAATTCAATTACGCGTTTGTTCCTTTACCGATTGGCTGATTGCACCTATCACAACTACAATAAATAATAGCAAAATGTGTAATATGGTTATTAATATTAACATGAAGCCTTGCCCTCCGGCACCCATGCATGTCCACCCGATCAAGTTATAAACAACCATTACGATTACGTTTATTAAACAAAACCGCCAAAGCCATTTCCCCTTATGGGCAAATCTGGCCAAGAGCAAACAAATTATCAATATCGTGATAGCTATGAGCAGCATATTTAAAGTTAAGGTAAACAAAAAAGGCATGATCCTAAAACCATGCCCTTTTTGACTTTTGAATTTTAACTTTTGACTTAATAACGGTAGTACTCCGGTTTAAACGGACCTTCAACAGTTACACCAATGTACTCGGCCTGATCCTGATCAAGTACTTCCAGCTCCACTCCAATTTTAGCCAGGTGTAAGCGGGCAACTTTTTCGTCCAGGTGTTTTGGCAGGGTGTATACTTTGTTTTCGTAAGCGGCACCATTTGTCCAAAGCTCTAATTGAGCTAAGGTTTGGTTGGTGAACGAGTTACTCATTACAAAGCTTGGGTGGCCCGTTGCACAACCCAGGTTCACTAAACGCCCCTCGGCCAGGATGATCACATCTTTACCGTTGATGGTATATTTATCAACCTGTGGTTTAATTTCAATTTTGGTATTGCCGTAAGCGCTGTTTAACCAGGCCATATCGATCTCGTTGTCAAAGTGACCAATGTTACAAACAATAGCTTTATCTTTCAATGCACGAAAATGTTGCTCACGAACGATGTTCTTGTTACCGGTACAGGTAACCACAATATCAGCCTCGGCAATAGCGGTTGACAATTTTTTCACTTCAAAACCTTCCATAGCAGCCTGTAAAGCACAGATAGGGTCAATTTCGGTTACAATAACACGCACACCTGAATTGCGTAATGAATCGGCAGAGCCTTTACCTACGTCGCCATAACCGCAAACAACAGCTACTTTACCAGCCATCATCACATCAGTAGCACGGCGGATAGCGTCAACCAATGACTCGCGGCAGCCGTATTTGTTATCAAATTTTGATTTGGTAACCGAATCGTTCACGTTGATAGCAGGCATTGGCAAGGTGCCGTTTTTCATACGCTCATATAAACGGTGTACACCGGTAGTGGTTTCTTCTGAAAGACCTCTGATCTCAGCAATCAGCTCAGGATATTTATCCAGTACCATGTTGGTTAAATCGCCGCCATCATCCAATATCATGTTCAATGGTTTGCGGTCTTCGCCAAAATACAGGGTTTGCTCAATACACCAGTCAAACTCTTCGGCATTCATACCTTTCCAGGCATAAACAGAGATACCGGCAGCAGCGATAGCGGCAGCAGCATGATCCTGGGTGGAGAATATGTTACATGACGACCAGGTAACGTCGGCGCCAAGGGCAACTAAGGTTTCAATTAAAACAGCGGTTTGGATGGTCATGTGCAAACAGCCTGCAATACGCGCACCTTTTAAAGGTTGTGACGGGCCGTATTCTTTACGCAGAGCCATCAGGCCAGGCATTTCAGCTTCGGCCAGCTCAATTTCTTTGCGGCCCCAATCGGCCAGTGAAAGGTCTTTTACTTTGTATTTAACGAATGCAGTTTCTACTGATGACATAACATTTCGGGTTTTTATGAGGTACAAAAATAAACCATAAAAACATCAAAATGAAATGAAGCGCCTGGCCGGCTTAATTAGTTGCCATAGGATAATTTTACGTTATACCTGTGAGGTTGCACGTAATACGTTTTGGTTTAAGCATGATAACGTAAAACCTATTACGCTCCTAAAAGCTTTTTATCGCCTTGTTGCATGGTGAGCTTGCCGTTGTACACCCCTCCGGTTTCAACCAGCAGCGTTTGTGTAGTTATTTCGCCGGTAATTTTGCCGGTGGCTTTTATTTCGAGCGATTCCGTTTGAATATCGCCCTTAACAGTTCCGTAAACTACTATTTCTTTGGTATGGATGTTCCCGGTGATCAATCCTTTTTCGCCCAGTATCAGGCCCTCATCAATGGTTACATCGCCGTTTACTTGTCCATCGATACGAACAAAAGCCGGAGCTTTAAGGTTACCATCTAAAATGCCGCCATCACCAATCAGCGTGGAGATAGCCTGAAGATCAAGCGCAACTTTATCTTTTTTTCCGAAAATAGCCATTTGGTGTTGTATGAATTGGTGAGTAGCGAGTGGTGAATAGTGAGTAGTTAACAAAGCCATTCACTACTCTCTATTCACCACTTACCAATTTATTTATTGAGTGTTAAAAAGTTAACCGGATTGATAGGTTTGCCATTTTTACGTACCTCATAATGCAGGTGCGCACCGGTGGAATGACCGGTTGAACCCACGAGGCCTATTTCGTCCCCAACACTTACTTCCTGGCCTACTTTTACTTTGATCTTTGACAGGTGACCGTACACGGTCTCCAGGTTATTGATATGCGCTATGCGGATGCAATTGCCATAGCCACCGCTCCAACCTGCAAAAACCACTTTGCCGCTGGCTGTACATTTTACCTCATCACCTTTGTGGCCTTTAAAATCGATGCCCGGATGAAACTCGGCATGGCCATCATCAAAGGGATCATTACGGTAGCCAAAAAATGAAGTAAAGGAGCTGATACGCGGATATCCCATTGGTGTAAACGCTATGGTACCTACCAAACGGTTCAGATAATCGTTATATAAGGAATACACTTCCTTATCGCTTAATTTTTTTCCCTCGGCATCATTATCACCGCCAACACCATTGGTTGCAAAGCCTTTTAGGCCCCGGCGTTTTAAATAATTGTTAATAGTTTTTAACTTTCCCTCAATAGCCTGAATGTATGATTGGGCGCTGCCTTCTTTACCCTGAACAGATACCACCGGAACGGCTCCTTTCAATTTTACTATCTGTGCAAGTAACTGTTGCTTTTCTTGTTCCTGCCTGGAATTTTGCGCTCTTAAATAAATCACCAAACCTACCAACGCCAACACAACACCCAGTGTACTATATACATAGTGCCGTATTCTGTTTAAATGCTTGGTTTTTATTTGTACCGATTTAGTATGCTGCTGGTTCTTGCTAATGATAACAACTGTGCTAATTTCAGAAGGTTTTTTATTCATCCAATTCATTACTTAGGGGTGCGCAATATACTTATTACAATTTATAAATCAACCCCTGTTTTCAATAAAACAATAACTAATAAGCAATTAGCTGTTGAGGTTTTAGCGAGCTCCATCGTCAGCAAAGTGTTATTATTGTGTTTTTTACATACAAGCTGATAATCATTTATTATTTTTGTTTGAAGTAAATTTTAGTATTAACAAAAAACATTATGTATCCGGAATATTTAGTTGCCCCAATGCGGGAAGATTTGACAAGAGTTGGCTTTGAGGAGCTTAAGGATGCCGATGCTGTAAAGCATGCTATTGAAAGCGAAGGCACTGTATTTGTAATGGTAAATTCGGTTTGTGGTTGTGCAGCGGCTAACGCGCGCCCTGCAGCAAGAATAGCGGCAGCAAATGAAAAACACCCTGATAAATTGGTAACTGTTTTTGCAGGTATGGAAAAAGAAGCTGTTGATGCTGCCCGTAACTATATGTTGCCATATCCTCCATCATCACCAGCGATGGCTTTGTTTAAAGATGGCAAACTGGTACATATCATCGAGCGTCACCAAATTGAAGGCCGTCCGGCTCAAATGATCGCTGATAATCTGATTGGCGCGTTTGAAGAATATTGCTAATTAGGCCGAAGGCTTAAAGCAAAAAGCTGAAAGCCAGTTGGTCAATAAATAAAAAATCCGATATCGAGTGATATCGGATTTTTTTGTTGGGCATATTCCGCACCATATCCGAGACATTTAGTTATGTCCGTATTGTAGCTCAAAGGGAATCATTACAGGCTTTTTGGCATCCATGATAGCGGGCGTCATGTACCTCAGAAATAGCTTTCGGTCGCCCTGTTTGTGGATGTACTCAAACCTGAAGGGATAAAATCCTTTGGCTAATGGCAATATAAATGATTTTCGCTGCGTGTGTATACTATCACTTTGTATCAATAGCTTGTTGCCCAGATATAATTTTGAACCTGGGTCGGCATCCAGCAAGAAAAAGTAATAGCCATCCTCTTTTGTTTCCAGTTGTCCGCTAATAAGTAGGGCGAAATTATCTTGCCGGGGCAGTTTATTGATATCAAGTATTTTGGTGCTCCCGGTTTGTATTGGTGTTAGTTTTTTAAAATCGGGTAGGCTATCCCATTTCCCCTCATAATAAGCGTAATCAAAACCACCTGGCTTTAAATCTTTCTGCTGCGGAGCCAGGCGCAAAGTTTTCCCGATTATAAAATCGCCCGTGGTAACTTTATTATAACGGCTCCGGGAAGCAAAATACTTATTGGTGACCCTGACAGCGCCGGTCAGCGTAATCTCGGACCGCATTTTTGCCGACGAAATTGTTGGCTCGGTTCCATCAAGGGTATAATATACCTTGGTGGTATCATTAAAATACCGTATTTTAATTGGTTTGTCTTTTAAAACAATGCCATTCATGGGATGAAATTCAATATTCCTGTTAAAACCTGAATAGGTAAATTTTAGACCATCGTAAGTGCTTTTTAAGCGTACCGAACCATGTGTTTCATCAGAATAGGCAACACTCTTCCAAACCAGGCCTGCTGGAGCTAATTTTTTCAGGATAGCATCCATCGTATCTATTTTCATCTCCTTAACACCCTGGCCTTCGCGCCCGCTTATAAACAGGCTTGCATTTAAATCGGTCAGCGCAGGTAATTTATCGCCAGCGATTTTGGGGAGATAACTTTTATCCCACCAAAAACTGGGATCTACCGCGATATATGATTTAAAAACTCTTGGTTCATTTAACAACGCGTACATTACAAACAACCCCCCAAATGAATGCCCCCACAATGTGTTATCGCCATCAGAAGGATAGGTTTTTTCAACATAAGGAATCAGCTCATTCTTAATAAAGCTCAGGAATTTATCGGCCCCGCCAGATGTTTTCAAATCGTCTGTATGCGTTGGGGTAAGATCCTTATTACGATCGATACCCAAAACACTGACGATGATAGTTGGTGGCATATATCCATCCCCCTCTAAAAGGTGCTGAAGATCGATGATCAACCCTGTATTCCAGTTACCGCCATCAAGCACGTACAACGCATTATATTTATCGGTGCTCCCGGGTTTATAACCAGGCGGAGTGAACACCTGTATCAACCTTTTTTGCTTTAGTATATCTGAGTTTATGGAATCGAGCTTGCCGTGATAGTTTTTCGTGACAACGGTGTCTTGTGCCTTGGCTACGTTAAGCAAACCGACAATTAAGATTATCGACAGTAATAAAAAAAGGCGAAGCTTATTTTTCATTTTAGAGATCGTTACTCTGTTTTTAAACTTTTTACCGGATTGGCCATTGCAGCTTTAATGGCCTGGAAACTGACGGTAATTAGGGTAATGCTAATAGCCCCTACCCCAGCACATACAAATATCCACCAGGATATGGTAATACGGTACTGATAACCCAGCAACCAGCGCTGCATAAAGTAGTAAGTTAAAGGCGCAGCTATCAATATAGATATCACCACCAGTATCACAAACTCGGCAGAGAGCAGGCGCCACAGGTTAGCCACTGATGCACCCAATACCTTGCGTACCCCAATCTCTTTTGTACGCTGTTCGGCCACAAAGGATGCAAGCCCGAACAGGCCCAGGCATGAGATAAAAATTGCAAGCGTGGCAAATACAGAAGCCAGGTTGCCAATTCGTTCTTCGTCAGAAAATTTGCGGGCATACACATCGTCATTAAATTTATACTCAAATGGGCTGCCTGGGTTAAACTTTTTAAATACGGGTTCAATTTTAAGCAAAGCGTCATGTATAGGCATGGTGGGCTTTATACGCAGAGTTATCAGGTTGGCCCAATCTGGTTTCATCATAAAAACGGTAGCTACCGTTTTGTTGTAGGGTGATTCCATGACCATATCTTTAACAATACCGGTAATCACATGATCTTTACCATTCCAATACATTGTTTTGCCAATAGGGTTTTTGATACCGCTCATTTTTAATGCCGATTCATTAAGTATAAAGGCATCCGTATCTGTAGGGAAGCTTCGGAAAAAATCGCGCCCATTAACTACTTTCCAGCCAACAGTATGGCCAAAATCATAGGTAATGGCAATGCAACCAAATACCGGGTTAAAATCCGCTGGCTTTCCGGCCCAGTTAAAACCAAAGTTATTTGACCGTATTTGTGTGGTGGTGCTGTTTGATTCGGCCATGTCTTCAACGGCACCAGTTTGTATAAGGTCACGCCGCAGTGCCTCATAATGCCCGAATATATCTGGTGTATTCATTTCAACAGTGATCAACCCCTCACGCGAATAACCGACGGGGCGGTTTTTAGCATATTGTATCTGCCGCAAAACAATTATAGTACCTATAATTAAAATAATGGATACGGTAAACTGCACCACTACCAGCACCTTGCGCGGAATTGAAGCTAAACGCCCAACTTTGAAAGTTCCCTTTAATACTTTTACCGGATTAAATGCTGATAAATAAAATGCCGGGTAGCTCCCCGAAACTAGGCCGGTAAAAACCGCAAAGCTTAAAGTAAACAACCAAAATAATGGGTTACCCCACGGGATATCTACTTCCTTATCAGCCAAATGGTTAAAGTAAGGGATAGCCCATAAAGTTAAAACAATGGTTAACAGCAAGGCCAGAAACACCACAAGTAATGATTCGCTCAGGAACTGCCCGATCAACTGGCCGCGAACGGAACCAATAGCTTTGCGGATACCAACCTCTTTGGCCCGCTTCTCGCTCCTGGCGGTACTTAAATTCATGAAATTGATGCAGGCCAGTAACAATACAAACAAGCCAATAACGCCAAATAGCCAAACAAACTGAATGCGCCCGCCAACAGCTGTCCCATTCTGAAAATCGCTGTATAAATGCCATTTGCTCATGGGATGCACCTGCATGGTTTCGTTATTGAGTTTAAAGTACGGCCTGGTAATGTTTCGTATTTTGGCCGATACTGCTTTAAAATCGGCATGATCATTCATCAGCACAAAAAGATGGCAATCATGATTATCCCATGCTGTTTTTTGGGTTGCCCACCAGTTTGCAGGATTATTCCAGGGCAGCATGAACTTAGTGGCATAAAAGGTAGTGTTGTGCGGCAGGTCCTGGTAAATGCCCGTTACCTTCATATCGGTTTTATTATCAATGCGCACTACTTTATTGATAGGATCGGTATCGCCAAACAAAGCTTTAGCAACCGACTGTGCCATCACCATAGACGAAGGATCATTAAAATTGCTATAGCTGCCCTTCACCATGTTTAGTGAAAGTATAGCAGGCATACCCGGCTCTGTCCACATACCATTTTGTGATATCTTTTTATCGCCAACGGCCAATATATGCGTGCCCTCCGAGGTTAAGGCCACCAGTTTAAAATCACCCGCATATTTTGTGCGGAGCTCATTACTTAAGGGCACAACGGTTGAAGGAAATGTACCAGTTTCGCCATTTGCCGTTTGGGTTGTCATCAATTGCCCAATGTGATCATAGTGCCGATGATATTTATTAAAAGAAAGTTCGTCGCCTATCCAAAGACCAATAAGCATAGCTATGGTCATGCCAACAGACAAACCGATCACGTTGATTGCGGAGTGTCCCTTGTTTTTGATAAGGTTTCTCCAGGCGATTTTTAAATAGTTCCTGATCATGATATTTAAAATCTAAATGATAAAACCTAAACTCTAAATCGGAAAACGGCGAAGCCCTCTATGGCGTTAATCCAAAATCAAACTTACTCACTTCGTAAACTCTTTATCGGGTTGATCAATGCCGCCTTAACCGACTGGAAACTTACCGTAATCAGGGCAATGAAAACGATGATAACTCCCGACAGTGCAAACATCCACCATTGTACCGGTGTACGATAGGCAAAACCCTGCAGCCATTTACCTGTAGCATACCACGCAATGGGCGATGCAATAAGCAGGGCGATAACTACCAATATCAAAAACTCTGATGACAGTAAAGTAAATAATGAGCTTATACTGGCACCCAGCACTTTACGGATACCTATCTCCTTAACCCGCTGCTCAGCTGTAAACATGGCCAGGCCAAGCAAACCTAAACAAGAAATAAATACGGCGAGAAAAGCAAACCCATTGGATAGTTTGCCAACTATCTGTTCATTTTGGTATAGCTTCTGATATTCCTGATCCGAAAAATTATAGGTAAACGGGAATGCCGGGTTTAGCTGGTGGCACAGATGTTCCATACTGGCCAGCGCCGCACGGGTTTTACCGGGCTCGGTTCTTACCAGTATACTCCCATACGTTTCGTGTTCTCTTAATCTTAATATCAGTGGTCGTATTTCATCATGCATCGAGTTGAAGTGGAAATCTTTTATCAAACCCACTATCTTTCCCCGTTTTCCCCAAAAGGTGAGGGGCTGCCCGATGGGATCTTTATAACCTATTCTTTTCAAGGCGGCCTCGTTCAGTATATAACCCACCGAATCTGTTGGATATTCCTTTGAAAAATCGCGGCCCGAAAGCACCTGCAGTTTCATGGTTTTCACAAAATCATATCCTACAGAAGCCTGCGTAAACTGAATATTAACCGTGGTATCTTTCCCTATCCAATTTACTCCACCTGTACCATTTTGGATGTTAGTGGGTTCGGTGCTGATACGGGTTACCGACTGTATGCCGGGCATCCGTAAAGCCTCTTCCTTAAATAAGTTGTATTTAGGTAGCAGATCTCCTTCAAGTGGTACGTAGATCATGTTTTCGCGATCGTAGCCCAGGTTTTTTGATTGGATATAGTTCATCTGGCGCGAAATAACTATAGTTCCGGTGATGAGTATAACCGACAATACAAACTGAAATACAACCAGCCCTTTGCGAAAAAGCGTAGTGCCTGCATCCAGTTTCAATGTGCCCTTTAAAACTTTTACGGGGTTAAATGAGGATAAAAACAAAGCCGGATAGCTGCCAGATACCAAACCGGTTACCAAAGTGATGAAACCTAATTTAATCCAGAATGAAGCCTGGTTAAAGGGCAGTTCTATTTGTTTTTGCGTTACCTGGTTAAATACAGGAAGCAATACAACAAGCAGTAGCAAAGCTATACCCACCGAAAGGGTAGTGATCAGCAACGACTCGCTGATAAATTGCCGTATTAAAACCCAGCGTTCAGCGCCAACCACTTTGCGTACACCAATTTCTTTAGCCCGCTTAACCGAACGGGCTGTAGTTAGGTTCATAAAATTGATGCAGGCTATCAACAAAATAAATATGGCCACGATACTAAAAATACGCACGTATTCAATACGGCCACCTACAAATTTATCACCCTCAAAAGTGCCATGCAGGTATCCTTCATCGTAACGCTGAATACCCAGGTCGATAATAAAGGTTGATGTTTTACGATTGGTTCCGTTATAGGGATCTAAGAAATGGGCTATCTTTTTTTCGAATGCCAAAGGGTCAACATTGGGTTTTAACATAATGAAGGTAGCGGGCCCCTGGTTACCCCATTCCCGGGCCCAGCCGTTTTCATCCAAAAAGGCGTACCAGTTAATCAGATAATCAAATTTTTGCGACGAGTTTGTGGGCATATCCTCAAATACCGCGGTTACTGAGAAGTTTTTGCTGTTTTCATAACGGATAGTTTTACCTATCGCCTCCTGGGGGCTTCCAAAAAACGCGACAGCCATTTTACGCGAGATAGCTAAACTCACCGGGGTATTTAATGCGCTTTTGGCGCTCCCCTGCAAAAGTTTATAGCTGAATACGGAAAAATAATCGGCGCTGGCGGCCGATCCGCTTTGCTTCAGGATCTTATCACCTACCTGGAAGGTATTTGTTTGATCGAAGCCGGCACTGGTTGCGTACTCCACTTCGGGCAAAACCTTTTTCATCTGTTCGGCGGTTGGCCCAGGGTTATTATATGAACCATGCATTTTATGGTCATAGTTCTGGTGCTCATATACCGAATACAAACGGGAGCTGTTTTTAAGAAAACCATCTATGCTCAATTCATTTTGTACCCACAATAAAATAAGCAGGCTGCATACCAAACCCACCGACAAACCGGCCACATTAATAAACGTGTGCACCTTGTTTCTGGCAATATTTCTCCAGGCAATTTTTAAATAGCTTTTGATCATGATTCTTTAAAATTCTAAAACCTAAATACTTAAATTTTAAACCCTAATTTCTAAATTCGAATTCAAACATCCGAACTCCAATATCTCCTTACTCGCTCCGTAAACTCTTTATTGGATTAACAAGGGCCGCTTTTACAGCCTGGAAACTAACCGTTAACATAGCTACAATAACAATAATACCACCAGCCATGCCAAACATCCACCATTGCATTGGTGTACGATAAGCGAATGCCTGCAGCCATTTACTCATACCATACCACGAAACCGGTAAAGCCACCAATAAAGCAATAACAACCAGCACCAAAAACTCCATGGACAATAAAGTAAGCAGCGAACCTACGCTGGCGCCCAGCACTTTGCGGATACCGATCTCTTTTAACCGTTGCTCTGCCGTAAACATGGCCAAACCTAACAGCCCCAAACATGATATAAATATGGCCAGGAATGCAAACGCGTTTGACAGTTGGGTTACGATCTGTTCATTCTGATACAATTTCTGATACTCCTGATCTGAGAAATTATAGGTAAACGGAAATGCCGGATTAATTTGCTTAGTCAGGGTTTCCAACCCAGCCAGCGCCTCGCGGGTTTTACCGGGTTGTGTTTTTACCAGTACGCTACCATATTTTTCATCCTCCTTAAGCCGTATTACTAATGGTTTGATCTGATCATGCATAGAAGCAAAATGAAAATCCTTGATCACGCCAACAATCGTCCCTTTTTTATCCCAGAAAGTGAGCGGCTTGCCAATAGGATCGGTGTATTTTATCCTCTTTAAGGCCGCCTCATTGATCAGGTATCCAACCGAATCAGTCGGGAAAGCTTTTGAAAAGTCCCGCCCGGCCAGCATCCTCAGTTTCATGGTTTTCGCAAAATCATACCCAACAGAAACCTGTGTAAACTGAATAATTACATTTGGATCTTTACCAATCCAGCTAACATCACCTGTCCAGTTTTGAATATTGGTGGGGTTATTGGTGATACGGGTAACCGATTGTATGCCAGGCAAGCCGGAGGCTTCATCCTTAAAGGTGCTATATTTGGTTATAAGCTCCCCATTCATCGGGATGTAGATCAGGTTCTCGCGGTCGTACCCCAGGTTTTTTGACTGAATGTAAGCCATCTGCCGCGAAACAATAATGGTGGCGGTTATCAGAATTACCGACAGCGCAAATTGAAATATAACCAGCCCTTTGCGAAACAATGTGGAACTCGTGTCCAATTTTAAAGCCCCCTTTAACACCTTAACCGGATTAAACGACGACAGGAACAAAGCCGGATAACTTCCCGATACCAATCCCGTAATTAAGGTAATACCGGCCAGTTTGAGCCAGAACAAAGGTTGATCGAATGGTAATTCTATTTCTTTATGGGTAATCTGGTTAAATACCGGTAACAGCAGTGTTAACAACACTAACGCAACAATTACCGCCAGCGAAGTAACCAGTAATGACTCGCCGATGAATTGTTTGATTAAAACTGAACGTACCGCACCCACCACTTTCCGCACGCCAATTTCGCGGGCGCGCTTAACCGACCGGGCTGTAGTAAGGTTCATGAAATTGATACAGGCTATCAGTAAAATAAAAATAGCTACAATAGTAAACAAACGAACATATTCCATACGCCCACCCTGCGGTTTCCCATGTTCAAAATTGCCCTGCAGGTAGCCGTCGCCAAACCTTTGCAACCCTAATTCTTCGGTAAAGGTTCCTTTCTTCTGGCTTTTGTTTAAGTTATCTAAAAAGTGAGTTATCTTTTTTTCAACCAGTCCCGCATCCGCATCGGGACGTAACATAATAACTGTTGCAGGCCCGTTATTACCCCAGCTTTTTACCCATTGATTCTCCTCTACATAATTGTACCAGTTCATGAGGTAATCATATTTTTGAGAAGAGGTATTGGGCAGATCTTCGTATACACCGGTGATGGTAAAATTCTTCCGGTTATCATAGCGGATAGTTTTACCGATAGCGGCCTCCGGACTGCCAAAAAATGCCCTGGCCATTTTACGGGATATAGACAGACTTACGGGCGAATTTAAAGCTGTTTGTGCATTCCCCTGCAGTAGTGGGATACTAAACATTTTAAAATAATCGGCACTGGCATCGCTGCCATTCATTTTTAATACTTTATCACCAACCTGGAAAGTATTTTCTTCCCCGTTAATGATTCCGGTGCTGGCTTCAATTTCGGGTATTTGTTTTTTCAGTTCTTCTGGCAGCAGCCCCGGTGTGCTGTACTGCCCCTCTATCTTATTATCAACATATTGCGTTTCATAAACCGAATATAAGCGCTTGCCATTGGTATGATACTGATCCATACTCAGCTCATTTTGTACCCATAATAAAATGAGCAGACTACAAGCCAGCCCTACCGATAAGCCCGCTATATTAATAAAGCTATGCGCCTTATTTTTGATCAGATTACGCCACGCGATTTTTAAATAGTTCTTTAACATGTTGTACGTTTTAAGCTTAAAGCTAAGGCACAAAGCCTAAAGCTTTTTATTATCTTACTTATTACTTTAAGCATTAAGCCTTTGGCTTTTTGCTTATTATTCGCTCCTTAAACTTTTTACCGGGTTAGCCAGCGCCGCTCTGATGCTCTGATAGCTTATGGTGAGCAGTGTTATAACAATGGCTCCCGCACCGGTTATAGCAAAAATCCACCAGGAAAGTTCGGCCCGGTAAGTATAGTGTTGCAGCCAACCATGCATAAAGTAGTAGGCAACCGGCGTAGCTATAAACAAGGCGATAATCACCAGCAATACAAAATCCGTCGACATTAAGCGCCAAAGACCAAATACACTAGCACCCAATACTTTACGCACACCTATTTCCTTTACCCTTTGTTCAGCTACAAAAGATGCCATGCCAAACAAGCCCAGGCAGCTGATAAAAATAGCCAGCAGGGCAAATGAGCTTGCCAGCTTGCCTATCCGTTCTTCGGTGGCAAATTTCCGGGCATAGGCTTCGTCAGCAAAGCGGTACGAAAACGGAACCGACGGCGAATAGGTTTTACACACGGTTTCGATCTTACTGAGCGCATCATGAGTGCTCATATTCGGGTTAATTTTAATGAGGATGTCATCCATAACATCACGGCCAATACGGAAGATGGTTTGCTTAACCGGTTCATAAGGCGACTCCATCACCATGTCTTTCACTACACCAATTACAGTCATATCCCATTTTCCAATACGTACTATTTCACCGATAGGCTTTTTCAGTCCCATATACTTTACGGCAGCCTCATTCAGCACAATCGCTGTAGAATCGGCAACAGACCGGCTTGAAAAATCGCGGCCATTTGTAAACTGCCAGCCCACCGTTTTTCCATAGTTGGTGTTAACCATAATATTACCAAAAAATGAGGTCATGGATGGATCTTTTCCTTTCCAGGAAATATCACCCCGATGATTGTTTATCCCGGTTGTGGAGCTGGATGATTCCGAAATTTCGGCTATGGCTCCCGATTGAAGCAGATCGGCTCGTAGGGCCTCAAAATGTTTATGCAGATCATCGTTGGTTACTTCGATGGCAATAAGGCCGTCACGGCTGTACCCCACCGGGCGGTTCTTGGCAAATTGCACCTGTTTAAAAACTATAATAGTCCCGATGATGAGAATAACAGATACCGTAAACTGAGTTACCACCAAAACCTTACGCGGCAATGCGGCAAACCGGCCCGCTTTAAAAGTGCCCTTCAATACTTTAACCGGATTAAATGACGAAAGATATAAGGCCGGGTAAAGCCCAGAGATTGTACCGGTAAATAATGTAAATCCAATACCAGCTGCCCAAAAGAGCGGGTTGCTCCATAAAATAGTTATTTGCTTATTGGCCACCTCATTAAACCAGGGCAGCGCCAGCCAAACCAGTAATAACGATAAACCGAAGGCCAGCGCAGCGATCAGGAACGATTCGGAGAAGAATTGCCCGATCAGCTGCCCGCGTAATGAGCCTACTGCTTTACGTATCCCCACTTCCTTGGCCCTCTTTTCGCTGCGGGCCGTGCTCAGGTTCATAAAATTAATACAGGCCAATAGCAATACAAATACCCCAATGATACCGAAAAGCCACACATACTGAATAGCCCCCCCGGTATTAACACCGTTTTTAAATTCGGCATATAAATGCCATTTGCTCATAGGCTGAAGAAATAACTGGGGGTTGAACTTTCTATCTTCCCGTTCCAGCTTATTGAGCTTAACATTTTTTATTTTTTCAGATATTTTGGCCATATCCGCATGATCGGCTATCTGCACATACATGAACAGCGAATTATCGCCCCAATCAGTTGGCGACCGGTCATTACCCGGCGCATGGATATAATATTCCCACGGGCCGATAAAAGCGACATCGTGCAAAGTGGTGTTACCCGGCAAATCCTCATAAACGCCCGAAACCTTAAAACTTTCGTTATTATCCAGCCTGATTATCTTGTTCATCGCGTCGGCATCACCAAACAATGCCTTGGCTACCGATTGCGAGATGAGGATAGACGAACGATCTGTCAATCCGGCACGCGATCCCTGCAGCATCCTGAGCGAAAATATCTCGGGGGCCTCGGCACCCATAAAATTCCCTTTAAAGGAAAGCTTTTTATCGGCAACGTTTAGAATATGGCTGTTTGTCCATGACGATAGGGCCAGGTGTTTAAAATCGCTCCCATAGCTTTTGCGCAGCTCCGCATCCAAAGGCAGGGGGATTGGTTCGCCTGTGTTGATCGTGCCATTAAAAACTTCGTTTTGCATTACTATGGCTACACGGTCATAGTTTTCATGATATTTATCAAACGATAGCTCATCATATATCCACAACCCGATGAGCACAGCCACTGCCATACCCACGGCCAGGCCACCAACATTGATAAAGGACGAAGCCTTATTTTTAATCAGGTTTCTCCAGGCGATCTTTAAATAGTTCTTGATCATGATGTCTTTAAATACTAAATCCTAAAACATAAATTCTAAATCCGAAACGTCGAAGACCTCTTGAACACCATTAAAAACAATTAATAGTGAAAATTCGAACATCCCAATTCCGAAATCGCATTATTCGCTCTTTAAACTTTTTACCGGGTTCATCAACGCGGCTTTAACGGCCTGGAAACTTACCGTAAACAAGGCTATAAGCACCGCCAGCGATCCGGCTAAGGCAAACATCCACCAGCTTATATTGATGCGGTATACAAAGGCTTGCAGCCATTTACTCATACCCCACCAGGCTATTGGCGTGGCAATTACCAGGGCTACTACAACCAGTTTTAAAAAGTCTTTTGATAGTAAAGCCACTATACCTGATACACTAGCCCCCAATACTTTACGAATACCGATTTCCTTACTCCGCTGCTCGGCGCTAAAAGCCGCCAAACCAAACAACCCCAAACACGAAATAACAATAGCTACCAATGTAAATGAATTGATGATCTGCGACAGGGTAGCCTCATTTTCATATTGCTTTTGCACCTCTGTATCCAGGAATGAATATTCAAATGGAACTTCAGGAAGATCCTTATGCCATATGGCCTCCATTTTTTTGAGCATAGCTTTATAGTTTGAACTGTTTGCTGAAACTACAATGCAGTTAAGCTCGTTTTGATGGCCATCATAAACCAGCATAAAAGGTTTCACTTCGCTGTGCAGGGAATTATAATTAAAATCCTTCATCACGCCGGCCACTTCAACAAACGTTACCGGATCGGGATCGTATTGGGTATATAACCGGGTACCGGGTGCGGTTTGTGGATTTAATCCTAAACGTTTAGCCAGTGTTTCATTGATGAGTACCCGGCTCGAATCACCGTGCCTGAAATCGCGCCCGGCTATCAGTTTGATGCCATTTGCTTTGGCAAAGTTTTCATCGGTATTTATATTTTGTGCATCTATAGCCGTTGCCATATTACCACCGGCCAGGTAAACACCATGATCATGTGGCACAAACTGGCCCAGGTAGTTATCGGCATTACTAACGGCCTTTACCTCGGCCATTTGTTTCAGGTCGTTTGTAAAAACGGGCATCTTGGCCTGGGTGCCGTTGGTATAAAAATTAAAGATCAATTTTTGGTTCTTATCAAAACCAAGGTCCTTATTTTTAATATAATTGAGCTGCGTGTATATAACAATGATACCGGTAACCAGCACAATGGACAAAACAAACTGAAACACCACCAGCGACCGGCGGATGCCCGCAGCCGAAATATGACTGGTAAAATTGCCCTTGATCACTTTTATAGCCTTAAAGGCCGATAAATAAAATGCGGGATAACTGCCGGCCACCAAACCGGTAATGGTTACCAGGCTTAACAGCATTATCCAAAGTTTGTAATTGGTAAAAAATGACGGGTGTATATCTGACCGGGTTATCTGGTTTAAATAAGGCAACAGCAAGATAAGTAATGGCAATGCGATAGCTACCCCTATCAAGGCCAATAAAAACGACTCGCCCAGGAACTGTTTGATCAGATCGGCCTGGCCGGCGCCAATTACCTTACGTACACCTACTTCCTTGGCTCGTTTGGAGGCGCGGGCGGTGGATAGGTTCATGAAATTGATGCAGGCTATTACCTGTATCAGTACGGCTATCAATATTAATATGTACAGGAAGGATGGATCAAGTGTTTTGGTAAGCTCATGCTCAAACCCGGGTGTTGTATGGATAGTTGATACCTGTTGCAGATGCAGCACTTTTTTCATGCCTATCTCTCTAAATTGCGCGGCGCCATATTTATTTAAAAAATCGGGCAGTTTTTTTTCCAGCGTAGTTACATTAGTGTTGGGCTTTAGTTTAATATAGGCATACAAAAAATTGTTTCCCGCCCAGGTATTGTTTTGCCTGATATATTGGCCTAAGCCTCCGCTATTCATAGCAAGGAACATATTGGCATGGATATGCGTTTTCCCGGCACTTTCATCAACCACACCGGTCACCTTAAAATCATGCTTGCCGAATGAATTATCAATAGATACCATTTTACCCACCGGATCTTCGGTACCAAAAAGTTTATCAGCAACAGGTTTTAAAAGCACAAGCGAATAAGGCTCGGCTAATGCTTTTAGCGCATTACCAGCAACAAAATGATAGCTGAACATATCAAAAAAGGTAGAGTCGACATAAACAGCCTCCTGCTGATAAAATGATTTTTCTTTATAACGCAGCAAATGTTGTTTAGCGCCAAACCCCTCGGTGTTGGCCACCCGGGTAAATTGCTGCACTTCGGCAAAATCATTTTTCATGGCCGGAGTTATGGGCGGCGAACTTGTTGCCGTATGATGCTTATCGCCGGTCAACTCCAGGTCGGTGGTAACACGGTATATGCTGCTTACATCCTGATGATGCTGATCATAACTATACTGATCCTGTACATACAGCAAAATATACAGGCAGCATAAGGTGCCCGTAGCTAAACCAATAATGTTTATAAAGCTGAATGTCTTGTTCTTCAGCAAAAACCGCCACGCCGTTTTTAAATAACTTTTTATCATGACTCTTAAAATTCTAAAAACTAAATTCTAAACCCGAAATCGAACCTCCAAGATTCGAAATTCAATGGTTACTCGCTCCTTAAACTTTTCACCGGGTTTATGAGCGCTGTTTTAGCAGCCTGGAAACTTACCGTCGCCAGGGCTATCAGGATGATCATACCACCGGATAAGGCGAACATCCACCATTGGATACTGGCATGGTAAGCAAATCCCTGTAGCCATTTGTCCATAGCATACCAGGCTATTGGCGAAGCAATGAGCAGGGCAATTACTACCAGCACCAAAAATTCGGACGATAACAGGTTGAAGAGCGAACCAACGCTGGCTCCCAGCACCTTGCGTATGCCAATCTCTTTCACCCGTTGCTCGGCGGTGAACATAGCCAGGCCTAACAGCCCCAAACACGAAATAAAAATAGCCAGCAGCGCAAATACATTAGCCAGCTTGCCCACTATCTGCTCGCTTTGATATAGGTTCTGATATTCTTCGTCAGAAAAAGTATACGTAAATGAAAATGCGGGATTAATTTGTTTGCTTAAAGATTCCAAACTGGCCAAAGCCTCCTTCGTTTTACCAGCCTCTGTCCGAATCAATAGATTGTCGAAATTTTCTGCTTTTCCAGACCACAGGATCAGCGGATTTATTTGCTCATGCATAGAGTTGAGGTGAAAATCTTTAACCACCCCAATGATTTTACCTTTTTGCCCCCATAAACTTAAAGGCTGTCTAATGGGGTTGGTGTAACCCATTCTTTTCGCGGCTGTTTCATTAATGATGTAACCGGAGGTATCTGTAGGGAAATCTTTAGAAAAATCGCGACCGGCAAGCAGCTTTAATTTCAGGGTGCTTATAAAATCAAACCCAATGGGAGTTTGTACAAACCTGATGCTAACGTTAGGGTCTTTCCCTGTCCACTCCACACCAACAGTACCATTATCAATTATAGTAGGGTTTGAACCCGAAATGGTTACCGATTTGATTCCCGGCATCTTTAAAGCTTCGGTCTTGAAAACTTCATAGGCCGAGCTGAGGGCTCCATTTACAGGCATGTATACCAGGTTGTCGCGATCATAACCCAGGTTGCGGGATTGGATAAAGTTCATCTGCCGGGCAACAACAATAGTTCCGATGATCATAACAACCGATAGTACAAATTGAAATACCACCAAACCTTTACGGAATAATGTTGTACCGGAATCTAACTTAAGGGTACCTTTTAAAACTTTAACCGGGTTAAATGACGACAGGAACAGCGCCGGATAGCTACCCGATACCAAACCAGTTATTAGTGTGATGCTGATTAATTTTAACCAAAAACCAACCTGCTCAAATGGCAGCCCGATATGTTTTTGGGTTAGCTGATTAAACAGAGGCAACAGCAACATCAACAATACTAAAGACACTATGACGGCCAGCGCAGTTACCAATAACGATTCGCCAATAAATTGTTTGATCAGCACAGAACGTACAGCACCTACAACCTTGCGTACACCTATTTCGCGTGCCCGTTTAACAGAGCGTGCTGTGGTGAGGTTCATAAAGTTGATACAGGCTATCAATAAAATAAAAACTGCTACTATGCCAAACAGGTGAACATATTCAATTCGCCCGCTATTAAAAGTAGTACCCGAGAAATTACCATACAGATATTTTTGATCGTAACGCTGTATATCAAGATCTGTAGTAAAAATCCCCTTTTTTTGGCCGGTCTGATAATTATTCAGAAAGTGGGTTATCTTTTTTCTAAACACCTCAGGGTTGGCATTAGCTTTTAGCATTACAGTGGTGCGCGGCCAATTGTTATCCCATTGTTTAGCTCCGGGATGTTCTATCTGAAAAGCATCCCAATTAATGATATATTCAAATTTTTCTAATGTATTGGCTTGTAGGTTTTCAAATACAGCACTTATTTTAAAATCTTTTTTGTTTTCAAAACGAATGGTTTTGCCGATAGCTGCCTGCGTGCTGCCATAAAAGTCCTCGGCCATTTTACGTGATATAGCTATGCTTAATGGCGAACTTAACGCAGTTTGCACGTTACCCTGAAGAAGCGGAAAACTAAACATTTTAAAGAAATCAGGACTTGCCGCACCTCCTCTAAGTCTGATTATCTTATCCCCCACCATGAAGGTATTGTTATCATTATATACCCCATTTATGGCATACTCTATCTCTGGAAACACCTTTTTCATTTCAGCTGCGAGTATTCCCGGGGTATTATACTGTCCAGAAATTTTATGATCAAAGTACCGGCGCTCATAAACATTATACAAACGCGCTTTATTTTTATGAAAAGCATCAACGCTTAGCTCATTTTGCACCCAAAGCATAATAAGCAGGCTGCAGGCCAAACCAATGGACAAACCAGCTATGTTTATAAACGTATGCACCTTGTTCTTTACCAAATTGCGCCAGGCGATTTTTAAATAGTTTTTGATCATACAGCAAGCTTATAATATTAGGTACCCCTACTCAGGATAAAATATTGTGCCACATATTTAAAATACTAATAATCAAATATTTAAACAATAAAATCTACTCAAACTGTTCGAATCCGTACAGGTGGTGTTCGCTTTTACGCGGTATATGTTAAAATAAATTATATCTGTCGTAACATATAGTACGCTTAAAACGTCATAGCAACTTTGAGCTAATTTGTTTAAACTGATGGTGTGCTAAATTCACTATTGTGCCTTCGGTTTGTATTTATTGAGTACAAAATACTAATATTGTTATATGACTGATCTGAAACCAATTTCAACGTTGCTGTTATCGTGCGCGCTAACGGCAGCCCTTACCTCATCGTATGCGCAACAGGCGCCAAAACCGGACGATCCGGAAATGAAAATTTACCGTGCGGTACCCACCAAGGTTAACGACCTGATACACACCAAGCTCGATGTTCGCTTTGATTATAAGAAGCGTTACCTGTACGGTAAAGAATGGGTTACCTTAAAACCTCACTTTTACCCAACCGACAGTTTAAGACTGGATGCCAAAGGCATGGATCTTAAAAATATATCCGTGGTGAAAAACGGTAAAAACATTCCTTTGAAATTTACTTATCAGGACAGCCTTTCGGTAGCTATCAAACTGGATAAGGTTTACCATAACAACGAAAATTATACCATTTACATTGATTACACCGCTAAGCCAAACGAATTAAAAGCCAAAGGCAGCGCTGCTATCAACGATGCTAAAGGTTTATATTTTATTAACCCCGATGGTACCGAAAAGGATAAACCAACCCAGATCTGGACACAAGGCGAAACCGAAAGCTCATCGGCCTGGTTCCCGACCATTGATAAGCCAAGCCAAAAAACTACCGAAGAGATCACCATGACTGTGCCTTCCAAGTACGTAACGTTATCCAACGGCAAACTGGTTTCGCAAAAAACCAATGCCGATGGTACCCGTACCGATTACTGGAAAATGGATCTGCCGCACTCTCCATATTTGTTCATGATGGCCGTGGGCGATTTCAAGATCTATAAAGACAAATGGCGCGATAAAGAGGTAAACTATTACCTGGAGCCCAAATACGCCCCTTACGCCAAAGAAATATTCGGGTTTACACCCGAGGCGATCGAGTTTTACTCCAAAACCCTGGGTGTTGATTATCCATGGAACAAATACGCTCAGATTGTAGTGCGCGATTATGTAAGTGGCGCTATGGAAAATACCACAGCTACTTTACATGGCGAGTACGTGCAAGGCACTCACCGTGAACTGCTCGATGCTTACTATAACGACGGCCGCAGCACTATTGTGCATGAACTTTTCCATCAATGGTTTGGTGATTATGTAACCGCCGAAAGCTGGAGCAACCTCACCGTAAACGAATCATTTGCCAACTTTAGCGAAACCCTCTGGGCCGAACATAAATACGGTAAGGATGCTGGCGACGAGCATAACCATAACCAGATGCTGGAGTATTTAAGATCGCCCGACGCTAAAAATAAGGATCTGGTACGCTTTCATTATGACGATAGGGAAGATGTTTTTGATGTAGTTACTTACCAAAAGGGCGGTCGTATTTTAAATATGCTGCGTAACTATCTGGGTGATGCCGCCTTTTTTAAAGGACTAAATATCTACCTCAAAACAAACGCTTTCAAAAACGGTGAGGCCCAGCAACTGCGCCTGGCCCTGGAAGAAGCCAGCGGGCTCGATCTGAACTGGTTCTTTAACCAGTGGTACTATGGTGCCGGTCACCCGGTATTAAGCATCAGCTACAAATGGGATGATGCCACCAAAACCCAAACCGTTTACCTGCAGCAAAACCAGGATGGACAAACCTTTAAATTACCCATGGCTATTGATATTTATGCCGGCGGTAAAAAAGAACGTCATAAAGTTTGGATGAACGACAAGGCCGATACCTTAACCTTCCACGTAGCTACCAAACCCGACCTGGTGAATGTGGATGGCGATAAAATTTTGCTGGCTAAAAAAACCGATAATAAAAGCATAGAGGAGTTCTCTTACCAGTACTTCAACGCCCCTTTATATATGGACAGATACGAAGCTATTGAAGCTGCCGCTGCCAATCAAAAGGAAAAAGCCAATCAAAAAATTATCATAGCCGCCTTAAAGGATAAATACTATGGCCTGCGTATCAAAGCCATCAAAGCATTAAACCTTACTAATGATGATATCCGTACCGCGGCACAACCTATATTAGCATCGCTGGCCCAAACCGATGATAATACGCTGGCCAAAGCAGCGGCTATCTCCGCTTTAGGCAAGCTTAATGCCTCCGGCAATGCAACGCTGTTTAAACAAGCCATCAACAGCGAATCATACGCGGTGCAGGGAGCGGCTTTAACAGCACTTAGCCAGGTAGATGCTCCTGAAGCTTTAAAACAGGCCAAAGCTCTTGAAAAAGACAACAAAGGCGCCTTAACAACTGCCATATTTAGCCTGTACGCTACAAAAGGAGGCGTTGCCGAATGGCCCTATGTATATGATACTTTTAAAAATGCTACGGTTAACAACAAGTTCACCAGTGTAAGAGTATTTGCCGATCTGACCGGCAGAGTTGAAAAACCGGAATACGCCCAACAGGGTATTGCCGAACTTAAAGAGTTTGGTATTAAATACAAAATGTACGGTGCCGATAAGTTTGTAGCTACTTTAATGCAAACTATCAAAACACAACGTACACAGTTAAATGATACCGCATCAGCCACAGCTGCAGATAACGTAGCCAAGGAGCTTGGTGGAGATGCCAAATAATTTTCACCATTATTTAAACAAAAAGGCCGCTATAAATAGCGGCCTTTTTGTTTTATCCCTTCCACTCGTCATTGCGAGAAGGAACTACGTGTGTGTATTTTAGTGTACCAATGTACCTACAGCTTCGCCCTGGGCTATTTTCATAAAGTTGCCAGACTCATTCATGTCAAATACAATGATAGGTAGTTTATTTTCGCGGCAAAGGGTTATGGCGGTCATGTCCATCACATTAAGGCCTTTGTCATAAACTTCCTGGAAGGATATCTCGTCATAACGGGTAGCTGATGGATCCTTCTCCGGATCGGCGGTATAAATACCATCAACACGGGTACCTTTCAGTACCACATCGGCTTTAATTTCAATAGCGCGTAGCGAAGCGGCTGTATCGGTAGTGAAATAAGGATTACCGGTACCGGCGCCAAATATCACAATTTTGCCTACCTCTAAATGGTGCATAGCACGGCGGCGGATATAGGGCTCGCAGATCTGCTCCATTTTGATGGCAGATTGCAGGCGGGTTTCCACGCCAATACTTTCCAGCGCGTTTTGCAGTGCCATACAGTTAATTACGGTGGCCAGCATACCCATATAATCGGCCTGGGCACGTTCCATACCCGATTTCTCGGCACTTAATCCCCTGAAAATATTACCGCCGCCAACAACAATCGCAATTTCAATACCTGCATCATATACGTTTTTAATGTCATGGGCATATTGCAATACCTGGTTGTTATCAATACCGTATTGTCTTGCGCCCATCAGCGATTCGCCCGAAAGCTTGAGTAAGATTCTTTTATACTTCATCTGGTGTGGTTTGTTATGAATAGAAATAGATGTAATAGGAATAGACAGAACTTGCTTGCGTTTATATCATGAATTGATAAAGCTCTGTTCATATAATGGGTAGTCCGGCAAAAATAAAGAATAAAAGCCAGTGTTAAAATTTTATGTTGTCTTTGTTAAAAAAATAGGCACTAATGTGCGCTAATTGAATCGAATTCCATGAATTACTTTCTTAATTTGTGAATTTCGCAAAAATTCGCACTGATTCGTGCTTATTAAAATTCGGTTCAATTAGTGCTTTAATAGTTCTCCCTTCAGTATAGTATCCTTTACTTCATAATCAGCGTTAAAAACAACCAAATCGGCATCAAAGTTTTTCTCAATTTTACCTTTTTTGGCTTGTTTAGCTAATTGTGCCGGATATAGGGATGCCATATTTACCGCTTCGGCAAGGTCAATACCTACCTTTTTTACACAGTTTTCAACCGCTTTGAGCATGGTTAGGGTTGAGCCAGACAGTGTGCCATCGGGCATAGTATACCTGTCACCCCTTAATTCATGCTGATAAGCGCCCTCTTTTGTGCTGGTAACCGCATCGGTTATTAAAAAAAGCTTATCGCCCAGTTCGCGTTTGGCCAAACGGATCATAGCAAAATCAACATGGACGCCATCGGCTACCACGCTGGTATACGGCCGCTCTTCAAAAATAGCGGGGATATAGCCCGGTTCGCGGTGGTGCATTTGCGGCATGGCGTTAAACAAGTGGGTTACGGCCTGCACCGGTTTGTTCAAAAATGATTTTCCTTCGGCATAAGTGGCATTGCTGTGGCCCGATGAAATAATAATGCCCTGGTTAAACAGGTAATCGATCACTTCCTGATCCTGCAACTCAGGCGCAATGGTGATCATTTTGATCACACCATCGGCACGTTCCAACCAGCTTTTCACTTCAGCAAGCGTAGCTTTCTTGATAAACTTTTCGGGATGCGCGCCGCGTTTCGCCGGGTTCAGGTATGGCCCCTCCAGGTGCAACCCCCAAAAAGCGCCTTTACTTTGTGTGCGATATATTTTGGCGGCATCGATACCTGCTTCCACAATATCATTGGTATTGGTACCAATGGTAGCAAACACACCAATGGTGCCCTGGTTTAACAGGTCGTTTTCCAATTGTGCCAACGCTTCAACGGTTGGTTTACCAGCAAACAGCTGTCCGCCGCTGCCATATATCTGCAGATCAATAAATCCCGGGGCCAAATAATAACCCTGTAGATCCTTCTTTACAGCATCCTGTGGGATGGCCGTATCGGCAATAACATCAATGATCTGTCCGCCGGATATTAAAACGGCCTTACCTTCGGTGATCTGGCCACCAGAAATCAATTTAAGATTGTGAAGCGCGATGATAGACATGATTTAAAAAATCAAAATGTTAATCTTAATAAAATATCTTATCCAGAGCGGGGGACTGTGCGATTCCCCTCTTGAGAGGGGTGTAGGGGTGTGTTATCTTTCGCTCGCAAAACACACCCCAGCAAACGCTCAGTCTTACGCGCCCCCTCTCAAGAGGGGATGAGCTAAATAATATTGCAAAAAAAATCCCCCTCGTTAATACGAGGGGGATAAAATATTTAAGCTCCTAAAGCTACTCGCTTAAAGGCGGTTACTGTTAAGCCTTTTTCAATAGTGCTCAGGAACTGAGCAACACTTTTTGAAGAGTCTTTTACAAACTCCTGGTTTAACAGGGTTGAGTCTTTATAGAATTTGTTCAATTTGCCGGCAGCAATTTTTTCAACCATTTCTTCTGGCTTGCCTTCTGCACGGATCACATCTTTAGCAATTTCAAGCTCACGCTCAATTACTGATGCATCTACACCGTCTTTATCAACTGCGATAGGGTTCATAGCAGCAATTTGCATCGCTACGTCTTTACCAGCCTCGTCAGCACCAGCCGGGTTAGCATTTAAAGCAACCAATACACCTAAACGGAAGTTACCGTGGATGTAAGCGATAATTTTTTCGCCGGTGATCACTTCATATTTAGATACACCAATTTTTTCACCAATTTTACCGGTTTTGTCAATAACAGCTTCACCAATAGTAGTGGTAGCCGCATCAACATCTATAGAAAGGGCATAAAGCTCTTCAATAGTTTTTGGTTGAGCTTCAACCGCTTTGTTTGCAATTTCGTTAGCAAAAGCGATAAACTCAGCATTTTTAGCCACGAAATCAGTTTCGCAGTTTAGTTCAATGATCACACCGGTTTTACCATCAGCAGAAGTGCGTGAAATAACAACACCTTCGTTTGATTCTCTGTCCTGACGGCTTGCTGCAACTTTAGCACCTTTTTTTCTTAAAAAATCGATAGCTGCTTCAAAATCACCGTTAGTTTCGGTTAATGCTTTTTTGCAATCCATCATACCGGCACCAGTTTGCTGGCGCAGTTTGTTTACGTCGGCTGCAGATATTTGTACTGTAGACATGTTTTTTTGAATTTTAAGTTTTATGTTATCGGTTGTGAGTTTAGGCTCAAAATTAGTTGGCCTGTATAACCTGCAACTATTTTTAATATTAAAACTATGGACTGTAAATTGCAATTACAAGCATAAACTTATAATCCTGCAGCCCATAAAAGTTAAAAAGTCGTAAGTATGAAGTCCAAAGTCTAAATACTTCAGACTCGCGACTTCGTACTTACGACTTCAATATTACTCTTCTGTTTCGGCAGCAGGAGCTTCGGTATCGGCATCAGCCACAACGTCTGCTACTTCAGCAGTTTTGCGTGCTCTTTTACCACCTTCAGCTCTGTCAGCTACTTCAGGAGCATCAGCTTTTGATTTAGCAGCTGCTGCTTCTTTTTCTGCTTCGTCTTCTTTTTCGCGTTTGCGCTCATCTAAACCTTCTTCGATAGCTTTGATGATAATGCTGGTGATCAATGAAATTGATTTGGTAGCATCATCATTCGCCGGGATCGGGAAGTCGATGTTTGAAGGATCAGAGTTGGTATCAACCATAGCAAATGTAGGGATGTTCAACTTTAATGCTTCAGAAACCGCGATGTGCTCTTTCTTAACGTCGATCAGGAATAATGCAGCAGGTAAACGGTTCAGATCAGAGATACCACCTAAAAGGGTTTCCAATTTAACGCGCTCACGCTGAATCATCAGACGCTCTTTTTTAGAAAGGTTGCTGTAAGTACCGTCTTTAGTCAATTTATCGATGTTTGACATCTTTTTGATCGACTTACGTACGGTTGCAAAGTTAGTTAACATACCACCTAACCAACGCTCGGTGATGTATGGCATGTTTACGCTTTTTGCATAATCGGCAACGATATCTTTCGCTTGTTTCTTTGTAGCTACGAATAATACCTTACGGCCTGATTTTACAATTTGTTTTATAGCTGCAGCAGCTTCTTCAACCTTAGTTAAGGTTTTATTTAAATCGATAATGTGGATACCGTTGCGCTCCATGAAAATGTACTGTGACATTTTCGGATCCCATTTGCGGGTAAGGTGACCAAAGTGTACACCTGCATCCAGTAAATCCTGATATGTTGTTCTTGCCATTTTGTTGTCCTCCTTTGATTAACGTTTACTGAATTGGAATCTCTTACGTGCTTTCTTACGACCTGGTTTTTTACGCTCAACCATACGGTCGTCACGGGTCATAATACCTTTAGCGCGTAGTGAAGGTTTCTTTTCAGGATCAAGTTCAACAATGGCTTTCGCAATAGCTAAACGAACGGCTTCTGCCTGTCCTTTAATACCACCACCTGCAACATTTACTTTAACATCAAATTTTCCGGTTGAACCAGAAACCTCAGTGCTCTGAGTAACGATGTATTGTAATGGCAATGTTGGGAAGTACTCTTTGTAATCTTTACCGTTTACGATGATCGCACCATTTCCTTCTGAAAGGTAGATGCGGGCAACGGCTGTTTTTCTTCTGCCTGAAGTGTTAGTTGTTGGCATTTTTTTTCTCCTTTAAAAATAAAAAGTTAAATGGTTGTTGGGTTTTGTGCTGCATGAGGATGCTCAGAACCTGCATATACATACAGATTACCAAATAATGCTTTACCCAAACGATTTTTAGGTAACATACCACGCACCGCTTTTTCAATTACGCGTGTTGGATGTTTTGCCATTAACTCCTTAGGAGAAATGAAACGCTGACCACCTGGATAACCAGTGTAAGAAACATATTGCTTAGCGCTTAATTTGTTTCCGGTCAACTTTACCTTGTCTGCATTGATAACTATTACATTATCACCGCAGTCTACGTTCGGGGTGAAATCTGGCTTGGTTTTTCCACGAATGATCATTGCGATCTTTGTAGACAAGCGCCCCAAAATCTCGCCTTGTGCGTCAACAACAACCCATTGTTTGTTAACGGTTTTTTTGTTGGCTGAGACAGTTTTGTAACTTAACGTATTCACTTGCTTTAAATTAAATTGTTTAAACGTTTATTATACCCCGCATTTTCGGGACTGCAAAGATACAGCTATTTATGTTATTAACAAATGGTTTTGAGGAAAATATTGCAATGGAAATTAATGTATTGTCTGAACCTTGATCAACTCCGTTGAGGGCTGCGCCGTTTTTAGGATTTAAGGATTGGCATGATTACCCGTTTTCTGAAGATTATACATTTATTAAAGAGCATTATTTTTCAAGAAATCCTAATCCACAAAAAGAACACAAATAAATCCGAAATCAAACATCTTAATTCCGAAATCTGAATTAATGGCGTTGCCTGCGGCCCGGGCTATCCGCTCATACTGCTCAGGCATTAGCCACAGGCCGGTATCCGCTGCGATCCCTAACGCGAGGTTTGTCTGAACCTTGATTTTTCGGATTAAAAGATTACCCTGATTTCCTCTTTATTCGATTAAAGTTTTTGTCATCCTGAGGCACGAAGGATCTATTCTATAATTGAAAAGCTCAATAATAGATGCTTCACTCCGTTCAGCATGACAAAATAATAATAGTATATGATAAATCTTCTTCCCCGTCAGCAGATAAGCTTCGGGCGAAAGCGGGCAGAACAATGCTGGCCTGTGCGGCTGCGGGGCATAGCAAGTTTTTGCTGAAGCGCAGGGCGATGTGCGAACGAAGTAGGGCAAAATAATTGCAGCCCTGGTTCTGCCCGATTTGCAGGGCAAAGGCCTGTGAGCGCAAGGAAGCATTTCTGCTGAAGCCTTTTTGGTTACTTTTGTGGCTACATACGGCGAAGCCTTCTTGAGTACCAAAAAAAACAAACCACAACGAAAAACGTGACTGGCCCTCCCGCGGCCAAGAGCGGGTATACGCTTAGTAAAGCCGCCCTGTATAGCATAGAGATTGCTTCGTTCCTCACTTTTGGTAAGACGCTAAATATTCTTGATTACATTTATCGCTAATATTGTAATAAATGAAATGGATCACCCGTGAACGCCCGAAGATCGACCGCATCGCCTGTCCCTGGCTGATCAGGCGCTTTATTGACGCCGAAGCAGAGATCATTTTTGTGCCGTTTGACCAAGTATTGCTAAAGGCCAATGAGTTGGGCGCAACTCCTTTTGACCTCCCTCATGTGGAATACACCCATTACGAAGATCAATGTACTTTCGACTACTTTATTAAAAAGCACCAGCTTAAAGACGCGGCATTAAACAGGATCGCCGCTATTGTTAGGGGCGCGGATACTGACCGCCATGATTTTGCGCCACAATCTGCCGGGCTGGAAGCGATCTTTTCTGGTTTAGCTTACAATATTAAAAACGACCAGGAATTGCTGGATTTGGGGATGACCATTTATGATGGCTTGTACAGTTGGGCCAAACACCTGCACCAACTAAAACATACACAGGCAGGCCCGGTTGAGCAAATGCTGCTCGAAGTATTTAATAAGTATATCAAACAAAGCAAGTCTAAAAAAGCACCTGAATGGGCTAAAGAGCTCAAAGAGATAATCCAGGATCAGCTGGATACCAATATGACCCTGAGTCTGCAACAGCTATCTGATGAATTGGAGATCAACCCGGCCTACTTGTCACGTGAGTTCTCCAAATATTTTGATAACCTTTCCTTTGGTGATTATATCCGTAAGCTGCGCATTGACAAAGCCAAAAGCTTAATGGATACCACTGATTATTCACTGACAGAAATTGCGTACCTCACCGGCTTTTCAGATCAGAGCCATTTTACCCGGATATTTAAAAAACAGACCGGCGAAAACCCTTCCGTTTACAAAAGGAATAGTGGTAAAAGTAAAAAGGATACTAAATAGTCAAATCCATACAATTTAAAGATTTACCAAGTGGGTAGTATTGCATTTTAACCAATACATCTCATGGAAACAAACCAATACACCCGCAGGCAAGCCTTACAGGCTAGCGCCGTTTTGGGAGCAGCTTTACTATTGCCTGTTAGTTATGCCAATTCAGTTACGCTGCCACCAGGCAAAACCCCGCCTTTAACAGCCGATGAGATAGCGGCTATTGATACTGCTTTAGGTAAGAAAGGCAGCTACAAAGATACCGAGCAGGTTTATACCACACCATTACCACGCAACGACCTCAGGATGAAGATCAAAGGTGAACCAATACCTATTCCCTTTGGTTTCGGCGGCTGGGTATCGTTCAAGAAAACCGTCGACGGCAAATCTGCTATGGTGATGAGCGACACGGTATTACAAATGGAAGAAGTTAACCCGCTGATTTCTGCTGCCCATGCTAACGGTTTAGAGATAGCCGCTATCCATAACCACTTTTTTTACGAAGAACCACGCATCTTTTATATGCACATCCATGGCATCGGTACAGTAGCCGAGCTAGCTAAAAAGTACGCCGATACGATCAGGGATAGTAAATTATTCCCGGCTAACCAGCCCGTGCCAACTGCACCAGCTACCATTACCGGCAAAGAGAACTTTGACCTGCCGGCATTGGATGCCATTGTCAGGTACACGGGAACCGTAAACGGCCCCACTTACAAGTATACCATTGGCAGGGCCGACCTGAAGATTATGGCGATGGGTGTGGAAATGACCACCAACATCGGGTTGAACAGTTGGGCATCCTTTGCAGGCAGGCAGGATGATGCGCATATCGCGGGAGATATAGCCATGCTGCAAGGTGAAGTGAACAGCGTGATCGAAACGTTGCGGGCGCATAACCTCGAAGTGGTAGCCGTGCATAATCACATGCTGGGCGATGATCCCCACATGATCTTCCTGCATTATTATGGCCGTGGTAATGCCACTACACTGGCACAGGGGTTTAGGGCAGCATTAGATGTGCTGGGCAAAAAAAACGGAGACATGAGTAATATGAAAATGTAATGAAAGAGCAGGTTGTTAAACCGGCTTATTCCCTATGGGATATTACTATTTATTTCCTGAAGTTGGGTACCTGGGGCTTTGGCGGGCCGGTAGCTTTGGTTGGCTATATGCACCGCGACCTGGTGGAAGATAAGGGCTGGCTAACCGAGGAAGAATATAAAGAGGGTCTGGCCTTAGCACAACTGGCGCCAGGGCCTTTAGCTGCGCAGTTGGGTATTTATATCGGATTTGTACACTACAGACTGATTGGCGCTACATTAACCGGTTTGGCTTTTGTGTTGCCATCATTTATCATGGTGGTGCTGTTAGGCATGGCTTACCAGTTATATGGTGGTTTAGCCTGGATGCAGGCGGTTTTCTATGGTGTAGGGGCGGCTGTAATTGGTATTATTACCATGAGTGCCTATAAGCTAACCATTAAGTCCATCAGTAAATTTGAACCTGCGGCGATGAAATCCAAGTGGCTGTTATGGTTATTTTATATAACAGGCATAGTCGTTACGGTCATTACGGAACGCGAGGAGATCCTTTTATTCCTGGCCTGTGGTATTTTATATATGGTTATCAAAGCACCACCGCAATGGCTCAAAAAACGCTCCGTTTTGCCAACCGGCATATTGGTCGGTACGGGCTTCTGGAAATACGACGGCAAAAACTTGCAAGAGATCGCCTGGTTCTTCGCTAAAGCGGGGGCATTTGTTTTTGGCAGCGGCCTGGCTATCGTGCCCTTCCTGCATGGCGGGGTGGTTAAAGAGTTTGGCTGGCTGAACGAACACCAGTTTATAGACGCAGTTGCTGTGGCCATGATCACGCCAGGCCCTGTAGTGATCACGGTTGGCTTTATCGGCTATCTGGTGGCCGGGTTTCCAGGCGCCTGTGTGGCCGCTTTAGCTACATTTTTACCATGTTATTTATTTACGGTTGCTCTTGCGCCTTCATTTAAGAAGATAGCGAAGAATACCAGCATCAAAGCTTTTGTAGATGGTATCACGGCTGCCGTGATCGGGGCTTTGGTTGGCTCAGTTATTGTTATCGGCTTGCGTTCCATCATAGATATTCCAACCGCATTGATTGGCTTAGCTGCCGTTTTAGCCCTCATCTATATCAAAAAGCTACAGGAACCTTATATCATCGGGCTCGCCGCAATCATCGGCATCCTGATCAAAACACTTTAATATGCCAAAACGCCTTACCACAACGTTGTTATTATTGATTTTTTTTAGAATAGGTTTCGCCCAGCAGCCCAACACTTATCCAAAAGTAACAGGTTATTTTAGTATCCTCAATCCAGTTGGCAGCTGGACAAAAAATGGGTTTACCAGTAACTTCGGGAATGTTTATACCATAGGTTTTCCCTTTGGCGTCAATATTTTAAAGAGCGATCATTTCGGTGTCAGCTTTGAAGTTGCTCCAGCTATCCGCACGGAAAAGAATATATCAAAGGTGAACACTGTACTATTCCATCCTGGCGCCATGTTCCGTTTTAGGCATGGGTTTACCTTTATCGGACGAATGGCCTTTGAAACCAATGGGCGCTTTGGGATAACGCCCGTATTTAACCAGATTATTAAAAAGGGTAAGGTTGCCAGCTTTTTTATTTCCGTTCCGTTTCCGGTAAGGTTCGGCAATGATCAGCCAACATCAATCGGTACGGGATTACAATTGGGCGTTTCTTTTTAACTTTATTATCCAAGCTCGACACGGCGTTGGTTATTCTCCCTAAATTTTTGTATATCTATATAAATCAGCAGCCCGGTTAGCGTTGAATAAGCTATCCGGGCTGTTTTGTTATGAGTAAAGCTAATCTCAAAGTTGCTATTTCAGGAGAGATAGGTGTGGTTTAGGATGACATGTTAAAAAATTCATTCCCAGGATATTCCTTGTAATCCTACCGGCAAAAATAATCTTCACAACCGTTTTCTATAAACACGCATCGCAAAGAGATAAGCACAAAACATAATTGTAATGCACCATGCCAGGGCTACCCATATCTGGTTGCCTACCGGCTGATTATAAAGCAGTGCGCGGATGGTTTCAACTATTGGTGTCACCGGCTGGTGCTCGGCAAAGGCCTTAACACCCGCTGGCATCGATGTGGTGGGTACAAATGCAGAACTGATTAATGGCAGGAAATGGATAGGATAGGCGATTACTCCTGCACCATCCACCGATTTTGCGGATAGCCCGGCAATCGCCGCGATCCAGGTTAGCGTTAGTGTAAACAGAGCCAGTATTCCGGCTATAGCAAGCCACGATAGAAAACCTGCTGATGAACGAAACCCCATTAAAAGCGCTACGAGAATGATCACCACAAGCGAGATCGCATTGGATACAAGCGAGGTGAGCATGTGCCCCCACAGTGGAGCCGACCGTGCTATCGGCATGGAGTGAAAGCGCTCGAATATGCCCCGTTGCTTATCCAAAAACAGGCGGTAAGATACATAGCCTGCACTGTTTGCAATGGCAACCAGCAGTATGCCGGGCAACAGGTAATTCACATATTTATCCGTACCGGTTTTAATAGCACCACCTAATACGTAAACGAACAAAAGCATCATGGCGATAGGCATAATGGTAACCGTGATGATGGTGTCCAGGCTACGGAAAACATGACGCATAGAGCGGATGAGCATAACGCCCATGTCTATAAAAAAGTAGTTCTTCATCTTAATGGTTTCCATTTTATTTATCCTCCTTTTTATTACCAATGATTTTAAGAAATATGTCTTCCAGTGTCGGCTGTTTTTCAATGTATTCAACCTTTGCCGGTGGAAAAAGCTTTTTCAATTCGGCAAGGGTGCCACTTACAATAATCTCACCCTCGTGAAGAATGGCAATCCGGCTGGCAAGCTGTTCTGCCTCCTCCAAATATTGCGTAGTGAGGAATACCGTTGTACCACTGCCGGCCAGTTCCTTAATAATTTTCCAGACTTCAATACGTCCCTCGGGGTCAAGACCGGTGGTTGGCTCATCCAGGAAAATAATTTGTGGGTTCCCAATTAAACTCATAGCGATATCGAGCCTGCGGCGCATACCGCCAGAATAAGTAGAAGCCCTCCGATCAGCCGCATCACTTAAACCGAAACGTTGCAGCAGATCATCAGTTACCTCGCGCGGCTGGCTTAGATGTCGTAACCGGGCAATCATGACCAGGTTTTCCCGGCCGGTCAAAACTTCATCCACCGCGGCGAATTGCCCTGTCAGGCTGATCGATTGCCGCACGTTGGCGGGCATTGAAGCTACATCAAATCCATTTACGGTAACCTGCCCGCCATCTTTCTTCAGCAGTGTGGTTAGGATCTTAACAATGGTGGTTTTTCCTGCACCGTTGGTGCCAAGCAAGGCAAAAATATTGCCCTTTTCCACCTCAAAATCTACATTTTTCAGGACATGGAGCTGCCTATAGGACTTTTGCAGCCCTTTCACTCGAATTGCATTCTGCATATGATTCTCTTTTAAATAAATGTGACTTTTGACAGATCAGCCCCCAGCCCTTTGAGTGTGGCGTAGGTCAATTTATCCATCATTGCATCGTCGAAACGGATGGTTTTTATTGCACGGTAATATCTGTTGGTGAGTGCGTATGGCGACCGAAACGACACACAATTTAACGTCGCGCCATTAAAACTGACGTCGGTTAACGCGGAATTGTGGAATTTAACACCGGTAAAAACTTGTTTATCAAAACACAACCCGCTTAAATCGGAGTAATTAAAATCTACCCCATCAAAAACACAATTTTCGAATATTGTTTGCCTCAGGTCTGTCTTGGTTAACTTTACATCAATCAATTTAGCATTGCTAAATTTCGCACCGGTTAATGCCGATCTGCTGAATTCTGTTCGCACCAGGATAGCCTTGTTAAAGCGAGCCTCCGTAAGGTCGCTTACAGATAATGTACAATCCGTCAGATTCGCCTCTTCAAAATTGGCTGCACGTATATCGCTACCGCTAAACGAGCTGCCGGTCAAATCAGCTTTTGTAAAGTCAGAACCACGCAGCGCGCTCCCATTAAATTTGCTTTTATGCGCTTTAACACCCGCAAAGTCACTCTTTACTAAATCGCTCCCACTAAAATTTGTCAGCAATTGTAGTTCCCCAGGGTCTGATGGGTCAGCTATCTCTTGTTTTGTTTGATCTACATCACCGTTAGCGGCTACCTTATAAAGTCTTACATCTTCTGGAGGTTGCTGATTTTCTGAAAAATAGTTAAGATCAACGCCCAGGATTTTTGCCAGTTGATTTAGAGTTATAACATCTGGCAGCGACTCTCCGCGTTCCCATTTGCCAACCGCTTGCGCACTTACAAATACATGTGCGGCAAGGCCGGCTTGCGACATGTTGATTTTCTTCCGCGCCACTGCAATTTTGTTACCTATCATTTTTGTGTCCATATACTAATCTTTTGTTTTAGTCTTTCGACATAGCAAAGGTAATCAGCATCTTAGCCAGATTTTGCACAAATCCAGATCATATTAGTTGTAAACCCGCTACTTATGGTTGCTTTTCAGTAACCATAAGTAGTATATAACGCATTCAAATGTTTCGGCTTACAAATTGAACAAAATCACACCGAATACCTTACTTATTGGACATCGAAACAAGTTTGGCATAAGATTGGCCATTCTCCCAAAATTTTCGTATCTTTATATCAATGCCGGCCCGGTTAGCGTTCTACAAGCTAACCGGGCTGTTTTGTTAAGATCAAAACAAGGCCCCAAATTAGCCAATGCCAACACAGCTCATTGATAATCAGAAAATTAATACTTTTTAAAGTTTCAAAAACACGCAAAAATCATGTTGGAATTTTGTTAAAAAATGTTAAAATCGATGTTTTTAAAACATTTATTGAGGCAAAACAGGCCGTTTTTGGTCAAAATTTGTTAAAATTCAAGGTTTAAAAAGTTTTAACGGCTACTGTTTCTTAAAATTTAACAATCAATTATCGGGGTAGTATTTAAATCGTAACCAGATAATTCTATATTAGCTCAACTCTAAATAATTAAACTGATTGACCCCGTCTGTTTACCGCTATGCGCTTATGTTATGCCTGCTGCTCCTGAGCGCGAACATCCTGTTGGCGCAAAAGAGTACTGTCACAGTCGATTCACTGGAAAACCAGCGGGATGCCAATGGCATTTTGAGTTCATTCTTCAGTGGTAAGCCCTCCAAAGTAGATACCGGTAAAAAAAAGAAGCCATCCACCTGGTCGGTATTACCATCAGCAGCCTATAATCCCAGCGTGGGTTTTGCTATAGGGGCTATTACATCGGGCGGCAAGTATTTTGGCAACCCCGAAAATACTACCATGTCGGTAATTAACGCGGGGGCATATATCTCTACCAATAAGCTCTCTACGTTTGAGTTCAAGCACAACGCGTTCTCGTCCGAAAACAGGTGGAACCTGCAGGGGGTGATGCAAATTGGTAAAACTATAGCAAAAGATAATGGCCTGGGTACTGGCCGCCGCAGCTTTGGCGAGGGCGATTTTCATATGGGCGGCCAGCATTACGAAAACAATCCCGATGAATACCCCGTGCGGTATACCTATATCAAGATCAATGAGCGCATATACCGCAAACTGGCCAACCATATTTATGCGGGAGCGGGGCTCAGTTTTAACTTTTACAGTCATATTGACGACGACCGAAAAAACATCCCGATAACAGCCACCCATAACTTTCGGTACAGTATTAAAAACGGCTATTCGCCGGACGCTTATGCGGCCAATGGTGTATTGGTAAACTTTCAGTTTAATAACCGCGATCAGCCCAACCGGCCATTCCGGGGTATTTATGCCGATATTATTTTAAAAGAAAATGAAACCTGGCTCGGCAGCGATCGTAAAGCCCTGCAACTGAGGGTTGAATTCAGGAAATACTGGAGCCTGTCTGACAGTAACCCCGAGAAAGTTTTGGCTTTCTGGCATTGGGCCAATTACCTGCTTAGCGGCTCCCTCCCTTACCTTGATCTGCCTGGTACGGGCAGCGATGCTTATGGCCGTATCGGAAGGGCATTTATTATTGGCCGCTTTAAAGGCATGTCTTTTGTGTATAATGAAGCCGAATACCGCTTCCCGATAACCACCAACAAACTCCTAAGCGGTGTTACTTTTGTCAATATCGAATCGGCCAATAATCAGCGTAATATTAAATTGCTCCGATACTGGGAACCAGGAGCAGGGGTAGGGCTACGTTTGCTGTTCAACAAATATACCCGCTCTAACCTCTGTATTGATTATGGCCGGGGCAGCTATGGCTCGAGCGGCTTCTTTTTGGGGCTAAATGAAGTGTTTTAATATAAAGGCCCCAAACAGGGCCATCAATTTTACGATACAGATACCTGGTAAAACAAAAGAGGCGCAAAATTTGCGCCTCTTTTGAGGAATATTTTAGCTATTGCTTAGTTTTGGTAAAGTGTAGCCAAACCGCCATCATGATGATGAACTGGTGGAGTTGTAAATCTTGAGCCTTTGGTAAATGCACCAAAAATCACCAGTAAGCCACCCATAATAACCTGTGGCCAAAATGTTATGTGAGCATAATCATATATCCATGGTGAACAAAACAGGAATGAGCCACCAAATACATCCAGGAAAAAATGCATCTGTAAAGGGAATTGTTTGATAAAACCAAACTGGTGGTTGCTAAAAATAGCCATGATCAATTGGAACCATCCTAAGATCATAGGTAACAATAAAGCAGCTCCTATTTTATGACCTCCAAAACCAAATAACCATGGCGAAGTCAATAATACTATAGCGATCACGTAGTTAAAAGTCGCATAAAGTGTTGGTGAAATAAAACTTTTCATTTTAAACGAATTGTATAATTTATCTGTATAAATATATGTGTATCAAAAATCGTGTCAAAGCTAAACAATTATACAGGCATTTGGTACTAAAATGTGCATAATATAAAAAGCTATAATCAATTTAAATAAGCTACCTTTAACTGGTTGCCCTAAAAACGCTCAAAGATATACCGTTTTTAAATTAATGCAATCATTTTCTTCTCTAAACCGGACATCAACTGAATTGATCCGGAAAATACCAACGTGAACAGCACTTAATAACAGATGTAAATATCAGCATCCTGTTATAACTAAACATTAAAAAAATATAAAGCTATGAGCAAAGACAAGCAAGCCGTTAAGGAAAAAAAGAAGCCCGCAGCCGAGGGCAGCAAAAAAGCACCATCAGAATACCAATCGGGTAAAAAGGATGTTGTGAAACCAATAGTTGAGGCAGGTAAAAAGAAAAAGTAACCCACTTAAACACAAAAGCCTTTCATATTCAACTATGAAAGGCTTTTGCTTTTGGTTTAGGCTTTATCAATTATTTTTCGGCTGTTCGGATTTATCTTTCTGCTTTTTTAAAGTGACCAGGATGACTCCGTTTGCACCTCTTTTTCCATAAAGTGATGTGGCAGTTGCATCTTTTAATACAGCTACACTTTCGATGGTGCTAGGAATTATGTACTCCATATCAGATTTATCAACCACTTTGCCATCTAATACATATAAAGGATCAGCCTGCAGGACATTCTTGTCACGAAAAGTAATAACTAAAGGATTGCTAAGTGTTTTATTTGTGCTTTGAGCAATAATATTAACTTCATTTTTATTCTGAATTACTCCTGTTGCTCCCAATTTATCCGACCCCGGCTTGCCCGATTTATCATTGTCTAAGGTAAAACTGATCGGAACAGAATACTGAACCCGTACGGCCCTGCCGTTTTGTATACCCGGTTTCCATTTAGGTGATATGTCCAATACCCGTACCGCTTCTGCATCTATAGCTTCGCTAAGGCCACGGGTAACTTTGATATTTGATAGCGAACCGTCAGCCTCAACAATAAAGGTGGCAATAACCCGACCTTTGATGCCTTTTTCACGATCGGCCTTAGGATATTTGACATTATCCCCCAGGAATTTCCCAAAAGCCTCCAGGCCACCCGGAAATTCGGGTACTTGTTCAACGGAAGTAAATACCTGCCCGGTTTGGTCGCTTTTGGGCTTATCATCAGATACTAAAGCAAAACTGATAGGAACAGAATACTGAACCCTTACCTTTTTGCCTTTTTCAATACCAGGAATCCACTTAGGTGAATTTTTCAGTACCCTAAGCGCCTCGGCATCTATCGTTTTACTAACGCCTCTTGTTACTTTTAATCCGGATAGGGCGCCATCTTTTTCGACCACAAAAGTTATAATAACCCTGCCTTGTACATTGTTTTCACGATCAACTTTAGGATATTTGATGGCCTTACCTAAGTATGCACCAAATTTTTCAAGTCCTCCCGGAAACTCGGGCACTTTTTCAACCGAGGTATATACCTGGTTCTTTTTCCGGACGGTATCTATCTCAATTTCGCGAGCAACATGCGCGCTTTCCTTCTTTTCTAAGGCTTTATCTTCACGCAAAACATCCGCTAAAAGCACAGGCGCGGCCGGCGTGGTAAATAATTGGTGAGCGCTTCTATTGATAACGGAAACCGGTTTGCTATTGTTGATGGTTGCTGATGATAAAATAAGCATCAGTATAAACAAAGGAGCAGAGAGACCGTATTTAATGAGCGATATACGTTGTGATTTATTTTTTTGTAACATGATAATACGCTGTTTTAATAAACTGTGATTAAAAAATGGATTAACCAGCTGATGTGCCGGCGATTCAAATGTTTGGCTCAGCAGTAATAAGGCGTATTCGGCTTTGTTGGTGCCAGCTTGTACAGCCTGCCTGTCGGCAATGTATTCATGAATGTGTTTAATAGCAAAACGGTACATATATACTACCGGATTAAACCAGTTAACAATCATAACCAGTTCAATCAGCATTACATCGGCCGAGTGCCATTGCTGCGCATGAACCTGCTCATGAGCCTCAATGATGGTGTTATTTGAACTCGCTTCATCCAGCCGTACCATACCAAAAAAAGAGTAAGCGGCAGTTGCCTGCGGTTGGTTGATCACCCTTTTTAATTTGATAAGCTGCCAGATGAGCCTTACCGATAAAAACAAAATACCAGCGCCATATAAAACGGCCAGTATCTGACCAATACTAATATGACTGGCGGCAACAGGTTTAAAACTGTAAATGATTACCGGACTGCTGTATATCGTATATTTTACCTGTTGCGTGATGAACAGATTTTGCACCCAATCTGCCTGGATCATTGGTATAAAGAACGATAGTAACGCGGCCGTTACCAGGTAGATGCGGTTAAGCTGAAAAAAGGTCTCTTTCCGCAACAGTAAAACATAAAATACATAAAACAATACCAGGTAAATATTTACCAGTAATAAATATTGCCACCAGCTCATAACTATTGGTCTTTAAGTTTTTCAATCAGTTTCATAATGGCATCAGCCTCCTTCAGGTCTATTTTTTCCTTTTTTACAAAAAAGGATAACATCCGGTTCACCGAGTTATCAAAGTAGCCACTTAATAACTTATCGGCAGCAAAATTCTGGTACTGATCTTTGCTTACTATGGGATGATACTGATGGCTTTTACCAAATGCCTCGTGCCCTACAAAACCTTTTGTTTCCAATATCCTGATAATGGTAGACACCGTATTATAAGCGGGTTTGGGTTCGGGCAGTTGATCGATCACATCTTTTACATACCCTTTTTCCAATTGCCATAATACCTGCATAATTTGTTCTTCGGCGCGCGTTAATTCTTTAATTTCCATAGTACATTGTGTAAATTTTCTTGATGCATTAACCAACACTGCATCAAATTATCCAATTGGTTAATCTAAGTTAGATACTATAAACGAAAATAACAACTAAAGTTTTAGTTTTTATTTTTCATCAGAGTAAATTGTTTTTTAAGGTGATGAAGCTATCATGAGTCGTTTTATACATTCCGGTTGCAGAGCTTTAGCTCATGATGGTTTTATCCGCTTTATTGTGCATCTTCGTTAGTAATTTCATACCTATTATAAATGAATATAACTTTTCATGGCGCCGCCCGTAACGTTACCGGTAGCAAGCACCTGATCCGGCTTAAGGACGAAACATCCATTTTATTGGATTGCGGTATGTTCCAGGGTATGGGTGAGCATTCTGAAGACCTTAATGAACATTTGGGATTCAACCCTAAAAAGGTCGATTACCTGATACTCTCACATGCGCATATTGATCATTGTGGGCTGATCCCACGCCTGGTAGCCGAAGGTTTTGATGGCCCCATCTTTTGTACATCGGCAACAATGGATCTGGCCAGGATACTGTTGCTTGATTCGGCTCATATACAAATGCAGGATGTAGCCTATAGTAATAAGCACCGTGCCCGGAAAGGTCAGCCGCTATTAGAGCCGTTGTATACAGATGAGCAGGCGATGGCAGCCCTGCGTTTGTTTAAAATTGTAGAGTATCATGAAGAGTACGAAATAACTCCTCGGGTAAAACTCACCTTTACGGATGCCGGGCATATTTTGGGCAGTGCCGCAGTTCATTTATCTATACTGGAAGATGGCAAGATCACTCATATTACCTTTAGCGGCGATGTTGGCCGTTATGACGATTTGCTGTTGAATGACCCGGAAACATTTGAACAGGCCGATTATATTTTGCTGGAATCTACCTATGGCGACTCGCTTCATAAAGAACAGGGGCCGATTGAAGATGCTTTACTGGATATTATCAGACAAACCTGCGAGATCAAAAAAGGGAAAGTGATCATTCCGGCATTTAGTGTTGGTCGTACCCAGGAATTATTGTATGCCTTAAATGCACTGGAACTACGAGGTGTGTTACCCGATGTAAATTATTATGTAGATAGCCCGCTATCACAAAAAGCAACCGAGGTGCTTATGAACCACCCCGAAGTATATAACAAGGGTGTTAAGGAAGTTCTGAAAGTAGATGCCAATCCTTTTGGGTTTAAGGGCCTACGGTTTGTACAATCGACCGAAGAATCAAAAGCATTGAATAACGACCAGCGCCCCTGTGTTATCATCTCCTCATCGGGCATGGCCGAGGCTGGCCGGGTAAAACACCACATTAAAAACAATATCAATAGCTATAAAAACACTATCTTGATGGTAGGCTACTGCGAACCGAACTCCCTGGGCGGACACTTACTCAATGGCGACCATGAAGTACATATTTACGGTGAATTATATGAGGTAAAAGCCGAGGTAAGGTCGATCAAATCTATGAGCGCCCACGGCGATTATGACGACCTGCTCCATTTTCTGGCTTGCCAGGACGCCGAAAAAGTTAAAAAGATATTTCTGGTACATGGCGAGTATGAAGTGCAGCAGCACTTTAGTACCAAACTAAAAGAGGCGGGATTTAAGAATGTTGAGATCCCTTACCAGCACTTGAAAGTAGAACTGGAATAGTGCAAATAATCCAAATTGTAATTCTGAGCGGAGCGAAGAATCTATCCGCTACCAGATCATGGGGAAGATTAGATTCTTCGCTCCGCTCAGAATGACAAAATTTATATTTTAATTAGCTGGCTGCACTTTCGGCAATACTTTTCTCGGTATCATTTCGGTACGCTCCGAAGTGTTATATACAAAAGACGCAACAATAGTAGCAGCTTGTTTCAGATCGTCTTCGATCAACCTGTCATAAGTATCCTGGTTGCTGTGGTGCGTACGTGAACCATAGTCAATAGCATCCTGGATGAACTGAAATCCGGGAATACCTACGGCATCAAACGAAAGGTGATCCGTTCCACCGGTGTTTCGGATAGTTAGGGTTGTAGCACCAAGGTCTTTAAAAGGCTCAAGCCAGGTTTTAAATATTGGCCCGGCTGCTGAGTCGCCCTGCAGGTAGATGCCCCGTATTTTTCCCGTACCATTGTCCAGGTTATAGTAAGCCGATAATTTGGCCTGTTCTGGTTTCAATTGCATCGTTTTAGGATCGCCAAAGTGGTTCAGTACATATCCGCGTGAACCAAACAAACCTTGTTCTTCCGAGCTCCACAATGCTATGCGTATAGTTCGCTTTGGTTTAAAATTGATGGCTTTTAAAATACGCATAGTTTCCATCATTACCGCGCTGCCTGCCGCGTTATCTGTAGCGCCGGTAGCTGCATGCCATGAATCCAGGTGACCACCTATCATGACCACTTGTTCTTTTAATTTTTTATCGGTACCCGGAATTTCGGCTACCACATCATAACCCTGCAGGTCGTCGGTTAAAAACTGGGTTTTGATATCAGCTTCCAGCTCAACTTTCTGACCTGCCTTTGCCAGGCGTAAAATACGCTGATAATCTTCACTGCTGGTTTCCAGCTCGGGTGATACAGCTTTCGCGGTATCGGCATATGACGCGCCATTGGTGGTGAATACGGTACCATCGGTGCCACGCGCCTGGCTTAGTATCAGCGCGGCTTTCTGGTCATGTATAAATGTTCTTAAAGTAGTCTGGAACGCTCGTAGCTTACGCATAGCGGCAAATTGCGCCGAGTTGGCATCGGGTTGCCTGCGCCCGGCGGCTGGCTGCGCGGTAGCATTGGCCATTTCGGCAAGCTCCTCATCGGTATAACGGGCGGCATCTACTTTAAAGCTGCGTTCAACAAGCGGCTTGGTATCAAATATAACCACCTTGCCCTGTAGCTTACCTTTATATTGATCTAACTCGGCAGCCGAATCGGCTTTTACCACTACCACATCTCCTTTGATCAAACCGCCGGTACCCGGTGTCCAGGCTTTAGGAATGGCGATAATGGCGTGATAGTAAGGCAAAGTAATAGCGGCATAGTTTTTTTGAACTTCCCAGCCTTTACCAAATTTGCCCCAGGCCTCCAGCTTGGCGTTGGCCAGGCCCCACGTTTTCAATTGATTAACAGCCCAATTTTGAGCGCGGCGCAAACCCGGCGAATTAGCCAGACGCGGGCCCGAAACATCTGTGAGATAAAACGCGGTCTCCATTACTTTGGAGTGGTTTAAACCTTCCTCGCGGATCTTCTGAACAATGGCCGGATCAACGGTTTCCTGTGCGAATACAGGTAAGGTAATGCCTGCAGAAATGAGGCATGAAAAAAGTAGTTTTAATTTCATGAATAATAAATTATGTGATCAGTCAATAACAAATCTATTTATTAATCATCAGAAAATGCAGCAATCCGCTCTTAACAAATTTGTTACAAGCAATAGCCAGAGTACAGTTTTCAAAATAATGTCTGGGAAGGTGGGCAATTTTATTAAAAAAGTGGGTTTACAGGGTCTACACTTTTTACGGTTAATATTTTTATATTTAGTTGAAAATCAAATGATTAACTTCAATTTACTGCCAAATATTAGGTTTTTATGTAAACCCACTTTTGGCGTCTGAAACGAGCCTTGAGACGCCCAAAGTTCGGCAATTGGCTACCCCGAACAGATTTGGATATATTTGATCATATTTGAGTTATACCTTAAACTCATACCAAGATTTCCATGAACTTAAAGTTATTCCTGCTGTTAATATTTTCCTCCGTTGGGATTTGCCCTGTTTTTGCTCAATCTAAAACCCCATCATCTGTAACTATTGGCAAAATACCGGAAGCAAGATTTTCATTCACTAAAAACTGGGGCTATAAATGGAATATAATAAAACATAATGACGGGAAATTTGAAAACATAGATGGGAAGCAAATACTACCGGGTGATACTGCCCACCTCTATTATACAGCCAACTGTCAAACAAATGTTCAGGGTGGCTATAGCTTAAATTACTGTAACGCTACAAAAAAGGAAGGAATAATAACGTTGATCTTTACGGGCGGACAACCCGCATATGGCAGCGAGTATAAAGTATCATTGAAGAATAATCAAATATATCTTGATCCCGATATTGTTTATGAAGATGTTATTGAAAATGCTTCCCTAACCTATAAAATCACCAAAAGCAAACTGATCTTCAATCAAAAAAATTATAAAACAGCGAAGGCTCTCAGCGGCTATATTAATATAGAATTTCAGGAGATCGCATCTTTACCCAAAAGAAAACCGGTGATCCTTCAGTACCATTTGCGTGGATACTTTAAGACACCGGTAAAATCCGAATAATTAAACTATGATTTAGCTGCTATTTAATTGATCAGCAGCTTATATCCTCTGCCGTGTACGTTGATGATCTCCACACTCGGATCGTCTTTTAAATACTTGCGTATTTTGCTTAAAAACACATCCATACTACGGCCGTTAAAGTAATTATCATCATGCCAGATGTTCAGCAAAGCTTCTTCGCGGGTAAGTACTTCATTTTTACGCATGCACAGCAAGCGAAGGAGTTCACCTTCCTTGGTTGATAATTTTTGGTGGTGATCGCCAATGGTGATCGTTTGCAGGGTAAAATCAAATGTATACTTGCCAATTTTAAATGAGGTTTGCTTTTCTTCCTCCTTCTTCTCCGTATTCTCGGTTCTCTTCAGCATGGCGTTAATACGCAGCAGAAGTTCCTCAATACGGAAGGGTTTGGTAATATAATCATCACCACCCAGGTTAAACGCCTGCATTTTATCCTCAATCATGCCTTTGGCTGTCGCGAAAATAATAGGTACATGCGGGTTTATCTTCCTGATCTCCTTACCCAGTGTAAAGCCATCTTTTTTAGGCATCATCACATCCAATATCAGCAGGTCATATACCTGTTTGGTAAAGGCGCGCAGGCCTTCTTCGCCATCTTTACACAAAACAACATCAAATTTGCCTTTTAACTGCAGATAATCCTGTAGTAACAGACCCAGATTGTTATCATCTTCAACCAGTAGTATTTTTTTCATTTGCTTTTTTTAGTCCGGATTTCGATAAGTCGGAAAATCCGGAAGATTATTTTTTATTTAAAACCCAAGCCTTAGATTCGACATGTTTTTGCTTTTCCGACTTATCGGATTTCTCTACACACTTATACCAACGCAAATTTAAGTTCAAACTCAGAGCCTTTATCCTTTTCAGATTTTACACTGATGGTGCCGTTCAATCTTTTTACAATAGTATTCACATAGCTTAAGCCTAAGCCAAAACCCTTCACATCATGCAAATTTCCGGTAGGGATGCGATAAAACTGCTCAAATATCTTTGTTTGCTGATCACGGCTCATACCTATGCCTTTATCGGCAACCTGGATAAGTACCTGCCCGTTTTTAACCAATGTGGTTATAGTGATATCGGGCGTGTCTGCACTATATTTTATAGCATTGTCAATCAGGTTATACAGCACGTTTGAAAAATGCAGTTCATCAGCTATGATGGTTGTATTTTCATCTGTAAGATCAAGCGAGGTTTTGGCATTACACTTATGCAGTTTAAGGGCCATGCTATCCAATACCACCGTTACCATATCATTCACATCCAGGGGCTTTTTATCCAGCTTAAAATCGTTCTTTTCAATACGCGCTATATTAAGTACCCGTTCAATGTGGCTACCCAGGCGGGCGTTTTCTTCAAAAATAATATTGGCCAAACGAGACACCCTGCTTTTATCTTCAGAGATCTCCGCATCCTTTAAAGCCTCACTGGCTATCATGATGGTGGATACCGGGGTTTTAAATTCGTGGGTCATATTATTGATAAAGTCGATCTTCATTTCCGAAACTTTTTTCTGTTTAAGTATCGAGAAGATGGTGTAACCAAAGCAAAATATCAGTACCACTAATAGTCCGGCGGTAGTACCCATGGTAGCCGTCATGTTGCGCAATATCAATGAATTTTTTTGCGGAAAAGTAAGTCTGATCTTGCCCGGATCGTTGATCACATCTTTACTAAAAATGGGCGTTTGATAAGTGTTGGCGGCAATAAAAACCGGCTTGTTACCATCATTATCTGTAGCACTCGAAAATATGAGCGAATCGTTGCTGGCGGTTAGCACTTCATAGCTAAAAGGCAAAGGGATGCCTTTATTATGCAGTTCAAAGCGCAGCAGTGAATCTATCCAGAAAGGATTTACACGTTTATTTAAGGGCTCGCCTGTTTTTCGGTATTCTTCGGCAAGGTTCTCGATAACAGTAGTTTTACCGCTGTTGATATTTTGCAGCGAATCTGTTTCCAGCATTTTCTTGATCTGGGCAACCTGGCGTTCCTTTTGCTTACGGATCTGTTCACGTTGCCATAAAGGATTGATACGGGGTAACGAGATCAGCTGTTTTCCAAACTGCGGATCGATATATACATATCTCAGGGTATCATATTTATGCAGTTTTCTGGCGCGCACAGCTCCGCTGATGCGGGTACGTACTATTTGAGGGGTAAAACGGCCATGAACCACGCCAAATTCATCTGTATATTCCTCTACCTTTACCTGAAAATCTACCGTACCTTCCTGCTGCAACAGATTGGCCAGTTCATCATCCATTTTGTTGTGCATGATCATCCGCTCCAAACTATCGCGCAAAAGAGCGATCTTTTTTTCGCGCAGGCTCTGTTTTCTTCTTTTAGGCAGATACAGTTTATTGGCATCGCTTTTTACCACCCGTATCCCGGTATTGTCGCTGCTGGCATTGGCAACATTTTTTTGGGCTTTGTTATTTAAAAAGTTAAGCGCATCCTGTTTGCTCACTTTTGACACCACATTGTTAAGCGCCTCATTTACCGAGCGATCAAACAATTCTGATTGCATCTGGTATGATTGCCGCAAAAAGTATAATTGCATGGCCATTACACCCAGCAGTGCAAAACCCATTAACCCAATTATTAAACCGATGCTTCTTTTCTTCATTTGTTAACAAGCAAAATTATTTTAAAATAACCGTACCACAGCCCCTTTTAACAAATTTTAACAATTAGCTGCCGGCAATAACCTTTTGACCTATAACATTTTGGCTATCATTGATTCATAAACAAACCATATTATACAATATACAAAAATGCAATGAGAAGTGCATACTGGCCGATGGGTGTAGCGCAAATAACAAAACAAAAAAGCCCCTTAAAAGGGGCCTTTCAAAATTGACAATATCTTATCGCACAGCGAAATTAGAACGGCAGATCATCATCATCGGCTGATGAAGCGATATCTGGCGATGGTGCAGCGTACTCTGGTGTTGTGGCACTGCCGGCACCTGCCGCCAATGCATTAACACGCCATAATTGTAATGAATTGAAATAGCTTTTTTTACCTGTTTTGTCAGTCCACGGGCGACCTTTCAGGTTAAAGAATACTTCCACATCGTCACCTACTTTAACAGCGTCAAGCAGGGCGCAACGGTCCTGTATAGCTTCAAACTTTAAATATTCAGGATATTGAGGGTTCTCAATATATTCAAGTATTAGTTCGCGTTTTTTAAGTGATTCAGTAACCTGCACTGTTGGCGACACTTCATATACCTTACCTTTAACTTCCATAATAATCTTCTCAAAAAAATTTAAAATGTAAAGTTAATAGATAAGAAATTAAAATAGGGTGTTTTTAATTTATAAATTCGCAAAATAAATATGCAAGTTTTCCACACCGAGAGTAAAATCGTCATTACATGCAATAAAAGGCTGTCGCCTTATCTGCAGCAGGAAGTTGAGTCCCTGGGTTTTACACCAACCCGTGTTTTTCAGACCGGCGTTGAGCTTAAAGGTACCATAACCGATACCATCGCCCTTAATCTTAACCTGCGCTGCGCCAGCCAGGTACTTTATCTGCTCAAAAGCTTTAAAGCCGATGATCCGGCACAGCTTTACAATGAGTTGGTGACCATTGAGTGGGAAAAACTGATTGATTTTGCTGGCTATTTCTCGGTATCATCAAACGTAAATAACGAACACATCCTTACCCCGCTGTTTGCCAACGTAAAAGTTAAGGACGCCATCGCCGACAGGATAAAATCCATCAAAGGCATACGCCCCAACTCGGGCGCCGAAGCCAATAAAACACTGATACACCTGTACTGGCAGGATAGCGACGCCGATATTTTTATTGATACATCGGGCGAAACACTGGCCAAGCATAGCTATCGCAAAATACCGGGCAAAGCGCCTATGCTGGAAGCTTTGGCTGCATCAACCGTAATGGCTACCCGCTGGGACAGGAAAAGCACTTTTATTAACCCCATGTGCGGATCCGGCACACTGGCTATTGAAGCGGCCCTGCTGGCAACCGATAAATGCCCGGGCCTGTTCAGGATGAACTATGGTTTTATGCATATTTTAGGATATGACGAAACCGTATTTTTTACCGAACGCCGTAAATTAAAGGATAAGGCAAAAAAGGAAACCGGTTTTAAGATCATCGCGACAGATCTATCTGCCGATGCGGTGGACATTGCCCAAAAAAATGCGAAAACCGCGGGTGTAGACCATTTGATAGATTTTAGCGTTTGTGATTTTGCAGACACCGAAGTACCCGAGGATGCAGGCATCGTGATGTTTAACCCCGAATACGGCGAGCGCCTGGGTACACATTCCAAACTGGAGGCTACTTATGCACGCATGGGCGATTTCATGAAAAAGAAATGCCTGGGTTACCGGGGTTATATTTTTACGGGCAATCCAGATCTGGCTAAAAAGATCGGTCTTCGCCCATCGCGCAGAATTGAATTTTACAATGGCAAACTGGATTGCCGCTTACTGGAATATGAGCTGTATGAAGGCAGCAAAAGAGAACCAAAAGAAGTATAAATGAAAAAGATCATATTATTATCGGCTGCTATTTTACTATCAGCTTATTGCCACGCACAAACCGAACTGGCATTTCCGTTTCAGGGCGGAGGTGCCGTAATGACCCGTTTTTTCAGAGACAGCCTGAAAGTAACGCCAGAGATCATCAGCAAGAAAGCAACCGGCACTGCCGTATTTAAATTTACAGCTGATGAAAAGGGCACCATCAAAAAAATAATTGTTTATTATGCCGATGATTACGTGCTCACCCTGCCTATTATTGAGGCACTTAAAAAATCAAACCATAAATGGGTGATTCCTGATCGTGAAAAATTGCACGATTTTATTATCCCCTTCTCTATCAGTTTTAATCCGCCGGCTATGGCCAGTAACGCTACTATCAAGGAAGCTTATAGGTTTTACAGTCAGCGTAAACCCATTATATCCTACAACCAGGTGCCTTTGGAGTATGCCACCCTGTTACCAACGGTTGTTGTAAGCTACGATTTACCAGAATAATAAGTATAGAATAATATATAATAACAAAAAAAGCCCGTGATTATTGAGTTGATCATGGGCTTTTTTCTTGTTATTATATAAAATATTTTTTTCGTCTTTTGTTTAAATATCAAGACAATACACATTCATCAGTTAAAAAAATTCAATTAAAAATAAAAAATAAAAATCCATACGCGTATTAGTTTCGTTAGTTATTAGATAACCAATCTATTACGTGAATGAAAGAGATGCTGAATTTCAAAATAAAGGCTATTGCAGCCAATATCAGGCATACCAGAGAAAGCCTGAACTATACGCAGGAATATCTTGCGGCAAAATTGAGTATATCGCAAAACGCTTATAGCAAAATTGAACTGGGCTATACTAAAATAACGGTGGAGCGCCTTTTTCAAATAGCCGCTATATTGGGCTCAGATGTTCATGAACTGATCGAGACCGAAAAAGTAGTAGCCGCTTGAGAAGCTGAAAGCCGAGGGCAGAAAGCCTAAAGCTTAATGAAGCAACACCCGGTTATAAACTATTAAGTTAAAGCTTTTAGCTTTCTACCCTCGGCTTTAAGCTTTTTAGTATTTTTGGCCGATGGAACACAGTGAACTGATCAACTCGACCGTAGACTTTGTACGCGAAACACTCAAAAATGCCGAAGGCGGCCATGACTGGTGGCACATACAACGCGTTTGGACTAATGCCAAACTAATAGCGCAAACCGAACATGCCGATCTGCTCACGGTTGAACTGGCAGCCTTATTACATGATATTGCCGATAGTAAATTCCATAATGGCGATGAAGAGATAGGTCCGCGTACGGCTGGCAATTACTTACAAAGCATGCATGTGGATGCAGCTGTGATTGAGCATGTACAGCAAATCATTCGGCACATGTCGTTCAAATCAAGTTTTGATAAACCAACATTTCACTCATCTGAACTGGCCATTGTACAGGATGCAGACCGTCTTGACGCCATTGGCGCCATTGGCATTGCCCGGGCTTTTACCTACGGTGGCTTTAAAGGCAGGGAACTGTACAATCCCGAGATCAAACCTAACCTGAACATGAGCAAAGAGGAGTATAAAAACACCACAGCTCCCACCATCAACCATTTTTATGAAAAGCTGCTATTGCTGAAAGATAAGATGAACACCGCCACCGGTAAAAAACTGGCGCAACAACGCCATGATTTCATGGAAGCCTATTTAAATCAATTTTATAATGAATGCGGAATGATAAACTAAATAAAGTTTAGTTTATTTGCGCAAAATTTGAGGTTGATGAAACCATCATGAGCTAAAGGCTCATAAACCGGAGTGGGTAAAACGGCTCATGGATAGCTTCATCATCTTAAAAAACGATTTACGCTGATGAAAAAAACGATACTGCTAACTGCTCTCCTGCTGAATATTACCTTATTTGCATTTGCACAGGATACCCTGAAACAACAGCGTTTTAATCTCCATTTCCAGCAAACTATCATTACCCAATACAAGCCATCATTTGGCGCCGACTATACCGGGGCCAACAGTTTGCTTACCAAATCAGAAACACAAAGCTCCATCACCACCACCCTTTTTGGCGCGGCCCGCTTATGGAAAGGGGCGCAGGCTTTTTTTAATCCGGAACTATCCGGCGGATCGGGCCTGAGCAAAACCCTGGGTGCAGCGGGTTTTCCTAACGGCGAAACTTTTAGGGTAGGCGCTACAGAGCCTAAAATATATATCGCCCGTTTGTATTTTACCCAGAATTTTGAGTGGGGCAAAGAAAAAGACACGCTAACCGATGATAACAACCAATTGGCCGGACTGAAAAGCAAACGCTATTTTTCCGTTACCGTTGGTAAATTTGGCATGGCCGATTTTTATGACGGCAACGAATTTAGCCATGACCCACGTTCACAATTCATGAATTGGGCTTTAATGGATAACGGCGCCTGGGATTATCCGGCTAATACACGGGGTTATGTTTTGGGTAGTCATTTTGAACTTGGACAACCCAACTGGACACTGCGCTTTGCCTTCACTATGTCGACAACTTCGGCTAATGGCGCTATCTGGGATGCTAAAATAGGCAAAGCCAATACCCAAACACTGGAATATGAGCATCGTCATACTATAAATGGCAACAAAGGCACCGTACGGATATTAGGCTTCCGGAACAATGGCAAAATGGGTATTTATAGCGAAGCGCTAGCCAAAAACCCGGTAAACCCGGTAGTGGACACCAACCTTACCTACGGCAAGCATAAATATGGCTTTGGCATCAGTGCCGACCAATACCTGAGTAAAGACTTTGGCGTATTTGCCAAATTAAGCTATAACGACGGCAAAACCGAAACCTGGTATTTTACCGAGATCGACCGTTCATTAAGTTTTGGGGGCGTACTCAAAGGTACTTCCTGGAAACGTAGTGATGATGAGTTGGCTTTAGCTTTTGTAGCAAACGGACTTTCGGCCCCACACCGCGATTACCTGGCTGCCGGAGGATACGGTTTTATCATTGGCGATGGCAAACTGAACTATGGCCACGAGATGATAGCAGAATTATACTATAAGCTAAATGCCTATCAAAAGAAAGTCTGGCTTACGCCCGATTACCAGTTTATCCTAAATCCGGCCTACAATAAAGACCGTGGCCCGGTAAACGTACTATCGTTAAGGGTTCACGTAGAGTTTTAATATCTATCCAAATATCGCCAGCCCCCCAAAATAAAGCAGCATGCAGGCCGAGCTCAAAAAATTCATGCGCATGGCGTTTTTATAATCCGCGTTTTTGGTTGATTGGCCAACTTTGTAAAACCAGTAGTTAAAAAATAAAAATATAGGTAGGGCGCATAGCAGAAAGAAGTAAAAATTCAGCATCATGCCTTGCATCCGCCAGTAATAAAAGGATAGCGCTATCCCTAGGGCAAACAATACTCCCGAAAAAATAAACGAACCTTTATAGCCCAGCAAAAGGCTGATCGTCCGATCGCCGCGACGGCTATCTTCGGCATGCTGATAGATCTGGGTAAGCGGGTATGATGCGCCGATAAGGCAGGAACATATGGCACCGGCAACTATAAAATCCACATCCCAATGCCCGAAAAGACTTGATCCGTTTAAAGCAGAATAAGTGGTATAATAAATAAATGCCCCTTGGAAAAAGAATACCGTTAAAAAACTGATGATCGGATATTTTTTCAACCGTGTAGCCGAGTGGCTGTACAATTTCGACATAATGCCGTAAAGCAATACTGCGAAAGCAAATTCCCAGCTGATCAGAAAACCCAGTAAAAAAGCAACTACCTCCAGCAATATCGAAAAATAATACAGGCTGATATCTACCTCAGGCGGTTTGGCCAGCAGGGCAATACTTTCTTCATCGCGGTCAAAATAACTGTTATAGCCGTTACTGGCCGGGAAAGCCAGCAAATGCCAGATAAAGAAAACCAAGATTGCCGATCCGACATGAACGTCATGCGCCTGACTAAAAGCAAACAGGTATACCGGGAGCAAAAAAACAGAAAACACAAAACGCAGATGCGCCCATGCCGAGCGGGTAGGTATTAACTGTTTCAGGTTCATTTATCAGGCCGTTATGTTAAATATTATTTAAACCATGAAGGCAACCCTTCATAACCTCATTAACGTAATAATAGTAAACATGGTTGCCTTGTGATTACGAATGTAAAAAATGGAGCCTTATAAAATGTTATGTTTGAAAGTACGTTCGTAATTCATGATGAAAAAAATTTATATCGCCGCAATTTTAGCTTTTTTAGTAACAAACAGCTTTGCACAGGTAAAAACAACGATCACCAAATCGGCCATTAGCTTTAAGATTAAAAATATGGGTATCAGTTGTACCGGCACTTTTAGTGGTTTGCAAGCCGATGTGCAATTTAAACCTGCAGATCTTACTGGCAGCAATATCACAGCCACCGTTGAAACCGCCACAATTAATTCAGATAACGAGATGCGTGATACGCACCTCAAAAGCGCTGATTATTTTGATATAGCTACCTATCCAAAGATCACGCTAAAGTCGGTATCATTTAAACATAAAAGCGGAGACAACTATACCGGTAGTTTTAACGTAACTATAAAAGACAAGACAAAATTGATAGAGGTGCCTTTTACTTATACTGAAAAAGGTAATGCCGCGGTATTTAACGGTAACTTTAAAATAAACCGCAGGGATTTTGGCTTAGGCAGTAGCAGTATGGTGCTGGCAGATGAGGCCACGGTTACGGTAAATGTGGAAAGTAGTATCAAGTAGCTAGTATCAAGTATCATGACCGAAGCTGTTTTTCAAGTAGAATTATCAAAAATCTTGATACTTGATACTAATTACTAAATACTAAAAAAATATATAGATGGATAGTTGCATCAGTGCCATTGGGATAGCAAATCCCAATAATCGAATAGCTCAGAATGACATTTACCATTTTATGGTGAATGCTTTTGGCTTGGACGCAACCAACGCCGCCCGGTTGAAAAGTATTTATGATCATTCCGGCATTGATCATCGCTACTCGGTGATCCCTGATTTTGGCGCGGGCGATCCGTCCCAATACACTTTCTTTCAACAATCGGCAGATCTGGAACCTTTCCCTGGTACTAAAGAACGGTTGAACCTTTACGAGAAAGAAGCTATCGCCATTGCAGTTAAGGCTGTACAGAATTGCCTTGCCGGTTTTGATGAGGACATTCTACCACAGATCACTCACCTCATCACCGTTAGCTGTACGGGCATGCATGCGCCGGGTATTGACATTGAGCTGGTGGAAAAACTACCCCTTAACCGCGATACCGAGCGAACATGCATCAATTTTATGGGATGCTATGGCGCCATCAACGCGCTCAAAGTATCCGACTATATTTGCCGGGCTAATCCCGAAGCCAAAGTACTCATAGTAAGTATTGAGCTGTGTACCCTTCACTTCCAAAAAGTTAATACGCTTGATAACTGGGTGGCTAACTCCCTGTTCAGCGATGGCGCAGCGGCTGTTCTAGTGGAGAATACTGCCAATCGCTCGGGTAAAGGAACTTATTTTTCTTTAAAGAATTTTTATACCGAATTTGTGACCGAGGCCCGCGACGATATGGGCTGGCATGTGGGCGATACCGGTTTCGAGATGATACTCACCTCCAAAGTATCCAAGCAGATCAAAAAACATATTGGTGCCCTGATGGAACGCTTTCTGCATAAAGTAAAAATGGGAGCAGAGCAGATCACCGCTTATGCCGTGCACCCGGGTGGCCGTAAGATATTGGAAGCCGTCGAAATTGCATTGGAACTTCCCGAAGAAAGCAATGCCTTTGCTTACCAAACCCTGCAGGAGTATGGCAATATGTCATCAGCCACCATATTATTTGTGCTGCAAAAAATGCTTGCTGCGCAAAATTTGAAGGAACAAAAGATCATGAGCTTTGCTTTTGGACCTGGTTTAACTGTAGAGGGTATGATACTTGAAATGCATTAAACCATGAGCGATGTAATCATAGTAGGTGGCGGTTTGGCTGGTTTATTCAATGCCATTTTACTCAATCGGGCTGGTCTTAAAATTACCGTGATCGAAAAAAAAACGTATCCCACACACCGGGTATGCGGCGAATATATCTCCAACGAAGTAATCCCCTTTCTGAGCGCTTTAGATATCGACCTGGAACCACTACAAGTGGCCCGCATCAATCGTTTGGAAGTAACCGCGGTATCCGGCACCAAACTTTCACAAAAATTAGATCTGGGTGGTTTTGGCCTAAGCCGTTACACTTTTGATAACCTGTTGTACCACAAGGCCATGACCGAAGGTGTAAACGTGATGCCCGGCACGCGGGTTGAAGATATCCGTTTTTTTAATGAACGCTTTGAGGTAGTTACACCCGGCAATATCCTGACCGCCCCATTGGTGATCGGTTCTTTTGGTAAACGATCCAATCTTGATCAAAAACTAAAACGTCCTTTTTTTTATAAACGCAGTCCGTACCTGGCCGTGAAGTTTCACGTGCGGATGGATTTTCCGGATGACCTTATCCAGCTCAACAATTATAAGGATGGCTATTGCGGCGTAAGTAAAACCGATGGCGACCGTTACTGCATGTGTTATATGGCCCACCGGGATGATCTTCGTAAACACGGCACATTGGAAGGTCTTGAGCAGAACGTGATCCGCAAAAACCCCTACCTGGATGATATTTTTAGTAATGCTGAGTTTTTGCTGGACAAGCCCGAGGTGATCAATGAGATATCCTTCGAAAAAAAGGCCCCGGTTGAAGATCATATCCTGATGAGCGGTGATACTGCCGGGATGATCGCCCCGCTTTGCGGCAACGGCATGACCATGGCTATCCATTCGGCCAAGATCCTGTCCGAAAAGATCATCGCCCATTATCAACCCACAAAATTTACTGCCGATAAACGCGCGGCGCTCGAAGCTGATTATACCTATAGCTGGAATAAGGAGTTTGCCCGTCGCCTTTGGGTTGGCCGGCAATTACAGCGTTTATTTGGCAATAACAACACTACAGCACTCACCTTAAATATCCTGAATGGCCTGCCTCCGGTATCCCGGTTTTTGATCGGCCAAACTCACGGCAAACCTTTTGCCTGATAGCCACGTATTCACTATATGCCTGATTTAACTATACGTGCCTTCGATGCCGAAATAATGGACGATTTTGATCTGCCCGCCAGTGAGATCGATCCTGTTTTAGCGGGCCTGGGGCAGGTAAACTCTCTCCTGGGTGGGCATAAAAACATCATAAAAGCATTAAAGAATTTCCCCATTCACACCGGCTATTCCGTCAGCGACTGGGGTTGTGGTGGCGGCGATGCTTTAATTGCCATTGCCAAATGGGGCGCTAAAAACAATTTAAAATTAAATTTAACCGGTATCGACGCCGCGCCAACCGCAGTTAACTTTGCCCGCCGGGAATCAGTCGCGTTTTCAAATATTGATTATGTGCAGGCCGATGTCATCACGGATACAGACCACATTCCAACCTGTGATATCGTTATCAGCAGCCTGTTTACGCACCATTTTGATGATGAACGATGGGTAAGACTTATTAAAAACATGCAGGCATCAGCCCGCAAAGGCATCATCATTACCGATCTGCACCGGCATTGGCTCTTGTACTATGCCATCATCGTGATAACCCATGTTTTTACCCGGAGCAAAATGGCCCGTAACGATGGGCCGCTTTCTGTAAAACGCGCCTTCAAAAAAGCTGAATTGGTTAACTTATTGAAAAATGCAGGAATTGATAACTATAATTTAACATGGCATTGGCCATTCCGCTGGCAGTTAATCATCTACAAATCGTAACTTTACGATATGAATTTGCGTGTACTGGTTTTAATAACCGCCCTGGGCGTGGCAATTACGCTATCTGCCGTTAACTTTTATTTTCAGCACAAGTGGTACGATGTTATGGTAACCTTCCTGGCTACCCTTATTACCAGCTATGTGGTTTTCTATTACCTCATCGAAAAATACATCTATTCGCGCATCAAACTCATCTACAAACTCATCCACAACTTAAAGCTGGGTCGCGATTTGCGTGATGCCCTTGGCGAGCATGTAAGCGCCAACCCTATTAACGATGTAGAATCGGAAGTAAAAGAATGGGCTAAACAAAAAAAGATCGAGATTGACGAACTGCGCAAGCAGGAAAAATTCCGCCGTGATTTTCTTTCCAATATATCGCACGAGTTCAAAACACCGCTTTTTGCCATACAAGGTTATATCGAGGCTCTGCAGGATGATGATTTTGAAGACCGTGAAATGGCCCGTCAGTTCCTGGAAAAAGCTTCAAAAAATGTGGATCGCCTGAGCTACCTGATCAAGGACTTGGATGAGATCTCCAAACTGGAATCGGGCGAGATACCCATCAATTACAGCAAATTCAAGATCAATGATCTCATCAAAGAGGTTTTTGAATCACTGGAGATCAAAGGCAAGCAATACCATATTAAATTAATATTTAAACAAAAATACGATGAAGGCATCCTGGTATACGCCGACCGCGAAAAAATACGCCAGGTACTGGTTAACCTGATAGACAATTCATTTAAGTATGGCAAAGAAGAAGGCAATACCTCGGTAAGCCTTTTTGTACTGCATGACCAGGTGCTGGTTGAGGTAACCGATGATGGTATAGGCATTGAAGAAAAGTTCCTGCCGCGCTTATTTGAGCGTTTTTACCGTACTGATAGCAGCCGTTCAAGGCAGATTGGCGGCTCAGGTTTAGGACTGGCTATTGTAAAACACATTATCGAAGCACACCAGCAAACCATCAATGTACGCAGTACCGAAGGCCTCGGTTCGACCTTTGGCTTTACCCTGCAAATTGCCAAACAAGCCTTACATTTACCCAATATACCCGTGTTGAAAAGTTAACATTAACTTAACATAGCAAACGTACCTTTATCCCAATTTAAAGCATTATGTCACTTAACAGCATATTCCAATACTTTGTACCCAAGGACAAGAAGATATTTTTTCCCTTATTTGAGCAGGCGGCAAGCAATGTAGTTACCATGGCTACCGTATTGGTTGAGGCTGTTAACTCTAACAATGCGGCCACACAGGAAGATCTTTATAAACAGATAGATAAGCTGGAAAACAAAGGCGATGAGCTTACCCACCAGATATACCTGGAACTGGGTAAAAACTTTATCACCCCATTTGATCGCGAAGATATACACGCGCTGGCTACAGCCATTGATGATGTGGCCGATTATATCCACGGAGCAGCCAACCGCATGAGTCTTTACAAGATCGATGACTTTAATGAGCATATCCGCAAACTATCCGACCTGATATTACAGGCCAGCATCGACCTTGAAAAAGCCGTGAAAGAACTGAAAGACCTCAGGAACGTACGTAACATAGCCGATTCCTGCATCAGGATAAATAGTGTGGAAAACCAGGCCGACTACGTGTTTGACCGTGCCGTGGCCGATTTGTTCCTGTATGAAAAAGACGCTATCCGCCTCATCAAATACAAAGAAATACTGGCCGCACTTGAAACCGCTACAGATATGTGCGAAGACGCTGCCAACGTTATGGAATCAATTTTAGTTAAAAACGCTTAAGCATACTTAATCATCACTAAATGGTTACCTCCCTACTTGTTGTTGTTGTTGTTCTTGCCCTTCTGTTTGACTATACCAATGGTTTTCATGACGCTGCAAACTCCATCGCCACTATCGTATCTACCAAAGTACTGACGCCTTTCCAAGCGGTGCTGATGGCTGCGGTATTTAATTTCGCGGCTTACTTTTTTATCAAAGATCATAAGGTAGCCAATACCGTTTCAAAAATTGTTTTGGAACAGTTTGTGACCATTCATGTAATACTTGCAGGCTTAATTGCCGCTATATCCTGGAATCTGATCACCTGGTGGTTCGGTATACCGTCTAGCTCATCGCATACGCTTATAGGCGGCTTTGCAGGCGCGGGTATGGCCAATGCCATTTATATGCACGTTAACCCGTTAAATGCGGTTGAAATGCATTACGTTTTAACTATTATAGCCTACATTGTACTGGCCCCTTTTATTGGTTTGGCCATTGCTTATGTGATCACTATTTTAATATTACACATCTGTAAAAGAGCCAGGCCTGCTGCTGCAGAGCGTTGGTTTAAAAGATTACAGCTGGTATCTGCCGCCGCGCTAAGTTTTGCACATGGTGGTAATGATGCTCAAAAAGTAATGGGTATTTTATACGTAACCCTGATCACCTCCGGTGTGATCAAATCCGGAGCGCCGATGCCCGAGTGGATCCCGCTGGCCTGCTATACCGCTATTGCCGCCGGAACCATGTCTGGTGGCTGGAAAATTGTAAAAACCATGGGTTCCAAAATCACCAAGGTAACTCCCTTAGAAGGCGTAAGCGCCGAAACTGCCGGTGCAGTTACCCTGTTTATCACAGAAAGATTTGGTATCCCAGTTTCAACTACGCATACTATCACAGGTTCTATCATAGGTGTTGGTTTAACAAAACGGGTTTCGGCCGTACGCTGGGGGGTTACTATCAACCTGGTTTGGGCCTGGATCATTACCATCCCTATATCAGCGCTTATTGCCGGTGGGGTATTTGCACTGATACACCTGATAGGATAATCTTTTTCACGCCTGCATTTTTTTACTAAATTTAAATCAATTATGAGAGCAAAGTTTTTAGTAATTACAGGGATGCTGGCGTTTATAACAGTGGCCAGCGTTGATACCCTGAATCAAACAGCACAGGCGGCCGTACAACCCGTACAAACCACGCCAAGTAATTCCGAAATCAATAGCGGCCTTAAGCAGGCACTTGAAGTAGCTACAGGTAAAAGCTCAGATCAGCTATCGGCGGTTAACGGCTTTTTTGGCAATGCCGCGGTTAAAATACTTTTCCCGCCGGAAGCTCAAAAAGCCGAAAAAACCTTACGCAGCCTGGGTATGGGTAAATTGTGTGACAATGTGATATTATCACTCAACCGTGCTGCCGAAGATGCCGCTAAACAAGCTAAACCCATTTTTGTAGATGCCATTAAAAAAATGACACTGCAGGATGTAACCAATATTTTATTGGGTAACCAGGATGCTGCAACACAGTATTTCCAACGCACCACCACCCCACAGTTAACGGCCAAGTTTAAACCGATGATACAAACCAGCCTGGACAAGGTAAATGCCACCAAGTACTATGCCGATGCTGCCAAGGCCTACAACAAAGTTCCTTTTGTAAAAAAAATGAACCCGGATATCAGCGATTATACTACCCAAAAAGCTATCTCGGGATTGTTTATTGAAATAGCTAAGGAAGAGCTGAATATTCGCTCTAACTTAGGTGCCCGCACCACGCCTCTATTACAAAAGATATTTTCTTTTGCTGATAAGAATAAGAAGTAAAAAAGAGATTTCAATAAACAAAAGAGCGATGGGAAAACTTGTTGCTCTTTTTTGTTTTATAGCTATGCGAGGCCTATTTCAAAGATTTGTCATCCTGAGCAACGAAGGATCTATTCATGAACTATACCATTGGAAAATAGATGCTTCACTATCGTTCAGCATGACAATTTAAATTAACCAAAGACTATTTCTGAAATTTCACCTTCACCGATACTGTTTCGGGCTTATGATTATTATTTCCAACCCAGGAAGGGCCGTTTTTGATCAGGTCGATAGCTTTCTGATCGGCTACCGCGTTCAGACTTTTTTTGATCTTAAAATCGCTTAATGATCCATCAACACCAACAGTAAAACTCACATTTACGTTGCCAATGGTACCATCAGGTAAAACCGCATTACTTTGCAGGTATTTTTTAAAATTGCTCCAGCCATTTTGAGGGTGGGCGCTTTCGGGTAGAGGCTCATCATCAGCATCTGTTTTATGGCCACGGGAAACAACAACCTCGTTGAGCGAGTTTGAGGCATCGTTGAGCTCAACCTTTAAACTATCACCCACTTTGGCGCTTACCTGTTTACGCTCAAAACCTATAGATGCGATATCCAGGGTTTCATTACTTGCAGGCGAGGCTGATAAGGCAAATTTGCCATTAACATCTGTAACCGTTGATTTGTTGGTTCCTTTAATACGTATAGCAGCGCCAATCACTGGCGAACCATCGCCTTTTGAAAGAATGATACCTGTTATCCTACTGGCTTCCGCCTGTGATTTAGGATCTGCAGGAATCACTGTTAAGCCATCCACTTTTCCGGGCAAGACAGACGATCCATAGGTTTTGGCCTTCTTTGATCTTCTTAAGGCTATAGCATTATCCAGGCTATCTTTTTTAGTTTGCGAAGTATAACCCATTACAACCGTTTCGCTTAGTTGCTGTGTATTATCTGTTTTATTGGCCGGCGATTTAAACTGTAATGGCGCCGCAGCCGGTACTTGTTTAGCTAAATTATCTGCTGAAGATACCGAACCAGCAACAGCCTGTTTATCAGTTGCTGATATCTCCTGCTGATAAATGGCATTATCAGTTGGTTTGGCAACAGGCTGTTTGATTGATTTTAATACCGGTGCAGGTTTTATGTTTTGAGCCACCCGCGTCTCAACAGGTTTGGCAGGCGGTGTAGATGATACTACCGTATCTTTAGATGCTATTGATTGTTTTTTGTCGGTTCGTGGGGTAACCACTACATCTGCAACTCTTTCTTTTTGAGGTGTAGGCTCTGAATTTCTCATCCACAATCCACCAATGGTTAATACCACTAAAACCGACGCAGCTATCGCCCATACCTTCCAGGGGGTCACCCGGCCTCTTTTTTCGGCTGTACGTTCCTGCAGGCGATCTGCCAGTTCGTTCAGGTTTCCCTGCTGATCTTTCCCTATAGCTTCGTAACCTTCCAGGGCATCCATCAAAAACGGATCGTCAAGCGCTTCCTGCTCCAGCTGGTGCATAGCGGTAGCATTAAGCTCCCCGTTAAGGTACTTCCTGATCTGCGATATGTCGGCCTTTTTATTGCTCACTGCTTCTCTCCAGGCAAATTTTTAAATTTCGTTTGCCATTTTGTATATAACTTTTCACCTCATTTAAACTAAACCCGGTTATATCAGCCACCTCTTTGTAGCACTTCTCTTTTAAGTAAAACAGATCGATGCTTTGCTGCTGCGCGCCGGTTAGTTTTTCAATACAACGTTCCAACGCTTTATAGGCTTCTTCACGGTTATTATCATCAGGATGCAAAAGCGGGGTAAATTCCATAACCTCATCCAAAGCAACTACTTCTAATTTTTTACCGCTCCTTAACTGCATCAAGCAATAATTGCGCCCCAATACATACAACCAGCTTCTGAATATGGCTATATCATGCTGTTTTACCTTAATAACCAATTCCTCAAAAATGCCCATAACGGCATCTTTAGCCAGCTCTTCGTCTTTCAGATATTTTAAGCAAACACCGTAAACAAGGGGCATATACCTTTCATACAATTGTCCCAAAACAGCAATATCACCGCTATTACGGTAAACAGATAGCAGTTCGGCATCAGTTGATGAACTTAATTTATTTGGTTTGATAAAATTGGTCATTAAACAGCGCCAAAATAAATTTTTTAAATCGTTTATGGAAATTAAGCTGCTGTAACATCCTTATTAAAATGAAAGCAAATACGCAGATTTCAGATGTGCAAATATGCAGATGAGGTTCTGTAGCTATAAAAATCACTAATTCACTAAATCAGTAAATCAATAATTATCAAATGAAACAGCTACTATTCATTTTAATACTCGCAGGCTTAACCGGATTTAAGCCTGCCTCCGCACGCCACATCAGCGGAACGGTTTATGACGATAAAAACCAGGCTCTGCCCGGCGCACAGGTAATCGTAACAGGCGGTCATCAAGGTACGCAGACCGATATCAAAGGGCATTATACTATTGATCTACCCGAAGGCAAAAGCAAACTTACTTTCAGTTTTGTAGGCTTTGAGTCGCAAACTATAAAGATCGGCAAAAGCAATACGCTGGACGTTCATCTGAAAGCATCAAGCCAAGCTTTAAACGAAGTGGTAGTTGTAGGTTATGGCGTGCAGCACAAAAGCAGTGTAACCGGGTCTGTAGCCACGATCATTGCGCCGCAAGCCGATAAAAAGTACTCGGCCCCGGTAGCCGGGCTTGCTGTTAGCAAGACCACAAGGCACTCCAACAAGGCTTTTCAAATTATGAATGCACCGGTAGCACCCGCTCCTGCTGCTGACAATGAAAGCTATAAAGGCATCAATGAAAATGGTTTCAAAACCGTTGAAAGCGAGCCTCTATCTACTTTTTCCGTTGATGTTGACGCGGCCTCCTACAGCAACGTAAGGCGTTTTATCAACAACGGGCAACTGCCTCCTGCTGATGCGGTTCGGGTTGAAGAAATGATCAATTATTTTCATTATAACCTGGCTGGGCCAACCAATAACGAGCCGGTTGCAATCCATACCGAACTTTCTGCCGCACCATGGAATAGCAATCACCGCTTGTTACGTATCGGTTTAAAAGCAAAAACCATCGCTAATGATAAACTGCCCGCCTCCAACCTGGTATTTTTGATAGATGTATCGGGATCGATGTATGAACCCAACAAATTGCCATTGGTACAATCGTCCTTAAAAATGCTGGTTAACCAATTACGTCCGCAAGACAGAGTGGCCATTGTAGTATACGCCGGCGCAGCAGGGGTGGTATTACCGGCTACATCGGGCGACAAAAAGACCACCATTAACAACGCTATTGATAACCTGCAGGCAGGCGGCTCAACAGCTGGTGGCGCTGGCATTAAACTGGCCTACAAAATTGCCATGGAAAACTTCATGAAAGGTGGTAATAACCGCGTAATGCTGGCTACCGACGGTGATTTTAACGTAGGCGCATCCAGCGATGACGATATGGAAAAACTGATTGAGAAAGAACGCGAAAGCGGTATATCCTTATCCGTTTTGGGCTTTGGCATGGGTAACTATAAAGACAGTAAAATGGAAACCCTGGCCGATAAAGGCAATGGCAACTATGCTTATATCGATAATATTACCGAGGCCCGCAAAACCCTCATCAGCGAATTTGGTGGTACCCTGTTTACCATTGCCAAGGACGTAAAACTACAGGTAGAATTTAATCCTGCCAAAGTACAGGCTTACCGTTTACTGGGTTACGAAAACCGCGCCCTGAACAAGGAGGATTTTAACAACGATAAAAAAGATGCAGGCGATATGGGATCTGGCCATACCGTAACCGCTTTTTATGAGTTAGTGCCTGCCGGTGTTAAAGATGATTACTCGGGCAGTGTTGATCCGCTTAAATATCAAAAACCAAAGTCCGTAGCTTATACCAGTTCATCTGATGAAATGCTGACCATCAAGTTCCGGTACAAACAGCCAACCTCATCCGTTAGTAAAATGAGCCATGTGGAAGTTTATGATAAACCTGTAGCCTTAAATTCCACCTCAACTGATTTTAGGTTCGCGGCCGCTGTAGCTGAGTTTGGGATGTTGCTGCGCGATTCGCAATTCAAACAGCATGCCACCTATGATCAGGCTATTAAAATGGCCCGTGCAGCTAAAGGCGACGACAGTGAAGGCTATCGGGCCGAGTTCATTAAACTGGCCGAAAGCGCCAAACTGCTGAGCCCAAACAACAAGGTTTTAGCAGCGGAAGAGTAGATTGCAAATGTGCAAATATGCAGATGTGCGGATTGTAAATGTGGTAATAATGGATTTGAGGTCATAATTCGTCTTTCAAATCCGAAATCGGGGCATTTGCACATCTGAAATCTGCATATTTGCACATCTACATATTTGCACATCTGAATTCTGTGAAACTGTACATCAAAAACATGGTATGTAACCGCTGCAAAATGGCGGTGCAAACCGAACTCGAAAAAGCCGGTCTGGAACCATTAAGCATAGAACTTGGCGAAGTATCACTGAAGCAAAACCCGGAAGCACAACAAATCAAGGAGCTGGAAAAATCCCTTACATCGCTGGGTTTTGAACTGATCGACAACCAGAAAAGTCGACTGATAGAACAGATAAAAACGGAGATCATTAAACTGGTGCATTATACCGATACTACCAAAACACTAAAGCTCTCGGCAATATTGGCTGATCATCTGCATCATGATTACAGCTACCTGAGCAACCTGTTTTCGTCTGTAGAGGGTACCACCATCGAAAAATATTACATTGCCCAAAAAACTGAAAGGGTAAAAGAACTATTGATCTATAACGAGCTGAGCCTGTCTGAGATCTCCTACCAATTAGGTTACAGCAGCGTGGCGCACCTTTCGGCCCAGTTTAAACAGGTAACCGGGCTAACGCCATCGCAATTTAAGGGGCTGCAAAGTCATCACCGCAAAAATATCGATGATGTATAAGCGGACTCTTCTACGATAAAAATCTTATAACATCCATCCATAATTCTGTAAGGCCAACCAGCCGTGCTGTGGGTAAATTTGTGTTATCAATTTAATCACACAAATCATGACACATACTTATCAAATAACCGGCATGACCTGCGGCGGTTGTCAAAATAAAGTACAAACCCTGCTATCCCAACTGAAAGATGTGCAAAAGGTAGATATTTCTCTTGCAGAAGGTACCGCGGATATCACCATGGCTCAACATATTCCAACTGCTGCTTTACAGGATGCCCTGAAAGATTACCCCAAATACCAGCTCAGTGAAGTACAAAATACTCATCAAGCCATGCCTATGGATATGGACGGGGAAAACCACAGCTGGCTGGCCACCTACAAACCCATTCTGCTCATTTTCGCCTATATTTTAACCATCGCTATTATAGCCGGGTATATGGAGCACGGCTTTATGACCATGACGGCCATGCGCGTGTTTATGAGCGGCTTTTTCCTCACTTTTTCCTTTTTTAAACTACTTAACCTGCAGGGATTTGCCGATAGTTACTCCATGTATGATATTGTAGCCAAACGCTTTAGGGCATGGGGTTATATTTATGCTTTTGTGGAGCTGGGACTGGGTTTAGCCTTCGCCCTGGATATTCTGCCTTTGGCGGTGAATGTAGTCACTTTTGTGGTGATGACCATGAGTTTGATCGGCGTGCTGCAAAGTGTACTAAACAAACGCAAAATTCAGTGTGCCTGCCTCGGAGCAGTTTTTAATCTGCCCATGAGCACCGTTACAATCGTGGAAGATGCCCTGATGATCGTGATGAGTGGGGTAACGTTGGTGACCCTCCTTTAAGAAACCTGCAGGTTACCCAAAAAACTTTTTAAACCTTAAATTTTAACACTTTTTTTGCCCAAAACAGGATAAAAATGGCTCAAAAACACTCGAAAATTCGCTCCAAACCATCGATTTTAACACTTTTTAACAAATTTTTGACGGGTTTTGAAAGGTTTAAAAAGTCTTAAAATATTGACTATCAAAAAACCACACCCCAAACGATTGGTTTTTGGGCTCTATTCTCACTTAACAAAACAGCCCGGCTTTCCTCTTTTGACGGAAAACCGGGCTGTTTATACATACAAATATACGCAATATTTTGCGGAATTATCTGCTTGAATATTATTGAACCACTTCGCTGATCTGGATAAGTGGCGTAACATTGGTGTACTTAGGAAAATCGGCTCTGATCTCGTCCAGATGCTTTGCAAGGGCAGTTTCATAATCAGAAAGCTTATCAAAATACAGGTAACCAATGGCCAGGAACGGAACCGGAGTGCCAGGTGTTCCGCTTGATATCCCTTTATCAATAGCGTAAATTTTCAGGTTAAAGAATTTTGCCATCAGCGGCATATGGTTCTTGGTGTAGTAGTCCATGTCAAACGTTTTTCCTTCGCCGTTGGGGTAAAGGACCGTTACTTTGATCATGCCTTTTTTTACTTTGGGTGCATCTGTAGTTTGAGCTTGCAGGCAACTTACAGAAAGACCCAAAAACAGGAGCAATAGAATTGTTTTTGCTTTCATTTTATGGTTTTTAAGGTTAATTTTAAATATATTGAAAAAAGTGAGGATCAGCCTAATTTTCAGCAGCATTCAATACAATTGATCTGCAAAATACCGGTTTTTAGGTATACGCACAGACGCCCGGAAACATTACACCTTAAGGGCTGATCAGCTTTTATTTATGAATCAACTGGGTAAAAATCTATTTTAAAACTACCCACTATATGTCATTTTTTTGCATGTAACCAGCATTATACATTTAAAAACCATCTTATTATCTAACTTTGCGGTTTGCTCCGGGTATAAAATAACAGGGGCTTTGGTTAATAAAAGGGGAATTTCATGTACGATATTTGTTGCATAGGGCATATTACTTTGGATAAAGTGGTGACACCACAGGCGGTTAAACACATGGCCGGCGGTACATCTTTTTACTTTTCGAGCGCCATCCGTAATATGGATGTGAGCTATACGCTGGTAACTTCGCTTGCCGAAAATGAAATGCCAACCGTTGACGCTTTACGCGCCAAAGGGACCGAAGTACATGCATCAACCTGCGCCCATACCGTATATTTCGAGAATATTTACTCCGGCAATCAGGACCACCGCACCCAGCGCGTGTTGCAGAAAGCCGATCCTTTTACTGTTGAACAACTGCAGGGGATCGACGCGCAAATATTTCACCTCGGTCCGCTTTTGGCTGATGATATCCCCGTTAGCCTCATCAAAGAACTGAGCAGCCGCGGCAGGGTATCATTAGATGCTCAAGGCTATTTACGTAAGGTAGAAGACAAAAACGTGATCCCGGTTGATTGGCCTGCCAAAAAAGAAGCCCTGCAATACATCGATATTTTAAAAGTTAACGAGCATGAGCTGGAAGCCCTCACCGGCCTTACAGATATTAAAAAAGGCGCGTTGGTACTGGCCGACTGGGGCGTGAAGGAAGTAGTGATCACCCTGGGCAGCATGGGTTCGGTAATTTATGCCGGCGGTTTGTTTTACAGTGTACCCGCCTACATCCCCACAGCGGTTGTTGACGCCACCGGCTGCGGCGATACCTATATGGCCGGATACTTATATCAACGCATCAAAGGAGCTGCATTCCAGGAAGCCGGCGAATTCGCGGCAGCCATGGCCAGCTTTAAAATAGAATCATCGGGACCATTTACCGGCACTAAAGAGGATGTACTGAATTTGTTGGAAGTGGGCGAGAAAAACATTTGCTGTTTATAGTTGATGGTCGATAGACCATGGACCATAGTCGATGGTCTATAACTAATAAATCATGGTCGAGTTGCAATAAAACCATGGTCTATGGTCCATCGACTATGGACCGCCATCTCCTTATATCTCCCTGATATCTGTAGCGCTTATCCAGCCTTCGTTGCCGTTGGATAGCCTGATCTTTACCCAATCGTTACTATGCTCCAGGATATCTACCTTGGTGCCATCGTGTAGTACAAACAGATCTTTCGACTTCAGGGTAGGTTCACTTTTGATGGTTACCGAACCGCTGAAAACAATAGCCTCGTGATGACTGTCGAAATAATCAGCCTGCCTACCGGCCACAAAAATGCAAGCCAGTCCTAAAAACACCAACGCTATAGCCGAGTAAAAGGATACTTTCTTAACCGTAACTGATAAAGTGAAACGGTAAAGGATCAACAGGCCCGAACCAGCCAATATCAATAGCACGCTCAGTACAGCCAGTGTACCGAGGGAGCAGGCCAGGATAAAGCCATGCCACCATTTGGTAATAAAAAACTCAGGTGCTTCTTCCAACTTATCAGTAGTTTTCAAATTGGCCAGCTGAAGGTTGATATGGATATCTTCATCGCCCGGCGAAAGTTTGTGCGCCTTTTCATAATACAGCAGTGCCGATGGTATATCGCCGTTTTTGTAATAGGCATTACCCAAATTAAAGTAAACCGCTACCGAGCGATACCCCCCATCAACCAGTTTCTGGTAGGAGGCTATGGCCGCCGGGTATTGCGCTTTGGCATATTCGGCATTACCTTTTTTAAATAGCGCAGATGTAGCATCATCGCCGAAAGCCAACAGGGGCGATATGATAAGCAATAACAAATAAATCATGCGTAATAAAGTGCGTGAAACCGGTTTCGTGTTGCCAGACACATTTGCACATCCGCACATTTGCACATCCGCACATCTATACATCCTTAATAATTTATGAATTAGTGATTCATTTGCACATCCGCACATCTGCATATCTGCACATCTATAGTTTATCTTCAATGTCATTGATCATGCTTTTAGCTTTGTCAAATACCTGCTGTTCTGATACACTCGATACCGGGGCGTAACGTGCCATATCGCATAAGTCGAGCGTATCCAGCAGCTCGTTGATCAGTCCTTCATCCAGCGATCGTGCTTTCAGCTCCGAAGCTATTTTTTCGCGATTCAGATCAGCAGCAGCAATATTCAGCTTGTCGCTTAAATACCCATATAAGCCCCTGAACACACTTTCATAAAAAGCTTTGGAGTTTTTGGCCGTTAACTGCGCCTGCGCGCTGGCCAGGTGTTTGGCTGCAATTCTTCCTGCTTTACGTTTTTTCACCTCTACAACATCGCTGTTATGCCTTTCGTACCATTTACCATATATCAAGGCACCCACAAACAACAGCGGACCAAAAGCAAGTAAGCTGTAGTACAAATCTGAGTCATAAAAACCTTCGCCGTTTTTGGTGATATCACCGCTGGTTTTTATATAGCGGATATCCTTGTTCAGCAATTTTACATCCTGCTTATCGCTACCCGAAAAGGCGGTCACATTGTTTTCCAATGTCCCTTTGTTCACCTTTATTTTGAAGCCCTGGGTTGGCAGCGATACATATTTGCCGGTAGCTGGGTTAAAGTATGCAAACTTAACCGGGTCGATGCTAAAATTGCCCTCGTGCCGCGGTATCAGCAAATAATTGTAGATACGGGTGCCCGTTTCGCCGCTTTCCTTTTCGGCAATGGTATCCTCGGTTTTGGGATCATACTTTTCAAAATCTGCGGGGAATACGGGGCTCAATGGCTTTAATAGTTTCAGGTTCCCTGTACCCGAAATTTTAATGCTGTAATTGAGTGGGTCATTAGCCTTGAGCTCCTTTTTATCCAGTGATGTACTGATGGAGAATTTGCCCACCGCCCCGGCAAAGCCATCGGGTTTTCCCGGCGGTAACGGTTTTACATGAATAACTGTAGGTTCGCTTTTGATCTTGTATTTAACATCATTATAGGCGCCAAACATCTGACCGAACATGTCGTCGTCGCTTGCCTTGGCGGCCTCCCGTATCACAAACAGCATGGATATGGGGTCAATATTGATGTTACCGGTATGTTCGGGGAACAGGATATTTTTTTTCATCTCGGCCACATTGAACTTTACGCCTTTGTAAGTTTCCACATGCCAATTTGGGTTCTGACTCGGATTTTTAATTTCCTGGCTGAAAAAGCCATTCAGATCGGGAAGTTTATCAGGTTCGCTGCCTACAATAGCTACCCTGGTGTACAATTTGTAAGTTAAGGTGATCTGCTCGCCCAGGTATACGTTGCTTTTATCAACCTCGGCCCTGATAAATAACGACTTAGCAATATCGGTGCCTGGCCTTTTCATGGTAACCCTACTGTCGGGCGCACTTTGCGATTGGGCAGCTGCGGCGGCAGCATTATTATTTTGTTGAGATGAAGAGCCTTTTACAACTTTTATCTTTAGTGGCTTAGTACTTAATTGCTTTCCGCCCGAAAAAATAGTTGCCGGGCCAATAGTATAAGTCCCTTCTTTTACCCCGATCAGTACGTAGCTAATAGCCATGCTTGAAGATGAGTTACCATTGATAACCTCCATACTGGTAGACACATTTGGCCCCGATACTACCAAAAAACCAGTAAACGAAGGCGGTGTAAAACGGTCGCCGTTATTATTAACCATAAAAGTTACTTCAAACTGCTCCGTTGTGCCCACTTCCGTTTTACTTGCCGATGCAGTAAAATGAATATCGGCAGCAAAAAGCATGCTTGTACTCAGCAGTAGTAATAACAATATGAAGTATTTTCTTTTCATTCTTTCTTTTATCTGATCCAGGTGGCGGGGAGCGTGATTCCGGTGTAAGAGCCAGATTAACCCATCTTACATCCAACCCCGTTCTGGCAACTCGCTCTCACTCCTCAATTACCATTCCTTTTCTATGTGCACTTTGGCACCTTTTTGTTTTTTATTTTTTAGCTTATCCTGCGTTTGCTTTTCGTCGTTGTTCAGCGCTTCCAGCATCCGCTCGGCATCTTCTTTGGATACGTTATTTGGATCGGGTTTCTGACCGCCGTTGTTTTTGTTCGGATCGTTTTTATCCTGTCCGTCTTTGTTATCTTTATTATCCTTGTTCTTATCGTCGTTCTTTTTATCCTGATCCTTCTTATCCTTGTCCTTCTTATCCTTGTCCTTATTGTCTTTGTTATCTTTATTCTTGTCTTTGTTGTTCTTGTTGTTTTTATTCTTATCCTTATTTTGTTTTTGTTTCAGCTTCTCCAGCGCATAGGCCAGGTTATAGCGTGTTTCCTCATCCTGTGGATTGTTGAGCAATGATTTTTTATACGCCGTAACACTTTCTTCCAGTTTGTTTGACTCCAGCATGGAGTTGCCCAGGTTATGATAGGCTTTGGCAAGCACTTCTTTGTTTTTGCTTGATGCGGCTATCTTGGCAAACTGTTGCCCGGCATCGGCATATTTCTTTTGTTTATACAAGGCATCGCCCAGGTTAAAGTTACCGGCCACAGTTTTACCCTGTTTGCCGATGGATACCCGGTAGTTGCTTTCGGCATCCTTATAATTTTGCTGCTGATACAATTGATTCCCCTGCCTGATATACTTTTTTTCCTGCTGGGCAAAAAGTATCGAAGCCTGCAGCACTAATACAACTATGATGATATATTGCTTCATGACTTTTTAACCTCAAATAATTTTAACCCGCTTAACCGCATGTTTTTACGGTTTGATATAAAAAACTCCACCACCAATAAAGCCAGGGCTATAGCCAGGAAAAACTGAAAGCGGTCTTCATAATCTTTGAACGATTTATTATCATATTCCTTACGCTGTACCTTGGCCACCTGATCCATCACGATGCTTAAACCGCTGTTTGAGTTATTGGCTCTTACATAGATGCCGCCGCCTGCAACGGCAATGTCCTTACCCATTTGTTCATTCAGTTTGGTGATCACCTTATTACCGGTTTCATCGGTACGGAATGTGCTATGCGGATCATTCGGATCAAGGGGAATAGGAGCGCCTTCTGCCGAGCCCACACCGATAACATTCATCATTACGCCCTTACTTTTAGCTGCTGCCGCGGCCTCCATGGCATTATCTTCATGGTTTTCGGCATCGGTTATCAGGATCATGGCTTTACCAGTTCCGTTTTTAAAGTCGAGTGACCTTACACCCAGGTCAATAGCCGCACCTATGGCCGTGCCTTGTGTAGGTACCATACTGGTGTTTACGGTATTTAAAAACAGTTTGGCTGCCGAGTAATCGGTAGTCATGGGTAATTGTACATAGGCCTGGCCCGCAAAAACAATCAACCCTATACGATCGTCATGCATCCTGTCGATCAGTTGTGAAATGGCACGTTTGGCGTTTTCCAGGCGGTTTGGCGCAAGGTCCTGCGCCAGCATACTGTTAGATACGTCGAGCAGTATCATCAGATCGGCGCCTTTGCGTTTTACTTCTTCGGTTTTTGAACCCAGCTGCGGATCGGCCGCGGCGATGATCAGCATGGCATAGGCCACCACAAAAAAGATAAACTTAAGCCATGGCCTTGATAACGAAACCTGCGGCATCATGAGGCGTACCACATTTTTATCGCCCAATGAGGCAATGGCCTTCCTTTTCCAGCGGCTTACCAAAATAAACAGCAGAATCAATACCGGAATAACCAGCAATCCCCATAAAATATCTGTATGTGCAAAACGTAGCATCTTTTTTTATTATTTGGTATCAAGTAGTTAGTATCAAGTATCAAGACTTTCTTCCTTTTAGGAATATCAAGAAAACGAGGCATCTTGATACTTGATACTAACTACTTGATACTGAAACTTATGTCAACGCCCCCTTAAATAGGGTATTTTTTAATAAAAACTCGAGCGCCAATAGTCCAAGCGCGATGATGGCCCAGGGCAAAAACATTTCTGTTTTGCGGCGGTACTGGGTTACATCAATCTTGGCTTTCTCCAGCTTATCTATTTGTGTGTATATCTGTCTCAGTGTTTCGTTATTGGTGGCCCTAAAATACTTGCCACCGGTAATAGTAGCTATCTTTGACAGCGTGCCCTCGTCAATATCAACTTTCATACGCTGATATTGGATGCCCATTGGTGTAGGCACAGGGTAAGGCGCATAGCCATTGGTACCCAAACCTACGGTATAAACCCTTACTCCAAACTGTTTGGCTATCTCGGCAGCGGTAATAGGAGGAATGGACCCTGAATTGTTTGAACCATCGGTCAATAAAATAACTACTTTACTTTTGGCGGTGCTGGTTCTTAAACGGTTTACGGCTGTGGCCAGGCCCATGCCTATGGCCGTTCCATCCTCTATCATCCCGTTCTTGATGTCAGCGAATACGTTGATCAGTACATCATGATCAATTGTCAAAGGACACTGCGTAAAACTTTCACCGCTAAAGATCACCAGACCAATACGGTCGTCGGGACGGTTCCGGATAAAGTCAATAGCGATATTTTTACCGGCTTCCAGGCGGTTGGGCTTAAAATCTTCGGCCAGCATACTGCCTGATATATCCGAGGCGATCATAATGTCGATACCCTCGGTGGTACTGTCTTGCCAGCTTAATGACGATTGCGGCCTTGCCAGCGCCACAACTATGGCCGCAATGGCTAATGACCTCAGTACGATACCCACATGCCTGAAACGGGCCATGTTGCTTTTTTTAATGGCGAAACTTTTCAGCGTAGGTACGCCCAATGTACCCTGCAGCTGGCGCTGTTTCCAAACGTACCAGGCCACCATTAACGGGATGGTTAAAAACAACCAGAAAAATCCTGGGTGGGCAAATTCTATTCCTTTAAACCAGCTCATTTGTTATCCTCTTGCTTTACAATGGGTGGCTGAATGGCTTGCTGCGTTCTGTTCACAAAGGCTACGGCGTTATCCATACTTTGTTCGTTATCCTGCGGCGTTGGTTTCTCCTTCGCAAATTTCACCAAATCGGCCAGTATCAGTACCTGGCGCAGCGCGTTGCGGTTCTCGTCGGTAATATCCATATACCGCAAACTGGTAAATATCTCATCAGAAGTTTGCTCATGTGCTTTGATCACATAGCGATTTTCCAGGTAATCACGCATAATATCGGTAAGCTCGGTATGATATTGCTTGGTTTGCTCCTGCTGCCATAGCTTGCGGTTACGCAGTTCGGTTAGCTTTTGAAGCGCTATAACGTGGATAGGTACAATAGGTTTGGGCTCTTCAACCACCACCTCTTTTTTATTCTTCCTCCTCAGGTAAATGATCAGGAAGATCACCCCACCGATGATGATAGCTGCTTCTATACCGATCACCAGCGCCAGGTGGTCAGCCAGCCAGTCTAAAAAAGTATACTGAACAACCAGCGGCTGCTTAATGTCATAAGCGGCTTTTGTGGTATCCACCGCCACGGTGGCCACTATCAGTTTCAATGGCTGGGTTTTAAGTTCGCCACCCGCGGTACGGAACGCGTACGAAGGGATCACATACTCACCGCTATCAAATGAAGTAATGATATAATGATGCCCTATAGTTTCGATACCGGCATTATTTTTATCTACTACGGTATCGGCTTTACCGCTTACTATTAAAACTTTACTGGCGATGCTGTCTGCCAGTGTCGGAAACTCAACTTGAGCGCCATCCTTCACCGGCATGCGGGCAGTAAGGTGCAGTTGTATTTGCTCGCCTATTTTAATAACCTTACGGTCAATCCTGGCGTCAACTTCTACATTTTGGGCACTGCTTTGGTAAACAAACCCGGTAAGCAGTATAGTTAACAATAGCAGGTGTTTTATAAAGCACTTTATCATCTTTTGCCTTCCCGCTTTTTAAATAATGTCATCAGTGGTTTAACGTATGATTCATGGGTACCTATGCTGGTAAAATCAACACCAGAGCGGTTAAAGGTTTCCTTTAACTGTGCATTTCGCCTTAGCCCTTCGGCTTTAAAAGCTGTGCGCACGGCTTCATCGGAGGTATTGATCCAAAGCAGCTCGCCGGTTTCTTCATCCTGCATCGGGATGAGGCCCAGGTTCGGGAACACTTCTTCATGTTTATCATACAGGCGCAGGGCAATCAGGTCGTGCTTTTTATTGGCGATCTTCAATTCGTCCTCAAAAGCCGGACTAATAAAATCGGAAATAATAAAGGCGGTACATTTTTTCTTGATAGCCCGGGTAAAGAATTTTAGCGCTTCGGCAACATTGGTTCCTTTGCTTTCGGGCTTAAAGTCGATCAGTTCACGAATGATCATCAGGATATGACTGCGGCCTTTTTTGGGCGGGATAAACTTCTCGATCTTATCGCTAAAAAACAATACCCCCACCTTATCATTATTCTGTATAGCCGAAAACGCCAGCACCGCGCAAAGCTCGGTAGCTATATCCTGCTTTTGTTGATTTTGCGTTCCAAAGTTTTCGGAGCCGCTCACATCAACCAGCAACATAAAGGTAAGCTCGCGTTCTTCGTCAAACACCTTTACGTAAGGGTGGTTAAAACGGGCGGTAACGTTCCAGTCGATGGTACGGATCTCGTCGCCCAGCTGGTATTCGCGCACCTCGCTAAAAGCCATACCACGGCCCTTAAAAGCCGAATGATACTCGCCCGAGAATAAGTGGTTACTTAAACCCCGGGTCTTGATCTCGATCTTCCTTACTTTTTTCAGCAGTTCTTTGGTATCCTTAGCCATAGCGTTTGGGGGGAGAAGGAATCAAGATATCAAGAGTCAGGAATCAAGACAAAATCTTAAACTCCCGCCGCAATTCATTTACTGCTTCTTATTTCTTGATTCCTGACTTTTAATATCTTGATTCTTTTATCCTGGTTCTTATCTCTTGATTCTTTTCTTACGGTACTTCTACCACGTTCAATATCCCTGTAATAATATTTTCTGAGGTGATGTTCTCTGCTTCAGCCTCGTAGCTTAAGCCTATACGGTGACGCAGTACATCATGACAAATAGCACGCACATCCTCAGGGATCACGTAACCTCTGTGTTTGATGAACGCGTAAGCTTTTGCGGCCAGCGCCAGGTTGATACTGGCCCTTGGCGACGCGCCAAAAGTGATCAGGTTTTTATAATGCGCCAGTTTAAATTGCTCAGGGAAACGGGTAGCGAAAACAATATCCACAATGTATTGCTCTATTTTTTCGTCCATGTACACTTCCCTTACAATTTTGCGGGCACGCACAATTTCCTCGGGTTTGATAACGGCCGTTGGTTTTGGCATGCCGCCTGGTAATATATTGGCGCGGATAATTCTTTTTTCATCCTCCTTCTCGGGGTAGCCGATCACTACTTTAAGCATAAAACGGTCAACCTGGGCTTCGGGCAGCGGGTAGGTACCTTCCTGTTCAATGGGGTTCTGGGTAGCCAGCACCAGGAACGGGTTTGGCAGCGGGAAGGTATTATCGCCAATAGTTACCTGGCGTTCCTGCATCGCTTCCAGCAGCGCGCTTTGTACTTTGGCAGGTGCACGGTTAATCTCATCGGCCAGGATAAAGTTAGAGAACAGCGGACCTTTACGCACGATGAACTCTTCTTTTTTCTGGTTGTATATCATCGTTCCCAGCAAATCGGCGGGTAACAGATCGGGCGTAAACTGGATGCGGCTGTAATCGGCCTGAATAGCTTTTGACAGCGTGTTGATGGCCAGCGTTTTCGCCAGTCCCGGAACACCTTCCAAAAGGATATGCCCGTCGGCCAGCAAACCGATCAGCAATCGCTCCACCATATATTTTTGTCCAACGATCACCTTATCCAATTCCATTCTCAGGATATCGATAAAAGCGCTTTCTTTTTGTATCATTTCATTCAGCGCCCTGATATCGGTTGAATATGATACGCTACCCGTAACAGCGCCTGATGAAACGTTTTCGGTATTACTTTTTAATTCTTCCATGCTTCTTTTTTGTTCGGTAGGCAAACTTACTCACACTAACATTTTTTCGCCAAAAAAAATGCCCTCTTAAATGTTAAAATTTGTTAAATTTTTGTCGATTGCCGTAAATATATAAGTTTTCCTGAGCCTAAAGCTCAAAGCAGAAAGCCTAAAGCTATTATTATATAAAAAGAAGCTTTAGGCTTTGCGCCTTGGGCTTTTAGCATCGCCTTTGCATTTTTAAAACTAAACGATTTGGCTACCTTTAAACATCCATTTAAAATATTCATGTATAAAAAATATCTATACCTCACGTTGTTCATCAGCATAGTATTTTTACCAGCCATTGCTCACAGCCAAAGCACATATAAAAACATCCCTCTTCCGCTAAATATCAACAGTGTAAACGAAGAATTTTCGGGCATGACGCTATATGCCGGACGGGTTTACCTGGAACCGCAATATGGCAGTCATAAAGAAACAAAACTCGACGGCGACTTTTTCATTTACAGTCTACTGGCTGATAGCATTGGCCGGGTGATTAACGGTAAAGATACTTCCTTAACCGCTTACCGGACCGTCCGCGTTAAAAACCTCAATCAACTGCCCGATTCGGTAAAAACTTACTACGAAGGTTTTGAAGCGATAAGCATCGTTAACAACACCGCCTATTTATCTATCGAAACCAATGATACTTACGATTATTGCTTTCTGCTCAAAGGCAAACTGGATACCCTGCAAAATACCATCACTATTGATCCCATGCATTTCGCTACTCTTAAAAGACCATTACGCGTTAATAACGCGGGCTTTGAAAGTGTAACCTGGCTGCCTAAGGAGAAAAAACTGCTGGCTTATTACGAATATAACGGCATGCCTGGTGGCGGCAAAGGCTATCTCATTGATACCTCCTTTAACAAAAAGCCACTGCTCATCAAAGCACCTTTCCTTTATTTCAGGATAACGGATATCACCGCTACCCAGGACGACAAGATCTACGGTATCAATTACTTCTGGAATGGCGACTATGATGCTTACCTCAATAACGACCAACTTAAAAACCAGGAAGAAAATATAAAAACAAGCATTCCGGATCTGGGAGATAATATCAGCCAAAACCCGGATTACCTGAAAAAGAAAAGCACCAGCTATGGCCGCATTATGATGCTCAACAACCGGAAAGATAAAAACTGGAAACAGGTGACATCTGCATTCCCGGCACCAAAAAATAACTGGGAAGGTATAACCCTTTACCGGGATGGTGCGCTGATCATTACAGATGCTAACCGCAGCAGCAAGCAGTTAACAACGTTTGGATATGTGAAATTTTAGGTAGCGTCAGTGATTTAAGCCGAACTTGTCATCCTGAGCACAGTGAAGGATCTAATCTTCAATATGCACGTCTGCGAATAGATTCTTCGCTTCGCTCAGAATGACAAACTATATTTTTTAATCATCTACATATTGCACATCCGCACATATAACTCAATGCTTATCCCCAAAGCCAAACTCTTTATAGGTATTCGGCAAGCTATCCGCATTTCTGAAGGCGAAGGTGAAAGTGGCGCCCCAGCTTTCAAAGTCGGCATTTTTATCGGTCGAGGCTTCCACATGTACCGAGCTGATCATGTATATACCTTCGCGGCTCAGTTTAAAATAAACCTGTCCCTGGGCATCGGAGCTCAGTTTTTGCGGGAACACATTACCGTTTACTGTCCGGGTGTATACAATAACCACGGCATCTTTTAAGGGTTGGCCTTTAAATAATATTTTAGCGGTTACATCATCGCCATAGCTGGCTTTATATGGGTTTTGCTGTATCACTATTTCATAGGTCTCGCCCAGTGGTTTATCAAAATCTTTTCCATTAGGCTTATCAACGGAAATCAGCGTTTTCAGATACCGGTTTGTTTTTTCGACAAAGTACTGCTGGTTGCTGTTCTTGGCATCCTCGGCTATTTTATCCAGACCTTCGTTGTCCAGATATTTCAGAAATTTATTCCTTTCAGATTCTACGCTTTCGCTTTTCACCATCTCGATGAGGGCGATCCCGCTGTTCTCTAATTTGTAATTCAATATATTGGATGCTGTATCTTTGGGTGCCTGGGTCAGATCGGTTTTTTTTGATCCCTCATACAACATGAATTTGGTGAGCTTGGCATCCTTATACCGGTATTCCGCGTCTTTTTGAAACTCATTACCGCTTAACAGGTGCAAGTTCAGCTTGTCGCCTTTTTTCATATAGAAAACTTCGGGCAATAAAAAATAATCCTGTGAGCTGGCGGCAAACCCAATGATCAATAATAATGCGAGGAGTAAAAATCCGTTTCGTTTCATAGTTATCTGATAGGATTACCAAACATACAAAGTTTTAAAAACTTCAGTAGTTTTACATTATGATTTTTGACCGTAAAAGCCTGAATAACGAAAATTTAATTTTTTTTTACAAAAAACTGTTGCTGCCGCGCCTCATCGAAGAGAAGATGCTGATCCTTTTACGTCAGGGTCGTATCGGCAAATGGTTTTCGGGAATAGGACAGGAAGCTATTGCTGTGGGCAGTACCCTGGCCATGCAAAACGACGAATATATTTTGCCCATGCACCGCAACCTGGGTGTTTTTACCACCCGCGATATCCCGCTTTCCAGATTGATGGCGCAGTGGCAGGGCAAGCCCTCAGGTTTTACCAAGGGGCGCGATCGTTCCTTCCATTTCGGTACGCAGGAATATAAGATCATCGGGATGATATCGCACCTGGGGCCGCAACTGGCCCTGGCTGATGGTATTGCCCTGGCCGATGTTTTAGCCGAACGGAAAAGATCGACCCTGGTATTTACAGGCGAAGGCGCAACCAGTGAAGGTGATTTTCATGAAGCGCTGAACATCGCATCCGTTTGGAAACTGCCGGTTATATTTTTGATTGAGAATAACGGATATGGTCTGTCGACCCCGGTAAATGAGCAATACAACTGTTTAAAACTGGTGGATAAGGCTGTAGGCTATGGCATAGAAGGTCGCCGTATTGATGGCAACAACATACTGGAAGTTTACCATACCATTAAAGAGATCAACGAAAGCATCCGTGAAAACCCGCGACCTGTATTGCTGGAATGTATGACCTTCCGGATGCGGGGACATGAGGAAGCTTCGGGAACCAAATACGTTCCGCAAAATTTATTTGAATGGTGGGCAGGTAAAGACCCGGTAGCTAATTTCGAGAAATATTTACTGGACGAAGGCGTGATCCGCCCGGAATGGATCCCGGTATTTAAAAAAGAGATCACCACCCTTATCGAAACCGAGTTTGAAAAGGTTTACAATGAGGTAGACATTATACCAGATATAGCAACCGAAGTGCGTGACATGTATCAGCCTTACCAGTTCCCGGTAAGCCAACCTGCTGCTATCCCCGCAACGCATAAACGTTATATTGATGCCATAAGTGATGGCCTGCGCCAGGCCATGCGCAAACACCCCAACCTGGTGATCATGGGGCAGGATATTGCCGAGTACGGCGGCGCCTTTAAAATAACCCAGGGCTTTGTGGAAGAGTTTGGCAAACCCCGCGTGCGCAACACGCCTATTTGCGAATCGGGCATTGTAGGCGCAGGTATGGGCCTGGCCCTGAACGGCTACAAGGCTATTGTTGAAATGCAGTTTGCCGATTTTGTAACCTGCGGCTTTAACCAGATCATTAACAACCTGGCCAAAACACACTACCGCTGGGCACAGGCCGTTGATGTGGTAGTGCGGATGCCAACAGGGGCAGGTACTGGCGCCGGACCTTTCCACTCGCAAAGTAACGAGGCCTGGTTTACCAAAACCCCCGGACTTAAAGTGGTTTATCCCGCTTTTCCGGCAGATGCTAAAGGTTTACTATTGGCCGCTATTGACGATCCAAACCCGGTTATTTATTTTGAACATAAATACCTGTACCGCAGCATCAGCGGCGATGTGCCCGACAATGATGTGCTGATTGAAATAGGCAAAGCCAATATAGTAAAGCAAGGCACACAAGCCAGCATCATCACCTTTGGACTGGGTGTACACTGGGCTTTGGAATATGCCGAAAAACATCCGGAACTATCCCTTGAGATCATCGATCTGCGCAGCCTGCTGCCCTGGGATCATGAAGCGGTAGAAGAAAGTGTAAAGAAAACCGGCCGTGCCCTGGTATTGCACGAAGACACGCTCACCAGTGGTTTCGGCGCCGAGATAGCTGCCCACATAGCCGAGCATTGCTTTAAATACCTGGATGCACCTGTAATGCGCTGTGGCAGCCTGGATACCGCTATCCCCATGAACAAAGCTCTGGAAGACCAGTTTTTGGCGAAAGCCAGGCTGGATGAAACGGTGGAGAAATTGCTTGCCTATTAATCAACCGGGATGTCATGCGGAGCTCCGTCGAAGCATGGTGGGCGGGCCTCTGCGCACGTCCTTCGACAAGCTCAGGATGACAGGCCTTCTTTTTTCCAAAATGATTTGTCATGCTGAACGAAGTGGAGCATCTGTTGTGCAACATGCATACCGAAGAAGATCCTTCGCTCCGCTCAGGATGACAACTTTAAATTTTTGTCTTACCTCTTGATTCTTATCTCTTGCATCTATCCTACTTCCATTTAAAACTCTTGATCATCACAGCAATATCCTGTTTGATAAAATTAAGCACGGGTTGAATAGAATCCAGGCGGGGTTCGGAGTTGAAGTAGAGGGCGCCGCGCAGGTAATTTTTGGTGCTATCCGTGAGGAAAAACTGGGCCGATGATGCCGCGTTACCATCAATGGTGTAATAGATGCCGTAAACCTTACGGTCGGCATATCCAATTACGCCTTCGTCAATAGAAGTGGCTTTTACCGTATGTTTAAAGGCGAAGGTGCGGGCATCTTCTACCAGCTCATTAAATACTTTTTTTGATGTTACCGGTTGATAGCTTAAATGCAGCGTAGCATGAAATTGCGGAAACTGCATATTCACCCAGCATGGTTTGGCCCCTTTGGTCCTGTCGGGTTCAATAACCGCGTATTTGGGATAGCTGAAAGAATAAGGGCAGCCCGCGCTATAATCCTGGTATTCTTTTTTAGGAAAAGCGATGCGGTAATATCCCCTTGGTTTTGGCGAATAATCATGATTACCGCCACATGCTGCAAAGAACAACAGCGTGCTAAGTAACAAGCTTACATATTTATATTGAGATTGCATATTCAACAGCCGCTTGCGAATGAATAATTGTTGTGTCAAAAACAGGTATTAAAAAGTCTGTTTGGCCAATTAATAACGGGATTTCGGTGCATCCTAAAATGATACATTCTGCTCCCTCTTGAATTAAATCATTAACAACAGAAATAAATTTTTCTTTTGATGTCGATTTTATTATTCCTCTGCCAAGTTCTTCTTTTACAACATACTGAATTAAATCTCTTGTTTCTTGCTTTTCAGGAATCAAAACCTCCAATCCATGTTCTTCCAGTTTTTTCCTGTAAAAGTCCATTTCCATTGTAAACTTTGTGCCTAATAGTCCTACTTTTTTAAATCCTTGTTTATTTACTGCTTTTGCAGTTTCAACGCCTATATGAATGATGGGCAACTGGATTGTCTCCTGAAGTTTGTCTGCAAACAGATGGGCGGTATTAGCACATAAAACAATACTGTCGACTCCGCTTTTTTTTAAAGACTCGCAAGCATTAAGTAGTAATTCAAAACTACCAACCCAACTTTTGGCTTGTATGTCGCCAAAGTTTAAGGAGTAAATAACACATTCAGCAAAATTCAGTCCGCCTAATTTCTTATTAACCCCTTCGTTTATATAGCGGTAATAATCTAAAGTTGATGTCCAGCTTATGCCGCCAACTAATCCAATTTTTTTCATACCCGGTTATCTTTAGCGTTCCAGATCTCCCATGATCTTTCGGCTTGTAATACCAGCATCTCATAACCGTTTTTGGTTGCGGCGCCTTGTTCCCGGCCTTTTCTTAAAAACAAAGTTTCTTCAGGGTTGTAGATCAGATCGTACAGCAAATGCTCATCCGTTATGCCCTCGTAAGGTATCGGCGGACATTCATCAATTTTGGGCGAAGTACCTATGGGCGTAGTATTGATAATGATCTTATGCCGTTTGATATCGTGCGGTTTCAGATCGCTGAACAAAATATGATCGGGATGCGGTTTGCGGGTAACCGTTTTAAAGGCAATGCCCATGTTTTCCAGTACACATTTTACCGCTTTTGCCGCGCCACCATCACCCAACACCAGAGCCTCTGCTTCAAAATCCTTAATGAGCGGACGAATAGACATCTCGAAACCGTACAGGTCGGTATTATATCCTTCCAGCCTGAAATCATGCCCTCCGATGCCAACTTCGCCGGTAAAGGCTGCCTGCAGTGGGCTTTCGGCAATTACGCAGATACAGTTAACCGCCCCGGCTTTGCGGGCATCATGCTCAATCCAATCCAGGAAGGGCAACACAGCAACTTTATGGGGAATGGTGATATTAAGGCCGCAGATGTCGGGGTGTTCATCCAGCAGATCCTGCAGATCTTTGATATTTTCCAGCGGATACAGCTCGTAAGCGGCATCAGTGATACCCTCGTTCTTGAATTTTTCGGCAAAATATTTCTTTGAAAAAGAATGTGAAAGGGGGTAGCCTATAAGCCCGTATTGTTTCATGGCGTAATATTAGCAACATTTCATAAGTTATGGAAACTATTGAGCAGTGGGAGGCAGATTCCTCTTATTTAAAATATAAAACTTTTGCTTTTTGCCTGCGCCAGCAAATAACGAATGCGATGAGCAAAGTACCCGCGGGTATAAACAAGGCATAATCATGCATAGGTTTGGTAGTTAAGGCAGCCAGGATAGCGCCTGCCAAAAAACAAACGCAAACAAAGCCAAATAGCCTGGCTTCGCGCAAGGCAACCGGGTTACGCGAGGGCATCGTTCCCCGAAAAAAAGCTTCGGCAAAGCGGCGCAGGTTGCCAGTGGTCATTACGGAGTTATAGGTCCATTGTTCCAGTTTGGTAAAGCTTGAATTTTGCATGGCCGCCACCAGCGATATGGCCAGCACCAGGGGAATATCCGGAAAAGAATCTGATAGGAAAGAGCAAGCTATGAGTACAACGATCTCAAATCCCAAACAAGTTAAGGCGGGCTTAGGCAAATATCTTAATACCGATGGCAGGTGCATCCGGTAGGCAATAAACACCCCGATCAAAAATGCTATAATAGGCGGAATATGGTGCATGGCCTGCTGCCAGTCGCCCTGAGCAATATACATCCCCAGGAACACCACGTTACCCGTCATGGAATTGGCAAATACCCCGCCATGCCCTACATAGGTAAACACATCCAGGAAACCGCCAGACAGCGTAAGCAATGCCGCAACTTCTATAGAGTTATCGGAGTACACCTGTACAGGTAACTGATCCGGATTGGCTATTGATGGGTTTTCCGCTTCCGTGGCCATTGCTGCTGTTTTATAATTTATAGCTCAAATGATATTCATGCCCAAGATAAAAAACAAATTAATGAGAAAGACATAAAAACGAATAAGCCGCGAGATTTCGCGGCTTATTTACAATTTACTGCGGGTTATTTAAAATAGGGGTTTTTATTGACTGACGGCCCATTCACTCAACTGAAAATCGGGGCTTCCGTTGTTAGCTGTGACGTACAGGCGATAATACTTGTAAGCGGTAGTATTGCTAAACGTATAACTTTTGGTTTGATTTCGGGACGGGAAGCTTTCGTTAGTACGCACATCAAGTTGGGTAAACACAACGCCATCATTGGAGCCTGCTAATTTCCAGCTTTTAGGGTCACGGTCAGGGGCATCATTACCGGATGTTAGCGCGTATCCTTTTAATACTACTGCCGTTGGGTAATTTAACTGCGCCCAGAAACCGGTGTCATAACCAGCCACAAAAAATTTAGAGTTAAGGTTGTTATCGATCAATTTTAAGGAACCCTCGGCTGCACCCGGGCCACCGCTGTTTTCTTTACTAACGGTAAGGGTAAGATTTGTTGGCGTACTTCCGGGATAAGTTACGTTGGGAAATGTGGCTTTGGCTTGTTCCAACTGTATGGTCCAGTCGTTACCCTGCTCGTCCTTGTTTCCAAAGGCGGTAAGGGCCAGTTGTTTCAGATCAGCACCGGCGGCACCACTCCAGAAGTGTACAAACTCGCCAAAACTCAAATCGCGGGAATACTCATTGATATTGGTTACCCCATTTGAAACAACATGCTTTGGAAAATTAGCAGCCAGCAAAGTAAAATACTTATTAAGCACTGCAGTTCCTCCGTGTTGGGTATAAAGTGGGTACCACCAATCTTTAAACCAATGGGTATTGGCACGCGGATAGGGATCTGAACCGCCTAAAACCAGGTTGTACCAACGTTGGGCATCATCGTTTCTGCCCAGGCCAAGATACACGTCATAAATATACATCTCCATCCATTTGCTATCGTGCCAGATATTAAATGCGGGTGAGCCATGCACATTTTTGGAAGCGCCTTCAACAATGTGCCCTACTTCGTGGGTGGTAAGGTCAAGATCGTTGCCGGTTCCGGCAGTCCAGGCTGTCAGGCTTGATGATCCGCAGTCGATCACGTTACGGTAATCGTGACTGCCATCCATATATGTACTGGGGTGACCGCCACTATATTTACCGGCATGCAATATCACATACAACTGTGATTCGGCACCGAAAGATCCGTAGGTTTTTTTGGTATAGTTCCAAACCTGGGCCAGGTAGGTTTTAGGCCATACAATGCTTGGATTAACATCGTTATCATAATAAACGGCAACGCTGGTATCGTTGGCTACATTATGTACTATCTGATTGTGTTCAAACCAATGTTCCTGCCAAAGGACAGGGGCAGCATTGGTAGTTTGATTTTTCTTTGCATCACTGTCAGGCTGATCATTCCCGATTAATTGATTTTGCTTTGAACAGGACATAACAGCCCCAAGCAGCAGCGCGCTCAAAAACGTAGTTTTGATTTTCATAGTGTGTTTTATAAGGTTGATTAATAAGTTTCAATTAATACACGCCATACGGCCAAATCATAAAAGCACTTTCCCTATCGCCTAACTCAGCTTCACAAATCATATATTGATAAAACGATTTACTAATATATATAATTATTAAATCATTTATATTATTTCTCCGAAAATTTATTTCCAGTGGCTTAATAATTATATTATTGATTAAATATGTAGATAATGTATAGATATTGGAGACTATAATGTATAAGGGATATTTTATAGTTTTCGCATTATTGCGCCAGCCTTGGTTACTTTTTGCTGCCGCGGGCTTTCAGCCCGTGGTAATCATGGCTTCAGCTTTCAGCTGATACTAAAGCTGAAAAGCTTTAATCATGTCACCTACCAGATACGCTGCGCTTAATCTCGCGGGAGCGTGGTGTTTGTTGAAATTACGTGAAGCGAGCTTTATGCCGAACTTATACTACTTAAACGGGTTACCTGTAGCGTATTGGCTAAAAGCTATTTCCAATCCCAATGCTGCCATACGTTTAATACTTAGTTTATCTATATACGGTCCTCCGATAAGACCATTCCCGTTATGAACATCCTGGTCAACCTGGATATAGGCTTCTGCATGATTGATCAGTTTTTCAACTCCCGATACATCCTGCTCCAGATGGCTAAGTAAGTTTTTTAGCTTGTTTTCAAAAGTATCCGGCCCCGGGCTGGGTTCATAAATGGCACAGCTATATTTATATAAAGCCTTACCAAATGCCCTTTTATCATCTTTGTTAAATGTTTCGCTGGGCTTTAATAAGCTCATAGCGGCTATTTGCAGCCAGGTAAGGTTTTCGGAGGTAGCTCGCAAATAAACTTTATGATGGCTTTCAGTACCTATATATCTGATGGCGATATCCGGCGAAGTGTCAAAATAAATGGCCAGGTAAAACTTCTCTCCTGCTACCTGCAGATACACTATAGCGGTATTTTCCTCGCTTTCCAGGTCAACCTTTACTATTTGCGGTATACTATCAAGTCGTACTACATCATGAATTTGCATATATTGTTCGGTAGCTCCCCAGGTTTGTTGTTCAATTTCCCGTAAAGCGGCCCGGATAAGCTGGTCTGTAAAATTCATTATATGATTATTGATATGATAAAGCTATACAATTGGCTCTAAACAAAAAAAGCCTCCAGCAATTAACCCGGAGACTTCTTAATTCATATAGTAAGATCAGTTATAAATTCAAAAAATGGTCGAAAGTATCACTGCGGATACCTAATCGTAGCGTTTCCAGCGGGATAATATCTGTTGGCGCGATATTGCCCAAGCTAACATTAGCGCCAATTAGTTTTATAAACCATACCTGCTGCGCTTTTTGCGGGGCCTCCCAAATAATCGTGCCTTCGGGTATCTGGGTCAGGATCTCATCAACAAGGCCCTGCCTTACCTCACCCGAATCGCGGTAAATGCCTACGTTGCCACTTTCGCGGGCCTCGGCTATCACTTTCCAGGAGCCGGCCTCAATTTCGGCCTGCATCAGTTTGATCCATTTATAAGGCGCGAAGATCTTTTGCACATCCTTGGAGCCCACTTCTGATATTACCGTAACCTGTTTAGCCAACCTACTGATGTAATCGCATTTAACCTCATGCTCAATAGTGATAGATCCGTCAGAAACTTCACAGTGCTCCAGCTTGTATTTATCCAGTATGCGGCAGTAATCATCAAACTGGTTGCGTACTATGAAGGCCTCGAACAAAGTACCGCCAAAATATACGGGAATGCCCGCGTCCTGATAAAGTTTTATTTTTTCGGTTAAGTTGGGGGTAACGTATGAAGTTGCCCAACCCAGTTTAACAATATCCGTATAAGCTGCACCTATTTCCAGAAAATCCTCTACCTGCCTTAAACTCAATCCTTTGTCCATCACCATGGTGATGCCTTTGTCACGGGGTTTTGCTGTGCGTTCGGGAAGATCATTGATCATATAATTCATACAATAGATGGTTATAGCCTATAACTAAAAGTTCTAACGATACAAATATCCGAAAAAAAACTGACTCAATACTGCAATTGTGCTAATTTCAGATGTGGAAATGATGAAGTTTTTGTAAAATTTATATGGCGATTAAAGGAAGCATTGATCATGGTGTAAAAAGGGATGTCAGTCTGAGCTCAGTCGAAGACTCGCGCGCTGAGGCCTGCCCACCGTGGTTCGACGGGGCTCACCATGACACCCTGCTCACCTTAAACAAAAAATGGCGACTGATACTGAGATCAACCGCCATTCATTCATTCGCCCATCTGTTTATTTCGTATACTTATTTATAATATCCACAATCACTTTGTTCTTCTGCAATTGCGGCAGGTAATCAAAAAGAATATAATGCTTATCCGGATCGCTGGTTAGGGCCATCTCCAGATGGTTCAGGGCCTCATTGTATTCGCCTTTGGCAAATAAATAAGCCACCATGCGGTAATAAAGTTCGGCCGCTTCGGGGTTGTTTTTAATAGCCTCCGAAATGATCTCGATAGCGCCGGGCAACCTGTCCTGCTCATATAAGATGGATGAGTAATCCAACCAGGCATCAATATCCAGCGGATTAAGCTCTACCACTTTTTCATAAGCCTGCTCAGCTTCGGGCATGTGGCCCAATTTATATTCGGCATCGGCTATGGCAAACCAATAGTCGGCATTGGCGATATCCAGGTCGAGCGCTTTTTTATAAAAATGCAGGGCTTCAAAATAGCGCTCCTCAAAATCAAGCGTAACACCTATGCCAAACCAGGCGTCGGCCAGCTTAGGGTCCATCTTAACCGATTTTTTATAAAAGGCACGCGCATCATCCATCTGCTCCAGCTTTTCGTAGCATTCGCCAATAGCGCAGTAAGTATCGGCATTAGGCTGTTCGTACTCAAAGGTGTGGCGGTATACTTCAATAGCTTCGGCATATTTTTCCAGGTTAACCAGGGCATTACCCTTGTTAAAGTAGGCCGATGCAAAGCTGTCTTTGATCAGTATGGCGTAGTCGTAAGCGTCGATAGCCTTTTCAAACAGGCTCAGCTTGGTGTAAGCATTACCCAGGTTATACCATGCAGCATAACTGTAAGGTTCGTTATCGATATACTGCTGATAAAACTGTACGCTCTCCTGCTGGTTGTCCATTACGTCATAGCAAAACGCCAGTTCATAAAGGGCATCCTGATTTTCCATATTCTGCTTAAGGCAAAGCTTAAGGTAGGTTATGGCTGTGTCATAGTCGCCCATGTTCTGGTACACATAGGCAATATGCAATAGGATCTCGTCGGTTTCCTCTGCCAGGCCCAATGCTTTTTCATAATTTTCCAGGGCTTCGCCATAGCGCTCCATACTTTCGTACAGATTACCGCGAATAATATAGATATCCGCGTCGGAAGCCTCCAGCATAGCCGCTTTTTCCAAAGCCGCGAATGCCTCGGTCACTTTATTGGTAACAACCAGTAATTGTGCCTGTTTAATTAAAAAAACCGCTGCAAAAGGGTGCTGGTTACGCGCGTATTCTGCTACTTGCAGTGCCTTGGCCGGATCATTTTTCTCTATGTAATAGTCGATAATGTTCTCAAACGCCTGGGCATCAAAAAAGTACTGGTCGTGATTACGGATCATCTCCTCGTACCGTTCTACCGAAAACTTTGGATCTTCGGTAAAACCAAATTCAAATTCTTCTTCCATTCAGTTTTGTTTGCAGAACATCCGCTTTAGGTTAACAATTGTTATTGCCTTCGTAAAGACTTATTGAGTTCAAATTACAACAAGTAAGCCTCCAATAAACAATTTAGTTTTCAACATTCGCACATTTTTAACATGATTTGTGTGCAAAGTATTGATAATTAACCACAATCAATTCGCGTGCGAAAGGTGGATAAACTAAAAATTGCCTCAAGATTTTTACCTTTGACAAAAGTAACAATTATGAACCTCGATATTTCAGACATTCTAAAACGTTTACATATAAACGATATTAATGATGCTTTTAGTACAGGAAACCACTGGGGCAGCAGCGCAGGCGCTACCGTAAAAGATATCATATCGCCGGTTGACGGCAAAAAAATAGCCTCCGTAAAATTTGCTTCCGAAAACGATTATAACCAGGTAGTTGAACAAGCATCTAAAGCTTTTAAAACCTGGCGCAATACCCCTGCCCCCAAGCGCGGCGAGATCGTTAGGCAGATAGGCGAGGCTTTACGTGCCCATAAGCACGACCTGGGCAGCCTGGTATCTTACGAAATGGGCAAAAGCCTGCAGGAAGGTTTGGGCGAGGTTCAGGAGATGATAGACATTGCCGATTTTGCCGTTGGTTTGAGCCGTCAGCTGTACGGATTAACCATGCACTCCGAAAGGGCCAATCACCGCATGTACGAGCAATACCATCCGCTGGGCATTGTGGGTATCATCTCGGCATTCAACTTCCCGGTAGCAGTTTGGAGCTGGAATTCCCTGCTGGCCTGGGTTTGCGGCGACGTTTGTATCTGGAAACCATCAGAAAAAACACCGTTGACCGCCATTGCCTGCCAGCACATCGCGCAGGAAGTATTTAAAAAGAACAATATTGAAGAGGGGGTATCCAACCTCATCATCGGCGACCGTAACATTGGCGAGCTGATGGCTGCCGATACCCGGGTACCTTTAATATCAGCTACCGGCTCAACACGTATGGGTAAGGCGGTTAGCGCGGCTGTGGCTGCCCGTTTGGGTAAAAGCCTGCTGGAGCTGGGCGGCAACAACGCTATCATCATCAGCGAAAACGCAGATCTGGACATGTCGCTTATCGGCGCCGTATTTGGCGCGGTGGGTACTGCCGGCCAGCGTTGTACCAGCACGCGCAGGCTCATCATTCATGAAAGTGTTTATGAGGCCTTTAAACAAAAGCTGGTGAACGCTTATAAACAGATCCGCATTGGCAATCCTTTGGATGAGCATAACCACATGGGGCCGCTTATTGATCATGATGCGGTAAACCTGTACTTGGACTCTATCGAAAAATGTAAAGCCGAAGGCGGGAAATTTGTAGTAGAAGGCGGCAAGCTCGAAGGCGACAACTATTCATCGGGCTGTTACGTAAAACCTTGTATAGCTGAGGTGGAGAACCACTTTAAAATAGTGCAGCACGAAACCTTTGCCCCGATACTTTATTTGATAAAATACAGCACGCTTGATGAGGCCATCGACCTGCAAAATGGTGTTCCGCAGGGTTTATCATCGGCTATTATGACTAATAATTTGCGCGAGGCAGAACAATTTTTATCCTACGCTGGTTCTGATTGTGGTATAGCTAATGTAAACATCGGCACATCGGGTGCAGAGATAGGCGGCGCGTTTGGCGGTGAAAAAGAAACCGGCGGCGGTCGCGAATCTGGTTCTGATGCCTGGAAAGTTTACATGAGGCGCCAAACCAATACTATTAATTATTCAAAAACGTTGCCTTTAGCACAAGGCATCAAGTTTGACCTTTAACGAGGTTCGAGGATCGTGTTGCGCGGATCGGGATATTAATACTTTATAAGAAAAGATCACCGAACCTCGCAACACGATCCCCGAATCCATTTAATGATTTTTTTATTTTCTAATTTTTGTACATGTTCAATTACCGCAATTTATTAATCACCGGCACCACCTTATTAACTGCATTAACATTAAGTCAAACAATTTCTGCACAAGTAATTCCTCCGGCAGAACCCGAGCCGCCCAAAGGCTGGCAACTGATGGACCTGAAAGAAAACGGTTTTTATGGCATCAGCCTTAAACCCGCTTATCTTTTTTTACAAGGCAAAAAAAGCAAGCCTGTGGTGATAGCTACGATAGATAGCGGTATTGATACTTTACAAAAAGACCTGAAAAGTATCCTTTGGACCAATACTAAAGAAATTCCCGGTAACGGCATCGACGATGATCATAACGGTTATGTGGATGATATACATGGCTGGAATTTCTTGGGCGGCCCCGATGGCAAAGCCGATTTTAATGAAACCACCGAAGAGGTACGTGAATACAATAAGCTGAAAGGTAAATTTGAAAACCTAACAGATACCAACGCTGTTGATAAAAAACAATACGCCTACTGGAAACGTGTAAAAACCACTTACGATAGCACAGTAAACAAATCGCGCACCGAGACCGAGCAATTACAACCCATCATGAATGCGCTGATGGTAACCAGCGGCTATATCAAAAGAGGGCTTAGCCTGCCTGCCAACGGCACATTTAAACAGGCCGACCTGGTAAAACTTAAACTGGCTAATGACACCCTTACCCAAAGCAAATATGTTTGGGATTCTATTTTCTCGCAGGAAGGCATTAATAAAACCAATGCCGCCATTATCAAAGATCTGAGCGAGTACCTGGCCAAATTAAATAACGACCTGTCCCCCGATTTGGAAGCCCGCAAACGCATAGTTGGGGATAATGTGGACAGCATGGATCATAAACCTTATGGCAACAACCTGCTTAAATTCACAGATGCCTCACACGGTACCGGCGTAGCCGGCTTGATTGGGGCGATCCGTAACAATGGCTATGGTATCAATGGCGTTGCCGATAACGTACGTATTATGGCCATCAAAGCGGTGCCTAATGGTGATGAATATGATAAAGATATCGCCAACGCTATCCACTATGCTGTTGATAATGGCGCTCGTATCATCAACATGAGCTTCGGCAAAAAAATATCACCACATAAAGAGTGGCTGGATGAAGCCTTTAAATATGCCGCATCTAAAGACGTACTGCTGGTACAAGCGGCTGGCAACGATAACCAGGATGTTGATATTACTCCCGATTATCCAAACGATACTTTCCTGGATGGATCAACCGACGCGGATAATGTGATCAATGTTGGCGCATCGGGCCCTAAACTAGGCGAGCACCTGGCTGGCGATTTCTCCAACTATGGCAAAAAGAATGTAGATGTATTTGCCCCGGGTGTTAAAGTAACTACTGTTGACACCGATGCCGAGTTTATGACCGAAGACGGTACCAGTTTTTCATCGCCCATAACAGCAGGTGTAGCAGCTCTACTGCTGGAGTATTATCCAACGCTGAGCGCTAAACAGTTGAAACAGATCATCCTGCAATCGGCCACACCTTTAACCGGCACTACGGTGTTCAGACCGGGCAGCAAAACCATCAAAGTTGATTTTACTACCCTTAGCAAAACCGGTGGTATTGTAAATGCTTACAAAGCCGTACAAATTGCCTCGAAAATGAAGGGCGAGCGGGCCAATTGATAAACCGCTCTTTATCATCCTGTGGAACGAAGGATCTTCTTCGAGAGCCTCGCAACCCAACACGCGTAATGAAGAAGATTTTTCACTTCATTCAGAATGACAGAGGGATATGAAATAAAAAAAGCCCGGCCGATAAACGGCCGGGCTTTTTTATTGATCACTTTATTTAATTCTACTATTCAATTCCGACAGTGGCATCGTAACCATCCGCCCAATTGGTTTTTTACCCTTGTAGGTGATCACCCGCAGCGTTGTGGCATCCTTTGGCGCATCAATAGGTTGCGTATATTTTGGATAGAAATTATCCGGGAACGAATTATCAAAACTGTAATAGGTATCCAGGCCATCCACCTCATTGGTCAGCGTTATTTTTAGTGTACCATCAGCATTGCGTGTGGCATTAAATGAGGGATCATAAGCGCTTGGCGCGTATTTAGTTTCGGCAGCGTTAAAGCGGTCGAACTGTTTCTCTACTTTTCCAAAGAAGTAAGGCCAGCTTTTCTTTTCCTTTGGCGACCATACCGACTCGGCAATGGCCATACCCCTTGGCCAGGTCATGTATTCGGCCTGGCGAATGTTGTACACCTGCTCGGTCCATAAATTAGCCTGCCCGCCTTTGATCAGCCTGGCATCAACACTATCAGGCACGGGTTCAAACTCGTACGATTTGCTCAGGCGCAGTGTGGCGTAAATTTTGGTTTCGTTAACACGGTCGCTTTGCATATAATCCAGGTAGGCAAAAGTTGTTGGGCTCATCACTACCTCATGGCCCTGTTTAGCGGCTTCAATACCGCCTTTTATCCCTCTCCAGCTCATTACCGCGGCGTTCGGACCAAGGCCGCCTTCAATGATCTCATCCCAGCCCATAAACTTTTTACCTTTTGATTCTACTATTTTTTCTAATCGTTTCTCAAAATAGCTCTGTACCTCCTGCTGCGTTTTCAGTCCTTCTTTAGCCATCAGGGCTTTTATAGCATCGCTTTGCTCCCAAAAGTTCTTAGCGCACTCATCACCGCCCATATGGATATAAGCAAAGGGGAAGAGTTGCGCCACTTCGGTCACTACCTTATCCAGAAAAGTGTATACATTTTCATTGGCCGGGCAAAGGGTGTTATCCACAATGGCCCTGTTGTGCGGGCCGCTCCAATCCATAAAAGGCTCGCCGGAGTTAACCACATATTTATCGGCGCCGGGCGTGCAGGATAGTTCCGGATAAGCTACAACAGCAGCAAGGCTATGCCCCGGCACATCTATCTCCGGTAATATATTTACAAAGCGGTCTTTGGCGTATTGGACAAGTTCGCGGATATCTTCCTGGGTATAAAATCCACCGTAAGTACGTGGTTCATTCGCGGCAGGTGGCGTAAACGTTCCAAACTGGCCCACCTTTTTAACGTTATAAGCGCCAACTGTGGTCAGCTTCGGTAAACTTTTGATCTCTACGCGCCAGCCTTCATCGTCGGTTAAGTGCAGGTGCAACAGGTTCAGCTTGTACTTCACCATGGCATCTATATATTGTTTTACTTCGGCTTTTGTAAAAAAGTGGCGTGCCACATCAAACATTAACCCCCTCCAGGCAAAGCGTGGATAATCGGTGATTTCCACACAAGGCACCGTCCACTTCACATTTTTCGCCAGCTGCTTGCTTTCAATATCGGCGGGTAATAATTGCATCAGCGTTTGCACACCATAAAACAAACCCGCAGCCTCATTGGCCCTGATCACGATCTTTTTAGCCTTTACCGATAAGGTATATCCTTCGGTACCTATAGCGGCATCAACAGTTTTATTTAAAACAAGCCGGATAGAAGCCGTGGGGGCCGCACTTTTAATGGTCACGGATGATCCCGGCGCTGTAGTCAGTTTCTTTTTCAGATAACTGGTTACGGGCGCTAATTCGGACTGGCTACCCGCCTCCACTATAACGCTTTTGGGCAGCAGGAACTGACCCGCCGTACGCGTGGTTTTTACCGGTTCGGGAATAATGGATAAGCCGCTTTGGGCAACCTGGCCAAACGATAGGGCGTGCGCAAGGCAACAGCAAAGCAATAAGGATAATTTTTTCATACAGAAGAGATATGTTTTAATTGGGAAACGGTATGCAAATTAAACTTTTTAAATAAAATTAAAAAGTTGCAAGCTAAATTTTGTTGTTTTAAATTGCATATCAATACATCCGTAGCTGCGCCTGTAGTATATAACTGATCGTACAAACCAATTATTCATTTACCTGACCTAAAACCAGATACCTATGGCAACTGACAGAAGAAAGTTTTTAAAACAATTTGGCACCTCTGTACTCCTCACTTCGGCATCGCTCACCAGCCTGGCGGCCAAAGAAGAGCATGAAAAAAGAATTTTACAGGCCGAAAAACGCGTAAGTCCTAATGATAAGATCAGGATAGCCACCATAGGCATGGGCATTATGGGCTTTAATGACACCCACGCCGCGCTTACCGTGCCGGGTGTGGAGCTGGTGGCCGCCTGCGATTTGTACAAGGGCCGGTTACAACGCACTAAGGAGGTATATGGATCCAATATTTTCACCACCGATAATTACCACGATATTTTAAACCGCAAAGATATTGATGCCGTTATTGTAGCTACCAGCGATAACTGGCACAGCCCCATATCTATCGAAGCCATGCACAAGGGCAAAGCCGTTTACAGCGAGAAACCGATGGTGCACCACATTAGCGAGGGGTTGAATGAAATAAAAGCCCAGCAGGAAACCAAAGCGGTTTTCCAGGTAGGCAGTCAGCGGGTGAGTGGTATCGCCTTTAAAAAGGCAAAGGAGCTTTACCAGGCGGGCGCTATTGGTAAGATCAACGCAGTTGAGGCTTCTTTTAGCAGGCAAAGCGCGCTGGGTGCATGGCAATATACTATTCCGCTGGATGCATCGCCGCAAACGGTGGGTTGGGAGCAATACCAGGCCAACAGCAAGGTGAAACATGCTTATGACAGTAATCGTTTCTTCAGATGGCGCAATTACCGCGAATATGGCACCGGTGTAGCCGGCGACCTGTTTGTACACCTGCTTTCGGGTATTCATTTCATCACCGGATCCAAAGGACCAGATAAAATATTTGCCATTGGGGGCCTCGACTACTGGAAGGATGGACGTAATGTTCCTGATGTGATGAGCGCCGTGATATCCTATCCAGAATCACCGGAGCACCCGGCTTTTCAGGCTACCCTGAGAGTAAATTTTGTGAGTGGTGAAGGTGACCGCGCTTCAACCAAGATCGTAGGTTCTGAAGGCGTTATCGACATGAGCGATGGCGGCGGCTTTACCATACATAAAAGCAAAATGCCGGTAGCACCAGGTTACGGAGGCTGGGATTCGCTCGGCACCTATCCCGAGGCCATGCAAAAAGCCATTATTGAGGAATACAATAAAAAATATTCGGCTGCCGATCAGCAAACACCCAAGCTGGATGATGTAGTTTACCATGAGCCCGAAGGCTATAGCGATTCCAACGAGCATTTCGCCAATTTTTTTGATTCGATGCGTACAGGCAAACCCGTGGTTGAGGATGCGGCTTTTGGCTTCCGCGCCGCGGCGCCTTGCCTGGCCTGTAACGATAGTTATTTTGAGAACCGGGTGATCAAATGGGATCCGGTGGGGATGAGGCTGGTGTAGGGATTAATGCAATCAACCGGTCATGCCGAACTTGTTTCGGCACCCCATTAGCAAGGTGAGCAACATACAGGTTAGCCTGTCCTATGGGATCCTGAAACAAGTTCAGGATGACATTAGCCTTTATGTCATTGCGAGGAGGAACGACGAAGCAATCTCCTCACTTGCATATTGAACGCGAGGAGATTGCCACGCTTCGCTCGCAATGACATATTAATATAAAACAAAAAAGCCGCTTAACGCGGCTTTTCATATGTATAGTAAAATTTAAATCTTTTATTCTTCCACCATTTCACTGTTGGGACTGTTCACTTCGGGAACTTCGTGTTTGAAATAGTGTTTCTGAAATACCAGTATCAGGATAACACCTACGCAGATAGAGGCATCGGCCAGGTTAAATACCGGTCTGAAAAACTCAAAAGGCTCATTACCCCAAACGGGTACCCAGGCCGGGAATGTACCCCGGAACAATGGGAAATAAAACATATCAACCACACGCCCGTGAAATAGCGGGGCATAATTGTACATGATACCATAAAAGGTAGAGTCGATGATATTACCAACAGCTCCGGCCAAAATGAGCGCCACATTCATAATGAGGCCACGGTGGTATTTATGCTTTATTAAATAAATAAGCGTATAAACAATACCGCATACCGCAAAAATGCGAAACAGCGTCAATGCAAGTTTTCCTGCGTCACCTCCCCATTCCATGCCAAATGCCATACCGTTATTCTCGGTATAGTGCAGCATGCCATGGCTACCAAAAAAGCGGATCTCTTCGCCCATGAACATATGTGCCCTTACCCAGGTTTTAATGATCTGGTCAAAAAGAATAATAAATATAGCAGTGAGAAAAGGTTTGGTGTAAGCAGCCTTCATTTATTGCTTTAATTTAGCTTCCATAGTTAAGGTGGTGTGCGGCACGGCGCGCAAACGCTCCTTTGGTATCAGTTTACCGGTTTCGCGGCAAATACCATAAGTTTTGTTTTCAATACGCACCAGGGCGGCTTCCAACTGATCAATAAATTTTTTCTGACGGGCAGCTAACTGGTTAATTTGTTCTTTTTCCAGTGTGGCCGAGCCATCTTCCAAGGTTTTATAAGTACCGGCAGTATCATCAGTTCCGTTCGCGTTTGGCGAGCTTAACGAAGTTGCCAGCGAGTTTAACTCTTCTTTGGCAATACGCAGTTTATCAAGAATAAGAGTTTTAAACTCTTGCAGGTCCGATTCAGAATATCTGGTTTTTTCGTTTTCTACTTTCATTTATACTTTACTAATAACAATAAAAATTTCATTTCCGTCAATCTCTACTTTGTCACCTTCATGTAACTGAGCGTCAAGCACTATGCTCTCTGCTAAAATTTCGGCGCAAATATAGGATAAATTATTTTTTACCGCTTCGCTGATATAAGGGTGCTCGCTAATGCGAACGTCAATTTTATCAGTAACCTCAAAACCTTTTGTTTTACGCAGGTTCTGGATACGGTTTATCAACTCTCTCGCAATCCCCTCCTCTTTTAATTCGTTGGTTATGGTAACATCTAAAGCTACAGTTAGTTTTCCCAAATTTGCAACTTGCCATCCGGGAACGTCTTCTGCTATAATCTCTACATCCGCAATTTGTATTAAGTACTTGTTATCAAGAACATTAACAGCGCCATCACTTTCCAGTTTGGCTATATCATCCTGTGTAAAATTATTTATAGCCTCGGCCACAGCCTTCATATCCTTACCTACTTTTTGACCAAGAGCCTTAAAATTCGGCTTTATTTTCTTTTTAATAATGCCCGCGGTATCGGTAATATATTCAATATCCTTGATGTTGGTTTCGGATAAGATCAATTCTTTTACCTGCTCCACATGCTTCTTAAAGCCCTTGTCCAATATAGGTAATAATATTTTGCTTAGCGGCCTGCGCACCGGAATCTCGATCTTTTTACGCAATGATAATACCAATGATGATACATCCTGTGCCAGTTTCATGCGCTCTTCCAGGTCGGCATCAACCAGCTCATCATGATAGGTTGGGAAATACGCCAGGTGTACCGATTCAAATTCCTCTTTACCGGTAACCTTATTCAGATCTTTGTATAAACTATCGGCAAAAAACGGAGCTATTGGCGCCATTAATTTACTGATGGTGATTAAGCAGGTATACAATGTTTGGTAAGCCGACAGCTTATCATCGGAGTTATCTGATTTCCAGAAACGGCGGCGACTTAAGCGGATATACCAGTTGCTGAAATGCGCATCTACAAACTCCTGTATAGCACGGGCGGCTTTAGTCGGCTCATAATCGGCATAAAAAGCATCCACCTCACGGCTCAGGGTATTGAGTAATGATATTACCCAACGATCAATTTCCGGGCGTTGTTCCAATGCTATTTCGGGCTCGCTATATTTAAACTGATCGATATTGGCGTAAAGCACAAAGAAAGAGTAAGAATTGTACAGCGTACCAAAAAACTTACGACGAACTTCATCAATACCTTCTTCGTTAAATTTAAGGTTGTCCCATGGCGCGGCATTGCTGATCATGTACCAGCGAGCGGCGTCGGCTCCATATTGTTCAATAGTGGTAAAGGGGTCAACAGCATTGCCCAACCGTTTCGACATCTTGTTGCCGTTTTTATCCAGCACCAAACCATTTGAAACCACGTTTTTGAAGGAGATACCTTTATTGCCCACTTTGGCATTCACCGCTTTTACTTCGTCGCTGCATTCGCTCAGCATTACGGCTATAGCGTGCAGGGTAAAGAACCAGCCACGGGTTTGGTCGACCCCTTCGGCAATAAAATCGGCAGGGTAGGCCGCAGCAAACTCTTCTTTGTTTTCAAAAGGGAAGTGCCATTGCGCATAAGGCATAGCGCCTGAATCAAACCAAACGTCGATCAAATCGGGCTCGCGAAACATTTTATTACCGGCAGCCGAGGTCAGGATCACATCATCCACATAAGGGCGGTGCATATCTTCCAGCTTAAAGCCTGCAGGCATAAAACCAGCTGCTATCGATTTTTCGATCTCGGCATTCAGCTCGGCAATAGAGCCAATACATTTTTCTTCAGATCCGTTCTCCTCTCGCCAAATAGGTAACGGTGTACCCCAGTAGCGTGAACGCGACAGGTTCCAATCTACCAGGTTTTCCAGCCAGTTACCAAAACGACCTGTCCCCGTTGATTCCGGTTTCCAATTGATGGTTTTGTTGAGCTCCACCATTTTATCCTTTACCGCGGTGGTACGGATAAACCAGCTATCGAGCGGGTAGTATAATATCGGTTCGTCTGAGCGCCATGAGTGTGGGTAGCTGTGCTCATATTTTTTAACGTCAAACGCCTTATTGTCTTCTTTCAGTTTAATGGAGATCAGTACATCCGTTGCCTTAAAACCTGGCTCGGCACGCTCTGCATCACTATAGTATTCTTCTTTAACGTAGCGACCGGCAAAATCGGTCACTTCATCAACAAAACGCCCCTGTTTATTAACCAGTGGAACTTCCTTGCCTGTTTCATCCAATACCATTACCGATGGTACGTTTTGTTCTTTACAGGCCCTGAAGTCATCCGCACCAAAAATAGAAGCAGTGTGTACGATACCTGTACCGTCTTCGATGGTTACAAAGTCGGCCGGGATCACGCGGAAAGCGTTTTTCTCCAGGTTTTCATTACTTACGTAAGGCATCAGCTGGTGGTAACGCAAACCGATCAGCTCAACGCCTTTAAATTCAGCTCTTATTTCCCATGGAATAACTTTATCGCCCCCTTTATAATCCTGGAACGAGGCGTTTTGGCCTTCGGCTTTAAAGTATTTGCCTACCAGGGCTTTGGCCAGCACTACACTTACCGGCTCATAGGTGTAAGGGTTAAAAGTGCGGATCTTTACGTAGTCGATATTTTCGCCAATGGCCAGGGCGCAGTTTGATGGCAGTGTCCATGGAGTGGTTGTCCAGGCCAGTATCGCAGTATCCTCGTTTACATCTTCAAATAAAACAGGGATAAGGGGATGCTGCTGATCGTTCTTTAAATGGAACTGAGCTACTATCGAAGTATCCTTTACCATTTTGTAGGTGCCCGGCTGGTTTAGCTCATGCGAGCTTAAGCCTGTACCCGATTTTGGCGAATATGGCTGTACCGTATAACCTTTGTATAAAAGATCCTTTTTATAAAACTCCTTCAGTATCCACCAAAGGCTTTCAATGTATTCGTTTTCATAGGTGATATACGGATCGTCAAGATCAACCCAATAGCCCATTTTTTCGGTCAGGTCGTTCCAAACGTCTGTATAGCGCATCACCTCCTTGCGGCAGGCATCGTTATACTCTTTAACGCTTATTTTTTTACCGATATCATCTTTGGTTATCCCTAAAGCTTTTTCAACAGCAAGCTCAATGGGCAGGCCATGGGTATCCCAACCGCCTTTACGCTTTACCTGGAAACCTTTTAGCGTTTTGTAACGGCAAAAAATATCTTTAATAGAGCGCGCCATCACGTGGTGAATACCGGGCATACCATTAGCGCTCGGCGGCCCTTCGTAAAACGTGTAGGGGTTACTTGCCGGACGACTGCTGATACTTTTGCCAAATATGTTGTTCTGCTTCCAAAACTCCAGTATCTCTTTGCCTGTTTGCGATAGGTTTAACTGCTTATATTCCTTATACATGTATATAGTTCACCTCAATTTTTAGAGGTTGCAAAAATACGGAAATTATAAATGATTTTTTTAATTTGGACGAATGAAAAATAAAGTAAGGCGTACAGTATTGATGTTGTTGATTGCCGTAATCCTGTTTTCGGCATCAATGGCTATCCCTGCTTTATTCCATTCGGGGTGGAAAGACCTTGTTCAGGGTGCTGCTCTGGGCCTCACCATAGCCGGCATCATCAGTATTATTACCCTGGTTATTGATTACCTGCGCGAAACAAAAAAAGGAGCCTGATCTGTTATTTTTAAGACAGTTAAAATTTATATCTTTATATATACTTATAAAAAGCGCCAAATGAGATCTAAAGCATATATCATTATTTCGGGAATATTATTTATTGCAGCTTTAATCATCAGCCTGCAAAGTGCAGATCATTCAACCGCCGACAAATGGGCCAGCTTTGTGATGGGCCTTACATCTGTTACGTTCATAGCTGGTCTGATATCGCTTTTTACAAAAAACAAGCCAGCTAAAAACGAGCAGGCCTTGAATTAAAAGATGCTCCTGCTGGCCCCGCCATCTACCTGTATGGTTGTGCCGGTGATATAAGCCGCCTGCTCTGATGCCAGGAAGGTAACCAACGCTGCCAGTTCCTCGGGTTTGCCAATGCGGCCAAGCGGTATGCTTTTGGCCCTGTCTTTTATGGCTTGTTCCGGATCTACATCTTTGGGTAAGGTATGTTTTATCCTGTCGGTCAGGATCAATCCCGGAGCCACATTGTTTACAGTAATATTGTACGGACCAAATTCATCGGCCATGAGTTTGGCCATCCCCACCACGCCCATCCGCATAGCGGTCGACAGTACCGAACCACCCAGCACGGCTTTTACCGAAACACTAACAATATTGATGATGCGCCCGCTGCCTGTTTTTTGCATGTGCGGCAATACCAGCTTGCTCAAACGTGCAACACTTAGCAGGTTAAGATCAAAAGCTTTTTGCCATTGCTCGTCGTCAAAGTTCTCGAATTTATCAAAAGGAGGTCCACCGGCATTGTTCAGCAAGATATCTATCCGTCCAAAAGCGTCCCCTGCTTTGTTAACGAAAGCGTCTATCTCGTCGGCTTTGGAAACATCAACTGGTATCGCGATCACCTCGTTCCCGGTGAGCTGATTTATTTCGGCGGCTGTTTTATTTAATTCCACCTCATCTCGCGAGCCAATGATCACTTTTGCGCCCTCGGCAGATAAAGCTGTGGCTACAGCCTTGCCTAATCCTTTACTGGCCGCTAATATTACGGCTACTTTGTTGTTGAGTTTAAGATCCATAATACCCCTCCCTGCCCTCCCCATCCCGATAGCTATCGGGAGAGAATGTTCTGATTTGCGTGATTAAAGTTTATTTACACTCCCTCTCCCGATAGCTATCGGGATGGAGAGGGCCGGGGTGAGGCTCTTACTCCTCTATATCCGGTCCTTTTATTTTTTTACGATCAACGCCGCCATCCAGGCTTAGTAAAAAAGCGGGCAGCAGCGTAAGATTGCTGATCATCGCTACCAGTAACGTGATAGACAACAATACCCCCAGGGCTACGGTTCCGCCAAATTTGGATACTGCGAATATGCCGAAGCCAAAAAACAGCACCGTGGCTATAAATATCATACTCACCCCGGTTTCACGAATGGTATCAGACACAATGCGCGATATGCTTTTACGGGTATAGCGCAGCTCATGGCGGTAGCGGGTGATAAAATAAATAGTTTGATCGGACGAGATACCCATCGCGATACTGAATATCAGTATGGTTGATGGCTTGAGCGGGATACCGAAAAAGCCCATAATGCCCGCCGTGATGATGAGCGGAACCAGGTTAGGCACCAGTGAAATAGCTATCATTTTTACACCCCTGAACAAGATCCACATTACCCCGGCTATCAGCACAATGGCCCAGGCCAGACTTTCGTACAAATTTGTAAGCAGGTAATTGGTGCCCTTGATGAAAATAATGCTGGAGCCAGTAAGCTCCACATGAAATTTTTTGGGATTAAATATCGAGTCGATGCGGGGCTGTAGTTCGGCCAGTACCACGTTCATTTTTTTTGAACCGGCATCAACCATTTCAAAAGTTACCCGGGTTATACGGTGATCTTTATCCAGGTAAGTGTTCAGCGCCCCGGATGAGCTTTTGCCCGAATTAGCGGCATAGTTCAATATAAAATTCTGCTCCAGACCATCGGGTAAACGATAGTATTCCGCATTGCCGCCATAAAATGCCTGGGTAGAAAATTTCAACACCTGGATGAGGGAAATAGAACGACTGAACTGCGGGTACGAAGAAATCAGCTTTTCCAGTTTTTCTACTTTGCGGATCACCGTTTGGTTCACCACTCCGTTTTTTCTTTTGGTATCAATACTTACCTCCAAAGGCAATACCCCGTTAAAGTTCGATTCAAAGAATTTAAGGTCTTCCAGGGTATTGTTATGCTGAGGCAGATCGTCGACCACGTAGCCATTGATATTGATACGATAAATGCCCACTGCCGAAATAATCACCAATACAAGCGTGGTAATATAAATGGCTTTCCGTTTTTGATGCACCAGGGTATCCAGCTTAACCAGCAAGGCTTTCATCCATTGGCTGTCCTTAATACCGTTTTGTTTGGCTTTCGGAGCGGGTAGATAGCTGAATACGATAGGCACCAATATCAGGCTCAAAGCAAATGTGGATAATATGCCCAGCGAAGCCACCAAACCAAACTGGGTAAGCAACTCGCTGTTGGTAAAACACAACACACCAAAACCAATGGCGGTAGTAATGTTAGCTATAAAAGTGGTAATACCGGCCTTTTCGAGCGCTATGGCTAATGCCTCCATTTTATTGCCCGATATATCAAACTCGTGGTAGTATTTATTAAGGATAAAAATAGTGTTCGGGATGCCGATAACCACCACCAGCGGCGGAATGATGCCGGTTAAAATGGTCATTTCGTAATGCATCATGTATAGGATGCCCAGGCTCCATACTACCCCAAGAACCACAATAAGCACCGGGAATATTACCGGGAAAAACGACCGGAAAAAGATAAGCAGGATAACAGCCGTAATCAATATAGACAAGCCCAGGAACATGGAAAACTCATGAGCCACCAAGTCGCCAACAACAGTACGGATCAGCGGCAGGCCCGAGTAATGTACCTTGATGCTATGCTTTTGTTCAAACTGTTGGCCCAGTTTAAGCATTTTGTTAATGATGGGCACACGGTATGGCGTATTGATGATCTTATCATCAAACGTTATCGCCATTAAGGTCGATTGACCATCGTTGCTCCATATTAAACCTTTGTAAAATGGCAGGTTTAACAAATGCTGCTTTACGCTATCAACCGCCTGCGCGGTGGGCAGTACCCCGGTAACCAGTGGCTTTACCACAAAGCGGTGCTGCAGGGTATCCTTTTGCAGATCATAAACATTGGCGATAGAAACCACTGCCTTTACCCCTTTGATCTGCTTTAGCTGGGTACCTATCTGGTACCAATCGTTAAACACATTTTTATCAAATATTTTGTCCGATTTGATACCCAAAACCATCGATGAGGCATCCTGGCCAAAGGTTTGTTTAAACTGGTTATAGCGGATGTAGGCCGAATCGGTAACGGGCAGCACTTTGCCCCCGTTAAAGGTTATTTTTACTTTCGACGCTTCAAAACCCATAAAAGCGCTCAGTGCTAAAACGCAGATAAATACGATGAGACGGTTTTTAAGGATAAAAGAAGCGGTATGTTTCCAGAACATTTGAGTGACTTTAAGGGCACCGCTAAACTACGAAATTTGATTTACCCACCGGCCCAAGATATTGACATTGTGACAAAAACTTAACCTACAACGTCATTTATAGCGGGGGGGGAACAGATAATTTTAGCTTATGGATGGACATTACCCGGCAATAAGCACCAGCTGCTCCCGAAACTCCTGCAATGTTATTTTGCCGGATGCAAAGCGGTTTTCCAGTAACAATTTCTCTTCTTTCGGGGTAAAAGGCCTATTGTAAATAGTTTGCACCAGGTTATGCTCATAAGGCAAAGGTGCTGTAATGTGCGCCCGCGTGTTAAATGCTTCAAAATAACGTATACCCAGTATCCTTTGGGATACCGCGTTAAAATGAATCTGATCTTCATTGGCCGTTAAGCCCGCTGCGGTCACAAAATAACAATGGTTACGCGTTTGGGCATATTGCAACAACGCCTCATTAATTAATGGATAAGCAGTAAAATAACTGCCGTACAAACCGGCCGTTAAAAAATCTCCCAGTCCCCCCACAATCAGAGGAACATCCGGCACATTTAATTCAGTACGCAATCCATTAATTATCCGGTCAAATTTTTGGGCATATGCTGCGGCGCCATCCGCAGAACAATCATTTTCGCCCTGGTGCCATAAAATACCCGATAGCCGGCTGCTGCGCTGCGCCAGTTTTGCCTGGGCCAGGGCGTTGTCAAAAAGTACACCACCAACCGCCCAGTCGTCCAGGCTGGTGCCGCCATCGGCACAGGGGATCAGGCCTATTTCTTCTGCCGGATTATTCAAATGCCAGGCAGCGGCAAAGGATGCCGCCAAACCAACGCCTGCCGAGGGGCGGTCGTTATGGATAGGTTCTGTCATGATCTGCCAGCGACCGTTGCGCAGCATTTTAACAGATTCATTAAAAACTGGTGGAACTTCCTGTATAAAACCACGCCCGGCTATATTTGACTGACCTATTAATAAAAAGGAGTGTATCATCATTAATCTTTGTAATCACTTAACCCAATACCCAACAGCACTTATAGCAAACCTATGCTTCGGCTAAAAGAGTACCAGGCGAATTTTTTAATATCATTCGGAGCAACATCTCCCGATCGCAATGCTTGTATAGTAGTATTGATCATGTTCACAAACAGCATGCGGATCCAAGCGACTGACAAGCTGTCGCTGATCAGCTTTTGACGCTGCAGTTCCGGAACAAGGCTAAACCAGTTGTTTTTTGCCTGTTCGTAAGCTTCATTTTCAACGGCTCCCGCTTTCTCGTTCAAGTATTTTGTTTGAAGCGTATTCAAAAACGCGTATTTCACCCCGCAATCAATACCCGCATATAACATCTGCTCCAACTGCACCACAGGATCGGTACTGCTATGATAAGCCGCGAGCATCGCCCGATGCCAGGTTTGCATCATATCGGCCCAACAAGCGTCTATCAATGCGGCCCTGTCTTTAAAATGCCGGTGCAGGGTTCTTCTGTTTACGCCTGCCTGCCCGGCAATGATATCCAGCGGGGCATAAAAATCCTCATTCAAAACCGCTATGGCGTTGTCTATAATTTTCTGACTTGTCATGCTGGCGCAAATATAAGACAAATGTCACACACATGAGACATTTTTATTTTAACCCCTCTTATCAATGCAGGGCCGTTAAAACCACTCGAACTATTATTCGTCACATTTTTTAAAGGGTTTATCACATTTCAATTTTAACATCGCCGGGCTTTTGTACTATTGTAGCCGTAAACCAAGCATTCAAAATCTAACCTGTCATGTACAAGCAATTAAGTATAAAACTAAAAGGAGCTTCCCTTATTGAATTCTGGATAGTTACCGGCTGCCTCATCTTATCCTTTATCTTATCGCTTATTGATGAGATCCGTCTTAACGATATTCATCACACTTATTTTGTGGGCATACTGGCCCCGGTGTTGTTTAACCATATTATGGTATTTATTTGTTATGCTTTTATTTGTTTTTATATGGTGCCTGTGTTTGAAAACCAAACGCATATTTCGCCGGGCGGCACTTTATTTATTTTAATTTTCATATATGCCTGCATTACATTGGGCATCATTAACCTATATTTCGCCGTATTGCTGGCTATCAAGCTACTACTCACATTTTTTAACCGCGATAGCCGTAACACTGCAAACGTGCTGTATTACGATGCGGCATTGCTCACCGCATCCTGGATATTGCTCATTGTAGCCGCCCTTTATTTGGGATCGCCCGAAGGAGTTAAATTTTTTATCGCCTTTACCGTACCAGCCATGATCACTGTTTATTTATACTCGGTACACCGGCTGCTGCCCGCCACATTTTTACCCAAAAGGAGCTATGCGCGTTACTATGGCCGCATGATGGGCTTAACACTGCTGTCATGTATAGCGTTGTGGATACTGGGCCTTTGTTTTAAAGGGGGTAACCGTCTGTTAGGCCCAACATCACACGTGTTTTCCATCGAGGCCAATACCGACGAAGAACAGATAGCCGTCATTGTGATCAGCAATTTCTTTGCACAGCTTATACTCGTAGCCCCGTTTTCATGGAGCATTTTTAAAAGGCGCAATGCCAAAAAAGACGAAGAGATCAAAACCCTGAAAACGGAATTGGGTAAATCAGATGCCAGTCTTAACTTTTTAAAATCACAGATAAATCCTCACTTTTTATTCAACGCCCTGAACACCCTTTACGGCACCGCCCTGCAGGAAAATGCCGAACGCACAGGCGAGGGCATCCAGAAACTGGGCGATATGATGCGTTTCATGCTGCAGGAGAACATCCAGGACAAGATCGCTTTATCCCGCGATACCGATTATCTGAAAAACTATATCCTGCTGCAAAAGCTGCGTACCTCAACCTCGCCGGCTATCGTTATCGAAACACAGATAGAAGACATTACATCCGATTTGACCATAACGCCCATGCTGCTGATCCCCTTTGTGGAGAATGCCTTTAAGCACGGCATCAGTTTGATCAATCCATCGCATATTAAAGTAACGCTTAATACCAGCGGCAATACCCTTTATTTTGATGTACATAACAGTATCCATATCAAGCCGGATAACGACCCGGAAAAGGGCCAAAGCGGCATCGGGCTCGACAACGTAAAACAGCGCCTGGCACTCCTGTATCCCGACAGGCACGAGCTGGTTATTCGCCAAAACGCAACGGAGTTTTTTGTTCATCTTACCTTGCAACTGGATAATTAATTACATTTAAAGAATGATAGCCATTGCCATCGACGATGAACCCATTGCGCTGAACATTGTGCAGGCACACGCCTCCAAAGTGCCTTTTGTGGAGTTGAAAGCCATATTTACCAATGCTTTTGAGGCCCTGGATTATCTGCGGCAAAACAAAATCGACCTGATGTTCCTGGATATCAAAATGCCCGACATCAGTGGTCTTGATTTTTTAAACAGCATCAGCAATCCGCCCCTGGTCATCTTCACCACAGCCTATTCAGAACATGCCGTAAAAAGCTTTGAGCTGGATGCCGTGGATTACCTGTTAAAACCATTTTCGTTACCTCGTTTTTTAAAAGCCTGTAACAAGGCCCATGAGCTATATACTTTACGCAACAGACCTAATACTGCTAAAGTGGCAAGCTCCATATTTATAAAAGATGGCTACGAGCAAATTAAAGTGGAGCTGAACGAGATATTGTTTATTGAAGCCGCGGGCAATTACACCCGCATCCACCTGGAGGGCGACCGTTCTTTAAGTACCCGGGTAACCATAAGCGATATGCTGATGCTGCTACCGCCCAAAAAGTTTATCCGTACCCACCGGGCTTATATTGTAGCACGCAGTAAGGTAAATAAGTTCGACCGTACACAGGTACAGATAGGTAGCCACAGCATCCCCATCGGCGCCACCTATGCCCAATGTTTACAGGAACTGGGTTGAATAATGCTACCGCAAGTGCATTAGCATTAAATTAAGTAATACTCCGTAAGAGTAAAAGCTTTGTAGCAAATAAACAATAAATATTTAGCATGCCGTAGGTATGCAACCTGGGTGCAGTACCTACGGCACTGGTTTTGAAATCAAATTCATTTCTACAAAGCTTTAGCCCCGATGGGGCTTACAAAACCCCATCGCTACCGCGAGCGTCCCGCTTGTGGTTCACAGGACAAGACTAAATATTCATTGCATATGCCCACAAGCGGGGCGCTTGTGGTAGCATTAGGTATAAATATTAGTAGGGTTAAAAAAGGTGTCATTTCGAACGAACCGAGATGGGAATTGTACACAAGGGTGAGGAGAAATCTTCTACGCCAAGCAAGCTAAAATAGCAGATCGAAGAAGATTTCTCCTCGTACCTCGTTCGAAATGACATGTCAAAGATATTCATACACAAACTATAATTGCTGGAAACAAGACATAACAAACACGCCTCACTACGCGGCGAAAGCAGCCGTAGGGTTATAGCCAAACTGCTTTTTAAACGCGAAGGAAAAGTGCGACAGGTTTTCAAAACCTACATCGAAATAAACATCAGATGGTTTTCTTTTTTGTTCGGATATCAGGTAATGTGCCAGTTCCAGGCGTTTTTTAGTGAGCCACTTCTCTGGGGTATTGTTAAACGTTTTTTTAAAATCGCGCTTAAACGTGGTCAAACTTCTGCCTGTTAAGTAGCCAAATTTGGCAGCGGTGAGGTTAAACATATAATTCCGTTCCATAAAGTCCGCAAGGTCTATCTTTCCCGGCTCATCAAGCTGGCCCAGCAACTGATCTACATTTTTATCAATGGCGCGTAGTACCCTTATGGCTTCCTCCATTTTAAAAGCAGCCAGATCAGCGGGCAAGGCATCAGCCAGTTTAAAATAAGGCGTGAGCGAATTGAACAAACTTTCAAGCAAAGGGTGATCGGCCAGCTGTATCAGGCCGATGGCTTGATGCGGCTGCGGATCGATAGGATGAGCCGTATAATATTGACTTAAGATTTCCTGCCTGAAAACGATAGATACGGCAATACAGGGTTCGCCGTTCAGGGGTAACTTGCTCATCCGCCCCAGTTGATTTCGGGGAAACAGCACCGTATCGCCTGCAAAAAAACTGAAATGCCTGTGGGCACCGGCAATCCTTACCTCGCCAGACATTACCCTTACCAGCGCGGGCTGCGGCAGCACCAGTTCACGGCTGTAATGCGCTTCTTTTTTGCAGGATATAAATATCTCCGGTACAATGGTAGGCGTTAATGGTTCCATATATTAAAATTATCGAATTTATCCTGATAATGACGAATAGCGATATTGTTCATTAACCGGTTGTCGCCCCCATTTTTCGCTACGTCGATCAGGCAGGCGGCCAGGGTTGTCACCTTAATGCTGAAAGCTTCTGAAAATAGATCAAGCAAGTTGGTAACATACCTGGCGATGGTTGGTATGAGCGGTCTTGGGGTATGTTTGTCCCCAGGTTTGATAAATGCCGGCCTGAACAGGAAAACATTGTTGCTCAGCTTGGCCAGTTCCCTCTCGGTGCGCCCCTTGATGCGCCCCTGCAAAGAAATGCCTTTCTCTTCCTGGCTGGCCGAAGCGCCACTTACAAAGCAGAAGCGCAACCGCGGGTTTAACGCCAGCATCTGCCCGGCTGCCTGCATGGCATAATCATAGGTGATCCGGATATATTCTTCTTTCGTAACTTGCCCCTGCGGCACACCCAGGCACCAGATACAGGCATCGGCCTCCATATCGGCCGCTATCGCGGTATAATCCAAAAAATCATTCAGCACCAGCTCTTTCAACTTAGGATTGGTGATACCGGCCGGCCGGCGAACCAGCGAAACCACTTCGGTAACAGCTGCATCAGCCAGTAGTTGTTTTAGTACTTCCTGGCCTAAAAAACCCGTAGCTCCCGTAATGACGATTTTCATTATGCGTTTATTTGTTTTGAGTGGATTGTAATCGCGTTTATACTAATTTAAGTTTTATGTTATCGAACCAGGGTGTCATGCTTATTTTTATGATAAAAGCAAAAGTTTTTTAATTCCCTCCCCACGGGAGGGGGGCGTTGGGCTGGTGTAATGGCGGGGAGGGGTTTCTGCGCGCGATGATTATCCTGTTCCATAAACCCCTTCCTCCCCTTCCCGAGGGAAGGAATCGTACAAAGCCCTGCCACTTTTGATGGGTGTTGTGCCGAGCTCCCTTCAATGGCTCAGGGTGACAGCCCCTTTTCCGTCCCCCTTAGGATCTCCTGAAAGGGGCTCCTGAGTTTCTTTCCGGCACAACTCCAAACGCAGGGCGCTCTCAAAGAGACCCCGCGTGGACAAAATTAAAAGCAATATTTACTTCACGATACCCAAACGAATGAGGCTTTCGGCAGTAGCCACTATAGCCTCTTCGGTTGAACGGGGCGACCAACCCAGCATACTTACCGCTTTTTGATTGGTCGTGTTCATCACCACGCCCAAAAAAGGGATGATGGCTTTGGCCATCGGGTTTTTCAACGCCGCCATACGTACCAGGGTATTCGATAATTCTTTAACGCTCACCTTTTCTGCCAATGCGCCCATATTTTGTTTGAGTATTTTGGCCACTTCTACCATCCAGATACTTTCGCCCGCGGTGGCAATAAAGCGCTGCCCTTTGGCCGCCGGATCGGTCATGGCCCGCAAATGCAGATCGGCCACATCGCGCACATCCACATAGGAAGAATTGACCTTTGGATTCCCCGCCATTTTCCCTTCCATCAGGTTCTGCAAAAAATGGATGGAATGTGAATAATCTGTACCCAGCACTGGCCCCAAAACACCAACAGGGTTCACCACCGAAAGCTCCAGCGTGCCGCCTTCTTTTTCGATAAACTCCCAGGCTGCGCGTTCGGCCAGTGTTTTTGATTTTTGGTAGGCAGGTGTGTTTCCGGTAATCACCGTCCAGTCTTGTTCGGTATATGGCGCCGTTTGAGGTTTGTGACCGTAAACCACCGCGCCAATAGCCGATGTAAGTACCACACGCTTAACCCCGGCATCACGCGCGGCACGCAAAACGCGTAGCACGCCTTCACGGGCCGGGATGATCATTTCATCCTCGTGTTTATATTCATTTAAAGGTGTTGGCGAAGCAACGTGTATCACGTAGGTACAGTCGGCTACAGCTTCGTTCCAATTGGCATCGGAGCCTAGCTCCGCGGTTATAAATGATAAGCGATCGCCCGCATCCACGCCGCCTTCTTTCAGCATGGCCCGTACTTCGGGTTCACGCGTCAACGACCGAACGGTAGTTTTTACCCGGAAACCTGCATTGAGCAGTTGCAGTATACAATGCACTGCTATAAAGCCCGAACCGCCGGTTACAAGCACTGTTTTTTCATTATTTGAAATTGTTGTCATCTGATTAATAATTTGATGCAACAAAGTTCGATGTAATAACAAAACAGCGTTTTGTTTAAAAGACCTGATTTGCTTTGTTTAAAGGCCCAGTCAAATCCTGACGGGTAGAAGTTACTTGATTATTGTTACTCCAACATTAGTACTTACTGCAGGCGCTCATATGACATGTGTATATTTTGAAGAAGCTATACCCTTGGTAAAAAAATTCACTAAATCAGTAACTCAGTCATTCAATAATTATTGGTATATTTGTATATATACAACGGCCCGGTTTTCTGTAAAAAGGAGAACCGGGCCGTTGTGTTAAAGAATAAAAAGCAAAAAAACAGGCTGTTTTTAATTTAGTTATTTGACAATCAAAAATTTAATACTTTTTAAACTTTTCAAAACCCATCAAAAATTTGTTAAAAAGTGTTAAAGTGGCGTTAAAATTTAGTTAAAGTGGATAAAAGCAGCGCTTTTTCACCCTGTTTTTGACTAAAAATTTGTTAAAATTCAGGGTTTAAAAAGTTTTTAGGCTACCAAATTCATAAGTGCCGATAACAATGTATTTTTGTATATGAGAAGACTGATACGCAGTTTTGGTTTTGCCTTTAAGGGATTGCAATACGCCACCAGTACCCAGCCCAATTTCCGGATACACCTGGGGGCTACCGTGGTGGCTATTGGCCTGGGCATAGCGCTGCACCTATCCACCGCCGAGTGGCAATGGATAGCTATCAGTATAACCCTGGTACTGGTTACCGAGCTCGTCAATACAGCCATCGAAACCCTCACCGACCTGGTTTCGCCTACATACAATATCAAAGCCGGGCATGTAAAGGATGTTAGCGCCGGCGCTGTGGTTATAGCTGCCGTGTTTGCGCTGGTTACAGGCTGTATAATTTTTATACCCAAACTTATTTTACTGGTATAATATGCTGCATAAAACCCGGGGCATTGTATTTAAAGCAACCGACTATGGCGATACCAGTGTTATTGTACAACTATTTACCGAAAAGTTTGGTTTGCAATCATACATCATTAACGGCGCCAAAAAACCCAAGGCCAAAATAGGCCGCAATATGCTGCAGCCCCTGCACCTGCTTGACCTGGTTGTTTATCATAAAAACTCCGGTAGCGTACAGCGCATTTCAGAGCTTAAAAATTCGCCTGTGTTGCAAAGCATCCCTTATGATGTGATCAAAAGCTGCATCGCTATTTTTTTGAACGAAGTGCTATACAAAGCTGTAAAGCAGCAATCGCCCGATGAAAGTTTGTTTGATTTTGTATTTAGCGCCATTGAGTGGCTTGATCATCAAACAGGGAGTGTGGCTAATTTTCACCTGCTGTTTTTGGTTCAGCTTACCCGTTACCTGGGTTTTTACCCGGATAGATACCAGGCAGGTCAGGCTGATTATTTTGATATGAAAAACGGCACATTCAGCAACTATAAGCCTGATAGCCTTCTATATCTGTCGCCCCCACATACACAAAATTTTCACCAGCTTTTGCAGTGTAGCTTCGAAAATATGCAGCAGTTAAAATGGAGTAATGATGAGCGTCGTTACCTGATCCAAAAGTTATTAGAATATTACGCGTTACATATAGAGGGTTTCGGCAATATCCGTTCTGCCGATGTGCTGGAAGAAGTGTTGTCCTGAAAATTAAATCGGGGCTTTATGCTGCAATAGTAAAATATAAGGTGGCCCGAAATAAAAAAAGAGAAAGCCCAAGGCTGCCTCTTTTTTGTTGACTGACCTCATTATTTACCATAAAGAACTAATTGGTTAGATCGATAATAACAATTATAACAAATATATGCACTATGGAATTAGTAGACTAATTTTTTAATAAAAAATTAACACACATTGCGCTTATAATGTGCACTATAGCTATAGCTATAACCTATCCATAAAGGTGAACCAGACACGCAGTACAGATATCAGCGAATAAAAGTGCGCTCGTTAACATATCGTAAAGATATTTACCTTTGCCGCTATCGTAACATAAGCGGTTACTTATTCAAAATTTAAAAATCTGTTAATGTTGCCAAGGGTAAATTTGCAATATGTTATAAAATAACCGTCTCAAACCCCTGACCAGGGCGGTTGCCGCATATGGATCAAACACTATGAATAGTTCAGAAAAAATAAAATCAGGTATTCAGAAGCTTAAAGCTGTATGTGTTAATCCCGGATATTTTTTCAGATCTCTTTTCAGTAAAGAACGAGGCAAACAGTTTATAAAAAACCATTTGTTTAACCCAGACCAATCGGCGCAACTTAAGGCTCTGTCAATTGGTTTTGGTGTATTTATGGGGATAGTGCCTATATGGGGCTTTCAGTTGATCGTGGCATTTTCATTGGCTATATTATTAAAGCTGAATAAGGCGCTTGTTCTTCTAGCCGCGCATATTAGCTTTGCCCCCCTGATACCAGTCGTCATATTTTTAAGTTATAAAGCCGGCGGCTACTGGATGGGCGAAAAAAACACTGACATCCCTTTCAGCGGAAATATTTCATTAAAGTCCATCAGCCTACATCTGGAACAGTACCTATACGGCAGTATATCGTTGGCTATAGTGGCTGGTGTAACAGCAAGTTTAATAACCTTAGCTTTACTTAAGCTGATGGGTAAAAAAACTGCTATAGCTGCCTGAGCTAATAATACACACCATTATGCTATTTATTCATATATCATTAACAATGATATCTTTATACATTGTCAAAACTGATAAAACCTTTTAATTCAGTGGTTTCAAAAGAGTTGTTTACCTGAAAGAAACAGGCTAACTATTTCTTTATCTGTGCATTTCACACTTATCAGCAACATACAACAAATGATTTTTAACGAAAACGTTATCGTAAATAAAAACAGTTAAAACTTATGAAAACCTGATCTCCCGGGATATTTTTGGTAAATACAGTTTAGTATTTTGCCAATTACAAATAATAAGAAGCGCTTTAATTAATTATAAAAACAGCTTAATTATTAACTATAACTGCTTTATAAACCTGCAAACTTCATTGTCCTGCGAAAACGTGAATACTGTTTGGGCATTACCTTACAGGTGCAATAAAAGCAGTATCCATTAACCCAAAACCTTAGATCAATGAAAAAATAAATCAGGTCTTCCAAAAAAAAGAAATCGGCAGTGGGTTCAGCACTACCGAGATCAATACGTATCCCTTTTAGTCAAACAGCAACATTGAATGTTGCAGGGGATTTTTTTGCCTAATTCAACCGAAATTTTAATAAGCAATACAAATATGAAGAAAAAATCCTCACATTTTTCTATATAAACGGCCATTTATGCCTGATAGTATCAACTATATTACAATAATAAAACAGGCTTAATCCCAGGCACTTGGGATTAAAAATCTCCGTATTGCTTTCATTAAATCATTTGGGCAGGTCGCGCAGATCCCTTACAGTGGGTCTGTGTGCTTATATGTAAGGGTATACCGGCACTATTTCAATCAAAGCAAACCACTTAAACCAATTAATTAATACTATTAAAATTATGAGAAAACAAATTACTCTCCTCATTCTATTCTTCCTGGCCAGCAGTATGCTTGCCCTGGCCCAGGAGCTGCCTGTTACTGGTACAGTTAAGGACGATAAAGGTCCGGTACCAGGAGTAACCGTTAAGGTAAAAGGAACAGGAAAAGGCGTTGCTACCGATTTCAAAGGCCATTATGTTATTAATGCACCATCAAATGCAATCCTCGTGTTTAGCATAGTTGGCTACGCCAGTCAAGAGCAACCCATAAACGGTCGGAATCAGATCAATGTTACCCTTGCCGAAGATAATAAACAATTAAACGAGGTAGTAGTAGTCGGCTACGGCACCCGTCAAAAAAAGGATGTTACCGGGTCGGTATCCAGTGTAAAAGCAACTCAGCTTGAAAATGAAAACCCTACAAGTATCGGCGACATTCTTAAAGGTAATGTTGCTGGTCTTTCGGTAAGCATGAATACCTCGGCCAAAGGTGGAGGCGACCTGTTGGTACGCGGTAAAACCACTCTTACAGCCAATACTTCCCCCCTTATTGTATTAGACGGGGTGATTTACAATGGTCAGCTGGCAGACATTAACCCCAATGATATTGAATCTGTTGATGTTTTAAAAGATGCGAGCGCCCTTGCGGTTTATGGTTCAAAAGCAGCCACCGGGGTGGTAGCCGTTACTACAAAAAAGGGCAAGAATGGTCCTCCGGTAATTACCCTGAACACTAATTTCGGTTTGGCCGAGCTTTCAAAAAACCAGAAAGTATACAGCCCGCAGGGCTTTTTAGATTGGCGTGCAGACGTGCTGAGAAGTACCAATACCACTAATCCATACTATCAATATACCGACCCGCGCAAATTGCCTGCAGGTGTAACGGTTGATCAGTGGATGGCCCTGACAGGCGCTACCGGCGATCCTGTTGACCAGTGGCTAAGTAGGCTGGGACTTGTTCCTAATGAAAGAGCCAATTATGTGGCCGACAAAACCATTGATTGGGCCGATCTGGTTTTTCGCAAGGGTTTCCGGCAGGATCATACCGTGAGCATGTCTGGCAAAAAGGATGAGGTTAATTACTATATGTCATTAAATTATACCAAAAACCAAAACCTGATCCAGGGCGGGCAATTCAGCAACGTTAGGGCCAGAATGAACCTGGAAGGCCAGGCTGGTAAATTCTTAACCCTGGGTATGAATGCACAATACGCGGTTAGAAATGAAGGCGCTATTGAAGCCGACTGGACGCAAATTACAAACAACTCTCCCTATGGTGACTTTTATGATCCTAAAACAGGTGAGTTAGCCCGGATACCTACCGATGATGCCGGCTTAAATGCCCGTAATCCTTTTTTGAATAATCATTACGATGAAAGCATGAACATACAGAACACCTTGTTTGCTAATCTGTATGGAAAGCTAAAACTACCGTTCGGTATCACTTTTCAAACCAACTTTACACCTGGTTTTGACTCTTATCGTAACTTCTACCATACCTCGTCAAAAAATCCAAACAATACCATTGTGGGTGGTACAGCAAGTCGGGCAATGGAAAACCGGTATTCGTACCAGATTGATAACCTGCTGAAATGGAACCACACTTTTGGAGAGATACACAATATTGATGTTACCTTGTTAGCCAATAAGGAAAAATATCAATCATGGTATACCTATGAGTATAATGAAGGTTTCAGCCCCAATGACGATCTGAGCTTTCATAACATTGGCGCGGGTAATAAACCATCCGTAAGCAGTGATGACCGTGTATATACAGGCGACGCTTTAATGGGCCGCGTTAATTATACCTTATTAAACCGGTATTTATTAACCGCTTCTGTACGCCGGGACGGCTATTCGGCTTTTGGACAGAGATTTCCACGGGCTACATTCCCATCGGTAGCCTTAGGATGGATATTTACTGATGAAAGCTTTATGAAAAAAGCTGAATGGCTAAACTATGCCAAGTTGCGTGTTTCATATGGCGTTAATGGTAACCGCGACTTAAGAGATGGAAATGGCACTGTTGACCCATATAGGGCGCTTTCGGTGATCACTACCGGTAAATATCCCCTTGTTAGTCCAACAGGTGTAGCTACTGCCAACTCGGCCATCTATGTAAGCCAGATGCAGAATGATCAGCTAAAGTGGGAACAAACGGCCTCATTGAACCTTGGTTTGGATTTTACCGTTATCAACAACCGTTTAAGCGGCTCTATTGATGTTTATAACAAAAAAACAACCAACTTGCTGGTACAAAGAGCTATTCCGGATGTTACTGGTTTTAAAAGCGTAATTGCCAATATTGGCGAATTGAACAATAAAGGTATGGAGCTTAACCTAAGTAGTAAGAACATTACAAAAGGCAACATCATCTGGAACACTACACTGAATTTTTTCTTTAACCGCAATACCATCAAACACTTGTATGGCAAGGCTGCCGTTACCGATGCCAATGGCAATACTACCATGGTTGAGAACAGCGACTTAGGCAATGGCTGGTTTATAGGCAAGGATATTGACGTGGTATGGGATTACAAAGTACTGGGCGTTTGGCAAACTGACGAAAAAGATGAAGCCAAAAAATACGGTGCCGTGCCCGGCGATTTTAAACTGGAGAAACTGGTAAACAGCGGCCCCAACCAATATAAATACACCAACGACGATAAACAGTACCTGGGCTACAGATCGCCAAGGTTCACCTGGTCGTTACGTAATGATTTCAATATTTATAAAAACTTTGATTTTTCATTTCTTCTGCTTTCAAACTGGGGACAGCTAAAGCAATATAACCAGGCCTTAAATAGCCCGGGTAGCGTTGGCTTTGGCCGCAGCACATCATATGTGCAACCCTACTGGACGCCAACCAACCCTATTAATGATTACGCGCGCCTTAACTCAGGCTTCAGCGGAACCACCGTTAACGTTTACCGCAAGGCGTCTTTTATCAGGCTCAATACGATTTCATTAGGATACAACTTCCCAAAACAATGGGTTAACCGCCTAAAAATGCAAAGCATGAAACTGTATGCCAACGTAAACAACGCCGCAGTTTATTCACCCGACTGGAATTTCTGGGATCCGGAAAATAATGGTCCAACGCCAAGATATATGTCTGTAGGCTTAAACGTTGTGTTTTAAAAATTTGATCAGAAAAGAAACATGAAAAAGATAAATAAAATATTAGCAATTGTAACGCTAACTTCTGCTGTTATTGCCGGAAGTTGCAAAAAAGACTTTTTAAAACCCAAACTCCTTTCGCAGTTTTCGCCCCAGGTAACCTACACTTCTGTTCCGGCTATGCAGGCGGCGCTCAATTACCTGAGTGTAAATTTGCGTGCAGAGTTTTTTGGAGACTCGGCCCCAATGCTTACTGAATCTATTTTTTCAGATGTAGCTGTTGAAGGCACCACAGATAAAACAACACCTGCCCAGGATCTGAACGTGCGTATAACGCCTACGGCCAACCTCAATAGCGACGATTATAATAAAATAGGTTGGTATTGGACACAGTGGTACAAGGGCGTAGGTTATGCCAATGCTATCATCTCTAATATTGATAATGTTAAATGGGATAATGACGCGCAAAAGAATGCCATTCTGGGTGCCGCTTATTTTCACCGCGCTTACTGCTATTACCGTTTAGTACATGAGTTTGGTGATGTGCCCTGCCCTGTTAAACAGGAAACTTCGCCCAATGTATCTTACGTTAGCGTAAAGCGTGAAGTTATTTTACAAAGACTTAAAACCGATCTGGAATTTGCGCAGCAATGGGTTAAAGATGGCGGTAATAAAGGAGAAGTGACCAAAGGCGCCGTAAGCCATTTATTAACCAAGGTTGATCTGGCCCTGGGTAAATTTGACGATGCTATTGCCGCAGCTAATTCCGTTATTAACTCGGGACCTTATCATTTAATGACCTCCCGTTTTGGAAGCACAGGTGCCGATGTAACTAAGAACGTGATATGGGACCTGCACCGCCCGGACAATAAATCAATAGCATCCAACACCGAAGCGTTGTTTTTAGTGATTGATCGTGAAAACCTGGAAGGTAATACCAATCTTGGTTCGCAATTGATGCGTAATACCACACCTTTTTATTCGCAAGCCAACGTTATACTTACCCCGGGTAAGAAAAAAGCGGGTATTGTTGACGCGATTACTGCCGAAATACCGCTCACTCTTTACTATGGCAGAGGTATTGGCCGCTATCGCGGTACACCATATAGCACCCAATATATTTGGACAGATAACACTGATCTAAGACACGCACCTGGCAACTGGATGAATATGACCGACCTGGTTTATAATAACCCGGCACTGAAAACATCAGACCCTGACTGGTATGGAAAACATTTGGAACAATGGACTAAAGATAACGTAGCTACCCGCTTTTTGAATGGCGCGAAAGATACCATTCGCTGTTGGTTTGGCTGGCCGCATTACAAAGTGTTCATCAGCTCAACCAATATCGCTACTGATAAATCATGGAACCCACCTCGTGGTACCAATACAGACTGGTACGTGTTTCGCCTGGCTGAAACCTATTTATTAAGAGCTGAAGCCTATGTATGGAAAGGCGACTTAAACAGTGCCATGGCCGATCTGAATGTGGTGAGGGCAAGGGCGCAAGCCGCACCATTAACCGACGCCAGCAAAGTTAACATCGGTACTATTCTTGATGAGCGTGCCAGAGAGCTATACTGGGAGGAGCCACGTAAAACGGAGCTTACCCGTATAGCCTATATTTTTGCATTAACAGGCAAGCCTTCTTATACCGGCAAAACCTATAATGTAAATAACTTCTCTGAATCAAATTTCTTTTTTGACCGCATTACTGAAAAGAATGATTTTTATAACAAAGGTGTAGTAACCAACTCTGGTAATACCTTTACCATATCAGCGTATCACGTGTTATGGCCCATCCCGAATAACGACATTCAATTAAATATTAACGGGCATATCAATCAAAATAAGGGATATGCCGGTTCGGCAAGTAATGTTCCGGCGTTGGACAAGATACCGTAACACTTACCTTTAATAAAAAAGGGATAAAGCTTTGCTTTATCCCTTTTTTATTAAAATACGGTTTGGTTATTTTGATTGGTAGCTACCAAATAACTGTACTAGTTTATCCGGATAATTGCTGATGATGCCATCAACGCCCATATCACCCAGGGCAGTCATATCTTTTTCCTGATCTACCGTCCATGGCAATATCAGCATTTTGTTTTCATGTGCCTTTTGTACAATGTCTTTAGTAACAAAAGTATAGTACGGGCTGTAAATAGCAGGTGTAAAACCTAAAGTTTTCAGGTCCTCATCAATATTGATTTTACCAACCAGTAACGAAAGTTTAATTTTTGGATAAGCTTTATGCAGTACTTGCAATGTTCTGACATCAAATGATTGTACAATTACTCTTTTGGCAATCTTTTTCTGATTGATCACCGCCATGACGGTTTCTACAAACACATCAGGCTTTGGATTATAAATACCGTCGCCGGCCGGAGTGCTTTTAGTTTCGATATTGTAATAAACGGGCTTAAGCTTATTCTTTTTAACATAGGCTTCCACGCTATCTATCAGATCTGATAATAAGGGTTTATAAGTTTTCAACCTGGCTTGTTTCGGGAAACGGACATTGGGCTTGGTACCCGCATCAAAACGACGAATGCTATCATAGGTCATTTTATACAGGGCCAGGCTTTTTTCTTCTTCCGGAGTTATTTCCGAGCCATCGGGTTTAAGCATAATGGCCGATGACATCCATTGATCATGCGATACCACTACTTTACCATCGCTGGTTATATTCAGATCGAGCTCCAGTGTTCTTACGCCAGTTTTTACCCCATTGAGCATAGACGCGATAGTGTTTTCAGGCATCAGCCCCATACCGCCACGGTGACCTTCCACATCTAACTTTTGCTGGGCGAAAACGCCACTTAATCCACAAATAATGAAGGCAAGTGTTAATCCTATTTTTTCCATAGCTGTTAATTTAGTTCTTTTTTAATCGTTATCAATAATTTCGGATCATCGGTATAAATCCTTTCTATACCCAGTTTCAGCATTTTTTCGAGTGTCGGGCGATCATCAACCGTCCAGGCACCTGTTTTAAGATTAGCCGCTTTGATCTTATCTACATTTTCCTGCGTAACTCCGGAGTAATGCATTACGATGGTCTCAAATCCTCTTTCTTTAGCCACTTTGATATCCTCATCGATATTGGTTGTTGGCAACCGGTCCCAAAAAATGGGGATAGCGGGCGCCAGTTTTTTAGCTTTAGAAACATAATCTAAACCACTATCATTAAAACCCACTATTTGTTCGGCATGAGCTTCTTTAATTATCGCTATAGCTTCAGTCACGCAATCAACCTTCAAATGCATAGATACGTGGGTACGGTTTTGTTTCATAAACAACAGCAAGGCATCTTTTAACAAGGGCATGCGCTGCACAGGGCATTGCGATAAAGTAAGTCCTTTGGCCTTACGAAAGCTGGCCGCTACATCCAGTCGCTCCAGCTCCTGGTAAGTAGCATTGGGAATAAGCAGTTCTACACCGGTAGTCCGTTTGGTGTCCGCGTCATGGCTGATCACGATCTGTCCGTCTTTGGTTGTACGGATATCAAGCTCCACCCAATCGGCACCTGCGTCTATACCACCCTGAAATGAAGGTAAAGTATTTTCAGGAAACTCAACCGAATTGCCGCGGTGCGCGGTGACGCCGGTAAAAACTCCATTAGCATCCGCAATAGCTGTTTGTGCAGTTGCAGCAACCGGTAAAACCAGCGCTGCAACCACAAACAAAATATTCAATTTTTTCATGATGATGTTGTTATCAAATTATTTCAATAGCCACATCACCCCGTTTACATCGTCCACATTTCCATACTGAGCGATGGCGGCGTTGTAATTAGCCGTATTGGCCGATTGCTCGGCAGCGAAATATTTATAACGTAAAGCTATTTTACCGTTATTACCGGTACCTACACCCGTTTTAAATACAGGATAACCGGTACGCCTCCAGTTAAAATAGGGTTCGAGGCCACTATTCAGAAAGAAAGCCACATATTTCTGCTCATTGATCTGGCGGATACCGGTTTCGTTGTTACCCGCGTATTTTACCGAAGCCTGGGCGTAAAATGCACCAAAATCTACGTTAACGGTATTACTAACATACGGGCCGGCAACAGGCACCCCTAAAGGCAATGAATAAACAGTCATGCTGCCACTAAGCGGCACCGAATAAAAGGCCATAGATGCTTTAATACCTGCCAGATAGTAAGCCTCAGCATCGCCCAAAGCTCCTTTGGCTACCCAGCCCCTGTTAATAGCTTCGGCAATATTAAAGCACATTTCGGTAAAACCAACTATGGCGGTATTTTCGCCGGTATAGCCTGAGTAATACCTGTAACGGTTGATATAGCTGATCTTTCCGCCACCATTCTGGCTGGCCAATACACCCATATCTAAACCGATATTACCACCCTGGAAGGATGAGAAATCAGTAGGGCTGCCGCCTGCTGTTACCAAACCCGGCGCCGGATCGGTAGTTACAAATACGCGCGGATCTTTATTGGCAGTAAGCAAACTTACGTAAGTATCGGCACTGTTGTTTAAAGCGCCATTAGCAAAGGTTTCCTTGTTTAGCGGATACCTGTTGGTTGGGTTAAGCCAAACATATTTAAGATCATCGGCGGTGCTCAGCATCAAAGGGTATTTAACCGGATCGGCCAGGATCTGTGTAAACTGTTGAGCAACTTTTAAATCGGCATCCGCTGTTTTTTTACTCAGGTGTATCAATAGCCTTAAGCGATAGGTATTCACTACCTTTTGCCAGGCCAGCAAGTTGCCCGAAAAATAAATGTCGCCGCTTAACCCACCAACATTGGTTTTTATCAGTGCTGCCAGGTCGTTGTTGGCTTCTTCAAGCAGGTTTAAACTATTCAGAAAAACAGTTTTTTGCGGATCATAAGCCGGTGTAAGCAACTTATCACCCTGTAGTGCCTGGGTCATGGGTATATCGCCCATCTGCAAACTCATCTTGGTAAAAAAGTATGCCCTGAAAAACTTACCCAGCGCGTGATAGGCGTTGTTGTTGCCCGCAGTAGGTGTTACCGCGGCATTTTCCATATTGGTTACATCAGTTAACGTAGGATAGTAATTGCTGCCCGGACCAAAGTTATACTGGTTGTTACCAAAATAAGAATTGTTCTGTAACTGATATTGATTGGTACGATCAAGCTGACCACCCGGTGCCTCCAGCATGCTGTTCAATATGTTATTCAGTAATAATGATGGCGGTACACTGGTTGGCTTGTTCTTGTTCAGGTACCTGTCGGTAAAGTCCTTTTTACAACCCGAGGATACTATGGTAATTATTGTTGCCAGTAGCAGCAACGCATTTTTTATATTTATTTTCATTGTGCGCATCTTGTTAAAAAACAACATTCAGGTTAACACCATAACGGCGTGTGGTTGGCGTTTGCAGGGTTGATGTAGCAATTGGCGTGTTGAACTGCTCGATATCAATACCCTTGTACTTATTGTCGGCATAGAAGTATAGCAGATTTCGGCCAACCAGGGTTATGGAAGCCTTTTTGATCAGTTTGCTTCTTAACCACTCTTTCGGAAAGTCGTAGCCTATCTGTACTTCGCGCAGCTTGGCATAGGTTTTACTTACCAATGAGCCTTCCTGTACCTGGCCATAGTATTGCGTGGCCCAGCTTTGTACCGTACTGGTAGCCGTGTTGGGTGCAAACTGAAGCTGATTGTAATTGGTAATATGGCCAAAATTATCATACTTAATAGCCGCGCCATTTGATACTTGTACCCCATTACCTACATAGGTACCTTTATAAGCCGCAACACCTGCATTGGTATCGTCATCAAGACGTGATTTTCCTATAGCACCTTCAACAGTTGCTATGTTGGCGCCGCCCTGCATGGTAAGCGAGTATAAGCGATCAGATATCTTGCCGCCTACGCTGCCGTCAAATTGAAAGCTGAAGCTGAAATTTTTATACCGGAAACTATTACTTACCGACCAGACGAAATCAGGATTCATGTAACCCAGGAACTGGTTGATCGGGTTTTTTAATGGCTTACCACCCGCGTCATAAACGATCTGTCCGTCCGGGGAGCGTACAAATGCCGAACCGTACAATTTATCGGTCCTGTCGCCTTTCTGGAAGAATGTGTTATAGTAGGTTTGTCCAGGAGGTAACTCCAGGTACCTTTCGGTATAGGTAGACCAGTTGCTCATCACATTCCATGAAAAGTTTGACGTTTTTATTGGGGTAGCCGTAAGCGTAAGCTCCAAGCCTGTTTTACGCGTTTTTAGGGCATTAATGTAATAAGTGGTATAACCCGAGGTTGGCGAAATAGCGTTAGCCAGGATCTGCGGACCATCGATATACTGGAAGAAAGTGGTGCTCAGCCCCAACCTGTTTTTCAGTACGCGGATATCAAAACCTTCCTCAAAGTTTTTACGGTTGTACGGCTTGATGCTTTCCTGGTAAATGTTTTGTGGCGATGATGCAGCAGGTGTATTGTTATATATTTTGCTGGTTGAGAACACCGGCTGTAGCGAATAATCCGGACCACCGTACGGGCTCAGATAATTATTGCCATATTGTGAAAATGCAGAGTTTAAGCTGTTGGCCGTTGAGCCGTTTAGTTGTGTAAACACGTTAAATGGCGTAGCACCAATAGTTGCTGAAGTAGCATCGGCACGTACGGTGGCAAAAGATCCGCGTATCTTGAAATAAGATATCAGCTCGGGCAGCTTAATATAATCTGTAATTACCGAGGCGGCAGATACGCTGGGGTAAAAATAGCTGTTGTTACCTTCGGGAAGGGCCGATGTTTTATCGATACGGGCTGTTCCAGAGATGGTAGCATACTGACCGATAGAGGCATCCAACGAGGCATAACTACTCAACACACGCATGTTCGAACTAAAATTATTAACCATGAGCGTATTGAGGGAGTTGTTGAAATTGTAAACATTCGGTACGATCAGGTAATCGGTAGAGGTAAAGTTGGAGTTGTAGTTGAAAGTACGCATACTACCGCCTACCAAACCCGAGAAATTAATGATACCGGCATTATAGTTATAGTTCACTAATACGTCGGTATTGTTCTCAAACAGATTTCTTCTGTCTTCGCGGTAATCACCCTGTCCTAAAGTACGGGCGTAAGTAAAAGCGCCCCACGGCATTTTTTCGGCCCTCAATAAAGAGTAGGTAGTGATCTGCGAACGGCCGGTAATATTCAAATGCTCATCGAGCTTATAGTTAAAGGATAAATAGCCGTTAATATCGGTCTTGTCATGGCTCCGGGTCCAGTCTTCCACCATCAGCCAAGGGTTGTTATAGTGTACGTGCTCCGGAAATATAGCAACCTGGTTTGTTTTACCGGGTGCCCATATATTCCTGATATCGGGGGCATTAACATCCCATTCGCCACCCGTCCATACCGAAAGGTTATAGATCAAACTGTTTGGCCCGTAGGTTACATCCGGTACGTTGTTTGAATAGGTTTTGGTCAGGTTCAGATCGGCATTAAAAGTCAGTCTTTTGGAAAGCTGGTAACTGGCATTAGTGCTGAAGTTAAAAATATTAAGACCGGTGTTGGGCACTATACCGCGCTGGTTTGACTCCGACGCCGAGAAACGGGCCGCGTATTTTTCGCCTGTGGCCGAAAGGGAAATATTGTTGGTAGTTTGATAACCCGCCTGGATAAAACGGTCAAGGTTGTTTTTGCCATCCACATAACCCCTGTTAACATATGGCGTTGGTTTGATATGCCCTATATAGGTGAGATCGCCAAATTTGGTGGTATAGGTTTGATCGGGCGTATACAGGCCATCATATTGCGGAATAAGCTGTCCCCTGAATTTGGGGCCCCATAACTGGTATTGCGCATCTTGCAAGCCCCCGCCAAAACCATCGGCATAAGCGTACTGACCGTACATACCGCCGCCATAATCATGCTGGGTTTTAGGTTCGGCAATAAAGCCTTTATCCATGGAGTTGGTTGAATTGAATTCCACCACAAAGCCCTTGTCTTTCCCGGCTTTTTTGGTGGTTATCAATATAGCACCATATTGAGCCCGGCTGCCATAAAGCGCCGCACCTGCAGGGCCTTTAAGTACCGTATAACTCTCAATATCATCCGGATTAAGGTTGTAGGTATCTGAACTGATGGGGATACCATCAACCACATAAAGGGTGATCTGGTTGCCACGTAACGATACCGATGGCGGGCCCAATAGCTCGGCATTCATCGCTACAGATAAGCCTGCCACCTTGCCGGTTAAACCGGTTATCGGATTGGAGTCGCGGGCTTTTACCAGCTCGTCGCCTTTAACTTCCTGCGTGGCATAACCAATTTTGTTGGCGCCCTTTTTTACACCCAGGGCCGTTACCACCACCTCATTGAGGCTGGTAGGCGATGGCACCATTTTTACATGCAGCATATTACCGCTGCTGGCTTGCACACCGGTAATGGTTTGCTTATCAAAGCCCATGTAACTAAAGGTAAGGTCATACGATTTACCCGCTACCAGGTTTTTGATACTAAAAGTACCGTCGATGTTAGTGGTGCCTGTTTTTTTGAGCTCGTTGGAGCCGCTTTCCCGTACCTGGATGGTAACGCCAATAAGCGGCAGATCTTTTTCGTCCAGCACCTTGCCTTCCAGGTGGCCATTATCTTCGGTTAAATAACCGGTGCCTGTTATATGGCTTGAATGGTGTAGCAGGGTACCCTTCGCCCTGGTAATTTGCGTGCTGGAACACAGCAGGATAATGATTGTAAAAATAAGGTGAGAGAAAGTGAATAGTGGTTTTAATACATTTCTTTTTGTAGAATTGCGCATAGCTTTTTAATGGTTTGTCGGTTTGCATAATCATGAATTATTGATGGCTTAGTGGGAGTGGGTTGGTGGAACAGCCCGCTCTTTTTTGCATCCGGCTCTGGCTTATATCTTCAAATTTTATCCTCCATCGGTAAGTTTTATAAATAAATTTCTGAATTAAGTGGAAAAGCGCTTTTGTATTCGCTACGCGTAGCTTTTTGTGAAGAGAAACAGGCGCACGGCAGGAGCGCGTTTGTTAATTATAGTATTAAAGCCAGGTAGATTTTTTCCGCCGCTAAAATAATAGCCCATACATTGTCTGTAGGTTAAGGATGTATTAAGGTTTTTGATATGTTAAAAACCCAAACGGCAATGTTTATAACTCACCATACAAGCTTCTGCATACCTTATTGGGCTTTATACTTAAAATGAGGCACTTCCGGCTATTTTTACTCCAGGGCCAACCATGAAGTAAATGTTAAATGTGTATAACTAAGTAAAGATACCCGGCAGGTTTAAAGCTTTGTAGTAAACAAAGTATAATATTTAGCATGCCGCAGGTATGCAACCGGAGTTCAGTACCTATGGCACTGAATAAGCCTCCTTTTTTCCTACAAAGCTTTAAACCCCTATGGGGTTTGCAAAACGCCTTAACCTAATCACATCAAGAAGCCCTAAGTAGGCCAAAAGTGGGTTAACATGGGTTTACACTTTTTTGGGTTAACATTTTTATAACTATTTAATAGTCAAATAATTAATTTCATTTTTGGGGTAAAAAGCCCGAATTTATGTAAACCCACTTTTTACAACTTACAAGCACCATCGAATTACTAATATTTTTAGCATTTTTAAATTAAATTGCTTATATTTATAAAAAATAAAAAGACCAATGCAATATGAAAACACAGCAATTAACTTTAACAAACAGTGAGAAAAAGATCACCGCCCTGATGGCTCTGGAAACCATTACGATAAATGATCTGGATAACCTGGATCTGGCAGAACGGCAATATTTAGGAGTGGTCTGTACCAAAATGCTGCAAAATTTAAGGGATACGGAACGGGATGATTTTCTGAAAAAAATAGAACCAATTATGCTGGATAGCAATCAGCAGGTTTGGGAGTATAACCACCAGGCCATCACCGATGCCATTTCAAGGTTCACCGAAGAGCACGGCAGCATGCCCACCAGAAATCAGCTGGCCGAAGAAACCGGTTTAAGCCGGCAAACCATCAGCAAACATTTAAAAGAATACCAAAGCCATCCCGGGCATGCCGAGCAAATAGAACAGTTTAAAATGATGGCTCCCAGGTTAATGGCCAAAGTATTCCAGTCTGCCACTAAGGGCGATATCCGGGCGGCCAAGCTTTACCTGGAAACCGTTGGCGCTTCCGGTAAACAACAGGTTGTAAAAAGCCAGAACAACCATATCCAGATCAACAATACCATCCTGAGCCAGGAAAATTTAAACCGCCTGAGCGCCGAACAACTCAGCCAGATAGAACACATCGTTACCAAGGCTTTACCCCAGGCCAAAATGATTGGGTAATACGCCCCTATTATTGGGAAGCCCAAGAGTTTCTGCGAATAGACCGATCGTATCTTATCGCCCGGCTAAACACACTAAAATAATAAAGCTCTAGTCATCCTGAACTTGTTTCAGGATCCCTCAGTACAGATGCTGTCATGGGGTACCACTACGCAAGCATCCCGCTTGTGGCCTCTATGATTAGTAATAGCCGCACATGTTCAATTATATATTACCACAAGCGGGACAGTTATTTTTATTTAACGAGGTGTAATATCAATTCCCCATCGAAGATAATATGCGAAAAAGGGATCTGTTATGTGTAATATCCTATCTTCTTTCTCCCAATCAAGAACAGGCGTAGACGATTCATCAGAAGATGCGATGTTAGACATGTGCTCCAAAACCCTTGAGATTTCATGAGCAGCAGGAGGCTTTTCAGTTAGATCTCGCATTTTCGTGCGCAATTCCTCATAATCTACTCGTTCCATGCCTGGTTTTAACTCCGCCAACCCCCGGAGAACTAATCCGTAAATATCGGTTTGCTGTCCATTTTTTAATGTTCTTTGAATTCTATCAGATCGTTGTCTAGGCCCCTTGCTTAACTTGTCAAACATAATTTTACCAGTGCCGACCGCCACTTTTTTAAATAGTTCATCCATAGATGCCGTTCCTATTACCAATTCAGTCGTAACTGTTTCTTCAATTTGATTAGTTAAGCAGAGTTCTCGGCAAAACTCCTGCATTAGGTGAGGGCTACCGATTGCTTCGCTAGCAAATGAATCAATTATAGTATCAGATACTTTCAGGTTTAATAGTGGAAACCCTACTCGCGCAATTGCACATAGCTCTTCTGCTTCCCATGCAGGAACTTGAATAGTTTCAACTCGACCAGTCATTTCTCGCTCTACCTTAACAGCATCTAATCGACGGTGGGGAATTGCAAGGAATATAACAGGTGCTCCTTCGTAAATTACAGCTTTTAAAGCACGGACGATATTACCTTGACTCTCCCGAGGGATGTAATGAAAGTCGTCTATAACCAACGGGGTTTGACGCTCATTTAATGCTTCTATGACTAAGCCCTTAGCAGATCTTTTAGCAGTTTTTGTTATAGAATTAGAATTCGTTGTCCCGTTGGTCTTAGAACCATCAATTTTACCTTTAATCGGAAATAAAGATGTCTGTACTCCTGCTGCTATAGCTATACTATTTGTCGATCCCTCTGTTTGTGTATTGCTTTCACCAATACTTAAATCTAATTGGTCAGCTACGTCATTCCAAAACTCATCTTCTGTTGAAAATGCGCCTCCGTCGAACCAAACGGATTTGCCTTTATCAAACACAGTCTTTGTGAGTACAGTTTTGCCCGATTTGGTAGAGCCAGTTACCATGACTAGCTTACATAAATTATCATTCGCCTTCTGCAAATGTTTCTCTAGTTCTAACGAATTTCTAGGGTTATAAGTCAATTTAGGTAAGCCACCAGGAACGAATACCTTGTTCGTCCTATAAATCTGAGTTTGCAACGTCGGCATATTAGGTACTTGTTCAATACAAATATATTATTAAAAACAATAATATTACCTTTTGCTGGCGCACGCGTGTCGCGTGTGCCCTTTTCATATCCAAATCATTATACATCAGATGCACATGCGATACACCTGCACCTGCCAAAGGCATTATTGATGCTTAGCCAGCCATTCCTGGTATTTTTTTTCCAGGAACTGGTTGCCCAGCGCGCGCACTTCGGGGGTTGACACGGTAAAATGGTCGCCGGGGTAGTAGCCAAAAACAAATGATGAGTTTAGCTTTTTCATTTCGCCGTCCAATAATTTTACTGCGTAGTTCAACAAAAAGTTATCCTGTTCGCCAACGGTAACGCGCACTTTACCATCCAGGTCGCCTTTGATTTTGTCCCAGTTGGTTCTGAGATATAAGGAGATATCGTAATTTTTCCAGTGCTCAAAAACGGCTGCATCAATTTCGCCGGTTTTATAATTAATGATCCGACGGGGCTCACCGTCACTGCCTTTTTCGCTGAATACGGCATCGAATGAATGCATTTGCTCACCGCGATAAATTACGTGCTCCATCGTATAGATATCCCGCATATTAAACCATGGGAAAAAACCGGCAATTGTTCCGGTTTGGTTGAGCGTGCTATCTTTTCCATAATACATATTCTGATGCTCGTACAGGTTCACCCGCTGGAAACTGCGAAAGTCGACCGGATCTGGTGAGCTCGACCAGCAGGCATCAAACACCTTCGGATAATGTGTTTGCAGCCATAAAACCGTCCAGCCGCCGCTGCTGTGCCCGTTCAGCAACCTCGCGCCATTACAGCGATAGGTTTTTTCCAGTTGCGGAATCAGTTCTGTGGTCAAAGCATCGCCCCAGGGACCATTGTTGTCGCTGTTGGCGTATACGCTGTGCCCCAGGCGGCAGTTACCATCAAGATATACCACGATAACCGCGGTAGTATCCATAGCCGGGGAAGGATCGGCACTGCCAGAATAACGTTGGTAATCGCCACCATAACCCGAAACGTTAAACCGCACCGGAAATTTCCGGTTAGGCTCATTAAAATATTGTTTCGGTAAAATAACGGCCGCGGCAATAGTCGTAGGGCGATGACTAAAATTACTAAGCAATGCCGAATTTACTTTCAGCTCCTTAACAAACTGTGTTTCTTTAAAAACCGGTTCAGGAACAACTTTCGTCGCCTTAAGCGGGATCAGCTGATTATAGTTTTTTGTTAGCCTAATTTTCTGAACCGCGCTGTACAAGTTGCCCGGACTGTTGCCTATGGAGCGCCCCCCCAGGTCCCTGTCCCACACAGCCTGTATATAATAGCTGTTTCGTTCCATATCTGAAATGGCAACCGGGTAAGAAATGGCCTTATCACCAATGATAACGGCCTGCCCGGGTTTAATATTTTTAACGTACACTCGGTAACAGGGAAATATATCCAAACCTGCCGTACCGCTCTTGGGGTCTTTGCTGTCTTTTGACAGATACAGCAGGATATTACCGCTGAATGATTGTTTTAATAAGCTGTCGGGAAAACTAACGCTGAATTTTTGCGCAAAGACATTAGAAGCTAAATAAAAAACGGCGAGTAACGTGATAAAGACTTTTTTCATAGGATGCGGTTAAGCCCAAATATACAAGTTTACATAAAGCTTGTTGAAATTTATAAACGGTCTTTTTCGGCACCCAATGCCGTGTTAATATCCCCTTGCTACACACACAGCAGTCCGGCATCTCCTTATCCAAAACCAGGGTATCCGGACCGCTCCGAACGCTGCGGGCAACATGCAGATTAAATAATACCTAAACTATTGATTTGCAGCATTTAAATTTCGATATTGTGGGTGAAACCACTTATCACATTATATGAGACATGTAATCACCCTGCTTGTCCTGTTCATGCTTGTTGGCATGCCCGGACGTGCTTCGGCGGCACAACAACAGCCAAGGGATACCACGCTTTTTAACAGCGCCCGCGACAGTACGATTTTTTATATTGACTGGTCGCAAATGACTCCCCAAACCAAGGCCACCTTCATTAGAGCATTTGGAGAGATAGCCAAAAGGAACGACTTTTATAAGACCGTCACCATTCAGCCTAACGATAACATCAGCAAATTAATCAAGCGCTATTATGATGTGGTTGCGGAGGTGAATAACCATTCCCACCAGGCTCTTATTGGGGTATTGAAAGACCTGAACGGGCTCGACGCGCAAAATACGCTTGTAGCGGGTAAAAGTTTCAAGTTGCTGCGCCTGCCGATTAAACAGGTGCCCGGCAGTAAGGATACCCTGGCCCAGTTTTTTGACCCGTACATCAAACAATCTTATATCCTCAGCACGGCATCCGCAGCCAATTCCGATTTCCGGATGGCTAAAACCGATGTAAATTTTAGGGAAGGCGGATTGTCGGCCTTCAAGCTCAGCCCTGAAGACCTTACGGTGGTTAAATCTATGCTATCCAAAAATCTTTACCGTTCCCTCTACGGCACGGGCATCGTCACTCTTGACAGTGTTCACATTTCCACGGTACGGTTCCCGGAGCGCAAGTCTTCTGTCAGACGCGAATTAACGCATACCCCAATTGTCGATTCTACCGTTGCCCGCCTACTGAACGGCTTAGGTAAGGACAATTTCGGAACTTATTATGTATTCGATAATTTTAACGCCGGTTCAGAACATGGTGAAAAAGTGATGGATGTTGTCAATGCCCGCTTCGCGGCATATGGTCTGGATACGACAGGCCTGCGCATTCACAAAATCCCGATCAACTATTTCGACAATGTGGAATTTGGCCAGGAGCTTATCAAAAAATATTATGCTGTCGATGGCACTCCGTCCAATAAACTACCGTCCCTGGAGATACAGCATGAACTCAATCAGCTCAAGGGCATCGATGTATCAAAGTACGCATATGCCCAGTGCCAGGATTGTATACCCGAAGTTTACCTGCACGCGCTTTTTGGCTATTATTACCGGGATACGCCCGACGTTATCTCCAGTTCTTTCTGGGCCGATATGGAACTGAAGGGCATTCTGCCACGCTTGTATACAGCCCCCGTGACCAGTCTGGTTACCGCGGGCCTTAATGAAGATGGGGAGATTGAACATAAGATAAGAGATATCCTGGTTGAAAAAGACCTGCTGGTAGGAAGCATCCAACCCATCAATGATTACTTTAACTCTTACGCGGATGACGGTGCATTGATCATCGGTAATCGCTTAACCAAGGGTGTTTACTCCGGTTCATATGGTAAACACATCACCACCACCGGCCTTGGGGTAGGCTGGGCCGGCCGTACCATAATGCCCACAGATACTGGTACCAGTTTTGCCACGCCCGACGTTGCCGGCAAAATCTATATCGCCAAAGCCTATTGGCGCTCCAAAAAAATGAACATCAACGCGGCAGAAACACGCATGCGCGTATTATTGGCCACAGACATTGATCCGGAATTCATTGGCAAATTCGAATCGGCAGGCAGCCTTAACATGCTGAAGCTCTTACAACCCGGAAATTATGTAGAAACGGTTTCGGGCGAAATACTTCCGCTCAAATCTATCTCCCTTTCTGACGCCGGTATCGGATCATCAAAATTTAAACGAACACCTTTCGGACGCCGTTCCGTAGATGCCGATGGTGAAGCAACAGACGGTGTTTGTGGTTTCGCTTGCGTGGACGGGCGCTTTTATAAATTCACAGAAATGATGCCCTGGTGGCAGCCTGCTAATTTTAAAGAGATAGCCGTATCCTTTGTCACCAGCAAAGGCCCGGAGGTTATCCAAAGCCAGGAAGCATTCAGCTCAAAATTTAAACAACTTATCATACTTTCCAATCATGAAAAAAACAATTAAAATCGGCCTGACAGTTGTCTTTGCGATGACTGCCGGCTTTGTTCAGGCACAGAATTATAACAAAATGCTGATGGACGCAGTTAAAAAGGAATTTGGCAAAGACTTGCGAGGCTTCCAGTTTTTCGACAACCCGACGGATAACTACGGACTGATCACTACCTACAAAAAGAACACGGATCCGGATAATTTTGAATGCGATATGTATAACTGCATTGGTGCGGTATCCCCAAAATCAACAGATGATACCTGGCTCTCGATGAACGGGTTCGCGGCCGGCGGCGACAATGGCAGAAAGGTTACCCTGAGCGAAGATGTCAGCAATCAGGTGGGCTTAAACCTCATTCTGCCCAAGATCATGAGCATTGTTGGCCTGAGCAGCAGCTATAACAAAAACAATATAAAACACCTCGAACTAACCCTGGGGCCGGTTTACATCCGCCAGTTGAGAAAAGCACCCATGCAGGATTATCTGAATAAGCTCGATAAAACATCCCGTCAATATCTGCTGTATAACAGCGGGCAAATGGTGCTGATAGTAGGCGATTGCGTACTCACCACCATGGATGTCGACATCACACTAAACGATACATCCAAAACAGCCATCGATGCTAAATTCGGATGGAAGGGCTCAACCGTGGCCGCTAAGATCCTGGATAGCGCCTCTGTCAGTGTTAAAGTTGCGCGGGAAGCCGCGGGCCATTATAAATTTACACTGTCGCACCCGGTTATCTTTGCGCGCCTGGCCAAAAAGCAGGCGAAGGGCGGCGAACTGGGCATAACCAAAAACCAATATTTTCAAGACTGGGCAACAATAGACGAGGATAAAGTTATCGACCCTAAAACAATAAAGAAGAAATAAACCGCTCCATCACCCGGAGCCCTCCTGATGCAGCACCAGGAGGATTCAGAACATCTCATTGAACCACTGAATAAAAAGAGCCTTTAACTTTCGTTAAAGGCTCTTTTTAAAATACATTAGTCCTGGTTTGGTAAGCCTATCGGGTTAAGTATTATGGTAAAACCGCCCGCTATAGACCCCTGGCTCCAGAATTTTCATAGGATAATACTGTTATCTATATTTCTCCGCATAGTACAAGTGGGCATACATGACGTATTGGAGAACAAGGATCATCCGGACAGCATCTAAAACATAAAGGAGGCAGAGTGATGCCACCGGTAACATTTTTTAATTCCTCTCTTGTAAGCATTTTTCCCTTCTGAAAGGCAGAAGCTTTTTCAATTAATTTTTTCATCTCTCTTGTTTGGTTTATAATTTGGTAATTATTAGTTTAAATTTAACCAAACAGATATTATGTTTCCAAATATTTAATATTATTGTCAGTTTTCGCATACTTTCACAAGCGCACACCCTTGCTGGTGCACTAATATTGTGTTTTATTCTGCTCTTTAATTTATACCCGATTACTCCTTACCCGCCTTTTTCACCAGAAAACGTTTTCTAAGCCATTCGCGCAGGGGCTCGTCATAAAATTTCAGGCTCAGCCATGCTATGGTTATGGCGATAATGACCAATCCCAGGCCTACCAGTAGGCCCTGGGCCATGGGCACTTTATTATTGTTTACCCACGCGATGTGCCAATACATCAGCGGGTAATGGGTGATATAAAGCGGGTAGGATATGGCCCCCAGAAACTTACAAACTTTGATGGAACTTTTGCTGACCAACTTGCCGCCTGCGCCAATAGCTACAATAAGCGGAAAAATAACGATGATCACAAACGATTCATAGATACCATTCATCCACAAATGTTCGGCGCCCCCGATCCTGGGTACAGATAAAAAAACAATGATCAATAAACTGCAAATGGCAAACGCGCCTTTAATATGGATCAGCTTGCCCATTCGCATTAACAATACGCCCGCGAAAAACGGGTAAAGCAAACGTAGAAAGCCAATATTTAGCTGGATTTTATCAATGGACCAACCGCCAATAACATCGCCCTGGGGCCCCCATACCAAAAAGCCAACAAGCCAGCAGGCCGATAATATCACAAATATGGTAAGCACCGTTTTGGAAAAATGGCGAATGAATACCGCGTAAAGAATATTAGCAACATATTCAAAGAAAAGTGACCATGCGGCACCGTTCAGCGGGTATGTTTCCTGCCATCCGCGAATATCCATGGATGGCAGCAGCGGAATCATGGTAAAACCAACCACCGTTGCCAGCAGCAGCTTCCAAACGGGAGTTGAGGCAACCAGCGGCATCGCCGCTCCGCCCTGGAAGTAAAAAAGCAATGCGCCAATAATGGTACCTACAATTACCAGGGGTTGTAAGCGGATAAGGCGGCGTTTGTAAAAATCCCACTGAGTCATTTTGTCCCAGCGGTCATCATAGGCATAAGCCACTACAAAACCCGACAATAAGAAAAAGAAATCGACCGCCAGATAGCCGTGATTAATGATCTGGTGAAACCGATCACCGGAGTAGGTTTCCAATACATGAAATACAACTACCAGGATAGAAGCCACGCCACGTAATCCGTCGAGGATCTCATAATGGCTTTTTGATTTGAGATAAACTGAGGTTTGGGACATTGTTCGGGTAAAATAGGCAAAAATTAAACAGGTTGTATTTGAGGATTAATTTTTGTGTGATGGGGAAACCGGCGAACCAGGATGATAGAAGATAAAGAAAAAAGCCCAACATTTCTGTTGGGCTTTCGTGGGAGTTACTGGGTTCGAACCAGTGACCCTCTGCTTGTAAGGCAGATGCTCTGAACCAGCTGAGCTAAACTCCCTTGCTTTTGGGTCTGCAAATATAGAAGTTCTGATCTATTCGTCAAAAAAAAATTTAAAAATTATATTAAAGCATTGATTATTAATCATAAAAATTACCAGACAGCCTTTTTAGACTTTACATAGCTATATTATTTCGCCGCGGGCGGGGGTCTTCAGGCAAAATTTCCATATGTGGGTATTGGATATAACTGGCATACCATCTTATGGCACCAACCAGGTCAATAGCATCTTCTGCAGCAATATCAATGGTTTCAAAGGCTAATAATTTACTATTGGCATACCCATATAACTGCACTTCGTTATCATCGGGCCTAAATGTTTCTTCATCAAGGCAATAAACCCTCACCTTTAAGCGGGTATCCCTGGAGTGTATAACATCCCGGCAGGGGTTCTTAGGGTCGGTTGCCAGTAAGTAAATGTTATGTTCCATAAGTAATTAACAATGATATGTTGGTATGGTTTCTAAAGTTGTTATTTATATTTTGTTGATCATCAGCTATTAACTGCCGGGTAACCCGCCCACACATTGGGAAGTATTTTCTACAAACCCTTGATAAACAATGCCCAAATTTGCCTTTTACTTGCTTAAATTGTAGCTAATAAGCAATTGGCATTGCATTTGAATTAAGTTTATTGCCCTTCTAAAAGGGTTGTTTTTCATAGGTAGATGTAGGGCCGAAACACTGCGAGAGTTTTTCGGCCTTTTTATTTATCCTCCGGCAAAACCACTGGATCTGAAAAACTTTTTAAAGCTTTAATTTTAACAATTTCCCGCATAAAAAATTACCAAAGAAGCGTTAAAACTGCTAAAAACATGTTCAAAACCACCTGTTTTAACACTTCTTAACAAACCTCAACACAGCTTTTTCATTTTAAAAAGTATTGGTTTATTGATCATCAATACCCACATATCAATCGGTAGCTTATTGATACTCCACAACAACTCAAATAACTGGCAAGCCCTATTAATTAATTTATATTCCTGATTTGTTTAATTTAGTTTGATTCTTAGCCGCGAGGGTGGCCTGGAATTAATTTAAAGTAAAGTTACTCTAATTAAGAGTGGATTATTTATCAGTATTGACAATCCGGGGTACAGAAATGGGCGTATATCATCTACAAAACAAAACTAATTAAAACTTCAAAAAAATTAATTTCTATGAAAACAGACTCACAAGAAAGCATGCTCAATGCAAATATGGCCCGGAGGTCGTTTCTGCGTTATGCTGGTGTTGGAGTTGCTTCGGTAGGCTTATTGGCTACTGCTGCTTCCTGCCACAAAGATCATAAGATCAATCCACCAACTAATGGTATTGATCTTGGTGCAAAAGGAGACTTAGCTATTTTAAACTACGCCTATGCCCTGGAGCAATTAGAAGCCGCCTTTTACCTTCAGGTAGCAGCTACCCCGTACAGCGGCATCACTTCATCAGAAACGGCATTGCTGACTGATATCCGTGATCATGAGGTTTTGCACCGTGAATTTTTTAAAGCAGCGCTTGGGGTAAACGCCATTCCGGCTTTAACACCCGATTTTTCTGCCATCAACTTTAGCAGCCGTGCCAGCGTACTGGCAGCAGCAGCAGCATTTGAAGATACCGGTGTTAGTGCTTATGACGGCGCAGGCTACCTGATCACCACCCCGGCTTATTTGCTGATAGCAGGTAAAATTGTTTCGGTAGAGGCCCGTCATGCCGCTTTGATCCGCAACCTGGTTACTCCTGGCTCTTTTGCCGGGGCCGATGTAGTTGATCCTACTACCAGCATCAACAAAGCTGCATCTATAGCTGATGTGCTTAAAATAGCCAATATGTATTTAAAAACTAAGGTTACAGCAGTAAACTACGGTTACGCATCCGTTTAAAACCCCATCATCATGAATTTATTTAACATCATAGAAGAAATTGAAAATGTTGATCCGGAAGTTTACGGCCGCATAAGCGAACGCCGCGACGTGATCAAAAATATTACCAGCTTTGGTTCAAAAGTAGCTCTGGCCGCTATGCCATTTGCTGTTGGTACTATATTTAAAAAAGCATATGCGCAAAGCACAGCAACACCATCTGTAGTGGCCATATTGAATTACGCGCTTACACTGGAGTACCTGGAATCATACTTTTATAATCAAGGTAAAGCCAAAGGCACGGCATTAATACCCGCCGCAGCTGCCACCAATTATTTTAACCAGGTAACTACCGACGAAAATAACCACGTAACCTTTCTTAAAGGCGTAATTACTTCGTTGGGCGCTACCCCCGTAACGGCACCGCAATTTGATTTAACAGCAGGTGGTGGTACCGGCAGCGGACCATTTGCCGATGTATTAACCAACTATCAAACCTTTTTGGCCGTAGCCCAGGTATTTGAAGATACCGGCGTACGTGCTTATAAAGGACAGGCGGCTAATATACTGGCCAACAAAGCAGCTGCCGAAGGTGTAAAAGCCGGCTTATATCAAACCGTATTAACAGCGGCTTTAGGTATCCACGCTGTAGAAGCACGCCATGCATCGGCCATCCGTTCTATCCGTGGGCAAACACCATGGATCACCAGCACCGCAACTTTAGGTAATGATACCGGTGTAGCGCTTGTAAACGCTAATTACGATGGCGAGCAAAATGTATCACAGGGCGGGGTTGATGTTACTACATTGAAAAATGCAACAGGAGGCAACACTACTTCGGTTGCCGTGGCCACAGCAGCGTTTGACGAAGCTTTAAGCATGGATCAGGTTTTAACTATACTCTCAGGAAGCTTTATCGTTAAGTCGGCTTAATTTAAGCACCATATAAAGATTAAAGAGGCGGTTTGCAATGTTGTAAACGGCCTCTTTTGCTTTTTTACTATTTATTTAAGCCCTGTACACCAAATTTAATCAGGTCATTAGGCTTTATAAAACCTACCGTTCCATAAACGGGTTTACCTTTGGCGTTAAAAATAATAAGGGTAGGATAAGCCTGTAAACCCCATTGAGCGGCAAGCTCCGGGCCCTGGCCTTTTTCCATATCCATAGCTACATTGATAAATTTGCTGTTATAAAAGGCTATTACATCTTTATTTTTAAAGGTGGTTGCTTTAAGCATTTTGCAGGGTCCGCACCAGGTGGCGTAGGCATCTACAAAAATATATTTCTTTTTAGCGGCAGCTTGCTTTAAGGCTTCGCCCCAGGAGTTTTCAATAAAATTAATCTGGCTTGCTTTTTTGTCGACCGCTTTTTGTGTGGTCTGGGCTTTTCCATTAAGAGGGTGTAAAAGCGATAACAAAGCGATCATCAAGCAGGCAGGAAAAAAATTCTTCATAAAGGTGTAAAATAGGAAGCATAAAAATAGCACATATAAACCGTTACCGGCTTATATGTGCTATAAATATCTGTTACTGTTATATTAACCAGGCAAAAAGCTTATGGCCTGGTGCGGTGTGCCTCGTCCTGCTGCTGCTGTTGTTGTTGGCGTTGCGCCTGTTGTTGTTGCTGCTGTTGCTGACGCTGTGCAGCCTGTTGTTGACGCTGGGCGGCTTGTTGTTGCTGTTGAGCCTGCTGTTGCTGACGTTGAGCTTGCTGCTGTTGGCGTTGCATTTCCTGCTGCTGGCGCTGGGCGGCTTGTTGTTGCTGCTGAGCCTGTTGTTGCTGGCGTTGAACCTGTTGCTGCTGGCGTTGGGCCTGATCACGTTGCTGCTGAGCCTGCTGTTGCTGACGTTGAGCTTGCTGCTGCTGGCGTTGAACCTCCTGCTGCTGGCGTTGGGCCTGATCACGTTGCTGCTGAACTTCTTGTTGCTGACGCTGTGCCTGCTGCTGCTGGCGTTGAACCTCCTGCTGCTGGCGTTGAGCCTGATCGCGTTGCTGCTGAACTTCTTGCTGCTGACGTTGTGCCTGCTGTTGTTGGCGTTGAACCTCCTGCTGTTGGCGCTGAGCCTGATCGCGTTGCTGCTGAACTTCTTGCTGCTGACGCTGAGCCTGCTGCTGTTGACGCTGCACGTCCTGCTGCTGACGTTGAACCTGGCCGCGTTGCTGCTGAACTTGTTGTTGCTGACGCTGTGCCTGCTGTTGTTGACGCTGAGCGTCTTGCTGCTGGCGTTGGCCTTGTTGTTGCTGACGTTGGACCTCCTGCTGCTGACGTTGTGCCTGCTGTTGCTGGCGTTGTTGTACAGCAGGGTTTACATTAGGCTGCTGCGTACGTTGAGCTGCGGGCTGGTTATTATTTACTCTTACCAGTCTGTCATTATTGCTTTTAGCTATTTCGGCCAGGCGGGCAGCGTTGCTGCGGTTTACAGTTGCCTGTCCGGCTACGCGGTGTGCAATACCATTATTAGGGTTTTCCTTACGGTACTCGGCGGCATTCACCACACGTGCTGGTCGCGCGTCGGCAGTTCTTCTTATCTCTGGCCTGTAAATATTAAGTCTGTTATTGGTAATGCTTGTCCTGGCGCCGGGCTGGTTGATGTTGTTAACCCGGTATACCTGTACATTCTGACGGGTTACCTGTCTAACTTCATTTACCCGCGGACCGGTTACATAAGTACGATTATTATAAACATACGTATTGTTGATAACCGTGGTATTGCGTATAATGTTAACCACCCGGGTATGCGGTGCATAATAATTGTAAATATTAGGGCGGTTAATGTAGGCTTGCGGTGCACATACCCAATAGTAATCGGGCACGTGATAGCTGTTGCCAAATGAAATATTAATGCTGATGCCCGGTGTTAGTGGCGCCCAGCCATAATAACCACCGCCACTTCTCCAGCTTACCCAGGCTGGTGCCCATTCATGGCCCGGAATCCATTCCCATCCGTAATAATCATCATAGCGCCAGCGGCCGTAGTGAAAAGTGGCCCATCCCCAGGGATAATCAGAAACCCAGGTGTTGCCATAATCTGTCATTACCCAATGCCCGCGTGTGGCATAGGGCCTGAATCCGTCTTCGGCATCAGGTATCCAAACGTTACCATAGGTAGGGTCATCAACCCAGGTTCCGTAAGGGTCAAGTTCGTCATAAAACTGCTGGTCAGATACATACTCTCCTTCCTGTGCCTTTACCTTATTTGGAGCGGCGAGCATTATCAAAAATGCTACTAAACATAAACCGCTTATTTTTTTTATAATCTTCATCTTTATCAGGATTAAAATGTGACCGGATATACCGTTATCAATATAGGTATGACCTATCAAATTATAAAACGTTTAACAGCATAATTGTTTTAACCTGCAACAATAGGAATAATTAGCACAAACCATCTCTGAAATTTTTTATTTATACCTTGCATAGGCTATCTTAAAAATTAAATAGTTTTACATTTCATAACCCATACCATTATGAGTACAGTAAATATCCCAAGACTTGATCTGAACAATTATATTAACGGCAGCGCGGCCGACCGTCAACAATTTTCAGACGAGATAGGTAAAGCATTTAACGAAACTGGTTTTGTAACTATTACTAACCACGGACTGAGCAAAGAATTGATAGATGAGCTTTACGCCCAGGTAAAAAATCTTTTTACGCAACCCGATGCTGTTAAACAAAAATACGAAATACCCGGTTTAGCCGGCCAGCGCGGTTACACGGGCAAAGGCAAGGAGACCGCTAAAGGTTTTAAAACTCCCGATTTGAAAGAATTCTGGCAGATAGGTCAAACCGTTACCGATGGCTCGCCCATTAAAGAGCAATATCCGGACAATGTGATTGTTGAGGAGCTGCCAGCTTTTAACACCACCACCCGTGAGGTTTATAAAAAGCTGGAATCGGCAGGGATACATCTGCTGCGGGCCATAGCGGTTTATTTAAATTTAGAGGAAACTTATTTTGATAATAAAGTGCATAATGGCAACTCCATACTGCGCACCCTGCATTATTTCCCGATCCTCGACCCGGATTCATTGCCTGCAGACGCGGTACGTGCAGGAGCTCATGAGGATATTAACCTGATCACCTTACTGATAGGTGCCAGCGCAGATGGTTTGGAGCTACTTACCCGCGAGGGTACCTGGTTCCCGGTTAAGGCCCATGGCGAAGACCTGGTGGTTAACGTAGGCGATATGCTGCAGCGTTTAACCAATAACAAACTTAAATCAACCACGCACCGCGTAGTGAACCCGCCGCGCGAGCAGATGAAAAACTCCAGATATTCGGTTCCGTTTTTCCTGCACCCGGTATCAGACATGGACCTCACCAGCCTGGAAACCTGTATCAACGCCGAGCACCCGAAATTATACCCGGATATTACTGCCGGCGAATACCTGGATGAACGCCTGAGAGAGATAGGCCTAAAGATGTAGCTATAAAAAAGAGGCTATATCATGAATTCATGATCAGCCTCTTTTTTATTTGATCTATCCGGATACTCCATCATCAATTGATGTACGGCCTTGGGTTACATTAACTCACTTAACAAAAAAAGTGGGTTTACATGGTTTACACTTTTTAGGGTTAACATCGACCTATTTATTTGACAATCAATTAATTGTGTATTTTTATCAAGAAAAAGTGTAAACCCACTTTTGGTATAAATATTATCGGTTAAATTTCAATTCATAGGTGGCACTACATTAAGATCCGTCAATTTGATTTACTGTACAGCCTCGCGTATTTTATATTATAATAGGAACATATCTTTATCCGGCCAGTATCGCTTTATCATCCACACTGGCTTCAAGCTTTTGCTGCCTTCTTTTATACAAAACAAACAGGGCAGCGGCCAGTACGCCTATAATACCTTCTATACAAACGGCGCGCCTTGGGCCAAGTCCGCTGGCCAGCCACCCAACCAGTAAGCTGCCGATAGGTATCATGCCCTGGTAAGCCATTACATAGTAACTAATGGCACGGGCCCGCATGGCCGGGATAGCATGGGTTTGTATATAAGTGTTAATGGCCGATGTTTGTGCCATCATACCCACCCCGGTAAGCACCATAAATATTAAGGCGAAGGATAACCGGCCGGCATAGGCTACCATCAAAACGCTGAGCCCGAAAATAAGGCTGGCAGTTATCATAATTTTGATAAGATTTTTATTGCTTTTTAAGTTAGCCAGGTAAACCGCGCTGATCACCGATCCCAGGCCAGCCGCACTCTCAAACCAGCTGAAGGTTTTGGCATCACCATTAAAAATATCTTTCGCGAAGATGGGCATCAGCGTATTAAAAGGAATAACAAAAAGACTGCTGACACCCAGCATCAAGATGAGGCTGCTCAGGTCACGATCGCCGGATACATATTTAAAACCCTCCTGTAGTTCAACCCAAATACTTTTTTCTGAGCGGACGATAGTCCTGGTGTTCAGCTTCATCATAAACAAACAGGTAAGAACCGGTATATAGCTTAAAAAGTTGCCGAAGAAACAAAAGTCTTCACCAAAAGCTCCCAGAACAATACCGGCTACGGCAGGGCCCGCGATGCGAGCCAGGTTGCTCATGGTAGAGTTAAGAGCGATGGCATTGGGCAGGTCGTCCTTGTTATCCACCATCTCCATCATTAAAGCCTGGCGGCAGGTAACATCAAAAGCGTTAATAATTCCCTGTATCAAACTTAACCCTATAATGGCCGGAATATTATAGAATTTAAACAGGATCATAAAGGCAAGTGCCCCGGCCTGTGCCATAGATATTACTTGCGTAATCACCAATATACGGTAGCGGTTATGCCTGTCGATAATACTACCTGCATAAGGGGCCAGTATCAACGAGGGGATCAAACTCACAAAACCAACTACACCAAGTAGCAGCGCCGAACCTGTGAGCCGGTAAACAAGCCAGCTAACGGCGGTTTTTTGCATCCAGGTGCCGATAAGTGATATGGATTGCCCGTAAAAAAACAGTTTAAAATTGCGGTACTTTAGTGATCGAAAAACATTCATCGGGGTAACAGATAACAAAAGCTTTTCAGGGGAGATCTTAATGCAAGACTATTGAAATTCTTTATGGTACAAATATCGGCAATGATGATATATTTGTAAAATAGATTGTTCTAATGATATTGATTAGTAAAACCGATTGATTATGGAGTTGAGACAATTGCAATACTTTGTTAAAGCCGCCGAAACCATGAATTTTACCGAAGCGGCGGCAGCAGTATTCATCACGCAAAGCACTTTATCGCAGCAAATTAAACAGCTGGAAGAAGAGCTGGGCATGTTACTGTTTGACCGCATTGGCAAGCATGTACGCATTACCGAGGCAGGCCATATATTTTTAACCCACGCCCGTAAAGTGCTCCTGGATGTACAAAAAGGCAAACAGGCCATCGCCGAATTAAATAACGCGGCTACCGGCGAGTTAAACATTGGTGTATCCTATGCTTTCACCTCTTCACTGTTCCCGGTTTTGGCTCCATTTTCGACCAAATACCCGGGCATTAAAATTTCTATCATTTCTGATAATCATGTAGAACTGGAGAAAAGACTTCGCCTGGCCGAACTGGATCTGATTGTAGCTTATCATAATGAATCGGACGATGAGGATTTGGAAATGCAGCCCCTGTTCAGCTCCAGTATTATAATGGCGGTTGCTAAAACCAATCCCCTGGCGCAGCTCAAAAGTGTAAACCTGAAGCAACTGGCCGAGCTTGAGCTGATACTGCCCGGCAAGGGTTTCAGCTCGCGCACATTTATAAATGAATTGTTTTACAAACACAAGATGAGCCCCAAGATCCAGATCGAGCTGAATGATGTGCATACACTGCTATCACTGGTACAGGACGGCGAATGGGCAACTATCCTGAACGAAAAAACTTTAATAGGCTGGGACAAATTGATTGCCATTCCCATAGCCGGGCAGGAGGTAAAAAAACAATCCTACATTCTTTGGCAAAAAGGCGTTTACCGCAAAAAAGCCGCTATATTATTTACCGAACAACTCATGAAAACCATGAATAACGAATGATGGCTATTATTTTATTTAGCCGCCGCTTTACCTTCCACGTGTAACGATACGGTACTGGCATGAACAAAACCAAGCGTACTGCCTGGTACAACTTTTAAATAGTACTGCAAATAACTGTTCATGATACTTTGTGCAGCTTGCATGTATGCTTTTTCGGCACCTTCATCGCCCATGAACCCTACCAGCGGCCGTGTAAAATGCATCTGGCCTTTGTCATCAACACATATCTCAAAAGAGTAATAAAAATCCTTATAGGCTTTATGGATAGTAATATCAAAGGTAGGATCAAGATAATCATCCGATGCATCAAAATTATTCATGATATCGGGCTTGGTATGCCACGGCTTTACAATTACTAAAGGACTTTTACTTACTAACTGAACAGGTTGCCGGGCCGAAAATGCTTTGGTTATATTGCTGTTGGCTTTGGCTGCCAATCCTTTCACAAACAAAGTATCTTTACGATTGGGGCGCCTGAGTATTGACGTGTCGGTATGCAAAACGTTTTTTACATAATTATCGGCATAAAATAACATATACACTTTAGAGCCATTGATATCAAGTGAATCGCCCTTAGCCTGGAGTATCTCCATGACGATACTGTCCTTGCTTAATTTTTTAATCCTAAACCATGACCGTGCCGCGTTAAAAATAGAATCATATCCACGCGTAAGCGGAAAATTGATGAAGGTATTCTTGGTAGGACTAAAAATGCTCACCGAATCGTCCGAAACGAATTTCATTTTCCATTGGGGTTCCAGCTGGTAACCATATTCGTTGAATGACAGGCCATTTTTTTGCCGCCTGGCTACTTCGCTATAATTAATGCCGTTAAAAGCCCTAAAAGATATCAGGTGTTTTTCTTTCGCCCTGCCCGGATCTTTGCATCCGGAGTGAGCAATAACAGTAATCAGCAGCACTGCCGCGCCTAAATATTTGATGTGATTGTTGGTAAAAAGCATATCGGCTTAAAGATATATAATTCTTGATACCGATATAAATAGTTTAACCATTACCCGTTTGTTTATAGCTTAAACTTTACAAAAAGGGTATTTACCCGTGTTACTTACCGGCCATCTTCGGTAGAAAGCGCTGGTTTCTTTTCGCGGAAGAAGAAATGGGTTTGGCTATAATAGCTAAAGAATACGATAAATATGGTAGCGATGATCTTTGCCGGGGTTGGATAAAGGCCCATTACATCAACCAGTAATTTTAAAAACGCCAGGTTTAGCAGGATACAAATGGCATTAACCAGCATAAAGCGCGATAGCTGCCCTCTTTTAGTGAGGCCCGATTCTTTAAAAACCACGTACCGGTTTAAATAAAACCCGGTGCAAAAAGAGATGCTGAACGAAAATACCTGGGCAGCGATATGCGGGCTCAGCGTATAAAAGCCAAGGTTAATGTTCTGTTTTTTAAAAATAAAGTTATAACCGAAGCTAAAAAGCAGGATATCGAACACCGTATTGCTACCGCCACAGGCTGCATAACGAAAGGTGTGCAGCGGCATCCATTTTTTAAATGGCTTGTAAAACAGATCGATAAAATTCAGGATCCCGTGCCTTATAAAATTGTGGACTTTGCGCATACCGTTCTTCTAAATGCAGATCAGCCTGTTAACGGGCCATCTCTTCTTTAATCGCCCTTAAAAATTCATTGGCATGCTGCGATCCGATGATGTACTGCAAGCCATCCCTGTCGGTGAGGTGTATGGCATCATTTCCGGCGGCATAAAAACGGATGGTTCCTTTGGTGTGCAGGTTATATACTGGGTTATTGAACAGGTAGCGGCTATATATGCCTTTTTCAACTTTTACAATACCGTTCAGATCTATCTTAACCAGGCGGGTTGTCCATAAGCCATTAAGCCTGATGCTTTTATTTTCAACCCGGGTGCTAAAGTGCAGTAAAAAACCCATGATAATAGAGATGATGATAATAGCAAAGCCCACCACTACCAGCAGATCGCCGTTGCGTTCGCGTTCGTCAGTAAAAAAATAGGCCGCGAAACAAAACATGGCCAAAACCAGGCGTATCGTAATCGGGATAAATTCCCGGCCGAGGTACTGTTTTTCTACAAAAATTGCTTTTTCGCTCATCTTAATTTATACAGTTCGAAGATAGTAACTTTTTTAGTGTTATCATTTACTTTATACCTTTCATCGGGCCGGTAACCACCAACCCACATCACTTCGCCATTACCATTTACCAGCACCGGCACCTCTTCTTTTTGATTCAATGATAATTTCTGATTGATAAAAAAATCGCTCAGTTTCTTTCGCCCCTTCATGCCCAGGGGATAAAAATAATCGCCCTCCTGCCATACCCGCAACGTTAGCGGAAATTTCAATAGCGCAGCATCAACAGATAAAGCCAGCGGATTGTCCTTGATGATCAGCGGACTATCATCATGTAAAACCGTTAGCTTATAATTGCCGTAATGCACCTCATGCGTTTTTTCGGCAATTAGTACAGCCTCATGCCCGCCAGTTTTCCGTTTCTCCAATATCAGCCTGTCACGATCCAGTACCAGCGAGTATGCTGTTGATTCAAACACCCGCCCGGAATGTTTATCCAGGGCAGATATCAGGTCATCAACGGCAGTTTCGTTAAAACCGTATGGCTGCAGTAATTTAAACAGCAATAAACGCATTGGGTTTAATTGCCGCACTTCATCCAGCAATAAATAATTACCATCCTGCCCATGCTTAATGATGGTTTGACTTAATACTGCTACCTGGTTTTCGAGCAGTGTTTCCAGGTCGCGAAAATGTTTCAGGTTATTTTCAAAGGTTTTCTCCAAGGCAGGATTCAGCTCTTTTAGTTTGGGTATCACCTCCAGGCGGATTTTGTTGCGGGCATATTTGGCCGAAGCGTTGGAGCTATCTTCCACATAATCCAGCTTATTTTGGGCGATGATCGTGGCTATCGCGTCCCGGTTCAGAAATAGCAGCGGGCGCACCAGGTTACCGTTTTGAGGCAATATGCCATGCAAGCCTGCTATACCCGTGCCCCGGGTAAGGTTTAACAATATTGTTTCGATTGTATCGTTTTGGTGGTGTGCAAGCGCAATAACCTGGTAATCTGATCGCTGGCTTACTGCGCCGAACCATTGATAACGCAGTTCGCGCGCGGCCATCTGGACAGAGATCTTATTTTCGGCCGCATAATTCCGGGTATCAAAATTAACGGTGTGAAAAGGTACACGAAACTGGTTGGCCAGGTCGTTACAAAAAGCCTGGTCGCGCAGGGCTTCGTCGCCGCGCAGCTGAAAATTACAATGGGCAATGCCAAAAGTATAACCGGCCTGCTTTAACAAATGGGCCATTAAAACAGAATCCATGCCACCGCTCACCGCAGCCAAAATTTTGCTGCCTGGCGTAAACAAGGCATTTTGTTCAATAAAATTTACAAATTGTTTAACAGGTAACAAAATAGTGAGTGAATTAGTGATTTATTGAATTACTGATTTTGGTTTTTGATTTGCACCATCAAAATTATTAAATTAAGTTGATGGTTGATAGTTCATAGTTGATGGTTCATGGAAAAAGAAAAAAATACAGTCATCAATCGGTAGCTACTATGAACTATCAACCATCAACTATGAACCATCAACAACGATCTATGAACTTAATTCTCTTTAACCCCGACAAAAAACTAATTTTGCCATCGTGAGTAAATATGTTTTAAGCTTTTTGTTATTGATACTGGCGGGCAATGTTATGGCCCAAAAAAAGAAATCAATTGTAAACCTGATACAATCAGAAAGCAGCACATGGAATAAAATTAATGGGCGCAATGTGATCAAAGTTTATAAAGGAGTTTTCAAACAGGATTTCTCGACCCTGCGTTCAGACAGCGCCTATTTTTACCCCGATGAAAACGCTTTCGACGCCTTTCGCAACGTAAACATCAACCAGGGCGATACGCTGAATATTTTTTCTGACAAACTCAACTATAATGGCAACACCAAGGTAGCTATCCTCACCGATAATGTAAAAATGGTTGACCGCGATGCTACCCTGACCACCAATTATCTTACCTACAACACGGCTACCCGCATAGGCACTTACACCAGCGGTGGTAAACTGGTGAACAAGGATAATGTGCTGACCAGTAAAAACGGTTACTATTTTGCCCAGTCGCGTGATTCATATTTCAGATATGATGTAGTGCTCACCACCGTTGATGCGATTATTAAAACCGATACCCTGCGTTATAATACCGGTACGCGTATATCTTATTTTTACGGCCCAACCAATATTTACGGTAAAAAAGATAAAGATACCCTTTATACCGAAAACGGGCTTTATAATACCGTAACCGAGCAGGCTTTCTTCGGCAAAAAAAACCTCTATAAACAGGGCACCAAATCATTAAAAGGCGATAGCTTATTTTACGACCGGCTTAAAGGCTACGGTCGCGCGGTTAAGAATATCACGTTTAATGACAACGAACAAAAAATAACCCTCAAAGGCGATCTGGGTACTTATTTTAAAGCCGACGAACGTACCGTGGTTACCGAGAATGCGTATATGGTGCTGATCACGGAGCAAAAGGACAGCACTAAAACCGATTCGGCAGCAGAAAAAACGCCACCCGTAATAGCCAAAAAGGCGAAGGATGCGAAAGTATCTAAAACCAAGTATGGACCCGAGATTATCAGTATCAGCAATATGGCTAAAATGGCCAAGGACCTGAAACCCGGAACCATGGTGAGTAAAACAGATTCGACCCGGATAGACTCTGTAGCGAAGGCCCTGATCAAACAAAACAAAGACATGAAGCCGGGCGAAGCTATTCAAAAGGCCGCCGAGATATCAAAAATGGCTGATGATATTAAGAAAAAGGGCGTCGTCGGGAAAGCGGATTCGGTCAAAATAGATTCGATGGCAAAAAAGCTCGGCGTACAAACTAAAAATATAAAATCAGGTGACGCCGAAAAAAAGCTCACGAATATGGCCAAGCTGGCTGCCGATATCAAACCAAAAAATGGAACTAAAACCATAGCAGCACCCGCCGACACCAATAAACAGGGAGAGAAAGTAAAGCGCGACTCGATATTCATGACAGCCGATACCCTGGAAACACAGATCATGACTTTCAAAAATCTGAAAATATACCAGGAGCAACAAAGGTTGCTGCATTTCAGGGATACTTCCGAAGCAGGCTTAAAACGCGCGGTTTTAAACCAGAAACTGAAAGGGATGCCCATAGTTTATATTCACCTCCCGAAAGATACCACTTACCTGCACCGCGACTTTTTTGGAAAACCCAAGGTAGATTCTACCCAGATAAAAAAAGACCTGCTAAACGCCAAAAGAAAGGCCAAACAGGATAGTGTTCGTGCGGTAAATATGAGGAAAGACCCGGTATTTGCCACCCGTGAATTTGATGTAAAAGATACCGCCCGCATCCGGATCCTGATTGCCCATCATCACGCTAAAATATTCAAATCAGATCTGCAGGGTAAAGCCGACTCCATTTTTTACAGCAACGCCGACTCTACCATACGATGTTATGTACATCCCATGTTCTGGACACAGGGTTCACAGCTTTCGGGCGATACCGTGTACCTGCAAATGCGCAACAAAAAGCTGGATAATATCGAATTGTTCCCCTCGGCCTTTGTAGTGAATATCGAGAAGGACGATTCCGTGCACTTTAACCAGTCATCAGGCCGAAAAATGCGGGGTTTCTTTAAAAACGACAAGCTCCACCAGCTATACATAGCCGTTAATGCCGAAAGCATTTACTTTAAGCGCGACAGCGGCAAGGTAGCTGGTATGCAACGATCATTAAGCAGCCGTATTCATGTAGTTTTTAAAAATGGCGAAACCAAGGAGGTTACTTTTTTAACCAAGCCCGAAAACCGCTATATTCCTATAGCTAAGGTGACAGAAGAAGACAAGCTGCTGAAAGGCTTTATCTGGAAGCCAAAGGACCGACCGGCCTCAAAGGAGGCTATCATTCCATCGCGGCATAAAAAAACAGCGGCCTCCAAATCGCCACCTCCGAAAGTTAAGATAGATAGCCTCACTCAGACTAAAATGGATAAGCTGAAGGGAATAATATTGAAGCTCAGCAAGGATTCGACAAAAGCTGATTCCGTGAAGAAGCTGCAATTGAATTTGAAAAACCTGACTGATTCGGCAAATAAAGCAGCCGCAATCATAAAAACTCCACCATCAAAGGTCAAAGTGGATAGTTTAAGCCAGGCCAGGATTGATAATTTGAAAGGGAAAATATTGAAGCTGAGCAAGGATCCGGCTAAAGCCGACTCGGTGAAGAAACTGCAGCTGGCGCTGAAAACCCTAACTGACTCTGTAAGTAAAGCCGCAATAAAACCGGCGACGGCGGTCTCCATTAAAGACAAGCAACCGGCAGCAACCAATGCAGGGAAGGGAACATCAGGAAGTAAAGCAGGTGCAGGAAACCTGCCGACGATAAAAGCTGGTAAAGACACCACAGTTACACCAGCAGTAATAAAGGCTGTAAAGGATACTACAAGCAAAGCCGGTGGTACGCCATCGCCAGTGAAAACGGTTAAGGATACGACTATTGTTCCGCCTAAAAAGCCAGGGAGTTAAATATTGATTATCTTTTTAATTTAGTTTGTCATCCTGAGTGGAGCGAAGGATCTATTCTTCAGTAAGCCTATCGTAGACCCGCTCTTGGCTGCGGGAGGGCCAGTCACTTTTGTCGCCACAAAAGTAACCAAAAAGGCTTCAGCAGAGAGGCTTCTTTGCCGCACATGCCTTTACCCTGCAAATCAGCCAGAATCACGGGCTGCTAAACCTTTCCCCACTTCGTTCGCACATATCCCCAGCTTCGGCAAGGTTTGCTAATGCCCTTCCCAACACACAGGCCTCCATATTCTGTCTGCTTTCGTCCGAAGCTTATCTGCTGATGGGGAAGAAAAATAAAAAACGCGTCATTGCGAGGAGGAACGATGTGGACAACCGATCAAAGGGAGTTCATTAATACCTATAACACATTAATAATCCCCGATCTATAGAGCGAACCAAAAGGATACACTGTTCAAGTAAACCATTACTATAATACTCATCCATTACTCTTCCTTTTTACCCCCAAACCCATACTTCTGCAATTTCTTTTGCACATAATTATGTCTTCGGTTGCCTGCTTCTGACAGGGTAGTCGCGTCAGAAAATCGGGTGTCTGATAATTTGGGTACACCAATGCGTTGCGCGCTATAGATGCCCGAGTGACCACTAAAAAAGTAGGCTGTAAAACAAGCTACCGCGAAAAACAACACATACTGACCGCCAAAAAGCTCTACTCCCATAATGGTGCAGGCCAGCGGCGTGTTGGTTGCCCCGGCAAACACCGCGATGAAACCCAATGCGGCAAATAAACTTACCGGCGCGTCCATCAATACGGATAAGGTATTACCTAATGTAGCACCGATATAAAAAAGCGGGGTTACTTCGCCCCCTTTAAAACCGGTGGCCAGCGTGGTGGTGGTATAAATAGTTTTCCAGAGCCAACTCCAGGTGTGAGCACCGCCTGCATGAAAGGCCGATGGTATGGTAACTGCCCCGGCATACTCCGGATCGACACCCAGGCTCAGGTAATCTGGTTTACCCAGCAATGCAGTGAGGCTGATAATGATCAATCCACCCAGTACCGGTATCAGCCAGGGAATGGGCACCCGCTTTACAAAAAAGCCCTTAATACCATGCACCATCCAGGCAAACAGGTAACTGGCCAGCCCGAACGCTGCCGAAGCGATCATTATCTTGAAAAGCAACACAAAATCAAACGACAGGTAGGAGGAGAACCAATGCGGCGCTGTCGCGAAAATATCAATGTGGTAAGCGGTATGATGAACGCCCCAGGCCGCCACCGTAACATCGCCTACAATACTGGCTATAAGGCAAGGCAGCAGAGCATTGTACTGGATGCGACCTATAGTTAATACCTCCATGGCAAATATGGCCCCGGTAAGCGGTGTACCAAAAACAGCGCCAAAACCTGCTGCAATACCGGCAATGAGTACAATGCGGGTATCGTCATTATTCAATTTAAACCAGCCGCTAAACATTTGCGCTATGCTACCGCCTATTTGCACAGCGGTACCTTCGCGCCCGGCCGAGCCGCCAAACAGGTGAGTGATGATGGTGGTGATGAGCACGATGGGGGCCATGCGTTTGGGCACCCCACCGCCAGGCATATGAATCTCGTCGATGATGAGATTATTCCCTTTTTCGGCCGATCCGCCTATGAGTTTATAAATAAAATAAATGAGCACCCCGGCAACAGGTAGCAGGTACAACAGAAAGGTGTGAGCAAATCTGAAATGAATAGCCCAGTTAAGCAGCCATAAAAACAAAGCCACCATACTGCCAATGACAATAGCAATCGGTATGATGATGACCGTCCAGCGGATGAGGTGTTTCAGGATCGAAAAATGTTCGGACGTAAAAAGCTTATCGTTCATGAGCGACTAATTTAGGTTAAATAATAGAGGATCTGTCATGCTGGACACAGTGAAGCATCTATTAGCCGATAGGTATATTCGAACAATAGATCCTTCGTTCCTCAGGATGACAAGAGAAATAATATAGACTACGGGATACCAGAAAGATAATAGAGATTTCACCCGGGCATTATGCCGGTATATTTTTAAAAGCGATATATTGAGTTTTTTTTCCACCTACAAAAAATCAGCACAGGGTAAGCCCTATGGGTTAATTTATTGTAGGCGCCATCAGCTTTTTAGGGCGGTTGAGTAGGAAGACACCATTTCCTTTGGTACGAATATAGCTCCTTTTTTTATAAAGCCATAATTATGCAGGGCAAGTTTAAAAACAAACCCTTCGCAGCATTTGAACTGACTGTTTTAAACAGCCAGCTCAACTTCTTTAACAGAGATCAGTAAAGTACGGCCCTGGTACTCTACCCACAGATCAGCGAAGCCACTCCCATCATCGTAACCCAGGAATTTCATGAAGGGGTTACTAATGTTTAAATTCTTCCATCTTTTACCAATATACTTAAGTAATTGACCACGTTTTAGGGTTGTGTGCTTTGCCATAAGTTGAATTTTTAAAAGTGAAACAATAAACTAAGTTAATTAACATGGACGAAAAAATTTAACCTTTAGGGAATATTCTTTCGATTGTATCAGCCATGTTACATCTCTGCAGTTGCCAAAAAAGCGAGTTTGAATATAAGAAAAAATTCCTGCAGGTAGCTAATTAACTTTATATGAATTAATTATATTCAGGCAACTTTAGCTTTACCTGTACATAACTCTTTACATTTGTCTTTGCACTTATCAATCACCTGTAAGTAGTAATTTTCATACAAAGGCAAAATGGTGGCCAGGTCAAATTCCTTGGCACGGGCCAGGGCGTTTTCCTTGAACTGATTCAGGCGATCTTCGTCTTCCAGTATATAAATGGCACTTTGGCCCATGCCTTCTACATCGCCAACGTCTTTCAGGAAACCGGTTACGCCATCCACATTCAACTCTGGCAAGCCGCCGGCATTGGTACTGATCACCGGCACTTTGCAAGCCATAGCTTCCAGGGCTGCCAAACCAAAGCTTTCAGATTGTGATGGCATCAGGAACAGATCGGCTACCGAAAGTATTTCTTCAATAGCATCCTGCTTACCCAAAAAGCGCACATTGTCGGCAACACCCAGGTCGCGGCACAACTGCTCGCAGCCAGAGCGTTCAGGTCCGTCGCCAACCATCAGTAGTTTGGAAGGTATCTTTTTAATTACTTCGGCAAAAATCCGCACCACATCCTCGGTACGTTTTACCTTACGGAAATTGGAGGTATGTACCAATACTTTTTCGCCCGATGGCGCTATGGCCTTTTTAAAATGGTCTTTAGCTTTAAGACTGAAACGGGTGAGATCAATAAAATTGGGTATCACGTTGATATCAATATCGATCTCAAAAAACTCATAAGTATCATGCCTCAGGTTTTCGGATACCGCGGTAACCCCGTCTGATTGATTGATGGAGAAGGTAACCACCGGTTTAAAGGTACGATCCTTGCCAACCAGGGTAATATCGGTACCGTGCAGAGTAGTAACTACGGGGATATAAATACCGTAGGTTAATAATATCTGTTTGGCCATAAATGCTGCCGAAGCATGCGGAATGGCATAATGAACGTGCAATACATCCAGCTTTTCGTGCCGGACCACATCAACCAAACGACTGGCCAGGGCCAGCTCATAAGGCGGAAAATCAAAAAGGGGATAGTTGGATACCGACACCTCGTGATAAAACAGGTTTTCGGAAAAAAGATCCAACCGGGCCGGCTGGTTATAGGTAACAAAATGAACCTGGTGACCGCGGTCGGCAAGGGCCTTACCGAGTTCTGTGGCTACAACGCCGCTTCCACCAAAGGTTGGGTAACATACAATTCCGATCTTCATTAAGTTGGTTAATTATGGCTGCAAGTTTAACAGCAATTTATGGCAAATGTGTTAACACTGTGTAAAATGATATAACTTAGTCAAGTTACTCATTTTTTTAATTTTATACGATTAATATCGCCTTACATGAAAAACGCTATCCAATTAAAAATCAACAGCATACAACACATAGGCATCCCGGTAACTAACCTGGATGCGTCACAGCAATTTTACAAGCGGCTGGGTTTTAACAACGTGATGCAGGCCCATTTTACCGACCATGGCGAACAGGGCACCTGCGTCATGATGCAGCGCGAAAACATATTGATGGAACTTTATCAATTACCCGAAGCAGGCTTAACCGGGATCAGGGCTCGTGGTAACGGGCATATTGACCACGTGGCTTTTGACGTAAGCGATATTGATGAAACCTATGCCATCATTAAAGACGCTGGTTTTAACATCATGGAAGAAGCGCCTGTTTTTCTGCAGTTCTGGAAAAACGGCTGCAAATATTTTAACATCACCGGTCCCGATGGCGAACGGCTGGAATTTAACCAGGTGCTTTAACCGCATTTAACTAAGCTAAAGTTTCCGCCGGTGCTTTTTCCCTCTTATTGATGCGGAAGATCAGGAACATGATCAGGCCGGAGAGTAAAATGAATATCAGGTAGCTGAAACTCAGGTTGCGCTCATCTTTGGCCGGTACTACATTAACAATACCGTAGCTTAAAAAGGAAACGATAACGTAAGTAATTCCCCCGGTGAGCCCACCGGCTATGCCAGCATTCTTGGGGAATTTGCTCAAACAAAAAGTAAAATAGTTGTTAAAAGTATACCCGGCGCAAACGTGAATAATAAAGGCAAAAAATATCATTGAATATAAATTGCTGATAAACTGAACGCTGATGATCATCACCAATACAAAAAGGGCCTGCATAAGCACATTAACTACCATCCTTTTAAAGAACGGACGATTGATAGTTGCCTTACCGATAAAGCCGCCAACCATCCACGCAAAGCCCAGTACCAGTGAACTATAGCCCGCAATAACAGGCGTTAGGTGTAAGTGATGTTCGATAATAAACGGGCCGGTCATGTTATAGGTCATCACCATGCAATAGGCTAAACCGAGCATCACAATGCCCAATGTAAAGCTGTGGGTTTTGATCATATTGGCATATACCCTCACGATCTTCTGAAAATGAAACTCTGAAAAATGCACCAGGGTTTCGCCACTAAAAATGAGCTCCAGGATGACAAATACAGCTGCAAAACCAGCCAGGAAATAAAAGTTTGATTCCCAGCCAAAGGCGGTTTGCAGGTATCCGCCGATAAACGGCGCCACGATAGGCCCGGTTGACCAGATGATAGAAAACATGCTCAGGTAATGTTTCAGCTTATCACCAGTAAACAGATCCACAAAATAGGCGCGCTTAGCTACGATGATAGCGCCAACGGTTACGCCGTGGATCACCCGCATCAGGTAAATCAAATAGATATTATGGGTGATAGCGATCACGACACTGGCTATCGCGAAAATAACCAGTGAGCCCAGGCTAACCTTGTACCGGCCAAAACTATCCAGTATACTACCAATAAATAGTTGCGATACGCCATAGCTGATCAGGAAAATGCTTAATGTTAGTTGTACCTGCACATTGCTCACACTCATTTCGCCGGCCATGGTGGGTAAAGATGGTATATAAATATCGGTAGCGAAACCGGACAAAGGGATTAGGGCAAAAGCCAGCAGGGTTGCTATGGACTGGTGATGCTCTTTAATTGCAGGGGCTTTTGATGTTAACGTATTCATAGATACCGCAAAATTAGCAATCTTATCAGCGGTATATGGGATGAAACTATAAAGGGCCAATTAACACAGGCAAAAGATAGCAATGTAATTTTCTAATTATTAATTAGTTACAATACACTCGCCAACAGGCGATACCTTATAAAATTACATCCCCTAAACAAAACACCAGCCCCTTTTTAATAATCTAAAGTGCGTACACTACTTTCTGAAAAATGTCATTTCGACGAACAAGCGTGGGCTCATGCGTGGAGTGAGGAGAAATCTTCTGCGCTGAACATGTTTGACATAAAGAGTTTGCATCAAAAGTCGTAGAAGATTTCTCCCTCCGGTTCGAAATGACATCCCTTCTATTTGTTTGGGATAGACAACATTTTAAAGCGGATTAGTTACCCACCAGGTATTGCCAAAAGGGTCTTTTAGGCCGGCACTGCGGCCATAGGGCTGATCAGCTGGCTCGGTGACGCTTTCAGCGCCGTATTCCAGTGCTTTTTGATAGGTTCCGTCGCAGCTGTCAACATAAATAAACAAGCCGGCATTTTGCGGGAGATAGGTTTCGGTACTATCGCAAAACATAATGGTGCTGCCCTGAATGTTGAGCTCGGCATGCATAATATGTTTTTCATCACGCATTTGTTTGTACTGCTCCTTCGCCCCAAATACGTTTTGCATAAAGATAATAAAGCGGGGAGCATCCTTTACAATAAGGTATGGCATAATACGCTGGTAGGTTTCGGGGATGTTTTTTGTGGTTTCCATGTCGATCTGTTTTTTTATTCAAAACTAATCTGCCCGGCTCGGGCAAAATTGTAAAAACAAGACATTCTCATTTCGGATTTGAGATGTTCGATTTCGGATTTATTATGCTGTTAATTCTGAAATTCTGGTTCAGATAGCATTTACACGTTTCTATATTCCGTTCCTTCGGCTTTGCCCGAAAAGTAAAAGCTGGGGTGATAGCCGGTAAAAGTTTTTACATCGTGTATAAAGTGCGATTGATCGTAATAACCACACTCCAATGCTATCCGGGTTAATGATTTATTGCTGCCGTATCGTTTTATAGCATCCTGAAAGCGGATCAAACGCAGATAACTTTTAGGACTAAACCCGGCATACTCCTTAAAACGCCTATCAAACTGCCTTACCGAAAGGTTAAAAGTATCTGCCAGCTGCGCTACTGTTTTATGCTGATTGGCGTGAATCACCTGCCTGATAGAGGTAATGATCCGGTCGTCTGTAGGTATGTTGTGCCGTAAGCGCATCAGTAAAAAATCACTCAATATCGCGGCACGTTTCCGGTTATCGGGCGCCAGCATTATCCGTTCTTCCAGGTCACGACCGGTACTACCCAAAAAAGTATCATAATCGAGCGCCAGATTGGTGGTTTCGCTGCTGGGGATTTTAAAAAACCTGGGAACAGCAAAGGGATAAATGTAAGCGCCAAAAATGCCAAAGCTTTGCCTGGTTATAAAACGGCGGTAACGGTTAGTTTGAAATTGAATGCCGGATGGCCCTCCGTTTTCCTGCCCCAGATCATTGATCTCATCAAAGGTTGATTGATAATGAAACACCATTTCGGTACAGCCATCGGCTATGGAGCGGTAAACATACTCCGGATCACCGGCACACAGCTCATGCTCCAGCACCCAAAAAAACCTCACAAAAGGTTTTAAAATATCCGGTGGCTGAATGGTATAGTATTTCATTTCGGAGTTGGGAATTTTGATGCCGGATTTACATATAAAGTTATGATTTATTGTTTGATTTTATATTGATAGCCAATATCTTATAAAATTTATTCATAAAACATTGCCTAACAAAAGCGTCATTGCTGTAAAGCGTGGCAATCCCTTACTTACAGAGACGCTCTGCATATCGGGGATTGCCACGTCGTTCCTCCTCGCAATGACGTGTTTTGTAATTAGTTGTGTTAAAAAATGGGAAAGAATGTATTTACTTGATCCCCAACTTAGTTTTAACCGACGCGGTAAGATTAGCGCCCTCATTGGAAACTAATAATGCCGAGCCCTGGGAAGAATCAAACACATAGGTTATGCCTTTTTCTTTGGCTACATCATTAACCGCCGCACGGGCTTTATCGGTTATCGGTTTTATCAGTTCATTTGATTTAGCTTCAACCTGTTGTTGAGCGGTGGCCTGATAATCCTGCATCTTTTTTTGCAGATCTTGCAGTTCCGTCTGCTTGGCTGTCTTATCAGCATCACTCATGGTTTTGCTTTGATCCTGGTAAGCTTTGCCCTTGGTTTGCAAATCGTTGTTCATGGCGGTTAGCTGGGTAACAAATTGCTTTTGATAGGCATCTATCTGGGGCTTAATAGTTTTGGCCTCGGGCATCTGGCTAACGATGGCCTGAAAATCAACATAGCCGATCTTAGACTGGGCATTTGAAAATTTGCTTATAAACAAAAGGCTTAAAGCGAGCAGGGTAACTTTGAATAGTTTTCTCATGTTTGGTAATTTAATTATCAGAGAAAACTGAAACGCATTAATGGGAAAATTGTTTTACTTAAAGTTAAGAAAAACCAATGGTAAAAGGGACGCGAATACGCGTCTCTACGATTTTAATTTTTGTAGAGACGCATAATTGTGTCTCGCCCTTTAACTTTTCAAACGAATCACATCCCCTTATTGATCGCCTCATAAACCACATCCTGTATCCTTGGCCTGATATTGAGGCTGCCCAGCTTGCTGCTTACATCGGGGTGTACCCGGTTACTCAGGAATACATAAACAAGATTATATTTCGGATCGACCCAAATACAGGTACCGGTAAAACCGGTATGCCCGTAGGTTTGCGGCGATGCCAGTTTGGAGGGGTAATGTCTGTCGGCAATGGGATCCCAGCGATCAAAACCCAGTCCCCGGCGACTTACTGCCGACTGCTTAGAGGTAAACAGATCAACTACCTCTGGCTTAAAATACTGTGTGCCGCCATAGGTACCGCGGTTCAGCAGCATCTGGTAAATAATGGCTACATCATTAGCGCTCCCAAAAAGCCCGGCATGCCCCGCTACTCCACCCATCAGCGCCGCGGTAGGGTCATGCACATAACCATCAAGTAAGCTATGACGGTATTCCTGATCGTTTTCTGTAGGTGGTATCTGGTTTTGGTTAAAACGGTACAACGGTAAAAAACCCGCGGTTTGCATGCCCAGCGGTTTATAAAATTGCTGCTGTACATATACATTCTCTGGTACCGAAGTAATGTTTTCCAGTACTTCCATCATAAACAGCATGCTTACATCGCTGTACACATATTGCCCGCGTGTTTTTAACGGCGAGCTCAGCATTTCCGGAAACATGACATCTTTATAATAATCTTTCCGCAAAAAATAATGATCAGATACCCGGGTTGGGTAAGCCGCGGATGAATCGGTGCTATGATCTGTTGGTTTTACTTTTTCAAAGCCTTTAATATCTGGTATCAAACCAGCCTGGTGCATCAGCAGCTCGCGGATCTGTATATTATTCTTATTGCTGTTACGGGTAAGCGGAACATAATCACTAAGGGTAGCCTCCAGGTTCAGCTTGCCTTCGTCGGTGAGTTTCATGGCCTCGACGGTGGTAGCGGTAATTTTGGTCATGGATGCCAGGTCAAAAATATCCGTTATCTGGTCTGGAATGGCTTTATCATAAGTATGATAGCCATAGGCCTTATTAAATATCACTTTGCCATCCTTAGCTACCAATACTACACAGCCCGGGGTAGCATGTTCGGCTATGGCCTGACGGGCAATGTCATCAATACCGGTTAAATTACCGGCATTGATACCGGCATCCTCCGGAACGGTGTATTGCAGCCTGATCTTATCGGTAATAAAACCCATGCCTGCGGCAAAAGCTGGCGAATAAGTACGGGTGAGTTTTTGCGTTACCGGCAAACCGCCAAAAATCGCCTGGGCACTGTATAATGCCGAAACCACTGTTAACCGTTCGCTCCATAAAATGGGTGCGGCAACATTATTGAGTTTGCTTAAAATAGTGCCGCTCCCAAACGCCGCCACGATCACATTTTTGAGTTTTTGGGTACTATTGATAAAATCGAGTATCTGTGGATTGTTCAGATCGGCATCGGTTACCTGCAGAATGACCGTGTTGTACCACTTCAGATCGGCCGACAGATCGGCCAATGTTTTTGCGCCGTTGTACATACGGCCATCAAACGCTTGTACCTTGTTGTATTTATTAAGCAAACTATCAAATGCCGAAGCATATTGATTGGAGAAATGAACGCTGGCAATTTTTAACTGATCGAGATCTTTTAGCGGCAGCAGGTATTTGCTGTTGTTAAATAAAATGGTAGAGCGCTCAACCAGCCGCTCTTCGTTAACATACGCCTGCCCGGTTGGGATAAGCGGTGGTATTTGCGCGCAGGCGGTATTTAAAAAGGTAAATCCGAGTAATACAAAAGGGATACAGCCCCATTTATTTTTTATCATATACTTTAACTCCGTTTATATAAGTACTGGTCACTTTAACTTTTGGCAATTCGGTGCCTTTTATTTTCATGATATCCTTGTCCAGGATCACAAAATCGGCGTATTTGCCGGGCTCCAGGCTGCCTTTTTCTTTTTCTTCAAAATTGGCTTTTGCGGCCCATATGGTAATGCCTTTTAAGGCTTCGTTACGATTCAGCGCGTTCTCGGGCTGAAAGCCTCCTTCGGGAAAACCTTTCAGGTCTTTCCGTTCCACCGCTGCATAAAACGTATACATTGGGTTTATATTCTCTACCGGAAAATCAGTTCCCAAAGGTATCCAGCCATTTTGTTTTAACAATTGCTTGTATACATAAGCCGATTTTAAACGATCAGCACCCAATCTTTTACCGGCCCAGTACATATCGGAGGTGGCATGGGTAGGCTGCACCGAGGGGATGATGCTGTTATCGCCAAACAATTTAATATCCTGGGGCGACAGCACCTGCGCGTGCTCGATGCGCCAGCGACGGTCATTCTTCCCTTTCAACACCGAGGCATATATTTTCAACATCACGCGGTTAGCCGAATCGCCAATGGCATGAGTAGCCATCTGAAAACCCCTGTCGTAGATCTTTTTGGCTACCTCTTCAAAATGTTTTTGGCTGCTTAGTAAAAATCCCTTCCAGTTTTTTTGATCGTTATAAGGTTGTAATAGGCAAGCCCCTCTTGAGCCCAGGGCGCCGTCGGCGTAAACCTTAAATGCCCTTACATTGAGGCTTGGCGTTTTATAAGCGCCGCGCTTAAATAAATATTCGTAATTCTCCTCCCTGTCGGCCAGCATTACGTACATACGCATTTTTAACGCGCCTTTGTGTTGCAGCTCGGCAATGGTATTGATCATGGTATAAGGCAGTCCGCAATCATCAACGGTAGTTAATCCCACGGCAAAACAGTTTTTTTGCGCGGCCAGCAGGGCATCTTCGGTTACCTGGGCAATAGGCTCAGGAATTTTGCGGGTTACTATTCCTACGGCATTATCCACCAGGATACCAGTAAGTTTCCCATTTACGGTTTCTATTTCGCCTCCGTTTATGGTTTGTCCCGGCTTTACCCCGGCAATGTTCAGCGCTGCCTGGTTGGCTATAGCGGCATGGCCATCAACCCGGCTCAGTATCACCGGCCGAACCGGGAACAGAGAATCAAGTTTAGCTTTATTGGGGAATTGTTTCTGAGCCCAATCATTCTGATCCCAGCCTTGACCCGTTATCCAGCCGTCGGTATTACGAACCGAATAAGCCTGCACCGAATCAACCGCTTCATTCCAGCTGTGTGTGCCTGTCAGGTTAACTTCCTGCAAACCTAATCCATATTCATAAAAATGAGCATGGGCATCAATAAAACCAGGATATATGGGGGCGCCTTTCGCGTCAATTACTTCGTTGGCCAGGTATTTTTGTTCCAGCGTATCGGCATCTCCTACGGCCAATATTTTTCCTCCCTTTACCACAATGGTATTGGCGGTAGTAAAGGAACTATCAACCGTATACACTACGGCGTTTTTAACCAAAAGGTCGGCATTGTACTCTTTTTGCTTGCAGGCTACCGCGAAAAGGAGCAGTGCTGGCCATAATTTCTTCATAAAATGTTTCTTTTTAGTATCAAGTAGTTAGTATCAAGTATCAAGACTTGTGAAAGACTCATAACAAAAATGTAGCCGTTTTGATTCTTGATACTAACTACTTGATACTAATTGTAAAGTTATGCCTTCAAATATTTAATTTAGCATAGCCTTTAAAAATTAGATCAATTATCTTTTTTAAACTTTTCGTAATAAACATCAAACTGGTGAGCTAAATTTAAATATTCATGGCTCCAGCCATTTGAAATAGAAAGTTCCTGAAACGTACCTGTAGGAGCAAAAAGCATATATACTTCTTTAAGTGTTTGATGATCACCTACCCGAAGTTTTTGAATACAATCGGTTAATTCATTTGTAAGATCCTGGGCAGAGTTAAATCTTGTCCATACAATATCAGTTTGTATATCTATTTTACTTTGGATGATCTCAAGAATTTCAATTACTTCCTGAAAGTCATTAAATGAAGGAATTATATCTGCCATAAATACAAATCATAAAGTTATGCCTTCAAATATTTAATTTAGCATCGAATTCGAAATTGGAGGGATTTTTTTTAGATGTCAGATATCATACAGCTTTTACCGGATGCCGTTGCCAACCAGATTGCCGCAGGCGAAGTGGTGCAACGCCCCGCATCTGCCGTAAAGGAATTAGTGGAGAACGCGATCGACGCGGGGGCCGGAAAAATTCAGCTCATTGTAAAAGACGCAGGCAAATCATTGATACAGGTTATTGATGATGGCTGCGGCATGAGCCTTACCGATGCCCGCATGTGTTTTGAACGCCATGCCACCTCAAAAATACGCAAAGCCGACGATCTGTTTGCCATCCGTACCATGGGTTTCCGGGGCGAGGCCATGGCATCTATAGCAGCCATAGCACAGGTTGAAATGAAAACCCGCCGCCATGAGGATGAGCTGGGCACCTGCATTTTTATTGAAGGCTCCGAAGTAGTAAGCCAGGATGCCTGCCAGGCCAATACCGGCACTTCTATATCGGTTAAAAATCTTTTTTATAATACACCGGCACGCCGCAACTTTTTAAAAAGCAACCCGGTAGAGATGCGCCATATCATCGACGAATTTCAACGGGTAGCACTGGCCAATCCGCAGATATTTTTCACTCTGCACCATGATGGGCAGGAGGTATATCATTTGCCGGGGGCCGCATTAAAACAGCGCATTGTGCATCTGTTTGGCAATAACTATAACCAGCGGTTGGTACCGGTAGAGGAAGATACCACCATCATTAACCTGCGTGGTTTTGTAGGGAAGCCCGAATTTGCCCGCAAAACCCGGGGCGAGCAGTTCTTTTTTGTAAACAACCGTTTTATCCGCGATGCTTATTTGAACCATGCGGTAATTACCGCTTTTGAAGAGCTGTTACCCGATGATAGCTTCCCGTTTTATGTATTGTTTATTGATATCGACCCATCCCGGATAGATATCAACGTGCACCCCACCAAAACCGAGATCAAATACCAGGACGAGAAGGCTATTTATGCCATCATCCGTTCGGCGGTAAAACGTTCATTGGGGCGATACAACATTACGCCGAGTTTGGATTTTGATCAGGAGAACAGCATTGAGCACCTGATAACGCCCAAGCCTTTTGAGGAGATCGTAGCGCCGACCATATCTTTCAACCCCGATTTTAACCCTTTTGCTTCGGAACAAAAACCGGTACGCGAGCACCCTTTTTTGAGGGCGGATGGCGGTTTTAAAAGCAGCCCTATACCCAAAAACTGGGATACGCTGTATGAGATCAGCAAAAAAGAAGAAAACCTGCAGCATGAATTGCACCAGGAAGAGCGCATCGCGGTAAATGAGCAGGAAGTAAGCAAATCAAGCGAACGCCAACTATTCCAGATCCATAACCGTTTTATCCTGTCGCAGATTAAATCGGGCTTTATGCTTATAGGGCAGCAGGCCGCGCATGAGCGCATTTTGTATGAACGTTTTTTACTGCAATTGCAAAATCATTCGGGTGTAAGTCAGCAAAGTTTATTCCCGCAGTCGGTCACACTAAACGGCAGCGATTTTGAGTTATTAAGAGAATTGTTGCCTGATATAAGGTCTCTGGGATTTGACATCCGCGAGTTTGGCAAAAATACGGTAGTGGTAGAAGGTATACCCGCCGAACTGAGCAATGTAGGTGAGCATGAGTTGTTAGAGCATTTGCTGGAGGGCTTTAAAAATAATATGGCTATTTTAAAACTCGATAAGCGTGATAACCTGGCCCGTTCACTGGCGCGTAACGCGGCTATTAAAACCGGCACCAAATTATCGTTGGAGGAAATGAACCAGCTTATTGACCAGCTTTTTGCCTGCGAAACACCAAACCAGGCATTGAACGGTAAGCCCGTAATCAGTACCTTTACCATGGCCGAGCTTTTAGAACGATTTGAAAAATAACCCCCGTAGGCTTTTATTTATAGTATGAACAGTCAATCACCTTTTGCCAATATACCACCGGTTGTAAAAAACCTGTTGATCATTAATATTATATTCTTTATAGGTTCTCTCACACTGGAAAAATTCATCCCCGATGTGTTTAAGTATCTGCCGGTATATTATTTTAACTCTCCGAATTTCAGACTATGGGAGGTTATAACCTATATGTTTATGCATGGAGGGTTCGCACACATTTTTTTTAACATGTTTGCGCTATTCTCTTTCGGCCCCATCGTTGAGTATTCGATAGGGTCAAAAAGGTTTCTTAATTTCTATTTTATTTGCGGCATTGGAGCCATTGTATTTCAAACATTGGTTCAGGCTTATGAGGTACATGCTATAACAGGTGCATTCACTATAACTCATCCCAGCCTGCCAGAATCTTTTGCCGCGTACGGAGCAAACGCACAAAAATTAGCCGAAATATACTATGTACCAATAGTAGGCGCATCAGGTGCCATATTCGGCTTGTTGATCGCTTTTGGCATGCTTTATCCCAACATGGAATTGATGATCATGTTTATCCCGGTACCCATTAAAGCAAAATATATTATACCTGTATATGTGATATTAGAGTTATTTTTGGGTGTTAAACAGTATTCGGGCGATTCGGTGGCGCATTTCGCGCATTTGGGTGGCGCGCTCATTGGTTATATTATGGTAAAAGTTTGGCGTTTACAAAGGCCAAACAATTTTTATTAATTATGATTAGTATCAAGTAGTTAGTAGCAAGTATCAAGACAACCTCCCAAAGCGATAATTATGGTTATTACTAAATTTGGATACTTGATACTAACTACCGGATATTATAAACGAAAGTATATTTTATGAGTACGCTTTGGCAAAATATTCAATACAAAATGCTGCGGTCGGGCAATAAGCTTAACCTCCTCATTGGCATTAATGTAGCCGTCTTTTTGCTTATCAATGTTTCAGCCATTTTAGAACAATTACTGTTTACCGGTTTTGGCAACAGCAATATCTTAGCCTTCTCGGTGGAGTACCTGCGCATGCCAGCTTCTTTTCAGGCATTACTCACTCATTTCTGGACACCCATTACCTACATGTTTATGCATGATGGGGTTTTGCATATCCTGTTCAACATGCTGTGGCTGTACTGGATGGGACAAATATTTGAAGAGTATTTGGGCAATAAGCGCACCATTGGTTTGTATATCATGGGTGGCCTTGCCGGCGCATTATTTTATTTGCTGGCTTATAACCTGCTACCCGCATTTACCCGCCTGCACGCTGCCGATTCTGCTTTAATCGTGGGCGCCTCTGCCAGTGTTATGGCCATTGTGGTGGCTACGGCCACACTGCTGCCCAATTATACCATATCATTGATCCTGTTTGGACCTGTAAAGTTAAAATGGCTGGTATTTGTGATCCTGGTGATTGATTTTCTGGGCGTTGTTGGCCCCAACGCAGGCGGCGAAATAGCTCACCTGGGCGGCGCGTTACTTGGCTTTGTTTATATTAAACAATTACAAAAAGGGCACGATTGGATAGGCAGTATCGGCAATATATTTAAAGCCAGGCCCAAATTAAAAGTAGCGGCTAAAAACTTCAATAAAAATAGCACCGAGTCTCCACGTCAAGAAGATATTGACCGTATCTTAGATAAAATATCACAATCGGGCTATGACAGCCTGACCAAGCAGGAAAAAGAAATTTTATTTCGCGCAAGCAATAATGAAAGTTAAACGCAAACAGAGTTTTATAGGTAAAATAATTTTATGGATAAACCTGTTGTTATGCGTTGCTTTACTGATAAGCTATTTAGCGCCAAACGTTGACCCGCGGAAGGTCTGGCTCTTCGCCTTTTTTGGCCTGGCCTATCCTGTATTACTCATCTTTAACCTCATCATGCTTACCTATTGGGTGTTGCGTCGCCGCTGGCAATTCCTGTTATCACTGGTTACTATCTTGCTGGGTTATGGCGTATTGTTTAACAACATTGGCTTCAGACTGGGGAGTGCCGAAACCGAAAAACCGGCAGCTACAAATGCCATCAGGGTAATGACGTATAACGTGCATAATTTTAAGCGGTATGGCGCCTCAAATGATATCTCCACCAAGCATCAGATCCTAACCCTCATTAGTCAACAACAGCCGGATATTATTGGTTTCCAGGAATTCTATACTAAAAACAAGGGCCAGTATGAAATGCGCGACTCCCTGATCAGGATCATCGGGGCCAGCAATTTTTATTTCGAACCATTTAACTTTAACAATACTGAAGCCATTGGCATGGCCATTTTTTCCCGGTTCCCGATAGTAGGCAAAGGACTCATCCGCCTTACAGAAACCAAATCCGAGAACCAATGCCTGTTTGTTGATGTAAAAAGGGGGGAGAAGGTTTTCCGCTTCTATAGCGTCCATCTGCAATCTATCCGCTTTGATCCCGAAGATTATAAATACCTGGACAGTGTATCCAAAAAGGGCAAAACAGATATGCAATCAACCAAACGTTTGGGGGGCAAGCTCAAGATTGCCTTTGAAAAAAGAAGTGAGCAGGTTTTCAAGATCAAAGAACACGCTGCTAAATGCCCATATCCTTACCTTATTACCGGCGACTTTAATGATACGCCTACCTCATTTGCCGTTAACCAAATGGCTAAAGGCTTAAAAAACGCGTTCCGCCAGAAAGGATCAGGGTTTGGACGTACCTATAATGGCGATTTCCCCAATTACCAGATCGATTATATTATGGCCAGCCCGCAGTTTGACGTAGCTACGTACAAGATCATCGAAAAAAAACTATCCGACCATTACCCCCTGCGCAGTGATGTGGTGCTCAATTAAGAAGCAAAAAATAAGAGCCAAGAATCAAGAAACACTAAGTGCTTTATGTAGCAATAGTCCGAAGTCAGAGACTTCGGACAGCGCATATACCCCCTCAACAGAATAATAGCCCATTTGGTTAAAAAAGTGGGTTTACATGGTTTACACTTTTTGGGGTTAACATAATTTTAAAAGCCTTATTATCAAATATATAGTGAAATTTTTGCTCGTTTTTCCATAAAATGTGTAAACCCACTTTTTTAACCAGGTTTAGCCATCTTGCTTAAATTCAACCTACCCGTTTAGTTAGGGCAAGAGGTGGCATGTTAGCGTCAAGAATCAAGAGCATGTAAAATAATCCTGGTATTGCCGTAAATCTTGATTCTTGATTCTAATCTCTGGGCTCTATATTAGCATGAAATTGAAAAAATCGTAAGTTTGCGCTCATGCAACAAAATTTGTTTGTTTACAATACTTTAACCCGTAAAAAGGAAAAATTTAAACCGCTTAACGCGCCCCATGTGGGCATGTACGTATGTGGCCCTACTGTTTACAGCGATGTACACCTGGGTAACTGTCGTACCTATATATCATTTGACCTTATTTTCAGATACCTTACCCAAATAGGATACAAGGTTCGCTATGTGCGTAACGTGACCGATGCCGGTCACCTGGAAGGCGATGCCGGCGATGAGGGTGAAGACAAAATATCAAAAAAAGCAAAAATAGCACAGCTGGAGCCGATGGAAATTGTACAAAAGTACACCGTTGGCTTTCATGATGTAATGCAAATATTTAATACGCTGCCACCCAGTATTGAACCCACCGCTACCGGCCATATTATTGAGCAGATAGAAATGGTAAAGCAAATACTGGAAAAAGGGTATGCCTATGAGGTTGATGGCACCGTGTATTTTGATGTAGAAAAGTACAACAAAAGCAAAAACTATGGCATACTGAGCGGTCGTAACCTGGAAGACCTGTTAAACAATACCCGTACACTTGGTGGCCAGGACGAAAAGCACGGCAAGCTTGATTTTGCCCTGTGGATAAAAGCCAAGCCCGAGCACCTGATGAAGTGGCCATCACCCTGGAGCGTAGGCTTCCCGGGCTGGCATTTGGAATGCTCGGCCATGAGCCAAAAATACCTGGGCAACCAGTTTGATATACACGGCGGCGGCATCGACCTGGTACCCACCCACCATACCAATGAAATTGCTCAGCACGAAGCCTGCTGCGGTGTAAACCCGGCCAATTACTGGGTGCATACCAATATGCTTACGGTGAACGGGCAAAAAATGTCAAAATCATTAGGCAACAGCTTTTTGCCGCATGAGCTTTTTACCGGCAACAACTCCATCCTGAATAAAGGCTACAGCCCCATGACCGTAAGGTTTTTTATGCTGCAGGCCCACTACCGCAGTACGCTTGATTTTGGTAACGAAGCCATGGAGGCCTCTGAAAAAGGATTTAAACGCTTAATGAACGCCTTTGCCCTGCTTAACGGCTTAAAGGCAAGCAGCACTACCGAAGTGGAGATAGAGCCCTTGTTACAGCGTTGCTACGCGGCTATGAACGATGACTTTAACAGCCCGGTGCTTATTGCCGAACTGTTTGAGGCTTCGCGCATGATCAATTCGGTTCAGGATGGCAAGATGAAGATAGATGAAGCCAATTTGCAACAGCTCAAAAGCTTAATGAACACTTTTGTTATTGATGTATTGGGATTAAAAGATGAGCAAGCCGCCAATGACGATTTACCCAATATACTGAACTTTATAGTTGAGCTGAGAAGCGAGGCCAAGATCAATAAGGACTATGCCATATCAGACAAGATACGTGATGGCCTGGCCCGGATCGGTTTTCAGCTTAAGGACAGTAAAGACGGTACGCACTGGAGCAAATCTTAAAAACCGTTAAAGCGAGTTGTAATAATTGAACAGCTTGGCTAATGCAGCGTCGTTTTTATAGTCTACGGTATTATTTTTCAAATAAGCTTGCATCTCTGTACTTTTATTAGCCATAGCGGCCAGGATACTCTTTTGGCTCGGCTTAATACGGATGATCTTGTTATCGGCATACAGGTAATAAAAATCGGTATAGGCGAACGTTTTGGTAACCGTAGCCGAATTAAAAGCCTGATCGGTACGTATAGCTTTTCGATAGTGCCTTAACAGCTGCATTTTGCCCGGAGCAATTATCTGGTAAAATGAGGCCGGTGTTTGCACGTCAATGGCCGGGTAGCCACTATTAAACACCAATGGCAGAATGTTGCTTTCATTAATAAAGCCATTGGTTAACGTAAAGCCCTTCACCGGCTCAATAAAATACATCGCCGTTGAATCGCCTTGATGCTGAAATAAAAGCACATCCTTTACCAGGTCATATTTTACTTTAACATTGGTGGCTTTACCGTTAGAAAAGGTAATTGTCGCCCCGGTCCAACTATCAATCAGATAAGGAGTACCATCCACTTCGGTATAGGATTTCTCCATGTATGGCTTACCCTGCAGGTCATGAATTATCTGGGCATGAGTGCTTAAATAGCCCAATACCATAACCATTAAACAGACAATAAACTTGTTCATTACAACGTAATTTTTTATAAATATGAACATAATGATTTTTTTAATCAAAACATAATCAAGCCTCTGCGGTTAATTAGTTTTTAATTTAACGCATTTAGTTAATATTTGCCATTAGGTATCATTTTTTACATGATTAACCCTGTTCAGCTACAATTAAATATCAATCGTTTCGTTTCAAACATGAACCTATTTGGCTGCAATGTTGCAGGGTTATTTACTTATCACCTTAATTCAAATTACATTCCCGACTTAAAATTTATTGTTAAATTGCCCCAAAATCTAATATGACCATGAAGAAAATAATATTAGCTGCTACGTTTATTGGTTACAGTGCGTTTGCCTTTGCGCAAACCGCTCCCGCACAAGTAAATAAAGTGGTTAGTGCCGAAGAAGCCTTTAATAAGTTAGTTGAACGCAAAGGCATAAAAGACGGTTTTTTGTCCGTTGCCGATCCTGAAGGTATTGTTTTTAAACCCAACGCCGTTAAAATAACCGACTTTTACTCTAATATTGATAAACAGGCCGGCAAGCTGAGCTGGGTACCTAAGTTTGGCCGTATATCAGCCAATGGCGATTTAGCCTTTACCGCTGGCCCTTATACTTATACCAATGGTAAAAGCGATGACGACAAAGTTTTTGGCGATTACGTTTCTGTTTGGCGCTCTGATGCCGAAGGTAAACTAAAGCTGCTGATAGATCTGGGCATACAACACCCGGAACCAGAGCAGGAAGAGGTAACTGATTTTAAAGAGCCTACAGCAGCCCGCACCGCGCCAAGCAAGGATCCATTTACCGCAAAAAGCATCATTGTAAATACCGATAAGATATTTAACCACTCGTTAACCATATCTGCACTGGCCAGCTACAAAGAGTTTTTAAGTCCCGAGGCCCGTTATTATTTCCCGGGGTTCGACCCAATGACAGGGCCGGATGTAATTATGAAGTTCATAAACAACCAGGCTATCAGTATCACTGCCGAAACTACAGACGGTGGCCGCTCTGCCAGTAACGACCTGGCTTATACTTATGGCCATGCCCGTATAACCAAAGGCAATGTGGTAAGCAATTACAACTATGTGCGTATCTGGGAACTGGATAAATCAAAAAAATGGGATATCCTGCTGGAAGTGTTCTCAGCAATTGAAAACGAATAAACAGATTCTATAACATAAACAAAAAGGGAGCATTTCTGAAAAATGCTCCCTTTTTGTTTTAGCTCTTTATAGTGGCTGTCATGCTGAGCCCATCGAAGCATGGTGGGCTGGCCTTGGCGTGCGATACTTCGACAAGCCCAGTATGACACCAGCCTTCTTATTAACTTCTTTTAAAACAGCTGTTGAATAATGTCAGCGGCCGACAGCCCTTCGGCCTCGGCATGGTAACTGCGTACAATACGGTGGCTTAAAATAGGTTTAGCTATGGCCTGTACGTCCTCAATATCGGGCGAATACTTACCATTGATCACCGCGTGGCATTTAGCGCCCAGGATGAGGAACTGCGATGCCCTTGGCCCTGCACCCCAGCTTAGTAAACGATTAATCTGTGGTGTTGCAAATTCACCATTGGGCCGGGTCTTGGATACCAGCTTAACGGCATACTCCAATACATTATCGGTAACCGGTATATTGCGCACCAGCTGTTGAAAATAGGTGATCTGCGCAGCGTTGAGTATTTTGTTTACCTCTGTTTGCGTGGTACTCGTTGTGTTTTTAACTACCTGCAGCTCTTCCTGAAAAGATGGATAGTTTAGCGCTACGCTAAACATAAAGCGGTCAAGCTGTGCCTCGGGTAGTGGATAGGTACCTTCCTGTTCAATAGGGTTTTGGGTAGCCAGTACAAAAAACGGCTGGGCCAACTTATGGGTAACACCGGCAGCGGTAACTGCTTTCTCCTGCATGGCCTCTAATAAAGCAGCCTGCGTTTTGGGTGGTGTGCGGTTAATCTCGTCGGCCAGAATAATGTTGGAGAAAACCGGACCGGGTATAAATTTAAAATTCCGGTCTTCGCCCAGTATTTCAGACCCGATAATGTCTGAGGGCATAAGATCGGGCGTAAATTGTATGCGTTTAAAATCAAGATCAAGCACCCTGGCAATAGTTTGTACCAGCAGGGTTTTGGCCAAGCCCGGTACCCCAACCAGCAAACAATGACCATTGCTAAAGATGGATACCAATACAAATTTCACCACTTCATCCTGCCCGATGATAACTTTACCTATTTCAGAGCGTATTTGCTGATATGCCTGCCTTAAAGCATCGGCAGCTTCCACGTCAGATCGGTGTTGCATATAGTTGTTTTATTTAGCTTGCGCGGTGATTGTTGGCGGGGTGATCCATTTTTTCAATATATCACAAGATTGATATTCGTGGTCGATCCTAATAAAAGTCTCTTTCCTGCGTTTTTCAAACCATTGAGTTACCGTACGGTTGGTTTTATCCTCATATGCCATATCCTTTAATTTAGGAAAATCTTGCTCCAGGTTGGCTTTATGCGCACTTGTTGCCGATTTAAGGTACAGTATCTTATACGTTTTTTTACCATCGGCACCGGTAAATACATCGGGTTTTGATATGCTGCCAATTTTCATGGTATCAACCGTAAGGGCAACCTTAGGATCAAGCTTATCTGTAGGGATAAAGGTAGTACGGGTTTGAACGTTTTCGGCATTCAGCATCATACCGCCATTGAACTTGGTGTCCTTGTTATCAGAATAATAAGCAGCAGCGCTCGAAAAATCGATCTTCTTATTGGTCATCATCAGGGTATAAATACTATCGGCTTTTACTTTAGCCCTTTCTAAACTGGCCTGGGTTATTACCGGAGCTATTAATATATGCCTAACGTGTACCTGCTCGCCACGGCGCTCAATCACCTGTAAAAAGTGAAACCCGAAATCGGTTTCAAACACCGGTGATATTTCCCCCGCTTTAAGTCTGAACGCATTCGCTGTAAACTCTTTCACAAAGGTTGTACGGTCGGCAAAGCCCAAATCGCCACCATCAGGTGCCGAACCCGGATCCTGAGAGTATAAACGGGCAAGCGTTCCAAAATCTTCGCCTTTTTTAATACGCTGGCGCAGTTCCTCTGCTTTTTCCTTATACAGTTCTTTTTCTTCCTTATTTAATTTGGGTTGAAATACGATCTCTCCAACCTCCACCTCTTTATTAAAAGATGGTAAACTATCTTTCGGGATCTTATCGTAATAGCTTTTAACATCCTGCGGGGTAACGTTCAGTTTCTCGGTAATGTGCTGCTGCATTTTCTGCGCAACCATTTGTTCTTTCAGGTCGGGACGAATCTCATCTTTATACTGAATAACCGATTTGCCCAGGAATGCTTCCAGCTTTTCCTGTCCGCCGGCTCTTTGGGTCATCTCGCGCATACGGCGGTCAACATTGTTATCAACCTCATCCTCTTTTACCTCGATGCTATCAATAGCAGCCTGCTGTGCCAATAATTTTTGTGTTAATAACGATTGCAGGATGCGGCATTTTACACCCGGATCTGGTTGATTACCCTGAACAAGAAATTGAGCATATGATAATTCAATATCCGATTGTAATATAGGGGCGTTACCCACAATGGCTGCAATTTTATCTAAGGTATGCTTTGGGCCCGATGGTACCACCGTCGAATCGGCCTTAGCCGTTGCCTTTGCTGTGGAATCGGCCTTGGTTTGCGCCCGGGCAACTGATATGATCAAAACAAAACTTAAAATGAATATCCCTAACTTTCTCATGTAATGCACTTATACTCTAAATAATACGGATCAATAGTCCGTTAAAAACTTCGAATTTCGGTAAAATTTATTAATTATAGCTGAACAAAAAACGGCAATTAAATATAAGCGCCTATAATTGTGCTAATATGGCTATAAAGCTTGAAACCGTTTAACTACTTTTGGTTAAAATTTGTTAAAGTGAAAGTTGAAAACCCAGTTGCCCTCCGTTTTATATTACAGGATGATCTTTACCTGTTAAATGCAGACAAATCCTTTTATGAAAAAAGAGAAATACTTCCACCTGTTATTCAAGAAATATCCGAACCTGAAATAAGAACGCAGGTTGATACCCCTGTTATTCAGGAACCTCAACCAGAAATAAAAACGCCGGTTATTGACATTGTACCTCAGGAAGCTAAGCCCGAGGTTAAAACGCCCGAGCCTGCTTTTAATTATCTGGGTAAAAATTTAAAAAACTTCTTAATACTGGTTCATTACCCTGATCAGGAATTTATAGCTGATGCCCATCTAGCTGCCCTGCAAAATATACTGAAACGCAAGGAGTTTAGCCTTGATGATGTGGTTATATTCAACATGGCTAAATATAGCACCACTACAATTGCTCAGCTCGCCGCGTTTTTTAAACCTGTAAAGCTATTATTATTAGGCCAGGCTTCTACACCGCAAGGGATGACCGGGCTTACCCTAAACATGCCAAAAACATCAGGAAACCGCACGGCGTTATATAGTTTTAGTTTTGACGAGATGATGGACAGTGTTGATAATAAGAAAATTTTCTGGGAGCTGATGAAAGCTTTGTAAGTCTACAGTCCGGAGTCTAAAGTCTTTAGTCTAAAAATCCTTTATCCCTTTAATCTTACATCCCATAAAATATGCAGCAATTAGTTTTTGCAACCAACAATCGTCATAAACTGGAAGAAGTATCGGCCAAAATAAACGGCCGGTTTGAACTGCTTAGCCTGGATGATATTGGTTGTACCGATGATATTGAAGAAACCGGCACTACCTTTCGCGAAAATGCATCCATAAAAAGTCAATATATCTATCAGAAATATAAACTAAATTGTTTTGGCGACGATAGCGGCCTGGAGATAGATGCCTTAAACGGCGAACCAGGAGTTTACTCGGCACGCTATGCAGGCGGGCACGGCAATCAAATGGCTAATATTAACAAAGTGCTGCAAAATTTAGCCGGCGAAACCAATCGCAAAGCACGTTTCCGCACAGTGATATCATTAATATGGAATGGGGAGGAGCACTTTTTTGACGGAACTGTTGAAGGCAGCATCCGCACCGAACCCAGTGGCAATGACCCATTTGGCTACAACCCCATATTTGAAGCCGATGGTTACAATGTTACCTTTGCCGAGATCAGCCTGGAAGAAAAAAACAGGATAAGCCACCGCGCCAAAGCCATGGATCAACTCATCCATTTTTTAAGTACGTTAAGCTAAATTAAGAATAATTGTTTTTCGGTTAACCTGGGCGTAACATTCCGCTTAAATGCTCGTATAACTAAGCCTTTAGGAGTGCCTATGAAAACCGTCAAAAATTTTAGCCGTAACGTATTTTCCAAAAATAACGATCAGCAATTTGCCAATAGCCTTACTCATATTAAAGAAGCAGACCAGATAACCGAGGCTATCAATAAGCGATTAGATGAAATTCAAAAAAAGCTTAAGCTAAAAAACTGTTGAGTTTAGCCAGGTTTGGCAGGATTTATGCTCTTATGCCATAAAATAACCCCAATCATGAAAAAGATATTTCAAACCTCAATCGCAATCTTATCTGTTATTCTTGTTTTATCGGCTTGCTCAGGACAAAAAAGCACGGTATCAAACAATGTATCACGAGGCAAATTTGTGGGTACCTGGACGTTAAATAATGTAAGTTATGATGGTCTGGTACAAAATGCTGTTCAAAATGTATTTGATCAGGCACCTCCGGAAGCGTTTGCTGGCAGTACCTGGAAACTAACCAATAGCGGCAATGGTGTGTATACTTTATCGAACGGTGCATCACAAACTATATTCTGGTCGGTTTATAATGGCGGCAGTACCGGTACACAATTCCAGTTCAAAAAACTATACGAAGGCGATAAAGCCAAAAACGTTGCCGAAGGTTATCGTTTAGATATAGCGGGTAATGATGGCTCAACCATGACCCTGAAAGCACCTGTTGCCATTGGCAGTAACGGCACCGGGTATATCATTTACTCGTTTACAAAAAGCAAATAATCTTAGGGCAAAAGGAGAAAGGTCTTTATCCGTAAATAAAAAAGGGCAAAGTTGAATAGCATCAACTTTGCCTTTTTTGTAAAATCCTTTTGCCTTTCACCTTATTCGGCAGGTACAAATTTTAAACATACCGGATTACCAATTTCCAGTTTAGTGCCGGTTGGCGAAATACGGCCGGTGGTTTGATCGATCCGGAATACAAAAATGCTGTCGCTGCTTTGATTGGCTACCAGCAGGAATTTACCTGTAGGATCAATAGCAAAATCACGAGGGTTTTTACCCATTGATGATTGACGCTGTACAAAAGTAAGTTCGCCGGTTTCCTGATTGATGGCATACACAATGATCTCGTTAGTTTCTAAACGATTGGACGCATACAGAAATTTGCCATTAGGCGATATATGAATAGCCGCGCCTGCGGTTTGGCCTTTAAAACCTTCAGGAAGCAGGGTTATGGTTTGTTTTTGTTTAAGCTTACCATTATCATAATCAAATACATAAACGTTTGATCCCATTTCGGTGATCAGGTAGGCGTGTTTTTTATCAGGCGAAAAATCCAGGTGGCGCGGACCATCGCCAGGGGTTACCCTTATCGATGTGGGATCGGTTAAAGGTGAGCTTTTACCTGAGCGGAAACGATAGCTGTATATTTTATCAGTCCCCAAATCATTGTAAAACACGTATTTTTCATCGGGCGATAATATGCTCATGTGGGCGTGAGGGCCTTCTTGGCGTTCCTTATTAGGGCCTGTGCCATCATTTTTTACCGTTTCTACACCGTTGGCTAATGAGCCATCTTTGTTGATTGGCATTACCGTAACCTGTCCGCTGGAGTAGTTGGCGATAAATGCGTTTTTACGGGCTTTATCTACAGTGATGTAGCAAGGATCGGCGCCGAGTGACGATTGTTTATTGATGAACTGTATTTTGCCCGTTTTAGCCTCAAATGAAAAGGAGCTTACTTCGCCCTTGGGTAACTCGTTTACAGCGTATATAAATTTATTATCGGCACTTACGGTTACATAGGAGGGATTCACCACGCCATCAATCTGGCTCAGGTAAGCCAGCCTGCCGTTTTCGGCATAAAAGCGGTAAACGGCTATACCTTTACTGGTACCAGTGGTATAGGTACCAATAACGAGGTCATAAGTTGAGGGGCCTTTCTTTTTGTTTTGCTTGCTTTGCGCCTGCGCTAACAAAGGCAGCAACAGAACAACGAATAATGCGATTTTCTTCATAAGAGATGAATTGGGTTACGAACCGCAAGTTAACAAAATTGCTAAAAAAAAAGCCCTCTCACCCAAAGGACATCAACCCCGAAATAAAAACTTTTTAAACCTGGCATTTCATCACCTTTCTGGTCAAAAAGCGATATAAAACACTTCAAAAATCATCCAAAATTGATTCAAAACTATCGATTTTAACAAATTTCTGATGAAGCTTGAAAGCTTTAAAAAGTATTAACAATTGGACACAAGCATATTAAACAAAAACAGGGCTAAAATAGCCCTGTTTTTGTTTCTGAACCCTGATTTTTAGGATTTCAGGATCAACCTGATTTGTTTAAAAATCGGGGCAATCCTTTAATCTGGTGAATCATGGTTCAGACATCCACCAATCCGTACCTCTATTTAATCAAATGCTTCAGTTGGATAATTTCTTTTTCGTCCAGGAAACGCCATTTGCCGCGGGGCAGATCTTTCTTGGTGAGGTTGGCATAAACCACTCTATCAAGCTTTACTACTTCGTAACCAAGGCTTTCAAAAATACGGCGAACCACACGGTTTTTACCGCTATGTATCTGTATGCCTACTTCTCTTTTGGTGCCGCCGGCTACGTATGATACCGCATCGGGTTTTATCACACCGTCTTCCAGTTCAACACCAAAGCCAATTTTGTTCAAATCGCCCTGGGTTAAAGCTTTGCTTAGCTCCACTTGGTACAACTTGCTGATGTTGCTGCGCGGGTGCGACAGCTTGTCGGCCAGTTCACCATCGTTGGTCATGAGCAATAAGCCGGTGGTGTTCCTGTCTAAACGACCAATAGGGTAAATGCGCTCCTTGGTTGCTTTTTCAACCAGGTGCATTACGGTACGGCGTTCCTGCGGATCTTCGGTAGTAGTAATATAGTCTTTTGGTTTATTCAATAACACATAAACCATTTTTTCGCGGCGAAGGGTTTCGCCGTTGTATTTGATATCGTCTTTTTGGGGATCAACTTTGGCGCCCAGTTCGTCAACCACCACACCGTTTACCGAAACCACACCGGCAATGATCAGCTCATCGGCCTTGCGGCGAGAGCAGATACCAGCGTTGGATATATAACGGTTGAGGCGGATAAGGCCATCGTCTTTAGCTTTTGGTGCAGCGGGGTTTTTACGGCCACGCATGGTTTTAGCCGGGGCATCCTGATCACGCGATGGTTTATCGCGGTAAGGTTTATCTTTAAACGAGGCGTCATCGCGTTTTTTAAAACCGCCTTCGGTTGGCCTGTTGCCAAACTTACGGTCGCCGCCCTCGCTAAAACTTCTTTTGGGTTTACCTTCGGCACCTGCTCCTGAGCGGGTACGTGGGGATGAGTATGGTTTTTTGTCGCCGGTGGCGCTGCCGCCAAAGCTTCTTTTTGGTCTTTCGTCGTCACCAGATGATGGGCGGCCCGAGTACGGCTTCCTGTCGCCTGCTGAATTGGAGCCGAAACTTCTTTTCGGTTTTTCCTCATCGCCGCCTGTTGGCCTGCCAGAGTATGGCTTGCTGCGCGGGCTAAATGATGATGAGCTATCGCCAGACGGGCGGCCCGAATAAGGTTTTGATCTTCCGCCAGATTTTCTTTCACCGGATGATGAGGCGCCATCCCTGAAATTGCTTTTGGGCTTGTCGTCACTAAACCTGTTGTTTTGAAAAGTTTTGGGTTCTGGTTTGGTGAATTTCTTTTTCTCTCCGTTTGGCGTGGCTTTGCCTTTTGCGGTTGCAGGCCTTTTGGGTTTTTCGTCGCTTCCTGAGCTCCGGCCTGTTGTTCTTTTTGGCTTGTCGTCGCGACTACCTTGTGGTCTCTTAAATACCATATTTTTTTGTTTTGCGCTTTCGCAGCGTGAGGGTCAAAGATACGCTTTTTTGGCAATTTTTAATCAAAAAAAGCAAAAATTTTAAGCGGTTCAAAAACCGGGTTTAAACAGTTTTAAAGCCCGTTTTTGGACCAAAAACCGCAACTAAAATATTTAGTATTTTGCTAAGTATTTGATTATGTGCCCTGTATAGCCTACCTTTGCAGCACATTTTAACCAAATGTATAGTTAATGATAAAGAAAGAAATGATCAAAAAACACTTATTTACGTGCTCCGTAATGCTAGTGCTGGTTCTCATTTCAAAGCTCAATATTTTCAGCACAACCATCAGTGAAAAGGTTGTGAGCACTGGAGATATTAGCCATCGGAACTCGAAATTTATTTTTATAAAAAGCAATGCAAATGCATACAATTTTGCAAACGAAGCTTTACCTGTAAACGATGCGCGGGTGACACGAAAATTGAAAGTATCGCTTAAACAGCACACTTTCAAAACCGTTCAGTCAACCATTCTGCATCGCAAAGCCGAAAAATGGTTCCCTATTATTGAACCGCTTTTGAGACTTTACGGTATCCCCGATGATTTTAAGTACATCCCGCTGGTGGAGTCGGGCCTTTGTGAAGGCACTTCGCCCCGGGGAGCACGTGGTCTGTGGCAGTTTATGCCGGGCACCGCGCGTACTTACGGGCTTAGAGTGGGCCATGGGGTCGATGAGCGCAATAACCTGCGCAAATCAACCATTGCAGCCTGCAAGTATATCAAAGAACTATACGGTGAGTTTAATAGCTGGACACTGGCTGCAGCCGCGTACAACAACGGCTCTGTTAAGCTGGAAAGAGCTATAAACAGACAAAATGAAGATAATTACTTCCGCATGAGCCTGAACCGCGAAACCGGTTCATATGTGTACAAGCTTATTGCGATGAAAGCGATTATCCAGCAACCTAAAAAGTTCGGGTACGACGATTATTTCGCCATGACCCCGTCTACACAATTGCTGAATTTTAATTAAGGTTAGTATCGAGTAGTTAGTATCAAGTATCAAGCTTTTTTGTGCTTCACTTATACTCATCATCTTTAATTAAACAATACATTACGGAGCACCCTGAGTCCTGCTTTCCCAGATGGAAAGCAGGACTTTTTTGTTTTTAGTAAGTTAGCTATGATTAGTCAAGTTTTGTTCATTGCATATGGCCATAAGCGTGATTTTTGTGGTAGCGGTCTTTTAATTAAAATATATCTAATAGCTTTTTTAATTCTTTAAATTCGTCTTTTTCAACAATATCAATGGTATTTAATGTCGACAGTTTGATTTTATCTCTTAATATTTTGATACGATTAAGCATCGGCAAAATCATACTGTTTCCATGGCTGATGAATTTATGCAGATCTTTTATATTGGATGGTAACTTATAGCCTGTATTTTCTCCTGAACTGCTACTTACCACGAGCACACCCATATCCCTTATCTTTCCTATAATTTTAGTCCTAAAACTATGCTCTGTTAAAGGTTCAACACGACCAGAATTTAAATGCTGTAATAATTCCTTTGTCGATGTGTACTTATTAAAACGATAGTTATTGAAGTACAACAATAATAACTTAACACAATTAACTTGGTCAGTATCGAATTGATCTTTTACCTTCTTTTGATCTATAAAAAGGTTCGCACTGTTAAATCCTGCCTCAGCTATTTCTGGGTTAAATAAAGGTTCCTCCTTAACAGCCTCTGTATAATAAGTCCGATTATCCTTAGGAAAATGGTTAAGGCTCGTGATCTTCGGCTCTAACATTTTGAGAAATGTTGCGCTTTCCTCTGATTGTTTGGTCTCATCAAAACATCGACCGAGTGTTCCTGCAATAAAATCAGCAAGCTGTATCATATTATTTGCATGACTTGTGCCGAAAGTAAATTCACTTCCGGAAAATAGATTAGGCATATGTTGCTTTTGTACATACTTCTTGAACTGCCTCATAAATTCATTTTCACCATGTTCATCGACAACAAGGTCGAGATCAGGAAAGGTTCTGAAAAGTTCTTTATAAACGAGCCCATTTAGGAATTTGTAGAATGACTGTTTGTACTTAAAGCCCTCACCTTCCAATTTTCGTTTGTCAACAATAACGGCATATATCGAAAAATCAATCTCAACTAATTCATTTAAAATCTTTATTCTCCTACTATGGTTATCAGCAACTTTTTTCGATTTCATTTCACCCGTCTGAAAATATTTGGCTCTAATCTTCTCGAATAAAATTTGATTTTCCTGTAACTTATCTTTCCTGAATATGACGCTGGCTACGATAAAATGACTTCCTTGAGCATTAAACTCAAAAGAGTTGTTTCCATATTCATCTGCAAAGGCAATTATATTACTCATTTTGATTGAATTAGATTAGTCGTATAACGATTATCATAAAATTTTCAAAATGAAGATACACATCTTTTAATATCTATATTAAAGATGTGGATTTAGTTTATTTTTGCATTAAGTTGTGTAAAGTGCGGAGTTTAAAAGGTCTAAAACTTGAGTTTCGCTCTCCTATTAAATATGTTTTTACTCCCTTCGCGAACCATAAATTCAGCCTATAGTTGTTGTTATCACCGCATCACTAATTATGTTATTCCGTTCAAAGCTTCGGCGATAAGTGGGGTGGTGATAACAACGACTATAAGCTGAATGGTTTTTATTATATTTGACTAAACCTTATCAAAATGATAATCTTACAAATCCCCGCAAATCAACCCCTATTCCTAATATTATTCTTATTGGTCATTGGTGTATTACTCTATTTTCTTCCCGCGATATTAGGCCGCAAGAAAAGAGATGCCACTGCAATTGCCTTATTGAATTTATTTTTAGGCTGGTCTTTCATAGGGTGGGTTGTTGCGTTGGTATGGGCACTTACCCCTGATAAACCAATAATAATTTATAATAACCCACAAACAAAATCTAGATCAGATGAATTGCTAAAATTTAAGGAGTTATTAGATAAAGGTGCGATTACACAAGCTGAATATGAAGTTGAAAAACAAAAAATATTAAGAAATAGTTAAACCTACTGCTCAATAAACAAACTTCGGTTTACCATCTTCACAGGCTACACCCTGGGGCGACTGAACCATCATACAATCTGAGCTTACATCCCATCTTTTATTAAACGCAGCCTGCTGCTCGGTATATGATCGCACCCTCTGCAGAAAGGCAGTTGTGTCCATTTTAATAGAGTAGGCTATAAAACCCGTGGGGCCGCCGCATGCTTTTGAGCCAATGGCGGTAAATTTCCAGTCGTTGATATTTTCGCAGTTAAACTGCTGTGTCATTTTTTGAATATTGGTATAAAACTCTTTGAGCTTTTTTTCGTCATCGGCCTTCAGGCTTTGATGATTGTCTTTACAAGAGGTCATCAAAAACAGTGCGAGCAGCATAATAACAGCACTCCAAAGCAGGGCTAAATGTTTCATCATTACAGGATTGTGATTTATTAACCATACGCAGGCAAAAAGAAAAATGCTACAGATATGCTGGAAAAAAGGACCAGGTAAGTGAAGGAAAAGAAAAAAATCACTAATTCACTAAATCAATAATTCAGTAACTAATCTTCAGGGTAAACGTTCATTTTATCTAAAAAGTACGCTTCAAAAAATATACTTTAAAAAGCTATCGAAAGCAGAAAGCCGTAAATATATTTGCCTCATCATCACCATTTTAAAACCTGAATTTATGATTCCTGAGAGTAAAAAAAACGCTGTTGACCATGCCTTGCTGGCAGCCTTTGGCACCAATACCCTGGAAGATATCCGTGAGCTCACCGCCGGCCTTTCCACGGCCCTGGTTTTCCGGATCGTGGTTGGCGGAAAGCCTTATCTGCTCCGCATCATTACCCGCACCGATGCCATGGCCGATCCAACGCTGGAATATAACTGCATGAAAGCCGCTGCCGAAGCCGGGATAGCACCCAAGGTGTGGTATACCAATGTAGATGACAGGATTGCTATTATTGATTTTATAGATGCCAAGCCTTTCCCGATGGAGGAAGCAAAAACAAAACTGCCTGCTTTGCTTAGTCAGTTGCATGCATTGCCGCCATTCCCTTTCCGCATCAACTATCTGGATAAAATTGGGGAGTTTATTGAAAAATTCAGGGACGATGAACTGATGCCTGATGAACTAACCACCGGACTGTTCGACTTTTACACCCAGGTTAAAAACATCTACCCCCGCAATCCCGAAGACCAGGTAGGCTGCCACAACGACCTGAAACCCGAGAACACCCTATTTGATGGCGAACGGGTATGGCTGGTTGACTGGGAAGCCGCCTTTTTAAACGACCGCTACCTGGACCTGGCCATCATGGCCAATTTTTTGGTGAAGAATGAGGACGATGAAAAGATCTATCTAAAAACTTACTTTGGTAAGGAAGCTACCGAGTATCAGCTCGCGCGCTTTTTCCTGATGCGGCAGATCCTTCACCTGTTTTACTTTGTTGTTTTTACGATTGTGGGCAAAACACCCGATAAACCCATCGATCCGGATATGCCCGTGCCCGGATTCAGGGAATTTCACGACCTCATCTGGACCGGGAAACTCAGCCTGGCCAATATGGACAACCGCCTGCAATATGCCCTGGTTCATCGGGAACAGTTGCAACACCATTTGGGATTGAGAAGATTGGATGATTCACTGCAGATTGTGGCGGGCTGCTAATTTCTACTTATTGTCATCTCGAACGAGGTACGAGGAGAGATCTTTTACGCCTGGCAAATGACAATTGCATTTTATCGTTCTCCTTAACCCCGTAAATATTAACCTTATGCTGACACGTTTAGCATACAATCCACATCAATTTTTTGTACATTTGCTTAAATTTTTAGCATTTTCTTTTTAAAGGCTGTATCTTAAACAAGCTTTTAAAAGCAAACCCGTTTACCCGGGTTTAATAAATTTGGTACCAATTACATATATGAACGAAATAACCGTTGACCTGGGCGAACAAAGCGAAGTTGAAGTTTATGGCGCCAGGGTACATAATTTAAAAAATATTGATGTTTCTTTTCCGCGCAACAAGCTGGTAGTGATCACCGGTTTGAGTGGCAGCGGCAAATCATCATTGGCTTTTGATACCATTTATGCCGAAGGGCAGCGCCGTTATATGGAAACATTTTCGGCCTACTCGCGCCAGTTCATGGGCGGTATGGAACGGCCCGATGTGGATAAGGTTTCGGGCCTGAGCCCGGTTATTGCCATTGAGCAAAAAACCACTAGCAAAAACCCTCGCTCAACCGTAGGTACCATTACCGAGATCTATGATTTTATGCGCCTGCTTTTTGCTCGTACCGGCGAGGCCTACTCCTACACTACCGGCGAGAAGATGGAGCGCATGAGCGAAGATCAGATCCTGAAAACCATTACCGAAAAATTCGACGGGCAGCCGGTAAATATCCTGGCCCCGGTGGTAAAAGCCCGAAAAGGTCATTACCGTGAGCTTTTTGAATCGATTCGCAAACAAGGCTATCTGAAAGTATGGATAGATGGCGCCATGGCCGATGTGGAGCCCAAAATGCAGGTGGATCGTTACAAGATACACGATATTGATATTGTGGTTGACCGCCTGGTGGTATCCGAAAAAGACAGCAAGCGTTTATATACTTCGGTACAAACAGCCCTTAAAATTGCCAAGGGCATCATCCGCGTAGGCGATAAGGACAACAACGTTGCGTATTACAGCAAGTATCTGATGGATCCGGTGTCGGGTATATCATACGATGAACCACAACCCAATACATTTTCCTTTAACTCGCCTTATGGCGCCTGCGAAAAGTGTAACGGTTTAGGTTATATTTTTGAGGTTGACGAAGCTTCGGTGATCCCCAACCCCAAACTAAGCATCATGAATGGCGGCCTTGCGCCTATTGGCGAGTACCGCGAAACCTGGATATTCCAGGTGTTGAAATCGCTCGCCAAAAAGTATGAGTTTTCGCTGTCGACCCCGATCGAAAAACTGACGCCCGAGCAAAAGGATATCATCCTGAACGGATCGCCGGATATGATCACTGTTGCCGTGGAGTACAACAAATGGAATGTACAAAGCTACCAGATCACTTTTGACGGTATTGTGCGTATGCTGGAAGAGCAGCAGGAGCGTCGCGGCGACGAAGGCATGGACGATATGGAAAATTATCGTGTGTTAAAAACCTGCCCGGTTTGCGAGGGTGCCCGATTAAAAAAGGAGTCGCTGCATTTCAAAGTCGATAATAAAAATATATTTGAACTGGCCTGTATGGACATCCGTACCCTGCAGGAGTGGTTCAACAACCTGGAAGACAGGCTGACCGAGCGCCAGAATGTAATTGCCAAAGAGATCCTGAAAGAGATCCGTGCACGTATTGTATTCCTATTGGATGTGGGTTTGAGCTATTTAACGCTCGACCGTACGGCCAAAACCCTTTCAGGCGGTGAAGCACAGCGGATCCGTTTGGCCACGCAGATAGGCTCGCAGCTCATGAATGTGATGTACATCCTGGATGAGCCCAGCATCGGTTTACACCAGCGCGATAACGAACGCCTCATCAATGCCCTCAAAAACCTGCGCGACCTGGGCAATACCGTGCTGGTGGTAGAGCATGATAAAGATATGATACTGGAAGCCGACCACGTGATTGATATGGGTCCGGCGGCTGGCGTACATGGCGGACAGGTAGTGGCCGAAGGCACCCCGGCCGAGCTGATGGCCAAACATACGCTCACCACATCCTATATCAACGGCGAGCGTTCCATTGCCATCCCTGCAAAACGCAGGGAAGGTAACGGCAAAACGCTGAGCCTGAAAAAAGCTACCGGCCATAACCTGAAAAAAGTATCGGTTGAATTTCCGCTGGGTAAACTCATTGGCATCACCGGCGTATCGGGCAGCGGTAAGTCAAGTCTCATCACTGAAACTTTGTATCCTATACTAAACCATCATTTTTTCAGGGCCAAGAAACAGCCTTTGCCTTATGAAAAAATTGAAGGGTTAGAAAATATCGACAAGGTGATCGAGATCGATCAAACACCAATCGGTCGTACACCGCGATCCAATCCGGCTACTTATACCGGGGTGTTCTCAGATATCCGTAACCTGTATGTGGCCCTGCCCGAATCCAGGATCAGAGGTTATAAACCAGGTCGCTTCTCCTTCAACGTAAAAGGCGGCCGCTGCGAAACCTGCCAGGGCGCCGGTATGAAAGTGATCGAGATGAACTTTTTACCCGATGTACAGGTGCCTTGCGAAGAATGCGGAGGTCGTAGGTACAATCGCGAAACACTGGAAGTACGCTATCGCGGCAAATCCATCAGCGATGTACTGGACATGAGCATTGAGGATGCTACGCCATTTTTTGAGCATATTCCATCCATATACCGCAAGGTGAAAACCTTATATGATGTAGGTTTGGGTTACATTACCCTGGGGCAGGCCTCCACAACGTTGTCCGGTGGTGAGGCGCAGCGTGTTAAACTGGCTACTGAGCTCTCCAAAAAGGATACTGGCAATACTTTTTATATACTGGACGAGCCAACAACCGGTTTGCATTTTGAAGACATCAACGTACTGCTGGGCGTACTGTACCAGCTTGTTGATAAAGGCAACACCGTACTGGTAATTGAACATAACCTGGATGTAATTAAAGTGGTTGACCACGTGATAGATCTAGGCCCCGAAGGTGGATCAGGAGGTGGGAATACCCTATTCTCCGGCACGCCAGAAGGACTATGCAAGGTTAAAAACAGCTTTACCGGTCAGTTCCTGAAAAAGGAAATGGGAATAAATTAATTATTGAATTAATGATTTAGTGAATTATTGATTGAAAAACCTTTCTTTCCTCGTCAGCAAATAAGCTTCGGGTGAAAGCGGGCAGAACAATGGTGAGATGTGCGCTTGTAAGGGCATAGCGAACCTTACCTGAAGCGTGGGGGACTGAGAGAACGAAGTGGCGGTAAGGTTTAGTCCCGATAGCTATCGGGATGGTTCTGCCCGATTTGCAGAGCAAAGGCCTTGCGCGCAAAGAAGCATTTCTGCTGACTTGATTTTTTGGTTACTTTTGTATCAAGACAAAAGTAACAGCCTCAGCGGCAATTGAGCGCTCTACGACATTCATCTTCGCCCTGTATAAAAGGAATCGCTTCGTTCCTCGGAATGACGTATCGAATCAGGCTTGTGCATCATGCTTTCAACTAAAAGGTGATTCACGCACAGTTTTCTTTATTTTCATTTTGTTAGCTTTACTCATTAACTACTAACTAAAATGAAGAAAACCGTCCTTTACCTCTTCGCTGCGATTGTATTAGCCGCATGTAATCAGCCTAAAACAAACAGTTCATCCAAAACCGACAACCCGGAGCTGGTCAAAGTATTTAACAATTACTTTGAAGAATCATTAAAACTATACCCGCTTACTGCCACCGGCATTGGCGATAACCGCTATAATGATCAGCTGCCCAATGATGGCTCGGCAGAATTTTTAGCGAAATCAAAAGCTTTTTATGAAAACTACCTGGCACAGGTAAAACACTTTAACCGGGAAGACCTTAGCGAGGCCGACCAGCTTTCCTACGATATTTTTACTTACGAGGCTCAGCTCGCATTGGACGGTTTTAAACAGCATTTTGAATACATGCCCTTTAACCAGTTCTATGCACTGCCACTTACTATAGGGCAGTTAGGCTCGGGCTCGGGTTCACAACCATTTAAAACCGTAAAGGATTATAATGATTGGCTAAAACGCGTATCGGCATTTTCAGTTTGGGCCGATACCGCCATCAGCAATTTCAATAAAGGCATCAAAGCCGGTGTAGTTTTGCCCAAAGCGCTGGTAGTAAAAACCATTCCCGAATTGCAGGATCTGGTAGTTGCTGACCCTACAAAAAGTTTATTTTACGGCCCGATCACCAATCTGCCCAAAGACTTTTCTGATGCTGATAAAAAACAACTCACCGAAGCTTACAAAAAGGCCATCACCACCGTTATTTCGCCCACCTATAAAAAACTGGCCGATTATTTAAAAACCGAGTATTTGCCGCACGCACGTACAACTTCGGGTTACTCAGCCTTGCCCGATGGTACGGCCAAATATGCCTACCTGGTAAAACAACAAACCACTACTGACAAAACGCCTGAGGAAATTTACCAGACTGGATTGAAAGAGGTAAGCCGCATCCGTGGTATTATGGACAGCATCAAAACCAGTGTTGGCTTTAAGGGCGATCTGCAGGCGTTTTTTGAATACATGCGAACTGATCCTAAGTTCACCCCTTACAAAACCCCAAAAGAGGTTTTAACCGCGTTTGAAAACATCCACAAACGCATGGAACCAAACCTGGAGAAAATGTTTAACCACGTGCCTAAAACGCCTTTCGAGATCAGGCAAACGGAAGCTTTCAGGGCAGCATCAGCCAGTGCCGAATATAATGCAGGATCCGCCGATGGTAGCAGACCGGGTATATTTTATGTACCGATACTGGATGCTACCAAATTCAACATTACCTCGGGCATGGAGTCATTATTCCTGCATGAGGCTATCCCCGGCCATCATTACCAAATCTCGTTGACCCAGGAAAACAGTTCACTGCCAAAATTCAGACGGTTTGATCAGAATGAGAATGCCTACGTAGAGGGATGGGCGCTGTACTGCGAATCCTTAGGTAAAGAACTGGGCCTGTATACCGATCCTTACCAATACATGGGCGCTCTGGGCGACGAGATGCACCGTGCCATCCGCCTGGTGGTTGATGTGGCCATCCACACCAAAAACATGACCCGCGAGCAGGCCATTAAATACATGATGGATAACGAAGCCATCAGCGAGCAAGGCGCCACCGCCGAAATTGAACGCTATATGGCTATCCCGGGTCAGGCACTGGGCTATAAAATAGGGGCGCTTAAAATACGCGAGTTGCGTAACAAGTACGAAAAACAGCTGGGCAGCAAATTTAACCTGGCCGAATTTCATAACCAGGTGCTTAAAGACGGAGCCATGCCACTTGCCGTATTCGAAGCCAAAATGAACGCCTGGGCCGCGAAACAATAATACACAAACTATTTTCCGTTGCCCGTATCCTCACGGGCAACTTTCATATTCACACCATTGCCCGTATTATCACGGGCAATTTTTATATCACCCTATCGCAACTATTTTGCATTAAGTTCATCAGTACTTCATATTGCAACAATATTTTTGCATAAAAACAATTGGTTTTTTTTTGACCTTTGTTGTATAAAATTGTTGCCTGCGTGAAACAAAGTAATACAGATATCCTTAAAAAATTGCAAGTGCTATGCATAGCTGCCTGCTATGTTTTTATTGCCGTATCGCATATCTTTTTTTTACCACGTTTAACAGGGCCTGTAGCCGAAGCCGCCGTAAGTCATAATTCCATCTTTAAAAGAAAGATTGAAACCATTGTGACCAGCATTTCCCACACCAATTTTTTTCAGCGTACCGATAAGTTTGTCATGAATGATAAAAAATCGGCTATTGATTTGTTAAGTATGGTGGTGGGCAGTTTTATCATCCTGTTGTTTGCACAGCGTCTCTGGAAACTCAATCCGCAGCGTTTGCTCAACATTAATTGCTCAGTCACCGATTCACAATACTCCTATTTGTCCTTCTGCACCTTTAAAATTTGAGTTGATGGGGCCTGCTCAGGCCCCTGAGCTTATGCTCCGTCATGTATTCAAACTAGTTATCTATCATTTACCGGTATTTACTGTATGCTTGCCTTTAGGGTGATGCTTTTAATGCATCCTATCTGCTTAGTTTTTAACAGCCGCCGGTATAAGTTCATTTTCAGAAACTTATGCAAAGTTTAAAAATAACCGTATGTATTGCCCTGGGCCTGCTCCTGGCAGTAAATACCTATGCACAACAAAACAATGATCCGGCAGTCAGTCTAAAAACGCTGCTTAACCGGGTTGATCAGAATGCGCCAACCCTGCTTACCGACTCCGCGGCTATCAAAATCCGCCGCACGCAGGCAGCCGAAACGCATAGCAACTGGTTGCCCAACCTGCGACTTAATTACCAGGCCGATTTAGGCACCAACAATAATGTGGCCGGCCCTTATTTTGGGTTCGGCATTATCCCAGCCGACTCTAAAGTACGCGCCGAAAGCAACAGCTCTACCGTATCCGCCACTGTGGGTGTAGCTGCCCTCGACTGGGAGATCTATAATTTCGGCTCTTACGGCGCTCAAAACAAAGTGGCCAATTCTGATATCCAGGTAGAGCAAAATCAATTTGCAAGCACCAAATACCAGTTACGGGCCTATACCATCAGCAATTATCTGCAACTGTTGCGCCTGCATGATCTGCTGGGTATACAGTCGCTCAATATACAGCGCAATACCGAAATCCTTCGCTCCATACAGTCATTGGCTAAAAGTGGTGTGCGGGCTGGCGTTGATACCAGCATATCCGAAGCCGAGCTGTCAAAAGCCCGGTTAAATTATATCGAACTGATGAACCAGCAAAAGCAGGTGCAATTACAGCTTTCGTCGGTTAGTGGTTTGCCCTACCAATCCATCGTTCCGGATACTACCGCCGAGATGACGCTGATCGGGCAGTCGGCAGTGGTACAATCCTTAAATCCCGATACGGCTAATCACCCTTTGATCAACTATTACCGGTCGGTATACCAAAACAGTCTGCAGCGCGAGGATATGGTTAAAAAAAGCTATAATCCCAAGATCATGTTCGAAGCCGCGGCCTGGGGCCGGGGATCAAGTATCGATGCTAATGATCATTTCAACAGCCTGTCAAGTGGCCTGGGTGTCGACAGGAGCAATTACCTTGTAGGTATCGGCTTATCCTATAATTTGTTTGATATCCGCCGCCGCCAGCTCAAGCTACGTACCCAAAAGGCAACCACCGACTACAGCTCGCAAAAGCTGGCCGAGCAAAAACAACTGCTATCCATCAGCGCCAGCCAGGCCGATGTTGAACTGGAAACCGCCAGGCAGCGCTTGCAGGAAATTCCGCGACAGTTAAAAGCGGCTAACGAAGGTTACCGGCAAAAGCTGTCATTATATAAAAGCGGCTTAACCGATATTATTGAGCTCAATGCCGCGCTCAATATCCTTTACCGTGCCGAAACAGACCTGGCACAGGCCAAATTCGCTTACACCGGGGCCTTGTTCCAGAAAGCCGTTACCGAAAATCAGGTCAATACCGTTTTAAACCTTTTAAAATAATTTAACTATGTCAATGGTCACCTCCGCGCTGAAAAGGCCCATCACTACCATAGTGATCACCATGAGTTTGCTGATATTTTCAGTGCTCAGCGCAGTAAAAATACCGATAGATATATTCCCGCAACTCAACCTGCCCACCATATACGTTATCGAAGCCTATGGCGGCATGTCGCCGCAGCAAATGGAAGGCTTTTTTTCTACCAAGTTCCAGGATCAGTTCCTGTACATCAATGGTATTAAAAGCATCACCAGTAAAAACATACAGGGTTTAACCCTCATTAAATTGTCCTTTTATGAAAGTACTAACATGGCCGAAGCTTCGGCACAGGTGGCGCTGCAGGTAAACAGGGCATCCAGCTTTTTCCCTCCCGGTGCATTGCCGCCGCAGGTAGTCCGGTTTGATGCCTCCTCCTTACCTGTTGGTCAACTGGTGTTCTCGAGCCCGACACGAAGTCTGAAGGATATTTACGATATGGCTGCCACCAAGATCCGCCCTATGTTTGCTACTGTTCCGGGCCTTTCGCCATCGCCGCCATTTGGCGCCAACGCGCGCTCCATCACCGTAAATCTTGATCCGGATAAACTGCGCAGTTACAATTTAACACCCGATGAAGTGGTTGACGCGCTGGCCAAGTTCAACGTAACATCGCCATCAGGTAACCTCAGGCTGGATAATACGATGTTCCTGACTACCATGAACACGCTCATTAAAAACCCGGACAACTTTGGCGATATCCCCGTAAAAACGCAGAATGGCGTACCCATCTTTGTAAAGGATGTGGCCCGCGTGGCCGATGCTGCAGATATTACGGTGGATTATGCCCTCATCAACGGCAAACGCTCGGTGTATATCCCCGTAGTGAAAACCGCCGATGCCTCTACCTGGGCCGTGGTGCAAAACCTCAAAAGCAAACTGCCCGAAATGCAGAACCTGCTGCCCGATGATGTGAAGCTGAGCTATGAGTTTGACCAATCGGTGTTTGTGGTGAATGCCGTGAAAAGTTTAATGACCGAAGGCGGACTGGGAGCCTTACTCACCGGTTTAATGGTACTATTGTTTCTTCGCGATTGGCGAAGCAGTCTTATCGTGGTGATCACCATCCCGGTATCTATCCTGATAGGAGTGTTACTGCTCAGTATGTTCGGGCAAACCATCAATATCATGACCCTGAGCGGATTGGCGCTGGCTATCGGCATCCTGGTCGACCAGGCCACGGTAACTATCGAGAACATTCACCAGCACCTGGAAATGGGCAAATCCAAACGCCAGGCCATTTATGATGCCTGCGAGGAAATCTCGTTTCCGCTTTTACTCATCCTGCTTTGTATCCTGGCCGTGTTTGCACCATCTTTTATGATGACCGGTGTGCCCAAAGCCATGTTTTTACCGCTTTCGCTATCTATCGGTTTAACCATGATCGTATCCTACGTACTGGCTCAAACCGTGGTACCCATCCTGAGTAACTGGCTCATCAAAGCTGAGCGTTATCAGCATTATCATCATGAGGATATTCACGCTCATGCTGGTGAGGCTTTAGACATGCAGGAAGAAGGTCAGGTAAAAAACCACCTCGATAACGAACAAAAACACCCCGAAGAGAACGATCTTTTTGAACGCATCAAGTTGTGGCTTATCGGAGTGCTTAACAGGAGCATGCCGCGTAAAAAAGGCATTGTTTTGGTGTACCTTTTTAGTGTGATCATCCTGGCCGGTTTTTGTTTTGTTTTTATCGGTAAGGATATGATGCCGAAGCTCAATAATGGCCAGTTCCAGATCCGCATTAAAGAACCCGATGGTACCCGGTTGGAGCGTACCGAAGATGCCTTTAAACAGGTATTGCAGATCATCAACCAAACGGTGAATAACCATGTGGAGATCACCTCAGGTTATATCGGCCTGGTACCTACCGCCTATGGAACCAGTAACCTGTATGTGTTTAATACTGGTACCCAGGAAGCCGTATTGCAGGTAAACCTGGATGAAAAATACAAGGTGAATATGGATGAGCTGAAAGATGCCCTGCGTAAAAACATCCACTATAAACTGCCTGAATTGCGCATAACCTTTGAACCTATTGACATGACCGAGAAGATTATGAGCCAGGGTGCATCATCGCCTATTGAGGTGCAGGTAGCCGGTAAGGATATGGCCCAGATTGAAGGCTATGCCAACAAAGTGGTAGACAAGCTCAAAGGCATCAGTTACCTGCGCGATGTACAGATAGCTCAACCCCTTAAATTTCCGGTGATCAAGATCACGCTCGACAGGCTAAAAGCTGCGCAGCTGGGGCTTAATATCAAGGATATTGCCCGCTCGGTTACCGCCAGTACCTCATCAAGTCGTTTTACCGATAAAAACCTTTGGTTAGATGAAAAAGGAGCCTATACCTACCAGGTGCAGGTGCAAATTCCGGAATATGTGATGAACACCATGGATCAGTTAAAGGAAATCCCACTGGTTAAAGGCCAAAGTAGCCCGGTATTGAGCGATATCGCCACCTTTACTACCAGCTACGTACCGGGCGAATATGACCGGGCTGGGCCTCGCCGTTTTGTAACCATCAGCGCCAATATTTATAAAAAGGATTTGGGTACCGCTACCAACGATGTGCAAAAGGCCATCAACTCGCTGGGTGCAGCACCTAAGGGCTTGGTGGCATCACAAAATGGTATGGCTAACCTGCTTACCGAAACGCTGAGCAGTTTGCAGAATGGTTTGGGCCTGGCCATCCTGGTGATATTCTTGTTGCTGGCGGCCAATTACCAGTCGTTCAAGGTATCGTTAACGGTATTGTCAACCGTGCCAGCGGTAATATTAGGCTCGCTGCTGATGCTGCTGGCTACTGGTTCAACGCTCAACCTGCAATCATACATGGGTATGATCATGTCGACGGGGGTGTCCGTGGCCAACGCCATCCTCATCGTAACCAATGCCGAAAAGCTGCGCCTGGATTATCGTGATGCCACCAAAGCGGCCATCACCAGCGCATCTATCCGTTTACGCCCCATCCTCATGACCAGTTTAGCCATGATAGCGGGTATGATACCCATGGCCTCGGGCATGGGCGAGGCCGGTGAGCAGTCTGCCCCGTTAGGCAGGGCGGTAATCGGCGGGCTATTTGCCTCAACACTGGCAGCCCTGTTTATTTTACCGCAGGTATTTGCCTGGGTACAAAACAAAACCGCCTACGATTCGCCATCATTAATGCCTGGTGAATCTGCCGAACACGCAACCGAAATAACAGAAGAAGAAACCTTAACAGTATAAGATCATGAAATTTAAATCAATCATCATATTAGCAGCTGCCACCAGTGTGCTGGCAGCCTGCTCCAGTAACCAAACACCGGTCAATATAGCAGCGGTTTCCACCAGCAAAAAATCAGCCTATGAAACCGGTATCATAACCGAAAAAGCGCTATCCAGCCAGGCTCGCCTGCCGGGGCAATTAAAGCCTTTTAATGAGGTAAACATTTTCCCCAAGGTGAACGGCTTTGTAAAACAACTATATGTTGACCGTGGCGCCATAGTCAAAAAAGGGCAACTGTTGATGACCCTGGAAGCTCCCGAAATGGAATCTCAATTACAGGCGGCCAATTCCCGTTTTTTGCAGGCCCAGGAAAACGCCATCGCCAGTAAAGAAAAATACCAGCGCTTAAAAGAGGCCGCCAAAGAACCCGGCTCGGTATCCCCGCTCGATCTGGACAATGCCTCAGCCAAAATGAAAGCCGATGACGCTATGGCCCGGTCGGAGCAATCCAATGTAGCTTCGGTACGTACCATACAGGATTACCTGAATATCCGCGCGCCATTTGACGGCATGATCGTTCAGCGTAACGTATCGCCCGGAGCGTTGGTATCACCCGGCAAAGGAACCGATCAGCCGATGCTGATTTTGCAGGACATCAGCAAAATGCGTTTGGAAGTATTTATCCCAGAGGATTATGTGGACAAGGTAGATCTGCAACAGCCCGTTACCTTTGTATTTAACGCCATGCCAGGCAGTCAGCAAACTGCAAAAATAAGCCGCTCGGCTAACTCTCTGGGCAGCATGCGCTCCGAAGCTATTGAAATTGATGTGCAAAATAAAAACGGGCAGTTAAAGCCGGGTATGTATGCCGAAGTGCGTATTCCTATGCTCTCAGGCGCTAAATCCCTGCTAGTTCCTAACAATGCTATTGTACGCTCAACAGAACGCGAGTATGTGGTTACTGTTAAAGAGGGAAAAGCCGTGTTGGTTGATATTAAAGAAGGCCTGGCCAGGAATGACTCTACCGAAGTATTCGGTAACCTAAAAGCCGGCGACCAGATCATTAATCACCCGGGTGATGAGTTGAAAGCCGGGGCGGCGATTAATTAGTGAATAGAATCAAGAGATAAGAGTCAGGAATCAAGAGGAAAAAATATATTTCGCCCTAATATAAATTGACGAAAAGAAACGTTTTGTCCTGATTCCTGACTCTTATCTCTTGATTCTCTTTTTTGTCGTTATTCACCCGCTCAATTGTCGTGTTAGGCCCCCACAAAATTGCGTTGCAACACTCATTTTTGTATAGTCAATCAATCTGTACTTATTAAAGGTAAACCAACATGGCAAATATCAATTCATACTTAACTTTTAACGGTAATTGCCTGGAGGCCATGACCTTCTATAAAGAATGCCTTGGAGGTGAACTCAGCTTCCAAACCGTTGGCGAACTACCCCTACCACTTAATGAGCCCATGCCCCCCTGTATGGAAAATTGTGTGGTACATGCCACCCTCACCAAAGGCGATATGATACTTACTGCCTCGGATATGGTACCCGAATCTGGCTTGATCAGAGGCAATTCGGTTTCCTTACTATTAAATTGCAATACAGAGGAAGAGGCCCGGGATTATTACGCGCGGTTATCTACCAATGGCGAAGCAACTCATCCATTGGAAGATACTTTTTGGGGCAGCCTGTTTGGCGATCTTGTTGATCAATATGGCAACCAATGGCTGATTAGCTATGAGAATTAAGAGTCAAGATACAAGAATCAGGAGCCAGGAAATCAGAGACAATAAGGTGGTTTAAATCCAATTGAAGCTTCCTTCATTAAATGAATATTCCTATAAATTTAATCGAATAGCTTTTAAGTTACCTTGGATCCTGATTCTTGTATCTTGATTCTCTTAAAATAGATCAGGCTTGTTTAGCCTTTAATCTTTTATGGTGATAAATGTAGGACCCTATGATCAGCGCGAAACCAATTAACATAGGCAATACCTGTAATACCGGTGTGCCTATAGCCAGGGAAGAATACGTAGCTCCGGTAAGGTCAAAAACAAAACCCGCGTACACCCATTCCTTGATCCTGGGAAAACCGGGAATTAAAATAGCGATCACGCCCAGTAATTTAGCAGCACCTAAAAAGGGTGATAGGTAAGCAGGATACCCCAATTGCTTAAATATGGCCAGGGCTTCGGGCATCGACAACAGATCTGGCACCGCGCCTAATCCCATAAAGGCCAATAGCAAAATGGTAAAAATCCAGTAAGCAATGTTAATCTTTTTCGTATTCATGTGATTGTTTTTTAGGTTATTACGAATTAATCCAGACAGACTTTAGTACGCTGGGCAGGGCTTAAATGTTCTACTAATTTATCATTACGGCTGCCTAATTTAAACCACGAGCGTATAAAGGTGATTTTGCCATATTTAGCCATGTTCACCAGTAACACACTGATTAATATCACTATAAGGCCAAATATTTGCAGTACTGATATGTTTTCATGAGCAAACAGGATACCCAACAACACGGCTATAACCGGGTTTACATAGGAGTGCGTACTTACCTCGGTTGCCGGGCGCACTTTCAATAACCATACATATGCGCTGAATGCGGCTATCGAACCAAAAAATATCAGGTACACAATAGCCAACCATGACTGCAAAGGCACACTGGCCAGATGAAATGAACCCAGTTCATGGCCAAACAAACTGGCAGGTATAAAGGCCAGACCCGAGATGATCATTTGCCAGGAGGTGTTTACCCTTGCCGGAGCATCGCTACCCCGTTTTTTGGAAACCAACGAGCCTGCCGACCAGGCAATAGGGCCGGCCAGCAGCAGGATCAGGCCGGTTAACTGCTCATGGCTTATGGCACCAGATAATGATTTGCTGAAAGCCTCACCAAAAAGCAGGATCACCCCGGCAAAACCCAGTATCAATCCGGCAATGGTGGTACGGCTTTTAAAATTGGCTTTCCAGTTTATCCTGTCAAGAATTACAAACCAAATAGGGTTGGCCGATACCAGGATGGCCACCATAGCGCTTGGCAGGGTACGTTCGGCCCAGAACACAATACCGGTACCCACAAAAAGCATCAGCAAACCACTGATGGCCGAAGTGATGATATCTCTTTTAACCCAAAGCTTATCACCTTTCAACTGACACCATGTTAATAACAATATGCCAGCTGTAAAAAAGCGAACAGCTCCCATCAGCATAGGCGGAAAGCCGTGTACGGCCATCTGGATAAAAAAGTAGGTGGAGCCCCATACCACATAAACAATGACAAAGGCTATTACCACTAAAAAGGTTGATGGTTTATTTGAAGTCGCAGTTTTCATATTATTTAGTTTTTACAGGTACGGTAGTAGGTTTATTTTTTTCGGCGATGAAGAATACCAGTAGCTTGGCCGGTTTATTCTTGCTGCTATTACGGGTTACCGCATGCAGGCCGTTTGGCTTTTCATAAAATAAATCGCCGGGTTTATAATGATAGGTTTTGCCCTCAAAAGTTGATTCCAGCTCACCTTCCAGCAAATAGCCAAAAGTTGGAAAAGGGTGCCTGTGCGCGGCAGACACACTTGCCGGCGGAAAGGTTACCACCAGCATTTGCACCTCTTTATTGTTGATACCCCGCTGATTGAGCAAGGTTTTGAGCAGATAAGTTTCAGTTATGTTGCTCTGCTCTTTATGGTGTACCTGTTTCGGCGTACTTAACTTGCCAAAGCATGGGGGCAAAAGCGTTAATATAGCGATAAATAATGTATTCATTTTTATAAAATTTATGGACTCAAACAGTTTCTACACCGTTTTTATCCTGGTAAATACTCAGTTGCTTGTTGATTTTTTGATGTGATAGCAGGCTGTCGATGCTCCAGGCATATGATGGTAAGCTGGCCAGCAAAATACTCGCCGCGCTCAGTGTAAATACCGAATAACCCAACGGCGATTCGATACCAAAGGATATGGCCATGGCTAAGGCAAAACAGAATCCTAAAATTCCGGAACCAATTGCCGCCTGGCGGGTGAACAAACCTATCAGGATCAGGAAACCAAAAACAGCTTCGCCTATGGTAGCGAGGGTAGCAAGAGCGGGAATTACCGATGCTGGCAAAAAGCTCATCACCTGGCGGGCATAATCCACAAAATGCGGCCAGTCGCCCCAGCCTACATGCGGCCTGCCATGAGCGCCTAACACACCCAAACGGTCGGCAACTTCCCATAAATAAGCCGAGCCTATGGCTACGCGTAAGTACAGGGAGGGGAGTTTAAAATTTTGAGTCAGCTGCATAATCTTTGTGTTTTATTAAATAACACTTAAAGGTACGCCGCCTGTGGACCACTTATGTGGTCCACTAATAATAACGAAGATGGTCCAGTTTGAGTTAGCGGATATTCTTTCTTATCCGGCTCAGGGACGTAGGAGTAACGCCGATGAATGAGGCGAGATATTTCTGAGGTATCTTTTGCAGAAAAGTAGGTTTGGTCAGCAGGTCGAGGTAACGCTGTTCGGCCGAATCCCGTTGGAGGGCAGTGAACCGCTCCAGCAGGTTAAGGATCACATCTTCCCAAAAATTGCGCATCATTTCCTGCATTTCCGGGTATTGTCTATACAAGTTGGTCAGTTCGCTTTTGGGCAGGTACCATATTACTGTGTCCTCAATAGCCTGCAAAAAATACTTTGAGGGTTTTTCGCTGATAAAACTATAGATCTCAATAGCCGAGGAATATTCAAAAGCAAACCACACCGATATTTCTACCTCATCCTGCAAATAATACAGTCGTAAACAGCCCTGCTGCACAAAAACCAGGTCGGAGCATACCAAGCCTTCCTCCAATAAAAGATCATTCTTTTTCAGGCTGCGTTGCTTAAACTTCTGGGTAACAGCATCCAGCTTATCCTCGTCAAGATCCGCGTATTGTTTTATAAAAGCCCTAAGTTCTGCCGTCATTATGCCGATTAATGTACAAATTTTGTTTTTATTGTATCCAATAAAAAAGCATTGGCCTATATTTATCATTCATAAACCAATAGCCAACTGGTCCAGTATGCACTTAGCCGAATTTTTAATACCGATTGACAAAACTGCGCAAACACCGGTTTATCTCCAAATTGCCAATGGCATTATTGGCCAGATACGTCAGGGTAAATTAAAGCCAGGCTCGGCATTACCAGGCAGCCGGGCATTGGCGCAAAAACTAGCCATACACCGTCAAACCGTGGTAGCCGCCTATGACGAGCTGTATGCACAAAGCTGGGTTGAGGTTTATCCGCGCCGGGGTCTTTTTGTAGCTAAGAACCTCCCCGATATTAAACCACGACAGTTATCTGAGCATGCCGAACCAGGTGGTTATAATGCAAAAACCTATTTTGACGTAGACGACAACAGGATCCCCTTTCCCCAATTATTTAAGCCTGCTCATCATGCTAACCTGGTCATTAACGATGGTTTTCCGGATACCCGCTTAGCTCCAATTGACCTGATGGTACGCGAATACCGGCGCTTTGGCAATTATCATTTCACCCAACAATATCTCATGTATGGCCCGGAGTATGGTTCCGAAAACCTGCGTACAGAGCTTGCCCGTTTTTTGGGCGAAACACGCGGCTTGCAGGTTAATCCTGAGCATATCATGATTACCAAAGGTGTGCAAATGGCACTATACCTCACCGCCCAGATATTACTCTCCAAAAACGATACGGTAATTGCTGCCGATCCCGGCTATCCCGAAGCAAACCACACTTTTGAACAGGCCGGGGCGCAAATGGCGCTGGTTCCGGTTGATGAGTGTGGGATTGACCTGGAAGCCGTGGAAGCTATCTGTAAAAAGAAAAAGGTAAAACTGGTATATGTTATTCCGCATCATCACCGCCCAACTACGGTTACCTTAAGTTCTGAACGGCGCATGCAGCTGCTGGAGCTTGCGCATAAATACCGTTTTGCAATTGTTGAGGACGATTATGATTATGATTTTCATTACTCAAGCGGCCCCATCTTACCATTGGCCAGCGCCGATTACTATGGTAGTATCATTTATATCGGCTCGTTTTGTAAAACCATAGCGCCGGGTATCCGCATCGGCTTTATGGTGGCACCGCCCAACTTAATTACACAGGCCGCCCGCTTACGCAGATTGATTGACAGGCAGGGCGAATTACTTTTAGAAGAAGCCATGGCCAACCTGCTAAAGAACGGCGATATAGGCCGGCATCTGAAAAAAGCCAACAAAACCTACCACGAACGGCGCGATGTATTTTGTAACCTGCTCAAAGAGCAGCTTCATGAACATATTAGTTTTAAAATACCCGATGGTGGTTTTGCAGTTTGGGTAAATTATCTCAATGGCATTAAAGCCCGTGAAGTGGCTGAAAAAGCCGCGGTTATGGGCTTGTCCGTAAGTAATGGCAATGGTTATTACCATGACGCCGCATTTCCCAGCTCTTCGGTGCGTTTAGGCTTTGCCTCTTTAACGCCCAAAGAGCTGGAAACCGCTACCGGGATATTAACATCGGCTGTTAAAAAATCGCTTAATAGTTGATATAATCTTCGGTAAAACTGCCATCGGCATACAGATCTATAAGCCCATAACCGGGAGCCGTTTCCCTGCGGTTGCCTTCCCACCAGGCACCGCTTACCGCACCATTGCAAAGGTAGGTAACATGGTTATACACCAGTTTTTCGCGTAGGTGGATGTGCCCGCTCAGGCAAAGCTTTACGTTGGGATGCTGGTAAAACAGTTTGATGATCTTGGCATTATCGGTATGCATATCGCCGCCATACATTGTCCACCGGTTCACGGTGTTATCCTCAATCAGGTTAGTGGCTGTCAGGATAGGGATATGCGTCATCACCAACACCGGAGTAGATGGATCGGTAGTTTTCAATTCCTGTTCGAGCCAGGCAAATTGCTCATCGCCCAGTTTGCCGATGTACCAGGTATTGTCAATATCCAGGTGAACACTATCCAGGATAATGAATTTCCAGCCGTTTTGCGTAAAACTATAATAAGGTTTAACAAGGCCCAGCTGATCCATGGAGTATTTTTTGCCGTAAATAGCTTGTCCTTTATCGTTCTCGTTCCACCAGATGTCATGATTGCCCAGGCAGTAACGTACCGGTACGCTGCAATCGGCCTTCATGATGGATTTGCTTAGTTGCCATTGATCGTTTATGGTGCTGAGATTTTCCTTGTTCATATCAAATACCACGTCGCCGCCATTCAATACCAGATCAACTTTGGGGCTTTGCTGTTGCACATGGTGCAGGCATTTGGCAAACCTGGCCGGCGCATCGAATTTATTTTTAAGGTGGATATCGGTTAAATGAGCTACCCTCAAAACGGGCTCTTTTACTGCAGATGTCTTACCAAATGTCAGGGAAGGGACCAACAGCAGTCCCCCGATATTTTTCAGGGCCGATCTTCTTTGCATAATACAATAATTATGGATGCAAAGGTGCTTTATCCATTTGGATTTTAACTTAAATCAGGGTTAAATAATCTGTTACAAAAATCTATAAAACCCAATGAGGTAAAAATACCTATTCATTACATTTGTCAAAATTTAAACAATGATAGTACACCACGTTTTATTCTGGCTCAAAGCCGACACTACCGCTGATCAAAAAATAGCTTTTCGTAAAAGCCTGGAAACATTAGCAGGCGTTGAAAGCATTAAAACATTACATATTGGTACACCTGCCCCCATTGAACGTGCAGTTGTGGATACCACCTATACTTTTAGCTTAACCGTATTTTTTGATGATCTGGCCGGGCACGATGTTTATCAAACCCACCCATTGCACCTGGCTTTTTTGGATGGTTTCCGCGTATACTTTGATAAAGTAGTGATATACGATGCCGAATAAACTATAAAATACCATACATACAAAACCCGCTTTATATTAACATAAAGCGGGTTTGCTGAGATTGAGTAAAGTTGATCGGTATTTATAGATAGAATAAGATAAGTATCTGGTATTAGCTCTATAACGGCGCTCTGCCGTTTTCATTATATTTACGGTAATTTCAAGGGGTTTTGGTTTATCTATTATTCTATTTCGGGTATCAGATCATTTTTTTTTTAATAAAGTTAATACCTCTGCCCATGACCGTACCCGCTGATGATGATCAATATTGGCATTATGTGCAGCATTAAACATAATGGTTGTCCCTTTAAATTTATCCAGGTTTTTAGGATGATCATCGATCATGTAATCGGTATTGATGAGGCTTTTATCACCGCAAAAAACAATATGGGTCCAGGGTATAAATGGAAAGTGCTCCTGCAGCCACTCATATTTTTCGGGCAGTGATAAGGGGAATTCCATGGCCGCCGATACGATAAAAATTTCGTAATCCTCCATCAGTTCCCTGATAGCCTCCACTGCGCCCGGAACCACCGGCAGGGTACGGAAAAAGCCAGGTGATAATATAAACTTGCGTATGGCGCCTTCCTCCGGGAAACCTTCTCCTTCGGGCTTACCTACCATGTGTTCATAAGGGATCTGCACACCATAGGTATTGTAGTACCAGGTTAAATATTGCGTATCGGTATCTGCCAAAACGCCGTCCATATCTACTGCAATTCTTTTTAATTTCTTCATGTTTTATTGTTGTTATTCTTTAAGCTCCAAACTGTCGTAAATGATGATCAAGATGTTTATGCATACCAACGCCCCAGGTAGCCGGTGTAAGCTCCCCGAAAAAAGGATGTGGGTGCTTGGTTGCCCCATTTTCGCCGGCAGCCTGGAATTTTTTGATATATGCTATTAGTCTTTGTTTTTCTGTCGCGAAATCCCTGTTGTCAGTAATTTTCAAATGCTTGTCTGATGGCACATTCTGCGCAAAAGGTTTTTCGTTAAAATATTCCTTTTGGGCCATCCGTCCGAAGATCCAGCCTAAAAAAGTTCTTGGTAAATTCTTTTCGCCATTAGCCATTTGCAGTGTTACTGAGCAATGAGCCAGCATTTGCGCAATCTCCATTTTGCCCCAAAGCGGCTTTGGGGTGGGCTTTAAATGTTCAACACGATCAAGGATTTCAGATGTGTCGGTTTGGTTAAATAGATTTTTCATATTGCAATATTATGCAATAAATATCAATTTATTGCAAATTAAATATGAATTTAATGCAATAATTTGCAATAAGCAATTTATCCTTATATTTGTTCTTATGCTGAAAGAAGAACGTCTTCAAAAAATAATTGAACAGATTGCCCAGGACAATAAAGTTGTTTTGGACGATCTGAGCCGCTTGCTCAATGTGTCGACAGACACGGTTAGAAGGGATATCAAAGAATTATCAGACAAGGGCCTCTTAAAAGCTGTTCGGGGTGGCGCCATTATGAGTTCACCAGTACATCCCCATTTTAAGGAACGTCAGCATATTGATACACATCATAAAAAAGTAATAGCGCAAAAAGCTTTAGAATTTATAAAACCCGGGCAGGTTATCATTCTTAATGGAGGTACCACCACCACCGCGGTTATTGCCGCGTTGCCAAAAGACATCAGCCTAACCGTTGTTACCAACAGCTTCCCGGTGGTATCTATTTTAGAGGATTACCCCCATGTTACCGTTTTTTTTATTGGCGGCGAGCTTAACAAACATGCGTTTTCAACTACCGGGCATGAAACCATTGAGGCCATACGTAATTTCAGGGCAGATGTGTGTCTGATGGGTATTTGCAGCATTGATCTTAAGCTGGGCCTAACCGGCTTTACTTACCAGGAAAGCCTGGTTGACAGGGCCATGATCGAAACATCAAAATATGTTATCGCCCTATCCACCTACGATAAAATAGGTGCGTCGGACCCATATTATGTATGCGCGGCTAATGCTATCGACGTTATTGTTACCGAAAAAGATCCATCCACAACAGACCTGAGTGGATTTAAAGAAGCAGGGATATTGATTAAGTAAGAGAGAATCAAGAATCAAGAGGCCCCTCTAAATCTCCCCCAATGGGGGAGACTTTAAAAAGATTATTTTAAAGCCCTCTCTCCCGATAGCTATCGGGATGGAGAGGGTTGGGTGAGGCTCTTGATTCTTGCCTCTTATATCTTTATTCTATTCCAATTCTATTTAGCTTTCAACCCATCAGGAGCGAAATCAAGCGAGATGGAGTTCATACAATACCTTTTATAGGTTGGCGCCGGGCCATCATCAAAAATATGCCCCAGGTGCGAGCCACACCGGGCACAAAGCACTTCGGTACGTTGCATCCCATGCGAATCATCTTCCCGGTAAATCACGCTGTTTTTACGTACAGCCTGGTAAAAGCTTGGCCAACCGCAATTGCTGGCAAATTTAGCGTCGGACCGGAACAGTTCATTTCCGCATACGGCACAATAGTAAGTACCTTTGGCATTTTTATCCCAGTACTGCCCGGTAAACGGGGCCTCTGTTGCTTGTTCTCTCGCAGTAGCATATAAATCTGGCGGTAATATCTTTTTCCACTCCGCGTCGCTTACGTTTAGTTTTTTGGTATCGGTATTGGAGTAATACGGGTTCTTTTCGTGCCCTTTATTGCTTTTCAGGTTCTGGGCATTAGCTGCTCCAAAGAAAAGCACCAATACACATGCTAAAATTATTGCCTTCATTAGTTTATGATTTCAATTTGTTTTTGAATACCTTTTTGAATTTTTCCAGCTCGGGCTGTATCACGTATTTGCAATAAGGCTGACTACCATTTTGGTTAAAATAGTTCTGGTGATAATCTTCGGCCTTGTAAAATACTTTATAAGGCACTACCTGGGTTACGATATTGCTTTTATAAGCTTTCTCGGTATTGAGCTTGCCGATGTAATAATCGGCTTTTTGCTTTTGAGCTGCATTGTGATAAAATATAGCCGAGCGGTATTGCGTACCCACATCATTACCCTGGCGGTTAAGTTGGGTAGGGTCATGGGCAACAAAAAAGGCTTCCAGCAACTCGTCAAAGGAGATCTGCGCCGGGTCATAGATAATATTGCAAGCTTCGGCATGCCCGGTTGTACCGGTACAAACCTGCTCGTAGCTCGGGTTGGCCACATGCCCGCCACTAAAGCCCGAGATTACTTTTTTTACACCCTTTAACTGTTGAAACTTGGCTTCGGTGCACCAGAAACAGCCAGTAGCGAAAGTGGCCGTATCCAATTTTGGGCCGTGTAAATTACCGGTAACCGGTTTATTACCCGTTGCGGCGAGGGCAACAGCGCAATTGGCCATGAATAGCATTAAAAGCACGATATTCTTTTTCATTGATATTTTATTTATACGTTTTATACTTTCTTAGGATTCTATTACAACTAACGTAATAAGTTTGCCCATGGTTAATGAAATGTATTCTATTTTGCTGAATGTGATGATTGGCTGACAATCTGCTTTAGTAATACTCTTTAAGTCTGATCATTGTTTTAACGCTTAGTCGGCTAAAGTGGGTAAACCTTACAGCAAGATTACGAGGTTTTATGAAATATATTGACACAGCAAAACCCGCTTTATAAATAAAGTGGGTTTTGCTGTTGAAAAAGTAATGGCCTTTGATTAAACACCGCATGATGCATGATCGACTCACCCGGTCTACGCTTCGCTGGACCACCCTCTCTTCGCCTGCGGCGAAAAGAGGGTCAAGGAAAAATAAAAACATTTGCAGTCGCTCGGCTCCAGCCAAGTGACTGCGAAAAAAAATGAAAACCCCCTCTATGCGCGAAGCGGAGAGAGGGGTGACGAGCGCAGCGATGTCGGGGTGAGTCGATACCACGCGTTCGATCCTTATCATCTGTCTAATTCATGGATGGATTAGATGTGCATACCACCCGATGCTTCGATGCGTTGGGCGTTTATCCAGCGGGCATCCTCGGTACATAAAAAGGCTACCACACCTCCAATATCTTCGGCCACACCTACTCTGCCTAACGCGGTAGCGCTGCTTACCATCTTATTTACATCTGCATTGTCCCGAACCACGCCTCCCGAAAAATCAGTGGCAATAGCGCCGGGAGCAACAACGTTTGCCCTGATACCGCGTGGCCCTAACTCAACTGCCAGGTACCGGGTAAATACTTCAACCGCGCCTTTCATGGAAGCATAAGCCGATGGCCCAGGCATGCTAAAACGGGCTAAACCTGATGATATATTGACGATACCACCGCCATCATTCAGCAGGTTGAGCGATCCCTGTGTTAAAAAGTAAACGCCTTTAAAATGGATGTTCAACAGTTCGTCAAACATTTCTTCAGTCACCTGGCCAAAAGGCGCGTGACCACCGATGCCGCCGTTATTGATCAAAAAGTCGAAATGATTGGTATTAAACGTATTTTTCAGCACACCGGTTAGCTCTTCAAAAAAAGCAGGGAAGCTTTTTACATCGCCTACATTGAGTTGCAGGGCTGTGGCCTTGCTTCCGGCTTGCTCAAGCTCGGCCACTACGGCCAGGGCATCTTCTTTGCGGCTGTTGTATGTTATAATAACGTCGAGGCCTTTTTGAGCCAATTTAAGCGCCATGTTTTTCCCCAACCCGCGGCTGCCGCCGGTTACCAGGGCAATTTTATGATTTGTTGACATTGTGTTTGTGTTGTATTATAATTTGTAAAAAGTGTTTTTAATTTTTAGATGCAATCCATTGAGCGCCTACCTTGCTGGTTTGGCTTAATAAAAAACCGGGAGCCAGGCGGCTCATTATCCTAATTACACGGGCCAAGCCGGGATATATCTCCAACTGGTCTTTCATCAGGCCTTTGATGGCCACGTCTATCAATTTTACGGATTCCATCAGCATTTTATCGTCAAAACCGTCTACCGCAGGAAACTTGTCATTCAAAGGGGTTTTGGAAGCAGGCGCTATCAGCTCAAACACCTTAATACCTGTGTTTTTAAGTTGCACACGCAATGATTTGGTATACGATCGCAAACCCGATTTGGTAGCCCCGTAAATTGGCGACAATGGAAAAGGCATCAATGCTATGCCGGAGGTGACATTTAAAATAGCCGCAGCTTTTTGCTTTTTGAGATGCGGCAAAAACTGTTGCACCATGCGGATAGGTCCCATGAGATTAATCTCTACCTCACGTGTGATATCATGCAGATCGATAGAACTATCATGAAAACTGATCATCCGCATTTCGCCGGCATTATTGATCAGCATGTTCAGACCGGGAAATTGGGTAGTTACCCGTTCAAATAAAAGGGCTATTTGTTCCGGGTCACTTACATCACTTTGAAAAGTGTGTATACCGGGTAGTTTGGCCCGGGCCTCATCCAGACGATCCTGGTTACGACCGGTAATGATCACGGTATTGCCTAGGGCCAGCAGGCGCGAGGCAAATTCGTAACCAAAGCCGCTGGTGCCGCCGGTAATGAGTATAGTATTATGCTGGAGTTTCATTTGTTTTATCTTAAAATTTGATAAAACAAAGTTCCGTTAAATACCGCCCTGACCGTTTGTGAATATCAATCCGTTTTTTGCAAAATTCAAATATTACTTATGCCCGAAACTTCAATGGCGCAATATTAGTTTGTTTTTTAAAAAAGGTAGAAAAATGCGCCACTTCCTCAAAACCCAGACTATAGGCAATCTCCGAAATATTCCAGGCGGTTTGTTTAAGCAGGATCTTGGCTTCCTGTATAATTCGGTTGCTGATATGCTCGGTAGTGGTTTTACCGGTATTTTCTTTAAGCACTTTGTTGAGGTGATTGATATGGACAGATAGCCTGTCGGCATAATCTTTGGCGGTACGCAAACCTATTTTCTGGTGCGGCGAATCGATAGGAAACTGGCGTTCCAAAAGCTCAATAAACAGGGACGATACCCTGGCAGATGCGTTATGCCCGGCATACAGCGTGGTGAGTGGTTGCAGCTTTTGCCCGTAATGAATCAACTCCAGTACATAGTTTCGCAACAGGTCGTACTTGTAGGCATAATCAGAGCCTATCTCCCCACTCATCTTTTTGAAAATGTGACGAATATCGGCGGCCTCCTCATCACTCAACTGAAACACGGGGTAGCCACCCGGTTTAAATATAGGCAGGTCATCCAATACTACACCGCTCTTGCTGGGCAACAGAAAATCGGCTGTAAAAATGCAAAAGAATCCTAATTGCTGATCGGTCTGGGGCACCCAGTTATAGGGTATTTTTGGGGTAGCGAAAAGCAGGGCATTCTTTTCTATCTCAATAGTCTTGTCGGCATATTCGGCCATGCTATGCCCGCTTATCAGGCTTATTTTATAGTAGGCCCGGCGGTTGTAAGGCATCAACCCGGGTGCCTTTTTGATCCGTGTAAATAGTTCAGCTACATCAAAAACATTGAAGTGACCAATCTCTTTGTTGATGCCTTCGGGCAATAGCGAGTTCACACTTTCGCCACTTACAGAGGCCGCGTGTTCGTAAAAATCATCCAGCGTAGTAACATCCATAGCACACAGAATTTATAAAATTCAAATATACTATTGTTAAGTCATAAGTCTTGAGTTCTAAGTCTTAAGTCGCTTTTTTTGACTTAAGGCTTAGGACTCTGGACTCAATGTCTAATCGCCGATGTATTTTTACTTATTTCATTTTTTAAAAGCTGGTCAAGCTCTTTTACCTTATCCGGATACGCATCCGCCAGGTTCTTTTTTTCGCCGATATCATCTTTAAGATTATACAGTTGCGGCGCTGGTGAATTACCCGATTCTATGCCTACATCTTTCATAAGCGCCACACCGGGATGCGGTTTTATATATTTCCAGTCGCCTCTGATGATGGCTGTGGGATCTGCGCTGCCTTGCTCTATTAGTGTTGATCTTCCTTGTTTACTCTTCCCTAAAAGCGCTTCCAGATGATCTTCACTATCGGGCGCATCCCCGTTAGGGACTTTCTGATTCAGCAGGTGTGCTACCGATGCTAAAATATCCATCTGGCTAAACAAGGCATCCGAAACCCCGGGCTTTACCTGCGCAGGCCAGTTCACTATAAAAGGTACACGGGTACCTGCTTCCAGGGCGCTGTATTTGCCGCCCCGCATTGGCCCCCAGGGCGTATGCCCACTCAGTTGGGTAACGGCACCATCCTGGTACCCATCATCAAGCACGGGACCGTTATCGCTCGTGAAGATGATGAGCGTATTTTTGGTCATGCCATTCAACTCCAGGGTTTTCATCAGTTGGCCAATAGTCCAGTCGAGCTGAAGGATATCATCTCCCCGATAACCCAGGCCGCTGGTGCCTTTAAAGCGGGTGGCCGGCATGCGTGGCACATGGGGCTCGGTTAAAGCATAATACAAAAAGAAAGGTTTTTGGCGATGATCGGTTACAAACTGCTCCACTTTGAATAAAAAGGTAGCTGATACCTCCTCATCCACCCAGCGGGCCCGGTACCCACCACTCATATAGCCAATGCGACCGATACCGTTCACAATGGTATTATCATGTCCCTGCCCGGGTGATGATTTGAGTTTTAACAGCTCCGGATGTTCTTTACCAGTAGGATCATTGCCTATTTTCTTGCTGTAATCAACCGCTATGGGGTCATTGCCATCACTCGCCACTACCCGGTGATTTTCCAGAAAAACGGTGGGCACCCTATCGGCCGTTGCCGGAAAAATGAACGAGTAATCAAAGCCAACTTCATTGGGACCGGGTTTTATTTCGCCGTTCCAGTTTTTGTTGACGCTGTCGCCCAGCCCCAGGTGCCATTTACCCACAATAGCCGTAGCATAGCCTGCCCGTTTAAATACCTGTGGCAGGGTGGTTTTATCGGCTGGGATAATGAGTGCCGCGTTTCCCGGCAATATGCCCGTACCGGTTTTGCGCCAGGGGTATTTGCCGGTCATCAGTGCGAACCGCGATGGTGTACAGGTGGCTGAAGTAGCATGGGCATTGGTAAAGCGGATACCACTTTTGGCCAGCTTATCCAGGTTGGGCGTATGCAGTTTGGTAGCGCCATAGCAGCTCAGGTCGCCGTAACCCAGATCATCGGCGTAGATGTATATTACATTGGGCCTTTGCTGTGCATGGCTTGCGGAAAACCCGCCGATTAGCAGAAAAAGGACGTTTATAGTTTTCAGTAAGATTTTGTTCTTCATACCAGCGTAATTCAATAAGGTATATAAATGACTGTCGATACAGTGCTTTTAGTCCAACAAGATACTTATAAAAGCCGGGCCGCCTAAAGCTTAAAATAGCACAAACGTTTGCACGGGGTTCGGGCGGGCTATCTGGCCCGATCTGGAGAGTAAAAACTTTTTAAACATCAAATTTTAACACTTTTTTGGTCAAAAACGGGGGTAAAACGTTCGTGTTTTGACGGTTTTAACTAAATTTTAACGCCATTTTAACACTTTTTAACAAATTTTTGGTGGGTTTTTAAAGGCTTAAAAAGTTTTAAATAATTGATCATCAAATAACTAAATGCTAAAAGTAGTTTTTTTGGCCCCTTTTATCTCTTAAACAAACGGCCCGGATCTCCTTTTTCAGGAGATCCGGGCCGTTGTATGTATACAAATATACGGATTTAAGTTCTTAGTTTTAAGTGTTGAGTCGCCCTTTTGCAGAGACGCAAATATGCATCTCTATACAGAAAATGCTTTCCGAAATTTCCACTCATGACTTCGGACTCCAGACTTACCCCAGCGCCTTAATCGGGCTGCCTGTCCATTCGGTTTCGGACGCCAGGCTTTCGCCTTTCATTACCAGGGACAGGGGTTCCAGTTTTACATCGTTGCCTATTTCGCTATCATACAAAATAATGCTGCGGGCGCCTATACTGCAGCGGGCGCCTATTTTTACGGTTCCTACTTTCATCACCCGGTCTTCAAATAAATGGGTTTGCGGACCGCAGTCTTCATTCAGCGCCGCGTCATCGCCTATGGAAACCATATCGTACTCGGTAATATCGGTGGTGTTGAGCCATACCCGTTTACCTATTTTCACACCAAACAGGCGCAGCGCCCAGGGTAAAAAGGGCGTGCCTTTTAAAAATTCCAGCATAAAGGGAACAGCCAGGGCTTCGTAAGTAGTGGTGATGGCTTCGCTTCGCCAAACGCGGTGCGTCCACATGGGGTTTTGTTCTTTTTTAAACCTGCCTATCACTACCCATTTTAAAGCCAGGGAGATGAGGAAGGCCGGGAGCCCCATATAGAAAAGGTAATAGAACGGCACCTTGGGTATTTGTTCAAAGATCTGCAAAACAGTACGTTCCTTGATGAGATCATGGCAATAAGCGATGAAGAGCACGCTGCAGCAAATGATCACGGTTTCGGGCAGCAGGATACGGATAGTCTCGATCATCCCGCGGGCCAGCTTGCGCGACCATGAAGGGGTGGTGGTCAATGATGCCGGATACGTACCGCTGTCCTGGCGGCGGGGCAAACCTATAGCCGGCGAGCCAAACCAATCGCCCAGCGGATTTTCCTGCTGTTGCTCAATAGTTGGCGGTACCGATAATACACCTATCAACATATTGTCGCCCAGTTCATATCCCTGGGGAATCAATGCGCTGTTGCCTACAAAACTGCTGTTGCCAATGGTGGTCTTTTTTAAGATGAGCCGCTGTGCACGGATATCCTCTTCGCCCAGGGTAACGGCATCGGCAATGAATGATCCGTTACCTATCTCGAGCATGGTATGGGTAACGTTGCTGGCGGTGGAGATCTCGGTATTTTTACCAATTTTCGATCCCAGCATCCTGAAGAAAAAGGAAACAAAAACGGTAGCGTAGATGGGGTGAAGCACGATAAGCGCGACAGATATCAATTGATCAGAAAGCCATTTACGTACATACGTACTGCTGAAAACAGGGTAGGTGCCGGGTTTGATCTTCCACAACAACAGGCGCGATAACAGCACGGTTTCCAACGCGTACAATACAATATATAGCAGCGTAAGCGCCGGTACGTGGATAAAATAACTAAAGTCATAATCGCCGGTTTGCAAATCCAGGTAATTCAACAACCTGATCACGGGGAGCAAAGGCACTAATACAACGGCCGGAAAAATAATAAGCAGCAGCGTATACAGAAAGCCGTAAGTTTTGATCTTCAAAAAAGGAGACTTAAGCGGTTGCGGCAACTCTTCGGGCTGCATTTGATGCACCTTTTCTGCCGGACTACCCTTCCATACCTCGTAAGCCTTGATGGTTTGGCCGCTTTGCAAATGGCTCAGGTCCTGCAGTTCGCCCCAGTCTTCTACAACAGTGCCGCCCGACAGCACCGCGCCGCTGCCAATGTAAGCATGAGCTCCGATACTGATCTTACTGAATTTGATCAACCCGTTTTCCACCGATACGTTATCCAGCACCACGCCCGAGCTCAGGCTCACATCGCTGCCAATTTCCAGCAGGTCGTTGGCGCCAATAGTAATCGCGCTTATTTGCGCGTCTTTAGCCACGCGGGTACCCAGCATACGTAAATATAAAGGATAAAGCGGCGTACCATTCATGAACTGTGCGGGGGCCAATTGTGTTAAGCGGTTTACGAGCCAGTAACGGAAATAATAAGAACCCCATAAAGGATGTTCACCTTCTTTAACCTTGCCCAGCAATATCCATTTGGCGGCAATGCCCAGTAAAGATAAAAATGGAGGGATCAGACAATATAACAACAGTGCAATTGCGAGGCCAATGCCCGAATTGTCCTGACCTGATTCTGTTTTACTCACCACATAATAGTAGCCCAGGTAAGGCACAAATATCTGCACGGCAAACAGGCCGTATATAAACAACAGGGAGATGGCCTGCGCCAAACCACACAAGAAATAGCGCAAAGGAGGAATTTTATGAAAGATCTCTTTGTCGACCGTTTTCTTTTCCCGGGCTTTCTTTTCTGCAAGCTCCCAGGTAGTGATGAGGTTTTTTACCGGACGATTGGTATAAATATCTTTTAATGACGCATGCTGTACACCAGCCTCTTTGCGCAGCCATGATGAAAATGTGGCCGCTAATAAAGAATGCCCGCCCAGATCTGTAAAGAAATCCGATTCGGGGGTGATATCCCTGCCGGGGAACAGGTGATTGAGCCCGGCCATTACTTTTACCGCCAGCGGATCATCAGGGCTGATATGAATTTCCTCCTGTTGCGGTACATTTTGTAAAGCCTCAGGTACAGGGAGCGATTTGCGATCGATCTTGCCGCTCGGCAGCCGGGGGAATTTGTCTATCTGTATAACTACTAACGGTACCATGTAGGGAGGTAATACCTCTGAAAGGCGGCTGCGGCTATGCTGCTGATCAAATGTATGACCCGGTTTTAACGTCACATAACCTACCAGTTGATCCTGCCCTGTGGAGTCTTTTTTCAAAGCCACAGCGGCTGTGGCTACCTCTTCGAGCTGGTTCAATCTCGATTCAATTTCGCCCAGCTCTATCCGGTAACCACGAAGTTTCACCTGATCGTCCAGTCGGCCATGGAAGTCGATCCGGCCATCAGGCTGCATCACCACGGCATCGCCGCTCAGGTAAATACGGTCGCCTGCCAATTCCATCAAAGTTGCAGGTTTATCCAGGAATTTTTCGCGGGTCAATTCAGGCCGGTTCACATAACCCTCGCTCACACCCGGGCCCGAAATAATGAGTTCGCCTTGCTGTCCGGTAGGCAGCAGGTTAAATTTATCGTCAACTACGGCCAGGTCGTAGTTGGGCAGCGGTCCGCCAATGGTAATAGCATCGCCGGGTTTCAGCGGCACCATAGTGGTGGTTACCGTTGTTTCGGTAGGGCCGTAGCTATTGTAAAATATGTTTTTGCCAGGTTTGCTCCAGCGGTTTAACACGGCTGGGGTACAGGCTTCGCCGCCGGCGTTAATGAGCCGCAGGGTGGGGATATCATCATCCATAACCGCCAACAGGCTGGGTACGGCGTGCAGTATAGTAATTTGTTGCTGCTTTAATATATCGCTTAACTCATCGATAGATTTTGCCGTGGTGGCATCGGCTATCCATAAAGATGCGCCCGCAAACAAACTTATCCAGGTTTCTTCGCACCACATATCAAATGATACCGAAAAGCCCTGGTATACTTTATCCTGTTGCGTGATGCCGAGCACACTTTGCTCTGAGCGGATAAGATGGCAGATATGTTTATGCTGAATGGGGATCCCTTTCGGTTTACCCGTACTACCCGAGGTGTATAACACATAGGCGCGATCATCCGCATCGGGTCCTACCGGTAAAACATAATCCTCATATTGCTCCCGATATTCCGGAACGGCAAAAACCGGGCAGTCCAGGGCAGGATGGGCATCGCTAAAACAGGCGGCAGCGCCAATTTCCTGTAGTACGATCTGCAATCGCTCTTCGGGCATTTCCCTATCCAGCGGAACGTAGGCGGCACCCGATTTTACAATACCGAGGATAACGGCTTGCAGATCGAGCCCTCGGGATTGCCATACCCCTATGGAATGGCCCTTGCCAATACCTTTTGAAGCAATAAATCCCGCGATGTAATTACTCCAGGAATCGAGCTGGGCATAATTCAGTTGCCTGTCGCCAAAAATGAGGGCTGTATTATGGGCATATTGCGATGCCGACGCTCTGAAAATGTCGGCAAGGGTTTCGTGTTTAATAAAGTCAGGTCGTTCTGTACCTTTTAGTAAGCTCTTGGCTATCATCATCATGGTTAGGCCTCTGGTAGTTTTTGTCTGCAAATTGGTAATGCAAACCGTTGCCAACCAAATGTATTAAAAATGTCGGGTTGAAGAATTTAATAACAGATGATTTAACAGCAATATATTATTAATATTTCATCCCGGTTTCAACAGACGGATATATGACTTTGTTTAGGTATAAACGTTTAAAGCGGTTATTTTTTTTGTGTGCTGCCGCGGTGTCGACTCACCCCGCCTGCGCTGGGCTGGGCGACCCTCTCTCCGCCTTCGGCGCAAAGAGGGCGGATGAATATATTTGTCATGCTTATACTCCCGCGAGATTAGCGCAGCGTATCTCGTGGACTACAGGCCGGACGAAGGCTACTCCGCAGGAGTAAAAGCTTTGTAGCAAACAAACGCTAAGAATCTGACATGCCGTAGGTATGCAACCAGAGTGCAGTACCTCCGGCACTGGTCTTTAAACTACTTTTATTCTACAAAGCTTTAACCCCGATGGGGTTCACTGTATCTTCCAGCGTATAAACGGGTTGGATACCGTACAATTCAAATCGCTGTACGGTGTCGGCCATCATTCACCACATTATTTTATTTATATTTACGAAACCTGCTATTTCGAAAAATATTAAAGTTTAATCTAAATGCTTCTCAGTTCAGTTCTCAATACCACCCATGCTATTAATGGCGATGAGGTATTAAAAGTAATTTTATCGGTTGTATGCGGCAGTATCCTGGGATTTGAGCGGGAGATCAGGGGTAAATCAGCAGGGTTCCGTACGCTGGCGCTGATCTGTTTTGGCTCAACGGTATTCACCATTTGCTCTTACCTTTTAGGTGTTGACGCCAACCGCGATCGTATAGCCGCCAACATTATTACCGGTGTGGGCTTTTTAGGCGCCGGTGTTATATTCCGCAATAATGTGACCGTTTCGGGCATCACCACCGCCGCTTCCATCTGGATTGCCGCTGCCATAGGTATGCTCATCGGCATTGGCGAATATATGCTGACGGGCCTTTCGCTGGTGCTCTCCTTATTTATACTTTACGCCCTTGATTTTATCCAGTTCCAGATAGATTTCCGCTTTCAGCACCGCGATTATAAGATCACTTTCAAGGACAAATATCCTTCGGGAGCCATTCAACAGCAAATAGAAACTTTAAAGCTGCAGGTTACCAATTCCAAACTATTACGCTCCGGCGAACAGGTGATCCTGGAAGTACTGGTATCCGGCAAGGGCAAACAACTGGAATTGTTTAATGACTGGCTACTCGATCAAGATATTGTCCAATCCTTTGAGTGGTAAAAGCCTTTTCACCTGCCCTGCATTATATTCCTACATTTTAAATTCAGTACATCATGGATACTATTATTGAAAGAATTAAAAAATTTAATGCACCGCTGCTGCCCGATAAGGTTCAACTCAAATATAGGGCGATGACCGAGAGCCCTTTTCGCTTTTTTAGGGGCACCTGCCATTTGTTTTATGAAGACCTGGCCCGGGTTAAAGATTTCCCGGTTTCGCCGCCGGTATGGATCTGCGGCGACCTTCACCTGGAAAACTTTGGCAGTTTTAAAGGCAACAACCGCCTGGTTTATTTTGACCTGAATGATTTTGACGAATCGATGCTGGCTCCTTTAAACTGGGAATTGGCCCGGGTACTCACCAGCATTTACGTAGCTTTTGATACGCTGAACCTCACCAAAGCCGAGGCCGACACCATGGTTAAGCTTTTTTTGAAGAAGTATAGCGAAGTGCTGCAATCGGGCAAGGCCTATTATATCGACCCCAGAACAGCAGGCGGCATTGTGAGTGATTTTTTAATCAAAGTTAAAAAGCGGAAAGAAAAAGATTTTATCAAAAAAATTGCCGCCCCGGTACATAAACAATTGCGCATCAGCATCAATGATCAAACCCATTTTGCGATCCAAAAACCCCTGAAGACCGACCTGATGCAACACCTGGACAGCTTGCTGGAAAAAAGCACGGCCTGGCCCAATAATTATGAGGTTAAAGATGCCGCCTTCAGAGTAGCAGGTACCGGGAGCATTGGGTTAAAACGTTATATGTTCTTATTGCAGAACACCAAAAATAAAGCCGACTTTTTATTAATGGATCTTAAAGAAGGTACACGATCGTCCCTCGCGCCTTATAACCCAATCCCGCAACCACAATGGACTTCGGACGCCGAGCGGATCATCACCACCAAATACCGCATGCAAAATATATCGCCGGCATTACTAAGCACCACGGTATTTAAAGGCGACACTTATGTATTACAGGAAATGCAGCCCTTTGCCGATAAGATCAACCTGGACGTTTTAGCCGGTAACCTGAAGGATATGCAATGTGTACTGCTGGATATGGCTACATTAACCGCCTCGGCACAATTGCGAAGCTGCGGCATACAGGGCTCGGCCATTAATGATGAGCTCACCGCCTTCGCCCACGAAACCGCCTGGCAAAAAACACTCATCAGTTATGCAAAAAGCTATGCCGGCCAGGTTAAAAAAGATTACAAACAGTATATGGCCGGTTACAAGTCTATCAAAACCAAATAATTAAACTTCAATAGCTATAATTTAACATTTATCTGCTCAACAAAACCAGCACTTTAAACACATCCTATCTTAAACCCTTTATTTTTAATTGTTTACGCAAACGCTTGCGTAAACAATTATTGATATAGCCAACTGCTATCTCCGCAATTATTTCGTTATAAAAAAACTCCCCGTAAAATAGCCTGTTTTGCTGCGCTTTACCAGCCTGTTTCATTTATATTTTCCTTAAAGGCAATAACTCCAAACAAACGTTTGCGTGGTGATAGAACAGGCAAATTATATCTTTTTAAAATACATTCACTCCACGAAAGTAAACCAGACTGATAACCCTGTTTTTTATAACGCACTGCAAAATAGATTGATAGATACAGAACGAATGCTTTTGCGCCAGGTAGCCACTGGTGATCAAACGTCGTTCACTATACTTTTTGAGCATTATTCAAAAACAGTGTATCCCTTTGCTTTAGTAAGCAAAATTTTGGGGTGAACTCTAAAAATACTTTAATATGAAAAAGTTTATTTTTCTTTCAATTTGTTTACTGTCAACTTCATTTGTCGGTAAAAGCAGCGATTTTCATTTAGTTAATTATTACTGGGATCCGGTTCGGGATCTTCATTATCATCTCAATAAAAAAATATGGGATGGAACACATAGTATAGCTACTTCTATACAGATTGTCAATATGATGGATGTACCGGTAATCGTAACAGGTCCTGCTTACATCAATCCACCACTTACACCACCAATGGGTGCTGGTGGATCTTTGGTTTTATCTCCTCATACTACTGATTACTTCCAGACAAGTATTGAAGCAAACAATAACGGGGTAGCAGGAGGTATTCAAATTAATTTTCAGTCTTCAGGGGATATGACAGTTAATAATGGAATATCAAATCCAGGTCCTATTGGTGGATCAACTATTAATGGCTACCTGAGTTTTGTTATTCCTCCTCAATACTTCACCACAAACCCTTATCAAACATTTGTTTTATACGTTACTCGCGAACCCCTATAAATTTATTGAGTAAAATCTAAATCCAAAATTAATAACCCTGTTTTTTATAACGCATTGCAAAATAGATTGATAGATACAGAACGAATGCTTTTGCGCCAGGTAGCCACTGGTGATCAAACGTCGTTTACTATACTTTTTAAGCATTATTCAAAAACAGTGTATCCCTTTGCTTTAAAGCTTACCCGGTCTGATGAGCTGGCCGAAGAAATTTTGCAGGAGATCTTTCTGAAGATCTGGATCAATCGCCAAAACCTGCCCGAGATTGAAAATTTTGGCGCTTATATTAACCGCATGACCCGCAATTACGCCTATAATGTATTAAGGCGCATCGCTCATGAAAACCTTATCTCCTTTGAACTGAGCAAACAAATGACGGAGGAGGTAAACAGCACCGAAGACACGGTTATATACCGAGATCTGGAACATTCGCTTAACCGGGCTATCAGCTGCCTTACACCACAACAAAAACTGGTTTATACGCTGTGCCAGCAGGAAGGATTAAAATACAGTGAAGTAGCCGGGCGGTTAAATATCTCGTCATCAACAGTGCATACCCACATGAAACTGGCCCTCAAATTCATCCGGACCTATTTTGTCCAGATCAATACCCTCATCCTGTTCTATTTGCTTTTCAAATAGCCTCGTCAATATTTTATTTCATTGATCTTCAGATACTTAAAATAAAAGTCAATAAAATCACTATTTCAACTCACCCTACCGGCCCTGCCGTGTGTCAGTGTATATAAAGGGCTAAATACGCGATCTGCCTTCCCGTAAATGCGCCCTTTACATAACATGAATAACCAACAACTCGCTCAATTATTTAACCGGTATATGAACAAAGAAGCGTCTGGGGCAGAAACCTATGAGCTTTTTGATTATATCAATGATCCGCTCAATGCACAACAGGTAAAAGAAATAATTGGAGATGCCCTTATCCAGGAGACAGAACACCGTGCCTTACCCGATCATCGCCAACAATTGATCCTTGATCGCATTTTTGATCAACAATCGTTACCGGCAAAAAAGTTTAATGGCCGGGTATTACACTGGGTAAAGCTGGCAGCGGCTATACTCCTGTTTATTTTACCCGGGATATATTTCATTAAAAACAACAATCCAAAACCAACAGGCTTAACTGCTTTAAATAAACCCAGGCCAATTGATGTACAACCGGGTGGTAATAAGGCTATACTAACCCTTGGCGATGGTTCGCGCATTGTTTTAGATTCGGCCCGGAACGGCTTACTGGCTCACCAGGGTAATACCAAAATTGTGAAATCGGCCAACGGGCATATCGGTTATAACACTACAGCTAATGATACCGATGCTCCTATATTTAATACCATGACAACGCCCCGGGGCGGCAAGTATGATCTGCAACTTGCCGATGGTACCAAAGTATGGCTCAACGCTTCGTCATCCATTACCTATCCCATCACTTTCACGGGTACCGAACGCAGGGTAAGCATTACCGGTGAAGCCTATTTTGAGGTGGCTAAAAATAAAGCGATGCCCTTTAAAATTAATGTGAACGGACAGGAAGAAGTGCAGGTTTTAGGCACCCACTTTAACATTATGGCTTATAACGACGAAGCCGTCATTAAAACTACGTTGCTTGAAGGATCGGTAAGGATTGTGAGAAATAAAATGACCAGCATGCTCAAACCCGGGCAGCAGGCACAGCTTACCACCGATGGCAAATTATCCATTACGGATGACGCGGATATCAACGCCGTTATGGCCTGGAAAAACGGGCAAACCTTTTTTGTAAACGAAGACATCAAAACCATTATGCGGCAGGTGTCACGCTGGTATGACATCGATGTGGAGTATCAGGGCGATATGCCCACCCGCTTATTCACCGGCGGTATCTCCCGCGAATCAAACCTGTCTGTTTTATTAAAAATACTGGAATTAAATAAGATACATTTTAAAATGGTTGGTAAAAAGCTCATCGTAACCCCCTAAACCTTATTAAACTCAATTGATTGATCACCCCTAAACAATAGCAACTATGGCATAAAAGATACTTAATCCACCATGGGGTAACCAAAAAAAATCCGGCAGTGCTACCAACACCGCCGGGCAATATTTGGTTAACCCCTTCCCGATTGTATCGGGATAAAAAATCCAGTTTCAGATAATCTATTCAGTTAACCTAACTCCTAAAGTATGAATTTTTATACTCTTTTTAAGCCTTTGTTTTTTAAGCAGAGGCCGCTCACTAAAATTTTCATGGTTATGAAATTTGTAGTTTTTTTGATGACATTGGCCTGCTTACAGGCATCGGCTACAGGATATGCGCAGCAAGTAACGCTTTCAGAAAAAAACATCTCTATAAAAAAGGTTTTTACTGCCATACAGAAGCAAACCAAATACATTATTTGGTACGAAGACGAAGTATTGCGCGGAACGCACAATATTGATATTTCACTGGATCATGCCACTTTGCAACAGGCACTTACCGAGTGCTTTAAGGGCCAGCCAATAGCTTATACTATTGTTGATAAAACCATAGTGGTTCAAAAAAGCACCGCACAGGCACCGGTAATACAAGCGGTAAACGTAACGGTTAAGGGCCAGGTAAGCGATGAAAATGGTCTGCCATTGCCCGGTGTAACGGTTAAGTTAAAAGGCTCATCTATATCTATGGCTACCGATAGCAAAGGTAATTACGCGCTCTCGGTACCCGATGCACATGGTACACTCACTTTTAGCTTTATTGGTTACCAGACAAGCGAAGTGGAAATTAACGGTCGCGCCGAGATCAATGTTCAGCTAACCCTGCGTAAGAGCGATCTTAGTGAGGTTGTTGTTGTAGCTTTTGGCACCCAGAAAAAAGTAGACCTTACCGGCGCAGTTGACCAGGTAAGCGGCAAAGATCTGCAAAACAGGCCCGTACCTAATGTAGGCAGTGCCCTACAAGGTGTAATGGCGGGTTTAAATGTAACCACCAATTATGGTGGCGGAGCTCCGGGTTCGGCCAAAACAATCAACGTGCGCGGTTTTACCGGGTTCCATATTGATGGCAATGGCAATTACCAAACCGATACAGGCGGTCCTTTAATACTGGTTGATGGGGTTGAGACCGACATTAACAGTATCAATGTTAATGATATTGAAAATGTGAGTTTGCTGAAAGACGCGGCATCCGCGGCGGTGTATGGTTCCAGGGCTCCCAATGGCGTATTGCTGATCACGACCAAACAAGGTAAAAAGAATCAGCCTGCCCGTTTTAGCTATTCAAACAATTTCTCTTATGCAAAGCCGCTAAATGTGCCGCAAATGTCCAATTCATTGATTTTTGCCAACACCATGAATGAGGCTTTTGCCAATGCCGGACAACCCCCGCTTTTTACCGATGATGCTATCAGCCGGATAACCACCTACGTGCAAAACCCCGGTTCAATACCGAATACCATACCGGTCGCCGGCTCCAACCAATGGGCCAGCTATGATCCGGTGTTTGGAAATGCCAATAACGACTGGTTTAAAATTTACCTGAAAAAAACATCGGCAAGCCAGCAGCATAATTTTAGTGTAGATGGTGGCAGCGACAAAATAACCTATTTTGTAGGCTTTGGGGCCACAAACCAAAACGGATTGTTTAACTATTTTAATGATAGTTACAAACGCAATAACCTAAGGGCCAACCTTACTGCCGATATCAATAAGTATATCACCTTTAGTGTAAAGACAGCCTTTTCGCAGGAGAATAACTTATCGCCATACAACGGTGGTAGTAATACCGGGGGGAATTTTTTTCACCAGATAGCACGCCTTTGGCCAAACCTGGCTTTGGTTGATCCCAATGGCGGATATGACCCCACTTCTTATGTACCCCAGATACAACAAGGCGGCAGCAATAAAAGTCGCACCAATAACAGCCGGATAGGTGGCGATATTATCATCAAGCCTTTACCTGGCTGGAATATTACCGGTCAGTATACTTATAACTATCAAAGCTATAATCAAACAAGTACCGTTTTACCTTACTATTATTCAACACCAGGTAATCCGCAAACCTTAAGTAATACCATATCGTCGGTAGCTCAAAATTACGGGCTAACCAGCTATTATAATTACAACTATTTTACCAGTTACGAAAAGCAAATAGGCGGTCACTATTTTAAAGTATTGGTTGGTCAGCAAACCGAACAAAAAACCTACTCTAACTTATACGGCTATAACCAATACCTGTACAGTACCAGTCTGCCATCCCTGGCACTTACCAGTGGTACAACTCCTATTGTAACAGATGGCGCTAACGGTATTAATGGTGTTCCGCCATACAGCTGGGCCACTCACAGCAGCATCGGAAGGTTCAATTATAATTACAAGGAAAAATATCTTTTAGAGGGTAATGCCAGTTATATGGGTACTTCCTTATTTCCACAGAATACACGTTACCATTGGTTTACCTCGGTATCGGCAGGCTGGAATGTTTCTAAAGAAAGTTTCTTTGAGCCCTTACGCAATCATATCAGTAACCTTAAATTCCGGGCATCTTATGGTGGTTTAGGTGATATTACATCGCTTTTAACGCAGAATACTTTTTATCCATACCTGAGTAATTTACGGGTTAGCCAGGCCAATAATAGTCAATGGATATTTACACCATCAAACGGCGGCCGCCTGCCTTCCGTGTCTAACCCCGGCAACCTACCCAGCCCAACCATTACCTGGGCAAAACCATCTATGCTGGACATTGGTATAGATGTGGATTTCCTGACCGATTTTAGCCTCACCGCCGATTGGTATAACAGGAAGGTAAAAGATCAGTTTGCGCCGTCTACCACTCCTCCTGCTACATTGGGCATCGCAGCCCCAACAGTAAATGCCGCGGCATCAACTACAAAAGGATGGGATGCAACACTGTCATGGAAACACCAATTTAACCAGGTTAGGGTGATGGTTAGGGCAAACATGGGCCATTACTCTGGCAAAATAACCAAGTACGATGGCAATTCGGCCAACCTCATCAACCAGCCTTATGTTGGGGAGCCAATGGGCGCTATATGGGGATTTAAAACGGTTGGTAAATTTCAAACACAGGCCCAGGTTAACAACTCACCAGATCAAACCGCCATTAACGGAAGCGGTTATAAACCCGGCGATATCCAATATGCCGATCTGAACGGGGATGGAAAGATCACCTACGGCAAAAACACCGTTGGCGACCCTGGCGACCGGGCCATTATCGGCAATACCACCCCTAAATACTTATATGGCTTTAATGCCAATGTAGGCTGGAAAGGTATTGACGTTGCTATATTTATACAAGGCCAGGGCCATACGGATTATGCACCCGGCAATAACTATTTCTGGGGCGTAACCTCACAATATCAAAGCACCGTAACACCTAAAATGGCCGACCGCTGGACACCAACCAATACCGGTGGCTATTTCCCAAGGCTGGATATCAACAACGGCCCGGGTAAAAACCAGATCACTCAATCGGGCTACCTGTTAAACGCGGCCTATATGCGCTTAAAAAATGTGCAGTTAGGCTATACCATTCCCGACAGATTTACTCAAAAATTCCACATTTATGGCGTACGCTTATATGGAAGCGTGGATAACGTGGCCACCATTACCGGGGTATTTAAACACCAGTATGTAGATCCGGAACTGTTGCAAAGCGACGAGAAGATATACCCACTACAGCGCACTTATTCCTTTGGTTTACAAATGAATATTAAATAACAACATAAATATTTAAAAACATGAAACCGAAACAACTCCTATACATATACACTACCATACTGGGCCTGCTGGCTATATCATCCTGTAAAAAGGACGGCCTGCTAAATCAGGCTCCACCTACCAGTCTTACCGAATCATCCTACTGGCATACCCCCAGCGATTTGCAGAGCTACATGAACAACTTGTATGCAAAGGATAATATCTTTCCGCACTATCGTAACTATGGAAGCCTGGGTATCTATAGCGTAGACGATAACAGTGATAACATGACTCCGCAATCGCTGGATAGCCGGTTAAGCGGTCAGTTAACCATCAACAATTCCAGCTATGCCGATTGGGCCAATATCCGTGATGTTAATTATTTCCTGACCAATTATTCAAAGGTTAGCGGCGCGGCTGGTGATATTGCACCATCTGTTGGCGAGGCCTATTTTTTCAGGGCGATGTTATATTTCCAGGCCGTTCAGAATGTGGGCGGTGTGCCGTTTATTACCAAACCTTTAAACGTTGATGAGATAGACGCTTTAAAAGCGCCAAGGCTGCCGCGTAATGTAGTGGTTGATTCTATTTTGAATGACCTTAACCGGGCTATTACCAATTTGCCAACAAAAAGCAAAGCACAATCACAACGTTTATATAAGGAGTATGCCCAGGGTTTTAAAGCCAGAGTATGCCTGTTTGAAGGTACCTGGGAAAAATACCATGCCGGCGATGTCTTTGGTGTTAGCGGTCAAAACGGGGCTAATTATTTACAAATGGCAGCCGATGCGGCTAATGCAGTGATCTCTTCGGGTGTTTATCAGTTAGATAATGTTGGTGTATCCAACGGTTACTTCAATCTATTTAACCAAACAGATTATACCGGCAGCAAGGAGATCATGTTTTGGGGAGCATATAATCAGCAAGCTGGCATCACTACTTACTGGCAAAACTATTACCAGTTTGGATCGGGTGGTACCAACTCCGATGGCTTGTCAAAAAGCCTGGTTGATGATTACCTGTGTACCGATGGCAAACCGATTAGCCTGAGTCCGCTGTATAAAGGTAACGATTCGCTTGCCCACCAATTAAAAAACCGTGATCCGAGGTTAAGGCAAAGCGTGTTTTTATATGGCGATACGGTAATATCCAATATACCGGGAGGTTCTCCAATTAAGTTGTTCACCTACCCCGGGCTTGTTTCCGGAACTCCGTGCACTACCGGTTTCCAGATCAGAAAAGGGCTCAATACCGATTATTTCCAGGATAGCCATAATGGCCCGGGTGGTACCGATGGGGTGATCTATATGCGTTATGCAGAGATACTACTGATATATGCCGAGGCCCGAGCCGAGCTCGGCACACTAACACAAGGGGATGTGGATATCACCATCAACAAACTCCGCGACCGCGTAAAAATGCCGCATTTAAATATCGCATCCATAACCACAGACCCTAACTGGCTTTTCCCTTCACTTTCACCGGTTATTAACGAGGTACGCCGCGAGCGCCGGATAGAATTAGCCTGCGAAGGTTATAGGCTGAATGATGTATTAAGATGGGCAGCCGCGTCAACCGTTATTGTAGGTAAATCGCCCCTGGGCGCTAAAGCCAATCAGTTTTTAACCGTTATACCAGCCATTAAAATAGGCAGCAACCTGTTTGTTAATGCCGACGGGTACATTGCCCCATACGGTAATGTAAGCAGCATGGCCAGCGGGTACCAATTCAATATAAACCGCGACTACCTTTTACCAATTCCGGTACAGGAAACAGTAGTAAACCCAGCCATCAAACAAAACCCGGGCTGGTAGGTAAAGATCCTGCTATCGCCGGAGTGAGTACCGGTGTATAGTTGATTAGTTGGTTATAAGAACCCTTCTTCGGGAGGGTTCTTTTTAACATTGATAACTCACAAAATGCTATTTGCCACACCGTCTATCGCTAACAAATTTTGCCCTCATATATAAACCTTAAAAAAACCTATTATGAAAAAAAACATCTTTGTAGTTAAGGCATGCCTGCTCTTGCTGTGCTCCTGCGTTATGGCATTTGTTACCTCCTGTAAAAAGGATATCAGCAATGGCACAAAACAACCGGCAGTTAATTCGGCGGCAAGCCATTTAAACACCACCGCTACTAATACAGAACTGATCGCCTATAAAAACAGCGCTCACCAGCTTATGGTAGGCTATTACCGCACCTGGGGCGATAAAATAGTATCCGGAGATGTAAACGGCCCTGCCATGACCGATATGCCGGATAGCGTAGATATCATTTGCAACTTTACCGATTATACGCCCGGCACATCGCCCTACTGGCCCGCTTTAAAAAACACGTATATACCGGCTTTACATGCCAAAGGCACCAAGGTGGTGAATACCACGAGCCTACCCAATACCACTTCCGATACTTCGTATACCAATCACTATGCAAATAACAGTACAGGCTATGCAGCCTGGGCACTGGCTACTTACAACAGCTATAATGCTATGGGTTATGACGGGATAGACCTGGATGTGGAGAGCAATCCCTCCGGCGCTATCCTTACCGCCGATGTAGGTTTGATGAATGCCCTGAGCCAATATTTCGGACCAAAATCAACAACGGGTAAATTACTCATTTTTGATACCAACCAAACTGGCAGCAACAACCTTTTCACACAAGTATACACCAAGATCAATTATGTGTTTCTGCAGGCTTACTGGCGGCAAACCAGCACGCTCAGCTCTACCTTTAACACCTTTGCGTCCTATATCAACCCCAACCAGTTTGTGGTAATGGTGGATTTTGAAGATGGCTCTGGCGATGGACAAAACCCCAGCTATAATTACAACCCGGTACAGATATATCAGTACGCCAGCTGGCAGCCTACCCAAGGCACCAAAGGGGGCGTAGGCTCCTATGGTATCGACAATGAGTACTACCAGATAGCCAATGGCGTTCATAACATTTACACCCGCCACGCCATTCAGATGATGAACCCGCCGCAAACAACATCTACTACCAACGCGGTTTCTCTGTCGTCTGGCAAGATCTCGGGCGGAGACGTTACCCAGCTCAAAAGCGCTGCGGCCTTTACCCTGGAATCATGGGTATACTTTAACGCGGTGGGTTCCTGGAACAACATTTTAGCCAAAAGCAATACCAGCACCGATCGCATCGCCATACAAACCGGCGGCGGCGACAAGTCGCTTTATGTAATTTTAGGTAACGGCAGCAACAGCTATGGCTATACCGCAGCTAACGCGGTTGCGGCCGGGCAATGGTACCACGTGGCGGTGGTGTTTGATGGCACGCAGAGCACTAACGCATCAAAGCTTAAGTTATATATCAACGGCACCTTACAAACGCTTACCTTTTCGGGCACCATACCCTCATCAACCAGCAGCACCAATGCGGCGGCTTTCCTGGCCGGGTCTGAGACTACGGCTTCTACCAATACTTACCTGAGCGGAAAGATAGATGAAATACGGGTTTGGAACGCCGCGCTCAGCCAATCAACCATATCGGCCTGGATGAATAAAACTTTGGGAACCTGTCATCCTAATACCTCCAACCTAAAACTATACTGGCAACTGGACAACGCAGCCAGTAACACAGCTGCCGTTGCTTCGCTGGGCACCACTTATGCGGGGACTATTACCAATGGTGTTTACACGGCAAGCGCTCAGGCCAGCACTGCCAGTGGATGTCCGTGATCATAATTTAAACCCTATATCTATCACAAAGCTTCCGGCTGTTTGCCGGAAGCTTATTATGAATTTAATTTTAAACAAAAAACCATATCAGCCTGGAAACAAAAGAACTATATTGTAAAAACTCAAAACTTATGAATGCTGGCCATATCTGTCAAAAAGCAGTAAACAACCTTTTTATAACTATAACCCATGTATTGTTATGTGGGTATTGCTATGCGCAGCAGGATCCAGCCCCACAGATTAACGGACCGCGATTATTTGGGGCACGCCCTGATAAAATTTTTATTTACCCGGTTCCGGTTTCCGGTGCTCAGCCCATCCAGATGGAGGCAAAGGGTTTACCGGCAACGGTGCAATTTGACACGCAAACAGGAATAATCACTGGTAAAATTCATACTCCCGGAAACTACCCCATTAAACTCACAGTTAAAAACAAGTTCGGAAAAACTACCCGCGTATTTTCATTAGTTATAGGCGACCGCCTGGCATTAACCCCGCCCATGGGATGGAGCAGCTGGTACAGTTACGGCCGCAACGTAACTCAAAAGCAAATTGAATTGACAGCCAAACTTATGAAAGAAAAAGGCCTGCAACAGTTGGGTTGGAACCTGTTGGAGCTGGACGATCCCTGGGCAAATCAACCGGCCAAAAACAATCCTGTTTGGGCCGAACTTAAAACTCGGCCAGACAATAAAGTTTACCATTATTATGAGGGGCCGGATAATTTAACAACCCGGCAAGGCGCCCCAAGAGATGGCAGCGGCAACCTTGTGCCCAGTTCTTTCTTCCCCAATCTGAAAGGGATGACCGAAACATTGCACCGCCAGGGTTTTAAAGCGGGTATATATTCATCCCCAGGCCCCTTAACCTGCGGAGGGGCAGCCGGGAGCTATAATCATGAATTACAGGATGCTAAATTTTGGTCGGACATGGGCTTTGATTACCTGAAATACGATTGGTGCAGCTACGGTGTCTTTGCCAAAGACACTTCCCGTGCCGAGTATATAAAACCTTATAAACTTATGGCCGGCGCTTTACAGCAACAGCAACGCGATATTATTTTTTCCCTGTGCCAATATGGTATGGGAAATGTTTGGGAATGGGGTGATGAGGCAGGAGGGCAGCTGTGGCGAACAGAACAAGATATCCGCGATAATTGGGGCTCTATCCATAACGCGATGAAAAAACTGGCTGACAAGGCGGCTTACGTAAAACCCGGCAATTGGAACGATCCTGATATTTTACAAATCGGCACTATTGGCGGCAATGATGAGGACGGCAAAAAAAGGGCAAACCACCTTAGTGCAGAAGAGCAGAAAACACACTTCAGCATGTGGTGCATGTTGAGCGCCCCACTGCTTATAGGCGCCAACATGGAAGATATTGATGAAGCCACACTCCGGCTGCTCCAAAGCCAGGAAATGATCGCTGTTGATCAGGACGCCTTGGGAAAGGCTGCCAAAAGATTAAAAGTAATGGATAACCAGCTAGAAATTTGGCAAAAACCCATGGAGGATGGATCGTTTATCATCGCATTGCTTAATGCTTCAGATACCACGATCACCTCCAACGTGAATATATTAAACTTTGAATTACCTCACTTGCCTGCTACCATAACCGATCTGTGGGCAAAGCAAACTGCCCACTTTCCGGAAGGGGATATACCTGTCAATATACCATCACATGGTGTAGTGATATTAAAATGCAATAACTAAGTAAATGAAGAATATACTACTCATAATAGCCTTAAGCTTTTGCTCTGCAGCTTACGCACAAAATAAAAGCGCTAAAATATCCAATCTGCATTTTGGCATGTTTATTTGCTGGTCGTTAAGTACTTTTTCAGACGAGGAGTGGACGCGTGGAATCACCGATGTGTCCTTTTTTAATCCTACTGATGCTAATACCGATCAATGGTGTAAAGTGGCCAAAGACGCGGGAATGGATTATATTTTATTCCTGACCAAACATCATGACGGCTTTTGTTTGTGGAATACCAAAACTACAAACTGGAAAGTAACCAATAGCCCCTGGAAGAAGGATGTATTGGCTTCCCTAAAAAAATCGTGTGAAAAATATGACCTAAAACTGGCCCTTTACTTTTCAGAAGCCGACTGGACCTGGATCCCTAAAGATTTGAAACCCGAAGATTTTGTGAACAAGGAAAACTATTGGCGAATGGGGCGAAACAGTGAATTGAAAAAGGCGCAATTAAAAGAACTTTGCACGCTATATGGCCCAATAGCTTACTTCTGGTTTGATCATGCGCAATCTGATGGTGGATTAAATCACGAAGCTACCGCTGAATGGATCAAACAATTTCAACCCGATTGTATGGTAGGCTTTAATAATGGCGAAACAGCAGGTGACATCAGACTTGGGGAAATGGGAAAACCTGGCCCGCTTAACAGTGCAGAAGGCGGCGGCCCATACAATAAGGTGATTCATAGAGGCTTCAAGAAGGCTGAATTTACTTATCCCATATTAGGAAAAGAAAGATGGTTTTATACCAGCCCGGCTAATGATACTGTTTGCCGCACTCCTGAAGAAATAATTGAGGATTATAAAGGTGCGATAAAATATGATAATTTTTTCGCCCTGGATGTTGGACCGGGAAGGGATGGCAAATTACGAGACATTGATGTGAAAACACTTACAAAAGTGGGAGAGATGATCAGAAAAATCAAAAAAGGCCAATAAATTATTATCATCAATATGAAAAAGTACTTTGCCATTAACCGCATCATGTATTTATTTCCTTTAACACTGACATTTATGTGTTATACCGGAGCAGCACAAATAAAACCTGCCCTTATTCCCGAACCGGTATCCTTGGTTCAGGGCAAAGGCACATTTGTAATTGATAACCATACTTCCTTGATTATCTCATCAGGCAGTCCCGAGCTTGCCGCTCTGGGCAACCGGTCTAATGAATGGATCAATACGCTGGCGGGCGTCACATTGCCTGTAAAAAACAAAACAACAGCATCCGAGCACTCTATTAGTTTATTGTTGAATCCGGCATTAAACAATCTAGGTAATGACGAAGGCTACGAGCTATCCATTACCGAGCATGAAGTAAAACTGCAGGCACGTAAAACGGCCGGTATATTTTATGGCTTACAAACATTGCGGCAATTGCTTTCTCTTTCAGGCGAAGCCAATAAGCAACAGCATAGTTTACCCGTTGTAGAAATTGTTGATTATCCCCGGTTAAAATGGCGCGGACTGATGCTCGACGTAAGCCGGCATTTCTTTTCAAAAGACTTTGTTAAAAAATACATTGATGATATGGCCCGCTATAAATTCAATGTTTTTCACTGGCATTTAACAGACGACCAGGGATGGCGCATCGAAATAAAATCGCTGCCCCACTTAACGGAAGTGGGCGCCTGGCGCGTACCCAGAACAGGGCAGTGGTGGTCTTATGCTCCGCCTCAAAAAAATGAAAAGGCTACCTATGGTGGGTATTACACGCAGCAGGATATAAAAGAAATTATCGCCTACGCGACCGAAAGACATATAACCATTGTGCCCGAAATTGATGTTCCGGGCCATTCGCTGGCCGCTATAGCATCTTATCCTTATTTGTCGGCAACAGGATACATTTATCAGGTAAATCCCGGAAGTAAATTTTATAATATCGACGATAATACTTTAAATCCGGCAGACGAACGCGTGTATACTTTTTTAGATAAAGTTTTTACAGAAGTAGCCGCTTTGTTTCCGGGAGATTATATCCACATTGGTGGCGATGAATGTACAAAGTACTTCTGGCAGCAGTCGGCCGTGGTGCAGGATTTTATGAAGCAGCAGGGAATAAAAACGGAGCATGAACTGCAAAGCTATTTTATAAAAAGGGTGGAAAAGATCCTGAAGAAAAAGAAGAAAAAATTAATTGGCTGGAATGAAATTCTGGAAGGCGGACTGGCTCCCGAGGCAACAGTGATGAGCTGGCAAGGTATGCAGGGAGGGATGGAGGCTGCTAAACAAGGGCACCAGGTTATTTTTACACCCAGCAGCAATACTTACTTAGATCTTTACCAGGGCGATCCGCAACTGGAGCCCGACACATACGATATGTTGCGCTTGCAAACAGCCTATCAATGGAACCCTGTTCCAGCCGGGATAGACAGTACATTGGTTTTGGGCGCGCAGGGTAATTTATGGTCGGAAGCTGTACCTACCGGGCTGCATGCCGAATATATGACCTGGCCACGGTCGCTGGCATTATCCGAGGTATTTTGGTCGCTACCGGCCAAACAAAGCTGGACTAATTTTCAAAAAAAATTAGAGCCCCAATTTAAAACCCTGGATGCCGCGCAAATCAATTATTCCAAAGCAGCCTTTGATGTACTGGCAACTGCAAAACTCGATGAGCAAAAACAATTATTGGTTTCTCTTAGCACAGACATCGACAACCTGAATATTTACTACACACTTGATAATACCAACCCTGATACATCGAGCATCCGTTATACCGGCACTCCGGTAGCTATTCCCAAAGGGATCTACCAAATCAGAGCACAAACATTTAAAGGAAATGCAGCCGCAGGAAAATTATTGATCGTTCCGCGTGAGGAATTAGAGAAAAGGGCAAAGTAATGAATCAGCGGGTTTTCAAAAATGCAATTAAATAAAATGAAACATATATTATCCATAATGGCCATAGGCTTTTGCTCTACGGTTTACGCGCAAAATTACACAACCATTAGTCCAACGGATTCCCAACAGGAAATTGTAAATAAAGCCGCGCACATTACGCCTTCGCCACGGCAATTACGCTGGCAGCAGTTGGAGTTCACCGCGTTCTTACATTTCGGCATGAACACTTTTACCAACCGGGAATGGGGCGATGGTAAAGAAGATACCAAACTATTTAACCCAACTCAGTTAGATGCCGCCCAATGGGTACGTACCTGCAAACAGGCCGGAATAAAACAGGTGATCATTACAGCCAAACACCATGATGGCTTTTGCCTTTGGCCGAGTAAATACACAGAACATTCTGTAAAAAACAGCCCCTGGAAAAACGGGCAGGGAGATGTAGTAAAAGAGGTAGCCGACGCTTGCCATCAGCAAGGTGTTGGTTTTGGTATTTACCTTTCCCCATGGGACAGAAACAATCCCGATTATGGCGATACCGAAAAGTACAATGCTTATTTCATGAACCAACTGACCGAATTACTGAGCAATTATGGCCGGGTTGATGAGGTTTGGTTCGACGGGGCTAACGGCGAAGGTCCAAACGGTAAAAAGCCAGTATACCATTTCGATGCCTGGTACAGTTTGATCCGCAAGTTACAGCCCAATGCCGTAATAGCCATTATGGGGCCGGATGTGCGCTGGGTAGGTACCGAAAGCGGTTACGGCCGTTTATCTGAATGGAGTGTTATACCCGTCGATCAGCAAAACAATACGGGTACCGAGAAAGATTCGCAAAAAGACATTGCCTTTAAACCCAAAGGGGATATGACCGGAAGTGATCTTGGAAATCGCGAAAAAATAAGCAAAGCAAAAGCGCTGGTATGGTATCCTGCCGAAACAGATGTATCCATCAGACCGGGATGGTTTTATCATGAAGCGGAAGATAATCAAGTAAAATCGCCGGAAAAGCTGCTGGATATCTATTATAGTTCTGTAGGTCGCAATTCTGTTTTGCTACTTAATATCCCACCGGATACAAAAGGCTTAATCAATGAGCATGATCAAAAAAATCTGATGGCATGGAAAAACATCATAGATCAAACTTTTAAAACCAACTTATTGAAAGGGGCGAAGATCAGCTCAGTAAATGGCATCAATACCAAAGCCTTATTAAACAGCAATCTCCAAAACTACTGGACCACAAAAAGCAAAGACAGCACGGCGGTTATCGAATTCAACCTGCCCAAACCGCAAACATTTGATGTATTGAGTTTGCAGGAAAATATCACCATTGGTCAGCGTATTGAAAAATTCAACCTGGAATATTTTAACGGAACAAACTGGGAGCAAATAGCCGAAGGCACTACGGTTGGCGCCAAAAGGTTGATTCGTTTTAAACCGGTTACCGCTCAAAAGGTGAGGCTAAACATTACATCGTCCAGACTAAACCCAACGTTGACAGCCGTGGGATTATATAAACAATTTACCGGGTATTAAAATCGCAAACTTTAATACACAAACATCAAATAACCCATCTGGCCGATAATAGATTAGTATTTGTAATCAAGTAATCTGCGATAATCGGACGGATGGGTATTCAGGTTTACTAAAAGGCAATAATTCCAAACAACCGTTTGCGTGATGATAGAATAGACAAATTCTATCTTTTTAAAATATATTCACTCCACTAATATCAAATACCCATCCGACATAAAAAAACGGATAATCCTGTTTTAATTTTATTATGAAAAAAAATCTCTTTTTATTTTTCCTGATCCTAATCGGACGGACGGCGTTTGCTCAACAAGCCACCAAAGTAACTATCGTACCCAAACCTGCTTTTGTAGAAAAGGGTGTTGGCCTGTTTGTTATTGACCAGTATACCAGTGTCGTAGCCAAAGAACCCGATGCTCAAAAAGTGGCGGCAATTTTCAATTATTTTTTAAAAAAGCAATACGGCTTTACCTTAAGGACCAATAATGTAGCACTTGCAAATACTATTGTTTTAAATACTTCATCGCCTGCAAAATCATCAAATGAGAGTTACCAGCTTAAAGTGACCAATAAGGGCGTTAATATCCAGGGAAGCCGCGCCGGTGTGTTTTATGGAGCTCAGTCCTTATTACAGCTTATTCAGCAAAAAGGTAAGCAATTATTTGTGCCCGTGGTGAACATTAATGATGAGCCCAATTTTGCCTATCGCGGATTGATGCTGGATGTTGGCCGGCACTTTTTTGACACCAACGAGATCAAAAAGATCCTGGATGTGATGGCTTCGTTAAAGCTCAACACGCTGCACTGGCATTTAACAGACGACCAGGGCTGGCGCTTGGAAATAAAAAAATATCCAAAACTAACTGCCATCAGTGCCTGGCGCGATTCGACCATTATTGGTCAATATTATGATTTCAAGCCATTTGTTTACGATGGTAAAAAAAGCGGTGGCTTTTATACCCAGGAGCAGGCTCGCGAGGTGGTAAAATATGCCGCCGAAAGAAATATTGAAGTGATACCCGAAATTGAAATGCCCGGTCACAGTACCGCCGTATTGGCCGCCTATCCCGAATTAGGTAATGGAACAGGCCCATACAAAGTACCCGGCTATTGGGGTGTACATCATACTATTTACAATCCAGGTGAACCGACGTTTCAGTTTTTACAGGATGTTTTAACCGAGGTGATGACCATTTTCCCGAGCAAGTACATCCACATTGGCGGTGATGAAGTTCCGAAGGATGAATGGAAAAGTTCAGCCCTGGCGCAAAAGATCATCCATGAAAATAATCTGAAAGACGAACACGAGCTGCAAAGCTGGTTTATAAACCGCATAGAAAAGTTTTTAAACAAAAACGGCAAAAACCTGATTGGCTGGGATGAAATTTTGGAAGGCGGGCTAACACCCAACGCAACCGTAATGAGTTGGAGAGGCGAAGCAGGCGGCATACAGGCAGCCAAAGAAGGCCATAACGTAATCATGTCGCCCAATAGCAATATGTATGTAGATCATGCTCAGGCAAAGGATGCTAAAACAGAACCACTGGCTATTGGTGGTTTCCTGCCTCTATATGTGGTTTATAATTATAACCCGCGGCCAACAGCTTTAACCGCTGATCAGCAGAAGCATATTTTAGGTGTACAAGCCAATATGTGGACAGAGTATGTATCCACCAACAATAAGTTAGAGTATATGCTGTTTCCACGTGCCATTGCGCTGGCGGAGGTTGGCTGGACAAAAACCGAGAACAAGAATTATGAAGATTTTGCCAGCAAGAGGTTGCCAGTAGTTTTAGAGTCGATAGAGCGGTCAGGTGTAAACTACCGGATCCCGGAAGCAAATGTTGTTATTAGTGATGATGTGGCAACCAAAAGAAAAAGAATAAGCATTACCCCTTTTATTGCAGATAGCAAAGTATACTATACCATAGATGGGCACAAGGCCGATAATACTGCCGATCTGTATTCAGGTCCGATATTGTCGCCCATGACTAATGGCCAGCCTTTAACTTTAAAGTATATTATAGTGACCCGCGAAAACAAAACGAGCAATGAGTTTAGTGTGGATATTAAATAACGCGGGTTCGGGATAAGAAATGCAAACCTGATCCCGATGTCCGCTATGTTGAAAAGTGGGTTTACATGGTTTACACTTTTTATAGTTTACATTTATATATATTATTGATAATCAATTAATTAATTTATTTTATATCAAAAAAAACGGTTTACAGTGTAAACCATAAATAATGGGGTTTACATTGGTCAGCTTTAAGCAAAATATTCAGGGTGTCTTTAAATAACATGAACTGCTTATCCCGGGCTCACGTTAAATAATATCGTAACCTGCCGATTAACCACACAAACCAAAAGCCTCCAGCGAAAACTGGGGGCTTTATAGCACCTTTTGAGGTAAGGATCCCGGGCTATTTTTCCGGCGGTCTCAGGAATTCACTTCTTCTTTTCCGGTCGGTTGTCCTTCGCCTGTAGCTATCAAACTATTCAAGCTATTATTGATATAACCGCACCAGGCGTTTGAACAAGCATCATAACATTCATACAAAGGTGTTAAACCCACGTGTGTAAAACGCAGCTCTGTTTTGTTACCATATTCCGCAATCTCAAAAATAATCTGGGTTCCTGTCCATTCGCTTTTGTCTTTCACAAAATTGAGCTTGCTATCTGTAACAAACCAAACAACTTTTTTACCAGGGATCACCTCTATCAGTTTTTGTTTGGAATAATGCACATCGCCAAAACGAACCTCAAATTCATCATTTAGTTTTTGTGAACCGCCTTCCATGTTTTCTGTCCACCATCCATACACGTTATTGATAGCGTCAAAAACTTCCCCCGGCGATTGGTCAACCGTAAAAACGGTGGTATAATTTTGATCTCTCATTTTTGCTCCTTATTTATTTTATAACGCCGCACTCATTTCCTGAGCTTTTTTAACAGCTTCTTCTATCGGATTAGGTTGGCCCTTACCTTTGGTAATAAGGTCATACAAACTTTTGGTAATGTATGTACCCCAAGCGTTAAAACAAATATCGTAACACTCATATGCTGGTACAAGTCCAACATGTGTAAACTGAACCTCTGTTTTATCGTCTTTACTGGTAATTTCAAATACAACGTCTGTATCCACCCATTCAGTCTGGTCTTTAATAAAATTAAAATGATTCTGTAGCACATGCCAAACTACTTTTTTGCCGGGTATCAGTTCGGTGATCTGGAATGTACAAGTATGTACATCCTGGTAGTGGTAATAAAATACGGCGCCCAATTTATCGGTATCACCTTTAGTTTCTTTTGACCACCATCCGCGAACATTATTAATAGCATCAAAAGCTTGTGTTGGAGTTTGATCTACCAGGATGGTAGCTGTGAAATTTTGATTTTCCATGATTTCTATTGATTTATTTTTTATTGGTTCTTTCATTAAGGAGGGCCTCTAAGTTTTTCAATTTGCTGCCCCAGAACTCGTCGAAATACGCTAACCATTTGTGCAATTCGTTAAAGCCCTCCTGTTTCAGTATACAGTGTCTTTCCCGGCCTATGTCCTGTATCGAAATAAAGCCTGCATTGTACAACACTTTAATATGCTTGGATACGGCAGGTCGGCTCATATCAAAATTGTCGGCCAGAGCATTAATGGTTAAGCTATCTTTCGAGAGCAGGTATAACATTTGTCTTCGGCTTGGGTCGGCAATTACCTGGAATGCATCAAGCCTGTGTTGTTCCATTTGCTGTATTGTTGATTATTTTCAAAAGTTTTTGGATAAGCTCCAACCAGCCTTTTTCCATCGAGTTGAACATAGACAGGAAGTTATTTGCTCCCTCGAAACCACGATGTATCAGCAAAAGGTCGGTGCCGTTATCTTTTTCGGTTAATGTCCAGTTCACTACCGAGCGGGTCATCGATCCATCGCCTGGTCCGAAATCCCAGGAATAGGAAAGCTTTTTGAACGGAACGATCTCCAAAACTTTGCAGTAAAAAATGCCGTCGAAATCCATATCGGGCATGGGGCTGGCATGAAAATTAAATTCATGCCCTATGGTGGGCTCAAAATCGTTTTTCATGAGCCATTGAGCAATTAACTCGGGTTTGGTGAGGTACTCCCAAACCACCTCTGGCGGATTAGGATAAAAAAATTGATGTTGAATGATCTTTGCCATAATGCGTAACTTTTAAGTTACTCAAATATATATGTAACTTTTGGGTTACGCAAATTTATTTTCACTTTTTTTAAAACCTTATTTTTTTTTGACAAAAGGAGCTAATGCCTCTCATCTTCAAGGAATAGTGCAGCAGGTAAAGTGAGAGGATAAGTGGGAGTGCCGAAGCCGGTCAGGAAGTGTATGCCCTTATTGTATACAAACACTCCCTAACCATGCGATCAGCGAAAATATAATTAAACCGCCAAGTGCCGCGAGACTTCCGGTGACGAGGAGGTTAGGATTATTGTTTGATGCACAGTGTTCCGAAAACCCTGTAGTAGGATACTGTTGTTTAAATTTATTTTTCACGAAACGTGTAATTAGGACATGCTTCCTTATAATTCCGATTTGTTGACATTTTTAACAGCACAATTTAAAGTAGCAAGTGTTAACCTGCTACTCTTTTATATTATTGACCTGGTTACAACCAGGTATTTTTGTGTTGAAAGGTTTTTATTTGAAAAACGTTGAAAGATCATTTATATCGTAACCTTGTCCTACCTTAGTCCCATCTAACAGAAAAGGTGAAATTGAAAGTAATTGACTGGTTCCCTTTTTAAAATTAACGGAAGGTATGAATACTTGATAAGGATTAGATTGGGCCTCCTCTGTAACATTTTCCAGACTGGTATAAGGTAAATCTTCCGTGCCGGCTTTATAAACCAAGAAGTAATAAGCGTGATCTGGTTTTAAAGGCGTCAATTCTATAAAATCACCAAAAGCCCCGGTAATATTTTTAATCGTTGTTAAAGGTACAATATCATAAGTAATTTCGTCAACGTCCAATAATGCGAGATCTACCGGGCCACCGTAAAAATCTTTGAAGGTTGTACTGAACCGGAACCGGAAACCCATGTTATCAGGATTACTTACGGGTGTAACCGTCACATTATCAGAGAGTGTTGTGCCATCATAAAAAAACTTTTTTAGCTGATTAAAAGGCTTAGCGGCAATTTCAAACTCTTTGACCACTTTACCATCCGTTTTTTTACGCAACTGTATCTTGTCGCCAGGGTTAAAAAGCCCCCCCGAAAACGCGTCTTTTTTAGCTGGCAGCTCACCCAATACTTTATTATTGAATATCACCTCCAGGGTATCCGTCGACAGCACCAAGCCTTTTATATTAAAGCTTACAGGGCTCGCAGTCTTTTCCGGGTTTAATAATTGTTCTTTTTTACAAGCCGACAATAAAAGCGGAAAAAGAAAAATGATGTACCTTAATTTAATCATATAATTATAATATAAGTTTTACAAAACAACGTTTTAGAACGTAAATTTAGCCCATGAGGCAATAGCCCAGGCCGGTGCAGTAGCAGGCAAAGCTGCAGTTCCCCAGGCTGTTATAGCACCTTTTGTTACACCTAAACCGGTAGCGAAATTAACCACGCCCGAATTATAGAATGGCTGGCTCATGCCCCATTTATCAGCAGCAGCTGAGGTTGAAGTAATCAAACCTGAAGATACAAATGCGCCGGTACCCAACACTGAAGTTGCCGCAGTAAAGCCATGAACAGAAACTTTTGTTAATGTTGACAATGAAGCGTCTGCATCAACATCAGATACAATACCCGAAGGGTAACCGGTAAATAATGAGTTATTGATGGTAAATTCGGCACCACGGCGGTTACGGAAAGCCCACTTAAATCCAGGAGAAGTAATGGATGGTGTTAACGTCGCTGTCTGAGTACCCACTACATCGAAATTTGATAATGTAGGGTGAGTTTTTGGCGCTAAACTAAAAGTCGCATCTTCAGCAGGATAATTATTGTCAGATTCAATACCATTTGAATCTGATACGAAGCTCGAACCTGCATAACTGTGAGTTGAATAAGCATCTGCTGCCGCGATGGCATATTGGATAGCACCGGTATAGCCATTGATAAAATCAAACTGATCGTCGGCATTTGCAAATGAGATCAGGTATTTAGGGCTTACTGTACCACCGAAGAACTCAAATCCGTCATCCAGTCCGTATGATGCCTGTATATGATCTATCACAGTACCATTGCCTACGCCACCGAATGTTAAAGCATTTACTGCAACATTTGTCGTTAACACAAACCCCGCAAATTCAATACGTACAAACTGCATTGCACCACTATTATCAGCGTCATCGGTACCCCCGTAATAAAATTTAGGATCATTGGTCAAACCTTCAATTAATTTACCACCAACGTTAACTCTTGCTTTACCTAAAAGGATAACACCTCCAAAATCACCAGGCCGCCCGGTGGTGCTGTTATTACCATCTAACAAGTAACGGCTGGTGAAAACAATAGGACTTGTTGCAGTACCTACAGCATTAATTTTACCACCCTGGGCAATTACCAATACACCATTTTGAGCATTTGGATTATTTACAGTAGCTTTAATGAAAGTACCCGCGTTAATGGTTAGCGTAGCACCACTTCTAATTGTAACAATGCCGCTCAGTTCCCAAACATGACCGGCATCCCAGGTAGTGTTGGTGGTAATATCGCCACTTACGGTAGTTACCGGTAATGATGTAACTGAGGAGGGGTAGTCGGTAGCTGATATGCTGCGATTATCAAACGAAGCGTCATTCTTAGCTTCCTTTTTACAGGCCATTACCAAACAAAGCCCTGCGGCCAGAAATATGTGTTTAAGTTTTACCATATGATAAGAATTACACATGTTTATGAATAAACCGGAGCATCAAATGATGCCCCGGTTTATAGTTAATAGTTAACCTAAATTCTTAGAAAGTAAATTTAGTCCATGAAGAAATAGCCCATGCAGATGCAGAAGCTGAAGTTACAGCGCCTCTTGTTACACCTAAACCGGTAGCGAAATTAACCGCACCTGAATTATAGAACGGTTGGCTCATACCCCAGGTAGGAGCAGCAGCTGCAGTTGAGGTAGTTAAACCTGAAGATACAAATGCGCCAGTACCCAATACTGAAGTTGCAGCAGTAAAGCCATGAACAGAAACGTTAGTTAATGATACCAATGAAGCGTTTGCATCAACATCAGCTACAATGCCTGAAGGGTAACCGGTGACCAGTGAGTTGCTTAATGAAGCCTCAGCACCGCGACGGTTGCGGAAAGCCCATTTAAGACCAGGAGCAGTAATAGCCGGTGATAAAGTTGCAGCAGAAGTACCTATGATACTGAAATTTGATAGTGTTGGATGAGTTTTAGGTAATTTGCTGAAAGTTGCATCTTCTGCAGGTGCATTATTGTCAGACTCAATACCATTTGAATCGCTGGCAGTGCCGCTGGCGCTGTGAGTTGAATAAGCATCAACTACACCAATAGCGAATTGGATGTTACCGGTAAAGCCATTATCAAAATCAAACTGATCATCGTCATTTGCAAATGAGATCAGGTATTTAGGGCTTACTTTACCACCAAAAAACTCAAATCCGTCATCAAGGCCATAAGATGCCTGTACGTGATCGATAGTAGTACCGCTACCTACACCACCTAAAGTTAAAGAGTTTACTTCAACATTTGGAGCTAATACATAACCAGCAAATTCGATACGAACAAACTGTAATGTACCGCTGTTATCAGCATCATTGGTACCACCATAGTGAAATTTAGGATCATCAGCCAAACCTTCAATTAATTTATCACCTACGTTAATTACAGCGTTACCTAAAAGGATAACACCGCCAAAATCGCCAGGTTTTCCAACAGTAGCGTTATTACCATCTAACAGGTAACGGCTGGTGAAAACGATAGGGCTTGTTGCAGTACCTACAGCATTAATTTTACCACCTTTGGCAATTACCAATACACCATTTTGAACACCTGCAGTATTTACAGTTGATTTGATGAAGGTACCCGCATTGATAGTTAGAGTAGCACCGCTTCTTACGGTAACAACACCGCTGATCTCCCAAACATGAGCAGCATCCCAGGTAGTATTAGTGGTAATATCTCCACTAACAGTAGTTACCGGTAATGATGTAACCGAAGATGGGTAATCGGTAGCAGCAGTGCTGCGGTTATCAAACGAAGGGCTATCATTGGCTCCTTTTTTGCAAGATGTTACTAAAAGTCCGGCAGCCAAGCATAGGGCCACTAAAGATAATTTTTTCATTTTTTTACTTTTTTGTTTTTCAGAGAGGTAGTTAATTTTTAACCCCCATTTATTCGGTTTATTTGGAACTTTCTGTAATTCAGAATAATAGCATCTCAATTTTTTCAAGATCAAAAAGAGAAGCTATTTTCAGACTTACTTTTTTTATTATCTTTACGGCTGAACATAATTCACCTGTATCGATCTTCTGGTCTAAACCCTCGGCTTAGTAACAGGCATCCTTTCGGGGATTTTTATATTACTCTCAGGTTTGTCCTGGTTGTGCCGTTAGCGCGCATGCTATTCGGTTTTTTAAACGAAGGGTTGTTGAACACCCTTCGTTTTATTTTTATGGCACAGCAGGATCTTATTTTTCCTCCATTTTTTTAATTGTTTAACCATTATATATCTACATACATGATGTATTCTCGTTATTAAAAATTATAAGTAAGCGATGTACTGTAGGTACGCCCGAACCGCTGTTGAAACATCACCTGGTCGCCTTTGTCGTAATTATTAGTAAATCCGGGTTTCAGGACATTCTCAGAATTTACTTCATAACTGGCTGTGTTACGGTAAATGGTGGATATATTATTAGTAAGGTTAGCCATGTTGAATTTCACTTCCATCTTATTTTTCAGGAAGCGGTAACTAATTTGAATATCCAGCTGATCCCTTGGTTTTTCATATTCAATGAAGGAGGGGATATCACTAACGATGTAAGTTTTACGTCCCGATTTATTATAAGCTGCGTTAAAACCCAAATGATTACTGATGTACTGTAAACCCACATTATACAGGTAAGGCGACTGCCCATACAGGGATCTTTTTTGTTGAGTGGGAACTTGTATGTATGGCTTGCCGCCTCCAGGGTCTACGGTATAGGTACTTTGTACTGTTGACTTTTGCAAGGTAAGGTTACCATAGGCTGTTATATTTTTCAGGATTCCTTCATCAGCTATAAAGCCGAAGTTTTTACGCAATTCAAATTCGAGGCCATACACTTTCGACCAATCAGCATTTTGGAGGTAATAATTAGGGTTACCATTCACCCTTATAGCGTTCAATTCTACAGGTTTATCAAAACGTTTATAAAAGCCCCCTATAGATATAATTTCGCCCAGGCCCGGGAACCATTCCGTTTTAAGATCATAGCTATTGATACGGGTGCTATATAACCCTTTATTGCCATATAAAGCATCCAATGTGGGACTATACCTCAAAAATGGGTTATTATCCATTAACTCGGGTCTTACCACACTGCTGGAAACAGCTCCCCTGATATTCAGGGACTGTATCGGGCTGTAGGTTAAATTAGCCGAAGGGAGCCATTGCCAGCGCTTATCGGGTTTTATCGAAAATATATTCTCTGCACCTCCTTTAATAATTGCTCCCTGTTTAATTTCGGTATATTTGTAATACTCGGTCCTTAAACCCCAAACCAATCTGAGTTTATCAAATATCCGGTTATCCAGCATCACATAGCCCGCATGTATTTGGCTTTTCCCTTTGTAACTATCTATAAAAGAAGGATCTATTGCGTATATATATTTATCATAGGCAATATTTGCAGGGTTGATCATTTGCCCTATAGATTTATACCCTAAGCTATCAGAAACCTTATCGGTAGTTGCCAATGCAGCGATCTGCCAGTCAAATTCCGCATTTTTGTGATTGCCGAAGTAACCAGCTTTTACACTACTTCGGATACCTGCAAATGTAAATGGCAGTGTACCCGAAAGATTCCATGAATAGTGGGTTTCTTTATTAGAAGCGTGCTGACGCGAGGTTACTTGAATTCTTGGTTCTGTAATTTTGCTGCCAAAATAAAAATACTGGTAGTTATCACCTATTAAAACAGGTGCAATCGAGGCAATACCCGCGTCTTTCTCCTCCCTGTTTACCGAAGTTCTGGCAGCATCCCATTCAATTTTTACCTTTCCTAACTGGTGCTGTCCGTTTAATTTGTTTTGCAACAAGGTGGTATAAGTTGGATCATCCGCCTCCATAATCCGGTTAGGTGTGTGGAGAGGAATGTAACTACCCCCATTATCAAGGTCGTATCCGGTTATCCTTGTTAATGTGTTATCATATACATGCGTATAGGTATTGCGAAAGCCGAACCGGTTTTTACCCAATTGCAAACCCACATTTAACAATGCCCCTAAAGTAGTGTTAAATGCGTAGGACGCGCCTGTATTTAAATCGGGGCGATCAATGTACCAGCCAGACGATCCTCCCCTGGATTGATCATCTATAACATTAATATTTTGTGTGTTACGATAAGTTATGGCAGTGGTAAAACCCAGCTTATTGTTTTTGGTAGTGTCCAGCGTTAATAAACGACCAATGGAAAACTGGTAGTTTTGTGAGGGGGCCGTTTTATATTTATACATGGTAAAGTTGTCGTTCGTAAACCTTTTACTTTGATCAACTACCTTTTTTTGATAATCGGCATCAGAAAGCGCTCTGTTAGGATCGGTAGTTCTGTTGGTGTGAACCAGCCCGGTAGGAAAATCTCTTCTGCCGTCGTCAAAACCGAAATAATCATATTTTCCGCGCTTGTGGCTCAGGAAATCTTTACCGGTGCTTTGGTCATTGTATGCCGCACCGGCAGTAAAACTTATAAAATTTTCATTTGGGATATCCTTGGTATTAATCTGGATAAGTCCGCCACCAAAACTGGCATTCATATCGGGTGTAATGGTTTTACTTACCACTACATTATCTACCAACCCTGCGGGGATCATATCAAAGGAAAAGTTACGGCTCTGGGCTTCGGTACTTGGCAGTACAGTTCCGTCCATCATGGCGGTATTATAGCGTTCGCCAATGCCCCTAACCAGTACAAACTTATTATCAATGGTACTTACCCCGCTGATCCGTTTTAAGCTTTCGCCAATATTTTTATCCGGTGTGCGGGCAAGCTGCTCTGCACTGATACCGTTACTAATTTCCGAAGCGTTTTTTTGCCGTACAAGCAATCCATCAACCGATGCCTTGCGGTAGCTGGCCGTAACAACCACTTCTTTTAAGGCCGAGCTCGCTGGTTTTAATGCAATGTTTAAAGGTGTATTTTTATCCTCTGTTACCACAACTCCGCTAATCCGCGTAGTTTGGTAAGAGATATAAGTAATCTCCAGCGTATAAGTACCCGGGGCTACACTTAATATGTATCCGCCATCTACGCTTGTTTGTGTCCCATTACCGGTTTCAATTATTCTTACAGATGCACCAGGAAGAGTTTCTCCCTTTTCGTCCAATACCTTCCCGCTTATATTACCGGGTTTGACGGGTGCGGGTAACTTATATAAAAGCACAGTATGCTCATCGGCAAATTTGAACCCAACGTGAGTTCCAGCCAGCATTTGCTTTAATACCTGGGTTAGGGTCTCGTCTTTTACATCAATATTAATACGGCTCCCTTCATTGAAAATAGACTTATTATAATTGATCACGCAACCTGCTTTATTTTCCAATACAGTAAGCCCCTCTGGAATACTTACTGCCACTAATTTCAGGTTGATGGTGCCGGGAGCTTTTAATTGTTTTAAAGCTGAGCCAAATAAGTTGCCGGAAACATGGCTAAATAAAAAGAATATAAACAGGATTGCCCTGCAGTTAAATCTTGAAAAATGTTTAATTACTTTTTTGTAAAAGCTTATATTCATAAGTTTACTACGATTTTTAATTTTCACGAGTTAAAAACTATTTCTTTGAAACCGTTCTGTTGACGCAGGGCGGTTTCTTTATTTTAATTACTATTTCTTTATATAAGCTTTCGCATACGGATCTTAGCCGTGCTATATTTTCATTCACAAGCCTCCCCCCATAAGACTATTTTTGTTTTGTCGTCGCTAATTTTATACTTGATATGCCCGCTGCTCATAATTTTCAGCTGTCGCATTACCTCGTTAATATTTATGTCTGAAAAAGTGGCATTAAACCGGCATGTTTTTAGTTTAGCACTTTTCACTTCAAAATGAACATTGTAGTAGCGTTCAAGCTTAACCAGCATCGATCCTAAATTTTCATCGTGAAATACAAACCGGTTATTTGTCCAGCTATCCGCTTCGCTGATATGTCCAACATTAATTCTGAATTTTCCATTATCCTTGTCATAGGCTATTTTCATACCCGCTGTTAAAAGAGAAAGCATCTTACGGGCGCCCGGGCTTTTTTCGGTTACACCTACCTTACCAGTCCTTACAGATACGGTAAAGATTTTATCTTCCGGGTAGGCGTAAATATTAAATGAAGTACCCAGAACCTGTGTTTCCATCTTTCCAGACCGGATAATAAAAGGGCTTGCAGCATCATGCTTTACTTCAAAAAAGGCTTCACCCTCGAGAGAAACGCTTCTGATTTTTCCTTTTTCAAAATGCTCTGGCCAGGAGATTTTGCTGCGGCTGCCCAGGTAAACAACCGAGCTATCGGGCAGCAGCATCTTTACTTTTTCGCCGTTTGCTGTTGTTTTAGTAATAACAGCAAGTGATTTTACCATATCCGGCTGTTTTTTCTGGCTGGCTTTATATACAAAAACTGCGGAGCAGATCATCACCAATGAAGCCGCATACTTCAGCAATTGATATCGCTGTATCGTTTTTTGTTTTTTGTGGTCAATTTTGGCCCATAACTGCTCCAGGCCTTCATTCGCCTCAGCAGAGTTATCCCGCATCACAGGTTCTTGTTCCCACGTTTCGCTCATGAGATCAGACAGTTCCTGTTCAGCATTTTTGTTGTTATTTAAGTAGTGAAACAAAATGGCATTCTGGCGGGTGTTCGTTTTGCCCTCCAGGTACATTTTAAATAATCTTCTGATTTCCTCTTGATGCTTCACCTTTATGATTCCAATATTTTTTAGTGACTTATATATGTATATAAGATCGGGAAGCGATCAACAGCTATTCGTCATATCGTTGTTTTTTTTAAATACGCGACAATGGACTCATAATCAGAACGATAATTTTATTTTTTATTACCAAAAACTCAACAACAGCAACCGACGGGATACTTCTTATTGCATAAAAAAATAATTGCCCTCCCGGGCAAGTGATACACTAAATAATAAGCTTAAGAAATAGCGGGAAGGGAAACTAGCCTATCTCCGGAAGATACATCAGCATCAATAACACAAAAGGAAGTACGGTATCAGGAGATAGATAACGGATCCGGGTACGGATATGCGTTAAGGATTTCTTTATGTGGTTGTTTACCGTATTTTTTGAAAGCCCCATTTGCCTGGAAATGTCTTCATGTGAGCAACCATCTTCCCGGCTCAATAAAAAAGCCACTTTAGCTTGCGGAGAAAGTGTTTCAATAGCAGTCATGGCTATCTGGCGGCACTCTGTAAAATCCATATAACTTTCTGTGGAATTAAAGGCGGGCTCTTCTGTGTTTGCCGTTCGGTAAACAGACATTCTGGCCTGCTTTTTTAACGCGTCTAAAAAATTGCTGCGAACCATGCTAAACAGGTACGCCTCAAAATTTTTTTCGGGATTAATTTTCATCCTGTTTTCCCATAAACGAACAAATACGTCCTGGGTTAGTTCATTAGCCTCTTCGGCACATCGTACAAAACGATAGGCAAAGCTATATACTTTTCTTCTGTATAATTTATAAATTTCACCGAAAGCATCGGTATCCCCGGCTTGGATAAGGAACAAAAGTTCCTTGGTTGATAAGTTGTCCAAATGTTTCATACGGCAGGAGGTTAAGCATTGCAAGTTAAGCGGGTAGTTTGAAGTTAATGTTAACTGTAAGAGAAGCTTTGCCGGTTTACCTGTGAGTAATCACGGTACTTGCAGATGTGATTGATAAACGGGAGTCGGCCAGAATTACCCCGGCGGCTAAACCTGTATTACCCGGTTTTTTTTGTTGAAGAACGCCCAATGTATTATTACCGGAAATTCGATTGAGAGCGGCCTTAACCAAAGGGTCTTCCCAGGTACCAAATGGCTGCAAAGGGAGATCATTCAATTCCGTGACTCTGATGTCAGGATCTATACCAGAGTCATAGCCTCCGTTTCCCGTAGCATTAAACAATTTGTAAACAATTGGGTGCATTTCCCATTCTACCAGTTTGGGAACCCTGGCATCAGAAATTTTAAAGGAAGCCTCGTCTTTACCCCTCGTTTTTTCGCCTACCAGCACAACCTGTATATATGGTCTTAAATTATTGATCATCACCTCCGAAGCCGAGGCGGTTGCACCTGTTCCTAAAATAAATACCCGTTTTAGATTTAGGTTGGCCTGTAAAAGTGTATTAAAATTTAAAGTATGATCAAAGGTGGCCGCGCTGCCTAAAGACTCGGTTCGCGTTCCACCGTTTTTATTCCCTTTATAAGTAATAAAGGGGGTGTTATAGTTGATCCCGGATGCAATCATAGTGCAAAGCCCAGCCGCTTCGGCAACCTGCCCGCCTGAATTATAGCGAAGGTCAAGAATAAGCTCCGTTACACCGGCACTTTTAAGTCCTATGAAAGTATTATAAAGTGAGGCCGCTAATCCAGTACTAAAATCATATACATAAAGATAGGCGATTTTGGAGCCACCATTATCAACCATATTACTTACGGCAGGCTGTTCAAAAGTAAAGCCAGCGGTTAACTCCGCAGAGCCTGTATCTTTTAACTCATTTCCGCTTATTCCGGCCAGCGTGAGGGTAGCCCGGGTACCTGAAAGCAGTTCCTGTTGTAAAGCGATGGCATTTTCCTGGGTTATCGCTTTGCCGTTAATTTTACTGATATAATCACCTCGTTTCAGGCCGGATCTGGAAGCGGGGGAGTCGTTTAAAACCAGTTTCACCACGCCAAAAACTAAACCTGTGTTTTTTTCTTTGATGGTGGTATAATCAAACCCGTATTGACTTTTGTTGCTGGGGCTAACTGTGGATGGGTCATTGGGTAACAAAATGTATGAAAACCGGTCACTGGAATTTCGTATGGCCGAAAAAAAATCAAGCGGAGGTCTATTAAGAGCCGGTTTGGAGGGCAGGCCATCGCTCCAGTAATAATAACGTTTCAGGCTATCAAGCATCCAGCTGTTTATATTTTCATTGCTTCCGGTGGGGTAGTTGGGCTTATTATTATCTTTTTTACAGGAGCTTTGTAAAATAAGTACAGATACCAGACAAATCAGGACATAACGACTTTGTTTATAAAAGTTAAGGAATGGCTGCATAATACTCTTAAAGTATATTTGTCTATCCGCAAATATACTTTGCCACTGTTAATAGAGAATTAACTTTCAAGTAGCTCCAGTGTTAAGTTATATATAAAAAGTTTGTGTTGCCATATGACTTGTGATCACCGAAAACAATAATGATGTTAAACGGCTAGTCACAGTTAAACCCATTATTTATATGAAGCCAAGAGTTGAACTTGCAAGTGACAATCACAGAATACCGTGATTTCTATAAGCAAAAAAGGATAATTTTAAAGATATCTTAAACCAGTATAGCTTAAACTGATACACTATATTATCAAAATCCATTTTTAAATTAAACCCGATGAAGATTACGCCGCGACCATCTTATATTTTTCAACTGGCTTCAAAAATGCAACTCAAAGCTTAACATATAAATGCTTACTTATAAAAAAACTCAGCAGATATGTCCGCTGAGTTTCATGTAGTATGCTGTCAGATGTTTCAGACTATTAAGCGTAAACAACGCCTAACGTAATGGGCACATTCAATGCTTTTGAGACAATACAATGTGTTTTTGCTCCTTCAGCAATTTCAGTAAATGTTGCTTCATCTACACCTTCAATTACACTTGCCTGTAAATCCAAATGAATACCAGTAATGCTTAACGCCTGCATATCAAGATCAACTGTTGCTGTAGTAAAAATGTCGCCTGCTGTGATGTTGTGATGTGCTAATGTTGCGCTAAGGGCCATCGAAAAACAGCCTGCATGTGCCGCGGCTATCAATTCTTCCGGATTAGTGCCGATGCGATCGGCAAAGCGGGTTTTGAATGAATATTGAGTTTGATTAAGCACGGTGCTTTGTGTGCTGATTTCTCCTTTGCCTTCTTGTAAGGTACCGTTCCATTGTGCTTTTGCTATACGTTTCATGATTTTTTTATGAGTTAAAAATTATTGTTTGATGTTTATTGGTTGTTATTTACCTGGCAATTCGGCAGCTAAAAAAGCATTGGCTTCTTTCACAAAATCCTGGCTGTATTGAAAAAGGGCACCATGACCTGAATCACTCCATAGAATGAGTTTTGAATTAATCAGGTATTGTGATAATGTGAACGAGTTGACAGACGGCACAATTAAATCGTTGGTGCCGTTCACAATCAAAACAGGCTGTTTAATATTGCGCAGTTGTTGGTATTCCGGATCTTTTTCATAGCCGAAGGTAATGATAGCTGTTGCCTGCGCATTTACCGTTGCTCCGGCTGTAGGGGTATCGCGGTTCTCTTTCCTTAATTGTAAACGTTCCAGGAACTGCTCGCCGGCCTCCACACCGTTATTTGTTTTGGTGAAAAATACATTTCGCAGAACCTTTACAGGGCCGTCTGACATACCCGCGGTTACAACGTTCACAATTTCGGTTATCCCTTCACTACCTTTCGGACCGGTGCCTGCCAAAATCACTTTGCTTACCAATTCGGGATAACTTTCTGCAAGGTTTTGGGCGATGAAACCACCCAGTGAAAAACCAAGTAAATAAACTTTTTTCAGGCCCAATGCATTGATGAAATCATAGGCATCATTTGCCATTTCCGCTACCGTAGCAGGAGTTTCACCTTCGCTGCTGCCAACGCCCTTGTTATCAAATAAAATAACAGGGTGTGTTTTAGCTAATTCGTTGGTAACTGTCGGATCCCAGTTGTCTAAAGTACCAGTAAAGTGCTGTAAAAATACAACCGGCACACCTTGTGACTGTCCAAATGAACGGTAAGCGAATTTTGTGCCTTTAACATCGATAAAGGCAGTTGGAACTGTTTCGTGAGTAAACGCTGTATTACCCTTATTTAAATCTTGTGACATTTTTTATGTTTTTATGATATGAAGAAGTTATTATTTGCTTTCAGCAATCAGGATTGCAGCCAGTTTATCCGGCATAGAAATGAATGGTGTATGACTGCTTTGCAGGGTATACACTTTGGCCACTTGGCTGTTTTTTACCATATATTGCTGTGCTGGGTAACTGATTGCATGGTCATTAACGGTATGGATATAAACTTTTTTAACGCTGCCGAAATTTTTCTCTGTCAGATGAACGGGTGTAGCAAGGGGTGCCAGCGGTTCCGGTTTAATGTTGGCGGCAATATATTCCTGAATTTGTTGCGGGGCATCGGCGGCAAAAATATCAGCGACTCCGTCTTTAGCAATTATTGCTGCACCATGTTCCTGATCGATTGTAAGGTATTTGCCGATATGAGAAGCCGCATCTCCTTTTGCAAGTCCTAAAAGACTGTCACCATCATGTGGAAGCGCTGCTGCCAGGAAGATCAGTTCTTTAATTTGTGCGGGAACTTCTTCAGCTACCTGGCTGATCACCAGTCCGGCAAAACTATGTCCCACCAAAACTACATTCGTACGGGTACCGATAGCTGCTTTTACCTGGTCAACATAAGTTTGAAAGGTGATACCGGCAAATGAGGTGGTATCTTTTCCGTGACCTGCAAGGTTAACATTGATCACCTCTTCGCCCTGGGCTTTTAATAAAGGAGTTACTGCATTCCAGGAAGAAGCATCAGACCAGGCTCCGTGAACAAGTACAATAGTTTTAGAATTTTTGTTGGTTGTTTTTTGGGCTTGAGCAGTAAAGCCTAATACACTCATTGCCATCATTATTATTGCTGTTTTCATGTTTTTTAATGCCTAATTGTTTAGGACACCACAAACATCGGGCTATGCCAGAGCAATAAGTTTAACCCAGGTTAAAATCGAAAAATCTCCTGAAAAAAGTTTTTCAGAAGATTTTTAATATGCAAACCGGGTGGCAATGGGTGTTACCTTCCGACCATCCGTTTACGAATCCGGCTCAGAGATGGCCCCTGGATACCCAGATAAGAGGCGATATGATAAAGTGGTACCGCATTAAAAATATTCGGATGCTTTTCCATCATTTCCCGGTAACGGTCTTCCGGCGTTTTAAAAAGAAACCCTTCGGTATTAACCATAACTTCATGGAAAGCGGTTTCGGCTACGATCCTTCCAAACCGTTCCCACTGGTGTGATTGCCCATAAAGTTCATTCAGGTGATCGATATGTATATATAATATAAGCGAATCAACCATTGCTTCTGTATAATATTCGCAGGCAGTTTGGGCCAAAAAGCTTTTATAGGATGCTACAAATTGGTGGTCAGTAAAAAACAGCATGTTCTTTTCTTCTCCCGTATCATTATTTACACGGTAGATCCTAAACACACCATTGATAACAAAACCGAGGTGTTTGCAAACATTTTTATATTCGTTATAAAACTCGCCTTTTTTATACTGTTTTAATTTCCAGTAAGGCAATGACAAGTCAAATGCTTCTGGTTTCATACCGGCAGACCCTAAGATCTTTCGTAGTAATTCTATTTCAGTTTTGTTCTCAGACATGTTATAAAAATATAAATTTTAATAAGATCGCATACCAACACACGGCGATGGTTAATAACTATCATCATTACTGATTAATTGTTGTTCTGGTTGCCTAATAGTATAACTTGTTTTGACGGCTTTGAACTATTTTTCGATTTTAACCTGGGTTAAACTTATCCGGGGCGCATAATCGGAAGTTTGTGGTGTCCTAAACAATTAGGCATCTCAAATCATGAAAAAACTAATATTAATCTTACTTACTGTAGCTACTACTACTATGATGTTTTCATCTTGTTCAAAAAAGAATGATGAAGTGAAACCTGTTGCTAAAAACTATGTACTGGTACACGGCGCATGGCAAGCCCCTTATGTATGGGACGCGGTAAAAACCACCCTGATTAATGAAGGCAACAATGTAACCGTTGTAGAACTTCCAGGCCATGGCAGCGATCAAACTGATCCCTCAACAATAACACTAAACCTTTACACCACTACCGTACTCAATGCTATTTCAAAAATCAATGGCAAAGTTATCCTTGTTGGCCATAGTTTAGGAGGTATGATCATTTCGTCTGTTGCTGAAAAGATCCCCGCTAAAATAGAGAAGCTGGTTTATCTAGCTGCTTATTTACCAACTTCCGGACAATCATTATTTGGGCTTGCCATGACAGATCCGGGATCTCAATTGGGTATAAAAGGAAACCTTATTATGAATAATGGCGGCTTAACCGTTGATGTAAAGCAAGATCAAATTGTGAATATATTTATACCTGATGGTTCGGCTCAGGTTCAAAACCTTGTACTGCAAAATTACCGGTCTGAGCCCGGAATCCCATTGCAGGATCCTGTGACACTGACATCTGCAAACTTTGGCTCCGTTGAGAAGGTTTATATTAAAACATTACAAGATCGTGTTGTATCTCCAGATCTGCAAGACAGGATGATTGGCACCGCAATAGGTGGGGTAAAAACAGTATATCAATTAAACACCAGCCACTCCGCATTCTTAGCAAAACCAGATTCAGTGGCAATGCTGTTAACTAAAATAGGGCATTAATATAGCTTAACATTCCGAAAGTCTTTACCAGTTCAGCATGCAATTGATTCACCACACTTTAAAATTAGCCAAAGAATCTCAAAAAAAAGCCACTTTACTTTCGTAAAGCGGCTTCGTAGCCCGTAGGGAATTGAACACGATTACTACCAACTGACTTACAATATTTTATATGACTTTCGATTTACTACGCACCGAATTACTAACCATTTTTAGGGTCCAAAGTTCCATTCCATTTCCCTGATTAGACTTGACCTCATTTAGCATACTAAAAAAGGCATGCTAAAAAAAGAGGCTACTCCCACCGGAGCGGCCTTTTTTATGATAATGGCAAGCCATTATCATAGGGATGAAAATATAATTTTTCTTGATTAATTATTGTTTTACAATAATTAAATATATTTTTACAGTAAATATTAAAAACATGAAAAGAGTTCGAGTTATAGCGGCATCCCTATTCTATATATCCAGGGCGGTAGCGATACCTTATTTAGCCACGGCTTTGTATAGCTTGTTGTGCATAGTGCTCAGCCTGCCTGCGTACCAGGTGATCAATGGAGGCAGGCGCTTTGTGATCAATTATCCGTTCACAGATTCACGCTTCTTGATAGGCGATGATGTCCGATTTTACTACAAGTTCGAACTGGTTGCACTCCTTAGCCTGTACGGACTTTTCTTCTGGCTGCTCGGCAACATATTCAACACATTCAGGCAGAGTAAACTATTCACGGTGCAAGGTGTAAAGCGGCTTCAAATATTTTATATCCTTAATTTTGTGGTACCCCTGCCTTTTCTGATCGGGCATATCATTTATAGCTACGAGGTGAACCTGCTGATCGCGCTAGCGCTGCTGCACGCCGTAGTTGGTATATTTGCGTACTTTATGGCTGTGATCTTTAAACAGGGGCTTAACTTACAGAACGAACAGGACCTATATATATAACTATGCCAATAATTGTAAATGTTGACGTGATGCTGGCCAAACGCAAAATGCAAAGCAAGGAACTGGCAGAGATACTAGGGATTACCCAGGCTAACTTGTCCATCTTAAAGACAGGAAAGGCCAAAGGTATGCGTTTTGAGACCTTAGAAGCTATTTGTAAAGCTTTGGATTGCCAGCCCGGCGACATCTTAGAGTACAGAGCAGACTAATAAACGACCCAATATTGACAACAAAAAATAACGCCGTAAAGGCGCATGGATTTTTATTGCCTAAAAATTTTACTGATGAATGCTTTAACAATTAACAACCTGACCAAAACCTATGCTAACGGCGTAAAAGCTATGCAAAATATTTCGCTGGATATCAGCAACGGTATTTTTGGGCTACTCGGGCCAAATGGGGCCGGAAAATCAACCTTGATGCGCACTATCGCCGGACTGCAACGTCCCGACAGTGGTCAGATCACTTTTAATGGTACCGATGTAATAGCTAACCCTGTTTTGATCAAACAGCATCTTGGCTACCTGCCGCAGGACTTTGGCGTGTATCCTAAAGTAAGCGCTTTCGACCTTCTAGAACACCTGGCCATTCTGAAGGGCATCCTATCATCCAAACAGCGTAAGGAACAGATATTGGCCCTGCTTGAAAAGACCAATCTTTACACACATCGGCATAAGGCTGTTAGTTCTTACTCAGGCGGTATGCGACAGCGTTTTGGCGTAGCGCAGGCTTTACTGGGTACTCCACAGATCATTATTGTTGATGAACCCACCGCGGGCCTTGACCCTGAAGAACGTAACCGCTTTAACAATCTGCTCAGCGAGATCGGCGAACAGGTGATCATTATTCTTTCAACCCATTTGGTCGAGGATGTGCGCAATCTGTGTAGCCGAATGGCCATTATTAACAAAGGTAGCCTTTTAGTTTACGGAAAACCCGATACCTTCATCGATGAATTGGGAGGGAGGATATGGAGCCAAACCATTGACCGGCGAGACCTGCCTGCTTTTCGGCAACAGTACCAGGTAATATCCGCGCAATTACAGGCAGGTAAACAAAGTATTCACGTATATGCCGAAACCAGACCCGGTGATGGCTTTATCAGCCGAAGGCCAGATCTGGAAGATGTTTATTTTACTCAACTCTATCATACTAAGTAACATGTTCACTGCCTTACTCAAATTCGACTGGCTGTTCTTTGCCCGCAAGGTCAGTTTTTACCTTGTTCTGGTATTGTTCGCAGCTTTAGGTTTGGTCACCGCAGCTGCTGCTAACTTCCCTTTTCAGGACACATTCAAAAACTCTCCGTACGTGATTACCTATATCGCAGGGATAGCGTCACTACTGTCGATATTCACGGTTACCTTGCTTGCTGCGCAAAGCTTACTTCGCGAAAAAGACTCACAGTTCGATCTCATTCTGTATGCTACCCCCATCAATAAGTTAGCATATCTGACCAGCCGGATGACAGTGATCTTCATGGTGGCAACGTTCTCATTCGCATTATTTATGGCGGGATTATTATTAGGGCATCAACTTTTCAGAAGCTATACCGATCAATACACCGGCTTTCAACTTTGGAGTTACGCTCATCCATTCTTGACATTGGCTGTTCCTAATATCTTGTTCTGCACTGGTATCATTTGCAGCATCGGGGCGATCGCAAAGAACAAGATGATCATATACATCTCCGGCCTGTTCATCTATTTCCTCTATTGGGGCATATCATTATTTACCAACTCGCCGCTGATGGCTAATGCTTCGCCGGTTTCGGCACAAAGCATGCAGCTCATGGCGCGGCTTGACCCATTTGGCATGGCTGCCTTTTTTGAACAGACACAATACTGGTCCGCAGCTCAGCGCAATAGTCAGGTATTGGCTTTACGGGATAATTTCCTATTCAACCGTGTATTCTACACCTTTATCAGCGGCATTTTTATCATATTTGCCTATCGCAAACTTAACTTCACCTTATCAGGCACGAAGACTGTTAGCCGGAAACAGTGCGCTGCTCCCCCGCAAACACCAACGATCAGGTATCAACCACTACGAACACAGATCAGTGGATCGCACTACCTGATCAAGGCGTGGTACAGCTTTGTAAAACGAAACTTAAGTTTTGTGGTCAAAAGTATTCCTTTCTGGTTATTGATCCTGGGTTGGGGATGTTTTTTAAGTATGGAATTGTATGGGGATATCGCAGGCGGCTCACGTTTTCCCGAGAAGTTCGCAACCTCGGCATTAATGATTTCCAATATATTGGAGGTGTTTCCGATAGTCGGGCTATTGGCGGTAATATTTTACGGAAGCGAGATCTTTTGGTATAGCCAAAGCACCCGTTTCGATGCGTTAGAGAACAGCAGTCCTGTTCCTCCCAGCATTGTTTTGATGGCCAGATGGTGTACCTTATCGGCGGTACTCTTACTGTTGATCGCCTCTAACATGGTCATCGGCATACTGTTCCAGTTGTTATTTGCCTGTCCTCATATTGACTGGCAGCTTTATCTTTCGTTGTTCTACCTGACCGGCCTGCCGCTTTCGTTTAGTGCTGCATTGGTCGTATCTATACAGGTCTTTTGTAAGAACCGATATAAGGGGTTGGCCGTATCTACTTTATTGTTGCTAATCCTCAATACCTCCCTCGGAGGCCTGATCGGATTAAAGAACCCCTTATTGCTTTTTGCCAATGTATATCATGGTGAATATAGTGAAATGAACGGCTTCGACCTTCTTCTGAACGCGTTCCATTATAAAACGCTGTACGGGATCTTCGTTACCGCCGGTATTCTTATGATCGCAATAAAAGTTTGGGAAAGTTTCCAAAAATGGTATAAAATAAAATTGGCTCCGCTCGTACTCCTGTCAATTTGTGTTGCAGGTGCCTTTATATCGGGTTATGTGATCTCGAATCAAACAGTGATCAAACGCAAAAATGAACGTAACGACTGGAAGCAGGTTTACGAGAAAAAGTACAAAAAATACCGCGACACGCCGCAACCGACCATCATTGCCGTGAATACCGACATTGACCTTTATCCGGAGAACAACAGCTACATAGTAAAAGGCACCTACACCCTGGTCAATAAAAGCAGGGAAGACATTGATCGCGTATTGCTGTATACCGACAAAGATCTGCAATGGAAAGCCATTAAGATACCCAATGCCGAAAAAGCATCAAATGATGCTGCTTATGGCCATGTGTGGTATTTTCTGAAGCAGCCCCTTAAGCCGGGTGGTTCAATGAACATGACATTCAGTTTCAGCTACCAGGCATCCGCTTTCAATGGTTTTATGCAATTCAGCGCTATATTAAAAAATGGCTCGTTTCTTCGAATCAGTAATTTTTACCCGAGGTTTGGCTACATGGCCGATAACGAGATCGATGACCCTATCGAGCGTAAACATCGAAAATTACCGGCATCTGATGTTGTCAAGCCGTTAGATGCGGCTTGTGATTCCCCCTATAATTACGGCTACATTAATTTGAATGCTACTATATCCACTTCAAAAGAGCAAATGGCTGTCGGCATCGGCGAGTTGAAGGCAAGCTGGCATAAGGCTGCACGGAGTTATTATCAATATCAAACAACACAGCCCGTTCCGTTCCGGTTCGCTGTAGCGTCGGCGCAATATAATGTATTGCGAACCAGGCATCATGGTATTGCAGTAGAAGCTTATTACCAATCCGGTCATCAGCAGAATATCGGCCGATTGATGGACGACGCCAAACAAGCGATCGATTATTGTGAAGAGAATTTTGGTAAATATCCTTACCGTACCATTCGCTTCGCGGAAATATCCTCGTTCACTAAAGGCTTCGCAGCTACAGCCTACCCGACAGCGTTTTTCATCAACGAAGATTTCGGGTTCCAAAATAAAATTGAGCATGATGCCCGTCGCGATATCCTGAATGAGCAGATAAGCCATGAACTATCACACACCTGGTGGGGTAATGCAATGATTGACCCGGAATACCGGCAGGGTAGCAAGGTACTTACCGAAACATTGGCAATGTATACCGAACTGATGCTGTATAAAAAGAAATATGGTACCGATAATCTCTTATCCCGAATAAAGGTGCATAAGGACATTTATCTTGGTAAACGTGGTTTTGATGATGAGGAACCTTTATATAAGGCTGACCCAAAAAAGTCCTATCTATGTTATGATAAGGGGATGGTCGTGATGTACCAACTTTATCTTCTTTTAGGCGAATCCAAAATAAACCAGGCACTCAAAAATTTTCTTAATAAGTACACTTACCCCAATCAGCCCCCAACATCTTTGGACCTTATCAACGAACTATATGCGGTCGCCAATAAAATCCAGCAAGCTAAGATCGACGAGTTGTTCAAACACATAGTCACTTACGACATTCAATTATATAAAGTGGCTCTTAGTCTGCAGAGAAGCGGGCACTATAATTTATCGTTTAATCTTGTATCTAATAAATACAGCGAAGATGATCATGGTAAAAAATTGAACCTGCCTTTAAATGGGGAAGTTGAGCTGGAAATTGAGTTCGAGAACGGAAAACGGCAAATGTTCGCAATACATAATTCGTCAGGTAATAAGTTACTAAATTTAAAAGAAAGACCTGTTCGTATTACTGCGGACCCTAAAATGAAATTTCTGGACGTAAACATGGAAAATAACACATCGGTAATAAAGTGATCATCATCTAACGATTCCTATTTAGTTTTTGCAAATCTATGAGCTATATAACCGTATGGCTGATGGCCGCCCGGCCGACATATCTACGCGTTTACCTTCTACGGTAATGCGCATGTAGATGGCCATTGGTCGGTATTTGTAGTTTTTTGCTTTCTCAGGTAAAAAAGCAGGTGGAAATTACTTTTCATAATTACAAGCTTAAAAGTGAAACAAAAGTAAGTTTGTAGCCTGCTATTATCAAGAAACTTAATAATTTAATGCATTGACAATCAACGAATTTGCAGCTTTTTGTTGCAATTGGGTGCATAAAATGATATTTTGATACAAACAAAAAAACATGCAATCATTTGATTTGCAGACTTTTCATATCTTTCAATATTATTTCTAATAGCCCAATAGAAATCGACCTTTACGATTATTTATTGTGTCGCATAAAGCCAATAGATCTGAACCAGATAACGGCTGATCATATTTTAATTCTCCCCGCCTATCTACGCAAACGTTTGTTTGAAATTTCATTCTTCTTTTTAATAATTAAACTTAAACAGGTATGGGGAAGGATGAAAAGTTAAGATAAATGATGATTCAATATTTGATACATGCCGAGTTATAAGGAACTCAAGAAATAATAAAATCAATAATATTTATTTATGTTAACCACAGCAGGCGGTCCGCTTTTTTCAATCAAACGTTTGCGTGGTGTTTACAGCGCCTCCAATGCTCAAAACAACTACCCGATAACCTAACTTCCAGTATTCTTAAAGATTTGTTTATGAATCCTTAAGGATTTAATCATGTTTAATCTTATACAAACGGATCTGGTCAGGACAACTAATGGTTCCCAGGCCGACTATCTTTTGGAATACTGAAATAATGGACCATTACAGCAGTTCAAGCGACGAACAATTGATGCTTCTTTTAAAGAAGGATGACCATAAAGCTTATGCTCAGATTTATGACCGTTATAAATTTATTCTTCACGCACATGCGGTTAATAAGTTGCGTGACCGCGAAGAAGCTATGGATATTATTCAAGAAGTTTTCACTTATTTGTGGGCTAAACGAGAACAAATTGAGTTTACCGGAAGCTTGTCGGGCTATTTGTATGGTGCCGTCCGTAATGCCATCTTGAATAAAATGTCCAGAAAACGGGTTCATGAAAAATATCATAATTCAATGAAGGCATTTGCATTACAAGAGCAGATTGTAACTGACCATCGCGTTAGGGAAAATCTGTTACGGAAAAGTATTGAAAGAGAAATTGCCATGCTGCCACCAAAAATGAAAGCAGTATTTATAATGAGCAGAAACGAATACCTAAGCCACAGGGAAATTGCCTGGAAACTGGAGATATCAGAACAAACCGTAAGCAAACAAATTACGAACGCGTTAAAAATATTAAAGGTAAAACTGGGAGTAACAATTTACCTGTTGGTAATAATGTATTTGTAAGCAGATGTTAAAATATTTTTAATTTCATCTACCTGTACCAACCTCTGAACTTTCCTTACCATTAACAAAGGCATTAATAGGCCCCTTATGTATAATGGAAGACAAAGCATTAAATGAATTATGGGAACGTTACAGATCGGGTCGGGCTACTTCGGAAGACGAGGCGTTTTTAGAAAGCTGGTACTTGAAAAATAATCAGTTGCCCCTATTTCAGATAACGGATAAAGAACGTGTGGAGGATGTTGACCAGGTTTGGGACGATATTCAAAAGAAACAGGCCTCTAAAAAGTTAAATAGAAGATACCGTTTAGCGGCAGCTGCGGCTATAACGCTATTTGCATTTACAGGTATTTATTGTCTGTTGTATCAAAAAACGCAGACACCCATTAGCAAAACAGATGTAAATCCGGGTAAAAACCAGGCTACCCTGACATTGGCAAACGGTAAAAAGCTAATTTTAGGTAACGCCATTAGCGGGCAGCTTGCCAATGAAGGGGGAGTAACAATTAGTAAGAACGCCCAAGGTGAACTTATTTATAGCACTCATACATCCGGTAATCTTCAACAATCGGGGGGCCAGATCAATACCCTTGCAACTTCAAAAGGAGAGCAATACCAGGTGATATTGCCAGATGGATCACACGTTTGGTTAAATGCGGCATCCACCCTTAAATATCCGGTTGCATTTACAGGCAATGAACGTTTGGTTGAACTCTCTGGCGAAGCATATTTTGAAGTGGCCCACAATAGAGCTATGCCCTTTAAAGTAAAAACTGATCTACAGGAAGTAGAAGTATTAGGCACCCATTTTAATATCAATGCCTACAGGGACGAAAAAACAACAGCAACAACCTTATTAGAAGGATCGGTAAAGGTTACCACAGTATCCAGTAATCAAAAAATGATTATCAAACCGGGACAGCAATCAAACGTCAGTGATCATACCTTCACTATTCAGCCGGTAGATACAGACGAGGCCATAGCCTGGAAAAATGGGTATTTTCTTTTTAATGATGAAAGCCTGGCCAGTATCATGAAAAAAATATCCAGGTGGTATAATGTAGAAGTGGACTATAAAGATATCGCCCTGCAATCCCTGGTTTTTAGTGGTACGGTATCCAAATACCAGAATGTATCACAGGTTATCAAAACGCTGGAGCTAACCAATGCAGTTCACTTTAAAGTTTTGGATAAGAGGATAACCGTATCTAATTAATTCACTGATAATTTATAAAACGCTGATTAATAAACTCGATTACCTGAAATGAAAACCCATAAAAAATACCCGTAGAGAATTGGCAAAACCGGTTTTCAGGTATAAATACCAGGAGTGTTGGAAGCACTCCTGGTAGAATTTATCTGATCAAACCGAACGAGTGTGTTAAATACCATTTCTAACTTAAACAGATACCCAAATGTATAAATTTTACATCGAAATTTTATGTTGGCCAAAGCGCCGTGTTCCTAAATTACTGTTGATGATGAAACTCACCATCCTTGTATTAACCGTTACCCTATTGCAGGTAAGTGCCTCAACGTTTGCGCAAAAACTCAGTTTAACGCAAAAGGATATAACGTTAAAACAGATTTTCAAAGCCATTAAAATGCAAACCGGTTACGATGTGCTCTATCAACCCGGGAAGCTGGATGCTTCAGTAAAGATCAATGCCAACTTTATTCATGCGCCTTTGGATGAGGTCATAAAAACCTGTCTTGAAGGTAGAGGCTTAAGTTATATCTTTTTTGAAAAAACAATTGTTGTAAAGGCCGCGGAAAAACCGATAAATGGTAATCAATCTATTGCCGGCGCAAGCCATACGGAAATTTCCATGATTACCGTTAAAGGTCTTATTGTTGATTCTACCGGGCGACCTGTACCCGGTGCAACGGTCAAGTTAAAAGATGGCAGCAAGGGAACGATGTCTGACGCTGATGGCAAGTTTGAGCTCAAAGATGTACCATCTGCCGGCGTGCTGCTTATTACGTCAATCGGTTATCAAGGGCAGGAAGTTGCTGTCAATAACCAGACAACGTTGCGCGTTGTTTTAAAAGAAACTTCAAAGGAATTATCGCAGGTTGTCGTTGTAGGTTATGGCAGTCAGAAAAAAAGTGATGTTACCGGCGCCATCGTCTCTGTTGCTAAACAACGGCTGGAGAATTTGCCGGTAACCAATATCCTGCAATCAATCGAAGGCTCTGTCCCCGGCATAAATATTACTTCCGGTTCATCCGCGCCGGGTTCGGTAAGTTCAGTTTATATACGCGGTTTGCATTCAATTACCGCCAGCAACTCCCCTTTAGTGGTGCTGGATGGTGTGCCTTATAATGGTTCTTATAATGACATTAACACCACCGATGTAGAATCTGTTCAGATACTGAAAGATGCATCGGCTACGGCTATTTATGGCACAAGAGGATCAAACGGAGTGATCATTGTTACCACCAAAAAAGGCAAAACAGGTAAGCCCTCCATTCAATACAATGCCTGGGCCGGACCGGAATATATGTCGCATGAGGTGAAGCCAATGGGAGGTGCCGAATATGTGCAGAAAAACCTCGATTATGATGAACAAGCCGGTAAAACAGCCGCTCCGGTGCCTAATCTATACGAGCAGGAAAACTATAAAAATGGTAAGGAAACCGATTGGATAAAAGCTATATCGCAACAGGGTTTTATCCAAAACCACTCTTTAAATGTATCCGGCGGCACTGCCGATGTTAAATATTATGTTTCCGGAGATTATACCAAGGAGAAAGGCATTCTAAAAGGATATCAGTTCAATCGTTTCAATATCCGCTCAAACCTTGATGCTAAAATTACCGATTGGTTAAATGCCGGTGCGAACATGTTCTTTAACAATAACAATTATGACGGCGGCAAAAGCAATCTGTATATGGCTACCGTCATGAGCCCATATGGCCAGGAGTATAATGCACAGGGAGATTATCAGATCTACCCGATGTATCCAGATGCGCTTTATACCAACCCGTTATTGGGGCTTTACCAGCCTACCGTTAGCAAAAACAGGACCTGGAACGGTAATTTTTATGCAGAGATTAAACCCTCGTTTATTAAGGGTTTTAAATACAGGCTGAATACCGGTTACGCCTATAATCCAAGCATGACAGGCGATTACACGGGTAGAAATACGGGTGATGCCATCGGGCACGCTACTATCACCAATGCCGAGAGTAACCATTGGCTTATAGAAAATATAGTGAACTACAGCCACAGTTTTGGCAAACACAACCTGGACTTTACCGGGTTATACAGCTCTCAGAAGGACTACACACTGAGCAACGCGTTAAACGCCAATACTTTTATTAATGACCTGACCAACTTTTATAATTTAGGCTCGGCACAAATACAGCAAACTACCTCAAGTTATACACAAAGCACCCTGCTGTCGCAAATGGTACGTATCAATTATTCTTATGCGGGAAAATATTTGTTTACGGCGACGGCCCGCCGCGATGGTTTTTCAGGATTCAGTGCCGCCAATAAATATGGTACATTCCCTTCTGTGGCAGTGGCCTGGAATATGACCGAAGAATCGTTTATGAAAGGCATATCCACATTATCTGCGCTGAAATTACGGGCTTCATATGGTATTTCGGGTAATCAGGGTGTATCATCTTACAATACCCTGACAACACTCGCTTCAACGCAATACATCTATGGCAATACAACAACCACTGGTTTAAATCCAAGTGCCATCGGCAACGGGAATTTAAAATGGGAAAGTACAAAAGGGTTCAACTTCGGCATTGATTTCTCTATCTTACAAGATCGCATAAGCGGCTCTGTCGATGCTTATGATACCAAAACCTACAACCTGCTGTTATCACGTAAAATACCTTACATTACGGGTTATACCACTATTTTGGATAATATAGGCAAAACTGCCAATAAGGGTATAGAGTTCTCTATCACCAGCCGAAATATTAAAAGAGATAATTTCTCCTGGGAAACCAATATAAATTTCTCTGCCAACCGCAACAAACTGGTACAACTTTATGGCGACAATAAAGATGATATCACCAATAATCTGTTCCTGGGCAAGCAGTTACAGGCTGTATATGATTATAAGCTGATCGGTATCTGGCAAAACGGTGACAATTTTACCGTTGATCCAAGCGCCAAGCCTGGCGATCTCAAATTTGCCGACTTAAATGGCGATGGCAAGATCAATACAGCCGACAAAACCTATCTGGGTTCACGTTTGCCCAAATACATTGCCGGTATGACTAATACCCTCAGGTATAAAAATTTTTCGTTAAGTGCCTTCATACAAACTTTTCAGGGTGCGCTTAAGCCTAATCCTATTTATGATTACCGGGATCAGGCCGGCCGGATCAACCTGCCGGCTGGTATAGGCTACTGGACGGCGGCTAACCAAAGTAATACCAGGCCATCGTTAAGTTACACCAACTCAAGACAATACACCTATCCTGTTTCCGGTTCATACACCCGTATTAAGGATGTTACTTTAAGCTACAGTTTCTCTAAAGAGGTGCTACAAAATTTAAAGATCTCCAACTTACAGGTTTACGCCAGTGGGCGAAACATAGCCACCTTTTCCAAATGGTTAGGTTGGGATCCGCAGACCGATTTTTACAACTACTCCGGTAACCAGAGCAGTTCGTTTTATCCCCTGGTGGCAACAGCTGTACTGGGTGTTAACATTACTTTATAATAATTAGAAATTATAATCATGAAAAGTATTTATTCATTACTCTTTATAAGTCTGATAACCATGCTCACATTTAATTCCTGTAAGAAGAGCTTTTTGGATGAAGATGTCAGAACACAATTTACACCTGCTACTTTAAAGGATGCCCTAAGTTTTGAAGCCGCGGTCGCCGGTCTTCAAAAAATAGTTCGCGATCAGTATGAAGGCGATCAGGGAATCATCGCACTGATGCAGACCGGTACCGATGTGGCCCGCAACGGTCAAACCACATCAGCCATGGCTCCGTATGAAACTTATTCACAATTAAATTCACAGGATGTCGCTTCCCTTAGTTTTTGGCGCTGGGGTTATCAGGTTATCAACGCTGCCAATGTAATTATACAGGCCGCCCAATCCGGCAACACCAGTTTAACACCAGCTCAGATCAATAGTTATGTGGCCGAAGCCAAGTTTTTCAGGGCTTACGCCTATAATTTCCTGTCAACCTTGTTCGGTGGTGTGCCACTTATTACGGCGCCGGTTACCGCGCCTAAAACCGACTATGTGAGGGCTCCATTAGATACGATCATTAATCTGCAGGTCAATGACCTTACTTTCGCGGCCGCCAATTTACCCGATGCCGCACATGTGACCGCTGAGGGCAGGATAAACAGTGCTGCTGCGATGCAATTACTCGGGGTAACTTATTTAAGGGCCAATAAACCTGATCTTGCCGAAGCACAGTTGAACAAGATCATAGCCAGCGGCCTATATAAGTTGGTGAGCGGCCGATATGGTATCAATTCGTTGAAGCCGGGCGATGCCTTTTCAGATATGTTTATTTATGGCAATATGCGCCGTAGCCAGGGCAATACCGAAGCCATTTGGGTAGTAGAAGAAGCAAACATCCCCGGTGGGTATAGTCCAACCGACCAGCACCGCAGGGTTTGGGTGCCATTTTATGTGAACATTCCGGGTATGATCGGAGCCGATTCATTAGGCGGACGCGGCATAGGCCGGATACGGCCAACCAACTGGTGGACATATAATCTGAACATTAATAATGATATGCGCAATTCTAGTTTTAACGTCCGTCGCAAATATTATTACAACGATCCTGCATCAGCTAATTATGGTAAACTGGCAGTAGTTACCTCCAATACCGATACCATTCAAAATATGTACGCGCATAGCACCAAGTGGTACTCTTATACCAGCGCCGACCCTTTTGGTACAATAACGTATAAAGATCGCATCTATATGCGCCTTGGCGAAACCTACCTTTTACTGGCCGAGGCACAGTTTAAGCAAGGTAATTTAACAGGAGCCGCCAACGACATCAATGAACTTCGCACAAGGGCTAATGCTCCGCTTGTACAGACATCCGATATCAATATGGATTTTATTCTGGATGAACGCGCCCGCGAACTTATTGGCGAAGAAGACAGACGGGTTACCTTAATGAGAACAGGGACTTTGGTAGAAAGGGTAAAAAAACACAATCCCACTTCCTCTGGCTCTATTAAGGATTATAACCTATTGCTGCCCATTCCTCAATCAGAGATCGACGTGAATAAAGGAGCAACATTAACTCAAAATCCGGGATATTAAAAACTTGGTCAAAGCTGCCGCAAATGCGGCAGCTCCCTATAAGAGAATTAGATATGATAAAAAAAGTGATCCTGATTGCAGCAATTGTATGGAATTGTGTGAATGCTGCAAATGTAAACGCGCAGCAGACAGAAACGGCAGCGCAAAAAAATATTGTCCTGCAGCATGGCGCCCACCGCATAGGTCGCAGAACAGATGCTGATATGGCAAAATGGCGTGCTTATGGCTTAGGACAGTTTATCCATTGGGGTTTATATTCCATACCAGCTGGTGAATGGCGTGGTCAAACCTATAGCGGTGCTTCCGAATGGATAAAGTCATGGAAAGTTGTTTCCGCTACAGCCTACGATTCATTGATATATCAATTTAATCCAACCAAATTTAATGCCGGCTCATGGGCGGCAATAGCTAAACAAATGGGGGTAAAATATGTAACCATCACCACAAAACATCATGATGGATTTTGTTTGTGGCCAAGTAAGTATACCCATTTTACCATCGCCAATTCCCCCTATAAAAAAGACTTAATAGGCCCGCTTGTAAAGGCCTACGAAAGACAGGGGATTGACGTGATACTTTATTTCTCTATTATGGATTGGCACAATCCCGACTGGCGGTATGATATTAAGAGCCGGGAGGATAGTATCGCATTTGAAAGGTTTAAACAATTTACCCGTAACCAATTACTGGAACTGCTTACCCGATATCCAACAGCCAAAGGTTTATGGTTCGATGGTACCTGGGATAAATCATGGGTTACACAGGCCGCTTTTGCAGATTCACTAGAAAAGGAGATGAGGGCAAAGCATCCCGGATTGATCATCGGCAGCCGCTTTAGGGCAGATGAATATGGTAAGCGACATTTTGATTCAAATGGTCATATGATGGGCGATTATGAACAGGGTTGGGAACGTAAAATACCAGAGAATATAGAAGATGTACACGGGAACGACTGGGATTGCGTAATGACCGTGCCCGAAAACCAATGGGGATATGGTAAGGTATGGAAAGGCCACATCAAAACAACCGATGAATTACTGGAAATGCTGGCCAAATGTGTTTCGCTCGATGGAAATTTTGTGCTCAATTTTGGGCCAAAGCCCGATGGCTCTTTAAGAACAGAAGAGTTGAACCTGGCAAAAGAAATTGGAGAGTGGATGAATACCAACAAAGAGGCCATTTACAATGGCGAGTATGCCAGTTTTGCAAAGCAGGATTGGGGGTATTACATAAAAAAAACAGGTATCAATAAAATCTATATGCTAGTATTTAATGTACCTGTCTCCGGAGCCTTAAAGGTTGTAACACCGCCTCATACAGTAATCAGCAAAGCTTATGATCTTGGTAATCCTGCGCAAAATTATGTGCCCGAAGAAACAGGTACATTTTCCTGTTTTATCCACTTGAAACAGCAAGCCTTTAAACATCCCTTTGTCATTGTTCTGGAAACCACAGATAGCAATAAAAATAGTGGATCTCAGTACCAGAAAGCTAAAATATAAACGTTGCACCAGATGATCGTAAAACTTATGCGTACAGCAAAGATCACCCTGTTTTTCCTAATAAGCCTTTGCTTTAGTTTAAAAGGATGGACATTCCAAAAAGCCATGGACATTAATAACATCAATTCCGTCCGGCAGGTTATACCCTTTAATCAGGATTGGCAGTTTAAGAAAGCAACCTATAAAACCAATATCGCAATTGCCGGGGGCGAATGGCAAACCGTCGCAATACCCCATACATGGAACAACAAGGATATTCAGAAAGGGAAAAATTTTTACACCGGGGATGCCTTTTATCGCAGAGAGTTGGTAGCCCAAAAGGAATGGAAAGATAAGCGTGTATTTATTCGTTTTGAAGGCGTGGGCACGGTTGCTGACCTCTATATTAATAATAAATTGATAGGTACGCATAAGGGCGCTTATTCGGCATTTTGCTTTGATATCAGCAACTCGTTAAGGTACGATACTATCAATACAATTATGGTAAAAGTAAACAACGAGGAGCGGCCTGATATTATTCCCATCAATAACAAACTATTTGGCGTTTACGGCGGCATTTACCGTCCCATAAGCATCATTGTTACCAGCAAGATCAACATAACCACAACTGATTATGCATCCCCGGGTATTTACATTAAACAAGATGTAAATAATAAAAAGGCCAATATCACGGTAACCGCTAAAATCGAAAATAAAGAGCGGCAAGTACAGCAGATTACGGTAAAAACTACCATTAGTAATAAAAACGGCACCATTGTTAAACAAGTTCAACAACTACAAAATGTACAACCACAAGGTATAAATATTGTTGATCAGCAAATGCAAGTCAATAACCCGCATTTATGGGACGGCCGGAAAGACCCCTATTTGTATTCGCTTACCACCGCCATTATTAAAGATGGTAAAACAATAGATGAAGTTACACAGCCACTTGGCCTTCGCTACTTTTCGGTAGTACCCGGCAAAGGCTTTTATCTGAACGGACAGCCGTATCGCCTGTATGGGGTTTGCCGTCACCAGGAGTGGCAGGATTACGGCAGCGCGCTAACCAACGCCCAACACCAAAGCGATTTGGATATGATCTACGAAATAGGTGCAACCTCTATCCGTTTTGCACACTATCAGCAAGCCGAATATATTTATGCTAAATGCGACAGCATGGGCTTTGTAATATGGGCCGAAATACCATTTGTAAACGCGGTTTCGACAGAGGAAGGGGATAACGCCAAACAGCAGTTAACCGAATTGATCAGGCAAAATTATAACCACCCGTCTATATACAATTGGGGTTTACATAATGAAGTATATTCCAGTTCGGCCGATGGTTTTGTGCCAGTTTTAACCAGAGAACTGAACGACATTGCCAAAACGGAAGATCCAGCCAGATTTACCGCCAGTGTTAGCGGCTACGGTGAAATAAATCGCCCGTCAAACCTGGCTGCGGATATTCAGGGCATCAACCGATATTACGGCTGGTATGAAGGGAAGATCCCCGATCTTGAAGGTTGGGTTACTGGGCTGGAAAAAGAATATCCAAATTATAAGGTCGTACTTTCTGAGTACGGTACGGAGGCAAACGTAAATCAGCAACAGGAAAAGGTAGACGATAGCGGTGATCCGTCCGGCCAATTTTGGCCCGAAACCTTTCAGACACACTTTCATGAGGTACAATGGGGCATTATCGAAAAACATCCATACCTGGTAGCCTCATACGTATGGAATATGTTTGACTTTTCGGTGCCATCTGCCAATGGAGGCGGGATACCTGCTCGTAACATGAAGGGCCTGGTTACTTATGACCGTAAAATAAAAAAGGATGCCTTTTACTGGTACAAGGCCAATTGGAGCCAGGAACCCGTGCTGTATATCAGCGGCCGCCGAAATACGGATCGGATAGAGGCCATAACTACAGTGAAAGTATTTGCCAATACCTCATCCGTTACACTTTACGTCAACGGTAAAAAAGTAAATCAGGCAGAAACAGGTGCAACCAAACACGATTTTGTGTTTAAAAATATCCACCTCGTTAAAGGAATAAACCGGCTCAGGGCTGAGGGCTATTTTAACGAAAAATTACAAAGCGATGCTATTGAATGGACCCTTAAAAAATGAGAATGTCAGAGAGGTTTTTAGTAAAGCGTTGCAAGAGCTAAAGGAGGTTATCACAAGTTGTGATAACCTCAAAACAACGTGATCACTTCAAGAAGTAAATTACTTTGATGTCCCAAATCGCAACATCAAGGATTCAACTTCCGTTTCATCGGTTTAGTCGCGTTAATTCATTCAAATTTGGAGTTATTTAATTATTTCGTCGACGCTAATAGATCGCGCCACCTATAACGAATGATTTTATCTATAAGTTATCCGGTTTGTAATCGATTCATTTTCGTACTTGCGATTCTATCATTTTGTCAATCAAGGTATCGAAATACTATTTCGATATTTTTACCCTGACCGTTGATCCTGGATTTAATTTTTTCGATTGCTACGAAAAAGCCTGCCCCTAAGGTATGTCGTTAACTAAGTAAAAATGTTTTCGCTGAGTGATTTACCGAGAAAGAACTGTTGTAGATGGCTAGCCTTGTTTTCAAAAATGCACAGCACATCATTAATTTTCTACCGATCGTACATTTGCATCCTCGGCTTTTGGCTCCAATAAAACCATTAAAATTTCTCCTATTTAAACTCCCTGAAATGAAAAAAGGCAACAACCATGATTAGTTATTGCCTTTTAAGTAGCCCGTAGGGGAATCGAACACGATTCTTAACCAATTGGCTTACAATATTTTATATGGTTTAAAATTGGCTACGCACCGAATTACCAACCATTTTTTGATGCAGATTATTTTTATTTGCAAATCTTACTTTACGAAGATACAAAATATTGAAGACCCTAACAATTGTAACGTGACAAAAAGACCATATTATGCGACCTTTAAAACAACTCACCACATGAACCCATTGGTTTTAAATTTACAGGTAAAGACAGGTAGTTATTATTTTTTATAACGACATTAACTTGCTGTTCCAATTTGGAAGATCAAGTTAATAATGCAGCTTAACGCCTAATTAAAATATTCTTTATTCTGAAACATTTTTCCAGCTGAGCACATTATACTTTGTTCTTTTTTCATTTTCAGCGCCACCATAGATCAGTGTTTTATTTACTTCGGCTGGAGCAGCAATTCCTTCAAAACGATCCATTTCTTTAAATAAACCGGGACTAATGGTTTGAGTTGCCTTGATCTCATAAATGGAAAAGTCTTGCCCTTTTGTCATCAGCAGATCAACCACATGGGCATTACTATCCTGCCAGAAATAATAATCCTGATGCAGGTATAAGTGATGATTCTTTTTTTGATATTCAGCCAGTATCATATTCTCAAATATGTGCCCTTTCAATCTATTCTCTTCCAGTTCTTCAGGTGCTCTAATTCCTAACAAATGATTCAACAATCCGGTATCATAAAAATATAATTTAGGGCTTTTGATCAAACGCTTATTGAAATTTTGATGATAAGGCTGTAAAAGAAATATAATGTAACTGCTTTCGAGTATAGATAACCATGCTTTGGCTGTGTTATGGGAAATGTCACATTCATTAGCTAAAGCGCTGAAATTTAACAATTGCCCTGCACGCCCCGCACACAAACCTAAGAATATTCGAAAAAGTTTCAAATCCCTGATATTCATTAATTCTGTTACATCTTTTTCTATATAGGTTTGAATGTAATTGGCGTAAAAAACAACAGGGTCAATATCCCGATCGAAGATAGCCGGATAGAAACCCTTAATGCAGGTTTGGGTATAGGAATCTGCTAATAAGCCACTGCGCTTTAATTCGGTAAAGTCCAAAGGGAGTAATTTGAATAGGGCTACCCTGCCAGCCAGGGTCTGAGTAATACTATTTAATAAGTGAAAATTTTGTGAGCCCAATAGAATGTATTGTCCCATTATTCTGGATTCATCAACCCTGCTCTGTATATAAGAGAATAAAGCAGGAGCCCGCTGCACCTCATCCAAAATAACTTTCTGATCATATTGATTCAAAAAAGCAATAGGATCTTCTAATGCGAATGAGCGTGTATTTGGATTTTCCAATGTTACGTGGATAAACCACAATATATTGACCCCTGTCGGCCGATTTTACTTTGCCCCCTTTCTATATATTGTAACCAAGTAGTTAGTAATGCAGACAAAATTGGCGAAGAGGGGTCAATCAAAATGTTTTTTCCACAATGTATTAGGCGTTGCACATACGGTAAGAACGGTGCTGCCCCACATGGGGAATGGCGGGAGGATCATTACGATCGGCTCGACCGGCGCTGACCGCTCACCCTACCCGGGAATCGGCGAATACACCGCAACCAAGGCAGCACTTGCGGCTTATACACGCAGTTGGGCGCGCGATCTGGGTCCGCGAAATATCACCGTTAACATTATACAGCCCGGCCTGATCAATACCGACATGAACCCTGCAGATGGGCCTTTCAGCGGTCATATGTTACAAGCAGTTGCACTGGGGCGTTATGGAGAGCCGGAAGATATCGGAAAGGCGGTAGCCTTTTTAGCCAGCAATGACGCACAGTATATTACGGGCACAACATTAAATGTAGACGGAGGGCAAAATGCCTGATATAACAGCAGCGCAAATGCGCTCCCGCCAGCATCAATTAAATGAAGCCCGAAATTCAAACGGGCTCATCTTCGTTTTCATCCTGAACAGCCGGCTAAAAGACTGCGAATGCTCAAAGCCGAGCGCATAAGCGATCTCCGCAATGGACAGGTTAGTAGTACTCAATTGTTCCTTAGCTTTTTCGATCAGTTTTTCATGGATATGCTGCTGGGCGTTTTGCCCGGTGAGCGTGCGCAGCAGGTCGCTTAGGTAGCTGGGTGAGATCGCCAGCTGGCCGGCCAGTTCCTGCACAGTTGGAATACCCTGCTGCGCATCGATGCAGTGAGCTAATATGCTTTCAAACCGTTGGAGCAGGTCGGTATTCACCGCCTTTCGGGTGATGAACTGACGTTTGTAATAACGGTTACTATAATTCAGCAACAGCTCTACCTGGCTGATCAGCACGTCCTGGCTAAGTTCATCAATGGGTAAAGCCAGTTCGGTTTCGATAGCTTTCAGCGTGGTTAGAATCGTGTTTTTCTCTGCTTCCGACAAATGTAAGGCCTCGTTGGTGGCATAGTTAAAAAAGCCGTACTGCCTGATCTTTTTCGCCAGCGGATAACCCAGCAGGAAATCGGGATGAATGAACAGGCTGTAACCGGCATAAGGCCCATTGTGATCGCTGCCGCCCATGAGCTGGTTCGGTGCGGCGAACAGCATGCCACCCTCGTCAAAGTCGTAATAGCCTTGCCCGTACTTGACTTTACCGCTTAACTTTGGGGTAAAGGTGATCTTGTAAAAACTGGTGATCACCGACTCACTTCCGAAGTTCACTTCGATCCTGTTGTCGATACCGTTGATGACGCTGATCAGCGGGTGCAGCGGTTTCGGTAAACCGAATGCCGCATGCACCGCCGATAAAGAATTGAACTTATAGGGTGTTACCATGGTATTTGCTCATTTTCCCAGCGGGTATACGTGCCTGACCGTTCCTCCGGTCCGAACAAGGCAACACGTACCACCTCGCGGGAGCCGTCCTCGATCGATTCGGTTCCTTCAAAACCGTTGAGGGCAGTACTCGTAAATCCGGGCGATACTAAGTTAACTTTTATGTGCGTATTTTCCAGCTCCAGCATCATCGCCAGTGTGATCCCGTTCAGCGCGGTTTTCGATGCGGCATAACCGGGGCCGTAAACACCACGGTAAGGAAAGGCCGGATCGGCGTTGAGGGTCAATGAGCCGACACCGCTCGAAACATTCACGATACGGGCGTCTTTCGATTGCTGCAATAAGGGTAGCATGGCCTGGTAGACCGCCAGAACGCCGAATACATTGGTTTCCCAAATGCTGCGGACCTCATTCATAGCAATATTGCTGGCCTTGCTGATCCTGGCATACTCCTGTAAGGACAGATCGCCCTTGCGGGTGTTGGAGATCGCCGCATTGTTGACCAACAGGTCTAAATACCCGTATTCTTTAGCAATACGAACGGCCGCCGCTTCGATTGAACTTTGATCAGTTACATCGATCTGGATGGCGATGGCTCCGTCTCCCAAATCCTTTGCTACCGCTTCTCCTTTGGCCAAGTCGCGCGAACCCAATAATATGGTATGACCTGCCGCCACTAATTTTTTGACGACTTCCAGGCCTACGCCCTGGTTAGCCCCGGTAACCAGGGCCAAGCGTCTTATTGTTTTGTTTTCCATGGTACAAAGTTCCGTAAACGCGGTGTCAGAATTGTAACCGAACTCTGGAAAGGTGTAACCGATTTGGGTCAAATGGTACGCCAGGGCAACGTTCTCAGCAAACGACTAAGCAGTTCCGGGAATCTAATGATGGCCGTAAACCAAACTAAGACTTCGATGCCCGTCGGCAATAAGATGTTTTGCTGGCGGAGCGATTCGTTTGCCATTTCAGAAAGAGGTGGTCACGGCTTTCGGAATTTCCAGTAATGGCTGCTAAAATTCCAACGGTTTATTATCCACAGTTTCACCTTTGGTATTTTCCAGGTGTTTTAAAGTAATTTGATATTGATGGGTTTTCTTTTTGGGTCATATTATGATTTTTCAATCGCATTTATTTAATTAAAAATTAGTCCAAGCGCTTTAGGAGTTAAAAGAAAATTGTTCAAAAACGATTTTTCCATCTTTCACTTGATAAACAGCAATTTCATCCTCCTGGCGCCTGCTTCTTGACGATGAGCGATTCCATCTATTGTAATGATAATTGTATTAGATGATTTTCATTTGAGATATAGAATCCTGGCGCTATATTATTTCTACACTATCGTTTCCAGCATAGCATCGCTGCCACTACTAAAGAAAGTGCTATAGCTGAAGAAGCTATACCAAAGCTAAACTGAATTTCTGCTGCGCTCGCGCCATCTGGCGCAAGTGTAAAGAAAAGCCCCCCAATCAACGCAACGAAAACAGCAGCGCTTATTTGAAAAGTGGCAGTTACCAGACCTGCCGCCAGCCCTGAAAAGCGTGGATCGACCTGGTCGACGTTCAGGCGCACCAGTGCCGGTACGGCAATCCCTTGTCCGAGCCCTATAATAAAGAGCGGTAGAAAAAGATAGGACATGCCATCGTTTAGGGAAAGGATAGCAGCGAAGATCAGTCCGGTGACTTCAAGGATCATTCCGAAGGCTGCTGTGCGGGAACCAAGTCGGCTAACTACATAAGAGCTGCACCATGGACCAAGAAAGAAACCGACTCCCAGCGGCAAAATGGCTAAACCTGTCGCCAGCGTGTCGTGACCCAGGGCACCTTGCTCATATACAGCAAAGATCAGGAAGAAAGAGGCCAGGGCATAAAAAAAGAAGGCTGCGGCCAAATTCTTTCGCAATCCGCTTTTCATGAATAAGGATGGATAGACCAATGGCGAGGCACCTCTTAATTCCTTCTCCTTTTCGTAACGCCAGAATGCTATTAGCAAAGGTATACTTGTTATCAGAAGGATTATGCACCACCATGGCCAGTGATTTTCGCGCCCCTCGATAAGCGGAAGCACGAAGGACAACAGTCCGGTAGCGAGGAATATGGCACCCGGAATGTCTAAAACCTCAGACTTTTCAGCACGATTTTCCCTTAATAAAAGGGAGGCGGCCGGTAGTGCAAGAACGATAACCGGCAAATTGATGAGGAATACACTTCGCCAGCCCAGACCAAACAGGTTAGCTGATACCAGCACGCCCCCCAGCAACTGTCCGGCCACAGAGGCCAGTCCGAAAGTCGCCCCATAAAAGCTAAGTGCACGATTTTTTTCTTCCGCGGGAAAAATAGCATGAATAGATGCCAGCGATTGCGGACCCATGATGGCTGCCGCCACACCTTGTAACAATCTGCCGGCTACTAATACAGCCGGCGACGGTGCAAAACCGCATAAGGCAGATGCAATTCCGAAGCCGAGCATTCCAAAAATGAACACCCTCTTTCTGCCGTATATGTCCCCTAACCTGCCACCCAGTATCAATGTTACGGCGTAAGCAGCAGCATATACGGATACCACCAATTGGGAATCGGCCGGTGATGCGTGGAGATCCTTACGGATAGCAGGCAGTGCTACATTAACAATAAAGAAATCCAGCGGCGGCAATAATGTACCCGTCAGCAATACAGCCAGCGCCATCCAGCGGCGAGGGTCAGCAATATTTCTTTCCATTTTGTGATTTTTAAAACTTGATAAATCTATATCGTTAAGAAACTGTGTCATATTTATATTATAACCAACCTATCGTTCCAAAATAGGTAAAAAAAATTAAGCTTTAATTACACTGATCAAAAAATCAGTCAATTGATATAATCGTTTTTTATCGTTAAAAAGAAGATCGGCATTCCATAGCGATGCGAAACTGGTAACTACAAAATAAGCCAGCAAATTGGGATCCTTCCCGGCAGAAAGGTCTCCTTCTTGTTGAGCCTTGAGGAATAGGTCCTCAAAAAGCTTTATGGAATTATTGGCTTGTTGCTTAAGCATTCGGTTTACATCTTCGTCAATACGGGAAAGTTCAAAAGTTGAGTTGATCGCTAAACACGTTTTGGTATCAATTAAAATAGTCTTAACAACATCCTTGATAATAATAATTGCTGACTCAAGTGCGGACCCTCCTTTATTGGCGGAATCCTGGTAGTTTAATTCTATTTCCTGAATATAATCATGCAGGCACTTCAAAAAAAGGTCATGCTTATTGCCAAAGCTGTCGTAAATGCTACTCCTGTTTATAGCTAATGCGTCCACAAGATCGTTCATGGTCGTTGCCTGGTAACCCTTTTTCCAAAAAAGATCACGGGCTACTTTTAGCTTATCTTGATAGTCAAACTCTTTGTTCCTTGGCATACAGCAAATGTAAAAATAAAAAACCTATCGTTCCAAAATAAATTATGATACAGCCTTTTTGAACGATACTTCGGCATTCAGCAATTAATTGTGTTATAGATATCGAAGGTTAAAGATAGCCTACCGTATCCGATTTGGCATTGAGAGTTATTTGAAGCAATACTTAATTAAAATGCGCTCTGAATTCTAAAGGCGAAAGATTGGTTTTTGATTTGAAGAATTTGCTAAACGACTGCGGGTGCTCGAAACCGAGCTGAAAAGCAATTTCACCAACCGTAAGCTCGCTGATTGTCAATACCTCTTTGGCTTTCTCAATCAGCTTAATATGTATGTGTTGTTGAGTATTGTGCCCGGTTAGCGTCCTGAGCATATCGCCTAAATATTTCGGTGATATATTGAGTTGATCTGCAAGGAATTGAACAGTCGGTAAACCTTGGTTCAACGCCGTTTTATCATGGAAATAAGTATCTAATATGCTGTCAAGTTTTGCCAGCATGGCGTTATTGATAGGCTTGCGGGTAATGAACTGCCGCTTATAAAAACGCTGACTATAATTTAAAAGTAACTCAATCTGTGATATTAATACATCCTGACTGATATCGTCAATCGCGGTTTCCAGCTCGTCGTCGATATTTTTAGCAATTCCGTTGATGATGGCGCTTTCTTTAGCCGACAAGTGTAGCGATTCATTCACTGAGTACGAAAAAAAACCGTAATGTTTGATTTTTGTATCCAGCGGATATTGACGCAAAAAGTCGGGATGGATCAGTAAGGTAAAACCCAAACTGGAGTCGGCCGTTGCTATGGCAGTTAGTGGTTGCCCGGGCGAGGTAAAGAACATGCCCCCTTCCTCGAAATCGTAAGTAGTTTGTCCGTATCGCATCCTGCAACCCGCCGATTCGTTATAAGTGATATTGTAAAAATTCATCACAAAAGGATCTGCCAGCATCTCCCTGGTTATTTTTATTTTACTATAATCCAGCATGCTGATCAAGGGATGCAATGGCCGCGGTATACCGAAAACACGCTGCATCTCTGGGATAGAATCAAATATCCTGAGCTTATTTCTGTTTTCCATGGATAGTTATTGATCATTAATGCCGGTAAATATGCCTAAAGATATCTACCGGCAATGTAAATTTATAATGGGCACTTATAAGGCAAGCATTTGTTTAATGGTTGCCCTGAAAGCTTCATCACCACCCGCAAGGCGCCGTGCATACAAGTCTTTTGCATCCTCACCACAAACGTATCGTAAGGTGTCCTGGCCATCGGTGGCGGCTCCGTAAACAACGGCCGCGATCTGTTCTGCAGTTGTAACGTTATCGCCATGCATGATAGCTGCCATGAATTTGTTCATTATGGTTTCATAAGCCGGGTGAGGAACGATTACCGATCGATCACCGATCTCGGTTGCTACCAGGCCCGGCTCGATTGTTTTGATGCCAATGCCAAACTCAGCTAATTCATAAGAAAGGCTTTCGCTCCAACCTTCCAGTGCCCATTTGCTGGCATCATACATCGAGCTTACCGGAAATCCCATCAAGCCTGCTGAAGAACCTGTGGTAATAAAAAGCCCCGACTGTCTTTTTCTGAAGTATGGAATGAATGCCTGTGTTACACGAACTACCCCCAGAAAGTTGGTTTCCATCTGCGCAACCAATTGTTCATCTGTTATGGCTTCCAGCACTCCGAGTAAAGCATAACCTGCATTATTGAATACAACATCTATATCACCTAATGCCAGCGCTTTTTCCACGGTTTCGGTAATCTGCCGGATATTTGTCACATCCAGCGGAAGTAAAGTCACGTTTTTCAATAGATTTAATTCTTTCTCATTTTCCGGCTTACGCATAGTTGCAATAACATTCCAACCCTTATTTGCAAAATATTTGGCGGTAGCCTTTCCTATACCTGCTGATGCACCGGTGATAAAAATTGTTTTGGTCATTTCTGATTATTTAAAGTTTGAAATGCAAAACTCATACATTGGAAAGCCATCCTTGTGACAAAATCGGAGTATGTTGTAGCCAAAACGATAACTGTGGCGGATCAAATCACTTTACTCCTTTAACCTTGATTCCCGGGAAAATACCGGAATGATGATCAATAGCTTTTTTGCACGGTTTGCAGCACTCATGGGCATAGCCGTAAAGTCATTTGAATGTTATAATGGATCCTTATACGTGTTGAGCCGAAAGGCAATGAATATTTAATCCTGCTATTTTAACTTAAGTGAAAATTCAAACCCGCAACTCCGCTGACCTTAGCTTCATAAATCATTTAAAATTTATTGAAATAGTATGAAAACAAACTTGAAATCAAAACTATGGATCGGCCTCATTGCGTTAACTGCTTTCGTGGGCCTGAATGCTAATCCTGCAGTAGCACAGGATGCTGCCCCACAAGAAGCCACTACATTGAAACAAGGTGAAAAAGCTCCAGGCTTTACGCTGAGGGATCAGAACGGTAAACCATTTAAACTTGCCAAGTATATCGGCAAAAAGAAAATTGTGGTTTTTTTCTATCCGAAGGATGAAAGTCCGGTTTGCACTAAAGAAGCTTGTGCGTTTCGTGACGCTTACGCCAAATACAATGATGCAAACGCGTTGGTGATCGGGATCAATAATGGCACCGTTGCCAGCCACAAAGCTTTTGCAACTAAAGAGCACTTGCCTTTCACTTTGCTGAGTGATCCTGACAATAAAGTGTTGAACTCGTACGGTGTAAAGGAACAAGCCATCGGTGAAATGAAGATCAGCGGCCGCGAAACATTTGTGATCGGCCTGGATGGAAATGTAGCTTATAGCTTCAGGGATTTTATGAAAGGAGATGAACACTCTAAACAGGTTCTTAGCTATCTGACCAGCAAGTGATATGTGTTTTTGATTGAGTGTAAAGCCGCTTACAGTAATGTAGCGGCTTTTTTTTTGACCGTTTGATTACAACCACATTAACTATAGTGAAAATTATGCCGGTTAGCCTTCGGCAATTTTGTAGCGGCGGCAGCACCGTCCTTAAAAACATCACACAATGAAAAAATTAATTTTACTATGGCTTTGCCTGTTTACACTACAGGCTTTCGCAAAGATAGATACGCCCGTACACTGGAAGTTTGCTTCCACCAAACTGGATCAGAACAAATACGCGGTCTCCTTTACCGCCGATATTGATAAGGGATGGCATTTGTATTCGCAATTCCTGAAAAGCGGCGGACCGGTTCCCACAACTTTTAAATTTGACAAAACATCCGGACTGGCACTGGTAGATAAGGTGACCGAAAAGCCGGAAGCGTTAAGCGGTTTTGACCAGTCTTTTCAAATGATCATACGGTATCATGAACACCAGGTAATGTTTACGCAAATCGTATACACCAAAGATCCGGCTGCACATTTAACCGGTTCTCTAAACTACATGGTTTGCAGCGGTCAAAAATGCTTGCCCCCGAGCGATGTTAGTTTTGATATTCCGGTTAACAGCACAGTGGTGCAGCAACCGGGCAGCCATTCTGTGCAAGCTAACCATATCGGCCAGCATACTTTAAAATCCCCCAGCGTAAAAGCTCCGTCAAACAGTGATCATTCACTTTTGGCTATTTTTCTGGCTGGTTTTGTTGGCGGGCTGGCAGCATTCTTTCTTCCTTGTATTTACCCTATGGTGCCGCTTACCGTATCGTTTTTTACCAAAAGATCGGGCACCCGTTCACAGGGTATCAAGACCGCTATCATCTATGGATTATCCATCATCGCTATTTATGTGGGCCTTGGCCTGCTGATCACCGCAATTTTTGGCGCGTCGGCGCTGAACGAAGCAGCGAGTAGTGCCGCATTCAACTTGCTGTTTTTTGTCATCCTGGTCGTTTTTGCGCTATCCTTTTTAGGCGCTTTCGAGATCACGCTGCCTTCATTTTTCGTTAACAAAATGGATCAAAAATCAGAAGGTGGTGGATGGATCGGTTTGTTTTTCATGGCATTTACCCTCGCACTGGTATCATTTTCCTGTACCGGGCCACTAATCGGGACGCTCTTGGTTGAGGCGGTAAGTAAAGGCACTTACCTTGGGCCCGCACTTGGCATGTTCGGTTTCTCCCTGGCCCTGGCGTTGCCCTTCACCGCTTTTGCCATATTTCCATCGTGGCTGAAAGCTTTGCCAAAATCAGGCGGCTGGCTCAATTCTGTTAAAATTGTACTTGGCTTGCTGGAATTAGCGCTTGCTTTCAAATACCTGACCAACGTTGACCTGGCCTATCACTGGGGCCTGCTTAGCCGCGACCTATTCCTGGTGATCTGGATCATCATTTTTGGTGTGCTTGCATTTTATCTTTTGGGTAAAATCAGGCTCAGCCACGATACGGAGGTTACCTCCATACCGCTGTTCAGGTTATTGCTGGCCATGGTAACGCTGGTATTTACCCTTTACCTTGTTCCCGGCCTGTTCGGCGCGCCGCTTAAGGGCATCAGCGGATGGCTGCCACCACAAAGCACGCAACAATTTGCACTTACAGGTTCCGGAAACGCACCCGGGACGGCGCCCTCAACCGGGCATAAATACGCGGGCCTTTTTCATGCTCCTGATAATATCGACGCGTTTTACGATTACGAGGAGGGGCTGGCCTATGCAAAAAAGATCAATAAGCCGGTGTTGCTTGATTTTACGGGCTGGAGCTGTACCAACTGCCGAAAAATGGAGGCCTCGGTATGGTCAGATCCTGAAGTGCTGAAACGGATCAAAAATGATTATGTACTCATATCCCTTTATGTGGATGACAGAACTGCACTCAGCGAATCAGAAAAGTATACTTCTAAAGTTTCGGCTAAAGCCATCAATACGCTGGGGCAAAAATGGAGTGACCTTCAGGAAGCACAGTATAATACCAACGCCCAGCCCTTTTATGTGGTGCTGGCTCCTGACGGAAAGCCCGCCGCAGAACCCCGCGCTTTTGACCTGGATATTAAAGCTTACACCAATTTTTTAGATCAGGGCATCAACGCGGCAAAAAGAACATCATTAACTCAAAACTTTAATTAACCAATCATATATGAAAAATCAATTGTTCAAATCCCAGCTCATTGCCCTGGGCATAGTAATACTATCAGGTTTTTACGCTTCAGATGTTTCAGCGCAGAAAAAAGAAATAACGCAGGAAATAAAATTTAGTCAGCAATCCTATAAACAGGTATTGGCAAAGGCCAAGGCAAGTCACAAGCAGGTTTTTGTAGACGCTTATGCAACGTGGTGTGCGCCTTGCAAGCAACTTCGGAAAACTACTTTCAAGGATGCCAAAGCATCCGCCTACTTCAATCAGCATTTTATTAATTACAGCGTAGATGTAGAAAAGGGAGACGGTGTGCAACTGGCTAAAACATGGCAGGTGGAGGGCTTGCCTACATTGCTTATCGTTGATGAAAACGGTAAGGTGTTGGCCAATCATACCGGCTTTGTGGACGCTAACGGACTGATGCAATTTGCGCAGGAAGCTACTGATAGTAAAGCGGCTTTAAATAAATAAGCAAATGAAAAGAGCAATTTTGTTATCCGTTTTATTGCTGGCTTTAGGTGTTTCAGCCTTTGCGTGTACACTTACAAAGGAAAGGTATAGTGTAAGTAAAGCAACAAACCGTATGGATACCGCAACCTTTGCATCGGGTTGTTTCTGGTGCGGCGAGGCCAAGTTTTCACAGTTGAAAGGAGTACTAAGAGTAACTTCGGGTTACACTGGTGGCCACGTGGTCGATCCGAACTATGAGCAGGTTTGCACCGGAACAACAGGTCATGCTGAAGCGTGTAACGTGGTTTACGACAGCGCTGTTATCAGTTATAATGAGTTGCTGGAAGTCTTCTTTTTATCTCACGATCCCACACAGCTCAACCGGCAGGGCAACGACGTGGGTACCCAATACCGGTCGGCTATTTTCTATCATAACAAGGCACAGTCTGAAAAAGCCATGTATTATATCCGGAGACTGACTGAACAAAAGATCTATCCCCGAACAATAGTAACGGAGGTAACAGGTTTTACGGTTTTTTACAAAGCAGAAAGATACCACCAGGCATACTATAAAAATCACCCGGAGGCGGGCTATTGCCTTTATGTAATCCAACCGCAACTGGAAAAGTTCAAACACATTTTTAAAGACAAACTTAAATAATGAAAAAGATCCTGATTTATTGCGGCCTGCTGATGCTGACCAGCTTCCGTAGTTTTGCCCAGAATGAAAAATCTGCCCGCGGACACGAGCAGAATCCATGGTACTCCAACACAGATACGGGCAAAGTAACCGTCAGCAACCCAGAATGGAAAAAAGTACTCCCGGCAGATCTGTATGCGGTTGCACGTGAGAAAGATACCGAGCGACCATTTACTGGAAAATATTGGAAAAGTACAACCCGTGGAACCTATTATTGCGCTGTTTGCGGCAACCTGCTGTTCAGGTCGGATGTCAAATTTGCCAGCAGTTGCGGCTGGCCAAGCTTCTACGAGCCCAGCCGCAAAACAGCAGTGCTTTATCATGTTGATAATTCGTACGGAATGCACCGCACCGAAGTACTGTGCGGGCGCTGTGAATCACACCTAGGTCATATTTTTGACGATGGCCCGCCGCCCACCCATAAGCGTTTCTGCATGAACTCCGTATCCCTTGACTTTGAGCCAGATAGTAAGAAGTAATCCTAATGTCTTCTTTCGCTAATATTAACTTAAGTTAAAAATCACCAACGTTTGAGGAGCTAATTTTGATCACACAAACATTAAAACAACATATCATGACATCATTAAATCAATCCAGTTTCAACGTTTCCAGCCAGGCCGCTGAAACTGCCCGATCATTACGCAAGTTATATTTTACACGTGTAGCATTTTCGGTATTGTGGATTACCCTCGTAGTAACTTTAGGAAAAACAAACAATACCCTGGCAACCATCCTGTTTATTATTTACCCGGGATGGGATGCCGTGGCCACATTTTTTGATATCAATGCCAATCCGCCTACCGCCAATAAAACTCCTCAATATGTTAACGCCGGCATCAGCATCCTGACAACTATAGTAGTGATCATTTCCCTGCAAAGCGGGATTCCGGGAGCATTGGTAGTATTTGGAGTCTGGGCATCTCTTACCGGGCTTATCCAGTTTATATTAGGCCTTCGCCGCCGCAAACATTTTGAGGGCCAATGGCCAATGATCATCAGTGGCGCTCAATCGATGTTAGCCGGCGGGTTCATAATCGCTACCGCGCATACACCAAATCAAGGAGTGGCTTCCCTGGCAGGGTATTCTGCTTTCGGCGCATTTTATTTCGCTTTGGCAGCTTTCCGTTTAGGTAAAACCATTAAAGAAGCAAATGCTGCCGCTTAAAGCTTAAAAGCAAGCGGTAATTTTATCCTGTTTATCATCTTAAAAATCTATGAAAATTAAATTGATAGTGATCGGTATGCTTTTTTGCAGCACCGGTACCTATGCTCAAAACATGTTCAGCATGTCCAGTCTGCACCCTGCCGATACCCTTCGCAGCGAATCCCAGGAACAGGCGCTTCGTTATCCTTCGCTCCGGCAGGCTTCGGTTATCGCCGACCTGTTCGGCTCGGGGCATTTTGACTCAAAATTGAACGGTAAGGATTTTTCCAGCGGAAAGGTCCGTACCGCCCGGATCAGTTCTTTCTTTTCCGTACCCATCAGCAGTTGGAACGGTAATGTGATTGGCGCTACTATCTATCATAATGAACAGTTCTTTGATATCCGTGAAGCCGGCAACCAGTTGGCTGCCCCGCGTATCAACACCGGCAATGTGTCAAAAAGCACCCTTGGCCTGTCCCTCAACTTTTCAAGAACGGACGCCATTTTTCATACACCTGTAATTTATTCTGCCGTATTTACCGGGTTATCTGATAACCTGAGTGCCGTAAGAAGGTTCAATTTTAACGGTAGCGTTGTTTTTCCGTTGAAGCGCACGGCTGATGAGTATTTCTCGTTAGGTGCATTGGTACAGATCGATCCTTCAGCGCCCGTTCCGGTTTTGCCTGTAATTAATTATTTCCGTAAATTAAACAGCAGCGGCCTGCAGTTGATAATAGACCTGCCGCAGGGAGCATCGCTGAAACAAGCGCTATCCCCTAAAGCCTGGATTTATGTTGGATCGGCTGCCAATACCTATGCATCATTCTATGCATCCGGTGATCCCGCTTTGCCCAAACGGTTCAGCTACAATACTATTGAGTTTAAAACCGGCCCAGGATTCGAGTACCTGCTGGGCAAATATGTGGTAGTAGGTATTAGCGGGGGCATCAACAGCATCGCTTCGGCCAGAACAATAGCCAAAGGCAGCAGTTATGATGACGCGTTTATTAAAACTACCGGTAAATCAGTTGCCTACGGTGAATTTCGAATCTCGCTATTGCCTTTTTAACACGTGCATATAGCTTGTAAAATATAGCCAGGGCCTACAGCTCTGGCTTTTTTGTTGATGGAAATTCCAAATCGCTTGCTCATGGCGGAGGGAACTTAAAAAAAACAAACTGATTTAAAAACTAAGAAAGCGCCATATCTATCAGGCATAGAATGTGGAGCTTTTTTATGAATGTACGCTGTGCAGCTAAGGGGCGTTTTTAATGATCGGGGTACGGTGGCCACCTGCATAGATTCTTTACCTTCGGAACCTTTGGCTTATAAGGCTGTATAGTTTCTTCATGCGGCCGTAAATAAAGAAAAATCCATTATTTAAGGAGTTGTCGCTGAAATAAAGTACAATGCAGATCCACAGGCCGGCAACTACTGCCTTTTGCCAAGATAAATAGCCTGCTATTAAAGGCGATTCTGCCGCGGAATGATCCGCGTGCAGAACCAAAAGATCAATGAGCACCAGCATCTGCGAATGAAATTTTACGGTTAGACTGTTTAACGAAGATGATCACAAAGGGAACACAGAGTAAAAACAAAGTGCCTACCCATAAAAATACATCCATATAGGAAAGTAATGTCGACTGGCTTTGAACAACACCCTCCAGCGAATTATAGGCGGCTTGCCGGGCGCTGGCCGCATCAAAACCACGTGCCTGGAACTTTGCGCTAAGCAGGGCTATCCGCTGCTGAACTGCCGGATCAGTAGCGGAGATATGGCTGATAAGTGTAATCCGGTGCTGCTGCGTTTGGCGAGATACAAAGGTGGAAATGAGTGCCACACCGAACGAAGCGCCCAATTGCCGCACCATACCCGAAAGCGCGGCCCCCTGAGCAATCTGTTTCCCATCTAAGGTAGATAAGGAGATATTGGTAACCGGAACATACATCAGGCCTAAACCAAGCCCCCGCAAAATGAGTACCCAAAACAGGTTTCCGTTGCTGGTTTGTAAGGTAAGCAAGTGATACGACCAGTAACCGTATATAAAGAATATGATCATTCCTGCAACGATCAGGTATTTTTCCCGCATGCCGCGCTGAATGAGCTGGGCTACTACCGCGATGACAACGGCGACAAAAATCGTCCCGGGCAGTAACAGTAACCCGGACTGCAACGCCGTCCATCCTAATAAGGATTGGGTGTAAAGCGGAAGGACGAAGGTGGTCCCAAACAAACCAAACCCTATGATAAAGGTGAGGATAACACCGATCCTCAGATTGGTATTTTGCAACACGCGCAGTTCTACAATGGGGTATTTATATTCCAGCTGTCGCCAGATAAAACAAATAATACCCAAAACCGCAGAGATACTTAGGGTGATGATCAGCTTGCTGCTGAACCAGTCGTCTTCCTGGCCTTTTTCAAGCACGTATTGAAGAGATGAAACGCCAACTGTAAGCAAAAATATGCCAAGCCAATCTACCTGGTTTGCCGGGCGTTTCTGTTCAAACACGGGGCTGCGTACGTATTGCAGCGCCAATATAGCAGCCAAAATGCCTACCGGAATGTTGATGTAGAAAATCAGCCTCCATGAAAAATTGTCAACCAGGTAACCGCCGAGGGTAGGGCCGATAGTGGGACCGATAATGATACCCAATGTATAGATACCTTGCGCGATGGCCCTTTTTTCTTTTGGCCAGCTTTCTGTAATGATAGTTTGTGAGGTAACTAACAGTGCGCCGCCACCTAACCCCTGTATAAAACGGAAGATCACCAGTTCCCAGATATTTGTAGCGTTGCCGCATAAAAACGAACAGATGGTGAAGATAAGCACGGAGGCGGCAAAATAATTACGGCGGCCAAATTGCTGCGAAAGCCAGCTGGTCATGGGGACGATGATCACATTGGCCAGTGAATACGCGGTTACCACCCAGGCAATTTCATTTACCGTTGCACCAAGGTTACCGCGCATATCATTTAGGGCCACGTTAACTATAGTTGTATCGATAAGTTCAAGCAGGGCGCATATCACGGCGGTAACCGTAATAATTATTCGCCTGAAACCATACTCCGTAAGTGAGTTTTCTAAAGTTTCCATAGATGTTTTTTATAAATGCGAAAGCTTATTCCATAAGGAATAAGCCTTTGCACCTGGTTAATTGAAATAATGACACAGACTTCAATTGACGAGGGGTTCAGTTTTCATAATCCCTGTTGCTGATGCCTCCCTGGCAGCCAGGTATCGTTCTGCGTCCAACGCGGCCATACAGCCTGTTCCGGCTGCCGTAATTGCCTGGCGGTAAATATGGTCCTGGGCATCACCTGCGCAGAATACCCCGGGGATATTAGTATGGGTTGTACCGGGTATGGTTTTGATATACCCCGTCTCGTCCATGTCAAGCGTTCCTCTGAATATGCCTGTGTTTGGTTGATGCCCGATGGCTACAAATAAGCCGGTTACCACTATTTCAAGCGGCCGTTGCGTAAGGTTATTCAGCAGGCTTAAACCGGTTACATTTACACCATCTCCCAACACTTCCAGCACTTCTGTATTGTACAGGATCTCGATATTCGGCGTATTCCGTACGCGGTCGATCATTGCTTTTGATGCACGGAATTCATCCCGGCGCACCAGCATGTAAACTTTGTTCACCAGCTTGGCCAGGTAAGTGGCCTCTTCTGCCGCTGTATCACCTGCGCCAACAAGAGCTACGTTTTGCCCCCGGAAGAAATAACCATCGCAAACAGCGCAGCCCGACACACCAAAGCCATTGTATCTGGCTTCAGATTCCAGACCAAGCCACTTTGCGGAGGCTCCTGTGGAAATGATGACGGTATCAGCTGTCACCGTAGTTTTATTATCTATAGTCACCTGATGGAGCTCATTATCAAAATTCACGGCGCTTACGTAACCGAAACGAATGTCCGTTCCGAAGCGGATTGCCTGCGCCCGGAAATCTTCCATCATGTCGGGCCCAAGTATCCCGTTTGGATAACCGGGAAAATTCTCTACTTCGGTTGTTTGGGTAAGTTGCCCGCCAGGGTTCATGCCGGTGTACATTACCGGATTTAAGCCAGCCCTTGCGGCGTATATAGCAGCGGTATAGCCCGCTGGGCCCGATCCGATGATCAGGCATTTAATATGCTCTGTTTCCATGATATTGAAATTGATTTGATTAAAGCGGCAGCTTTCACGGCTGCCGCTTTATAACCAGTTTTGCAAAAAGCTATTACCGATAACTTACAGTAAGTTCAATCTGCACACCGGCTAATGCTTTTGAGATTACGCAATTGGTTTTAGCCTGTAGGGCGATCTCCTGGAATCCGTCAAATGACAGGCCTTCAATTGCTGTTGCAGAAAGCTCAAGCTCGATCAGGCTGATAGAACCTGTGGCCATATCTAGTGTAACCGCAGCCGTAGTGTTAAGCTCGCCGGGTTGAAATTTTTGCTGAGATAATGCGTATGCTAAAGCCATAGTAAAGCAACCTGCATGTGATGCCGCAAGTAATTCTTCCGGATTGGTGCCGATGCCTTCTGCAAAACGGGTGTTAAATGAGTATTGTGTTTGATCCAGTACCTGGCTTTGAGTAGATAGGGTACCATGACCTATTTTAAGGTCGCCTTCCCAAAAGGCTTTTGCTGTTCTTTTCATTTTTTTAAACTTTTGTTGGGTCAAAAGTCTGCTTATCAGAAGGTCGATTTTTTCACTTAAGTTAATCCTGCAGCAATAAGCTGTCATCAAAATGTCTTAATCGGCAAGGCAGCCAAAATGCACGTGGGAACTGTAGCTTAGTATCCTTGCCGAAAGCTGCAGGCACTTATTTACCGTGTATTCATCAGTATGTTTCTTACCAATAGAGATTGCATAAATGATCTATTATGACCAGATTTAAGGAGGAGTTAATTAAATATTTTACACCGGCAGGTAACTGCCAATGCAGGATTGTCTACATAGCCCGAGTGACGTTATGCGGCTAACAAAACTTAGTTTAGGAGCTGTTCCCGTTTATATATATTCTTAACTGGCGGTAAGATTAGGTGTGAGGCGTTATCAGGTTATTGAGTTGGTAATGCGTTACTCTTTTTCAATCGTTTTCTGATCCTGCTCAGTGACGGATTGGTTATACCAAGAAAAGAAGAGATGTGGTAGGATGGGATCCGCTCAACAATATTAGGATGTTCCTCCAATAACCTAAGGAACCGTTTCTCATGAGAGAAGAATACAAATTCCTCGGTACGTGACTGGGCGTAGGCAAAAAAAGTTTCTGCCAGCAGCCTGCCGAACTTCCCCCAATTCGGATTTCTTTCATACAGGCTGTTGAGGTCCTGATAAGAAATGAAAATAACCTCCGAATCTTCCATAGCTTCGATAAAATACCAGCAGGGGTTTTGCGAGATAAAGCTCCGGAAGGAAACGACGAACTGGTTTTCCGAGAAAAAGAAAAGATTCTTTTCCTCCACACCATTCGGTTCCCGGTAATAAATACGGAATATGCCTTTGACTACCAAGCCGAGATCATTGCAAACCATACTTTGCATGTTGAAAAAATCCCCCTTGGCAATTTTACGTGGCTTCCAAAACGCCTGGCTTTCGGCAATATCCTGTTCTGTTAACGCTGCGAAGTTTCGCAGGTGATTGGCTAATATTTCATTTTTTTCTATCATCGCATCATCTTTGATTGGTCAAAAAAGCACACGTCAACGTGCGTAAAACGGAACAAAATTCGGTGTTGAGAACCGGTTGAATTTTAACTTAAGTTAAATTCAACCGGCAGAATGACCATGTCTTAAATATTTTTCTTAATCGCGCCGAGCGAGCATATTACTTATTTTCTTTTCTGCGTACACCCTTGGCAGTAAAACCCGCTAAGTTACCTTTTACATTATCGTCGTCAACCGGGTCTATTGTCAATTCTACATCATAGCCCTGGGTCGTGTAGGCGATAATTGCCTCTTTTTCCTTTTCATCTATCTTGGTGATTTTTGCTGTTTCCTTGCCGGTTGAATCCTGTACTACTCCACTCAACTTACCGTCTTTTCTTTCAAGGGCGAAAGTCAGTTTTACATCGCCGTATGGTGTTCCGTACACCATTACGTCCCACTTACCTGGGTAGTAATCCTTCGTTTGAGCCCGAGCAGACACAACAGCGAACAGGCTGAAAACTATCAGGAACATTGTTTTGAACTTTTTCATGTTGATTTTAATTTTGAGTGTCGTTCTTTTATCGGTTAGTATAATGTTGCCGCTATCTCCGCCGGAGCTAATAATTACCAAATCATATATATCCGAAGCGTTTTTTGGCTGCATTGTATTTAAGTGATCAGTAATTCATAAACCCATTTAGTTAACTTCACAAAATAAAGGTAGAAATAAGAATTGTCATTTAGTTAATTTCACTAAATAAATTTTAAACAAAGATTTTGCCATCCGAAAATGTTAGTTTTGAGCATGCAAACGGAAGAAGAGTTCAAGGATTTTATACTAAACGGGCATCTGCATTATATTCCCAACGTATCCATTGACTGTGCAATTTTTGGCTATCATGAGTACCAGCTCAAATTACTGCTGATCAGACATAGAAATTTGGATAGCTGGAGCTTGCCTGGTGGTCATATTAAACGCACAGAAAAACTGCTGGAAGCCGCTAACCGTAATGTTAAGGTCCGCACGGGAGTTGATAACCTCTTTTTGCAGCAGTTTAAAACCTTTGGTGATCCTGGCCGCATTCCATTTGAAAAATTCGACAAAAAAAAATGGCTTGAAATTACGGGCCTTGCATCGTGGGAGGGCAACTGGCTTATGGACCAGACCATTTCTGTTGGCTTTTATGCGATAACTGATTTTTCCGAAACTATACTTCAAACTGATATCAGTACCGGAGCGTGCGCCTGGTTTGACATTGGCAGCTTACCGCCTTTGGAGTTTGACCACGACGAAATAGTGCGGGATGCCCTGTATGCCATGCGTTTGCATCTTTATCACTATCCTATCGGCCTGAATTTACTTCCTGAAAAGTTTACATTGAGCGAAATTCATGCATTGTATGAAACCTTGCTTGGAAAGAAGTTAGACATCAGCAATTTTCCCAAAAAATTGATTGCGCTCAAATTGTTGAAAAAATTGGATGAAAAGCGAAGTATCGGAGCGCATCGTTCCCCTCATTTGTACAGTTTTGATAGAGAGAAATATGAACTGGCTTTGAAAGAGGGACTGGTATTAAGCTAAATGATGATGGCGTTAAAAGCGAACGCCTTGTCCTCAAATTCCAACCCCGATTGAAGCTCCGGGGGCAAATACAATGCGCCGGATTCCTACGGCAGGCTGATTAGATCATATTCAATATTTAACACGTATTTACCTCAAGGTGTTTTTGATCACGACATAATCAAAAACGGCGGATACGCAATTTCTCTATGCTGTTGTAATCGTTTTGCTGTGGCTCAAATTCCAAAAAGAGGAATTGATTAACTTAAGTGAAAAATGATGATGGCAAATTATCTGAAGTTTGAGAAGAATAAAAACAGAACATTTAGTAATTCCGCAGGCGATACCTGGGAATCAAAAGCGCGATCATTATGCCATTAATTGAGTATCAACAAGCCCCCGACTTTCAGGCCACAGACATTTTTGGGAATCCTGTCAGCATCAGTGCATTAAAGGGAAAAAAGATTCTGCTTTCATTTTACAGGCATGTGGCATGTCCGTTCACCAACCTTCGTTTTCTCGAACTCCAGGAACTGGATAGCTATTTTAGTGAAATGGGTTTGGTTGTGCTGGCTGTTTATGAAAGCAGCAGCAAAAATCTTCAGAAATTCGCCTATGATGAGGCATTTTATGCCCGGATGATTGCTAATCCGGAATATGACTTATATTCATTGTACGATATTGAGCAAAGTACGCTGAAAGTTCTTTATTCTATGTACATGGGTGCTTATGCCAAAAGTCAGGAAGGGCAGCGGAAATTTAAGAAGAGTTTCTGTCCGGATGGCCGTAAGAATACTTTAGGAGGTGATTTTCTTATAGCTGAAGATGGTGAAATTAAATATGCTTATTATAACCAGTACCTGGGTGATCATCTGCCGGTGAAGGATATCATACGCTTTTTGAATAACGATAAATTTGAAATCGGTAGAAGATATTGCTAAGTCAATTTGATGACGACTCGAGAGTGTTCGATACAAGCTATCTTGAATGCAATGAATTAAAAAGTAATTTTTGATGATATGAAAAAGCAAGACCCTCTTATTGGCGACCAATGCTTCCGTGGCAGAGATGGCTTATCAGCTAGGCTTTGAGCAGCCATAGTCTTTGAGTAAGTTAACCCGTCACTCTCACTAGCTTTCGCACTCGGGTAAATTAACTTCATTTGAGGAAGAATCTTTAAGAAAAGCACTGCGACGATGCGGCCAAGTTTATCACCGGTGCAGAAAGTGGTGATGGATGGCGGAATGTCTTTAGCGTAACGAGGGCTGTACTGTAATGGCGCTATTCTGGTTGTCTGGCTTACGATTACGTCAGCTGTCACCAACAGATCAGTCGTCATAGCGGTCATTTCGCCAGGGATAAGCCGTGTTGGAATAGCCGCGTTCTTCCCAGAATCCCAACTTGTTCTCCGTCAGGAACTGGATGCGCTTGATCCATTTGGCGCCTTTCCAGGCATAGAGTTGCGGCGTGATCATGCGGCAAGGCCCTCCATGCTCTACGGCCAGCGGCTGGCCTTCAAAGGCATGGACTAAAAGGACATCGGGCTTCAGCGCTTCTTCCAGCGCGATATTGGTAGTATAAGTATCATAACCATAGCACAGCAGGTGGGTAGCTTCAGGTTTGGGCTGTACCAGTGCGGCCAGGTCGAGCAGGCTGACGCCCTTCCAGTGCATATCCAGCTTTGACCAGGTGGTGACGCAATGGAAGTCGGACGTGTCTTTGGTTTGCGGCAGCGCCAGAAAATCCTTCCAGGTCAGCACCACCGGGTGCTCCACGGCACCGTCAATGGTCAGCCGCCAACGTTCCTGAGATATATTGGGATGGTAACCCAGGTCGAGCACCGGCCACTTGATCGTGGCGGTCTGGCCTATCGGGATGGTAGGCATGCCATGCCGGTTGGGTTTACCTGAGCCTTTCGGCAGATCATCTGCCATTGAGGGTGTAGCCAGCATCTGTTGTTCGAAGCGCGCTTTAAGCTTCATGCGCGCTTCAACGATACGTTCGAGTTTTTCCAGATCTTCCATACGCTAATTTAAGCATTTAAAGCTTCAGCAAGCAAGCGGTAAGACTTGAGCCGGGCCTCCTGGTCATAGATATGCGAAGTAGCCATCAGTTCATTGATCCCAGTGCGGCTGATGAAATCTTTTAATTGCGTTTGAACCGTGGCCTTGCTGCCGAAAAAGGAATAAGCCAGCATTTGCATAGCGGCTTCGCGCTCGGCCGCGCTCCAGATACCGTTCATGCTATCTACCGGCGGCGGTAAAGGTTGCCTTCTACCAGTAATGATCCCTTTGAACAATTGCTGTAAAGAGGTGGCCAGGTAAGCGGCTTCCGCATCGGTATCGGCAGCTACCACGTTTACACAAGCCAGTACGTAAGGTTCGGATAAATGCCGGGAGGGTTTGAACGTTTTACGGTAAAGTTCAATGGCCTGTAAAAAATAGGCCGGCGCGAAATGGCTGGCAAAGGCATAAGGCAGTCCTCTGGCCGCCGCCAGTTTGGCGCTGTCCAAACTCGAACCAAGTATCCAGATCGGGATATCCAAACCTTCACCGGGCACGGCGCTCACGCCGTTCGGATGATCGCCGGCAAAATAGTGCTGGAGCGAAGCCACATCCTGCGGAAAGTGAAAAGCCGCGTTCATGTTCTCGCCGCGGATGGCCAGCGCGGTCGCCTGGTCACTGCCCGGCGCTCTACCAAGACCGAGGTCGATACGTCCGGGATAAAAGGTTTCCAATGTGCCAAACTGCTCGGCGACCACTAGTGGTGAATGGTTAGGCAGCATAATGCCGCCCGAACCCACGCGGATGGTGGAGGTATGCCCTGCGATATGCCCAATCAGTAAACTCGTGGCCGAACTGGCCACGCTCACCATGTTGTGATGTTCCGCGAACCAGTAACGGGTGTAGCCTAAAGCTTCCGCCTGCTGCGCATTGGCGACACTATTTTTAAAGCTGTCTGAGATGGTACGTCCGTCGATGACGGTCGCCAGGTCGAGTACGGAATAGTTAATTGCTGCCATAAGGCAAAGGTAGGCGCCCAGCATTGAGCAACTGTCAGGCATTTCCCATATTCGCGACGGGCGATACGACCATTTAACCGGTTATTCGCAGCACGCTGATCAGGTTGTCTGCATATTGCAGATGGAACTGAAGGATAGCCGGGCTGCCTGGATAAACCAATTGCACTGACCCTTCTTCGCCAATTTTCTTTCTTTTCCTAAAATCCTGAACTTAAGCACTAAGATGGTCATTTTGAAATTGGCTAAACGGGGTCAATCAGATGTGGTTTATCCAGCATAGCACAAGATACTTATTTAAATGCTGAAGCGAACTCCTGCGCGAATTCTTCGGCCTTCACCTTACCCATTGCCGGCGGGTGCCGGTCATAATCCTCACGGATCAAACCCGTGCGGATCGCCGCATTGAGTTCTACCAGTAAACCCGCCATTAAAGGCGCGACACCATGCGATTCCATGGTCGTCTTGACCTGTCCATCACCAAAGGACAGCCACTGCAGGTCCGGTTTGCCGATCGCTGTGCCCAGCACTGCAGCCACCTCTTTGCAAGTCTGCTCGTCGCTGGCGACATACCGGATCTTTTGCGTGGACGGCCGCACCAACTCTTCAGCAGCAGCCTCCGCGATATCCAGCGGCGATACTCAGACCACTTTATCATTTCCACCGTAATTGGTCGCGATCATCCCTGAAGTTTTGATCATATCGACATAGTGGTACAAATTGGTATAGAATGAAGCCGGGCACAAGTAGGAAAGATCGACGCCAGTCAGCCTGTCAAACAATTCTTCGATCCGGTGCGAACCGATAATAATGCCGGTACCCGCCGGTAAATGCGCGCCCCAGCTACTCAGCTGTACCACCCGTTTGATGCCGGAGGCGCGGATAGCTTCCGCATAACTTCCCCCACCTGCTCATAATAAGCGATCGGGGCCGGTGCCGCAAAATTCGGCGGCACTATCGTATATACCGCATCGGCACCCGTAAACACCCCGGTTAAAAATGCCTCATCGGTGACCGAACCGACCGCCGCTATGGCGCCTAACCTATGGATCGCCTCCTTTTTTCCCGGGTCGGTCGTGACAATGGCCACCGAATGCCCCTGCGCAATTAATTGCGCTGACAGCGGCTTGCTGATATTTCCCAAAGAACCTGTTACGATGATTTTCATAACACAAAGGTCCGCATCCGTACGTTTGTTGGCTTAACCAAATCGGCGCATCTTGTGTTCATATCGGCGGTCTTAAAGTTTGTGCCATTTACAAAATATCAAGGTCTCGCGCCACGTAATAACTGGGCACCAATAAGCGGAAACCTGTCTTGCGTAATTTTGAAATGTCTGTGATACCTTCAAACGGGTCGGCCAGCGGCGCTTCAGGTACCTCAAAAGTTTCGGCGGCTTTCCCCACAGATTCGGCCAGTTCATATAAAGTGATCGGCGCATCATCGGCGATATTAAAGATCTCGCCGTTCAGGCCGTCCCGTTCCAGCAGCATAATCAGGGCCTGGGCCACATCCACATGGTGCACCATGTGCATCCGCGAGCCCGGGTGACGTTTCATCTTTTTAAGCAGCGGGATGATCTCCTCGATATGCGGGTCTTTATCCCCATAGACAAAACCTAATCGAAGTATGCGCACATCCATTGCTTTCGTTAACAGTTCTTGCTCAGCCGCGATCTTGCTGGAGGCGTAGGGCCTTGGGTCATTAATATTTACGAAATCATCTTCCCTTGCCGGATGCCCGTAGCCGGACCCATACACATTGCTGGTGCTGACAAAAACAAAGCGTTTGACGTCGGCGGTAACTGCCGCATCGCCAAGCGCGACCGAACCTTCATGGTTGGTCTTGATGATCCCTTCGTTATCGGTAAACGTGCGGAACAATGCCGCCAAATGGATCACCGCGTCTACGTCTGCTAAAGCGGGCGTTAAACTGGCTGCATCAAAAGATCTCCGGTCACAACCTCGGCTCCCAGGGCCGCCAATGCGGCTGCCTTCGACGCATCACGAACCAAAATACGCACGTCATAATCTTTGGCTAATAAGCGCGGAACAAAGCGGCTGCCGACCTTGCCGGTAGCCCCGGTAACTAATATTTTCATAACCCAAAGTTCGGGTTAAAGGCGACGCTGTTTAAACGATAATCAAACCAATAAGTATGATTATCAAACCTTGCGCAGGGATTTAGGCGTAACGCCCGTTACCCGCTTGAAAAAATTATTGAAGTATGTTGGGTACCCAAAACCGAGTGCGTAAGCAATGTCCGCTACGTTCCAGTCGGTATGCTGCAATAGTGCCTTAGCCTCTGCCGCTATGCGTTCCGCGATATGCACCGAGGTCGGCTTGCCGGTCACCATTTTAACCGCCCTGTTCAGGTAATTGATGTGCACCGCCAGCTTTGCGGCAAAATCCTGGGCCGTCCGCATTCGAAGCGGTTCAGCGGCATGCTCAACCGGGAACTGCCTTTCCAGCAGGTCCATAAATAAATGCGTCATTCGGGCCGCGCCGTTAACCTGCTGCTGCGCAGGGGGCTGTATCGACAAAGCTTCATGAATAATTAATTCGATACAGCTTTTGATCAGGTCGCTCTTATATGCATAATCCCCATCACGTACGGCCAGCATCTTTTGAAAAATTCCCGTTATAAAAGCCGCCTGTTCGCTGTTCAGCCGAATGAGCGGGTTCTGCCCGGTATTAAACAAGGGCGACTTTTTGACGATCGCCGGCATAAAGGCTTCGGTAAAGATACAGGCGTAGCCGGTCGTCGATCTGGAGCGACGCAGCACCGAACGTGGTACCCTGGGATTGACAAAAAACAGTACGATATCCTGCAGTTCCACCACCTGGCCACCATAATTCATGGTCATTTCACCGGCGACCAGGCCCATTTTATAAAAATCGCGGCGCCCGTGCACCACCGGTACATCGACGTAGGCCGGCAGTTCATGCACCTTAAAACCTTGCAGCCGCAGTTCGGCCATATTGACACCTGGCATCTCTTCTTTCATCCTGCAATTTAAGCAAATCAAACTTTTTTGCTGAAAGCAGTCTTCTGTTTGCCGCGAGATTTGGCTAATGCCAGGCAAAATTACGTCAAACATTGTAAAAGATTGTTGGTTGTTACTTTATACTCACCCTAAAGCGCCTTTATCTATTCTAAAACACTACTTTGCGAGCTTGTTTGTAAAGAATTTTGGTAGGCCTTCAATTGAAAAGCTTTATTTCACCTGGGTAAGATGATCAATGCTATTTCTTTGCCAAGCTGCTATATCAATTAACAAGGGGCAGAGGGTTTTTCCAAAATCAGTGAGCGTATACTCTACCCGGGGAGGGAGCTCCTTGTACTGTTTCCTGCTGATCAAGCCATCGGCTTCAAGCTCTCTCAATTGGTTAGTTAAAACCTTTTTTGAAATAGAAGATACCCTTACCTGGATCTCGCCAAAACGCCTGGTATTTTTCGAAAGTATATATAAAATTGGCAACTTCCATCGCCCTCCGAACAGCGCTATCGTTGCTGTAACCGGACAGTCAGTATCATCTAATTCCTTTTCCATTGGTCACTTTTAGGTTACCGCTTTTTGTCTTGTTACCAACAGCAAGGGCAACTTTTCAAAATCAATATTTGTTTCTTTACATCACAAAAGTAGTTAATCTTAAAACAAGAAATATGATTTTAGTAACCGGTGCAACAGGGAATTTGGGTAAAGCCACCATTGATTCATTAGTAAACAGGGGTGTATCCTCAAACAACATTACTGCATTAGTAAGAGATGAAAACAAGTCGACAGAACTAAGGTCAAAAGGACTTCAGATCAAAGTTGGCGACTATCAGGATCTTGAGTCTTTAAAAAGTGCTTTCCGAGGCGTAGATAAATTGCTGCTTGTGTCTTCATCATCAGATATAAGCAAGAGGTTTGAGCAGCACAAAAATGCGATCAATGCAGCCAGGGAAGCAGGCGTTGGTCATATCGTCTATACAAGTTTTGACATGAAGAATTTACAGCAAAGTATCATGGGTGAAGAGGTTCGATATCATGCATATACAGCGGATTATTTAAAACAAATAGACATTCCCTATACTTTAATGAACAACACCATGTATGCTGATATGATCCCATTCCTTGTTGGGAAGGATATATTAAATAATGGTATCTCAATTCCTTCCGGAAACGGCAGAACTCCCTTTTTGCCAATAAAAGAAATGGCTGAAGCGAACGCTGTTGTACTGACTACTCCGGGTCATGAAAATAAAGAATATACCATCGCTGCCGAAACCGCTTTCTCCTTCTCGGAGATCGCTGACCTGTTATCAGATATTACCGGAAAAACAATAGCTTACAACCAACCGGAGGTAGGTTCATATATTGCCCAACTTATCCAGACCGGTGCTTCTGAAGAAGACGCAGCGTACATTGCAAGGTTCTGTAGGGCGATCGCTAACGAAGAATTCAATACCAGTAAAAGTGATGTAAAACAACTACTAGGTAGAAGTCCGGTCAGTTTAAAAGACTTCTTGGAAACCATATACAATTAGTTGTTAAGAGGGTGAGTCCTATGTCGGTGTTTGTACTGAAGTTTTGGCGTAACAGGAATAATTTGCGTTAAAGAATAAGGGGGATTAACTTAAACCTTACTTGATAAAGATAACTTCAGAGGATTGCAATTCTTGCAATCCTCATCATTGAGTGCTAACAGGTCTCGGATAGGCTCCGGACACATGCATTTTTATATACTCTTTTAGACAGAAATTCATAAAAAAACGCTATAAATCATAGATTTGTAGCGTTTTAATCTCCTTTTACCTATTTTCATGGAGCCGAAGGGAAATAAACTTAGCCTGAAAATATGCTCTATAGCTTCATGTAACGAGTTTGTCGGAACAAGTGCCACAACATCTTCCTATCGTATCACCATGTATCTTTTAAAACTTCCTGCAAGGAAGCCGACTGATTTAGAGAACTCTATAATTCGTTAAACAAAATTAAAATAATTTTTTAGTCAGTGAATCTGTCGAAAGAAAACTTCAATCAATACTAAATGATTAATTACTATGCAGCGTGAGTAGCCACGTATTGCAATGGGATCCAGAAAAATTGTGCAAAGGAATCCGGCAGTGCGCCGGGTTGTACGAGTTTGTGGATATGGAAAGAGACTAATTAGAGGGATAGTCCGAATCAGTAATTACAATTTGTTTTAAAATCACATCCCGTAAACGGTCTTCGTGTTCTTCGCCCCATCGTCCTAATGAGGCAATCACTGGAATTACAGTCTTACCAAACTCGGTAAGGCTATATTCTACTTTTGGCGGCACAACGGGATAAATTTTTCTGGTAATAAGTTCGTGTTTTTCCAATTCATTCAACTGCATATTCAAAACCCTGCGTGAAGCATCGGGAATTTTGCGTTGCAGTTCGCTTGGACGCCTATGCCCCTCATTGATGAACCACAGCAAACGGATTTTCCATTTGCCATAAAGTACTTCACCTATCAGGTCAAGCCCACAGTTCAGGTTCGGTATTACTTTCCTCTCATACATATCGCAAAATTAAACCTATATCTCAGTCTGTACAATAGGGGAAAAATTTATCCCTATCTGAATCGTAACGCCGTACTTGTGAGGAACTAACGTACTTCAGAGATTTGCTCAAAGAAATTTAAAATACAATCTAAAATGGATTATCAAAATGAGCTATCAGGCAAAATTGCCCTGGTAACAGGGGGTACAAAAGGAACCGGAAAGGCAATTGCAGAAAGGCTTTTACAAGCAGGGGCAACGGTGATTATAACTGCAAGAAATGCTCCCGAAAAAGAAAACAGCAGCCTTCATTTTATTCCTTCGGATCTAAGTAAGGCGGAAGATGCGCAAAGAGTAATCAGCGAAGTGCTCTCAACCTATGGCAGGTTGGATATCCTGGTCAACAACCTTGGTGCTTCATCAACACCTGCCGGTGGTTTTTCAGTATTGAATGATGAAGATTGGATATCAACCCTGCAAGCCAATTTACTGGCTCCTGTCAGGCTTGACAGAGGATTTTTGCCGCAAATGATCGATCGGAAAAGTGGTGTCATTATTCACATCGCTTCTATTCAGGGCATATTGCCGCTATATGATTCTACCTTGCCCTATGCCGCTGCAAAAGCAGGATTGATCAATTACAGTAAGAGTTTATCAAATGAGGTTACGCCCAAAGGTCTCCGCGTACTAACAGTTTCCCCGGGATGGATAAATACAACAGCATCGATAGCCTGGTTGGGCGAGATCGCAAGAAATGCAAATAGTACGGTAGAAGAAGCTCAGAAAAGTGTCATGGATGCATTGGGAGGAATACCTTACGGCAGGCCCGCCGAACCGGCAGAAGTAGCCGAGTTGGTTGGCTTTTTGGTTTCACCAAGAGCCAATTACTTAACAGGAACAAATTTCGTCATCGACGGCGGAACTGTACCGACTATTTAATAACTTCAAAAAATAATGATATGAACTTACCGAAAGTAATAGCAGACTTGATTGATGCACAAAACAGCTTCGACAGCGTTGCCTACGCCAATTGTTTTTCTGAAACTGCGGTGGTATTTGATGAAGGCAAAACGCATAACGGAAGGCTGGATATCCAGTATTGGATCGAAGAATCAAACAAAAAATACCAATCAGTGATGAAACCTCTTGAATATGCTGAAGATGGTATTTCAAGTGTATTATCGGCAGAGTGTTCCGGCACATTTCCCGGAAGCCCGATTACATTAAAATTTCATTTTAATATTGTTGATGGACAAATTCAGCATTTAAAAGTAACCGATTAAAATACAGAAGAGAGTGATTAAAGATTAGTCACTCTTTTCTTTTAAATACATAAATCAGGAGTTACTGCATCAATCATTTTTCTCACTGGCCAATGCCAGTTCTTTCTGTGCGTCCAGTGCTTCCAGTCGGGATACTAATGCCGCACGCATATCACGGTAGGCGTCACCACCAAGAGCTAAACGCAATGGTGCGGGAGATACTTCCACACTGTCTATCATCGCTTGGACTGACTTATCTACATCACCTTTTATGGGGAATGTCCCTGCCGCAATAGCACGTCTTACTTCACCCGCGGGCGTGTTTTCGTAGGCCTCCATTACCGGGGCAGTCGTCATGCCTGAGCCAAAAGAGGTCTGATGCGCCCCGGGTTCAACAATGGTTACACCAATGTTCAATGGAGCCAGTTCCTTAGCGATAGTGTCGCAAAAACCCTCGACAGCCCATTTAGTGGTGTGATAATACCCAAAGTTAGGGTAGGTAGTTTGCCCGCCTGCTGATGAAATTTGCAGAATCCGGCCATGGCCTTGCTTCCTGAAGTGTGGCAGTGCGGCACGAATGACCTGGATAGAACCTATAACATTCGTATTGATCTGATGGACAATCTGTTCGTCGCTGGCCTCTTCGACAGAGCAGAATAAGGCATAACCAGCGTTGTTGACCACAACATCTATTTGCCCAAGATCTGCAAATGCCTGGTCAACCACTGTTTTGATAGCAGCGGTGTCGGTTAAGTCGAGCACAGCTACCCGTAAATTTTCAGGATAGATTTCTTTCAATTTATTCAGGGCATCGGCTTTACGGACGGTAGCCACGACGCGATCGCCTTTTGCCAGTAGCTTTTCGGTAAGTACTCTGCCCAGACCGGTAGATGTCCCGGTTATCAACCATGTTTTCATAATGTATCGTTTAATTATTTACGGTACAAAATTAGGCGCTAAGAAACCGGTCCGTTAACCATGGGCAAACCAATACCGACCCTGATCAAACAGCTATCGCAATGAGGATGGGGAATGTCCGGAATAAGCCCGGAATGCCCTTGCGAAATGTGTCGGCTCTTCAAAGCCAAGGCTGCTGCTAATCTGGCTGATAGTCCAGTTGGAATGCACTAATAAGGCACGCGCTTCCAGCATCAGCCTTTCATTAATGAGTTGCGTAGTAGTCTTTCCTGTAGCTTCTTTGAGCGCCCTGTTGAGGGAATTGGTATGTACAGCCAGTTTTTCTGCAAATTGCTGCGGTGTACGTAAGCCGACCTGCTGGTTGGGGTACGCCAGCGGAAACTGACCGGCGAGTAAAGATCTAAAGGAGTTAGCCAGCCGTGCCGATGCAGTAGAACTTTTATTCTCCGGCTCCGGGTGTAATTTTAATGCCCCGTGGATGCATTCCAGCACGTAGAGAAATAAAAGGTCATACTTATGCATGTAGGACGAGGCCTGCTCCTGGAGCATTTTTTGGAACAAGCCCGTAAAGAGCGATTCGTCAGACCTGTCCAGTCGGAAGACGGATTGAGCATTTCCATTGAACACCGCCCAGTCGGCTGGCCGCAGGTGCGTGTGCAAGGGCAAAAAATCTTCCGTGAACATACAAGCATAGCCGCTACAAATACCCTCATGTACCTCCCATCGGTAGGGTACTTCGCGATTGGTAAATACCAGCGCCCACTCTTCTCCATTAAGCCGGTATTCTGTTCCCAGGTAAAAGTAGGAGGTGTTGCCCGTAACTAGGGATATTTTATAAAAATCTTTACGGCTGTAAGAAGCAGTTGCGGTCAAGCTATCCGCTGAAAATTCTTCAAGTCTTACAGCCGCGAAATAGCCTGCGGAAGGATCTTTGGCTTCTAATAAATCCGGAGCGAAAACATGGATAGGTTGAGTATTTATCATACTCAAAATTAAGTAAACCGCATTATATGGGATGACCTTGCCATGATATATTTACAACTTTGAATCCATAACGAACGGTTCTTCTGCCACGATGGGCTCCCTATACCTTCACCGTCGAAAATGATCAGGTTGGCGGTTTCGCACATTATAAACATTACGAGGCATTGTTGCTTTGTGCAAGCAGGTCGATGATGCAGTTTTTTGTGCATATTTTCAGAGATGGCGTACACAATAATCCGGATAGCGCTATCGCAAACCAGATGAATCGTTTTTCGGCCTTTCTACTACAACACTGCGACTTTTGGATACATATGCCTGCATTTGGTGGCTGATCTTTGCTGTATAAATTATTATATCATGGATTTGAAAAACAGCACCATCCTCATTACAGGCGGCACCAGCGGCATAGGCTTAGAATTGGTAAAGCAGCTTGGGGATAAAGGCGCAAGAATCATTGTCACAGGGCGCAAAATAGAGGCGCTAAACGAGACGAAAAAACGTTTTCCGAAGGTCCACACCTTTCAAAGCGATGTGAGTGACCCGGACGAGATCAGGGACCTTTACCACAATGTTACTCGGCAGTTCCCTGAACTAAACATCCTGATCAATAATGCCGGTGAAATGCGGCTGCTCGATATGCAGGACACGTCGCACAGCCTGGACGACCTCACCCGCGAGATCAACATCAACCTCGCAGGCACCATCCAGATGGCGCATCAGTTCTTGCCACACCTGATGAAGAAGCCTTCCGCAGCCATTGTAAACGTTTCTTCCGCAATAGCTTTTATGGCTTATTCTACCGCTCCTGTTTACAGCGCTTCAAAAGCCGGAGCCCACGCTTTTACCATGGCCCTGCGCCTGCAATTAAAAGGTACCACCGTCAAAGTGCTGGAGCTGATACCCCCTGGTGTAAATACCAACCTGCAAAACGACTGGGTGCTACAACCGAACCCTAGCCAGATGATGGATGTGGACAAGCTGGTCGCAGTGGCTGTTAAAGGCCTCGAAAACGACACTCCGGAGATCAAGCCGGCAATGGTTAAAGTACTGAAATTCCTAAGCCGTGTCATACCTAATGCATTAATGAACTTCGGCCATAAGGAGTTTGAAAAGTTTAAACAATTAAATAATAACAAATAAACAGTAAGGTATGAAAAAAGCAATTTTAGCAATAGCCCTGCAGCTGGTATCTCTGGCATCTTTTTCCCAGAAAATAGCGCCCGACAATATTGTTGGCATATGGCAATGTGAGGACTATAAGATAGAGGTCTTCAAATCGGAGGGTAGCTACTCCGCAAAACTATTATGGTCAAAAGATATGTTCGAGACTGACGGTAAGACCCCTAAAAAAGACAGTAAGAATCCTAACGAGAAACTAAGGGGCAGGTCCATACAGGGTATTGTTCATATCTCGGCACTTGTATTTGAGGGCGGTGAGTATGTTGACGGAAAATTGTACAGCGTGCAGGATGGGAATACTTACAGCCTGAAAGCCAAACTAAAAAGTGTCAATGACCTTGAAACCAGGGGTTATAAGGGGATTCCCATGATCGGCAAAACCTTCAAGTGGAAACGTGTCAGGTAAAGTACAGCCACCGGCCCTGACGCGAAACTTACTTTTTGTGGCCGTTATCGTATTGTACACTTCCTGTAATGCGCCAAGGACGCTGTACATAAGCAATAGATTGAAGGTGAGGTTACCCTGTTGATCGATAGCAGTGTCGGTAAAAATGTAGCCCCAGGTTCGGTTGCTTTTGCCGATTCGCTTAACGGCAGGAGGTTGAAGCCCGGGCACCTGATCATCAATTTTGGTCCCGGCAGATGGAAACAGCAGGATAAGGATCACCTCCGGGAAGTATTGAGGAGATCCACAGTAGTCTTTGATGGGCTTCCAGGCAGCTTTGCCTTACCGCAGGATATCCCTATAACACATTACGGGGCATTTGTCAACGAATTGATTTTTAAAATAAAAGAACCTAAAAACAATAAAAATGAAAAATAGTAACGAAGATCTGTCAAGGTTTTGGCTAGCGGTATCCAATGCCGCCCCGCCAATAGGATTCTTCCTCTACTTCAGACACAGGTCGCAATACCCCAACAAGGCGAAAAGGGCACTTGTAAGTGCGCTGATCGGCATACCGATCGCGATCCTGGCAGGTTATATCATGAACACCTATATCCTCGGCTAAATGGTAAAGAACATCATTTCATTACTGTTGCTGATAGCATCTGTAATGTTAAACTTTAAGCACGGCTGGGATACGTTTAATTATAAAAGTAATCCTGAATCAGTAAAAGCAATGGCAGGCCTGGGCATTTCCGAATCGGCCGTCCCTTTCCTGGGTTCGCTGGCGATCATTACCGGTGTATTGCTGTTGTTGCCCAAAACGTTCTTTTATGGCAATGTACTCAATGCGATGTTAATCACCCTGGTCATGGCATTGGCCATACGGTCAGACAATTATAAAATGGTCTTGTTAGAAATACCTTTCCTGCTTCTGCCATTGATCATGATCTGGCTGAAGTATCCGTTTAAAAATTAACTAACTTGCAGTATGGGAAACACAAGCCCCTTTAGGATCCGCTCCATCTCGGAGATACATCGTTTGATGGGGCTCCCCAAGCCGCATCATCCGCTGGTCAGTATCATCGACCTGAAAGGCCTGAGAAACGATACCGAGATCGAAGCCGTTATATTTGACCTCTATGTCATTTCCATGAAAAGAGGCTGCGACGGCTTGCATTACGGTCAGCAAAAATATGATTTTGACGAAGGTTTAATGGCCTTCTTAGCGCCCGGCCAAATTCTGCGTGGCGAAGAAAATGGCGTGCCGCCGGCCCTGGAAGGCTGGATGCTGTTTATACACCCTGACTTTTTGTGGCATACATCGCTCGCCAGGAAAATAAAGAAATATGAATATTTCGGTTATGCGACCCATGAAGCCCTGTTTCTCTCGGACCGGGAGGAGCAGCTGATCAATGACATCGTTAAGAATATTAAGGATGAGTACCATTCCAATATTGACAAATTCAGCCAGGACATTATCGTTTCCAACCTGGAGACGATGCTGAACTATGCTGAACGCTTCTACGAACGTCAGTTCATCACCAGGAAAATAACTAACCATTCGATACTTGACCGGCTAGAGGGGGAACTGGCGGATTATTTTGATAACGATAACCTGCTTTCCAAAGGTTTGCCAACCGTGCAGCATATGGCTGACAAACTGAATATTTCATCGAAATATTTAAGCAGTTTGCTTAAGCAACTCACCGGGCAGACTGCACAGCAGATGATCCATGAAAAACTGATCGATAAGGCAAAAGAAAAATTATCGACAACTAAACTGTCTGTTAGCGAGATCGCGTATCAACTGGGTTTTGAACATTCGCAATCGTTCAACAAACTTTTTAAGCTCAAAACCAATCAAAGCCCCTTACAGTTTCGGCAATCCTTCAACTGATCGCTCTCCAGGAACAGATTGCCCATAGCGGTTCGGCAAACAGCCGATCGATTTGGTTCGTCTTTATCCAGTCTCCGTCTAGTTAAATCGGCTCTAATTCGCTCTGTATTGCTATGTTCTTCTGTTAAAACCATCGCCAGGCAGTAGAGAGAGCGTAACCGAATGGTCCTCCAATAATAGGTGGATTTGCCCGACTCCTTTTGAAATCGGTTTTTCATTAAGTAGCTGATAGCTATAATCTTTTGAGCCGTATGTGATTCGTAATAATTGTCTCATAACGATTTAAAAATTAACTATCTCTTTTTGCAATACAAGTTTTTTTTAGCTGAGAGCAACTTTCGAAGTATGCTAATCCTTAGACGCTGGTATATGGCTCCTGATCTTGGAATACCGACTGTCATGTCTGCCCGGATAGAATCCGTTCGGATATTTCAGCCGGGAAAAACCGCCTGTCCCATGCCACGACTTGGAGTTACCAGGCGGCAACATCTATTCAAACCTGGGCTAAAAGAAAACGTCTGGCGATGAAAATTTGGCACTGAAGCTGAAATTTTTACAGCTGCTCGCTGCAAAAATTTCAGCTTTAAATCCATTTCTGGACTTGGCACACCACTTGTATTAGTGCTATTGAACAATCGTTCTTTAAGTTTAATGAATAAATGGTTTGATCCTTTAAAAACAATTAAAAGAAAAAAATTATGACATTGGTTAAATTTAATCCCGAAAAAAGAAACAACTCACTATTACCAGGTTTTAGTGATGTTTTCGACTCTATTTTTAATGACACCTTTTTTAATGACCGTATGGTAACCCGCGTGCCTGCTGTCAACATCAGCGAAACCGAAAACAACTATCATGTGGAACTGGCTGCACCAGGTCTGAAAAAGGAAGATTTTAAACTGAACCTGGAGCGCAATGTGCTGAATATATCTGTTGAGCAAACTGCCAATCAGGAAGATAGTCAAAAGAATTACAGCAAACGCGAATATAGCTACAGTTCGTTCGTGCGTTCCTTTACGCTGCCGGACAGCGCGGATGACAACCAGATCAACGCAAGTTATACCGACGGTATCCTTCGCATCGATATTGCCAAACGCGAGGAAGCAAAAAGCCTGCGCAGGCAGATCGAGATAAAATAATCGATTCCATCATATATCCAAGAGGGCTGCCATCATGGCGGCCTTTTTCAGGATGTACCAATGACTTGGTTTGATTAAAGTAGGACTTTAAATTCGAAGACCATGAAAACGATGAGTAAAGTATTAACAAATTTATGCATCGCAGGTTCGCTGTTTTTAGGTTTAACCGCTCCTGCTGGTGCCCAAACGGCCGGCCGGATGGCCGCTATTCGCAAGACAGCCTTTGATAGAGGGGCGAACGCGCTTAAAGTAAACTCCTCCGGATTCTATCACCCTTATGTTTATCCGGATATCGGTGTAGTCATGAATAGACTGCCGCTGGGTTATTATACCTTTAATTGGAATAACGTGCCCTATTATTATGCGGACGGCCTGTTTTATCAATCATATGCGAGTGGGAGCTATAAAGTCACCGTGCCCCCGCTCGGCGCGGAAATCCCTTCACTGCCCCTCGGTGCCGATATCATTACCATTGACGGTAATCCTTATTTCCAGTATAAGGGAATCTATTACGAGTCCGTTATCCGGCCGGAGGGACGATTCACGTACAAAGTAGTAGGAAAAGATGGTATCCTTAGGGGCGACGCTGAAGCCGATCCGGCTTTACCGCTGGTTGGAGATATTAACGACCGGGTGCCCGACGGCTCCCACCAGGTTACGTTAAACAATAAAACCTATTGGGTAACGCCGGATCAAATCTATCTGGAAGAAGTTAAAAAAGACAGGACGATCAGTTATCGCGTTGTTTGGGTACCCGAAAAGAAAAAGAAGGAACTAAACCGGTCCGTGCAAAGCGAAAGTTAAGGATTATAAGGGCTCCTGTTTGCAGGGGCTCTTTCTTTTACAAAAGCTATGAAAACACAATTCTATATCTTGTTAAGCATAAAAACGCCGCAGGGTTTTGTCGATTATGGGCAGTACTTCTTAGGTGATGACCGCCGCGCCGCAAATGGATTGTTCGGGCAGTTAAAAGGCAGCCTATACATAAAAGATTCGTGCCTTTTACATATCGACCTGATGGAAATGGTTGGTGAACTGCCTGTGAAGATTAAAACGATCTGCTGCACGCTCGACGAACTGGCTTACAACGCTAGATTGATCGCGAAAGCGGTCTTTCGGTTAAAGAACCTGGAGGAAATAGAATGATGGACAAGTTATTTTTATTTCGGACGCTTATTCTCTCTTTAATGATCTGCCTGGTGATCTTTGATGGGCTGGGGATAATGATCCATTTGGCAAATGCCTTCCCTGAACAGCATAAAAAGCTATTGCTGACCGGGGCTTTGCTGTGGGGCATCTCTCTATTTATTAACCAGGGGAGTAATGACGACGATTGGGCCGGAGAGTACTAAGCCGATCAAAATTTGCAAGTCGGGTACATCGTGTAAGTAAGAGTAAATAGTTGACTTGTACTGGTCGTATAGAATTAGGTGCTTAAAATAATATCGTTAGACCTTTGCTTATGAAATAAGGCTGGATATTCCAGAGCCGTGATCAACGGGTTTCGCAACAGAGCTCGGGGTGTTCCGTTTTTTGACCTTGCTATCTTTCTGAATTAGATATTTGAAATTTGGAATATCCACTCTCTTTTCTTCGCTGTTCATGTGGCTTATTTCTATGAAGTCACTTCAGAAAGTAAAGGTGCTACTGAAAAGCAAAAAAATCAAATCAATAAAATTAATGTGAGTAAAACACAAGGTACATTTCCTTTACACACAAGAAGACTTAACGCAATTGCTGATCCCGATAATTTTTCAACATCCAAAACCGCACATGGCCATGTGCGGTTTTGCACCAGTCATTTCAGTTATTGTTTTATATTTATCTACTAATCAACTGTTTGAAATTAAGGAACAAAAATTGATGCGAACTGGCAAATGAAGGCATATACCTTTCATATGGATTTCTATAACCTGGCTTTGCTGGGAACCATATACGTTGGGTTCGCTTTCAGCCTGATGTTATTACTTGTGCAAAAGGGGAACAAGGCTGCGAACAGGATCCTTGGCCTTATCCTCCTGATTACCGTTGTTGAGATGTTGCGGGCATTAAACACTGATATTGGTCCGGAACTGCCACAGTTTTCGCTGGCCATAGGGCCGCTCATCTATTTTTATGTAGGAAGCATAGCAAAGCCCAAATACAAATTCCGCTCCCGCGACCTGCTGCATTTCTGCCCCGCTCTGATGGAAGCCATCGCAGCTATTTATAATCCATCAGGTATCCCCTCGCTGAATACCGTACTTCAATTCCTGGTATTTATTTCGGTTTGTGCCTATTTATATGCCGCTCAAAAGCTGATCAAAGACTTTTCCCTGGCCTTGAAATTTAAGGGCGGTGACCGTTACCGACTGAAATTGCGCTGGCTGCAGAATTTAGTGAAAGGTTTCGCCTTTCTATGGCTATTGTGGATCCCTTTTTATATCATCGCTTGCTTATACCCCAATAGTCAGTCGACGCATTTATTCCAGCCTTTGTATCTTCTTTTGTCAGCATCAGCGATAGGAATGGCCGGTATGGTGATCTTAAAGCCGGAGATCAGCGCGCCGGCAGATGAACCCTATTTTTTGAAATTACCATCGCCGGATGTATTTAAGCATAGAGCCGGCTGGCTTAAACAAATGATGAGGAAGGGTGCTTATTATCAGGACCCGGACCTGAGTTTGACCACACTGGCTGGAAAGCTTGGGCTGACTACCCACGAATTGTCTGCGATCATCAATACCATACTTAAACAAAGCTTCAATGACTTTGTCAATGAGTATCGCGTAGCCGATGTAGTTCGTAAGCTACAGGATCCGGCATTTGATCAGCTCACCCTGGAGGGTATAGCTTATGATTCCGGTTTTAACTCACCCAGCACCTTTCACCGCGCATTTAAACGGGTTACCGGAGAAACGCCTGCTGCCTATAAAAAACAACTGTCATCTTATAATTTGACATATGGTTTCCGGCCCGCACTGGTAATTTCGTACCAGGTAACCCGGAATCATATGTTTAAAAATCATTTGAAAATTGCCTGGCGGAACACGACCAGGAACAAAGCATCCTCATTGATCAATATCAGCGGCCTGGCCGTGGGTATGGCTGTGGCTATGCTCATCGGATTATGGATCTGGGACGAGGTATCATTCAACAAATTCAATACGAGTTATGACCGCATCGTGCAGGTGCTGGCCAATAAGCATGTCGGCGGCAGCATTGCAACGCAGGCCTCGCAGCCTTTTCCGCTTTCGGCAGAATTGCGGGGGCAATACGGCAGCGACTTTAAAGCGGTTTCCGCCGCAGTGATCTACGAGCAGAATATCAATTATCATAACCATGCCTTTTCCCGGACCGGCTGTTTTGCCGAGCCTGCCATGACCGATATCATGACGCTGCATATGGTGAAGGGATCAAAAACAGCTTTCAGGTTACCGGGCACCATACTGATCAATGAATCATTCGCGCGGGCCCTGTTCGGAGATGCCGATCCCATCAGCAAAATTATCAAGATCAGCGATGCCTATCTGGTTCAGGTTGGCGGGGTGTATCAGGACCTGCCCCAAAACACGCAGTTGGGCAATGTTGAATTTATAGCGCCTATCCGTCTCCTGTTTAAAAATCCCGGAGATATGAATAACTGGAATAACAGTTCTTTCCAGGTTTTTGCCTTGCTGAATGAGGGAAGCCGGCAGCCGCAGGTAGCCCATAAAATACGGAATATTCTGGATGAACGCAGGAATGATGCGACCAAACCCGCCCTGGTTTTATTCCCGATGTGGCAGTGGCACCTCTATGAGTTTAAGGACGGCGTTGCTGTCGCAGGTCGCCTGCAGTTCGTGTCGCTTTTTGGCATTATCGGCTTATTCGTGCTGCTGCTGGCCTGCATTAATTTCATGAACCTGAGCACGGCCAGGAGCGAAAAACGCGCAAAAGAGGTGGGGATACGTAAAGCCATCGGCTCCCTGCGCGGCCAGCTGATAATGCAGTTCCTCAGCGAATCGTTTTTGATCGTCGCCATGTCTTTTTTGATCGCTGTTCTGCTGGCCTGGTTTAGCCTGCCATTTTTTAACGACATTTCGGGCAAGCGGCTGCACCTGATTTGGACTAACCCGCTGGTTTGGCTGGCCTGCTTTTGTTTTTGCCTTTTTACGGGGCTTATTGCAGGCAGTTACCCAGCTCTTTACCTTTCATCCTTTAACGCTGTTAAAGTATTGAAGGGAACCTTCAAGGCAGGGCCATCGGCGGCTATGCCCCGCAAAGTATTGGTGGTCCTTCAATTTGCGGTTTCTGTTACCATTATCATCGGGACCATCGTTGTTTTCAAACAAATTGAATTCGCCAGGGACAGGCCGGTAGGTTACAACCGGGACAACCTTGTATCGATCCCTTATACCGGGATCAGGGAATATAGCCCTTTCCGTCAGGAACTGTTGAACACAGGCGCAGTATCCGGCGTATCCGCGTCTGGCAATCCGACGACCGCCACATGGTCGTCGGCAGACAACCTGAGCTGGAGAGGAAAAGACCCCAACCGGCAGGAGGTTTTCGGCACCGTGCTGGTCGATCCCGATTTTGGCAACGTAGTAGGCTGGAAGATGAAGGAAGGCCGGAATTTCTCCAGACAGTTCCTGAGTGATTCGTCAGGCTTTTTGTTTAATGAGGCAGCCATCAGGCAGATGGGACTGAAAGAACCGGTTGGCGAAACCATCAAATGGCATGGCAAAGACTGGAAGGTACTGGGTGTGGTGAAAGACATGGTCATGAATTCCCCTTTCGAACCGGTAACCCCGGTGGTATTTTTGATGGATGACCGGGAGCGATCATTCAATGTGATCATTTTGAAACTGAGGGCCGGTATGCCTGCATCCGTAGCACTCGCCAGGATCGAAGCTGTCTTTAAAAAATTCGCGCAGGAGGCGCCTTTCAATTACAAATTCGCGGATCGTGAATATGCGCAAAAATTCTTAGCCGAAGAACGTACCGGAAAGCTGGCTTCCGTGTTTGCGGTGCTCGCTATCTTTATCTCCTGTCTTGGATTATTCGGAGTGGCATCATTTGTAGCTGAACAACGTATCAAAGAGATCGGTATCCGCAAGGTGTTGGGCGCATCGGTGATGAGCATCTGGGGGTCTTTATCCAAAGAATTTGTCATCCTGGTGTGTATCGCGTTGCTCTTTGCCGTGCCGTTCTCCTGGTATTTCATGCATCAGTGGCTGCAGCATTATACTTATCGTACCGGACTGTCCTGGTGGGTTTTTGCATTGACCGGAGCAGGCGCTTTGCTGATTACTTTAGTCACTGTTAGTTACCACAGCGTCAAAGCAGCACTGACCAACCCGGTGAAAAGCCTTCGGTCGGAATGACGTTGCTACAAAGAACCTGGTCCGGGGAGTTGGTTGAATATAATGTGATGCGTTCCGGGACGAGATACGGAACGCATTTTTAATATGCTATCTCCATATTTGATTATCCGGCTTGTCCCGTAAGCTTTACTGCCAGGCAAATGTTAGAGATTAGCATCGCAAATTGCTTTATACGCAAAGATCAGCGATAGCCTGGACAGGATGAATCGGGATAATATTCAAGGATGAAAGCTCCGGGCCAAGCAGCTTTAAATTATATTTTGAAGCATTAGTTCCTTTTGATCAACTAGAGCTTGAAAGAGGCGATCTTATTTTTGTTCCGGGCCTCGATTCATCATTATTATTGGATGACGACTTTTTAAAATAAAAGCCGTCCCTTTCAAAATTGGTTGACAGCGCAATATGAACGCGGTATTATTGTATGTCCCGTATGTACGGGTGGAGATTATGATGAATGAGACCACACCATTTCGGCGCAAGCATTATTAATAGCTGAGTTTGGGGAATTTATGGAATAATGTCACATTCGCACTTAATGCGCGTCTTATCGTTTAGCAAGAAATCCTTATTTCAAATAAGCTCAATGAAAACACATATTTTTCTCTTTACGCTTTTTTGCTTTTTATATGCCACCTTCACCAAAGCCCATCCTTTGTTAACTTCACCAAAAGTTGATCAACGAGTAGAGCTGCTTAGTATTGTATTTCGCTTAGCCGGCAATGATGAGTACATAAATGACAATGACACAGGCTATGTAAAAGCCATTCATGCCCATTTTGATCGTTTTACAAATCATCCCTTGATCGCCTACGCGCGCACCCTTAGAGATAGCGATAAAATTGGTTATGATGCACCTATGTCTATGGCAGTGGACTTGCAACAAGCGCCCTCATTAAGTCCGATAATACCCTTTGGAAAACAGCTTCCTGATAAACGGTGGACAGAAGCAACTGCGAACAAATTTGTTATCTTACTCAAGCAATTCTATAAGGATGCTGATTGTGATGGTTTTTTTCGTGACCAATTAGTTCGGTATTCTATAGCTGAAAAACGGTTTGAAATTACGTTCCGACAATTTGATACCGCTTGGTATCCTACCTTTTATGGACAGGCGGCAGGCGAAAGCTTTAATGTAATTATCGGGTTGAGCAATGGCTATGCTAACTACGGGCCTCATCTCAATACTTCGGGCCAAAGAAAGGTTTACGCAATAATGGGGGCCTTTACATTCGACATAAAAGGCGACCCTATTTTTGAACCGGACAATTATCTGCCTACTTTGATTCATGAGTTTAATCATTCCTTTGTTAACGAACTCAATACTCAATTTGAAAAACCACTGTCTTTGTCAGGGGAAACTATTTTTAATAAGCAAAGTCTGAAGATGGGCAGATTAGCATATGGAAATTGGAAGACCATGTTCGACGAAGCACTGGTCAGGGCTGCTGTTATTATTTACCAGGAACAACATGGGGCTGACACGATAAAAATACGACACTGTATACAAACTGAACAGGCTTTAGGATTTGTATGGATGGCCGACTTAGTTAAGCTACTTGAAAACTATGAAGAACAGCGAAAAACCAATCCGAACTTAAAAAGCTTTATGCCCAAAATTGTTGGTTTTTATTCCAATGTAGCCAAAGATATTGATGGTTATAACGAACGCTATTTAGCTAAATGCGCCAAGGTTATTTCGGTTTCACCATTGTCCAATGGTGATCAAAACGTAAATGCTGCCACTTCAGAAATTACTTTCACCTTTGACAAACCATTGGATGGGATACGCTATTTCTTCGGACCCGGTATAAAAGGATTAGAACATTACCCCAAGCCCTTGAAAATTAGTTTTTCCGATGACCATAAAAGCGTTATTCTGAAAGTCAATCTTAAACCTAATACAGAATACCAATTAAATATGGCAGGAAGCAGAATGCGCACCAATGATGGATATAGCGTAATGGATTTTTCTTTAACTTTTAAAACAGACGACAAATAATCATTAACATTTATTTGCAAAAGTCTTAGAATACGGGCCAGCTCCTGAAAGCAGACACAACGGCCCGCTTGTATACCCTCCGTAAGTGCCTCCTTTTTTAAGCATGTATCAAATCTAAATTCTATATTAGCATCAAACAAACAGCCTTTATGAAAAGATCTATTTTCTTTTTATTAATCATAATATCAATTATTGCCAATGCACAGCAAACTAAGCACAAAAAAGCCATTATTGTGCTTACCTATGATGATGGTTTAACTTCGCAGTTAAACGTAGCTATTCCCCAGCTCGATTCGGCGAACCTTACCGCTACATTCTTTTTAACTGGCAACATGACCGAAACTTCATTAGCCCGCTGGCGCCAGGCAGGTAAAAAAGGTTACGAACTGGCTAACCATACCCTGTACCATCCGTGCCTGCTAAACGTAAAAGCTAATCCTGCCGACAACTCGGCCAATTATACACCATATATTATGGTGCGCGAAATAAAGGAAATGAACACGCTGCTTTTCGCTCTCGACGGCAAAACGGGTAGCCGCACCTATGCCTACCCATGTACAGAACTTGAAGTTGGCGGCCGGAACTATGTTGACACGCTCCGCAAAACAGGACTTGCCAAATACGCCCGCATAGGCGGAGGCCCCGATGCGGTGATTACTGATTTTAAGAACCTCGACCCGCTAAAAGTACCCTCGTGGGGCGTACCAGGCAATCAAGTAACTGGTGATGCCCTGATAGATTTTGTGAAGAAAGTACAGCAAAGTGGTGGCCTTGGTGTTTTTATGTTTCATGGCGTAGGCGGCGATTACCTGATTACCCCGGCTGATGCACACCGGCAACTACTTAAGTATTTAAGCCAACACCGAAATGAAATTGAAGTAACAACTTTTATAAAGGCTATGGACGAGGTGATGGCAGCTAAATAATTACGCTACGAGGTTGATAATATCGGCCATGACGGCTTCGTACTTAATGATACGCTCACGCCCGTAACCTTCATAAGCTAATATGGCTCGTAGCGGAGAATCTTGTAACCTTGAAAATAGCAGAAGAACCGCAGGTTGTACTCATCAAAAGTAAAATGATCGCGGAAAGCCCCACACATACTTATGTTAAAGTTTCCCGGCCCGGAGAAACCGTCAGGAATAAACGTCCCAGAAAAGTTTTCCAGGTAACTGATTCCGGCCGAGGCTTTCTGAGTCCAAAATAATTAAACACACTGTGTCGTTGCACCGCTTAAACAACCGGAGCTGTTAGCAGGGAAACTGTCAAGGGCCCCGATCCTATCATCGGGGGTTCATATACCCTTGACCGTTTTCCTGCGTGGCTAATTTTGTGGACGCGGTGCTGTGACGATCTTATTTTAACGAGCTATCGGGAAAGGCAGGTGTGCCGAGGTAACGAAAAGCACGCCTGTATCGCGGAGGCGAGGCTAGCGGTGGAATGCAGCCAGGAGCGAAGCGCGTGGTGAAATACGCTGCCTGCCGCTGCCGTATGGACAATGCGCCAGGTAAATAATTTTGAACAACTTCACTTGATGCCAATCCGTCGTCTTCAATTCCGTCACCTTGTTCAAAACGATTGGAGGTGTCGATCACGATCTTTCCGTTCCAGTCCCTGAGTTTGTAAGATTTTTGATATTTGGCCAGGGTACTGCTATCAAAACAATGTCCGCGGCAGCAGCTTCGGCCACGGTTACAGCTTTTGCTCCGGTTCCAAGTTGGAGACAACACTGTTAAGTGTTTCAGGTCCCTTGCTATTGCTGATCAAAACCTGATAACCATTTGCCAAAAATTGAGTGGCTGCGACTTTGCCGATATGCCCTGCGCCAAGGATGCCTATTACTTTCATAATTTAATTCTTAATATATTTACTATAGGGTTTGGTAAATCCCCGTTAACCAATGATATGGTTAACTGACTTTAATTTTTAGCTTTACGAATTAGAAACCATACATACCACCCGAAACTGAAATTTGCTCTCCTGTGATCCACGCTGCGTCATCGGAAGCCAGAAATACTGCCGCTTTCGCAATATCTGCGGGTTGTCCCCTACGTCCAAGGGGTGTTTTTTCAACAAACATCTTTTCGTACTCACTGCCTGCGGTAACGCCCGCGCTGGCTGCACCTTCCGTATCCGTAGCGCCTGGCAAAATAGAATTGATGCGAACGTTCGAATTGCAGTTTCGCAAACCTGATGGCTCTCAAATAGGAGGCATTCATTACGAGCTTAAAGCTGACGGCAGTATTTACACCGATGAACCATCTGGTGGTTTGGACTTTTGGGGGCTTCCGTCAAACACGATAGTTAAATTGTTGATTGACCTTGACCGAACTTCACCTCATATTGCCGAAGTTGACGCACAGATTACAGCCTGGGGATGGGGAACTGGCAATGCCCTTCAAGGTAATATGGAATATCACAAATCTTTTAGCAAAGAGGGCTTCGGCCTTCAACAATCTTTATACAAATGGTAAATACAGCACTTACATCAGTAGAATATAAACACCCTGATCAACAAGCAGAAAGGGAGTACGGCTTATTAGTTGGAATTGATGAGCAAAAGAGCGAGTTACTTAAAACCTTATCATTAATATTAAATCCCCAGCGTGTGACAGCTTGGCAAAAGAAACATTACAAAAATGGCCTTGGCATATTATCCCACATCGAAAATGGATCGCCACTGATCATGCTATCAGGCGAAGTTGGCTGTGGCAAGACGGCATTAGCGCAAACCATAGGTACACCACTTGCTTTAGCGCTGGGACATCCGGTAAAGGTCTTTGAAACACCATCAAATATTCGTGGTGGCGGCATGGTAGGGGAACTTTCAAACCGGGTGACTGAAGCCTTTGAATCAGCCAAAGCGAAGTTAAAAGATGGAGAAACAGGCATTCTAATTATTGATGAGGCCGATGACCTGGCGACAAGTAGGTCGCAAAACCAGGCGCATCATGAGGATCGCGCAGGTCTGAACGTTTTAATTAAGCAAATTGACGGCATAAAAAAAAGCAAGAAAAACCTTGCCGTAATTATGATAACAAACCGGGTAAATGTTTTAGATCCAGCAGTCAGGAGGAGAACGGCGCTTCAACTTAACTTTGAACGCCCTACGGGTAAAAAGCTGGAAGCTGTTTTAGATATGCTTTTTAAAGGGGTGATACACACGAAACAGGATTTGAAAAAGCTGTTAGATTTTATCGGCACAAAAACGGTCCCCTACAGTTTCTCCGATTTAATACAACTGTAAGCAGGCCGTTTATTACGCCATAGATCATGACAAACCATTCGATGTAGAATTATATTATAAAGTCCTCAGCAATACTGAACCAACACCATTAATAATAGAATCTAAAATTGAAGCATTATGAGTAATACGCCAAAAGGCTTAATCATTATAAAGCACAATTTTTTTCAGCCAATAACCAATGAAGAGTGTATCGCTGCCTTGCCTGAAGATTGGAAAAGCCTTGACCGGCAATTCATTTCGGTTGCTCCAGCTGTGTTAAGACTTGAAAATCTATACGACACCGATCAGGTCCAAATCGCTATGAACCAGCGAAAACTCTTTTTTGATAGCATTGAACCGAAACTAAGATCAAACGCCGGACATAAAGTATTGTATTTTGGACTTGCACCTATACCATTGGCGATTGACTTAGGATACCAGTTTCATAATTTTCGTGATATTGAAGTATTTCAATTGCATCATGTAGAAAAAATATGGTATCAAACGAACAACTTGCGGTAGGAGCCGGTAGCGAAAGATATAAGTCCTAGTCACATAACAATTTATTTGCTAGTACGCTTTTTGCTGCATCATCAACTGTATCCTCGATCTCAATATTTGTGGGACGTTCAGCGATTCTCTTAAGTTCACTTATTAATGCGGGAGTCAGTTTATGTTTTGATCGCGCAATCAAGATATTAATAAGAAAGTACTTCCACGTACTGTCGTCTGTCTTTAGAACAAATAACAACTCTTTCGTCATTTCATTAACATGAGGGATTAAATATTCGGCGATGCCCGGAGCAACCTCCCAATGTGTGTCCTGAAGCCATTCCAATAATTTCGGAATATCCTTTTTGATTGTTTCAAATGGCAAATGTTTAAGCCGTTCAACAGCTGTAATATCACGAGTGTCTTTGGGAATATAATTTTCGTTTCTCATAACTTATTCTATACCTCTTACTGATGCTTGTACTTTTTTCGTATTCACATGGCTGTTTCCCCCATGTTGTAGGCCTGCCTTTGTAGCAGCCCACTCAGCCAATTCCTTAGCAGTGGCAGGCCTTATACTGGCATGCGTACCGCGATAGACTACTTGTAGGCCAAGTCTTCGCAATGAATTGACACTAATCTTGGAGGTGATCGGCACGCCTAGTTTGGCTTTTGCTTCAGCCGATGTTGTAAAAGTCGATAATCCATCTAGGTCTGAAGGTCTTGGTGTCATAGTTCCAGCTGATGGTGGACCTCCTCTATATACGTAGGTGTCATTATCATCGTCTTCATCGAACCTCACATTCCCGTAGCCATTTCTTACAAGTTCATTTGCAAGACCCTCATTTGCGTCTGCGTTTCTAAAGTTATACTTCGCTGCATTATCGAAAGCATTTTGGAGATCTTTGGCCGGGTCATCATGCGAAGAAAATAGTTCAACTACAACATAAGCCAAAAATGCAGATATGCTAGTAAATTTACCTCCTTTTTTGATTAATTCACCCTTTTCGTTTACAAATGTATTACTTTTTTCTACTTGAGCTGGCCTAACTTCACAGCAAGGATCTGTGGTTTTAGTGTTATACTCTTGCTGCAAGCTTCTGAACTTTTCGTGAGCATCCGTACCTGTGTATAAATCGCCACCATTCACGCCGCCACCATAAACAACATCCATACCGTCAGGATCTATATTTCGAATCGGATCATTTTCAGCGTAGTTATAAGGTGTCCATCTCCTCGACTTCTCCGCCAGCGGATCCACACTCGTCCATCTAGCAATTACCGGATCATAAAAACGCGCGCCATAATCGTATAGTTGAATGTTCTCTTGTAACTCCTTCGTATTGTAAAGATATTCGTTTTTTGCCGCGTTTACAGTTCTGCTGATCTCCATTCCAAATGGCAGATAATCATCCGTCTGCACCTGCCTCACTACTCCCGTTCCCATATCAAAACTCACCCGGCTGTTACCTAAATTATCAGTTAATGAGTATTCATAATTATAGGATGTAGTTCCGTTCGGTAAAGCTCTTCCTTCTTCCGTTTGTATAAAACTAAGGGTTGAGGACGCCGCTGTCCCATCATATTGTATGCCTGCTATATAATCTGTTTTGGCCGTACCTGCTAGTCTACTAAGTTTTTCTCCTGTTGCATCATAGGCGTAAGTTGAAAGGGGTACACTACCTAGTCCTATATCCTGTGGCAAGTTCAACAGATTATAACCGACAGAAATACCCTTACTATTGTCAATGGTCATGTTCCCGTTACCATCATAGGAATAAGTAAAAGTCCCGGATTTATAGCCTTTGGTTCCGGCATCAATTGATTTGTCTGTTATACTTTGTACCTGATTAGTGGCATTCGCACCTACCAGGTAATTATAAGTCAAACTATCGATGAGTGTATTGTTATATACCCTAGATAAATTGCTGATATTGCCTAACAGATCGTATTTGATGCTGCGTTCGGAAAACCCATCTGTGGAGATGCCGAAATTTAGCCGATTTAGTTGATCGTACCGATAAGTATAGGCCTTCACACTGCTGCCTGCTGTTAGCCAAGTCTGGTTGGCGATATTACCATTATATTGCGGTGTCGTTCCACCGTTATAACTCAGTTGCAAAACAAATTGGTCACAAGAACTTGCAGAAAGCCATCCCCTCTCATTATATCCATAAGTAATTGTTTGTTTAAAACTGACGTTGTCGGTGCTATGAAGGTTCTTTTTCCATACTTGCCCGATTTCATTATAATCAATTTTTGAAAGCGTTACTTTGGTATCTGCCGCCAGGGCATTATTCGTTAACTGCTCAGTAGTTTGTGTTTTTCGCCCAAGGTGGTCGTAAAAATATTGATTCGCGATAGTAACACGGGGCGTCGCAGTTCCTGTGAAGTGTCTGCGGTTAGCATTGATTAACTGGTCATTGAAATTATAGGAGCTGAGCACAACATCAAAGTTCCCAGTATTAGCGGTTCCGCCAAGGTAATGCTGTTTGTAGTTCCGGACGGTGCGTCCAAAATCATCATAATAGCTGACGTTCCATAGCATATCCGGCGTAGGATTATTGATCGTATTTAATACTACCGTTTTACTAGCCGTTGGTAAACTACGGGTCATTGAACTTGCTAAAGTGATCGCGTTATATACACTTGGAAGGTTGACAATATTATAATCATCGTAATAATTGACCGTTAGTATTTTCCCTTGTGGGTTAAGGACACCATAGCCCGTGGCTGTGGTGTTATCCCGGCTTACCCATAAAGCCGTTTGCTGGCTCGCCCAGTTTTCCAGCCATTGTTTTAAAGCATGGCTTGGCGCGGAAATGTTAGCATCACCCGTACTCCCGGTTGCACCTGCTGAAGACCAAATACCGGTCATGGCTACTCTTCCCTGTACATCATATTGCGTATAGGTCCAGATTTGGGGATTTTGTGCCCGCTGGTTGGCGTCCTGGTTGAAAATGACCTGATCTAAGGAGTTGTAAACATTAAATTCCCAGCCCTTGCCTGGCAGCTTCTTTTCTGTTAAACGATTTCTTTGATCATAGCGATATTGGTAGCAAAGATTATCCAATACCGGTTGATTTGCAGCGCTGCTTAGGCCATTATCAGGGTTGGCACCCGGCGGCAATACAAAGGCCAGGTTACCTATATCATCGTAGACATAATAAGTTGATAGGAACTGCAATGAAGGAGACGATCCCGGTACAAAATTAAAAGTTCGTTTAAGTACAACGCGACCTTCGAGGTCTTTATATTCCTCTATAGAACCACCTCTGGTACCTTTATTGTTTTCATCCCTCATAACCGTAACGTACAGCTGGCCGGCAGCATAATTCCCGGTCCTACTAAGGGTCCTTGTTTGGTCATTGTTAATATTAACTGTATACAATACAACAAGCCTGCTATTACTGGTGTCCGTCAATACTGTGGCATTGTTGCTGATATAAGTCGTCTTAACGGTATGGCCCGTTGTATTGTTTGGAACTGGTTGCCAGGATACACCCGGGGCTCCTTGCTCCGTTACCCGGTTCAATGGTGAAGGTTCGAAGTTTGTTACAGAAAATGGGCTGCTCGTCGAAACAACACCTAATGGCGGCCCGGCATAAAATTGGGCTTGGCCGCCACCAACCGTTAAGGCATCAGCCTTATAACTACCATCTGAAGCAGTAGCCGAATAGGGTAAATATTTTGTCACTTCCCGTCCATATGCATCATAGGTATAGGGCGCCACTACATCTTTTCCTGAGGGCGAGCCTTTTACCTGGATAGATTGAATAGGTCTTCCTAAGCCGTCCAGATATTGTATAACAGATTCAACGGAGTCTTTATTACCTGTGAGTGCATCCAACTTTACGTTGGTGGGGATTGCTCTTCTGGGTGTTCTCGTCCGCACATAATTCTGTGTTGTGGATTGTGCATTAGTCTGATAAGCCCATAGCAGAATTGCTAACAGGACCAGATACGGCTGAGTTTTGTTTTTATATGGTGATTGCATCTTGCTCTGAATAAGGTCTAAATAGAATAGTTATGGGCGATAGTTATAATCATAGCTTTTCAAAATATTCCTGTCCTTATCTTTGGTATTCAATAGACGGAGGAAGGAATCATACTCAAAATAGGTGGTTTCCCCTTTAGAATCGGTACTGCTTGTGGCTCCTATTATCGGATCAAACGTCAGGGTGGTCAACTGAGCATCTGCCGGATAAATGCGAACATCGTCGTAGGCGTCGCCGCCAGACATGGTAAATGTGGGTCCGGTATAAGCCTGTTCCGTTTGAAGTTTCCATACACCACCACTACGGTACCAATAGGTGATCACATAATTACGGCTATTGGGTTTCGACCAACTGACAGTCGCGTTGGTCGTGTACTTAATACCGGTATGGCCTGTTCCCGTTGTTACACCACTTGCTGTGCTTTCTTCATACCCTTCGGAATAGAATTCATTGGGTGCTGCGTTGCTTATCCTTGCGATCGGATAATTACCATTATATCCCCACTTATAGGAAATGTTTAGTCCGTTCTGAATGTGTTGTTGAGTCAGGTTTCCGAAACCGTCATAACTGACCGAGTTAAGCCGAGGCTCGTATGTACTGGACTTGATATATGCACCCGTAGTACCGCTGATGGGTAAAACACCTGTTGCCGCATTGGAGAATTTGAAAGAGGCTAGCGGAATGGCTGCGATAATTTTAGCACCATAAACAGAGTCTAGCAGTCCTTTGCCATCTGTTTTATAAGTCCGAAGAACCCCGGATAAAATATTGGTATTACTGCCATCGGCGTTCTGCTGGTATTTTACGGTTTCAATGGGTACGTCGAGCACATGATTATTGATGAGATTAGTGATAAACGTGTTGGTGCTGGTATAATCCTGCGGATACGTGATCAGTGTGGTTATAAGCTGTCCGGTGCTTTTTGTGATCTGATTCCTGGTCAAGTTGAAATGAACAGGGTTATCATAGCGGTCTACTTCCAGATGAGAAGCAATCAGATTTTGTGCAGCATCGTACTCCGTTGTTCTGGTGGTATCCTTATACACCCAATGGGAGTCCAGGTTGTATTGTGATACGTCAAACCGGTCAAAATCCCGCTCTTCTAGCGGAGTGTGCTGACGATCGTACTCACTGGAAATGACATAACCGTAGTGGCTTTCAGAACCCCTGCTGTCCAACTTATAATGATTATAGATCTTCCTGGTATAATTAAAATTTGTACCATTCTTTTTAAAATAATTGGTATTGATTTCTCGGCCGTTATCCCAGCCCGCGTTGGAAAGAGGGGCTCCTTTGGTATCATTACCCATAGTAGTATGGGCGGGTACATCCGCGTGAACAGAGTAAATATGCTCAACGCCGCCATTTTCAAAATTATTCCCCAAACCCTCGATTACACTATTATATACTACGTTCTCATCGCTGTACACAAAAAGGTTATACATGCTACTAGAACTACCCTGGGTATACGTACAAAAAGTTTCGCATTGAGTGATAGTCCGATAGCCTTTGTAGTAAAGAACATTATCCCCGTCAATAATATTATTTGCGGAGCTGTTATTTAAATTATTCAAGTCTCCATAATAGAATCTCTTTACTTGTGTATTGTTCTGCACCGGATCGAAAGTGATGACCTTCGCCACCCGCATACCTCCAAATTGCCCTAACACACTCTGATAGGTGGGATTCCCATCCGAATAAGACAAATCCGCGCTACCACCTATAACAGAACCATAGGCCGTCACTTTCAGGATGTAGGAATGACCCGCACTCAGGTTAACTGCCCCCGTTTTATTTTCAAAAGGGAGGGCCTTTAAATAGAGTACTCTTGCTCCCGTTGCCGCATCGTCTACTTCCGCTTCCGCGAATTGGTGTACGGTATCGTAAGTTCCGGGGCCAGCAAGACCGTCGCAATATAACGTTAGTGTCGAAGGTGCAACTTTCAAAATGGTGCTTGAAGTTACAGAGGTGGTTACCCCTGTTCTTGTTCCGGTACCGGTTGCATTGGTGGATATGTCCTTAACAGTAGGTGGAATAGTCACCTGTATCATTCCCTTATGTGGCTCATAGACTAAGCTATCACTGCCCCCGGTAGGATAAATTATTTTGGTTAATAAACCTTTTCTGGCATATAGAGAATCGGGGGTTCGGTTGCCCATGCTTGCAGGGAAATAAGATTTGATATAAGGGTCGTCCGCTACAGGAATAAAAATGGTATTGTTCTTCCCATTGAAATATCCGTAATGGTCCTGGGCAAATGATAAGCGAGGGGGTAATCCATTGATATCTTCGTAACTGAATTTATACTTTTGAGCGACGACTCCGTTAAGGTCCTTCTCATTTATGCTCTGTAAAAAAGGTCTGGATTTTTCGTTGCTCCCAATATAGCTATTGGAAATATAGTTTAACCCGCTATTCGAATATACATAACCTAATGTAAACTGTTTAAGAAGGGATGTTTTAGTGTTACTATAGATGTTGATATTGCCTACCAGAATATCGCCCTGTACATCTCCCCGTGCAATATTATCAATGGTAATTTTCCCCTGATCAAAATCAACTTCGCTTAACGCGACACCCTGAACACTCAACGAGGTGGAGCAGATTTTGTCGTCGTTAATAACGACGCACGTACCGCCCGTTGAACCACACCCACTGGTGCAGCCCGGAGGCTGGCAACTCCAGATTCCCGCTCCTGTGGGTGCTGTGCGAGTCATCGATTCGTTAACGGAAGCGCTGTAGAACTCGTTTGTCGCGGTATATTTAAAAACAATAGAATCCCCTTTAACGGATTTTATTTTATTGAGGTACCAGGCCGTCGGAATGGGTGATCCGTAACTCTTCCCGCAACTTGGTCCTCCTCCAGAATATGTTTTACTACTCTCCGTCGCCTGACTTCCTCCAAAAAAATACTGATCACCATTACCTGTTGTTATTTTAAAGTTCCAGGACAGCCCCGTAAAATTTGGCTCGATCTTCAAATTAGATTTATCAAGCAATACAGGTATTTTCTGAGCATCCAGAATGAATTTTCCCGCTTCCCCGTTAAAATTAAACGTGAACATATCTGGTTGTGTATCCTGACCGCTATAATCGTTGTTTACTGCTGTGTTCAAATAATTAAAAAGCGCTGGGGTAAGGCTATCAAATCCGTTCGGCGGGGCAACAAAAGTGCCAAACTCATCCGGTACGTCATATGCTGTTCGGTTGATCACGCCACCAAAATTCAACACCCAATTGGTACCAGCATGGGAAGCAACCTCATCTACTTTAACACCATTGGAAGAGTAGCTTAAGCTAATCGGCACCTCCAGATCTCTTGTCTTGATCGTATATAAAGAAATCTGTTGTTTCGCGGCTCCGGAAAATAAGCCTGGGGTAAGTCCCCCAAATTTTCCCAGCTGTGCCGCGTTTGGAGCAGGCGGCAATACTTCTGTTGCCATAAAGGGATTCTTTGGATCATTTTGCGCGAAGGACTCGACTGAAAAAAAAGCGATTAGAAAATATAAGGCCAGGTGAAATTTAGAACTAAAGGAATTCATTGTATGTTGGATTGCGGTAATTGCTAACAAAGGAATTATTAATCGAAAACGGGGAAATCATCGTATGAAAACCTGGAGGATGACTCATGATCGGATCGATCATTGCATCATGTTTCCTCAATGGAGAAAAGGCTAGGAGTCGCTTCATGATAAGGTAATAGTTAATTATTTATACCTGATAAACCTATGCAATCTATATGAAATTTACAATACGTGGTTTTACGTTTTTACTTGGTGAAAATATCCATTGCTTTTTGTTGATTTATTTTAGCATGACTCCCAGATTGTTTGAAAAACCGAAATGAATTATTGATATTAGTATGGAGCTTCTGCTAACTGCTCACCTTACACTAATATGGATTACCTGCAAAAAATCGCCAATCAATTTGGCTGTACGACTAAGTCTCAAGAAGCCGCCAGTAAGAATTTTAACGAAAAATCTTTCCGGGCATTGATCATTGATAATTATAAGAGCTATCAAGTTCATATTGATGAGTACGGACTATTATTTTCTGTTAGAATAATAGTATTCTCAGATTTTACTTTATCGGTCAATAATCCGGACCAGGCCTTTGCAATTGATCGCCCAGTCAATCGAACTGATACCGACTATGATCTATTTCTATTGAATGAAAAACATTTTGGCACGGCGAGCCGGTTTAAATACGATCCTTTTTTAAGTGAGGATTTTAACCGGTTCTGGCCTAGTCTTCAGAAATACTTTCACGCTCTTAATTTAGCAGATGATGAGGCGATCATCATTCGGGAGAATGGTATGTTTCTAACCTTGCAAAATAAGAGAGACCTTGTTCCCATTATTAATGAAACTATCAACCTGATCAACGAAAGCGAGAATATATTTGTGATTAAAAGTAAGAGGTTACTTTCTTCAGCCCCCTTCCCCGATAAACTGAAACCTCTTTTGCCATTCTTGAAAAAATGGGGTGTCCCAGATGAACATGAGCGGAGGTTATTGATTACCAATAGCAGGGATTGGCAAAAGGCAAGACTAATCCGCAACATAGCTCCGCTCCAAAATGATATTGAGACTTTTTTAAAGTCAATAAAAAATGGCCGCATTAACGCTGAGGTTCTTTTGTTGAGGAATCTTTCTAAATTGGTTAGTGAATTGAAAATAGAAAAATAGCTTTACGGGCTTGTCTCGGAAATATGAAACACTATTCTCCTTATTGCACACGCCAGGCTATTGTACCGTTTAAGCAACCGAAGCTATTAGCAAGGAACCTGTCACGGACTCCGACTCTTTTCTCGGGGTAGGGCAAGGGATTAGCGGATTCCCGCTTGACATCAGCGAACTGGATATCACCAGACTCGTCGGCCCCTATAGTGATATTGAAACCATTAAAATCGTCCGCGACCGAAAATCCGGAAAATGCAAAGGCTACGCCTTTTTGGAAATGCAGAATGAAGCCGCCGCCAACCGGGCTATCGCAGCCTTCCATAATCAACCATCGGGTGACCGGCTATTAACCCTGAAAATAGCGACCAGACCACAAGGCGTATCCCCCAAGGTCAAAACCCTTAACGAAAGGCCCTTGCATACCTATGTAAAAGTTAACCGGCCCGGAGAACAAGCGATCAAAAACAAACGCCCCCGAAAAATTTTCCAAACCACAGACCCCGGCCCCGACAACGGCTGAGCCCGGTATCATAAACACACAGGGCATTCACCGCTTAAACAACCGGAGCCGATAGCAGGAAAACTGTCAAGGGCCGCGGCGATAGCCGTGGTTTATAAATACTTGACATTTTTCCTGCGTGGCTAATTTTGTGACCGCGGTGCGATGACCAACCGATATTTTGCGCGTCAGCCCAGCAGGCGTGTATGAGGAACGAATACTTGCCTGCGTGCAATGGCGAGGCTGGCGGTGGAATGCAGCCCGGAGCGAAGCGCGTGGTGGTATTTCACCGTCTGCCGCAGCCAAGCGGCCAATGAGCATCTATCACATCGATTGGCCATAACTTTGATCCAGGTCATGCCCACGCTTCTTTTTTCTTCTCTTCCTTGTACTGTCATCCTGTGCGGGAGCCACATAAACACCTTGCCCATCCAATAATATATCCAAAAGCCCCTTACCCTGATGATAGCTTTGCTGCCTTTCTATTTTAGCCACCTGTTCCTGTTTTTGCTGTTCTTTGACTTCCTGCCTCTGTTCATAAGAACCATGCTTTAAAGTGTTAACATAACGAAAAGATTCCCCGACCTCCCGCTCATAACCAAAAGCTTTGTCAAACAATCTTTCTGTAGCCTGCTTGAAAGCGACCCGGTCAAACTGACCTACTTGCAGGCTATGCGCAGCATTGGTCCCTCTTGAATTATTCAAAGGGCTCAACTTGATACTATTACTGGCATCCTTCCGGCTGACAATGACCTGTATATGCATCTGCTCACCCGGCTTCCTATCACCCCGCATTGCCTTTCCTTTTCTTACTTCCAGATCTTTATACGTATAGTACCTATGATGCTCCAACTTGCCATAATACACCAGATCTTTGTTTCCATCAATACCCTTTCGTTTAAAATTCTTCGCGTAAGCATCCATCACCTCATTGGCATAGGCTTTCAGATATACCTTAGCACCCTTTTCTCCAAATTTTGATTTCAGGAATAGCTGTTCCTTTTCACTCGGACTGATATTGATTAGGAAAAACTTCACGTCATCTTTGGATAGCTTAGCCACATTACCGTCAATACCCTGCCTGACTTCATAAGCCTGGATATTATTTCTTCCGGCGTTGAACCAGTACTCTGGTTCGTTATTCAACTGCTCTGCTAACCGGTTCTCCTTCTCCAGGTAAGCGACCAGCTGGCTGCTGCTGCCTTTGTTATTACCCGTTTCGCTCTTCGTGATATTGACATGCATGATATAATCCTTATAAATTCCTGAGCATACTCCTGGTATGCCTGATCAAATCATCTTTTTCTACCTGCTTGGTCAGCACATTCATTTGTTCCCGACTGTTGATATAATGTTCCAGTATCTCTGAGAACTTGCCTTTCAGCCTTGCTTTATCATATTGCGCGGTATCCAACCCCGACAGGTATTTGGACATCTGCGCAATGTTCTTTGCCTGTTCCGCATAAGCCGTTTTTTGCTCATCATTATGCACCAGGATATGATCATTAAAGAAATCCACGATCTTACCTTGTACCGTAATCATCCGCTCCGAATCCTTCTTCATGGGGATCAATAAGTCCTGTTCCTGTGTTTTGATAAAAGCGACAATATTATCGGTCTTGCGATTGATCGCGTTTTTTAGCAACTCATCATTCAGGTCCCTGGGATCTTTCTTACTCTTATAAAAATAGTCCACCATATAGATAAACAGATCCAGCTTAGTCAGACCATGCTTATTCGCCAAACTCAGCAGCTTTTCATCCGTTTTAACCGGGAACCGGATGGTTTTTACATTTTCATCTTTGGTCATATTACCTACCATTTCTTCAAAATCGGTATACCGCCGGGTATACCGAAAATATAACCTATCATATTAAGCGGGGGTTAAGTATACCGCAGGTATACGCGAACCGGCCCTGCCCCGCAGGGCGAGCGGAAAAAGTCGGGTGCGCCCGACTTCCGCTCGCTCCCTCCGCTTTCGCGAAGCGACCGGCACTTTTTTCCTGATTTGCGAAGCAAATCTTTACCGGTGCAGCCAAGGGCTACACCGGATTTGTAATTATATAGCTGAATATCTGACTATATCTATATCGGAATAACCGGTTATTCCGATATGCGGTTATCCTTATAGCCCGAGATACGGATATACCGATATAAAATACCGGGCTATACTTCCCAACCGGCAGGCCAGTAAACCTGGCTGCCGAGTTTGGGATGGTATGACGGCTGATAACGGATGTAACCATATTCGTCAAATTCTTTGATACACTTGTGATATGTTGCAATAGAGGCTATCCGGCTAAAAGCCATCAGTGTCTTTCTGGTAACAGAAAACGGGCTTTTGAAACCAGCGCGTTGCCATTGGACGAATAATGCGCTGAACAAGCTGATGTGTGTAGTATTCAGTCGCCCGTCCATGCTCATGCGTTTGAGCAGCTTGCTGTAACCGGCAAGTTCACTCACCGCAATTTTATGAATACTCATTGCAGACCTCCTTCCAGTAGCTTGTTGATGTCGTCGAGCTTGTAATACATGATGCTGCCGATACGGGTAAAACTCAATGTACCGTTGATACGCAGGTTCTGTAAGGTGCCTGGTGATATTTTGAGCAGCTTTCTTACCTCGTTACTTTTGAGCCATTTTTTGGACTGGCCCTGACCGTCCAGTTGAACGAGTTTCTTAATTTCTGTTAATAGTTCGCTTTTAAATTCATTCAGATCTCCTTTAGTGATCAATTCACTTGCTTGCATAATCGCCTCCTTCGTTAAATCGTTACTTAATACTTATCCCGTCGGTGCCGGATACGAAGCAAAGATGTGTGCATGGCGATATTGTTCATTACCATAAGCCAAGCTATGGTAACGACAGGCAAAGCATAGTGCTGAAAAAGAATGTGCTGAGTAGTTTAGAAGCAATTGTTAACGTTTGCCTGCAAAAGAAAAGTGAACCTAAAATCCGGTCTTAACTTGCCCTGCGTTTTGCCGAAATGATATTGAAATACTGGTTTTCGGAAGGAATAGCAGATGACCTGCCACTCGGATTACTCGCGTCACGTGGATAGTAGCGCCGCACACGGTCTAATTTTATCGGTTCACCGTCTTCCTGAAAGTACCGGCAGATCAGTTTGGCCCAGGTGATGGGCATCTGCGAAAATACCAGTTCCTTATCGCCTACTTTTAGTGCCTCAATCTTCTTGAAAAGGTCAACCACAGTGAGGAAATGACCGCCGGCAATATTGATCGGGTAGTCGGTATCCAATTTCTCAGCCTCCCTACGCTCGTCCATAAGGCGTTGCAACTGTTCTTTGAGTATCTTGATCTGGCCTTCCTTCTCCGCGATGATCTCAGCCTGGGTACGGCCAAGGTTCCACTCATCGATACCTTGAAGATATTCTGCAAACCGGTTAAGGTGAAATTTATTCCGGAAATTAAGGGCATGGCCGGAGGTGTACCTGTCCTTATGTCTTAATTGTGCAATGGCATCCTGTATGACTTCCCACACATACCTAAAATACTCCTGTTTGGTTGCATCATCGTAGTTAGCTAAAAAGAATTGCAGGTGGTATTTATACAATTCATCGAATTCTTGTTCCCTCTTTCGATAAAGCAAATTGAGAAAGTGGTTGTCCTCAACTTTTTTATTCCAAAAAAGTGGGCGACCTATATCATTAGAGTCTTTGTTAAAATCGAACGGTGACCGGTGTTTGAAGTATTGTTCACGCATAGGTTAGATTTTAACCTAAAGTTAATAACTTGATTAAATATTACATTTAGGAAAATGAACAATATTCCAGTATATCGAATATTAGGTTTAAAGGAGTCGTTTTATGAAAAGTAAAGGACTATTTTCGAACTGCATAAATTAGAATTTACGAATTCTATCCCATAAGTAATATATGCTTGAACTAATCAGGTGGATATTCCGTCATGCCTGACCTACTGTTCCATGCCCATTTGACCAATTAGTTGGGTTGATGAAATCAAATTTTAAATATCTGGTTCAGGTACTTAGCATGGTCAAAGTGTCATGGAACTCGATGAACTTTTTTTCGGAACGCATTGATCAACGGCTTCAGAATATCCAGATAGATGTTCGGCATAATCGCTTATGCTTATTCCGTCAATGCCAGCACTTCCCCCATTGTCTCTTACATGCTTGTAAGCATCCAGCACCATTCTTTTGGTGATTGGATGTGTTTTTGTTTCGTAATAATCAATCATCCCTTTTAAAGTTGTTGTTTAAATTGAAACCAATCTGGTTCAGCCCTTTGCTCTTACCTGCTTTCGCAGGTCGTCATCACTACTACGGCTGAATCCGTCCCTGCATCGTCTTGCGGTATTTACCTTACAGGTTCTCTGCTTGTGCGTTCCCCTAATTTAGACAATGCAAGTTCTCTTGTTCCGTTAAATCGCCTGACACGGATTCCTGCTACCTATGCACCGCCTGCCGCTTAGCCAGCTTCAGTTTACTGCCGCAAAGCTTTGTCTGGATGAGATTGTGAGCTCTTCCATTTTGACAGAATTTCCTTCACATATCGATGTTTTAAGAAGGTAATTTACTTTCGTTCAGCTATTCGTGTCGTACCTGACAGCTATCACGCTGCCTTTTCCCCGGTCGCTTAGTACCATCGCCTTTCGGATGAAAGCACCACCGGTTGGTTTGCAGGATCTGTCTGTCAGCCCCTGCGGTGGGCCATACCACCATCGTTTTAACAGCATGCGACCTCTCGTCGCTTCAAGACGCACCACAATTTGTGATGTCAATGATGAATATTCGTTTTCCGAAAGCTGAAACATGAAGTCGGGCGGGAATCTTTTTAGATTTCTACTTACTGATTGATTTAAAACACGTGTTTCAATATGATATAATTCCGCCAAATCGCTGGCCAGCATTGTTTTATGCCCACGGATATAATAGATTTTATTCATGATGATTTCATCAGGTATCAATTGCTTTTCCATTTTTTTAGATTGAAAGGGTAAGGTGGGAATAAGCCCTATAGAGTGCCATTTTACCACCCTATAGAGTTTTAATTATTAAACGGTTAGATATTTCTGTTTGAGAGCGGCCATATCCTGGCTCACTTTTAAATCCAATATCTTAGCATAATGCTGGGTAGTTTTGATATTGGTATGCCCCAACATTTTGCTGACCGTTTCTATCGGTACGCTATTGGATAGCGTAACTGTTGTGGCAAATGTGTGTCTTGCCAAGTGGAAAGTTAAGTGTTTAAGAACATCCGATAAGTCAGCTATTTCTTTGAGGTAAGCATTCATTTTTTGATTACTCAATACAGGTAATAGCAGTCCTTTATTTTCACACTGCGGATGATCCTGATAGCGGTTTAATATTGCTAAAGCTACAGGAAGCAATGGTATGCGTGATGAAGTATCCGTTTTTTGGCGACTGGTAAATATCCACTGCTCGCCGTCTATGCCTATACCAATCTCGTTGCGCCTTAGTTTCTTTACATCCGCATAAGACAAACCCGTGTAACAGCAAAAAACAAAAATATCTCTTACCTGCTTCAGGCGATCAATCGTAATCTTCGGGGATGTCGTAATACTATCCAGTTCCTGCTGTGTAAGGAAAGTGCGCTCCTTTGCCTTTGCAGCAGATTTAAAATTAATGAATGGATTTTGCTTTAGCCAGCCGTTTGCAATACAGTGATTCGCTATTTTTTTAAGATGTTTAATATACTTGGCAGCAGACACCCCGGTAATTTTACAATCTGCTTTCAGGTAAAACTCAAAGCCAGTAATAAAGGCGTGGTTTAATTGCCCGATCTCTATATCCGTTTTGCCATATGCTTTTTGCAGGAAGCCGGTAAGGTGTTTTTCAGACGTATTATATCCCTTTAGTGTATTCGCCTCGAACCCATTACCGATCAATGCTTTTATTTTCGCATTATGTTCAGCAAAGAGCTGCATCAGATAGCGGTTCTTTTCTGTTTTTCCTGTGAACTGATTCTGAAGGCTTTCAGTAGTGATGTGCTGGTTGGCATCAATCAGCACCTGGTGCGCATTTCTAACTTTAGTTTGCAGGCTGTCCAGATAATTGTTAAGCGATTTGATTTCTTCCTTTGTACCGATGGCCCGACCTGCATGGCTGTTCCATTTGGCCGGATCACATTCACGTCCGGCAGACATGTCTACACGTTTGCCATCTACGGTAATGCGCATGTAAACGGCCATCGGGCCCCCTTTGTAGTTTTTTTGCTTTCTGAGGTAAAAAAGCAGATGGAAATTACTTTTCATAATTACAAGCTTAAAAGTGAAACAAAAGTAAGTTTGCAGCCTGCTTTCATCAAGATATTCACCATTTGAACATCTTGACAATCAAATAATTATGAACAATTCGGTGCGTAGTTATTTACCATTTAGGTACGCACCGAATTTGTCCCTTTTTTGTGGTAATTTGGTGCATAAAATGGCGTTTTGACATAAACAAAAAAACCTGCAATCATTTGATTTGCAGGTTTTTAGCATCTTTCGATATTGTTTTTAGTAGCCCGTAGGGGAATCGAACCCCTGTTTGAAGAATGAAAATCTCCTGTCCTAACCCCTAGACGAACGGGCCTTTTTTATTTATTTTCCCTTGTTTTGGGATTGCAAAGATATAGCTTTATAGATAAATTAAAAATAAAATTTAAAAAAAATATTTTAGCCCTAAATGGCCCCCTTTTTAAAGAGGTTTCAAACAAAATCGTCCATTTATCATTGTAAATGTTTGCCATGTTAAAGCTATCTTTATAAATAAATAAAACATACTTTATGAAAGCAATTTGGAACGATCAGATCATCGCTGAAAGTAATGATACTATCGTGGTCGAAAATAATCACTATTTCCCGATAGAAAGCGTTAAGGCCGAATACCTTGAAAATACCGATACTCATACTACTTGCCCATGGAAAGGACTGGCATCTTATTATACCCTGAATGTGGATGGTAAAAAAAACCAGGATGCCGCATGGTATTATCCGCAACCGAAGGAAGCGGCAAACCACATTACCAATTATGTGGCTTTCTGGAAAGGTGTTAAAGTAACCGAGTAAACATGAAGAAGTACGATGCCATTATTATCGGCGCCGGGCAAGCGGGTGCACCATTAGCCAAAAAACTGGCTATTGCGGGCAAAAAAACTGCCATTGTCGAAAAAAGATTTTATGGTGGTACCTGCGTAAATGATGGTTGCACACCTACAAAAACCATGGTGGCATCGGCAAAAGCTGCTTACATGGCCAGTAAAAGCGCGGAGCTTGGTGTACTCATAAAAAAGTTTTCGGTGAATATGCCTCAGATCAAAAAACGCAAAGACGAGATCGTACTTCGTTCACGCAATGGGGGGCTGCATGCGGCAGAAAAAACTCAAAACCTTGATGTATTATTTGGCGAAGCTACTTTCACTGGGCATAAAACTATTCAGGTAGAGTTGAATAATGGCAAAAAACAAACTCTGCAGGCTGATCTTATTTTTCTGAACCCCGGCGATAACCCTTTCATACCCAAAATAGAGGGCTTGAGTGATATTGACTACCTGACATCAACAACTATACTCGATCTGGATTATGTTCCTGAGCATTTATTGATATTGGGTGGTAATTATATCGGCCTGGAGTTTGGGCAAATGTTTCGCCGGTTTGGCAGCAAGGTTACTATATTAGAAAAATCAGCCAGGATCGTATCACACGAAGACGAAGATATCTCTATCGAAATGCAAAAGATATTGGAGGCCGAAGCCATTACTATCTATAACCAAACACAAGCTACAGGATTTAATCAGAAAAAAGGTGGTAAAATAACCGCCACGATATCTGTACATGGTAAAGAAAAAAAGGTCAAATGCACACATGTATTAGTAGCCGTTGGCCGCACCCCGCAAACAGAGGCACTTAACTTATCCAGTACAGGTGTGGCTGTAGACGAAAAGGGTAATATTAAAGTAAATAACAAACTGGAGACCAGCACTCCCGGCATATACGCCCTTGGTGATGCAAAAGGAGGGCCAGCATTTACACACATCTCTTATAACGATTATACCATTGTTTACCGAAATCTCATCGAAAAACAAGATCTGAATACAGATGATCGCCCAGTTCCTTATTGTATGTTTACCGACCCACAGTTGGGCCGGGTAGGGATAGATGAAACCGAAGCTAAAAAACAAGGCTTAAATTTCAAAGTGGCCAAATTACCCATGGCCCACGTAGCCCGCGCTATAGAAACCGGGGATACCCGTGGGTTTATGAAAGCTATTGTTGACACCAAAACAAAAAAGATCTTAGGAGCTACTGTTTTAGGCCCCGAAGGCGGAGAGATCATGACCGTGCTGCAAATGGCGATGGAGGGCGGCATTACGTACGACCGGATCCGCTATTGTGTGTTTGCTCATCCCCTGTATTCAGAATCATTAAATAACTTGTTTATGACCCTGGAGGATTAACCCCCGCTTATGATAAAGGTTAAAGATATAAGCAAGCATTTTGGTAAAGTTAAAGCGGTTGATACCATTAGCTTTGAAGTTCAGGAACAAGAGAACCTCATTCTGTTAGGTACAAGTGGATGCGGTAAAACTACTACCCTTAAAATGATCAACCGGCTTATAGAGCCAACATCAGGCAGCATTTTCATTAATGGAAAAAACATTGTCGATGAACAGCCTGAAACGCTAAGACGTGGCATTGGTTATGTTTTACAAAACAATGGACTATTTCCACATTATACGGTTGCCGAAAACATCGCCGTGGTACCTCAATTATTAAAGTGGGATAAAAAGAAAATAGCTGATCGCACTGCCGAGTTAATGGAAAAACTACACCTTAGCTCCGATTACCTGCATGCTTACCCCAATGAATTAAGCGGTGGTCAGCAGCAGCGCATTGGCTTGGCCCGGGCCCTGGTGTCTGATCCGCCGGTTTTATTGATGGACGAGCCCTTTGGTGCTTTGGATAACATTACACGAGCCTCCATTCATAAAGAATTCAAGGCACTTGATGAGTTAAAAAGAAAAACCATCATTATGGTTACCCACGATGTGCAGGAAGCTTTTGAGCTGGGCGACAGGATATGCCTTATGGACAAAGGAAAGATTATACAATCTGGCACACCGACCGATCTACTGTTCAGCCCAGCAAATAACTTTGTGAAGGATTTTCTAAAAGACCAGCGCCTTCAACTGGAGTTCAAGGCGATACGGCTACTGGATATTTGGGACTTGTTGCCCGATCTCCACAAAACCGACCAATCACCCACAATATCTGCCAATACAAATCTATGGACCGGCCTCGAACAGTTTAAATTTACTGATTCAGAGACGATCAGTATCAGCAAAGACCAAAACGAAATAAAAATCATTGGATTTGAGCAGCTCATGTCGGCATTTAACCAATATAAAAATAAACAGGGGCATGAATGAGCATCAGCAAACCTTACTGGAGTTTATGCAGCAGCAGGCCGATAAGCTGGCAGTGCAAACTATGCAGCACATCGGACTTACCTTTATATCGCTCTTTTTCGCAGTGTTGATAGGTTTGCCCCTGGGTATTGTTATCGCCCGTAAAAGAAAGCTTTCTGGTTCTGTCCTGGGCTTTGCCGGTGTACTGCAAACCATTCCGAGCATAGCTTTGCTGGGTTTTATGATCCCTCTTTTAGGAATTGGCCCCAAACCGGCTATTGTTGCTTTATTATTATATGCCCTGCTACCTATTATCCGGAATACCTATACCGGTATTACCGGGGTAGATGCCGCGGTAAAAGAGGCCGCCATTGCCATGGGCATGAGCAAATGGCAAATATTATTCAAGGTAGAACTTCCACTGGCTATGCCGGTTATTTTGGCCGGTATCCGCACTGCTACGGTCATTAATGTAGGCGTGGCAACACTGGCATCCTTCATCGCAGCGGGAGGCTTGGGCGAGTTTATTTTCGGTGGCATATCGCTCAACAATACCAATATGATCCTTGCCGGGGCTATTCCGGCAGCTTTACTGGCCATTATTTTTGATTTTCTGTTATCACTGGTACAAAAACTCAATTTCAGAAAACTTAAACGTAGCAGTTATGCACTGCCTATTGTTCTGTTGCTGTTATCATCGTTTTATTTTATACCCACTGCCTATGGAAGTAAGCTTACAGCCGGTTTTACGCCCGAGTTTATGGGTCGGCAGGATGGTAACCTCGGCTTAGAAAGCAAATACGGCTTAAAGATCCATACCATTGTGATCAGTGATGCAGTGATGTACAAGGCAGCCTATCAAAAAGAGCTGGATGTGATCAGCGGATACTCCACCGATGGGCGTTTAAAAGCTTATGGCCTCGTAGTTCTGGATGATGATAAAGGCATATTCCCACCATACTATGCCGCGCCAATTGTAAGGAATGACGCGTTGAAGAAATTTCCGGAACTCGAAAGAACACTGAATTTGTTATCCGGCAAAATAAATGATTCCGTGATGACCGATTTAAATTACCGTACTGACTATCTTCACCAAAGCCCGGAGCGGGTAGCCAAAGATTTTTTAGTGAACCATAAGCTGTTTAAACCAGCCCGTAAAACCAATGAAGAGAACATTGTACGCATTGGCTCTAAAATATTTGGCGAACAATATATACTGGCCAATATGTACAGCATGCTTATAAAAGGGTATACCAATTATGGCGTATCCACAAAAACAGGCCTTGGCGGAACAAAGATTTGTTTCGATGCATTGACCAATGACCAGATAGATTTTTACCCCGAATATACTGGCACGGGTTTATTAGCCATATTACAAGCCCCATCAAAAACAATAAATGAGGTAACTAAAAATAAAGATAGCACTTACAATTATGTGCAGCGGGAATTTAAAAAACAGTACCAGGTAAGCTGGCTAAAACCCATCGGGTTTAATAATGCGTATGCTTTAATGATGAGAGAGCAGCAAGCAAAAAGTTTAAATATTAAAACAATTTCTAACCTCAAACGATATTTGAATAGTAAATAGTCCCATGAATTTAGTTGATTGTTATAAGAAAGTACGGCAGCGTACCGAATACATTTGTAGCCCGCTGCAAACAGAAGACTACGTGGTACAGCCTGTGGTAGATGTTAGTCCGCCTAAGTGGCATATTGGACACACCACCTGGTTTTTTGAAACTTTTATCCTGAAACCTTATTTCATGGGCTACCAGGAGTTCAATCCCAACTACAACTATGTCTTCAACAGCTATTACGAAACTGTTGGTAATCGCGTTATTCGTACAGACAGGGGCAATTTAAGTCGCCCAACCGTTAACGACATCTACCAGTACCGGGCCTACGTAGATGAAGCCATGGAAAAATTTCTGAGCACGGAACCCTCGGGGGATATTAAAGAGCTGCTGATATTAGGCTTCAATCACGAAGAGCAGCACCAGGAACTGTTACTAACCGATATCAAATATATTTTAGGCCATAATCCATTATTTCCTCCATATTCAAGCAGCTATGTATCGCCTAAGGTGATTACTGCAGATGTTGATTTTATCAGCATCGATGAGGGCATCTATGAAATAGGATTTACCGGTGAAGGGTTTTGTTTTGATAACGAACTAAACCGCCATAAGGTTTATTTAAACGCCTATGAAATAAGCGCGAACCTGGTAACCAATGCCGAGTATCTGGAGTTTATCAACAGCGGTGGGTATCATGATTTTCGGCATTGGCATGCTGAGGGTTGGGATTGGGTGAAGAATAATCAGATCGAAGCACCGCTTTACTGGCACTTAATTGATGAGGAGTGGCATAATTACACCTTTCATGGTTTAGAATTGCTTAACCCTAACAACCCGGTATGCCACATCAGTTATTTTGAAGCATATGCATACGCTTCCTGGAAAGGGCTCCGCTTACCAACCGAGTTTGAATGGGAAGCCGCGGCAACACAATTTAGCTGGGGCAAAAGCTGGGAATGGACAGAAAGCTCTTATCTGCCTTATCCAGGCTTTGCCAAAGCCCCGGGAGCCATCGGCGAATACAACGGCAAGTTTATGGTAAACCAAAAAGTATTACGCGGCGCTTCGGAAGCTACCCCGCCGGGACATAGCCGCATCACTTACCGCAATTTTTTTCAAACAAATTTACGCTGGCAGTTTACCGGCATCAGGCTTGCTAAATAATTGCATAATTACCTCAATATGGACTCAACCTTAGCACATACGGACTTGAACGACCCATCACAAACAAAAACCGACTTGTTTTACAATGATGTGATAACCGGATTAAAATCAACACCAAAACGGTTAAACTCAAAATACTTTTATGATGCCAATGGCGATAAGCTTTTTCAGGAGCTCATGAACAGCCCGGAGTATTACCCAACCGACTGTGAGCTGGAGATATTTTCTGAAAAAACCGCCGAAATTGCAGATGCTATTGTTGCCGATGGTGATGCCTTTGACCTGATTGAATTGGGTGCCGGCGATGCCACTAAATCAAGTTATCTGCTTAAATATTTATTGGAGAAAAAAGCCGATTTCACTTACCTTCCTATTGATATTTCTGAAAATGTAATAAGCTATTTGAATATGACCCTCCCGGTTACTTTACCCGGTTTACAAATCACGGGCCTAAATGGCGAATATTTTCAAATGCTTACCAAAGCGGCCTCTATTTCGTCCCGTCGTAAGGTGGTTTTGTTCCTGGGATCAAACATTGGCAATATGCCTATAAATGATGCTATTGAATTTTGCAGGGAGTTACGCAAACATTTATCGCCGGGTGATATGGCCCTCATTGGCATGGATCTTAAAAAAGACCCTAAAGTTGTGCTGGCCGCTTATAATGACAAAGAAGGCATCACCAAACGGTTTAACCTTAATCTGTTGGCGCGTATTAACCGCGAACTAAACTCCAATTTCGATATCTCTAAATTTGAGCATTACCCAACTTATGATCCGGAAACAGGTGCTTGCAAAAGCTATCTCATCAGCACCGTTGACCAGCAGGTAACTATCAATGACAAAGAAACTATCGCGTTTTTAAAAGACGAGTATATTTACATGGAAATATCTCAAAAGTTCACCATTATGCAGGCCGATCAAATAGCTATCAATACAGGCTTTGTACCGGTAGGGCAATTTTTCGATACCAAAAAATGGTTTATTGACGCTATCTGGATGGCCGCATAATTTTTTGAACAGACAGTCTGTTTTGTTACAAAAGCGGGTTTACATGGTTTACACTTTTTAGGGTTAACATTATATTCAAATAATTGATAATCAATAATTTATATACAATTTCCATCAAATAATGGATTAAAAGTGTAAACCATCATGTTAACCCAAAAATCATGGTTCAGACAAAAATATTATAATAGTTTCGGGTTCAACTCCGAGTCGATCAATCCACCTATAGGTTTACCCATGAGCCATTTTTGATGGTCGTTTTTTTGCCATTCATTTTTGTAGGGGATTATCCGGGCACCATCAGCCACATAAATAATGGTCATTATCTCGCGCATCCGATCTGAATTATTACCCGGCGCGTTATGAATAGTAAACCCTCGGTGCCAGGTGGCATCGCCCGCCTTCATAGTTTTGGCTCTGCTGATCTCAAACCCTTTTTGTTTTACATAATCATCAAAGAGCGATTCTGATTCGTCAGAAATTTCATGGTTAAAAACCGCGCCGTCAACATATGATCCCGACGCGAAAGTTAACATACCCATATCTACATCAATATCAACCAGGGGCATCCACATGGTTATGGTATTGTGGGTATCAATAGGCCAATAATACTGATCCTGGTGCCATGGAGTAGGCCCTCCGCCGGGCTCTTTGAACAAAGCCTGATCATGATATAGCCGCACACTGTCAACCCCCATTAAATCGGCAGCTATTTTTGCCATTCGCCGGGCGGTAACAAATTTTTTACTATCAGCATCAGCCTGCCATAAGTTCATGATCTGTAAAAAAGCCTTCCCGTAAGTGTCTCTTTCCTCCAGCTTGCGCTTTTCTGTATTATACCTTTCTGCGGCCCCTACTATTACAGGCCTATAGGCGTTTATCTCTTCTTCTGAAAGAATGTTTTTAATTAATGTGTGTCCCTTTTCGCGAAACTCTTGAATACTTTCGGCAGGTAATTTCTTAAAATTATCAAGCTCAGGCAGATAGGTAGATGCACTAATCATAATTTTATTAGCTTTTTTTTCAAAGGAAGCTTATCTTTATATAAAAAAAAATGAAATGAATGGCAGGAAAGTGGCGTATATTATCCACCGCTCAATAAAATTCATTACTTTACGTTAAAATATGCAATGATCAAAGCCTCTTACGAAGTCCTTCAGCCCGCAAACAGTCAATCATTCCTTGTCCGGAAATTTGATAAACTGGCATTTGATGCCCCTTACCATTTTCATGAAGAATATGAATTGACATGTGTTATTAAAGGCACAGGCAAACGCTATGTGGGCAGCCACATGGAAGATTTTGTTTCTGGCGACCTGGTATTACTTGGCCCCAATCTTCCGCACTGCTGGAAATTGGAATCCAGTGAAATACCTATTGAGGAAGCCAGCGCCATAGTAATACAATTTAACGACGCTTTTTTGGGCGATGAGTTTTTTAATAAATTTGAGCTGCAGCACATTAAAAAACTTTTTCAAAAAAGTGGCTGCGGTATTTTATTCCACTCCGACACGCAAAAAGAAGTAAAAGAGCTTTTGCTAAAATTGGCTGATGAAAAAAGCAATTTCCGGATATTGATATCCTTGCTGGAAATATTACAACGGATGGCATCATCCGAAGATTATATACTGCTCGATCAGCACCGGGTGATAGCCGAGCGCTCCCTGGCAGAACGTGAGCGGATAAATCCGGTATTAGCTTATCTGGTTGAAAATTTCAGAAAACAGGTTTCATTAGATGCGGCGGCAAGTATAGCTAACATGACCACTAACGCCTTTTGCAAGTACTTTAAAAAGGTAACCCGTAAAACATTTATGGAAACCATAATTGAGTACAGACTTAATTATGCTATACAACAACTGGTACAAACAGACAAGCCCATATCAGAAATATCTTTTGAAAGTGGTTTTGGCGATGTATCGCACTTTTACAAAATGTTTAAGGCTAAAATGCACCTGAGCCCACTTAATTACCGCAAAAGGTTTATGCGTAACCTGCTTAATGACGATAAAAAGTTATCTGCTTAATACCCGGGGGTTATACACTGATTATACCGCGTTTAATAGCATATATAACCAGGCCTACCAGGTTTTTTGAACAGGTTTTTTCAAATAAGCGCGCCCGGTATCCTTCAACGGTTCGTACGCTCAGGAATATTTTATCAGCTATTTCCTGGTTGGAGTATTCCTGGCAAACCAGTTTCAGCACCTCAATTTCACGTTCGTTAAGATCGGCCTTGTTGTTTGGAATACTATCGCCGTGCTCATTGGTAACCAATTGCTTGATCAGCGTTATGGATAAGTGTTCGTTAAAGTAAAAACCCTTGTGATATACTGTTGATATGGCTTCAATGATCTCCTCCGGTTCGGCATTTTTAAGCAGATAACCCGATGCCCCGGCCTTCATCATATCTACGATATATTTGTCTTCGTTAAACATCGATAGCGCCAGTATCTTGATATGCTTATAGTGTTGGTGCACATAATCAGCGGTTTGGATACCATCCATCTCGGGCATCTTGATATCCATCAATAATACATCCGGAGATCTATCGGTTAACAGCCCAATCAGTTCTTTGCCATTTGATGCTTCTAATATCAGGTCAAAATCTTCACAATCTTCTAACGTTGCTTTTAATCCGTTCCTGAAAATTTTATGATCATCAATAATGCCTAATTTTATCGTACTCATTGTATAACAAATAGTTGGCTATAAAGATAGTAAATAGTATCAAGTAGCCAGTGTCAAGTATCGTGATTATTCGCGGTTAAATATAGCACATCTTATGATCAAAGTCGTGATACCTGATACTAACTACTTGATAATGAATTATGCTATTTTTAATCTAATAGTAGTAAATGTACCCGCCGATGGCTTGCTTATAATATTAATTTCGCCGTTGATGAGTTGTACCCGGCTTTCCAGGTTCTTAATACCGAACCCTTGTTTTACTTCATTCAATTTAAATCCCACTCCGTTATCTTTAAATTCCATCACCATAAAATCACCCTCCTGTTTTACCGAGAGATGAATAATAGTAGCATCAGCGTGCTTGATAGCATTGCCAAAAAGCTCCTGCGCTATGCGGTATAGCGCCAGCTCAATTTCATGGGGAAAACGCTGGTCGCTTATTTTTTTTTCAAACCTTACTTTAATACGTGTAGCCTGCTCTACTTTATTACCCAGAGCTTCCAAAGCTATCAGGAAACCGTAATCGGTAAGCACCGGGGGTAAAACGTTGTGGATAATGTTGCGTATTTCCTGGATACTCTCGTCAATTAGTCTTCGGGTATCAGCCAGCAGGGGCTGGGAGCTTTGGCTGATGCAGTTTTTATCCAGCCGGTGCATATTGAGCTTAATGGCCGACAGAACTTGCCCCACACTATCATGCAAATCTTCGGCAAGGCGCTTGCGTTCGCTCTCTTGTGTTTCAAAAACAGCGTTCATCAAATCGCCTTGCCGCTGATCATGCAGCGTACGTAATTCTTTCTGATTCTTCAGCATTTTACGCTGGTAAATGATCACAAAGAAAAACAGGCAAGTAATTAATATAACAACCACCAAAGTCCCGATAATTAATACCGGGATCAGGTTGTTTCCTGTGGCTTGCAAAATAATCCTACTGAAAATAATATATTGGAAATAATGTTAGTTATGCTGTTAATGATATAATAATTGGGCCGATCTTCAAGCGGTATTTGTGTAAATATCATGAAAAGAAAGATATTAACAGCATAATATATCAGAACCCCCGCATTTATCCAGAAAAGCCCTTGCTTTTCAATATCAACAAATTTTTCAGGATTAAGTAGCTGATAAAAATAAGTCAATGATAAAAAGATAAGTAAAATACCCATAGCTGTTTTTGAAACAGAAGGATATTCCTGCAAATTCAAACTATGATATAATGCTATAATTAAGGTAACTGCAGAAAGCGTTATAGTGATCTTTTTTAAAACCGGCTTTGTGAAAAGCTTATAATAGATAACTGTAAAAAACGAAACCGTGACTATAATATTAATATGAATAGACGGCATGTTGTTCTTGACATGGAACCAATGAGGCAAGATCCACATAATTGGATCAAAAAGCGATTCAACAAGAAAAAAGGCTGCGGCTATTTTTAATACTTTATCAAGATGTCTATAATTATAAATAGCCGTAACTACAGGGAAAAAACCTGATATTGTAGAAATAATGACCAATGTAACATCGATAGCCATACCTTAGGGTTATAGAATATTTATCAAAGTTTTTAAATAATCAACCGCCTGTTAGCTTGTTTTTAGGACAACCCGTTGAGCCTGGGCAAGGATATGAATCATCACCTAAGGAGTTATCGTCCATAGAGTCTAATAATTTAAATGTCTTCACATTGGTTGAATATGTCGTAGACATAACGGTCTCACCTTTCATATCGCCAGGCAGCATATCTTCACCATCTTCGGTAACACCTGATATTACAAAACGCATATCGCCATCGGCATTGGCAATGGTTTTGATAAAAAAGTTACCAATGGCTACAAAAAACTTTTGAAAACCACTTAGCTGTTGCCTGTTGGCGTAATAAATACGGATAGCCAAGCAACCTGGCTGAGCAAGGATCTTGTTGACAATCACCTGTCCAAAAAGCTGGGAAATAGCTGCGCCTTTGGGGCTGCGGTGCCTGTGATTGGCAGTAAACCTCGCGGCACTATCAAGGCTTATAACGGCGCCTTCGTTACCAGTGATAACACCTCTTGCCTGTTGTGTTTCTGTTGTTGTAGTTGTTGTTTCCATGATTTTAATTAATAGGGTTTGGGATTAGTGGTTAAAACTAACATTAATTAGTAATTAATTCAACAAATCCGAACCGGGACGTAAAACTTATCCCAGCATTAACAATCACGTAATAAACTCATAAACAGCAAATAACAAGCTTCAATTGATTCCAGGGAAGTATAAGATCACGTAATTTTACGTATCAAAAACTGTAATATTACGCGGCGCATAAAATGCTATTATTATGCCATATAAAGCCTTTATGCTAAAGGTCTGTATAATTGACGCAAATAGTTATTAACAATAATTAACAAGCAGATATTGCCGGCATTAAATTTATTATTTAGGTTTATAACAACTATAAACTGATCTTATAAATAAGGGCGAAGCCTTAATGCGCTGCCCTTTTACATTTTAAAACAATCGTAATATATAGGAAAACTCGTACACAATAAAAACAATCACCAATACGGCATGAAATGCCCGATTGTTTACTTTTATAGCCACCATGCACAGCACAAAGTGAGTAACGTTACGGATGGGGTATTCAATGCCGTAATGATGCAGGTAGGTGTTGCCTTTGATCAGGGTATCAATAATATCAAGTAAATAGCTAAAACCCAATATGCCGAAGATCCATTTTCGGCGGGAGTAAAAATAATCTTCATAATCTTTATAATCATTCAGGTCATCGGGATATAGTAAAGCGCAAACACTATAGTATACTACGATGTAAATAATTACAAAAAGGTATTCGGCAAAAAGCCAGTGTTTAATATCGTGCAGATTATACTCCCACCACCAAAAATGGAGCAGTAAGATAAACAGGTAAAACGACCATAGGGAATGTACCCAATAGGGTTTACTGCGCCCAGGATGCTGAATTTGCTTGGCAGCTCCCCGGAGCAGGTGCGTAATACTCAAACCCAGTATAATACCAATGGCAGACTTGATATGGCTGAAAATATCCATAGGCAACTGTTATGGAGAATAATAAAACTAAAAATATAAATTTTTAGTCAGCATTTTAGCTCCAAAACATTTAGAATAGCTAATTACTAAAATATAGCCTCGGCTATGCGTTTGGTTGGCCCGGCGTTGCTCATGGTATAAAAATGCAATACGGGCACACCAAATTTCACCAGCTCTTTACATTGGTTTATCATCCACTCAATCCCCATATCTTTTACATCTTTTTCTGATTTACATCCGTGAATAGCATCACACAAATCCTCTGGCATATCAATATGAAAAGTTTTGGCTAAACCTGTTAATTGTTTTGAAGTGGTGATAGGTTTCAACCCTGGTATAATAGGTACCGTGATGCCGTTGGCCCGGCAATTGTTCACAAAATCAAAATATTTCTGATTATCAAAAAACATCTGGGTAACAATAAAGCTGGCACCCATATCTACCTTTTGTTTCAGGTATTTAAAGTCTGTTTTTAGGTTTGGGGCTTCAAAATGTTTTTCGGGATAACCGGCCACCCCAATACAGAAATTGGTTTTGGCGATATTATCATAATCTTCATGCAAATAAACACCATTGTTCATGTTCACTACCTGCTGTAGCAGATCGGTAGCATAAGCATGCCCGTTGGGTGTAGGCACAAACGATGAATCGCTGCTGCGGGCATCGCCACGCAATACCAGTACATTCTCGATACCCAAAAACTCCAACTCGATCAGGGCGTTCTCCGTTTCATCACGGGTAAAACCACCACAAAGCAAATGCGGAACGGTATCTACCTTATACCGGTTCATGATAGCCGCGCAGATGGCAATAGTGCCGGGGCGTTTGCGATAGCTTAATTTCTCCAACAAACCATTGGGGTGCTGCTTATAAATATAGTCCTCGCGCAGCGAGGTCACATCAATAAATGGCGGCTTAAACTCCATTAACGGATCAATAGCGTTATATATGCCCTGTATGCTTTGTCCCTTTAGTGGTGGAATTAGCTCAAAAGAGAAAAGTGTTTTGCCTGCTGCATTAGCTATATGTTCGGTTATTTTCATGGTTCGGGTTGCGGGGCTCGGGTTGCGTTTTTATCATTCCGTCATTGCGAGATTTTTATTCTTCCGTCATTGCGAGCGTAGCGTGGCAATCCCTAACTATACAAAGCGACTCTGCTTATTGGGGATTGCCACGCTACGCTCGCAATGACGTCTATTTGTGTTTATTTCTTCGCAATGACACGTGTGTTTTGTTTTTATTTAATTCAATAGTTAATATTCGGACTAAGCCAGCGTTCAACCGTTTCGAGATCCATGTTCTTACGGGTAGCATAATCCTCCACCTGATCTTTACTGATCTTACCCAGGCCAAAATACCTGGCCTGCGGATGCGCGAAGTAGAAGCCGCTTACCGATGCAGCCGGCATCATGGCCAAACTTTCGGTGAGATGCATGTGGGCGTTATCCTCAGCCTTGAGCAGATCAAACAAGGTGGTTTTCTCGGTATGATCCGGACAGGCCGGATAGCCCGGCGCCGGGCGGATACCTTGATATTCTTCCTTGATCAGGTCTTCGTTACTTAACTGTTCGCCTTTTGAATAGCCCCAGTGCTCTTTACGCACCAGCTCATGCATTTTTTCGGCAAAGGCTTCGGCCAAACGATCGGCCAATGCTTTGGCCATAATGCTGTTATAATCGTCATGGTCACGCTCAAATTCTGCTACCAGTTCATCGCAGCCCAAACCCGTTGTTACAGCAAAGCCCCCCATGTAATCGGGCACTCCACTTTCTTTCGGCGCAATAAAATCCGACAGGGCATAATATGGGTCACCTTTCATTTTTTCGGTTTGCTGCCGCAGGGTATGTATGCGGGTTAACAGTTGCGTTCGGCTTTCATCAGTGTATAATTCTATATCATCACCCACACTATTGGCTGGCCAAAATCCTATCACGCCACAGGCTTTTAACAGTTTCTGATCCACAATTCTTTTCAGTAATTCCTGTGCATCATCATAAAGCTTTTTAGCTTCATCGCCTATAAATTTATCGGCAAATATTTTGGGGTAACTGCCGCGGAGTTCCCAGGTATGGAAAAACGGTGTCCAGTCGATATAGGGCACCAACTCTTCCAGTGGGTACGATTCAAATACTTTGGTGCCGGTAAACGTTGGTTTTATAGCCACATCGCCATCCAGACTGATCTGGAATTTTGACTTACGGGCATCATCTATAGTCACAAAACGCTTGTCTGATTTTTTGTTCAGATGCGCTTCACGGGCCTTAGCATACTCGTCTTTTATACTTTGGATGTAAGCATCGCGGTTATCCTTACTCATTAAATTACTGCACATCGTCACGCTTCGCGATGCGTCGATTCCATGAATTACCGGACCGGAATAGTTCGGGTCGATCTTCACGGCAGCATGGATGCGCGATGTGGTTGCGCCGCCAACAATTAACGGAATAGTAAAGCCGTTTCGCTCCATTTCCTTGGCAAAATGCACCATTTCGTCAAGCGAAGGAGTGATCAGTCCGCTCAAGCCAATAATGTCCACATTCTGAGCTTTGGCTTCTTCAATAATTTTTTGCGCAGGCACCATCACGCCCAGGTCAATGATCTCGAAGTTATTACAGGCCAAAACTACACCTACTATATTTTTACCAATATCATGCACATCACCTTTCACGGTAGCCATTAATATTTTACCGGCATTGGCCCGGCTACCGCTTGAATCTTCACCGGCGGCAATAACCCTTTGTTTTTCGAGCTCGATAAAAGGCAGCAGATAGGCCACCGCCTTTTTCATTACCCGGGCCGATTTTACTACCTGTGGCAAAAACATTTTACCGGCTCCAAACAGGTCGCCCACGATGTTCATCCCGTCCATAAGCGGGCCTTCTATTACTTCCAGCGGTTTGCTGTATGCCAAACGGGCCTCTTCCACATCATCATCCAGGTATTCGATGATGCCTTTTACCAAGGCATGTGAAAGACGTTCCTGAACAGTACCTTTGCGCCATTCTTCGTCACGCACTACCTCTTTGCCTTTACTTTTGATGGTATCGGCATATTCTACCAGGCGTTCAGTGGCATCCTCACGGCGGTTCAGCAGCACATCTTCAACCAGCTCTAATAAGGTCTTATCAATTTCCTGGTACACTTCCAGCATACCGGCATTTACAATACCCATATCCATACCTGCACGGATGGCATGGTATAAAAATGCAGAGTGCATCGCCTCGCGCACTACATTATTGCCCCTGAACGAGAAGGAGATATTACTTACCCCACCACTTACTTTGGCATACGGCAGATTTTGTTTTATCCAGCGGGTAGCTTCAATAAAGTCGACGGCGTAGTTATTGTGCTCTTCCAGACCGGTGGCTACGGTTAATATATTGGGATCGAATATGATGTCCTGAGGAGGAAAACCAACTTCATTCACCAGGATATCATAGGAACGTTTACATATCTCGATACGGCGCTGCAGCGAATCGGCCTGACCGGTTTCGTCAAAAGCCATTACTACCGTAGCAGCTCCATAGCTTAATATTTTACGGGCATGTTCTTTGAACTTTTCTTCACCTTCTTTCAGCGAGATGGAATTTACGATGCCCTTGCCCTGGATGCATTTTAATCCCGCTTCAATGACTGTCCATTTTGAGGAGTCGATCATGATGGGCAGTTTGGCAATATCCGGTTCAGAAGCTACCAGGTTCAGGAACTTCACCATCACTGCTTCCGAATCGATCATACCTTCATCCATATTGATATCGATCACCTGGGCGCCGCCTTCTACCTGCTGCAGAGCCACAGCGAGGGCTGCTTCATAATCTTCGGCCAGGATCAGTTTCGAGAATTTGGGCGATCCGGTAATGTTGGTACGCTCACCCACGTTCACAAAAATGCTTTCGGGGGTGATGGTAACAGCTTCCAATCCGCTCAAGCGCAGGTTCGGATCGACCGTAGGAACTATCCTTGGCAAATATTTAGCGGCTTTTTCGGCAATACATTTAATGTGCTCAGGTGTAGTACCGCAACATCCACCCACAATGTTTACCAGGCCCGCTTTTATAAAATCATCCAGCTGATGAGCGGTTTCGTGCGCGGTTTCATCATATTGGCCAAACTCGTTAGGCAAACCCGCGTTAGGATAAGCTGATATAAATACATCGGCTTTTTCGGAAAGCTCGGCCAGGTGAGGCCGCATTTCTTTAGCACCCAAAGCACAGTTTAAACCTACCGAAAGCAGGTTAGCATGCCGTACCGAGTTCCAGAAAGCCTCCACAGTTTGACCCGACAGGGTACGCCCCGAAGCATCGGTAATAGTACCTGAGATCATAATAGGCAGATGTTTACCCGATTCATTTGCATACCTGTTGATAGCAAATAAAGCAGCCTTGGCGTTCAGGGTATCAAATATGGTTTCAACGAGCAACAGATCGCTGCCGCCATCAACCAGGCCACGTACCTGGTCATAATAAGCTTCGGCCAGGTCATCAAATGTTACGGCGCGATATCCCGGATCATTTACATCTGGGGACAGCGATGCGGTACGGTTGGTTGGCCCAACAGCACCTGCCACAAAACGAGGTTTAGCCGGATTTTTGGCGGTATATTCTTCGGCAACTTCTCGGGCCAGGCGTGCACCTTCATAGCTCAGCTCATATGCCAGTTCCTCCAGCTTATAATCGGCCAGGGAAATTATTTGTGTGCTGAAGGTATTCGTTTCAATAATATCGGCGCCGGCATCCAGGTATTCGGCATGTATAGCCTTGATAATATCAGGGCGAGTAATGTTCAGCAGGTCGTTATTGCCCTGCAAATCGGTCGTGTGATCTTTAAAACGCTCCCCACGAAAATCCTGCTCGGATAATTGGTACCGTTGTATCATGGTACCCATTGCCCCGTCAATTACCAGTATGCGTTTCTCTAGTTCTTTTTTAATATCCATGTTGGTATCAAATAGCTAGTATCAAGTATCAAGGACCGAAAACCCGGCGCCTGATGGTAGTATAGCAGGAATAAAGGCAGAAACTGTCTTGCTACCTGATACTAGCTACTTGATACTAAAAAATACAGCTTATCTCGAAAAGTCGGGTATATGACTGACTTTCGCTTATCTTTCCCAACATGTTGTGTATTGTTGAGTAGAATGTAGCACCTTGTATGGTACAGGTTGCTAAGACATCGCAGGGTCTAATCCCTCCGCCTTTCTCTATAAGCAATGCAAAGGTGCACAATAAAGCTTTAATATGCAATAGTTTTACCTCCTCCAATGGTGTACTTTATACGTGTTTACAATTGCATGAATATTTAGCATGAGGTATAGAGGAGTTATGCTACTAAAATCCCGCCATTACGTGTCCGGGAAAACTTTTTAAACCTTAAATTTTAACATTTTTTAATCAAAAACGAAGTAAAAACGCTTGTTTTTTGATCACTTTAACAAAGTTTTAACGCTGTTTTAACACTTTTTAACAAAATTTTTGCCCGTTTTGGAAAGTTTAAAAAGTATTAAATGATTGACCATAAAAGAGCGAAATACCGAACGGTCGGTTTTGTGCTTATCTGGACTTTAACTAAACAGCCCGGTTCTTTTTGCAAAGAACCGGGCTGTTGTATAAAAATATGTTTTCTGGCTATTATCTTCTTCTGCCGAATAAGCGCAGGATCATCAGGAAAAGATTGATGAAATCCAGATATAAAGTTAAGCCACCCATCAATGCCATTTTTGAAGCCGATGCATCACCGTATTCCAAACCTGCGCCAATACGTTTTAGTTTCTGTACGTCATAAGCGGTTAAACCTACAAATACAGCTACACCTACGTAGCTAATGATATAATCTAAGCCACTGCTGTGCATAAACATATTCAATAAAGATGCTACGATAATACCAATCAGTCCCATCATCAGGATTGGGCCATATTTGGTCAAATCGGTATTTGTTGTATAACCGGCGATGGCCATTACACCAAATACTACCGATGTAGTGATAAACACACCTAAAACCGAGCCTGCCGTAAAAACCAACAGTATATAGCTTAAGCTAATACCCATTATTGCCGAAAAAGCAATAAACAAGAACGCTAAAACCCCGTAGGATAACCGGTTAAAGCCAAAAGAGATGATTAACACGAATGCAAGCGGTGCAAACATCGTAATAGTACCTAAACCTGTATTACGACCAGTGACAGGATCGATAAGCATATTAAGCAGGGCCTGATTCTGAGAAAATAAGAATGCACAGACTGCCGAAAGGCCCAATGCCACAAACATCCATAAAAACACATTGGCTATGAATTTACGTGATGCATCCGTTTCGTTTAATTGTATTACGTTTTTATAAACGTATTCAGGATCTTTAGTTTCCATTTTTTTATTAAAATAAATTAATATACGAATTTACGAATAAAATGTGAATATCGTGTGAAGGGGTTTGGGTAGGGTGATAGCATATGATTGACTGGCGTATACCCGCTCTTGGCCGCGGGAGGGCCTTTACTTTGTAGCCACAAAGTAACCAAAGGGCTTTCAGCAGATAGGCTTCTTTGCGCTCAGGGCTTTTGCCCGGCAAACAAGGCAGAACCACGGGCTGCAATTATTTTGCCCTATTTCATTCGCTCGTTTCCCTGCGCTTCAGCAAAAACTAGCTATGCCCCAGCAACCGCACAGTCCACCATTGTTCTGCCCGCTTTCGCCCGAAGCTTATCTGCTGACGGGGAAGGAAAAGGTTGTTTTAATCAATAATTCAATAACTCAGTAATTCAATAATTAAAAAGGCCTATCTGCTGACGGGGAAGAAGACACGGCTGGGTTATGCATTTCTTATAAATATTCCCTCGTTTTCAAATAATCCTGATTTTTTTTAAAAAAAATCTAAAAAGCTGTATATCAGAAATAAAAACTTCAACATACTACCAATTAACAGGCCATTTAAGTCATAAAACGATCGTTTTTAGCCCTTTTGGACTCATCATTTTAAGACGAAAACATAATAATTTATCTTATAGATGTAACCCACAATGTTTTTATGCTGCGAGCAAAGCTTTCAACCAGCTATCATCCGGCTATAAACGACATTGGAATTATTTGACTTTTGATAAAACCCGCCAAAACATAATATATCGGTATGAAGACAATTATAGATTTATCTACAGCAATAATAGGACTGACAACTGCGCTGATCGGCTTGTTTATCGCCTTCAGGAATATTAACCAATCACGTCAAAACCATAAAACAATGACAGAAAAAACAACTTTGATCATTGCTATAGTAGCAGTGTTCGCCATGGTCATATTTGCCATATGTTACATAAGTAAAAGGCCATGAAAAATATCATTGAGTCAACAGGCCATTGCCATCCTTTTTACCCCTTGTTTTCCAGCTCTTTACTTTTCTTCAGCAGCTCCGGGTTTTGGGCGGGTAGTTCTTTTACGTGCCGCTCTACCTCGGTTTGCTGTACATGTACGGCGTACTCCGCTGGCTCAATATGGCTGCCGCTGGCTTCGGCATAAACCTGGGTAAACTCCGCGCCGATGTATAGTATGGCCGATGTATAATAGATCCACACCAGGATAACGATGAGCGAGCCCGCAGCGCCATATACCGATCCCTGCGCCGTATATTGAATATACAAACCGATGAGATACTGCCCCAGCATAAACAGCAAGGCTGTAAAAAACGCGCCGCTACGCACATCCTTCCATTTGATCTTCACATCGGGCAAAAACTTAAATATGATGCCAAACAAAATGGAGATCACCATTAACGTTACGCCCAGGTTAATACCTTGTACCAATAATTTAGTAAACTTTAAGGCAGGCAAAAGCTCCTCTATTTTGGATCCTACAGCGTCTATAATAAAATTAACCAGCAACGATGCCAGCAGCAAAAAACCTAAACTAATGATCAATGAAAATGACACAAAACGGTTCCGGAGCAGTTTGATCCAGCCGCTTTTGGGCTTTGCCTTTACTCTCCAGATGATGTTTAGCGAGTCTTGTATCTCTACAAATATGCTGCTTGCACCTACCAATAAGGTAACAATACCTATAGCAAAACCAAAGCCACTCTTCCCGTTTAATTTAAGGCTGGCTACCGTACTGTGAATCTGGTTGGCTGCATCGGCACCAACATAGGTACCTATTTGCTGATATAGTGTATCTGTTTTGGCAATAGGAATTAAACCAACTACTGCGATAAGCAAAAAGAGCAGGGGCGCGATGGAAAAAATGGTGTAATAAGCCAATGACGCGCTTAGTTTTAAGCCATTATCGTTGATGAAGCCACTAAAAGTAGCTACCAGTATTTTCCACAATCGTTTTAAACGTTCTTTACCAAAAAGTTTCATTTGCGCCTATTTAATTGATGCATCGAACCAAAGCGTAGCAATTTTAATGCCTTCTTTGGGACTTTGAGATTTGGAGACTTTTAGATTTGGGAACTTTGGAACAAGGATTTGGAGAGCAAGGAATAAGGACAGGGAAAATCTTTTCCTATTCCGGCTCTTTGTTCCAAAAATCCAAAAGTTCTTGCTTCATAAATCCTTACCCCCAAAATCCTATAGTCCCGAAAACGGAACATCCAACAATTCATAACCGGCCCAGCCGTTAAAATCATAATGCCACCACTCCGTTTTCAATACGGTAAAGCCATGGGCCTGCATTATTGTTTTTAATAATTCGCGATTCTCCAGCTGTTTTTTGCTGAGGGTGGGATAATTGGCCGCGGCCTTTTTGCTAAAGCTGTCAAACGGGGTAGGCATATCCAGCTCCTTTCCTGTTTTCAGGTCAATCAAACTCAAATCCACAGCACAACCCCTGTTATGTTTGGATCCCCTGCGCGGGTTGGCCACAAAATTGGTGTCCGGGGTCATCTCATAAAATTTAACCGTAACCGAATAGGGGCGATAAGCATCATAAATTTTAAGACCGAGGCCACGGGTTTGCAGATCGGTTTCTACCAGTTGTAATGCTTTTACCACAGGCAGGCGAGCATAGGCTTTTGCCTGCTGATACATACGCCTGTGCATAAAATTATTGGTGGTAGCGTAACGGATGTCCAGCGCTATCTGCGGGATGTACCGCCTAATCTCGACCAGCTGTTTATCGGGATTGGTTTTTACTTGTTTTTTGTACCACGCAGGGCCGCTTATTTTGGTGCTATCAATGTACTTATAATGCTGCGCACTGGCACTTATACCGGTTAAAACAAAAATCAGTACTATGATAAAACGATGCATAGGATAGGGTTTACCGGTGCGATACGATAAGCAGATCCAGATCTTTACAAGGGATAGTAAAACGCTCGCCAATATGTTTATTGGTGAGGTGCCCATGATAAATATATACTGCGTTACGCACGCCCGATTTTTGCCATATCACGTTTTTAATACCGCCCTGGTCACCGATATCCAGCAGTATGGGCGCGAATATATTGGTAAGGGCGTAAGTGGCGGTACGGGCCACTCGCGAGGCTATATTGGGTACACAATAATGGATAACATCGTGCTTACGGAACACTGGATGGGTGTGGTTGGTAACCTCGGAGGTTTCGAAACAACCGCCCTGATCGATACTCACATCAATGATCACCGAGTCGCGCTTCATGCGGCTTACCGTAGCTTCAGAAATAATACACGGACTGCGCCCGTCTTCCGCCCGCATGGCGCCAATGGCTACATCACAGGTGGTAATGGCTTTTTCGAGCACGATAGGCTGCACTACCGAAGTAAAAACCCGGCTGCCAATGTTATTTTGCAGGCGGCGCAGTTTATATATCGATGGATCAAAAACTTTCACCTCGGCACCCAGAGATATAGCTGTACGGGCAGCATATTCGCCAACGGTGCCAGCACCCAGTATCACAATTTCGGTAGGGGGTACGCCGGTAATACCGCCCAGCATCAGGCCTTTGCCGTCAAATACATTACTCAAATACTCGGCCGCTATCAATATAGATGTGGCGCCTACAATTTCGCTCATGGCGCGTACCACGCTCAGGGTATTGCCCTCATCGCGCAGATGTTCAAAGCTCAGCGCCGTGATTTTTTTGGCCATCATGGCATGCAGGCACTCAGCCTTCAGGGTAGCCAGCTGCAAGGCCGATATCAGTATTTGTCCGGGCTTCATGAGCTCAATTTCGGCCATTACCGGCGGAGCTATTTTAATGATGATATCGGCATCATGATAAACAGATTTGGTATCATAAACAATACGCGCACCCTGTTCGCTGTAATCTTTATCAGAAAAATTGGCTGCCTGCCCGGCATTGCTTTCTAAAATAACATCGTGCCCGTTATTAACCAATAAAGCAACCGAAAGCGGGGTTAAGGGAATACGGTTTTCCTGGAAAGATACCTCTTTTGGAATGCCGATGTATAACTTGTTCTTTTTGCTCTTAACCTCCAGCATCGACTCCTGAGGCTGCATCATTGCCTGTTTGGCAACGTCAGAAAACCCACTGTATATCCCTGAACTCATGATGTTTTAATTGTGGCTGATGAAGATAAAAATAATTATTGAATTACTGATTTGGATTAATTATTGAATTACTGATTTATTGAATTAGTGATTTTTCATATCGCAGAAGTTTTCTAAAAAACGAAAAAAAACGTCATTGCGAGGAGGAACGACGTGGACAACCGACTGAAAGGAGCTCATTAATCCCGATAAAAACAATAACACATTAATAATCCCCGATTTACAGAGTCGCTCTGTATAGTTTGGGATTGCCACGCTATCGCTCGCAATGACGATCGTTTTAGTTATTTGCACATCTACACATTCGCTCATACATTTTCCATATTAACCTCTCGCAAACCATTATTTACGGCTTTTATACTGATGCGGGTATAATGATCTGGCAGCAGATCGGGTATCTTTTCGGGCCATTCAATAAAGCAGTAAGCACCGGCATAAAAGTATTCTTCATAACCCATATCCAGCGCTTCTGTTTGATCTTTAAGCCGGTAAAAATCAAAATGGTAAATTTTATCTTCCGGTCTTTGATATTCGTTCACAATAGCAAACGTTGGGCTGGTGACCGTATCTTCAGTGCCTAAAAAACTGCACAGGCTTTTGATCAATGTGGTTTTGCCGGCTCCCATATCACCATAAAAAAGAAATATCCGGTTATTGCCCGCATGGGCTATGATGGCTTCGGCGGCGGCAGGCAGTTCTGCCAGTGATTGTACAGTTATTAACACGCTAATTGACTATTTTAAAATGTTTGTCATCCTGAGGAACGAAGGATCTATTCTTCTCATTGCCTATTGTATAATAGATGCTTCACTACGTTCAGCATGACAAAAGGGGGTTTTCTTCTCCAAAAATACCTAAATACTTTGACCTTATAAATCACCACTTACTAAATATTATCATCCAGCGCCTTTAAAAACTTTTCGGGCACTTCAATGTGTGGTATATGGCCGCAGTTATCAAATTCAATGAGCTTACAGCCGGGAATCTTTTTAGCTGTTTCGGGGCCCAGTATTTTATATTGCCCGTGTTTTGCTTTTTCGGCATCGGTTAACAGGCCTTTGCCTACAATGGTTTTGTCTTCTTTACCGGTAAACAATACGGTGGGTACTTTGATCAACCCAAACTCATAGCAAACCGGCTGCTCGTAAATCATTTCAAAAGTAAGCGCGGCAACTTTAGCATATCGCGGAAAGTCGGCGCTTTTGCTTACGCCCGAGCCTATTTTCACCAGGTAATCATACTCCGGTTTCCAGCTGGTAAAGTACGATGTCTGGTAATATTTTTTTACCGATTCAAATGTGGTTTTCAACTCCGTTTTGTAATCATCTTCGGCGCTTTGGTAGGGTACAAAGGTTCGGTAATCTTCCAGACCTATTGGGTCTTCCAGCAATAATTTTTCCACCCGGTCGGGATACATGAGTGTAAAGCGGGTGGCCAGCATACCACCCATGGAGTGGCCCAGGATGGCCACTTTCTGCACACCCAAAGTATCGAGCAGGTTTTTATTAAAACAGGCCAGCTGGTGAAAACTGTAATGAATAATAGCTTTTGACGATTTGCCGAAGCCGATTTGATCGGGCACTATGACGCGATAGCCTTTGGCGGTAAGGGCCTGGATCACGTTTGTCCAGTAATAACCACCGAAGTTTTTACCGTGAAACAATACCACGGTTTTGCCATTAGCATTGGCCGGTTTCACATCCATGTAGGCCATCCGGATATCCTGCCCTTCTACCTTGATAGGCATAAAACTTACCGGGTAGGGATATTTTACATTTTCGAGCGTGATGGAAAGGGTATCCGACTGTGCATATACAGCGGCGGACAGGGTAAGTATAGTGAATAGCAGTATGATTTTTAAACGCATGATGTTAATACGGGCGAGGGTTATAAATGTTTAAAGGACTGGGTCAGGAAAAAGTCATTATGAGTGTGGGAAGCGTTGTTGCGGAGCGCTCAATTGCCGCTAAGGGCTATTCCTTGGGTAGAAAGAAAAAAGCAAATAAAACTTAGTTAACAAGCAGCCCCAAGATCCCTTTCAGGAGACCCTTAGGGGACGAAAAATTATGATGTAAAAGGCAAGGCGCATATCGACTCACCGGTCTACGCTTCGCTGGACCGCCCTCTCTTCGCCTGCGGCGGAAAGAGGGTAGAGAAAATAAAAGTATAAAATCCCCTCCCTCCGCTTCGCGGAGAGAGGGGTGACGAGCACAGCGATGTCGGGGTGAGTCGACTCTCAACAAAAAAGGCCCCGCTTTACCAGCAGGACCTTTTCATTAATTAGGGATAAATTAACTTATGATGATTTTTTACCGGTGTTGAAACCAAACGGAACAACCACCTTAAAGCTGATATTACGGCCCATATTAAAAATACCATGATTGATACCATCGGGAGCGGTAGGATTGCCAAAATATTTAAGCCTGCTCATGTTTGACTGGTAATTTACATTAGCCAGGTTGGTACCTTCAATAAACAATTTAAGCACCGGCTGACCGGCCTTGTTAACAATGTTGCCACCAAACCCTGCGCTTAACAGATTGTAACCTGCTGTTGCTGTTTCGGTACCGTAAGCGGCAAAGAAACGGTTTTGGGCGCTGTAATGGTCAAAGCCAACAAAAACGTACAGGTTTTTAAAGTCGCCGAAGCCACCGTTAAAATTGCCGCGCAATTCTGAGTGGGTATGCAATGGTGGTATGAATGGCAGATATTTTAAGCTATCGGCTACCGGACCGCCATTTCCTTTGTTTTCGCCGTAAGTTAAGCTCAGCGAGTTTTCAAAGTGCAACCAAGGCAGTGGGTGTAAGTCAACATTAACTTCGCCACCGTATATACGGGCTTTGCTTTGTACATAGGTAAAAGTGTTATAGCCTTGGGTGATCACCGGGCTGCCATCGGGATTTAGCTCCTGTTGCTGGAATATGTAGTTGGAAATTTCATTGTTAAACAACTCCACACTGGCCGAGATATTTGGCAATGTTAAAAACGCGCCGATATCCTGTTGAAAACTGAACTCCGGTTTAAAATTCTTGTCGCCTACGTGATAGATCTGCGAGCCAGGGTCGGGGCCATTGGCGGATAGTTCGGCAATACTTGGCGCCCTGAAACCGCGGGCAAGATTAGCCTTAACCAAAAACTGATCAGATACATTGTAGGTTGCTCCAAAGCTTCCTGAAAAGCCTGTAAAGGTTTTGCTAAGCGCATCAAACTGTGATGCCACATTTGGCGCGGTGGCAGGGTTTGGCCCGGTATATAATTGCGGAAAGCCATGCGGGCCACCAATAGTATCCACATAAGCAGCATTACCCGTGAAGGAGCGTGAGTCAAAACGGGCGCCGGCAGACAGATCCAGTTTGCCAAAGCTTTTCTTGATCACAAAGAAAGGTCCGATATCAAATTGATGGTACGCTGGGATAGGGAAATCGGTGGCGCCATCAATAGTATTTTTACCATACTGACCATTTACACCAAATGTGGTTTCATAATCATTACCAATGTTAAAGTTGTATTTAATATCATAGGTGTAAGTATGCAGGTGCAGGTTTAAGCCTGGGATATCACCATACTCAGGGTGGGTATACTCACGCCTGTGGCTAAGCTGGTAGCCCAGGTTAACCAGCAGGTTGCCATTGCCTAAAATAAAGTTACTGTTGTTATAGATGCGGTAAAGCTGAACGCGTTGATGTAGGGTCGGGATGCGGTAGGTGTTTAGTTCAGATTCCGGAACGATAGCAGTAGCGCCATCTTCACTTATTTGCTTGGTGAATTGACGGGTAAGCGAATCGCGGCTGCCATCCGGGATATCCTGTTTATCATCAAAAACAGAAGCATGAAAATAAGAGTAACCCCATGATTTATTGAGGCCCACCATTACACGGGCGTCTTTTTCCTGATAACCGGTGGCGTATACCCGGCCATCTTGCTGGTTCTGGTAATTTTTGGCTTCTTTAGCCGATATTACCGTTCCCCAAACCAGGCCGTTCTGATTACCCTGTAACCTGAACGATCCGTTGAGTAAACCCTGGTTGGTGCCATAAATACCTTGCACCGAACCTAATATTTTACCTTCGGGAACCGGGGCGGGCGTAATCAGGTTAACCACACCGCCAATAGCGTCAGACCCATAAGTTAAGCTGGCCGGGCCTTTGATGATCTCCACACGGTCAATCGAGTTTTGATCAACTTCAATACCATGCTCATCGCCCCATTGCTGGCCTTCCTGGCGAATGCCATCCTGTAAAGTAATTACCCGGTTATAGCCCAAACCATGTATAAACGGCTTGGATATGTTTGGACCGGTTGTAACCGCGCTTACACCCGGCAAATTAGCAATCTGATCGATAATATTACCAGAAGCAGCACGCTGTTCCAGGTAGGTTTTGCCAACGGCTACCATAGGCACAGGGCTGCGTTTTATTTCGGTAGCCTTACTTACGCCTGTTACTACAACTTCACCGGCTTCTAATGACGAGGCTTGCAGCTTCACATCAAACACCGATGTTTTGGAAAGATCAACCTTTTGATTAAAAGTAGCATAACCCAGGTAACTTACCTGTACCAGGTAAACACCGCGGGGCACATGGTTTAACACATATTTACCATTTACATCGGTAATGGCGCCGGTGTGTAAGTCGGGGATGCTTACGGTAGCACCAATAACGGGTTTGCCATCGGTTTTATCGGTAACTGTACCGGTTAAAGTGCCTACAGCCTCTTCAACAGCTGCTTTTTTTGTAGTAACTGTATGGGCATTAGCAAAAGCAGAAAAACCTATAAAAAGCAATAATAAGCTACTAATTAGCTTTAATTTCATAATAAAAAAATTTGGGGATCAATAAATACCACACCAATGGTGGCGCTATTTTGCAAGAAAAAAACTAATATTATGAAAGTGCAGGGGGGGCACGTCCGGCAGCCAGCACAAGGCCTATGCTTACAAAACCATAGTCGCTGGCTTTAAAAAAATGCAATGTAGCTACCTGGGGTATTAAATAAAATGCCTGATCAATAACTGCGGCCTGATGATGCATGGCATCGCACAGGTAACATTTTTCCTTAAGAGTTTGTTGTTGCGGTTGCTGATGGTGATGATGAGTGGCGTATTCTGTCCCGGTTGTTTTGGCAAGCAGGTGTTGGTGAGTATAAACAACATATTGACCCGCTATAAAGCAAATGAGTAATAGCCAGGAGTATAGGATATGTAATTTATTTTTTTTCACCCTTAAAATACCTTTTTACAAAGATGATGCAAAAGTAGTTAATAAAATGTTAAAAATAATGCAACATTGTAACATTAATGATAATCGCACACTATATCATTTATTGTTCATGCTTGATGGTTCATGGATGTGGGAAAAAGTTCATAGTTCATGGATAATAGTTCATAGTAAGAGGTTATGGCTCTTTTATCTTCTAAACTTATGCGTACTATTTGACATTACTCTTTTACTATTATCCATGAACCATCAACTATAAACTACTCTTTCAACTATGAACAATTTTATCGCTTATCTTTGCCGGCATGACACCTGCCGAAATTAATGTGAAATGGGATGCGCTGCAGCAACGTATTGCCCAGGATTTTGATAACGAAAAACCCGATCTGAAAGTGATGCTGTTTTTAATTGGCGTGCAGGAACTTGGCCAGGGGCCACGCAAATTCAGCAAACGCCAAAAGGAAGAGTTGATGCATATTGCCAATTGCCGCCTTTTTAGCATGCTGGGTTTTTATGAGCTGGAAGGTTTGGATCAGGATGGCTGGCCGCATTGGAAAAGAGTTAAAGTAATACCCAACTATACCCTGTTGGAACAGGAAATGATCCTCAAATCGTTGATGATTAATTATTTTGAGGAACTGGAAGGGAATTAACCGCCTTTTGCGGCTTCACTGCAAAGAGCGTAAAAACGTAAAAAGATAACGTCATTGCGAGCGCTAACCAACTTAACGATATATGAAAAAACTCCTTACCCTAAGTTTGCTTTTATTAAGTGTCGCTGCATTTGCCGGGCCACCCAAAAACCAATACGTGCGCATCAAAACCAGCTATGGCGATTGTATCATCCGCCTGTATAACGAAACGCCCCTGCACCGCGATAATTTTATAAAACTGGCTAAAAAAGGTTTTTACAACGGCACTTTATTTCATAGGGTGATACAAAATTTTATGATCCAGGGTGGCGACCCCGACTCTAAAAAGGCGATACCAGGGTTGGAGCTGGGTGATGGCGACGTGGGTTATACCGTACCTGCCGAATTCAGGGACAGTCTTTTCCACAAGCGTGGTGTACTGGCAGCGGCACGTGACGAAAATCCAAAAAAAGCGTCGAGCGGGTGCCAGTTTTATATCACCGAGGGTAAACGGTTTACCGATGGCCGGCTGGATACATTAGAAAAAACCCGCCTGAAGGGACGCAAAATACCGGCATGGCAAAGGGAATGGTATAAATCTGTGGGCGGCGTACCACACCTCGACCAAAATTATACCGTTTATGGCGAAGTAGTTTCGGGCCTTGATATGGTAGACCGTATCGCCGCCGTAAAAAAAGATGAATGTGACCGGCCGCTAACTGATGTACCCATGACTGTGGAAGTACTCAGCAAAAAGGAATGCAACCAATTGGATAAAATCCTGCGCTGATATCGGAATTCGGATGTTCGATTTCGGATTTTTAATTACTGGTGAATCAAGTAAAAACTAAAATATCGTATTTTGGCATCCTAATTCCGAAATCGAACATCCCAAATCCGAAATGAAAATAATTACCTATAACGTTAATGGTATCCGCTCGGCTATCAACAAAAACTGGCTGGCATGGTTACAGGCTACTGATGCCGATGTGGTTTGCCTGCAAGAAATTAAGGCTACACCTGATGTACTGACCGATCTTGGCCTGGTTGATCAGCTGGGCTACAAACATTACTGGTTCCCGGCCGAGAAAAAGGGCTATAGCGGTACCGCCATCTTTAGTAAACAAACACCTAAACATATTGAATACGGTTGCGGCATCCCCGATTTTGACCGCGAGGGCCGTTGCATCCGTGTTGATTTTGATGAAGTATCTGTCATGAGCGTTTACTTCCCTTCGGGTTCCAGCGGCGATGAGCGCCAGGTGTTTAAATACCGCTTTTTAGATGAGTTTGGCAGATACCTTACCCTGCTTAAAAGCCAGTACCCCAAGCTGGTGATATGCGGCGATTATAATATCTGTCACCGTCCTATTGATATTCACAACCCTAAATCAAATGCCAACTCTTCCGGCTTTTTGCCCGAAGAACGTGAATGGATGGAGAAATTTATTGAAGGGGGATTTATCGACACCTTCCGTCATCTCAACAAAGAACCACATAACTATACCTGGTGGAGTTTCAGAGCAGGGGCAAGAGGTAAAAACTTAGGCTGGCGTATTGATTATGCCATGGTCAGTACCGAACTGGAAGCCAACATTAAACGCGCCGCCATTTTACCCGAGGCTAAGCACTCAGATCATTGCCCGGTGCTGCTGGAGCTGGAGTTTTAGGCCCCGGGCTCCTGAAGGGGAGTGATCAATCTATACGTCATTGCGAGCGCAGCGTGGCAATCCCTAACTATACAGGGAAAGCTTATGGGCTGCTCTGTAAATCGGGGATTGCCACGCTGCGCTCGCAATGACGCGCGGAGATGGAAAAGTATAAAAAGGAAAGAGGCGCCAAATGGCGCCTCTTTCCTTTTTATACTGAAATGTAATATGCAATTCAAAAGTTCCCCCTTCAGGGGGCGCTAAGGGGCTCTGCTTTACGCTTTCACACGCTCAACATAGGCGCCTGTAGCGGTATCTACCTTTACTTTGTCGCCAATGTTGATAAACAGGGGAACACGGATCTCGGCACCAGTTTCAACGGTAGCGTTTTTAAGGGCGCCGCTTGAAGTATCGCCTTTAACCGCCGGTTCGGTGTAGGTAATTTCCAGTTCGGCCGAGCCCGGGATAGAACCCATGATCGGTTCTTCGCTTTCAAAAGCTACAATCACGTTCATGCCTTCCTTTAAAAACTTAACCGCAGGGCCAAATAATGCTTTTGGTACGCTGTGCTGATCATAAGTAGTGTTATCCATTACTACCAATGAATCGCCCTCGTCATATAAATATTGATAATCGTTTGTTTCAACCCGGGCAATATCTACCTCTTCATCGGTACGGAAACGGTATTCAACCAATTTACCCGATTTTACGTTACGCATACGGGCCTGATAAAATGCACGTAAGTTACCTGGTGTACGGTGTAAAAACTCTTCAACCTGCACTAATTCGCCGTTAAAGCGAAGCACATTTCCATTTTTAACATCTGATGCTTTAGCCATAAAAAAATATTGAGGCCGCAAACTTAGCTACTTATCGGCAAAGATACAAGTGGTTGATTAAGTGAGTGGTTGATTTGGTTAAGTAGTTGATTTGGTTGATTAAGTTAGATTAGGACAATGGAGTTAGATTGAGTTACCATGTTTTACTGAATTTAACTCAATCAACTACTCACTAACCCTTATAATCCGAAATACTCAGGCGCTCTTTACAAAAACTGTACTCGTGTTCCTGGTTAGAGCAGATAATGGTGAGCCGGTTGTGTGCAAACTGCTCTACCAGACCCAGGTACCAGTCGACGCCCTGGGTATCCAGGTTGGAGGTGGGTTCATCCAGCATCAGGATAGGCGTATCGGCACAAAAGGCCAGTATCAGCTTCAAACGCTGTTTCATCCCCGACGAAAAATACCTGATCAGCTTGTTTTCGCTTTTAGCCAAACTCAGTAGTCCTATCAGTTCTTTTTTATCGATACCCGGTTTGTACTGTTTAAACTTAAAATGAAAATCAACCATTTCTGTGAGCGTAAACTCTTCGATCAGCTCCAGGTAGGGCGCGGCAAGACTTAGATGGGTAAACACCTCTGTTGGGTGAACTGGTTTATTCTGAAAAGTATAGTCGATAGTTCCGGTCGATGGGCTCAGACTGGCATTTAAAACCTGCAGCAGTGTAGATTTGCCCGAGCCATTTGGGCCTAATATAGCGTAAGCCCCGCCGCTGTTAAAAGTATAATCAACCCCTCTGAAAATCCAGTCGCGGTTAAATCTACGGCCGATGTTTTGAAGGGTGATGTTCATTTTAGCTTATAGATAATGGTTCATAGATCATGGAAGGCCTATGGTTGATAGTTCATAGTTTATGGAAATCTCCTGATTCATAACTCAATGCAATTCTTTTTACTATGAACCATCAACTATACCCCATGAACTATCAGGTATTCCCGAAGCCCTTCATGATACCTCTTTGCGAGTTTTGCAAAAAGTTAATGATCTCGTCGCGTTCGATGCTTGGGGTAAACTCAGCCTCGATAATATCAAGGGCCTTGCTCACATTATATTTTTTCAGGAATATGATCCTGTAGATCTCCTGGATCTCATTAATGGTTGCTGCCGAAAAACCCCGGCGGCGCAGACCAACAGAATTGATACCCACGTACGATAAAGGCTCACGCCCCGCCTTGGTAAAGGGAGGAACATCTTTACGTACCAATGATCCGCCTGATATCATGCTATGCGCACCGATCTCAACAAACTGATGTACAGCAGATGAACCGCCCACAAAAGCGTAATCATAAATATTGATGTGCCCGGCTAATTGTACCGAGTTGGCAATGATCACATTATCGCCGATAACGCAATCGTGTGCTACGTGCACATAAGCCATCAGCAGGCAATTGCTGCCAATGGTGGTGGTATTTTTATCCAGCGCGGTACCGCGATTAAGGGTAACACACTCGCGTATGGTGGTGTTATCGCCTATGGATACGGTGCTTTGTTCACCCTTATATTTCAGATCCTGCGGTGGGGCAGATACTACCGCGCCAGGAAATATACGGCAGTTTTTACCGATGCGGGCACCATCCATAATTACGGAGTTGGAGCCGATCCAGGTACCTTCGCCAATTTCAACATCCTTGTGGATGGTTACAAAAGGCTCTATCACCACGTTGTCGGCTATTTTGGCCTGCGGGTGTATGTATGCTAAGGGTTGGATCATGCTTCGTTAGATTTATTAACTTTTACAATTTGGGCCATCAGTTCGGCTTCTACCACAATACGTGAGCCAACCATTCCAATACCTTTCATTTGGGCAATCCCGCGTCTGATAGGAGCTACCAGGCTGCAATGGAAGATAATGGTATCGCCGGGTACAACTTTGTCTTTAAAGCGGGCGTTCTCTATTTTCAGGAAAAGGGTAATATAATTTTCAGGATCAGGCACGGTATTCAATACCAGTATGCCCCCGGTTTGCGCCATAGCCTCTATTTGCAATACGCCTGGGAAAAGCGGCGAACCAGGGAAGTGCCCCATAAACAGATCCTCGTTCATGGTTACATTCTTTAATCCTACCACATGGCTTTTTGATAGCTCCAATATTTTATCAACCATGAGCATTGGCTGCCTGTGGGGCAATATTTTCATGATCTGAACGGTATCATATACCGGCGTCATATTAGGATCATACACTTTTACGTGTTTACGGCTCTTCTCTTTTTTGATCAGCGCTTTTATCTTTTTGGCAAAAGCAACGTTGGCCGCGTGCCCAGGCCTGGCAGCCATGATATGCCCTTTTAGTGGAACACCTACCAGGGCCAGATCGCCTATCATATCCAGCAGTTTGTGCCTTGCGGGCTCATTCTGATGGCGAAGTTCGATATTATTTAAAATGCCCTGTGGCGCTACTTTAATGTCTTTACGGTTAAAAAGTTTGGCCAGGTGGCTCAGCTCCTCTTCATCAACCTCTTTATCCACCACTACGATGGCGTTGTTCAGATCCCCGCCTTTAATCAGATCGTGCTTTAACAGCATTTCCAGCTCATGCAGAAAGCAAAACGTACGGCAAGAGGCAATTTCTTTTTTAAATTCGGCAATGGTTGATATGCTGGCATGCTGGCTACCCAGTACCTGCGAGTTATAGTCAACCATACAGGTAAAGCGATAATCATCAAGCGGCATAGCCACCATCTCCACTTTACGGTCGGCTTCGGAGTAATGAATATTGTAGGGTATATGATAGTATTCGCGATCGGCCTCCTGTTCAACCAGACCGGTTTCCATGATCACGTCAACAAACTGGATAGAGCTGCCATCCATAATGGGTGTTTCGGGGCCATCCATATCTATCAGCACATTGTCTATCTCCATACCCACTAAAGCTGCCAGCACGTGTTCAACCGTGTTTACGGTGGCCCCGTTTTGTGAAATGGTGGTACCACGCGAAGTATCGGTCACATTATCAACATCGGCATCAATGATCGGCGCACCTGGCATATCAATTCTTCTGAATTTATAGCCATGGTTTTCTGCCGCCGGGTTAAAGGTCATGGTTACACGCTGACCAGTGTGTAAGCCTGTACCCGAAACCGATACCGGCGCTTTAATAGTTCTTTGTTTTACATTCATTTTGTAATGTTCATTGGTTCATTAGTTCAATTGTTCATTGGTAAATAGTTCATTAACTCACCGGCAAAACCCAATGAACTAATGAACCAGTGAACTAATGACCTTTCTTTCTCAGTTCTTCAATTAATTTTTCAAGTTCGTATACCTTGCGATCCAGCTCGGGCAGTTTCCTTAGTTTGGAATGCGCGCGAAGATAATCTTTATAAGACATATAAGGCGTACCTCCCCAAACCTTACCTTCTTCGGTAATGGAACTGTTTATACCACTTTGTGCAGATAACTGCGTGCCATTGGCTATATTTATATGCCCTGAAATGCCTACCTGGCCGCCTATAACAGCGTTTTTGCCTATCTTGGTACTTCCTGATATACCCGCCTGACCTGCAATAACCGTATGCTCGCTAACCTCAACATTGTGTGCTATCTGCACCAGGTTATCTATCTTTACACCTTTGCCTATAACTGTTGAACCCATAGTGGCCCTGTCAATAGCCGTGTTGGCGCCAACCTCCACATCATCACCGATAACCACATTACCAATCTGCGCAATTTTTGTGTAAGTACCGTCGGGATTGGGTGCAAAACCAAATCCATCGCTGCCAATTACGGCTCCTGAATGAATGATGACGTTATTGCCTATCACACAATCAAAATAAATGGTAGCTCCCGAAAACAAGGTAACATTATTGCCTATAGTAACATTATCGCCAATGTTAACATTAGGATATATTTTGCAATGATCACCAATCTTCACATTGGTACCAATATAAGCGAAAGCACCAATGTAAGGATCGGCACCAACTTGCGCGGTTGGGTGTATAAAGCAAGGCTCTTCGATGCCTTTTTTGTTTAGTTTTAGGGTATTGTATTGTTCGAGCAAAACGGTGAACGCGCTGTAAGCATTTTCAACGCGTATCAGGGTGCCTTTTACTGGTGCTGTAAGCTGCAGATCCTGATTGATGATAACCACTGAAGCGTTGGTGGTATATAGAAACTGTTCGTACTTGGGGTTGGCCAAAAATGTAAGGCTCCCAGCCTCACCTTCTTCTATTTTAGCCAGCTTATCCACTTTCACAAAAGCATCACCCTCAACAGTCCCGTTGAGCAATAAACTTATTTCCTGAGCAGTAAATTGCATCGACAAATTTAAATGTTAAAATTAAAGCAGCAAATTATTAATTAGTTGTTACCTGCGAGTTGCCCATTTTGAAGGCTCCTCTTAATAAAATCTTCATTTTCAGGCAAATTATTTACAAAACCCATCACTCAAAATGTATGACACCTTGCCCGTCATTTACCCCTACAATAAATCTTTACTATAACAGGTAATATGTTTTTTGACCGTTTTGATCAGCGCTTCCAGGTTGGAGTTATCGCTGGCCTTGGTTATATCATATACCTCTCCGCTTTTCATCAGTATCCCTATATTGCCATCGCCGGCCGTATAAGCATTGTTACGTATGGATGTGGTAAAAACAAAATAGGAAGCTTCCTGCTCGCTGATACCATATTTTTCCATCGCCTTTTTGGTCAGCTGCTCAACAAACGCGGCATCCGGCTCTTCATTGGTGATATCCACATGATAAAGATTTCGCTGCACCAGGTTTTTGGCCAGGGTCGACAACAAAAAATCCGGATGGTTTGCCCAAACCTTTACTGCCGACATGATATCGGCATCGTCCAAACTCGCGAAAATATCCAGGTGATGATCCTCTTGCTTAAAAGCCTCGCGGCTAATATTACCCTGGATAAAATGCTTCAGCGCCGGGGTGGCAAACAGGTCTTCACCCTGTAATATCAACTCACGCCCGCGCTTGAATACTTTAACCAGCAACTCTTCACCGGCAATTACCGTTTTATGCAGATAAACCTGCCAATACATTAACCGGCGGGCTATCAAAAATTTTTCGATAGAGTAAATGCCTTTGGCTTCCACCACTACATGATCATCCTTCACGTTCAGCATTTTGATGATACGATCTGAGCTGATCACCCCTTCGGATACACCGGTAAAAAAGCTATCACGATTCAGGTAATCCAGCCTGTCCATATCCAGCTGACTCGATACCAGTTGGTGCAAAAACCGGCGTGGATAAGTATCGTTAAATATATCAATAGCCATAGTTAAACCGCCGCCAAACTGCTCGTTTAGTTTGTTCATCAGCATGGCCGATATATCTTCATGCGCTACGCCCGCTATAATGGTACGCTCCAACGCGTGCGAGAAAGGACCATGACCAATATCGTGCAGCAATATGGCTATGGTTAAGGCTTCTTCTTCATCATGACTAATCTGGTGCCCTTTGTTACGCAGGGTTTCAATGGCCATAGCCATTAGATGCATGGCGCCCAGGGCATGATGGAAACGGGTATGCAGCGCGCCCGGGTATACCAGGTGGGTCATACCTAACTGTTTGATATATCTTAACCGCTGAAAATAGGGGTGTTCGATGAGGTCAAATACCAGCTCGGTAGGGATGCTGATAAAGCCATAAACAGGATCGTTTATAATTTTCTTTTTATTCAACTTGGTTCTTTACGATGCAAAAATGTAAAACAAAGGTAAAATAAGCGCATGATGTTTGTTAATTTTTGTTAATACCTTTACTTATCAACAACAAATTACTCCCTTTGAGGTTTATTGTCTGAATCAGAATTTTCAGAATTAATGAATTAACAGAATAAAAGTATCATTAACTTAACTGCTTAATTCAGCAAATCCTGTAAACGGCGTAGCCCTCAACAGAGTTAATTCTGATTCAGACAGCTTTTTTTAATCTACAGATACTACTATGCAAGACACCACCATTTTATGGGCCGATGACGAAATTGACCTTTTAAAACCACATATACTTTTCCTTAACGAAAAGGGATACAAAGTAACTACCGTAACCAACGGCAACGACGCCGTTGACGCTTTTAAGCAGCATTATTTCGACCTGGTTTTTCTGGATGAGAATATGCCGGGCTTAACCGGTCTGGAAACCCTGCAGCAAATCAAAAATCTGAACAATGACGTACCTATTGTACTGATCACCAAGAACGAGGAAGAATACCTGATGGAAGATGCCATTGGTTCCAAGATTGATGATTACCTCATTAAACCGGTGCATCCCAAGCAAATTTTGCTCACGATAAAAAAGCTGACCGAAAACAAACGCCTGGTTACCGAAAAAACAACCATGGCTTACCAGATGGATTTCCGCACGCTGGGCATGACGCTTAACGACAACCTGAGCCACCAGGAATGGGTCGACGTTTATAAGAAACTGATATACTGGGAGCTGGAACTGGAAAAACTGGAAGATGCCGGAATGCACGAGATACTTACCCTGCAAAAAGCCGAAGCCAACGTACAATTCTGCAAGTTTGTGGAGCGCAATTATTTAAACTGGATCAAAAATCCGGAGTTTGCTCCAACCAGTTCACCGCAGCTGTTTAAAAAGAAAGTCTTCCCTAAACTGGATGGCAATGGCCCGCTGTTCTTTATCCTGATAGATAACCTTAGGTATGATCAGTTTAAGGTGATCAACCCTATTATATCTGAATACTTCAGGATGGAAGAGGAGGATACTTATTACAGTATTCTGCCTACCGCTACGCAATACGCCCGTAACTCCATATTTTCGGGCCTGATGCCTTTGGAAATGGAAAAACGCTACCCTACCATGTGGCAAAACGACGAAGACGAAGGCGGTAAGAATTTATATGAGTCGGAATTTATTGCCGACCATTTGAAACGTGTACTACGCAAAGAGTGCAAATACTCTTACCATAAAATATTAAATATTGATGAAGGTCGTGCGCTGAACGAATCGGTGAGTAACCTGATGAACAACGAGCTGAACGTGGTGGTATACAACTTTGTGGATATGCTTTCACATGCCCGTACCGACATGCAGATGATCCGTGAGCTGGCGAGTGATGATGCTGCATACCGCTCCTTGACATTATCCTGGTTTGAACACTCGCCGCTGTTTGACCTACTGAAATTTTTGGCTCAGAAACAGGTACGCGTGATCATCACTACCGATCATGGTACCATCCGTGTTAAAAATCCAAGCAAAATTGTAGGTGATCGTAATACGAATACCAACCTGCGCTATAAACAAGGCAAAAACCTTAATTACAACGCCAAAGAGGTATTCCACATCCGCAACCCGCATGACGCCATGCTGCCTAAACTGCACCTGAGCTCAAGCTTTGTGTTTGCCAAGGAAGACAGCTATTTTGTATATCCGAATAACTACAACCACTTTGTGAACTTTTATAATGAAACTTTCCAGCACGGAGGGATTTCGTTGGAAGAAATGATTATCCCGGTAGTTACTTATGGGCCGAAATAATAGCTCAAGCCCCCTAACCCCCTAAGGGGGAACTTTTGAAAAATATAAAAAGGCCATCACTTTTAAAAATTGATGGCCTTTTTTGTATAATATCCATTGTCATTCTGAGGTACGAAGAATCTATTGTCGAACATGCCCTTCGGTGAGCAGATGCTTCACTGCGTTCAGCATGACAAGATTATTATAATTCAGTGCTGACATATCAAATACTTACGAAGTTTTAAAAACTTCGTAAGTCTGGCAAATGGGATATTTTTCCTTATTCTGAAAATTCTTAAATTCTGTCAATTCTGATTCAGACAAATCGCTTCACAATATCCTCAGCGCTCAATTTCTCCTGCTCACCAGTTTCCATGTTTTTAAAAGCAAGCAAGCCGCTTTGTATCTCTTCACTGCCGATCACTACTGTGTAGGGAATATTTTTATTATTGGCATACTCCATTTGCTTTTTAATCTTGGCACCGGCCGGATAAAGCTCGGCATTGATGTTTTGACGACGCAATTGTTGCAGCAGGGGCAGGCCATATAATTCGCCTTCTTTATCAAAATTACAGATCAATACCCGGGTGCTTTGGTTAGCCGCGGCCGGGAATAAATTCAATTCTTCCAGCACATCATATATACGGTCGGCACCAAAAGATATACCTACACCAGTGAGTCCTTTAAGACCGAACATACCCGTAAGGTCATCATAACGGCCACCACCACCGATACTACCCATGGCTACTTCGTTGGTTTTTACTTCGAATATAGCGCCGGTATAATAGTTGAGTCCGCGGGCCAGGGTAATGTCTAATTCCAGCTTTGCGGTTTGCAATGGGCACTTTTCGATATAGCCAAAAACCGTTTCAATTTCGTCACAACCTTTCAATCCAACTTCTGATGAAGCCAGTGCCTGGCGCAGACTTTGCAGCTTTTCGGTATTGGAGCCTTCCAGTAAAATAACCGGTTTTATTTTGTCGATATCAGCCTCGGTAAAGCCGCGTTCCAGTAATTCTTTGATCACTCCGTCCAGCCCGATTTTATCCAGTTTATCTATAGCTACAGTTAAATCAATGATATTATCAGCTTTATCTATAATTTGCGCAATTCCAGATAGAATTTTTCTATTATTAATTTTAATGCTGAAATCTTGCAAACCCAACTTGCTCAAAGCCTCATCGTAGATCATCACAAACTCGGCTTCGTTCAGTAAAGAATCGGAGCCAACCACATCCGCATCGCACTGATAAAATTCCCGGTAACGGCCACGCTGCGGTCTGTCGGCGCGCCAAACTGGCTGCACCTGGAAACGCTTGAACGGGAAAGTGATCTCGTTCTGGTGCTGTACTACATAACGTGCGAAGGGTACAGTAAGGTCATAGCGAAGCGCTTTTTCGGAAATATCAGAAGCTACCGCGTTTGAATTAAGCGATGTTAATTTCTCTGGGTTTACCTTGGCCAGGTAATCGCCACTATTCAGGATCTTGAATATGAGTTTATCACCCTCTTCACCATATTTACCCAATAAGGTTGATGAATTCTCCATTGTCGGTGTTTCAATCTGCTGATAGCCGTATTTACGGAACACACTTTTAATGGTATCAAAAATATAGTTACGTTTCACCATTTCGGTTGGTGAAAAATCGCGGGTGCCTTTGGGTACAGATGGTTTGATGGATGCCATGCGGCAAATGTACAAAAAAGCAAATTATAGGTTTGTTTTTTGTCATGCTGAGCATAGCGAAGCATCTATTATGCGCATGGTGGCAATAGGCGAATAGATCCTTCGCTCCGTTCAGGATGACAAAGAGTTAATAGCCCGCCTGTAACTCGCCATCTTCAAACCCCGTATTAACTTAAATGACACTCTTTTTACTCAAGCATTTGCTGAAAAATATATTTTTGAGAACCATGAACATTATTGCCCAAACAGCGCGCTTGCTGATCCGTGAACTTACGCCTGAAGACGAACGCCTTTTACTTGACCTTGATGCCGACGCGCGCTTAACCCGCTACGTAAAGAAACGCACCGAGCAGGAAAGCAAAAAAGTTTTTAAGGATACGTTACGGGATTATCAGAAGAAAACAGGCATGGGGCGGTGGGGTATCTTTAACCTTGCGGATAATGATTTTGTTGGTGTTTGCATATTGGACTACAGCGAATTTGACCGCAACAGCATTGAACTGGGTTACCGCCTGCACCTTAAATATTGGGGCTCTGGCATTGCTACTGAGCTTGCCCAGGCAATAGTATCGTACGGTTTAAATGAAATCGGACTTAAAGAGATCTGCGCCGTTACACACCCCGAAAACAAGGCATCGCAAAAGGTTTTATTTAAAGCTGGCTTTCAGCCGCACGGTCGTGCTTTTTGGCATGGGGATGATCTTCCATTTTTTAAGGTGAGCCGGAGTACTTTTTAGCCTCTCTTTTTTCACTATAACGTCATTGCGAGGAGGAACGACGTGGCAATCCCCTACTTACAAGACGACTCTGCTTATCGGGGATTGCCACGCTGCGCTCGCAATGACGTGTGTATTTATTTTATTTCGTTTCTCTCAACTCCTTAATAATATCCTTACAGCCGCCTTCAATCAGTTCAAAAACGGGTTCAAACTGGGCATCGTCATAATAAGGATCGGGCACTATTTTATCGCCCAGCAACAACTTTACCTTTCGGGCTTCATCATCATTGCGGGCAAGGTTCAGCACATCGTTCAGGTTGTTTTTATCCATCACAAAAATATGATCGAAACGCTCAAAATCTTTTGCTTTAAACTGGCGACAGACCTGCTTACTAATATCCACACCATGGTTACGCGCCGCACGAACAGAACGCTTGTCGGGGCCTTCGCCCACATGCCAGCTACCTGTACCGGCCGAATCGACCTCCCAGTTTAAACCCTGCTCATCGCTGAGGTGCTGCATAATCCCTTCAGCCAGCGGCGAGCGGCATATATTGCCCAGGCAAACCATTAGTATTTTCATATAGTGAAAGTGAGTGGTTGATTGTGTTGATTAAGTGAGTGGTTTTGAAAGTCCCTTCTAACCATTCTTCACTCACTTAATCAACTACTCACCAACTATCCAAATATCTTATTCAATACACCGGCCAAACGTACGCCTGCTTTCAGCATCTGGTGGTTCAGGATATCGATATATTTAAAGTTGTATTTATAGCTCAGGCTATCTCCGGATTTAGTATCGGCATACAGTTTTTCGGCAAGCTGATTGCTTTCAAACAACCATTCGCTTATCGGGGCGTTTTGAAACTTGGCCCGTTCTGCTGCAGTAGTATGATTGATCATAGTAGCATACTCGGTATAGCTCAGTTGCTGAATATCGATCAGGCCGCTGTCCCAAACCGAATGCAGGTTGCTTTCTTTACCAAACCATTGCACTTTAATATCGTTAGCTCCTTTGTCGGCGGTATGGCCGGTGTGTAATGGCTGGTGTACATCCTCTACAATGTGGATCAGCATGTGCAGGTAAACAAATTTATTAGTCTTGCTAAGTCCTGGTTTTTTTAGCTCCGCTATTAAAAAATTCAATTTGGTATAGGCATCTGTAGCGGTATCCGCTTTTAAATAAGCCTGCAGCTCAGGATAGGTATACGCCTTATCCAGATCGATAAAATGCCAGGTGTACAGGTAGTTGTAAGCCGGGTCTGATTTAATAAAATCGGCCCAGTTGCTGCTGATAGCTACCGACTCGTAGCCTAAAATTCCCTGTACGGCTTTGCGCGCTTTGGGGGTTAAATAGCTATCTGCTATCTGTCCGCAAACACGGTGACCGGTAGGTCCCCAGGCCATACTTTGCAATGGAATATAAAATACGGCAATAAGCAGGATGATCTTTTTGAAAGATTGGGTTTTCATTGTTACAATGGTTTTGGTGTGCAACTTGTTCGTTTAATTAAGCGGGCGTTGATGGGTATAACGTTGGATGTGCTGGCAAATTGGATAAGCGAGTCGGTTTTTTGTTTCACCTTAAAATATTCTTCATAATCGCCGGAGCGGAAACAACCTTTCTCGTCTTTATAACTGCCATCGGCATTACAAAACTCACCTTTCAGGTGCAGGGTGTCCTGCCGTTGAGTATACGTGCCTTTGATGTATTCGGCCCAGTGACCACTGCTCATGCAGCTATCGGCACCATAGTTTACTTTGCTGTAAGAGCTGATTTTTACAAAGAATGAATCACAACTGAATTTAAGATCATAAAGCGAATAAGAAACCAGACGCTTTTGCGCCGGTACCGAGTCCTGCCGCCATTCGCCCTGCACATATTTTTCTCCGGGCTTTTGCTTATCCGGGTTCATAGTACAGGAGCTTATAAAAAGGGCGAAAGGTAAAAGGCAAAAGGCGAAAGGCGCTTTTGAAAACCGTAAAAAGTAAAAGCTAAAGGGCTTTGACATAAACATTTTGCTATAAAAGCAGTAAATAAAAAGCCCCTCTCTCCCGATAGCTATCGGGAGAGAGGGGTTTGGGGTGAGGCTCTTATTTTAATGAACCTATCATATCTTCGGGGCGTACCCATTGGTCAAACTGCTCGTTGGTTAACAAACCCAGACCTATGGCGGCTTCACGTAATGATGTACCTTCTTTTAAGGCTGTTTTGGCAATTTTGGCGGCATTTTCATAACCAATGTGCGGGTTAAGCGCAGTAACCAGCATCAGCGAGTTTTCCAGGTGCTTTTTGATGCCTTCGTAGTTGGGTTCAATACCAACTGCGCAATGGTCATTAAAGGAAACACAGGCATCGCCAATTAAACGGGCCGATTGTAAAAAGTTGGCCGCCATAACCGGCTTAAATACATTCAGTTCGTAATGGCCGTTTGATCCGCCTATGGAAATGGCGACATCATTACCCATTACCTGGGCAGCCACCATGGTAACCGCTTCATTTTGGGTTGGATTAACCTTGCCCGGCATGATGGACGATCCCGGCTCATTATCAGGAATGTGGATCTCGCCAATACCAGAACGCGGACCAGAAGCCAGCATCCGGATATCGTTAGCTATTTTCATTAAAGATACCGCTATCTGTTTCAACGCGCCATGGCTTTCCACAATGGCATCATGAGCTGCCAGGGCCTCAAATTTGTTTTCGGCGGTGATAAATGGCAGATTGGTGAACTCGGCAATGTATTCGGCCACTTTTACATCATAACCTTTAGGGGTGTTGATGCCGGTACCAACAGCGGTACCACCCAAAGCCAGTTCAGACAGGTGATCCAACGTATTACGCAATGCTTTTAAGCCGTGGTTTAATTGTGATACATAACCAGAAAACTCCTGGCCCAGTGTTAAAGGCGTTGCATCCATCAGGTGGGTACGACCGATCTTTACCACATTTTTAAACGCTTCAACTTTAGCTTGCAATGTATCGCGTAGTTTTTCAATACCAGGGATGGTTACATCGATCAGTATTTTGTACGCCGCGATGTGCATAGCGGTGGGGTAAGTATCATTTGATGATTGTGATTTGTTCACGTCATCATTTGGGTGGATGAAAGTTTTGCCTTCGCCCAATTTATTGCCTTGCAATACGTGCGCGCGATTGGCTACCACCTCGTTCACATTCATGTTTGATTGTGTGCCCGAGCCGGTTTGCCATATCACCAGCGGAAATTCGCTGGCTAAAGCGCCGGTTAATATTTCGTCGCAAACCTGTGCTATCAGGTCGCGTTTTTCGGCGGGTAATACACCCAGATCTGTATTGGTATAAGCGGCAGCTTTTTTCAGATAGGCAAACGCGTCAATGATCTCTTTGGGCATCGATGCCTCCGGACCAATTTTAAAGTTATTGCGTGAACGCTCTGTTTGTGCTCCCCAGTATTTATCGGCAGGTACCTGTACCTCGCCCATGGTATCGTGTTCGGTTCTGAAACTCATGGTAGTATTAAAATTTTAGCAGGGCAAAGTTATGGTTTTATATGATGCAAGGGAATGGCTAAGCGTAATCTTTTTAATACAAGGATAGATGCTACTCCAACTTACAATTCCGGAGAGTTACGAAGTTTTAAAAACTTCGTAACTCTATAATATTCATTATCTTAAAACTTCCTTCCAATCTTGGTCTCTAACCAATCTTCCAATGCCTTGCGTTTATCCTCATTCTGCTGCAGCCATTGGCTATCCGCGGCTTTATTAGCGCTCAGATCCATCAATCGGGCAAAGGCGGGCATGTGTTCTGTTTGGGCCAGTTTGTAAAAGAAACCCGCGTAATAATTCCGGAAGAAATCGTTTGCAGTTTGTTTTTCAGACAGCTGGCCAATGGCTATAAATATGGTCTTTAACTGGGCTGAAAGCAGATCGGCAGGGGAGGCGTACCTTCTGTTATCGGTAGTAGCGGCAGCGGTGGCTATGGCTTTGTTTAAAACGATATTATCAGCACCGGTTTTACTATCAGTTTTTAATGCGCCTCCTTTTAAAATACTTTGCATATTGGTATAAGCCTCGGCAGATCGCGGGCCATCGGGTTCCAACAATAAAAAATTGCATAAGGCCAGCAGGGCAGGGCCTCGTTTATTTTGATGGAAACAAACCAGGGCATACAAGCGCTGGCTATTGGCATGTTTTGGATCAAGTTTGATGGCCTCTATAGCCGCCTGCTCTGCATCGGCATATTTAGCTGCCCGGAAATAGGCCAGCCCAATGTTAAAGTACAAAGGCTGATAATCCGGCTTTATTTTTATTCCGGCTTTATAGGCATCAATAGCCTGTTGGGGCTGTTTGGCGGCATCATAAATACTACCCAGGAGTTCATAAGCTGGTCCGGTAAAATTGTTACTTGTTTTAACCACTTTATCCAGATACGGAACACCTTCCGTACCCTTACCCGATGAAAATAATGAAAACGCTATCTGGTAATTGGCCTGGGTATTTTCCGGATCAGAACTTAGCGCCTGCTTATATTTTTCGATAGCACCTGCGTAATTATGCGCGTTGTTAAGCTCAATTCCCTCTTTTACCAAGGTGCTTATATCTGCATTTTGAGCATGTGCAGCAATCGAAAACAAAATAAATGAACCAATGAGTTTGAGTTTTTTACCTAAATCCATAGCTAAACATACAAAGAGTATGAGCTAAACGAAAAAATTAAAAACTTTAATTCATACCTGCGTTATAATTTCTAATTTTCGCATTCGTTTAAGTTGAGAAATTTATTTATGAGATTAGTGTACCAAAGCTTTTTAACCCTTACCGCCTCCCTGCTGATATTAACATCCTGTTCGTCAAAAAACAATGATAAAAATAAAACGCTAAGTCCTGCCAACAGCAAACCTTTAGATACCACCGCCCTGCTGGCCTATAACCCCAAAAACGCCGATAAAAAAATTGATGAGGTAATGAAAGAGCTTCATCGTACCCGTGGTTTTAACGGCAACGTGCTGGTGGCCAAAAAGGGCAAGATAGTATACGAAAACGCGATAGGCTGGGCCGATTATCTGCACCGTGACAGTCTGAAACTCGGCTCTCAATTTGAACTGGCTTCGGTTACCAAAACCATGACGTCTACCGCCATTTTAATGCTGATGGAGCGCGGCAAACTCACACTTAACGATGATGTAAAAAAATTCTTTCCCGATTTTCCGTACGATGGTGTTACTATACGCCTGCTGCTTACCCACCGCTCGGGCATGATGAACTATGTATATTTTATTGATGATATATATCGCAGCCAACACCTGAACCAGAAGAAGGGCCTCACCAATGCCGAGGCCATGAAAATGATAGCCGACTATAAACCCAGGCCATTCAACGTACCCAACAAACGTTTTTTATATAACAACTCCAACTTTATGGTGCTGGGGGCGATTATAGAAAAGGTGAGCGGCATGAGCTATGCCGACTTCATGAAGCAAAACGTATTTGCCCCGGCCAGCATGGTGCATACCCATGTTTATTCCAAAGCCGTATATGATAAGATCCCGGTTGATGTGGTCGGTCACGACAGGGGGCAATGGCGATATTCTGTGGCGCAAAACTTCCTGGATGGCCCTGTGGGCGATAAAGGCATTTACAGCACGGTTGGCGATTTGTTCTTGTTTGATCGCGCTTTGCGTGCCGGTCGCTTATTGAAACAGGCCACACTCGATTCGGCTTATGTGCCGCGCAACCCTATGGTACATGGTCACTTTAGTTATGGTTACGGCTGGCGTACCTTTACCGCGCCAGGGCAGGAGGTGATTTACCACACCGGCTGGTGGCACGGGTTCAGGCATATTTACCTGCGCGATATGAAAAACGATATCACCATTGTGCTGTTAACTAATTTAGCCAATGGCAGCTTGCTAAAATTGGACGACCTGTTTAAAGCCGCGGGCATGCCTATTGTACGCAAAAGCGCTTACACCGGTAACGGTGATACCAATGATGATTAACTTTTGGAGAATGGTTGATTGAGTTGAATAAGTGAATGGTTAATTTTGTAAAACGCTATCAGCTCAACCAACTACTCACCCAATCAACATAATCAACTACTCACTTAATTTTAAATACCATGTTTGATAAATTAATGGAAGCCCAGCAAAAGGCTGGTGAAGTAAAAAAACGACTGGACGGAATCACCGTATCCGGTGTGGCCGAAGGTGGCAAGATCACCGTTACCGCAAACGCCAACAAAGTAATCCAATCCATCAATATCGACAGTGCTTTCCTGGCCGATGCCGACAAAGACGAACTTGAAGAGCTACTGGTAGTTGCTATCAATAAAGCGCTGGACCAGGCCGAAAATATAAGCCAGAGCGAAATGGCCGCCATGACCAAGAGCATGCTGGGCAACCTGGGTGGTATGTTTGGCCAATAAGCCCCAAAAGTGGGTTTACATGGTTTACACTTTTTTGGGTTAACATTTTTATATTTAATTGATAATCAATTACATAAATTCAATACACCTCAATATAACGTGTTTTTATGTAAACCCACTTTTGGGCATCTATATCTGCGGGAAACCCTGAGGGACTAAAAAGGCCAAGATAGGCTGTCACCCTGAGCTCCGTCGAAGGGTAGAGCGCAGAGGCCAACCCACCATGCTTCGACAGGGCTCAGCATGACACCCTTTTAGGGTAAATGTCTTTTCATAGTCTATTTTTATTTGCAGCTAAAATTCCCTCCTTGGGAGGGGCGCGATGGATAGTGTTGTGGCGGGGAGGGGTTCTCTGCTACCTGCGTCACGAATAAACCCCTTCCCCGCAAGAATTTTGTAAACCCCATAGGGCTTAAAGCTTTGTAGGTAGAAAAAGCCAATCCCAATTCAGTGCCGTAGGTACTATACTCAGGTTGCATACCTACGGCATGCCAGATGCTTGTAATTTGTTTTCTACAAAGCTTTTACTCCTCCGGAGCATCTCTAATCGCCTCTCCCAAGGGAGGGAGTCACACAACTCTAAGGCAGCTCTTCTTTGTAACTTTTCTGCCACGAGATACTTATATGTTGCAACATTTAGTTATAAGTATTTAGCTTTGACCCATCAAAACAAATAACAAAAAAATGAAAACTACCTATTACGGACAATCGACCATTGAGATAGAAACAGGCGGCAAAAAACTGCTGTTTGATCCTTTTATCACCCATAACGCGCTGGCTAAAGATATTGACATCCATACCATTAAGCCCCATTACATCCTGGTATCGCACGGCCATGGCGATCATGTTGCTGACCTGATCGAGGTACAAAAAAACAGCGGTGCCAAAGTGATCTGTATAGCCGAAATTGCCAACTGGCTTGGCAATAAAGGTATCGACAATGTACACGGCATGAACATTGGCGGCGGGTTCAACTTTGAATTCGGACGCGTTAAAATGGTGAATGCCATCCACTCCAGCACTATGCCCGACGGCGCGCCGGGTGGTAACCCCGCCGGATTTGTGATCTACACCAACGAAGGTAAGAACATATACTTTGCCGGCGATACCGCGCTTACCTATGATATGAAATTACTGGCCGATGATAACCTTGCCTGGGCTTATTTGCCGCTGGGCGACAACTATACCATGGGTGCCGATGACGCCATCAAAGCAAGCGCTTTTATCAATTGCAAAAACATCATCGGTATGCACTATGATTCGTTCCCGGTGATCGAAATCAATAAAGATGAGGTAAGGGAGAAGTTTGTGAAGGCTGGTATTAACCTTAAATTGCCAGCGGTAGGGGAAACGATAGAGCTGTAGGGTCTTTTTTTTTATTGTCATGCTGAACGAAGTGAAGCATCTGATCTACACCATGCATATTTACAAATAGATCCTTCGTTCCGCAGGATGACAAGATTATTAAAATAACATACTAAACAAAAAGGCCTCCTGAAAACATCGGGAGGCCTTTTTGCTGGTGAAAGAAAGATGATTACATTTTTGTGGTATCTTTTTTAGTAGAATCTTTCTTTTCTTTTTTGTGTTTCCACTTTTTCTTGGTCTTGGTAGTATCCGTTTGCACGGTACCATCGGTTTTCTTTACTGGGGCATACGCAAACACCGTGCTGGCAGAGATCGCAGCTAAAGCGATCATACAAATTGCTTTTTTCATACTTGTTCCGTTTAAATGGTTATTATATCTATAACAAATTAAATATGAAATGTTTGTATTAATTTTTAGTTAAATCACTGTTCCGTCTGGTATAACTGCCCGTTTTTTGATCACTACAATGCCGTCCTGTACAGTATGCGTGTCAAAATCTCCGTCGGGCAGTGTTTTACCCATGTTTATTTTAACATTGTTACCGATGTAGGTGTTTTTATCAATAATAGCATTCCTGATCTGGCAGTGTTCACCAATACCCATTATAGGCGAGTGGCTCAATTTCAATTCGGCTATTTGCTCCAGTGTCTGATAGCTGTCGTTACCCATTACATAACAGTTTTCAATGATGGTTTCTACACCAATACGGGTACGGATACCGATGAGCGAGCGGGTGATGCGTTTGGCATTGATGATACAACCATCGGCAATGATAGATTTTTCCATCGTTGTGCCCGATATTTTTGATGGCGGCAGCATACGCGCCCTGGTGTAAATATGGTTTTCGCCAAACAGGTTAAACTTGGGGATATCATCTGTTAAACCCAGATTGGCTTCAAAAAATGATGGAATGGTACCTATGTCTGTCCAGTAACCTTCGTACTGGAAGCTTGCCACCTTATATTCGGCGATGGATTGCGGGATGATCTCTTTACCAAAATCGGTGCGATCGTTCCCTTCCAGCAGCTCATATAAAAGCTTGCGGTTAAATATATAAATACCCATCGAGGCCAGGTAAACCCTGCCTTCGGCCTTCATTTCGTCGCTTACATCAGATGCCCAGCTTTCAAAATCCGATTTGGGTTTTTCAACAAAAGCGGTAACCATGCTGTTCTCATCTGTTTTTAAGATACCAAAACCCGGCACATCCGCGGCATCAACCGGAATAGTAGCTATGGAAATATCAGCGCCTGTATCCATATGGTGATTGATCATCTCTTCAAAATCCATCTGGTATAACTGATCGCCCGACAGGATTAGCACATAATCAAACTCATGAACGGCTAAATGGTGCAAACTTTGCCTCACGGCGTCGGCCGTACCCTGAAACCAAGCTCCACTTGTAGGCGTTTGTTCCGCTGCCAAAATATCCACAAAAGCATCACTAAAGCTGCTAAAGTGATAGGTATTTTTGATGTGCTTATTTAACGATGCCGAGTTAAATTGCGTTAATACATAAATACGTGTGATACCCGAGTGCAGGCAGTTGGAAATAGGGATATCAACCAGGCGGTATTTGCCGGCAATAGGAACCGCGGGTTTAGAGCGTGTAGCCGTCAGGGGGGATAAACGACTGCCCTGGCCACCGCCAAGTACAATGGAAATTACTTTAGATGTCATATCTCGTAGGGTTTAAACTTTCATACAGATCAATATATTCTTTTGCCGAACGGTCCCACGAAAAATCGAGCGCCATCATGCGTTTCCGCAGCTGTTGCAGCTGGGTTTGGTTTTTATACAATACGTTGGCGCGGAAAATAGCATGATAAATATCATCCACACTGGCATTATTAAAGCGGATGCCATAGCCGCCCTCGTCGCCAAAATCAATTACCGAGTCTATCAATCCACCGGTACTGCGCACCAGCGGCATGGTGCCATAACGTAAAGAGTATAGCTGGTTAAGGCCGCAAGGTTCAACCCGCGAAGGCATCAGTAAAAAATCGGCACCGGCATAAATGAGGTGAGCAAGGGCTTCGTCATAACCGATGAATACATTACACTGGCCGGGATATTTTTCTTTCAATTCCAACAGGGCTGTTTCCATTTCCTTATCACCCGAACCCAGGATCAGGAAGCTGGCTTCTCCCTCATTATCTTGAATAGTGCGTTCAATAGCTTCAGGAAGCAGATCGGCACCTTTCTCTACCACCAACCTGCCGATGAATACAAAAAGCGGTTTGCTTACATCCAATCCAAACCTTTCGCAGATCACCGTTTTATTGGCCAGTTTTCCTTTGGCTATTTGTTTGGCTGTAAATTTTGCAGCGATCATGGCATCGGTCTGCGGGTTCCATACGTCGGTATCAATACCATTGATAATGCCATAGCCTTTAGCGCTTTCCGTCCAGAACAGGTATTCCAACCCATTGGAGTTCATCGTAAGCTCGTGCAGGTAAGTAGGCGATACCGTGGTATATTTCCAGCAGCATTTTACAGCCGCAGCCAGCGGGTTAATGCCACCGGCCCAGTCCAGCAAACCTGTTTTTGTGAGGTCGATCTCGGGCAGGTACGACAGATTGTCCCAGCCAAAAGCGCCATGATACTGCCCGTTATGGATGGTGAACACCGTAGGCGTATTGGCCAGACGTTGGTACAATTTAGAGTGATACAACAGGAATGGCACCAGGCCCGAGTGATGATCATGACAATGAATCACATCAGGTGATTGCCCGCTGTAGCTTATCCAATCTAAAAAAGCCAGCTGAAAGGCAATAAACTGCTCCCGCTCATCCGGGTAGCTGTATATATTTTCACGATCAATCAGTCCGGGAATCTTTACCAGGTATAGCTCAAAACCCAGTTTATCGGTTTTTTCTTTCAGTATTTCAAAAAAAAGCCTGCGTGTGCCTAATAGCGTGGCCGCGCTGAAAACCACTTCAAACTCGTTTTCGCGGGTGAATTTACGATCGTAAAAAGGCATTACAACGGCCGCCTGCAAACCCGCCTGATTTTGGTATTTGGGCAATGCACCAACCACATCAGCAAGGCCGCCAACTTTGGCAACGGGGTAACATTCGGCACTCAGATGGTATATTTTCATTAAGGTTTTATTGGTTCAATTTAAGCAAAGATTGCTAAAAGAGAAACCTATCTGAATTAATATAGTTTTTGAAATTTAGACAGATTATTGTAAAAAACTTATTAAGATTTTGCAGCTTAAGTTGCGGTATTTGTACCAAAAACGCAGAAAACAGCCAATACCGGGTTGGGTATTTGGATACACTAAGCAAGCCCAATGATTCTAAAATCGCTTATATTTTATCTTATTCGTAAATAAATTATCGCCAACGATTAGAAGATGTTCGCAATTTCGGCCGGAGGCCGGTTAATAATGGTCACCCGGCTGGAGCCGAGCGACTGCGGGGCTATCCAAAAAGGCTGTCATGCTGAGCATCGTCGAAGCATGGTGGACAGGCCTTTGCGCTCTACCCTTCGACGGAGCTCAGGGTGACAGCCCGCTTTTTGTCACTATTTTTCATTGTGCCTTTTCATATGCTCCCTTTCGCCTCCTCTGGGTCTCCTAAAAGGGACCTTGTGGCTGTATGCAAACTCAGGGTCCCTGCGAGAGACCCTGAGCGGACAGTAAATCTTATTTCTTGATTCTTATCTCTTGCCTCTCCCCTTAATGCGCTTCGAGCCAGTTTAATCCTGTACCAATCTCTACCATGATAGGCACTTCGGTTTTGATGGCGGTTTTCATGTTGTGCATAATGATGGGTTTTATCAGTTCAATTTCGTGATTGGGCACATCAAACACCAACTCATCATGTACCTGCATGGTCATTTTGGCTTCCAGTTTTTGGGCTTTTATTTCGCGGTGAATGTTGATCATGGCTATCTTGATCATATCGGCAGCCGAACCTTGTATTGGCGCGTTAATGGCATTTCGCTCGGCAAAACCGCGTACGGTAGCATTGGCCGAATTGATATCGCGCAGATACCTGCGCCTGCCCATCAGCGTGGTTACATAACCATTTTCGCGGGCAAAGTTCATGGTATCGCTCATGTATTGTTTGATACCGGGGAACTGGGCAAAGTACTGTTCAATAATATCGGCAGCCTCCTTACGCGGGATACCCAGGTTTTGCGACAAGCCAAATGCCGACTGCCCATAGATGATACCAAAGTTTACCGCCTTGGCATTACGGCGCTGATCGCTGGTTACTTCATCCAGTGCCACGCCGTATACATTGGCGGCTGTAGCCGTGTGGATATCCAGGTTATCAATAAAGGCCTGCATCATGTTGGGGTCTTTACTGATCTCGGCAATAATGCGCAGCTCTATCTGCGAATAATCGGCAGATACAATACTGTGCCCGCTATCACGGGGGATAAAAGCTTTCCTCACTTCACGACCGCGTTCGGTACGGATAGGGATATTTTGCAGGTTGGGGTTCACGCTGCTTAGGCGACCGGTGGCGGCTACAGCCTGGTTATAGGAGGTATGCACACGACCCGTTTTAGGGTTCACCATAGTTGGCAGCGCGTCTACATAAGTTGATTTCAACTTTTGTAACTGGCGGAAATCGAGGATATCGCGTACAATATCGCTTTTGGCAGCAAGGGAAAGCAGTACATCCTCGCCGGTTTGGTATTGGCCGGTTTTGGTTTTTTTGGCTTTGGGATCAAGCATCAGTTTTTCAAACAGCACCTCGCCCAGTTGTTTTGGCGATGCGATGTTGAACCGCACTCCTGCTTTTTCGTACACTGTTTTTTCAAAACCGGCAATATCGGTTTCCAGTTGCTTGGAGAATTCGCGCAGGGTATCATGATCGATCTTTACACCCTCAAACTCCATATCGGCCAGCACATATATCAGCGGGTGTTCAATTTCGTTGATGAGTTTTTCGCTTTCTACCTGCTTTAGTTTGGGTTCAAAAATATCTTTAAGCTGCAGGGTGATGTCGGCATCCTCGGCGGCGTATTCTTTAATCTTTTCAATCTCCACATCGCGCATATTGCCCTGATTTTTGCCTTTGGGACCGATGAGCGTAGTGATGGAAACCGGTTTATAACCCAGGTAGTTTTCCGAAAGAATATCCATGCCATGGCGCGTATCCGGATCGATCACGTAGTGCGCCATCATGGTGTCAAACAGGGCACCTTTTACTTCAATACCGTACCATTTAAGTATCAGGATATCAAACTTAATGTTTTGCCCTATTTTGCTGATGCCTTCATGCTCCAGTACGGGCTTAAATTCGGTCACGATACTTTTGGCTTCATCCTGATTTTCCGGAACGGGTACATACCATGCCTCGCCCGGTTTTACCGCGAATGACAGGCCTACCAGCTCACAATAATTAGCATCGGTGCCGGTGGTTTCGGTATCAAAACAAATGGTTTGCTGTTTGAGTAACAGCGATATCAGTTCCGCACGTTTCTCCGGCGTGTCAGCCAGGTGATACTCATGCGGTACATTGTCAATATTTTTAGCCGCGGTAGCGGGCGGTTCATAAATGTCCTCCACATCAACCGTCATCGTGGTGCGGGCGGTAGCCACAGGGTCACCAAACAGATCGGTTTGAACTGAAACAGCCTTTAGTTCGGTAACGCTAAAGTCGTCGCCAAAAACCCGGCGCCCTAAAGTGCGGAATTCCAGTTCGGCAAAAAGCGGCTCTAAAAGATCTTTGCTTGGCTCACCCATTGCCAAACCTTCTTCGTCCAGCTCAACAGGAACATTCAGCAGGATGGTAGCCAGCTTTTTGGAGAGTAAGCCCTGTTCGGCATATTGTTCCACGTTTTCGCGCTGCTTGCCTTTTAACTCATGGCTATGGGCAATGATCTCTTCCATCGAGCCATATTGTTTGATAAGGGCTTTGGCTGTTTTTTCGCCAATGCCGGGGATACCGGGGATATTATCCACCGCGTCGCCCCATAAACCCAAAATATCTATAACCTGTTCTACGCGTTCAATTTCCCATTTCTCCAACACTTCTTTCACACCCAGTATCTCCATTTCGTTACCCATGCGGGCCGGTTTGTAGATGCGGATATTTTCGGATACCAGCTGCGCGAAGTCTTTATCGGGGGTCATGCAGTATACCTGGTAACCCTTTTGTTCGGCCTTTTTAGCCAGGGTGCCAATGATATCATCTGCCTCATAACCATCGGAAGTGATTACCGGAATATTGAAACCCAGTATCACCTTGATCACATAGGGCAGGGCTTTGGACAAGTCCTCGGGCATAGCCTCGCGATGGGCTTTATAGGCCTCATAATCGGTATGACGTTCGGTAGGGGCATCGGTATCAAATACCACGGCCATATGTGTTGGCTTTTCTTTTTTCAAAACATCCAGCAGGGTATTGGTGAAACCCATTACCGCCGAGGTATTTAAGCCATTCGACGTAAACCGCGGACTCTTACTTAAAGCAAAATGCGCACGGTAAATAAGGGCCATGCCATCCAAAAGAAATAGTTTTTTCATTGGTTATGATTACACTGATTTTATGTGATTTCACCGATCTATCTTGTGATTTCACTGATTATCAGTTGATATATGTTAAAGACTAAATTGAATTGTATCTTTTCAAAAATACAATTTATGTTGATGAATAGTGGCCAAGCGCATTCTAAAAATCAAATCCAAAATTCATTCTCCAAAAATCGGTGAAATCCCTAACTAATCGGTGAAATCCCCTACCTAAAATCGCAAGTAGCCAGGTGATCGTTAACCATCCCGGTGGCTTGCATGTGCGCGTAGCAAATGGTGGTGCCAAAAAACTTAAAGCCCCGCTTTTTCATATCCTTGCTGATGGCATCAGATATGGGCGTACTGGCAGGAACGCTCCGCTCGGGGTGATTGATGATCGGTTTTCCATCGGGCATAAAGCTGTACAGGTATTGATCAAACGAGCCAAACTCCTTTTGCACCTGGATAAACAATTGAGCATTGGTAATGGCTGCCAGAATTTTTAATCGGTTACGGATGATGCCCGCATCCTGCATCAGGCGCTCCACATCGGCATCGGTAAAGGCAGCTACTTTTTTCACATCAAAATCAGCAAATGCTTTGCGGTAATTATCGCGGCGGCGCAAAATGGTGATCCAGCTTAAACCGGCCTGTGCCGATTCCAGTATCAGGAACTCAAACAGTACTTTATCATCATGGGTTTCTTTACCCCATTCTTCGTCATGATATTTCATGTACAAAGGATCGGTACCAGCCCATGCGCAGCGGGTTAAGTTTGGATTAGTCATATCATCTATTTGATTAAAAATTATAGAACCCGTCATTGCGAGCGATAGCGTGGCAATCCCCTACTTACAGAGCGGCTCCGCTAATCGGGGATTGCCACGTCGTTCCTCCTCGCAATGACGCGCGGGTTAATGTAGGGCTAAAACTAACTTTCTAATTAGCTTACAACAACCCGTTACTTACTAAGCCTCATTCAACTCATCCCAATACTCTACCGCCCTGCGGTAGTGGGGTATCACGATAGAGCCGCCTACCAGGTTGGCTATCATGAATATTTCATTCATTTCATCGCTGTTTACACCGGCTTCATGGCATTTGCCCAGGTGATATTTAATACAATCGTCGCAGCGCAAAACCATACTGGCTACCAGGCCCAGCATTTCTTTGGTTTTAACATCCAGCGCGCCGTCGGCATAACTGGTGGTATCCAGTGCGAAAAAGCGCTTGATATTGGTGTTGGCGGTTTCCATGATCCTATCATTCATTTTGGTACGATAGGCGTCAAATTCTTCTACAAGTTTTCCCACGGTAGTTCAATTAGTAAATTATTGAGTTAGTGAATTAGTGATTGTTTACAAACTTTTTAAAGGTATGATTTTAACATTTTTTTGTTTAAAAAGTAGGCAAAAGCGGGTTAAAAACAACTTGAAATAAATTCAAAACCTTCGATTTAACACTTTTTGATAAGCTTTTGATATGTTTTAAAAAATTTAAAAAGTGTCAATTATCCAATTGCCAAATATGTACATACTAAGCGCGCGGTTTTTTTTTCCATTTTTTTCCTTATTAAACAGCCCTGCTTTTTGTGCAAATTCAGGGTTGTTATTGACACAAATTTACTAATTTCATTAGCATTCAGGTGTTGTACTATAATCTTTTTAAATAAATTTTTATCCCCAATACATCTGTCGATTTATTTGATATACTTTTGCAGACCTAATTCTTATAAATGAAACAATTATTTTGTCTGCTGTTTTTGTTATCACAGACCACGCTTTTTTTACAAGCCCAAAGCAATTACAAACCCGGTTATGTTATTGACGGTAAAAATGACACCCTTAAAGGATTTATCAATTATCGTGAATGGATAAAAAATCCACGGGAAATCACCTTTAAACAAACACAAAACGCCCAACCACAAAAGTTCACAGTTACAAACGCCAATGCCTTTGCCATAACAGGCGCCGAATATTATGACAAGTTTACCGTTAACATTAGCACCAGTGAGGTTGATCTTGCAAAACTAAGCCACACCCTGGATACGGCTTATACCACAGATACTGTTTTTTTAAAAAGCCTGGTTAACGGCAAAAATGTTTCGCTTTATGTATGGACAGATAACGTAAAACCCAGGTACTACCTGTTTAACAAACAAACCCATACTATTGAATGGCTAAAGCAATACCAATACTTTAACGATGAGCGCCAATCCGTTGCCGTTGTTAACAGCTACATAAATCAGCTGCTAAGGCAAGCCTTTCAATACCTGCCCGGCGATACCAAAATTTTGACCCGCATACAAAAGGCCAGTTATTCTGAAAGTGACCTTACAGCTATTGTTATCGCGCTAAACGGCGGCAAAGCCACTCAACAGGCGATCCACACCACCTCCGGTATTCGTTTTTTTGCGGGAGCAGGCGCCCGTTACAGTAAACTTCAGTTTAAAGGGGCTGCCAGCTCAGGCAACCCGTTTAGCAATGGCGCAAATGATAAGACTTTTTCGCCTGTTATTACAGCCGGGTTAGATATCCTGATCAATAAATATACAGAAAAGTTACTTTTCAGGCTGGAGTTTGCCGGAGCTATTAATCGCTATCAGTTCGCCGAAGCCTCTTCTGGATCAGGCGCAAGTTCTGTTACCAATGCACTTGATGTTAAGCTATATCACCTGGCGGCCATACCACAGGTAATCTATAACTTTTATTCAACAGATAAACTTAAGGCCTTTATTGATGTTGGTTTGGCCATGAATGCTTATAAATACAATAATTACAATTTTGCCACCATCTATAATTTTGGCTCTACAACTACCGTTGTAAATCAAAACAAGTATCCTGATTTCCAAGGCTTCGACTTTGCAATTCCCATAAAAGCAGGCATACAAGTTAATAAGCGCGTAGAGATTTACGGAAGCTACTGGCTGCCATCGTCGCTCACCAAATACATTTACTACTCGGCAGATCAGTCTTCATTCCAGGCCGGTGTGAATTATATTTTCCGGTAGCTGCACCATATTCAGGGCCGTCTTTTTTACCTTTGGATTATCCGGGGTAAAGAAGACGGTTTTTTTGTACCCGCTGAATTCCGTAAAACACAACACATGATCAACTTTAAACGTGCCAACCATATACACATCTGTGTGCCGCCCGAAAGACAGGAAGAAGCCCGGCTGTTTTACACCCACGTTATTGGCCTGGAGCAAATAGAGCGCCCTGCTGTGTTTTCATCTGCCGGCCATTGGTTCCGGATAGCGGATATCGAACTGCATATCGGGGTAGAGGAAAGCCATCCCCGATCTATCAGGCACACTGCCTTTGAGATTGATGATGTAAAGACCGCCCGCAAACACCTGGAAAAGCATGGATTGGAAATTATGGAAGAGCCTTTGATAGCGGGTAGGGAGCGTTTTGCTTTTATAGATCCTTTCGGCAATCGCATGGAGCTATTGCAGATACTGTAGCAGCTTTTACTCTTTAGTATTGTTCAAAGTGCTCTTTCATCACTTTTTCTTCCTGCCTTATCCGGATGATCAGCGGGATAAGATAAATCGGGAAGCCTATGATCAAAGTAAACCAGGCATGAAAAACAAGCGCTATACCAATAAGCTCGGGTATAATATTCAGGAAGTAATTAGGATGCTTTACCAACCTGAACAGCGCGTTGGTATTCAGGGTATGATATTGCTTTGGTGCAATGATCAGCTTAACTGTCCATACATGCCTGATGGCGTAAATAACATAATAAAGCACGGCTATAGCTGCAATATAAATAATGAGCCCATAGGTAGTGAGGTTGTCGGTATAAAAAGCGCCTTTGGTATAACCTTCAACTAAGCAGGCAGCATAATAGGCAAAATGGAATAATACCAGTACGGTAGAATTGGCTTTGCCATATTCTACAGCGCCCAGCTTTTTTAATTTTTTTTCATTCCGTGCCGAAATAAAAATGGTGATCAATCGTAAAAAAAATACGATGTAAAATAAAATGTTCAGGGGTATCATAAAAAACTAATATTGATTTTAAATTATAAAGCCAGCTCGATATTCGGATCCCAAAATACGGTTTTAAAATCCTGTACCTGATCGTCAATTACTTTTACGCCTTCGCTTTCTAACAGTTCGGCCATGAGGTTGCCACCGAAGTGAAATTTAGCGGTAAGCAGGCCCTGCCTGTTCACCACCCGGTGCGCCGGTACTTTGGGCACTACCTTACCCGCCGCCTGCAGGGCGTAGCCCACCATACGCGATGAACCTTTGGTACCCAAATAACTGGCAATGGCACCATAAGAGGTTACCCTCCCCACCGGGATAAGCCGGGCCACCTGGTATACTTTATCGAAGAAGTTAATATCATCCATGATAAAAAGCTTAAAGTCGAAAGCGAAAGACTTAAAGCTAAGATCCGATTTACAAACTCAATAACCCCATGTCATAGCGGGCGTAGCGTGGATAACCGATTAACGGGAGCTCATTAATACCTTGAAAAAACAATTAACAATATTAATAATCCCCGACTTACGGAAACGCTCTGTATATTGGGGATTGCCACGTCGTTCCTCCTCGCAATGACGTGTGAGTTGGTTTCTTTATCCTAAAGTCCTGTAATCCCATAGTCCCCAAATCTTACCTACGCAAACGAAAATTTAAGGTAATTAATGTTCTTATTATCCTTTAAATATTTCTTTTCGTAATAGGTTTTAATGGATAACACCTCATCTGCATAGGGCGAATGGTACAGGTCTTCGGTTTTGATATGGAGCCTGAGTTTCAATTCTTCTATTTTTTCGGCAGTATAGGCATGCAAACCGTCGTTGTCGGTTTTTAAATTCACACAGCCACCGGGTTTTAATATTTCGATGTATTTATCCAGGAAGCGAGGCGAGGTAAGGCGCTTTTTTTCGCGGCTTAGCTGTGGCTGCGGGTCGGGAAAGGTTATCCAGATCTCGTCAACCTCACCAGTAGCAAAATAATCCAGCAGGTTTTCGATCTGTATGCGCAAAAAGGCCACATTAGGCACACCATCTTCCAGCGCGGTTTTCGCACCGCGCCAAATACGGTTGCCCTTATAATCAATACCGATAAAATTTTTATCAGGAAACAAGGTGGCCAGGTTCACGGTGTATTCGCCTTTACCGCAGGCCAGTTCCAACACTACCGGATTATTGTTTTTAAAAAAACCTTTGCTCCACTCGCCTTTAAAAGGCTTACCGGCATCTAATTGTAATACGTTGCTAAAAGTATCAATTTCAGCAAAGCGTTTTAATTTATCTTTTCCCACTTCTGTAAATAAAACGCAAAAATAGGCTTTTCTGCAAACTGTGAAAATTTGGGCTGTTTTGGTAGCCCGTACAAAGGTTTTTACAAAGAGATGCATATTTGCGTCTGCGGCCAAGTACAGTGCATAGAAATAAAAAAAGACGCAATTATGCGTCTCTACAATAACATTAAGAACTTAAGCCTTTCTACTTCAGACTTAAGACTCAAAAACTACATCACCACCGGTGGCGGCACATTGGGCATACCTTTAGCGGGTGTTTCCGGTTTACTTTTCAGCACAGAAGAAGCTACCGCTTTTACCTTATCCCATAAACCGTGGATCGCGTCGCCGCTGATGTAATTAGAAGCTTTTTGCGATACCAGGCCAACCAGGGTTTTAACCAAAAAGTTTGACCGTTTAAACAATGTTTTATTCAAGGTTACCGGCAATACGATCCTGGATAGCAGGCCAAAAAAGTCCTGATTAAAAATACCCGGGTGCTCGTCACCGTCGTTTCTGTTACCTGAATTCAATAACGACATGACGCTGGCAAATATGGCCGATGGGCTACTAAAGCGCTTGGCCAGTTCTTCGCCCTGGCGGGCTTCAATAACGCGTATCCTCGCAATCTCTTCCCGCAGATCATTGATATTTTTTATTGAAACGTCCATGCTTTATTTTTTAAATAGTTTTTGTACGAAAAGATTGATCAACGGCTTTTCAATACGCTCCTTATTGAGCTTTACAACAACGGCTATTATTAAATAAATAAGCGCCACACAGCCAAAGCCCTCCCAATCTGAATTTAACAAGTAAGCCAGGTAAAAGGCTAAAGTAAGACTGGCAAACATAAAGGCCAGCACCATACTTATGGCTGTAATAACATCCGTGATCATACTGGCTAAAATTGAAGTTCCACCTTCAATAGCCTCATATTTCAAAAGCTTAAAACGCGTTTCGGCATATTCCTTCAGCTGATCAACAATAGGTGGCAGTGGTGGTGGTGTTTCTTTTTTGGCTTCCATAGATGTAGTTTATATTTTCAACAATACGAATCAAGATATTAGAGTCAAGAATCAAGACAGAAGATAACGACAAATCGCCAATTGCTCTTCTTGATTCTTGAATCTAATATCCTGGCTCTCTTTTACCGAAGAATGAGGTAAAATTATGCGTGTTCCAGATCGTCCTGATACTCTTCTTCGGCCCCTCTGATCTTTGATTTTATATTTTCAACCACTTTATCTTTAAACCCAACCAGGTTATCAATTTCGGCAGCCGCGGTATCTTTTATTGATTCGCCTAAGTTTTTTAATGATTCAGTTAGCTTGTCACGTGTTTCGTTACCTTTATCTGGTGCAAACAAAATACCCAGGGCTGCTCCTGCTGCCAAGCCAGCAAGCAATGCAACAACTACTTTTGTGTTATCATTCATTGTAATATAATTTTAAGTTGAACATTTGTTGTAATATGATTAAATATCCTGCCAAATATTACAGATCGGCCAATTTTTCTGCAATTTCTGTATAATTTATTTTTTTAACTCCCAATAGCGCTTTGCCTTATGTTCACAAAACTATTCAATTCAATCTGTCAGTTTTCGGGCGACGACTGTATCCGTTCCAATCTGTCGGCTGCCAATCTGTTAGTTTCGTATATCTCCAGTAACAATAAAAAATAGGATAATAATACCGGTCCGAAAACCAGGCCTAATATCCCAAAAAGCGGCAAGCCTATAAACACACCAATAACCGATATAATGGGGTGGGTATTAGCTATACGCTTATTAATAATCATGCGCAAAACATTATCAATATTACCAATAACCAGCAAACCGTAAATCAGCAGCAAAACCCCTTTTAGCGTATGCCCCTGCGCAAACAGCAAAATACTGGCAGGTATAGAAAGCGTTGGCGCCCCAACTACCGGCAAAAAGGATATAAAAGCGCCTATCACTCCCCAAAAAACCGCGTCGGGTATACCAAATGCGTAAAAGCCTATAGCCAGCAGTGTACCCTGTATAACGGCTATTATTCCTTGCCCTAAAACGTTTGAATAGGTAGAATCGCGTAGGGCAGATGCAAATTTTAACGCGTGTTGTTCACGGAATGGAGCGTACTTTAATAAACCAGCCTCAAACTCTCGTATTTGTGTGAGCATAAAATACAACAGAAAGTACAATACCAATAAGGTAATAATGATATTGGCAGCGCTGCTTAATATAGATGGGAAAAGTTCGGTACCAAAAGAGCCCAGCTTTTGAAGTGTATTTTCGGCAAAGCGGGGCTGGTTCAGATTGGTTGCCGCAAAGGCATCAATCTTGGATGTCCATTGTTCAATAGGTAAGGATTTAATGTCGATGCTTGATATTTTACCCACTACCATGATACTGAGTAGCAAGAAGGGGATAACGATAACAATAAGGGATGCAAATATAATGAGCAAAGCTACCGCTACCCGGTTCCATCCCTTTTTTTCGACAAAGTAAAGGTACACCGGCCTGAAAATAGTAAACAACACAATAGCCCCCAATATCGAACTGAACAAACCGCTTAGCGCATACAGCAAAAAGCACCCCAGTATAATGATACTTACCAGGATAATGTTATTGCGTTGTTTATAATTAAAAATTGACATTTTTATATTTTAGTATCGAGTAGTTGGTATCAAGTATCAAGACTTTAATTGTACAGATATCCACTAAATTTGTTTGAATAATGATTGATCATTAAGCCACATTGCATGGTGCACCAATTTACAAATATCTTGATACTTGATACCAGCTACTTGATACTAAAAAGAGCTAATCGGTATTGTTTAGCAAATTGTTTATCTGGGTTGAACTTGTTAAAATGGTATCCAGGTAAAATAAGCAATCATCCGAAAGATCAGGTATCTCATATTTCAACTGCTCCAGAGCCAGGTGAATATTGGAGAGTTGATTTTTAATATCGTGCTTTAACTTACGCAAGTTGTCGTCATTACTCCTTGCCTGTTGATCTTCCATTTTATTTAAGGTTGATAGCCTTCATTTTATTATACAGGGTTTTACGGTCGATGTTTAATATTTCGGCCGCTTTTGTTTTATTAAAGTTCACTTCTCTTAAAACCTTAATAATGGTTTCATATTCCGCTTCGAGGGCCGCGTTTTTCAGGTCGTGCCGTGGTTCCTTTACTTCTGGCACCTCGCTTACCTGGTTGTAAGATTGTTCAAATGAGGGCACTTTAAAGTTGGATATCTCCAGTGGCAAGGCCTTCATCGTGATCTCGTTATCCTCTGCCAGTAAAGCCGCCCTCCTGATCACGTTTTTCAGTTCGCGGATGTTGCCCGGCCAGCGGTAATTCATAAAACAATCAATCACCTCGGGTGCAAACGTGGTTACATTACGACCCAGCTCATTATTGGCTATTTTTAAAAAATGATCTGCCAGCAGCATAATATCGTTGCCCCGCTCACGCAATGGCGGCATGTAGATGGTAAATTCATTAAACCGGTGGTACAGATCCTCCCTGAATTTGCCTTTTAATATACCATCCTGCAAGCTCTCATTGGTAGCTATAATAATGCGCACATCCAGATCGATCTCCTTGGTGCTGCCTATCCTTTTAACTTTGCGCTCCTGAACGGTGCGCAGCAAGGCAGCCTGGATCTCATAGGAGAGGTTGCCCACTTCATCTAAAAACAGAGTACCGCCATTAGCCATTTCAAAATGCCCAATTTTAGTATACAAGGCTCCGGTGAATGATCCTTTTTCATGACCAAAGAATTCGCTGGCTGCCAGTTCTTTGGTTAACGAACCGCAATCCATGGCGATGAAAGGCTGGTTATGCCGCTGGCTGTTCAAATGGATACTTTTGGCCACCGACTCTTTACCCGTACCACTTTCACCCAATATAATTACACTGTAATTGGTTGGGGCCACCAGCTCTATCTGGCGTTGCAGCTCTTTTGACGATTTGCTGCTGCCGGCCACAAATTCGCTGGCAAATACCACTTTTTTATTGTCGCGGCTTTTTGATTTTTCGGCAACCACATTATTGTCGCTGCCGGTATCTTCAACCAGGGCATAATGGGTTTCGACAGCCTTATTAATGGTATTTAGTATTTCGTCGGGATATAAGGGCTTGGTGATGTAATCATAGGCGCCCATTTTTATCAGTTCAACCGCCATTTTTATATCCGAGTACCCGGTTATAATAATAACGCCGGTTTTAGGGTATTGGGTTTTGATGTTCCTGAGCATTTCGCGGCCATCGGTATCTTCGAGCCTGAAATCGCATAGCACCAGGTTAAACTCGTCATTTTTAAGCGCTTCCATGCCACTTGTACCGCTGGAGGCAGTACTCACATCAAAGCCATTACGGGTTAAAAATTTAGATAGCAATAAAGCCACATTAACTTCATCATCAATGATGAGGATTTTCTTCATAAGAGCAATACTGGTAACGGTAAATGTATAAACGCGTTTAAGTTACAAACAATGTTGCTAATTTATGGAGCTTAATTTAAAAACGGGCTTTTAAACACAAAAAAGGGGTAAACAAAAAGGGAGATCAACATTGATCTCCCTTTTGGATAAAATATTAAATGATTGGTTTAATTAATGATCAGAATACTCTTTTGGGTTCAATGCCTAAGCTTAAAATATTGCCGGTTGTTATTTCCCTCGTAGAATAAGCATTATTTGAAAACCCTGTAATTATGGGCTGGTCAAAAGTCAAAGTGGCTTCTCCTAAAAAATCAGAAGTTAGAGTTGTTTTCACACTGAACGTCCTTTTATCGCTGGTTGTTGCAGTAGCGCCAAATTTTAATCCTACTTTTTCAATCACAGAACTGGTTATTTCAAAGTTAGCAGCAAACGTTGTTGTGTTTTCATACGACTGATTAACCTCCTGTGAATTATCATTCTCGTACACGATAAACTTCCATGCAGTACCATAATTTTGCAAATCCCAAGGCACCAATTCTACATTAGGATGATATTCCTTAGGGGTAACGCTCTGGAGGATATAAAACTCAAATACCTTTCCGCTTCCGCTATATTTAAGATCAAATAACTCCTCAGGTCTTACACTCAATATTTTAGTAATTTGATTCCCTATGCCATTTTTTGAATTAAGTAAAATTGTTATTGTGAATTCAAAATTTCCGTCAGTCCAGGGTTTTTTGGGATATGGTACACCATTATTTGTCAACCCAAATTGATTATACTTTGCATTGGCTTTAGGGTCTTCGTCCTGATCTGCAATTTTACCCAATGCGTCAGGTGTCAAAAATTTAAATGAAGTAATGAATTCGCTGTAATTGTGTCTAAATTCACCTCTTGTGTTAGTTGCAGTTAAACCATAATATATGTAGTCGCGTTGCCAATCATTTCCCGAATTATAAGCTGCAATATTTATAGGATCGATACCATTAGCGTCTGTTGTTCTGTTAATGTTAAGCCTGTTCGAAGTAACTTTTTTATGGATGTTGTCGAAAGCAGCATCAGCAAAACTTAAATTTAAGTTGCCGCTTGTATAAGCAACCAATGATGTTGTCCCTGTTGAGGCAGTTGTATTAGCTCGCAAGTTGGAGTTGCTATTTGTATTTATTACAATTCTTTCGTTCTGTTTTACTACAAGAACAGGAAACCCAGGTATTTCATTTGATTTCGCTATAATTTCTTTACCCAAATCATCATAAATAGAAGTTTGATCTTGCCCTGATACGGCGCTTGCCACTAAAGGAATCTCTGTATTTGTATTCCATTTTTCAGGTGAAAAATTGGGCAATGTAGGGATCAATATAGTTAACAGCGGTAATTGAATTTCAATTGATTCAAGCTCTTCTTTAGAATTTGCAAAATGAACCAACTTTTCATGTACGGTCTCTGTATTATTAACTTTTTTGTCTTTAATCATCAGATAAAGTACATCGTAATCATTATCAAATTGTTTTAAGCTTTCTTCTTTGAGAAAAGCTCTCAAAGCACCGTCTGTTTTAACTGCTTTTGCCAAAATTTTAGCAAATGTAATTTGAGACTTGCTTGTTGCTGAATTTTCAGTTACAATACTGGTGGGTGGATTTTGATTTTGATTGATGTCTTTTTTACAGGCCTGAATTAAAGAAATAAAAAACAAGCAGGAAGAAATAATAAGGATTTTTTTTGTCATAATATTTTTAAATTATTGCGCAAATAGAATCAAAAAAGAATAAAAACATGTCTATTTATTGCAATAATAATAATTATAAAATCATATTATATATAATCATACTCTCCATTCTCGACCATATTTCAAACCAAGTGACATAGTTCAAAATAAGATTTCTAATCGCTATATGACAATTACAGATTATATGCATCTGAATACTTAAACGCAAAAAAAGGCACAAACAAAAAGGGCAGCCAATTGGCTACCCTTTTTGTTAATTAGGTATATGTAGGGCCATATTAGAAGCCGTATGCTACACGCAGACCTAAGAAGCTTACCTTGCTGTCGTTAATACCAGTTGCATATTTTGTAGTTGCTTCGTAACGGATACCAGCGTCGATAAAGTTACCGTTTGCGCTAACCGGGAACTGAACACCTACTTGCGGAGCATAAACAAACGCTGTTGATTTGTTAACACCAACATCTTTTTTGTTTAACAAAAATGCGGCACCAGCCTCACCTTGTACATAAAAGTTTGGAATAACGAAGTATTTTAAACCCGCTTTTACAGGGATCAGTTGAAAGTTTGTAACGTCATACTGACCAAGTGGACCTACCTGATTCTTCTTACCAAATACGTTATTGTAACCAGCGTTAACAGTAACAAATAATTGGTTTGAAATAACCGGGATGTCCGCTTGTACCGAACCGCCTAAATTCCATTTGTAGTTATCTTTAAAGCTTCCCAATGGGATACCAGCGTCAACGCCGATGCTATAACGGATACCGTTGTTAGTAGTGGTTGATGTAGTAGAAGTGGTTGGGGTAGTTGTTTGTGCTTTAGCGCCAAATGCAAATCCTGCAAATGCTAAAACAAGGGCCGAAATTTTAAATGTATTTTTCATAACAATTGTGTGTTTTTGATATATGTTTTATAAACACAATGCAAAGTAAAGCACAGAAACATATACGATTTTTCATCCAAAAGTCACGAATATTTAATCGATTGATTAACAATGATTTATTTTTTGACCAATTTGGTATTTTAGTCAAGCCATTGTCAAATTGAATATTTACCCTCCCGTTAGTGTCAAATTAACACGGAATTAACATAGCTTTTCGGCCGGCAAAAAGCCTTTTTTTGGCGCGTTTGGTGGCTAATTTTTGTTTTTAAGGATAAGGGGCTATCCGAATAAGATAGCCGGATAGCCCCTGACAGAACTTTCATTAACAAATTTTTAACATGGAGATCGGGCAGATCACTCTCCCTTAAACGCGGCTTTGCGTTTTTCTAAAAAAGCGGTAACACCTTCTTTAAAATCTTTGGTGCCAAAACATTTTCCAAACTGTGCTATCTCGATACCGTAACCATCAACGCCATCAGTAAAGCCTGCGTTTACAGAGTGTATAGCGGCAGCCAGGGCCAGCGGCGCCCGCTGTAATATCTTTTGTAATAACTCTTCGGCTTTAATAAGCAAATCTTCCGGGCAAAACACATGGGTAACCAGGCCGTATTGGTGGGCTTCAACAGCGGTGATCATATCGGCGGTCAGTATCATTTCCAGGGCTTTGCCTTTTCCTATCAGCTGGGCCAGGCGCTGGGTGCCGCCATAACCGGGTATTAAACCCAGGGTAACTTCGGGCAGTCCCATTTTGGCAGTTTCTGAAGCTATGCGGATATGACAGGCCATAGCCAGCTCCAAACCACCACCCAATGCAAAACCATTAATGGCCGCTATTACCGGTTTATTGCCATTGGCAATCAGGTTAAACACCTCTATTTGTCCTTTCCGGGCCAGGGCCGTGCCTTCATCAACATTCAGGTTGGCAAATTCGCTGATATCGGCACCGGCTACAAAAGCCTTCGCTCCGGTTCCGGTAATAATAATACCGCCAACGGCAGGGTTTTTAAAAGCCGCGGCAAAGGCTATGTGCAGCTCGGCCAGGGTTTCCCGGTTGAGGGCATTGAGCTTACTTTCGCGATTAATGATGATGTATTGTATGCGTTCTTTATTTTCTATCAGCAGATTTTGAAATTCCATGGGGTTGTTTTATTTAAAAATTACGATGCTCGTGCACCCAATCCGTAATATAAGCTACAATGTCCTGTGTGCTGGTTCCAGGCGGAAAAAGTTCGCCAACGCCCGATTGTTTCAGCGTCACCATATCTTCATGCGGGATAATGCCGCCGCCGGTAAGCAGCACATCATCCATCTCTTTTTCCCGCAGCAGTTTAATGATGCGCGGAAAAACGGTCATGTGCGCGCCTGATAGTATGGATATACCAATGGCATCCACATCTTCCTGCAGGGCGGTATTCACCACCATTTCGGGGGTTTGGCGCAGGCCGGTATAAATTACTTCCATCCCGGCATCGCGCAGGGAGGTGGCAATAATGCGTGCGCCGCGGTCGTGCCCGTCAAGACCTACTTTAGCTACTAAAACGCGTATGGGGCGGTTAAAGGTATTACTCATGTAAAACCGTATTGGTTGCCGTAAAAGTAATAAGAAAGCCGGGAATATTTCGGATGTCGGATGTTCGATGTCGGATTTATATTACAGAACCAGGAACCTCATCGCCACCAGCCCAAAAACCGAACTTATAAAATTCAAACTGCCTCCTCTTAACAAAAACTTTTTAAAGCTCTATTTTAACACTTTTCGGCTCAAAATGAGGGCAAAAACAGGTTAAAAACTGTTCAAAACTCAATCAAAACCATCGATTTTAACACTTTTTAACAAATTTTTGACGCGTTTTGAAAAGTTTAAAAAGAACTATATAATTGATATTCAAATAACTACATACCCAACGGGTGATTTTTGCGCCTTTTATCTCTTTAACCAAACAGCCCTGCTTACAATTTTCAAGTAAGCAGGGCTGTTTGGTGGATATACTTAAAGATACAAAAAATATCCTGGGATTACAATGGGTTATGGTTAGTCAGGGTAAACAAACTATTGCTTTTTTAACCTGTAGGTATAATTATAGCCCGTGCCTTTTTTCACCAGGATCAAACTATCGCCTTTGGTGGTTGAGGTGTAAGTACCGTTGAGCAACAGGCCCCAATCAAAATTGGCTGTGTGTACCGTACTGTCTGTAAATGCTATTTGATTTTTGCTGGTAACGTAGCTGCCTCTGCTCGAAACGCCGAAAGCGGTATTTAAAGTAGCTTGATATGTTTTACCTGTAATAACAACTTTGGCTGTAGCGCTAGTTGCGCCAACGCTTGTGGATGTAAATGCACCGGTATACGTTCCGTCCAGCTTTTGTGGGAGCGGGGTTGCCTCGTTTTTGGAACAGGCAGTAAAACTTAGCGTAGCAGAGAGTAAAATAAAAAAGATAGGGGTTTTCATAATTTGGTTTTTTAATCATTACGGTTGATGGATGATTTGTGTAACAGGTTGATGAAAAATCCTTTTCGGAGAGGCATGTATGGTGCAGACCCGCTCTTGGCCGCGGGAGGGCCCTTACTTTGTAGCCACAAAGTAACCAAAGGGCTTTCAGCAGAAATGCTTCTTTGCGCACGAGGCCTTTGCCCTGCAAATCAGGCAGAACCACGGGCTGCAATTATTTGCCCCGCTTCGCACCCTTTAGCCTCTGCTTCTGCAAAACTTGCTATGCCCCTGCAGCCGCACAGGCCACCATCGTTCTACCCGCTTTCGTCCGAAGCTGTTCTGCTGACGGGGAAAGGAAATTCAATAAATCATTAATTAAAGCGTGGCCAGCCAGGGGGTTCAATTGGGCTAAAGCCCATAGCAGCTATTTACTTGTAATCCGTTGGTTAAAACCAACGGCAATAAAGGGTAAATCAATTAGTTTTCCATTCATTGCCGTCCCATTTATGGGACGGATAATAGAAGCATTTGATGGCTTTAGCCAAAAACGATCTTCCGAACACCTATAGTTCCATCACCAGACCAATTTGTACCCATGTCCTCTTACGGTAATGATCTGCACGTTGGGGTCGGCTTTTAAATGTGTGCGGAGTTTGCTGATGAACACATCCAGGCTCCGGGCATTAAAAAAGCTGTCGTCGCCCCAAACGGTTTCCAGCAATGCTTTTCGTGGTAATATTTGCTGCTGGTTTTTACATAACAACCTCAAAATATCGCTTTCCCTGCTGGTTAATTGCCATTGGTTGATGCCTTGCTGAACGGTATTTTTTAGTGGGTTAAACGTAATACTGCCTATCTGGTGACTTTCGCCCGCGGGTTTGCCGGTGCTCAACAAACGGTTATCACTTAGTAAAACCCTGATGCGCACTACCAGTTCCTCTACACTAAAAGGCTTTTTTAAATAGTCGTTAGCGCCCGACTCAAACCCGGCCACCACATCTTTGGGCTGCGACCGGGCCGTTAAAAATATGATCGGTGTTAGTTTGTCGGTTTCACGTACCTGCCTGGCTACTTCAAAGCCATCCATTTTGGGCATCATGATATCCAGCACTAAAATATCGGGCCTGTCGCTTTTATATTTTTGCAGGGCCTGTTCGCCATTGGCGCACAGTATTACTTCAAAGCTATTTTCTTCCAGGCTTTCACGTACAATATGGGCCAGGGCCAGTTCATCTTCGGCCAGCAATAAGCGTATTTTACTCATATTACATCGGTATTGATATCATAAACTGACTGCCCGTATTCACTTCGCTTTTTACAGTTACCTGGCCACCATGCGCTTCTGCAATATACTTCACATAACTTAAACCAAGCCCGGTACCTTTCACATTGTGCACATTACCGGTAGGTACCCGGTGAAACTTTTCAAAAATGCGCCCCAGGTGCGCTGCCGGGATGCCCATACCCTTATCGCTTACGGAAAAAACGATCATATTGCCATCCCGGTATACATCTATCTTGATATCGGCCGGCTCATTGGAATATTTAACCGCGTTATCCAAAACATTCAATATGGCGTTACCGAAGTGCAGTTTATCCGCCACAATATAATCAACCCGATCTCTATTATTATAGGTGATGCTCACTGTTTTAGCGGCTTTGGCTTTTTCGGCGGTTATCAGTTCGTTCATCAAGGCATCAACCTGTATTTTCTCTTTCAGCAAGGTTATTTTATCGCGTTCAAAGGCGGCTACATCAAGCACTTTGCCCACCAGCTCGTTTAGTTTGGTCAGTTCATTCCTGGAGGTTTGCAGGTATCGCTGTGTTTTTTCGGGATCATTTAAGGCATTAAATTTTTGCAGCCCCTCAATGGCTACGGTAATAGTAGCGATAGGTGTTTTTAATTCATGCGTCATGTTGTTTATAAAATCATCCTTTAACTCGCCCAGTGCTTTTTGCTGATTGATGGTTCGGACTATATAATAAAAGCAAAATATAGTGAACAACACCAGCAGTGCCGATAATAGCAGGGTGATCATCATCCCTTTGATAACGGCATATTGCGGATTGCGGATCGCCGCCTTTGCATATAACGTAAACTCATCTTGCCGGGTGTAATGCGTTAAAAGAAATATAAAGCCATGATATTGATAAACGTTTTCATTGGTTTCGCCGTCATGGAAATTGAAATTTTGCTCCGACTGGCCTTTGTTGGGTAAGCTTAAAATAAACGGCGCATCAATATTCCTTTTCTGTAGTTCCTCGGTAAAATACCGGCTTAGCTTTAAACTATCGGCCTGTTTATAATTGGGTGGCAAAGCATATATGCCCTCTTTGGGCAGCGGCCATTTATTGCCGGGGATACCTGGGTGCGTTTTTATAAATGTGGATAGTTCCTGTGAGGGGTGCATAGCATCGTCGATACCTAAAAATGTGGTGAGCTCCATCATTAAAGTCGGAACATAAAAAGACATTTCCGTTAGCACCTCCGGAACGGTGGCTTTATGACCGATCATATCCTTATAATAGTTATAGGTATTGACATTCGTTTGAAAAGGATTGCTGTTTACAGAGCCATGAAATGAGAAACTAATATTAAGCACCGGGTTTACGTTGTTGTTTGGAGTATTTACTCTTGAAGGGGTATCGATGGTAATAACACTGCTGGGATCAGAAAGTCGTTTTACCAATACGGTTCGGACGGAGTCAAAATAATCTTTTTTACACCGGTCCATAGCAAGCTGCATGGCGACGATTACTTTGCTATCAAATATTTTTTTATTGATGGTATAAGCATTGAGGCTCCAATAAATTTGGAAAATAACAATGCCTGTTAATGATATGGCTATTAAGATTAATACGATTTTGAGTTTCCTTTTCATGATTAATGGATTGATGAAGATAAAAGTAAATACATCAATATGTGCCGGCATTTTCTGTTAACATTGCTTAACATTAAATAATAAAAATTAAGGTTGAGGGGCTTTTAAATTCCCTCCCCACAGGAGGGGTGTGGCTGGTTTGTGAGCAAAAGCGGGGAGGGGTTTATACGTTATGCACATAGAAACCCCTTCCTCCCGCTTTAAGGCAAGTCGCAGAGTAGACTCACTCGGTCTGCACTTCGCTGGACCACCCTCTCTTCGGCTTCGCCGGAAAGAGGGTAGAGAAAATAAAAGTGTAAAATCCCCTCTCTCCGCTTCGCGCATAGAGGGGCGACAAGCGCAGCGACGTCGGGGTGAGTCGATACATCTCCGGAAATAAATTTTAACTTTGTTCTGTTATGATGATCTGTGTGGCAACTCCATTTACTTTATTAGGGCAAAAACTTTTATTACTCCCTCAGAAAGCGATCTATTGGGAGCAGCAAAAGGCATTGATCATTGCCGATGTGCACCTGGGCAAGGTGGGGCATTTCCGCAAGGCGGGCATCGCCATTCCAAGGGATATGGAGCAAAGCGATCTGGCTACTCTGTCTGATCTGATCCATGAATATCAACCCGAAAAACTATTGTTCCTGGGTGACCTTTTCCACAGCAATATGAATAACGACTGGGATTGGTTTATCCTGTGGCGAAGCCAGTTTCCCAACTTGCAGATCATCCTGGTTCGGGGCAATCATGATATCATCGCCGATAAACATTACCAGAAACTGAATATCGAACTACATGACGAATTGCTCATGCATCCCTTTTTAATGCAGCATCATCCGCTTGTTGACGAGCAGTTGCAAAACGCGGGGGGCTATGTTTTTTGCGGACACATACACCCCGGAGTTAACCTGAGCGGCCGTGGCAGGCAATCCATCACGCTGCCTTGTTTTGCTTTTGGCAGTAAACAGGCCGTATTGCCTTCGTTTGGTAAATTCACCGGCAAAGTGGCCATCCGCAATCAAAAAGCCGACAGGATATTTGCCGTTTTGAAAGATAAGGTGCTGGCTATTGAATGAACGAGAGAATCAAGAAGCCAGAGTCAGGAATCAAGAAAAACTTCGCACGGGTGATTAATGCGCTTTACTTAAATATTGCTTAACCGTGGCGTATATACCACCTATGGGTACATCGCGCTCAATCATGTGCCAGTTGCCATCAACCAGATCATAATGTGGTATTTTGGTAACGCTCCAGTTGAGGGTGTTGGGCGAATCGTCGCCTTTCAGGTCGGATACCTGTGTCCAGGTGATGCCGTCTTCCTGAACGGCGCTGCTCCACCAGTCGGCTTTGGTATCCATGGATACGCTGATCACCCCAAAATTCTTATCGCCAAACTCACGCAGCATCGATTTTAGTTCCACATGGTTTCGGCGGCTGATGTCGTTAGCAGCCCGCCAAAAATCAATTAAATAGACAGCTTTATGCATCGCCATCGGATCAAATGGTTTCCCATCCAATAGTTTACCATTGATAGCCGGAGCCTTGGCACCCGGGATAAGCTTCACCAAGCGGCCCAGTTTTTCACCTATTTCTTTGCCATCATCGCTGCTTTTTACGGCAGCGCTTAGTTTTTGATAGACGGCATTATATACAACCGGGTCGCTTTCATAATCGAGCTGCAGCATGAGGTGCGCGCCGATAGTATTCTGAGGGTATTTGGCAACAAATTCATTCATGATCTTTGATGCGAGAGCCCGTTTTTTAGCCTCAACCGCCGAAGCGCTGTTCAACAAAGCCACAAATTGATCTTTGGGCAATAGGGAAGATGCTTTATCATTTATCCGGGCATTGATCTGGCTTGCCTGGCGGTTCAAGTCGCCGTTAAGTTTATTGGCGATACTGTAATAGGCCGAAAGTTCCTGCTGTATGGGCGATGATGATGTTATTTCGGGATAATCGCCAGGCTTGGCGGCATCGGCTTTAATGGTATACTTGCCATCCTGCAGGTAAACTTCAAACACGCCATCGGCTGCTTTTTTACTGGTCGAATCATTGGTGAGCTTCATGCTGTAATAGCCCGGCACTTCCAATACTTTGGCGGGGACTTTAAATTTACCGTCCTTAATATTATCGCCATAAATGGCATGCCCGGCATGATCATTAATGACAAACACCCCGCTTTTATCGCCGGTAACGGTTCCTTCAAATTCTACATGTTCAAAATGCTTACAACCGGCAAGGCAGAGAGCCAGTAAAACAACAGCTGCTAATTTCATTGATAATAATTATGTTCCTAATATAGGAGAAAGAATCAAGAGGTTAGAGCCAAGAATCAAGATAAGCTGTATAAGAGCCTCACCCAACCCTCTCCCTTGGAGAGGGCTTTAAAGCGTTTTTTTAAGGCTCCCCTTTGGGGAGAGATTATTACATGAGGTCTTCGCCGTTTAGAGGGGGCTCTTACCTCCTGATTCTTACCTCTTGACTCTTTGTTCCCTGTGTAATTTGAATGTAATTTCTTAGATTGATTCTAAATAGACTTTTCCCTACCAATAAGCCGGATGCATTTCTATCTTTTGGCATATAATAAATACTTTTGCCTAAAATAAATCTATTTCATAATGAGCGAATTTAAACAAACCTTTAACTCATCACTGGGAAAAAAGCTGATCATGGCTTTAACAGGCTTGTTTTTGTGTACTTTTTTAATTGTACACCTTGGGGGCAACCTGCTGTTGTTTAAGGACGATAATGGTTTTGGTTTTAATGTGTATGCAAACTTCCTGACACATTTTCCACCGATTGAGGTTATTGCATGGATCCTGTACCTGGCAATTGCGGTGCATGCTATATATGCGTTGATCTTAACAGTAAAAAACCGCAAAGCGCGTCCGCTAGGCTACGCCGTAGCAGCAAAATCAGATGCCAGCTGGTCATCAAAAAACATGGGCCTGTTAGGTTCCATCCTGTTGGTATTTATCGTAATACACATGGGCGATTTCTGGTTCAAGTACAAATACACCCATGAAGTTGCGTTTAAGGAATACCGTACCGACCTGGCTACAGACCAAACTACTGTATCAGACTATACACCGGTATCTGCCGATTTCAACCACTCTGTATCTACCGAAAACAATGTAGAGATAGTACGAGTGAAAGACCTGCATGCACGTGTGGCGCACACTTTTGGCAACATCTGGTACGTATTGATCTATGTAATTGCGATGGGAGCACTATCATTCCACCTGTTGCATGGTTTCCAGAGCGCTTTCCGCACGCTGGGATGGGTACATCGTAAATATACACCTATAGTATACGGTATTGGCGCATGGTTTTTTGCGGTTATTATACCTATAGGTTTTGCCCTTATGCCATTGTGGTACTTTTTTATGCACAAAGGGTAATTTAAGTTGACTAAGTTAAATGGCTGATTGAATTGGCTTAAGTTAGATAGTGTAGTTTTCAAACCACTTAACTTAATCAACCCAATCAACCACTCACAAACTACATAATTATACGAGAAATGAGTTTAGATGCTAAAATTCCTCAAGGCCCATTAGCCGAAAAATGGAGCAAGCATAAATTTAACCTGAAGCTGGTTAACCCTGCCAACAAGCGTAAATACGATATTATTATTGTAGGTACCGGTTTAGCGGGTGCATCGGCTGCGGCTTCACTGGCCGAACTGGGTTATAACGTAAAATCTTTTTGCTTTCAGGATAGTCCACGCCGTGCGCACTCTATTGCGGCACAGGGTGGTATCAACGCGGCAAAAAACTATCAGAACGATGGCGACAGCGTTTACCGTTTATTCTATGATACCATTAAAGGTGGCGATTATCGTGCCCGTGAAGGCAACGTTTATCGCCTGGCCGAGGTATCTGTAAATATTATTGATCAGTGCGTGGCACAGGGTGTTCCTTTTGCCCGCGAATACGGCGGCTTGCTGGATAACCGTTCATTCGGTGGTTCGCAGGTATCGCGTACGTTTTATGCCCGCGGTCAAACGGGACAACAATTGTTGTTAGGCGCGTACTCGGCCTTAAACCGCCAGATACATGCCGGCAAAGTAAAAATGTATACCCGTACCGAAATGCTTGATGTGGTTGTAGTTGATGGCCATGCCAAAGGTATTGTTACCCGTAACATGCTTACCGGCGCTATCGAAACACATGCAGGTCACGCGGTATTATTATGTACAGGCGGTTACAGCAACGTGTTCTACCTGTCAACCAACGCTATCGGTTCAAACGTAACAGCTGCCTGGAGGGCCCACAAACGCGGTGCTTTCTTTGGCAACCCATGCTATACCCAAATTCACCCAACCTGTATCCCGGTATCGGGTGATCACCAGTCGAAATTAACGCTGATGTCTGAGTCGCTGCGTAACGATGGTAGGGTTTGGGCGCCAAAAACAGTTGAACTTGCCGAGCAATTGCGCAAAGGCACACTGAAGGCTGATCAGATCAAAGAAGAAGATCGTGATTACTTCCTGGAACGTAAATATCCATCATTCGGAAACCTGGTTCCGCGCGACGTGGCTTCACGTAACGCCAAGGAAATGGTAGAGGATGGTCGTGGTGTTGGCGCATCAGGCTTCGCCGTATTCCTTGACTTTGCCGATGCTATCAAACGCCTGGGCGAAGAAACCGTAGCTGCCAAGTATGGTAACCTGTTTGATATGTACATCCAGATCACCGACGAGAACCCGTACAAACAGCCGATGCGTATTTACCCTGCGGTACACTATACCATGGGTGGCCTTTGGGTTGATTATAACCTGATGACCACCATACCAGGCTTATATGCTTTGGGCGAGTGTAACTTCAGCGACCACGGGGCTAACCGCCTCGGTGCATCAGCACTGATGCAGGGTTTATCTGATGGTTATTTTGTGATCCCTTATACCCTGGGTGATTACCTGGCTACCATCGGTCCTAAAAAGGTTGATACCAGTCACCCTGCTTTTGAGCAAACCAAAAAAGAAGTTATTGAGCACGTTAATAAACTGTTGGCCTTAAAAGGCACCAAAACAGTCAACGAATATCACCGCGAGCTTGGCCACATTATGTGGGAATATTGCGGTATGGCGCGTACCGAAGAAGGCCTGAAAAAAGCCAAAGGCCTGATCCAGGCGCTGAAAGCCGATTTCTGGAAAAACGCTATTGTAACCGGCGATAACGAGGAAGTAAATGCTTCGCTGGAGCGCGCCGGTCGTGTGGCCGACTTCATTGAACTGGGCGAGCTGATGGTTGATGACGCTTTAATGCGCGAAGAATCATGCGGCGGTCACTTCAGGGTAGAATCGCAGACACCGGATGGTGAGGCTAAACGTGATGACGAAAACTTTGCGTTTGTTGCCGCCTGGGAGTTTAAAGGGGAAAACCAACCCGAAGTATTGAACAAAGAGCCACTGGTGTTTGAATCGGTGCATTTAACACAGCGGAATTACGCGTAAGGGGGTATCAAGTAGCTAGTATCAAGTATCACGACAGTTGCATTTGCTTTTCGATGCTTGCAAGAAAATCTTGATACTTGATACTGATTACTTGATACTATAATAAACATACATTGAAATTAGGACAAGGTACGGGCAAGAAAAGTCTTGATACTTGATACTAGCTACTTGATACTAAATCTCAAAAAAGATGAGTAACGGAAATATGAACCTGACGCTTAAAGTATGGCGTCAAAAAAATGCGCAAGCCGCGGGCAAATTCGTAACGTACAAGGCCGAAAATATTTCGCCTGATATGTCATTCCTGGAAATGCTTGACGTGGTGAACGAGAGCTTAACCCATAAAGGCGATGAGCCCATTAACTTTGATCATGATTGCCGCGAAGGTATTTGCGGTATGTGCTCACTATACATCAATGGCCACCCGCACGGGCCAAAAAGAGGTATTACAACCTGCCAGCTGCACATGCGTACTTTTCATGATGGCGAAACCATCACGATTGAACCATGGCGCGCTTCGGCATTCCCTATTGTAAAAGATTTGGCTGTTGACCGCTCGGCGTTTGATCGTATTCAGCAGGCTGGTGGTTATGTATCGGTAAATACAGGTGGCGTACCCGATGGTAATGCCATCCCTATTCCAAAAGTTGTTGCCGACGAGGCTTTTAACTCCGCTACCTGTATTGGTTGCGGTGCCTGTGTTGCAGCTTGTAAAAATGCTTCGGCTATGCTTTTTGTATCGGCGAAGGTTACACAATTAGGTCTGTTGCCACAAGGTCAGCCAGAGCGTTACCGTCGTGTACAATCCATGGTAGCCCAGATGGACGAAGAGGGTTTTGGTAACTGTACCAATACCGGTGCATGCGAGGCAGAATGCCCTAAAGAAATTAAGCTGACTAACATCGCACGGATGAATAACGATTTCCTGAGTGCTAAACTATTCCGCCAGGAAGTTCTGCATGAAGAGCAGCACGGTGGTGCTTAATCGCGATAGCGAATAATATGTAACAAGGCTTTGGAGATTTTCCAAAGCCTTGTTCTTTTTATGGCCTGTCATGCTGAGCCTGTCGAAGCATGGTGGGTGGCCTCTGCGCGCGGGCCTTCGACAAGCTCAGACTGACTACTTTTGCAAAAACACTACAACAACCCCAACGCATCCAGTTCCTTTTCCAACTGCTCAGCCGAAGTAAAATGTATGCTTTTAATCCCCACTTTTTCAGCGGCTAATATATTGCGGTAATTATCATCGATGAATAAAGCTGTCTGCGGGTCAACCTGGTAACGATCAAGTAAGATCTGGTAAAATTCCGGCGCGGGTTTGCGCATTTTCTCGACGCCTGATACCACAATACCATCAAACCAGCCTAAAAAATCATACCTGGTCTGGGCTACCGGAAAAGTTTCGGCCGACCAATTGGTTAACGCGTATATCTTGTATTTACCGCTTGTTTTTAGCCTCCTGAACAGCTCGACAGTATCATGAAAAGCCTCGCCAAGCATTTCTTCCCAACGCCCGTAAAACGCACGGATAAGGGCCTCATGCTGCGGAAATTGAGCCACCAGAATATCGGTTCCTTCCTGCAACGACCTGCCCGCATCCTGTTCCTCGTTCCAATCCGAAGTACAAACTGTTGCCAGGAAATGGATCATTTCCTGTTCGTCGGTAAACAGGGTCCGGTACATATAATGCGGGTTCCAATCAATCAAAACCGCGCCCAGGTCAAATATGATGGTATCGATCATTTCTTTTTATCGGAGTGCTCGTAAATTTTAGTGCCGGTAACTACAGAATCCTTCAGGGAGAGGATCAATTTTTTAACGTAAATAACTTTTCCTTTTTTGTTTACTTCCTCCACATCATACACCATTTCGGCAGTATTGCTTTGTTGTGGGCGATGCAGCAGGTGAATCACTTCCTGGTATTTTAAACCTTTAAGCTTATAGTTTTTCAGCAAGTCATCCACCATCCCGCTCCGGTTAGGGAATGTAAGGCCATCACCGTAATCCCAATCTTCCCGGGAAAATTTTTTATGACCAGAACAAGCCGCAAAAAACAGGGCGATTACGCAGCATATTAAGATTACTTTTTTATCGATATTCATTGATCAAATATAGCAAGATTCGATTAATGAGCTTTGGAAATGATGGAACAGAAACTTTATTAACGATCGTCATTGCGAGCGCAGCGTGGCAATCCCCGACTATACAGAGAGACTCTGCAAATCGGGGATTGCCACGTCGTTCCTCCTCGCAACAACGTTGCTTTTTTTAGGCAAATCCTTATTTAGCTCCCAACAAATACGCTTTAAAGTCGGCAAAATCCTTACTCAGAGGCACAGCCAGCTTGGTTTTATGCTGCAACTCTTTCACCTGTGCGGGGATCTCGATCTTAGCGCTTATAGCTTCGCTAAACACATCCGGGAACTTGCAGGGGTGTGCTGTTGATAAAAATACGCCTGCGGTCCCGGCACTTGCATGGTCTTGCTGATAATCGGTCAGCGCCTGCCAGGCTATCGCGGTGTGCGGGCAAACCACATAACCATAAGTATCAAATACCCAGTTGATGGCTTTCAGGGTTTCTTCGTCGTTATATTTATAGCCTACAACCAACTGTTTCAAAGCATCGGTATCATTTTTAAACAGATCGGCTATGCGTACCCAGTTACTTGGGTTACCTACATCCATGGCATTGGATAGGGTAGCTACTGACAGTTTTGGCTGATAAACGCCGGTTTTTAAAAACTCGGGCACGGTATCATTAACATTGGTTGCCGCGATGAATTTTTCAACAGGCAAACCCATTTTCCAGGCCAGCAGACCGGCACCGATATTGCCAAAGTTTCCGCTCGGTACCGAGAAGAGCACTTTTTTAACACCCTGCCTTAATAACTGGGCATAAGCGTTAAAATAGTAAAAAGTTTGCGGCACCAGGCGCGCGATATTGATAGAATTGGCCGATGTGAGGCGGAACTTCTCATTCAGCTCGGCATCGGTAAAGGCTTGTTTCACCAGGGCCTGGCAGTCGTCAAACGTACCATCAACTTCCAGCGCACGGATGTTTTGGCCGTTGGTGGTTAATTGCTGCTCCTGCACACCACTTACTTTGCCTTGAGGGTACAATATGGTTACGCGGGTATTCGGCACGCCCAAAAAGCCCAGGGCTACGGCGCCACCGGTATCGCCGCTGGTAGCTACCAGTACGTCCAGCTGTTTTTCGCCCTCCTCTAAAAAGTAACTCATTACACGGCTCATGAAACGGGCGCCAAAATCTTTGAACGCAAGCGACGGACCATGGAAAAGCTCCAGTACATGAACGTTATCATCCAGCTTTACCACAGGGGCAGGGAAGTTGATGGCATCATCAATCAGGGTTTTCAGATCAGCTTCGGGGATAGAATCGCCTAAAAGGTTCTTTGCCACTTCAAACGCAATCTCGGGCAAGCTGTATTTATCCAGGTTGTTGATAAAATCATCGCTCAGGCGGGGGATGCTGTAAGGCATATACAATCCTTTATCCTGCGGCATACTGTTAAAAACCGCGTCTTTAAAGGATACTTCTGATAAGGTGTTATTGGTACTGTAGAGTTTCATTTTTTTGATTTCGGAATTCGGATGTTCGATTTCGGATGTATTTAATTTTTTAATTTGTCATGCTGAACATAGTGAAGCATCTATTCGGCGATTAGATCCTTCGTTCCTCAGGATGACAAAGCTGGCTGCCATGCTGAGCCTGTCGAAGCATGGAGGGAAGACTCTGCTCACGCCCTTCGACAGGCTCAAGGTGACACCTTTTTTTGCTTTTTGAATTTGACTTAAACTTAAAACCTCGCTATTACCTTCGGCCCTGCGTCATTGATGGTGGATACATAGCTGTTTGAGCCAATTTTCAACCCGGTTAAATGCTGCTGCAGTTTTTGAGTGATGAGCGTGGCTGTTTCTTCGTCTTTAGTAAATGCGAAAACAGATGGACCAGAGCCGGAGATACCGAAGCTTACGGCGCCCATACCCATGGCAATCTCACGCATTTTATAAAAATCGGGTATCAGCATGGAACGTACGGGCTCAACCAGAACATCTTTCATGCTGCGACCTATCAGTTCAATATCCTGCATAAATAAACCGCTTACCAGGCCGGCAATATTGCCCCATTGGGTTACGGCATCTTTCATGTGGATGTTTTTACGGATGATCTGGCGGGCCTCACGGGTAGGTACATCCACATCAGGGAATACGATGGCGCAGTAAAGATCTTTAGGATGCGGTAATCTTACCACATCCAGCGGCTCGTAACTGCGGATGAGCACAAAACCACCAAACAGGGCAGGGGCAACATTATCTGCGTGACCCTGACCGCATGCCATTTCTTCGCCTTTCATGGCAAAGGGCAATAACTTTACCGGGTCGGCATCATCGCCCAACAAGGTTTTGATGGCAAACAGGCCTGCAACCGTACTGGCCGAGCTGGATCCCAGGCCGCTGCCTATCGGCATTTTTTTGTGCAGTTCAATATCCAAACCCACATCGGTACGGCCAACGCTTTCCAGATAATGCTGCACGCTTACGCTCACCGTGTTTTTGGCCGGATCAAGCGGCAGGCGACCATCATCGCCAGTTATTTTGCTGATGGTGATGCCCGGCTTACCTGTCAGGCGCATGATCACCTCATCGCCCGGTTCATTAACCGCAAAGCCCAATACATCAAAACCGCAAACCACGTTGGCCACAGTTGCCGGGGCAAAAACGTGGATGCCCTCCCCGCCCCCTGAAGGGGGTGCTATCTGCGAGGGATCTTTTAATTCTTCTATTTTATTTTCCATTTTAATATTATCAAACTATACTGTCGGTTCCACTTTACGGGGCTAGGGGCTCCATTTAATTCGCACCTATATTAATCAGATCAGCAAATACACCGGCGGCCGTAACTTCTGCACCTGCGCCAGGGCCTTTTACTACCAGTGGGCGTTCCTTGTACCTGTCAGTAGTGAAGGATATGATATTATCGCTGCCCGACAGCATGTAGAAAGGATGGTTTTCATCAACCATTTGCAGGGTGATGGTTACTTTACCATCTTCCAGTTTGCCTATATAACGCAATACCCGGCCATCTTTTTCGGCCTGGTCTTTTAGTTTGGCAAAGTGCGCATCTTCTGTTTTCAGTGTGGCGTAAAAATCTTCTACGCTTTTGGCTTCCAGGCTGGCTTTGGGCAGCACGCTTTCTATCTCCACATCAGCCTCTTCCATGGCATAACCGGCATCGCGGGCCAGGATCAGCATTTTGCGCATAAAATCCTTCCCACTCAGGTCATCACGCGGATCGGGTTCGGTATAGCCCTTTTCCTGTGCTTCTTTTACCACATCGTGGAAATTAGCATCGCCCTTAAAGTTATTAAAGATGAACGATATGGTGCCCGACAAAATAGCCTCGATACGCTGTACCCGGTCGCCGCTGTTCATCAGGTTTTTCAGCGTGTTGATGATGGGCAAGCCCGCACCAACGTTGGTCTCATAGAAAAAGTCGACCCCATGACGGCGCGCGGTATCTTTAAAGGTTTTGTATTGTTGATAGCTGCCTGAGTTACCTATTTTATTACAGGTGATCACCGAGATATTGGCTTTAAACACCTGCTCATAAAAACCTATTGGCACCGGGCTGGCGGTATTATCAATAAATACGCAGTTTGGCAGGTTCATTTCTTTCATTTTGCTGATGAAAGCCTGCAGATCGGCCTCATATGGCGAAGCCTGCAAATCATCCTGCCAGGTATCCAGCGATATGCCATCGCTGTTGAAGGTCATTTTACTGGTATTGCTGATGCCCGCTATTTTTACCTGTATGCCATTGTTATCTTTCAGGTATTGGCTATGGGCATTCAACTGGTTAAACAGGGTTTTCCCGATATTGCCGGTACCCAGGCAAAAGGCATGCAGTGTTTTGGTGAGCTGTACAAAAAAGGCATCGTGAACGGCATTTAACGCTTTGGAAAGATCATTAGCCGAGATAATCACGGAGATATTATACTCCGACGAACCTTGCGCAATGGCTCTTACGTTAACACCATTACGACCCAGCGCATGGAACAATTTGCCCGACATGCCCGGGGTTTGTTTCATATTTTCGCCCACAATAGCCAATATGGCCAGGTTCTTTTCGATCACCAGGTGTTCCAGCTTTTTGGCGGCCAGTTCCAGTTCAAATTCCTGTTCTATCACCTGTTTGGCGCGTTCGGTATCCTGGGGCTGTACCGCGAAGGTAATGCTATGCTCTGATGACGACTGGGTGATGAGGATCACGTTGATCTGCTCACGGGCCAGTAGCGAGAACAAGCGACCGCTAAAGCCCGATTTACCCACCATGCCGCTGCCTTCCAGGTTCAGGATGCTGATATTATTGATAGAGGAAATGCCTTTGATAGGCAGGCTTGATGCCTTACAATCATGACGGATCACCGTACCTTCAAACTCTGGCTCAAAGGTATTTTTGATCACGATAGGGATCTTTTTCAGGAAGGCCGGGATCATGGTTGGCGGATAGATCACCTTGGCGCCAAAGTACGAAAGTTCCATGGCCTCGGTATAAGTAAGTTCGGTTAAGGAGAATGCTTTTTTCACCATCCGTGGGTCGGCGGTCATCATACCGTTAACATCTGTCCAGATCTGTATCTCTTTGGCATTAAGCGCCGCGCCAAATATAGCCGCGGTATAATCGCTGCCGCCACGACCCAGGGTAGTGGTTTGCCCGGCATCGTTGCCCGCTATAAAACCGGTTACGATAAGCATTTTATCTTTATTAGCCTCGTACAGGTTACGGATCAGCATTTCGGATAGTTCGGTATTCACTTTCGCGTTACCAAAAGAGCTGTCTGTTTTGATCACTTCGGCGGCATCAACAAAAAGCACATCTTTAAAGTGCTGAGCGGCTATTTTGCTTACCATAATGGTTGAGCAGCGTTCGCCAAAACTCAGGATCTGGTCGCGTGTTTTGGGGGTAAGCTCCCTAAGGGTCAATACACCTTGCAACAACTCCTCCAGCTGGTTAAAATGAATTTTTAAACGGGTAAAAGCCGGGTTTTGGTTTTGCACATCCAGCAGGCTTTTTACCACATCAAAGTGGCGTTTTTCCAGGTCGGCCAGGGCCGCTGTAAATTCTTTTCCGCTGGCTGCGTCCTCCGCCATGGAGGCCAGCAGGTTGGTTACCCCGCCCATAGCTGATAGAACAACTACTGGTTTTTCCTGCGCTTTAAACTCAGTACTCAGTATGTTTAAAAGAGTTTGGATGCTTGTGATCGATCCTACGGATGTACCGCCAAATTTTAGAACTTTCATTTATGGTTTAGTATCAATATTTTAAATATTCCATTCAAAACCCTCTCCTTCGGAGAGGGCAGGGTGAGGCCATTTAAACAAAAAAGCCTTCCTCTTTGCGGAGGAAGGCTTTCATTTGGTTTCTTTTTTATGTTTTTACACCATACGATTATCTTCCTCCGAGGTTTATGCCGGTGGTAATAATAATGGTAATAATGGTGTTGTTAAGTGTCATATATAATGTCTGTAAAGTAAGTAGATTAATCTTTAAATAGCAAGGATTATTTTATTTTTTATGAAAAAGCGAATAAAAAGGCTGATTTGTATCATATAATTACCTGAATGATAAAAAAGCGGGTACAAACCGCGGGCTTTTGCCATAATTTTTGAGCATTACACCCTAAAATAAAGCGATGGCAAATTAATTATTACTTTTGGGGCTATAATATGCAGGGACTAATCACCAAATCAACCGGAAGCTGGTACCAGGTACAAACCCCCGATGGGCAGCGTATAGATTGCCGGATTAAGGGTAAGTTTAGAATGAAGGGCATCACGACCACCAATCCGATAGCTGTTGGCGATGTGGTTGATTTTGAAATGGAACCCGATAGCGAAAACGGCGTAATCACCAACCTGCAGCAACGCAAAAACTATATTATCCGCAAGGCTATCAACCTGAGTAAGCAGGCACAGGTCATAGCCGCCAATCTTGATCAGGCCCTGCTGGTGGTTACCCTGGCCTCTCCGCGTACCTCGCTGGGCTTTATCGACCGTTTCCTGGTGACTGCCGAAGCTTATGATATACCGGCACGATTGATATTTAACAAACTCGACCTGTTTAGCGACGAGGGTTTGGAAATACTGGCCGACTATAAAGCTATATACGAAAATATAGGCTATCCCTGCTTTGAGGTGTCGGCATTGGATGGTACCAATATCGACCAGGTACAGGAGCTGTTAAAAGATAAGGTAACGCTGTTCTCGGGTCACTCCGGTGTGGGCAAATCAAGCCTGATCAATAGCCTGTTGCCTAATCTCGACCTCCGTACACACATGGTATCTGAATGGAGCGACAAGGGCATGCACACCACCACCTTTGCCGAAATGTTTGAGCTGCCGCAAGGTGGTTTTATTATCGATACCCCCGGCATCCGCGAATTAGGCATTATCGACATTGAAAAACAGGAGCTGGGCCACTTTTTCCCCGAAATGCGGGAGCGTATGAACGAGTGCCGCTTCAACAACTGCCGCCATATTAACGAGCCGGGCTGCGCCGTATTGGAAGCCCTGGAAAACGGCGATATCGAACTATCTCGATATGAAAGTTACCTGAGCATTTATCATGGTAACGATACTCGGGCGTAGGTTTTAGAACCAAGAGATAAGAATCAAGAAATAAGACAAAAGAAAAGTTTGTCATCCTGAGTGAAGCGAAGGATCTATTATCGAACTTTGCATATCGGCGATTAGATGCTTCACTCCGTTCATCGTGACAACTAATTTTTACTCAAGCTCTTATTTTTCCCCTGTTGCTTTTACCAGCAGATCAATTATAGACTGTTTATTGGGCAGGTATTTATTGCAAAGGAATAGACCTCCCAAGCCAGTATTGGGGTTGAAGAACAGGAAAGCCCCAACCCCGGGATCATCGCCATCGTGACCAATGGTTCCGTTTATATATAGGTTCCAGAATATACCTTTGTTCCGGTTTTTTAAACTGATGTTTTTGGGCGGATGTTCTGTGCTGAACTGTGGTGTAAACATCGCTTTATAGGAAGCTTCGCTCAGCAAGCTTTTGTCTCCCTGATAACCTCTGATCACGGCCATCAGGTATTTGCTCAGGTCGCTGGCAGATGTTTTGAGCCCTCCATCGGGATAGGTCAACAGATCATACAATGGAAAATAACTATGCAGATCGAGGTAAAGTTTGGCGTGAGTCTTTAAATTCATTGCAGGAACAGACCACCCTGAATGATCCATTTTTAATGGCTTTAAAATATATTTCGTAGTGAAATCGGCATATGAAAGGTGCGATTTGATCTCGATCAGGTAAGCAACCAATGCCGAGCCTATATTGCTGTAGGATGAAGTACCGCCAGCCAGTCCCTCACCAAAATTGGCTTTGTTGTAATATTTGCCCCCGGTAGCCAGATAATTATAAAAAAATGTCTTCAGGGACCCATCCTTCAGGCTTTCCCGGTAGCCTATCCCCTGTAATGCGTTTAAAGCTGTACTATCAAATGATCTTAGTTTAGGATAAAACTGGTAAGTGTTTGGATAAATAGCAGGGTTATCAACAATCCCCGAAGTGTGATTGGCCAATTCCCTTATCGTAATTTTACTGTCGGGCTGGTTGGGATTGATCACTTTGAAGGGCAGGATATCATTAATATTGGTTTCTAATGTAAAATACTGGAGTTCAATAGCCTTCATTAAAGCCAGCGCTATAACAGTTTTACTTACCGACCCTACATTCTGTACGGTGTTGGTTGTATAAGGGATATGGTTACCAATATCGGCAAATCCAACGCTTTTTTGGTAAATGACCTTGTGAGCGTCTACTAAAACCACGCAAAGTCCGGGCAAGCTATCCTGTAAAAAAACCTCATGTAAACTGGTAGTAAGTGTATCCCTTGCGATTTGCGCATTTGCTTTTTTGAATACCCCTGTTAATAAAACACAACAGATCAAACAAGCGTAAATACCTCTTTTAATTACATGCTCCATGCAGTTTAATTACTTAGTTCTTTTTAAAAAATCCCTCAAATAGCTGCAATCATTTACCGCCAGTTTATAGTAGGCTGTTTTGCCATAGCTTTTTTGTAATTCGGCAAAGTAGGGGTTGCGCCTTACGGACTTGTCATATTCCTTTTCGGCATCCTGGAGCTTAGTATAGTTGTAGTCCGGAAAATCCGAGTAGGATGGTAGTTTGATTTGTTTCTGTTTACATTTTGCCGCCATAAAGGTGCATTTGGCTTTAAACTCGGCATTGGTGCTTAGCTGCCTGGCCTGTAAAAACAACTTTTCAGCATAAGTAGTTTTTATATAGTCGGCATCATAATAGTATATGGATTTGCGGCCATAATCTGTCGACGACCAATCATAGCTGATCAGGTACCAGGCATTACCATAGGTTGAGGTATTGTATATAGCCGTAGCCATATCAAAGTAACCGGTAGCGGCAGTTTTAGGGTTAGCCTTAATTTGTTTTTGATAAGCCACCATAGCCTGGGCAAACTGCCGTTTATTATATCCTTTCCCACCTTTCTTTAGCAGCAGTTTCGGGTAGTCGGCCATCTGGCTGATGAAGGGATCGGCACCGGTTGCTTTTTCGTCATAAAAATTGGTCGGGAATTTATTCAGCTCTTTTTCATTAACCATATTTAACGCCGCCGCGGCTTCGGGATATTTATGCTCACGCAGATAGGCGGTACCCAACAGTCCGTACAGATCATCCGTTTTATAGATAACCAGCTTTTTTGTCATGAAATTCAAATACGGGGTAGCGGGCGGACTTTTTTTCCAGGCCACCAATTTGTTAATGGCCGATGAATGCAGGTAATTTTGCCAAAAACCAATGGTTTGATAGCTTGGCTCAATAACCTTTTTTATGGTAGCATCGCCCTGCAGCATAGCCAAAGCGGCTTTGCTGGTATCGCGCTGTTTAAGATAGGCCGGCGCCATAATGTTCTGATAAAAATTGCGGGCAGTGGCTGCAAAGGGATATTGGCCATAAAAACCCCAATCGCGACTGGAGGTATTGACATTGACCTCATGGGCAACTTTTGCATCGAGCCATTTGAGCGATGGTAATAAAGCGGCTTCGTTCACCTCATTATATTGCTGCATGCCCTGCGCGGTAAGCAGCAGTTGGATGATCTGTTTTTGATCATTAAATTTATCACTCAGTTTTTCGTCCTTTAGCGCGTCCATATAAGCCTGGCCAGCTTTGGTGTCCTTTTGCATCCAGGCCATGTAGGCTTGTGCCAGTTTACCCAGCCCATATTCCGGATATTTTTTTTCTGAGGCCAGTTGTTCGCAAAAGGCATTCAACTGTTTCATGTGGTTTTGCGCGTGGAGCTTGGTGCTATCGGCCAGTTTGTTATAATAGGAGTTGAGGAGGATAGGGCTGCCCTCCAAAGTTGGCGTAAGATAATATTCTTCCAGTTTATTGATCTCACGTACCAGCAAAACCCCAACCATATCAGATGTTGGTTCATAATGGTAAACTTCTTTTAAAGAGCGGTTATCCAATTCAGAATTACTGAAACCATCAATAGCCATGATCACCGCCTTTTCGCTTTTGTTATTGGCCAATGCCAAAACCTGCGAAGATTTTACGTTGATATAATTATAGTTGCGATAGGCCTGTATACGCCTTTCGGGATATTGGGCAAACACTTTCGAAAACAGGTAGGCAGCCTGTATGGTATCCTTAAGCCGGCGTTTCTCGCCTGCATTTAACGCCAGGGCCCAGCCTTTTACATGGCTGTCGGTTTTATAATTAACCAGGTATTTATCGTACACATTAGCGGCCTGCTCATAGTTTTTACCATAGTGCAGCAGGCGTTGGGCCTGGTATAAGTACCGTAGTTTAATAAATTTATCATTTTCGGTATTGGCGTTTGATAAAGCTTCTTCACCGGCACTTTTAAGACCCTCAGTATCCATTTCTTTGGGATCCCAGTATTCAAACCTCACGTTGGCGATAGATTCCACACGCTTGGCAAACTGGTAATATTTGAGCGCGCTTTTGTTTGAAGGGAGCGCTTGCAGAAACGTATTATTTTTTAGACTATCGGGTAAGCTGCCTTTTCCGGCTAAATATCCTACGTATAAAGCGGTATCAGCATTGCCTTTTAAACGGTACATCGCCTTTTGTACATCAGCTGCTTTAACACCGCCGCCTAAATAGGTTGCCCATTCGCGCGAGTTGATCTCGGCCTCACTCACCCGTTCATCGTCATCATACAAAAACTTGTAGCTGGTAAAATAAAAGGGCTCGTACTCCTGCGTACGCTGCACATTATTGTGAAAAAACGAGATATAATAATCGTATGGATCAACCTCGCCTCCACAGGCCATATCGATCGCGATTTCAACAAAAAAGCAAATGATCAAACTAACGGAACAGATGAGCAGTTTTTTGAAGGTTGTCATAGGTATAGGTTTTTATAGTAGCATCGTCCAGGTGAAAATAAATAACGTTTACCGTATCCGCTTTAATAAACGGCGATAAATAGGTGGCTGTGGCCTGCAAATTACTGGCAGATACATTTTCCCAGCGCACCTCGTCATTTGTTTTTAAACCATAATCGGGCAAATTGGTTTTGGCCCGGTAAATGTTATTTTTTATAAAGATAAACTGATTTTTATTATTCAGATCATCGAACGAGATCCGTTTAGCAATTCCGATGTATTCCTTATTCCGGAAAGCGACAGCCCAGCTAAACAGTGGCAATCCGATATCAATGGGCATAGGGTAGGAGGTCAAGTTATCGCCCAGGTATTTTTTCAGTTCGCTTATTTCCAATATCGAATTTTGCTCCCCGTATTTACGCAGGTTGCCCATATTATAACACATCAGCATAGCCCGGTTTACCGGTGGGATACCGCTGCCTTTTTGATTTTTTAACTGGTGCAGCCTCAGCGTTGCCGAAATGGGTTTCCCCTTTAGGCCTTTAACTTTATGTAATTGCTCCAACAGGTAAAAATAATTTTCACGGGTTGATGCTGTCCAATCGCAATCTATCTGTAATTCATTAAAGCTGGCTTTACCGGCATGCTGCACTTTGCCATTTACAAAGCGAACGATATTAGCGGCCAAGGCATCAAGCTGTTGGTGGGTTGTTATTTTCAGGATATTGTTAACAATGAATACTACAGGTATCATCTCCACAGTGTCCGGGAGCCTGGCTTGAAATGATATGGGTGATACCGGAATGGGGACACTGCCGCTCTCGTCCATATCCACATCCATGATGCGCATATAAAGTTTGCGGCTATGCAGATGATTCAGATAGTCCGATTCTGTCTTGCTGGTTTTATAAACCGTTTTCCAGAAATAAAAGGAAGTGTTGATAAGCCGGTCATGCCGGCGGCAGGAGGAAGAGAGGCAAGAGCTAAGAATCAAGACTGTAAGATAGAGGACTAAGGTTTTCTGTAAAGATCTCATTCCCACTCTTGTCTTGATTCTTGACTCTTATATCTTGACTCTGTCTCTATCCCAGGGCTTCTTTAAAATCAGCCATCAGGTCTTCGAGGTCTTCGATACCTATCGACAGGCGGATCATGGTTTCGGGGATGCCCATTTCGGCACGCTTATCGGCACCGAGTTCAAAAAATATGGTTTGGGCAACCGGGATAGATAAGGTGCGGGTATCGCCCAAGTTACTTGATTTTATTACCAGTTTCAGCTTGTTTAAAAAGGACAGGCAATCAATGCTTTCATCCAGTTCGATGCTCATCAGGCCGCCAAATTTTTTGAATAGTTTACCGGCACGCTCATGCTGTGGGTGACTTGCAACACCCGGGTAAAATACTTTTTTAATTTTAGGATGTGCTTCAAAATACTGCGCCAGTGCAAACGCGTTGTTACAGGCACGCTCCAAACGCAGGGCCAGTGTTTCGGCACCAACAGAAATGGTATGTGCGGCCTCGGGAGATAAAGTTCCGCCTGAATCTCTTAATCCTTTTTTGCGAATCTGGGTAAGGCCCAGTGTTTCGGGTTTTACCTGTTTTTTAAAGGTTTCGAAAATATTAGGATAGTTGCTCCAGTTAAACAAACCAGTATCGGTAACACAGCCGCCCAGCGCATCGCCATGGCCGCCAATATATTTGGTTAAGGAGTTAATCACTAAACTTGCTTTAACATCAACAGGGTTAAACAAATAAGGCGAGGTCATGGTATTATCTACCATGTAAATGATGCTCTTTTGCGCGCAAAGCTCGCCGATAGCTTCCAGGTCGGCTATTTGTGTGGCAGGGTTGGCAATAGTTTCCACAAACACCATTTTGGTGCTGGCTTTAATTTCGTTGCGTACATTTTCAACATCGGTAGCGTCAACAAAAGTAATATCCAAACCCATATCAATATAGGTTTGGAAGATGCTGCGTGTATTACCAAACAGGAATGAACTGGCAACAATATGATCGCCATGTTTTACAAGGGCCATTACCGTAGCCGAAATTGCCGCCATACCAGTTGAGAAAGCAACAGATGATAATCCTTTTTCCATATTGGTTACCTTATGCTCCAAAGCGGTAACGGTGGGATTACCCTGGCGCGAATAAGCGTATCCTTTTTTCTTGTTCTGGAAAATATCAACCAGATCCTGCACATCCTCGTGCCCATAGGTTACTGAAGTATGTATGGGTTTATGCAATGAGCCATGCTCTGGTTTCCCTAAGCGATCGTCATGTAAAATGGTAGTGGTAAAGCCTCTTTTTGTTGTCATTTTGTACCTATTAATTAAAAAACATAATAGCGGTTGCGAACTTAGTTTTTTTTGAGCAAAAAATTGCGGTTTTGTTGCATAAGAAACAGGATATGAGAATCAAGAGACAGCAAACGGGTGAAAATCCAAATAAAAAGTCTTGTTTCTTGTATCTTGATTCCCGACTCTTACTAACTTGCCACCTTAAAGTTTCTAACAATGAGAGCAGTATTACAACGCGTTACCCAAGCCAGCTGTACAGTTGATGGCAAGGTAACGGGCGCTATTAAACTAGGACTCCTGGTTTTATTGGGGATTGAGGAGGCAGACACGGAAGATGACCTGAACTGGCTGGCCAATAAAATTACCGGCATGCGTGTTTTTGGCGACGAAAACGGATTGATGAACAAAGCCCTGGCTGATGTTGACGGAAATATCCTGTTGATCTCTCAATTCACCTTGTTTGCACAAACCAAAAAGGGCAACCGCCCATCTTTTATCAAAGCCGCCCGGCCCGATAAAGCGATACCCCTATACGAGCAAATGATCAAAACGCTGGAAACACTAACCGGTAAAAAGATAGCTACAGGCGTTTTTGGAGCAGATATGAAGATCAGCCTGGTGAACGACGGGCCTGTGACCATCATCATGGATACAAAGGATAAAGACAATCACTAAAAACAAATGAGCACGGATTCTACTAATTGGATCGAATTACACTAATTTTTATTAGTGTAATTGGTCTTAATTCGTGAAATTAGTGTCGATTTATTGTTATGGCTGAGTTGTTATTTAAGGAAGAGTCCTACAAAATTATTGGTGCCTGCTTTGAGGTGCATAAAATACTGGGACACGGATTTAAAGAAGCCGTTTATAAAGATGCGCTGGAATTTGAATTTATCAGATCTGGGATTCCTTTCGTCCGGGAAAAGCCTTACACCATCGTTTATAAAGAACAAAAGCTCAAACATTTCTTTATCGCCGATTTTGTAGTATACGATACCATTATCCTGGAGATAAAGGTCGGTAACTACATTGGTGAACCGTACATCAAACAAACATTAAATTATCTAAAAGCCTCCGGTTTACGTTTAGGGATCGTTATTAATTTCGGTGCCTCATCCTTAAATTATCAAAAAGTGATCTTCTGATAAATCCTTCGTTTTAAGAACCCTCCCTGTTAATTCGCACATACCAATTCGTGTAATTCGACAAAATTCGTGTAATTCGTGAAAAAAAATTATGGAAATCAAAGAAGCGCAGCATCTTGTAGATAAGTGGATAAAAACCATGGGTATCCGGTATTTTAATGAGCTTACCAATACGGCCATTTTGATGGAGGAGGTAGGTGAGGTGGCCCGCATTATGGCGAGGCAGTATGGTGAGCAATCATTCAAAAAATCGGATACAGAGGTTAACCTGGCTGATGAAATGGCTGATGTGTTGTTTGTACTGATATGCCTGGCTAACCAAACCGGAATTGACCTCACGGATGCGCTGGAAAAGAATTTGGAGAAGAAAAGCATCCGTGATGCCGACCGGCATAAGAACAATGATAAGCTGAAATAAAACATTAAAACAAAATTATATTTTGAAATAATAATTTATTTGGAATTTAATTTTGTTTCAATGTAACCTTACAAGGCTAATCAGAATTTATGGTAACACATTAATTAGCCTTGTTATGAAAGCTTATCTTATTTCAATTACCTTATTAATCACCCTGTCTTCATGCGGCCCCAGCCATCATAAAGAAGGAGAAACGGCTGTTCAATTTGCACCTCCAGTTGTAAAACCGGATAATGAAGTTGTAGAGAAAGATGTATCCTTGTTAGAGTCTGACGCAAAAGCTAAAAATCAAGCCGGAGGTAACGGCTACACTAATGCCGCTGATCAGGTTCGTGATACCACAAAAAAGATCATCAAAAGCGGTACTATTGAGTTTGAAGCCAGCAATATTAACACTGCCCGTAAAAGGATCCTGCAAGCGCTCAAAAAATATGGTGGCTACGTGGATGAGGATAATCAAACCACCAACAGCGATATCAACCGTAAGGAGTATAATTTAAAAATAAGTATCCCGGCCAGGTATTTCGATTTCCTGGTTGATTCAGTATCGGCATCGGCTGATAAGATCGATACCAAAAACATTTCTGTGACCGATGTTACTACCCGGTACATCGATATGAAAACCCGGCTGGATAATAAAAAGATCCTGGAGAACCGGTACTTGGAATTACTCAAAAAGGGAACCAAGATCTCGGATCTGCTGGAGATAGAGAATAAACTAACAGAGATCCGCAGTGATATTGAATCGTCACAAGGACAATTGAACTACCTCAATAAACAAATTGCTTACAGCTCTTTTGACATTACTTTTTACACCAAAGCAACCACCCAGAATATTGACGACCGGTTTACCAATAAATTTAAAACATCAATTATTGCCGGATGGGATACTTTAAAAAACCTGTTTTTCGGAATAATTTCAATATGGCCTTTGCTGGTAATTACAGCGATTATTTACTGGATGTTTAAGGCGTGGAGAAAGAGAAGAGGGATAAAACAAGCGGAATGATTGCCTCTATTATCTCAGCGCGCCATTGCGATCGCAGCGTGGCAATTCCTAAAATACAGAGAGGCCCGGCTTATCGGGGATTGCCACGTCGTTCCTCCTCGCAATGACGTGATGATTAATTTTTGGAGAACCTTACCTAAACCAACCTCACCAACCGCTCTCCCTCTAACACGGGGATTGCGGTTGTAATATCAATTTGCAGACAAAACTCAATATCCTTTTCGATGCCCAACTTCTTGAGGCGTTCACCGTGTGATGTTTTTTTGAGATAAAGGTTGATATCATCTTTACCCAGTTGAAAAAGATCATTAGCAGCAAGGGCGGCATCATCCAGTACAAAACCTTCTGTTTTTAGCTGTTCAATTACAGCACCGGCAAACAGGGTGTCTTCCAGGTTAAAATTATTTTTCCAGCCGGCGCATACCAGTAATATATTTTCGTTCTGCATTTTTAACCAGTTGCTTAACGCGGTAAGGTTTAAAAACGAGCCAATAACAATACGCTTTGCGCTGCGTGATAAATGCAGCGCGTGTGTACCGTTGGTGGTAGTAAGCACTACCGTTTTACCGGCCACCTTTTCGGCAGTGTAGGAGAATGGCGAGTTGCCAAAATCAAATCCATCTACTACTTTTCCATCACGTTCTGCTGCCAGAAGGTAATCCAGCCCTTTCTCTCTATACGCGGAACACTCTTCAACCTGTGATACCGGGATAATAGCCTCAGCACCGTTTTCAATACCATAACATATAGATGATGTTGCCCTGAAAATATCAATAACCACTACAATATACTCCTCTACATTATAAAGCGGTAGCAATGCAGGGGTAAGGCAAACATTTAAACTTTTATTCATTTGTGATTTAGTCATTGTATCATTAAATCATCAGGTCATTGTAGCAATGAGCCAAAAAAATGACTTAATGATCCAATGCCCCGAAGGAAATGACTATTTATAGAAAGGCGGCTTTACAATTTTAGCCTTCACTTTATTGTCCCTGATGCTGATGTATATTTCGGCGCCTTCTTTGGCAACTTCGGTATTCACGTAACCCATGCCAATAGCTTTTTGTAACGATGGCGATTGTGTTCCGGAGGTTACCCTGCCTATATTATTGCCATCGGCGTCAACAATCGGATAATCATGACGAGGAATACCACGGTCTATCATTTCAAAACCTACCAGTTTACGGCTCACGCCAGCTTGTTTTTGTTGCTGCAACGCTTCAGAATTGGTAAATGTTTTGCTGAATTTAGTTACCCAGCCTAAACCGGCTTCTAATGGCGAGGTGGCATCATCAATATCATTACCATATAGGCAGAATCCCATTTCCAGGCGTAAGGTATCGCGTGCTCCCAAGCCAATAGGTTTAATACCAAATGGTTCGCCGGCTTTAAAAATAGCGTCCCAGATCTGATCGGCATATTGGTTATCGAAATAGATCTCAAAACCACCTGCGCCTGTATAACCTGTGGCAGATATGATCACATTATCAACACCGGCAAATTTGCCCCTGTTAAAGGTGTAATACTCCATAGATACCAGGTCAACCTCGGTAAGGCTTTGCAACGCTTCGGCAGCTTTAGGACCTTGAATAGCCAGTAATGAGGTGCGGTCTGATATGTTTTTCATCTCCACACCAAAAGTATTATACTTTGATATCCAGTTCCAGTCTTTTTCAATGTTGGATGCATTAACCACCAGCATATAGGTTTTCTCGTCGAGGCGATAAACCAGCAAATCGTCTACAATACCGCCGTCTTCATTTGGCAGGCAAGAATATTGCACTTTGCCGTCATATAGTTTGGCAGCATCATTACTGGTAACTTGTTGTATAAGGTCAAGGGCGTGATCACCTTTTAAAATAAATTCGCCCATGTGGCTTACATCAAATACACCTACCGCTTTACGTACAGTTTCGTGTTCGGCATTTATCCCGGCATATTGCACAGGCATATTGTAACCAGCAAAGGGCACCATTTTGGCACCGGCTTTAATGTGTGTATCTGTTAAGGCAGTGTTCTTCATCGTTAACGTTTATGCCGCAAAAGTAATTATTCTGACGGGAATTTTGAGAGATTGATGAGGGTTGAATTTTCGAGCATAGCTAACACTCGGTCAATGTTGATTTTAAAGCGCTTAACCCTGATAAAAGGGGGTTAGTTTTTCGTAAAACTGTGCCAGATCATGCGTTACCGCATTTACATTGTGTTGCTGTTCAACCAACTTTCGGGCGTTTGTGCCTATGGTACGGCAATATTCCTCATCGGTGATACAACGCTCAATAGCATTATAAAACTCATCCTGATCATTAGCTATAATAATATTGGTGCCATTCTCGAAGTTTATACCTTCGGCACCAATGGATGTGGAAATGATACATTTTTGCATAGCCATCCCCTCTACAATTTTCACCCGCATGCCTCCACCCGATAACAGCGGTACAATCATAATGGCTTTGCTGTTTACAAATTCAAAGGCATCGTCAACTTCGCCCTGAATAAATATTTTACCCATTACTTCGTAATCATCAAAGCGCTCGGGGATGTTATGGCCGGCAACATAAAACTTTACACGCAGATCACCATCGGTCAAATCCTTGTGAAAATGATCAATAAACCACTCTATACCTTCACGGTTAGGCAGCCAGTCCAATGATCCCAGGAAAAACAGACTGGGAAATTCCGTTTTCTCAAAATCGGGCTGATACTGGGTAAGATCAATCCCTACCGGGAATATTTCGACCGGGATGGAGGTTCCGTATGACAGAATGGTGTTTTTATCTTCGGTTGTAAAAACGGCAATGGCATCAACTTTATTCAACTGCTGCAACTCATAGTCCTTTACCCGCCGGGCCAGCATACGCAGATACCATTTTTTAAACAGATCACTTTTTTGCTGCGCCAATCGTTCCCATACCTGGTGTTCGATATTATGCGAGCGATAAACCAGTTTAGCCCTGGAGTGTTTACGGATAGCCGCCAAATAGGGCGTTACAAACAAACCCTCGAACTGAATAATATCATAGGCTGTTTGCCGAAGCTCGCGTATCAGCAATTTTTCAAACTCGGCATCATAGTACCGGTCAATATCGTTTGATTTTTTTGTTATCAGGTTTACCAGTCCATCGAGCATGGATATACTGATATCGATATTGTAGCTAGTATAATTTATTTTAGTCAGCAGGTCATCCGTCACCTCTTGCGGGTTACCATTGTATTTTTGGGCATTTAAAGCCACCAGCGATACCTTATGTCCAAGCGCAACCAGGCCTTTTATGGTATTACATACCACAATGGCATAGCCTCCGTTTTGCGGAAACGGCACTCGGTGAGTTAAAATAAGGATTTTCATCAGGGCAAATTGTTTTTTAATGACAATGAAGCTATCATGAGCCGTTTTACTCATTTCGGTTTGTGAACCTTTAGCTCATGATGGTTTCAATGGATTCCTGGTTTGGTGCAAAAATACCAACCTGAATGCCGGAATCAAAGCCATCGTTAAAAAATACTTAACTGCGGATCGGTTACACGAAAAGTACGACGATGATATGGTGTATAGCCTATCTTCATTACCGTTTCGCGATGTTTAATTGTAGGGTAACCCTTATTGCTATGCCAGTCATATTCAGGGTGATCGGCCGCTATCTGCAACATATAATCATCCCGGTAGGTTTTGGCCAGAATTGAGGCTGCGGCTATGCTGAAAAATTTACCATCGCCCTTGATGATGCATTCATGCGGGATGTTGGGGTATTTTTTAAAGCGGTTACCGTCGATAATTAAAAACTGGGGCATTAAATGCAATTTTTCAATAGCCCGGTGCATGGCCAGGAACGATGCATTTAAAATATTGATCTGGTCGATCTCCAGGTTGTCAACAGAAGCCACGGCGAAAGCAATAGCTTTTTCCTCAATCTCGCCACGCAGCTGATACCTTATCTCTTCAGATAGCTGTTTAGAGTCGTTCAGTAAATGATGGTCAAAATCGGGAGGGAGTATTACCGCGGCAGCAAACACAGGTCCCGCCAAACAGCCACGCCCGGCTTCATCACATCCCGCCTCAATCAAATCATACTGGTATCTGGCTGATAACATATAGACAAATATAAGAAATATGGGAAAGTATCAAGTAGCTAGTATCAAGTATCAAGATTTTCCTGTAGACGTTTTAAAGGAATGCAGCTGCCGTCATACTTGATACTGACTACTTGATACTATATTTAAAAAATCCTTAAAGTAAGCAGGGTAATATCATCAATGGATTTGCTTTTAACTACATGGTTCAAATGTTCCAGGAGGGAGTCATTCAAATTATCGGGCGATAAGTGCCCGTTGGCTTTTATAAAATCAAGCAGTTTGTCCTCATTCCAGATCTTGGTGTTGATGGTTTCAAAATCCATGAGGCCATCGGTGTAGTTAAATATCAAACTACCGGGCTCCATATCAATTTCTCCCTCATTTAAAAACGGCAGCTCTTCAAAAACACCAATCATGGTGGTGCCTAACTTTAACGGAATGGCTTCTCCGTCTGAGTACAAAATGCTCGGATTATGACCGGCATTGATATAATTGAGCTTGCGTTTCTTTTCGTTATACCGGGCCAGGAATAGGGTTATAAACCTTTCTCCTTTAGTATTGCTCAGCACTATTTTATTGAGGCGATCGATAATATTAGTCAGGTCTTCTTCTACCGCCGCCCAGGCATGCAGGCTGGCCTGAAAATTGGCCATAAGCAATGCCGCCGAAATACCCTTACCTGATACATCGGCAATGCACCACAAAAACTCATTTTCGTTCAGCCGGATAAAGTCAAAATAGTCACCGCCGATATTTTGGTGCGGCAGGTACTTGGCACCGATCTCCACACTATCATCCTTGTGCATGCGCAAGGGGATCAGCATATTTTGCACTTCAACAGCCAGCTCCATCTCACGCTGAAAACGCTCTGATTGCAAACGTTCCCGGAACAACTTTTTATTTTCCAGCGCCACAATGATCACATTCATCAACGTTTGAATAAAGTTCAGGTCGTTGTTAAGCATCTCGCCAGAGGTGTTAAAATCGCCAATGAGGGCATAAGCTAAAACCTTGCTTTTGTGATGTATGGGGATGAAGTAATTATATTTTTGAAGCAGGGGATCGTGATGATCAGTTATAGCAACGGGCGATTTGATCTTACTTAATTTGTTACAGGCCCGGCTCAGCAAGATGGCCGACTCGATCTCGCCGCCATATTTGGAAATACAGACAAATTTATTCTCCTTCTCGATAAAAAAGCGAAGCTTACCCACCTGCAGATAACTCTGCAAAATCACTTCGAGCATTTGTATGAGTATAGGAGTGGCGGTGTTTTTATTAATTGCCCGGGTAATCTCTAACAGGGAGTTTAACTCCGACTGTCTTTTGAGCAACAAGCTGATTAATTCATCTTCACCAGAACTATCGTCTATATATTGCATCTGTTATTAGTAGTCACAGACTAAAGTAAAAAAATATTTTTAAATGCGTGTACTTTGTGATTTTATATCGAAGGCATCACGCAAACCTACGGTAACCAGGTTAAAAGCATATACCAACAGCATAATAGCCAAACCCGGAATGATGGCAAGGTACGCCGAGTTCATGACAATATAGCCATAATGTTCTTTTATCATTCCGCCCCAGGTAGGCATGGGCGGCTGGGCACCAAAACCCAAAAAGCTAAGCCCGGCCTCGAGCAATATGGCCGATGCGAAATTAGACGATGCCAGCACCAGGATAGGCCCTGTTATATTGGGCAAAATATGCCGGGTTATAATGCGGGCATTGTTAAATCCTAATGCCCTGGCGGCTTCAATATACTCTACTTGTTTTAAACCCATCACCTGGCCGCGTACCAGACGGGCAACTTCAACCCACATGGATAAACCTACCGCTATAAATATTTGCCATAGCCCTTTACCTAAGGCAAATGATATGGCAATCACTAGCAATAAGGCAGGTAAAGACCATAATATATTCATCAACCAACTGAGGCAAGCATCTATCCAACCCCCAAAGTAGCCAGCAATAGCACCGATGGTTACCCCAAGCAACATACTGATCAGTACCGACATCAAACCCACTGCCAGTGATATACGGGTGCCCAACAACATCCGGCTTAGCATATCGCGTCCGTAAATATCGGTACCCAGCCAAAAGGTGCGGGTAATTATCTGATCGGCCACAATCTTATCTTTAAAACGTTTATATATCTCTTTACTTTTATTGGTCGAAATACCCGGAGCCAACAGATCCTTACCATAATGGTACCGCGATTTAACTCCATTTACTACCTCAAAAATATTGTAGGCTTTCCTTTCCGGCTTATCCTCATCGCCAATATATTCATTTACAATAATGGAATCCTGCGTAAAATGGTAACCGGTAATGGGGATATCCCGGTAAAATGATGGCTGACCAAAAAACATCCGGGTAAAGAAACCAACGGTATCAACCGGCTCGCTTTTGCGTACCTGTAGCATCATAAAAGAAGATCCCGGCTTTTTAATACTCAACTGTATGGTCATGTTATTGGCATGCGGACTCTGATCGGGCATAATTAAATAACCCAAAATAGCTACCAATAAGGTAAGTATAATAAAAACAAGCCCGGCGACGGCCACTTTATTGTGTTTAAACGCCTGCCAGGTACGTTTGGATGGAGTAAGATCTGCCAATAGTTATGCTGCTTTCGGCTAAATATCGCTTAAATAGGCACAATTAACAAACAGGGAAATTAATATTTACACAGGTTTGTTATTTAGCCTCACCCAGCCCTCTCCAAAGGAGAGAGTTCTAAATATCTTTTATTTTAAAGTCCTCTCCTTTGCAGAGGATTATTACATGATGGCTGCGCTGTTAGGTGAGGCTCTTTCACAGGCTTGTTATTTCACCACCCTGCCTTTCCACAGGTATTTATGGTTATTGCCCATAAGCCCAATAACCACGAAGTAAACTATGTGCAATGGAATGAGCAGAATAAGCAAGCTTACCAGGTAAGTACGTCTGAAAAACGTGGTTATAGGCAGCAGATAAAGGATCTCGAACAAGTATTTCAATAAAAACTGAACCAGGAAAAGTTTTAAAAAGTACAGGTCGTAAAAGCCTAATGCCGCGTTAACCAATAGCGAAACATTAAATAGCCAGATGCATAGGCCAAAGGCCACCACCTTTTTATCCTTGTATTTGGTTGATTTAGAAGCCCAACGCCGTCTTTGCTGCATAAACTCTTGTAGGGTATGTTTGGCATGAGTATATACTACCGCTTCGGTTTGTTTCAAAAACCCGATCCTGCCGGGATAGCGCTCGGCTACTTTTTGCAATAGTAACTCATCATCACCCGATGCCAGATCGTCGATACCGGCAAAACCACCTACCTCATAAAACACATCTTTACGATAGGCAAAATTAGCCCCGTTACAGGTTGATGCTCGGCCATTGCCGATAAATGCGGCACCAATACCTATCAGGTAACCAAACTCCAGGGTCTGCATCAGCTCAAATAAGGAGCGTTCCTCAAAATACGTTACCGGCGATGATACCATAACCAGGTCATTCGTTTCGTAGTAACCCACAATAGATGATAACCAAGCCGGCCCCATGCGGCAATCGGCATCGGTAGCAACCATGAGCTCGCCTGTAGATAATTTGATAGCTTCGGCAATTGCTTTTTTCTTATAGGAGTTAAGCGCGCGTTCCTCCTGTAATTGCAACAATTTAACCCCTTGATCGGCATAACTGCTGATAATAGCCGCGGTATTGTCTGTGGAGTGATCGTCAACAATGATCACCTCAAAAAGGTGCTTGGGATAGTCCTGGGCCAAAACATCTTCAATAGTCAGGCTGATCCGCTCTTCTTCGTTCCGGGCCGCTATTAATATGGTAACCTTGGTTTGAAAAGATGTGCTTTTTACCGGGGTAACCTTTACTCTGCCCCAGCCACGTATCAAATAAATTACCAGTAGCAGGTAAATGCCTGTTAAAAACAGCGAAACAAAACTATGCAGTGCGATCAAAGAATTTGAGTTTAAAAACAAATAAAGACCCAATAATGGCCGGAATAATTAAATTGATGAGCCATATTGACGATACGCCTGCAATAATAGCTATTTTTTGGTCGGTTACATAGGCAAACAAGTGCGAGGCGGTGAAGCTACGCACACCCACATCGAGCAGGTCGAGTGAAGGAACAGCCGATGTTACAAAGAAATAAACAAACAGCATCATCACCATTGGAAAAAACGCGAACTGTGGAATAAGCAGGTGAAATACGATACAGTATTGAACAGTAAACGTTATATAACGGGCCATGCTGAATGCCAGGATACGCACAAGTTCGGGCTTTTTGTACCTGCCCATGATATCAAAAAAACGGTGATATTTCCGGAGAAAAGCTATCCGGTTAATCAAATTAATGATGCCTTTGATATGAAAAAAACAGATGAACAATATAGCAAGCGTCAATACCGACATAAGAACGATCAAAGCAAATAACCAGGCACTCACCGGAATGTAATTATAGAAAAGCCATACAATGGCTATCAGGCCCAAAAGGTTGGTCATAATAATTTGCCCAAAAGCGCCTACCGCCATAGCAAAAACGCCATGTATACGCTTGCGATTGGGCAAAAACATAACCCGGCCACCATATTCGCCCACCCGGTTTGGTGTGGAAATAGCCCAGGTAAGACCACAAAAAACAGCTTCTATTGATTGCCAAATAGAGATATCCACCAATCTTTTCGCCAGATATTGCCACTTGAACGCTTCCAGCACCCAGTTAACCACCATTAACAAAACCACTATCCCCATAGTTATAAACACATGGGTACTGTTTATCTGAGCAGTTAAGGCCTCAAACTGTTTAAGGTCGTCATTCTTTTTATAAAACTGATGGTATATATACCAGCCGGCCATGACCAGTACGGCCGCTTTAAGCGAAATGGATATTATTTTTTTTGTAGAAGTAGTCAAAGGTAAATTTTATGCAATGTTACAAAAAAACCGGGCAAGCTTTTCGCTTGCCCGGTATAACATCACATTATATGATATGTTTTGTTTATTTCAGCCGTGCTTTCAAAAAAGCGATGGTATTAGCGTACGCGTCTTTGGTAGCGTTGCTGTCATAAATGGGATTACTTGGGTTTGCAAATCCATGATCGGCATCATATTGATGCAGGTACAGTTTTTTACCTGCCTTTTTCATGTCCGCATCAAATTTGCCCACTACTTTAGGGTTTATCCATTGGTCTTTATTGGCAAAGTTACCCAACACGTCGGCATTCAATGTTTTTAAGCGGTTAACATCCTGCTCGGGCATGCCATAATACATTACACAGCCAGCAGCTTTTTTACCTGCCAGTAAACTGGTTTGCAAACTCCAGCCACCACCAAAACACCAGCCAATGGTAGCAATGCGCGCTTTAGTACCAGTATAAGCAATGGCTCCGTTGATAATAGCTTTCGCGCGATCTTCATTTACGGCTTGCATAAATTTACCTGCTTCTTCTTTTGTGCTGGCAACTTTACCATCATAAAGATCAAGGTCGATCACGTTAACATTACCCAGATCATTGTAGATCTTTTCAGATTCTTTTTTTACGAAATCATTCAAGCCCCACCATTCGTGTATCACCAGGATATAGTTATTGGTGGCCTTTTTAGCTTTCAGTAAATAAGCGGTTGACTCTTTACCATCAGCGGTTTTATAAGTGATAGCTGTACCAATAGAACTTTGAAAGTGAATAGGCAATGGATTCTTGTGGGCAGCCCTGAATTTTTCGCTGGAGGCCAGCATGGCAAACTGCCTTGTTGCCGAGGGTTTGCTACAGCAAACTACCCTGCGCTGTGCAAAAGCAACAACACCAAGGCAAATAAATAAAGCTAAAAGAGTTAATTTTTTCATAGACGTTTTTTTTAGTGTTAGTAGTATATATGATACAATAACAATACGTTGTTAAGCAATTCTGGTTGTGTGGTTATGAAAATAAAATTACCAACCATCTTACCCTATTACCTTATCAGGTGTTATGGGTAATTCTCTTACCCTTTTACCAGTAGCATTATAAACCGCGTTGGCTACCGCGGCGGCCATGCCTACCAGGGCTATTTCGGCCATGCCTTTTGAGCCCATCGGGTTCAGGATAGGGTCGGGTTTATTTACAAACAGGGCATCTATCTGCGGGATGTCAGCATTCACTGGTACATGATAATCGGCATAGTTGTTATTGATATAACGACCGTAGCGATGGTCTATAATCGCTTCTTCCATCAGGGCCATGCCTATACCACCAATAGCTCCGCCTACAATCTGACTGCGGGCGGTTTTAGGACTGATGATGGTACCGCAATCAGCAACAGAAGTAACCTTATCTATCTTCACTACACCTGTTAAAGCGTTCACCAATACCTTAACAAAGTGTACCGACCAGGAGTTCATCGAATACTTATCCCGGCCTTCGCCACCATCTGATTTGGAAGTAACTTCTACTGATGGCAGATTATGCTGCTTCAATATTTGCGCGTAATCGGGTTTATCATTCGTGTTGTTACCTGTTAATTTTTGAAACTCTGTTTTTAAGTCGGCACAAGCCTTGTACACCGCTGAACCCACGCTTGCCGTTGTAGCCGAGCCTCCTTGTGTAGGTGCCTGTGGTAAGTCGGAAGCTCCGTTTTCAAAGCTGATCTTATCTGCCGGTATACCCAATTGTTCGGCCGCGATTAATACCATAGCCGTACCTGTTCCGGGACCGATATCGCTTACCGCGCTTTGTAAATGCAATGTGCCATCGGCTTTTAGGGTTGCTTTGATCACAGCACCACTCCGGTAAGCGCCAAACATACCGCAACCAATGCCGTAACCTACAAACCAACCATCTTTTTTTACTGATGCGGGCTGTTGTTTGCGGTTGCTCCAGCCAATGCTGTCGGCACCAAGCTGATAAGCTTCTTTTAAATGCTTACTTGAAAATGGCTTCCCATTTTCCGGATCAGTTTCGGCATAATTACGAATTCGTATCTCGATAGGGTCTATGTTTAAAGCATAAGAAAGCTCATCCAGTGCCGATTCCAGCGCGAATGAACCCGTAGCCTCGCCCGGGCCACGCATCCAGGTGGGTGTGCCCAAATTAAGGGCCACTAAATTATATTTGGTGTTGACATTTGGGCACGCGTACAAGCTCTGACTTACATTAACGGCCCCCTCGGTAAAATTTTCATATGGAGAAGTTTGTCCGTAAGCCTGGTGGGTAATCCCTGTAAGTTTACCATCGGCAGTAGCGCCGATACCTATTTTTTGCCAGGTATGCGGGCGGTATCCCACAGAGGTGAACATATCTGCGCGGCTAAGTACCAGTTTAACCGGCTTCTTAACCGCTTTAGCGCCCAATATGGCTACAATTTCATGCGGCCAGGTGCGCAGCGCGCTGCCAAAAGCACCGCCCACAAACCGGGAGTTTACCTGTACGTTTTCAAGCGGTACCTTAAACAGCTGCGAGATATCGCGCTGGGTAGCTTTAACCCCTTGCGTTTTATCCCAAACAGTAATTTTATCGTCAGCATCCCAGCGGGCAATAATGGCATGCAGCTCCATGGGATTATGCGTATTGGTAGGCACTATATATTCCTGCTCCAACTTTATCGGAGCCGATTTCCAGGCATCTTCGGTACCACGTTTATATAAACCATCGCCGCGCGGCGGGAATCCTTTACCAAAATTGTCGGTTAAACTGGTTTGATGCTCCTCTTTGTTATACGTTGCTTTAACCAGCGATGCCCCGTACAGGGCTCGTTCATAAGTATCGGCGATAACCAGGGCTATCGGTTGCCCGTTGTAAAATATCTTATCGTCATTAAATACTTTTAACTGCGCCCTTATACCTTTTTGGTCAGGTTGAAAACCCGGAACTTTTGGCGCGTTAAGATAGGTGACCACCGCCAATACACCTGGAGCCCGTTCAGCGGCTTTAGTATCAAGAGCAGTAATGGTGCCTTTAGCTATAGTACTGCCTGCTAAAACTCCATAGGTCAATCCTTCTACAGCATATTCGGCAGAATATTTTGCTGCTCCGGTAACTTTTAATCGTCCGTCTATCCGGCTCATCCCATCTGATGATGAAGGCCGGTTTATGTTGATCGCTTTTTCCATAGGATATTAAACTAAACCTGCGGCATGTTTTAAAGCCTCGGTGATGCTTGCCGGGGCCAGTTTTAATTTAAACGAATTGTATCCGTAAGCTTTAGCGCCTTGCATAGCCAGTTGGGCAATTTGCTGAAAATTTTCTTCTGAGGCCTTTTTACCCACGAGCGCTTTTTCGGCATCAAACAATCGCCAGGGTTTATGTGCCACACCGCCCATAGCCAGGCGCGCATTTTGTATGATCCCGTTTTTAATATCCAAAGCCGCGGCAACCGATATGAGGGCGAAAGCATATGATTGCCTGTCGCGCACTTTCAAATAGTAGCTGTTTTTTGCCAGGTTATTATCTGGAATTTCTATACCGGTGATCAGTTCGCCAGGAGCCAGGTTATTGTCAGCTTCGGGATGATCGCCAGGCAGGCGGTGAAATTCGGTAAAAGGCACGCGGTGTTCTCCCTTTTTTCCCGCAACGATCACGACAGCATCCAGGGCGGCCAAAGCCACGCACATATCACTGGGATGTACCGCTATACATTGCGAACTGGCACCAAATATGGCATGCATCCGGTTAGCACCTTCATAAGCCCCACATCCGGAACCCGGCACACGTTTATTGCAGGGCATCGCGGTATCATAAAAATAACCACATCGCGTGCGTTGCATCATGTTACCTCCCACAGTGGCCATATTACGCAACTGCGGAGATGCTCCCGATTTGAGCGCCATGGCTAAAAGTGGTTGCTTTTCAATAACCTGCTTATTTTCGGAAACCACACTGTTTAAAGCCAGCGCACCAATATATAATCCATGGGGGGTTACTGTTATATTTTTTAGTGGCAGGTGATTAATATCAACCAATTTATCGGGAGCAGTAACACCACGTTTCATGAGGTCGACAAGATTAGTACCACCTGCAATTATTTTTGTCCCTGGTTTATTAATTGCCTCCAATACGGCCTGCCTGGTAGCCGGTTGAACATATTGAAATTGCTTCATACTTCCTGCCCTCCATTTTTAACTTCCTGTATGGCATTAACTATGTTGGGATAGGCTCCGCAGCGGCAAATATTCCCGCTCATATATTCTCGTATTTCATGTTCTGAACCAGCATGCCCTTCGCGGATACAGGCTACCGCCGACATGATTTGCCCAGGAGTACAATAACCACACTGAAAACCATCATGTTTTATAAAAGCCTCCTGCATGGGATGCAATTGATCGCCATGCGCCAGACCTTCAATGGTGGTGATCTTTTTGCCATTCATCATTACACCCAGGGTTAAGCAGGAGTTAACCCGCCTGCCATCTACATGCACGGTACAAGCACCGCATTGACCATGGTCACACCCTTTTTTGGTACCTGTTAGCTCCAACTGCTCGCGCAATATATCTAACAAAGTTGCGCGCGGCTCCACAGAAAGTATCCGGGGTTTGCCGTTCACCTCCATTTTTAAAGGCATTTTTTCAAAAACAGCGGCGATCTCCTCATTCAGATGCAAACCAGCTGCTTTCGCGGCTATTTCAGGAGTGAGTGCAACAGCTGTTAATAATGATGATTGTTTAAGAAAATTTCTCCTGGAGCTATCCTCTACATACGGCTCAATTGCCGGGATGATAGCGCTTTCTTTGCTTTCCATAAAAAACAGGCTTAATATGATGTTAAGTTAACTATTTTTAATAAAAAGCAACCACAGGCAACAAATGTTTTACATCGCTGGTAACAAAAAAAGGAGGATGAGAGTGTTATCAAATATTTTGCTGAGCAGCAAACTAATGAATCTCTTGCTGAGATATCACAAACACAAATAAGACCCGATGATTAATTTTATGTATAAGTATATACTGCCGGCAGATTTACCAGCCGCTAAAAATAATCCCCAACGAGCCGCAGACAGTATTTTTAAAATAAAACACCGGGTAATGTAGCCCCGGTGTTCTATTCTATTTTATAATTTTACCAACGGCCACCGCCGCCGCCTCTGTTACTATCTTTTGAGTAGCCGCCGCCACCGCCACGGTTTCCACCGCCGTAGCCGCCACCACCGCCGCGGTTACCACCACCGTAACCACCGCCGCCTCTGCGGTCAGTCGCTTTTTTCTCTTCGGCCTGGCTTACAGCAATTGAACGACCTCTAACTTCAGAGCCATTTAAGCCGGTAATAGCTAATTGGGCAGCCTCATCATCAGGCATTTCAACAAATCCGAAACCCTTGCTTCTTCCGGATTCCCTGTCAATAATTATTTTTACGGTGCTTACTTCACCGTACGCTTCAAAAAGCTCTTTTAAATCGGCTTCCTCTAATTGAAAAGGAAGACTTCCTGCAAATATGTTCATCAATTTTTAATTTATAATAGCAAGGTTCTTTTTTTACTTGCCTCGTTTTGTTAACATCAAATATAGTAATAGATATTTGATGATTACTGCAAGAATTTGTGAATGAACGTTTTTATTTTTTTTAATAATTAAAATATCATTTAACCAAAACAAAATAATACTCATTTGCGTTAAAGGTTTCCTCGAAACACCTGTGCGATTTGAGCCGAATCGCCTAATTTACAGCCTCAATGATATAAGGTTTGCCATTGAGACTGAAACTGTCACCCACTGCTTTACCCGCGAGCAGGACACCAATAGGGGAGGCCGGCGACACCGCAAAATAGTTTTTCCCGTCAACTGAAATGATTCCGGCGCTTATAGCCAGGTAAAAACTGCCATTATTCGTCGTGATCACGCTGCCGATTTCGGCTTTAATGCTTGTACCATTGGCACTGATCCGTTTAAGAGCCACCATTAATTTATTGGCTTCGTTCAGTTGGGTTAAATTACGGTCGGTTTCCTGTTGCATCATAGCCCGGCCGGTTTCATACTTATCCCCGGCGCTGCTTTTGGTATCTTCGTTTGATGCCTTTTGTGCCTCTTTGATTCCCAACTCGGCCGCATCCATGCTTTTGCGTACATAATTTACGCATGCGTCATGCAACTTCTTTCTCAGATCGCTCATGTATATAATTAAATTTGAAACTCAAACGGTAATTAAAAGTCGTTGGAATGGTGACCTTCTTACATTTCCCTGAGGCAAATAAAGCATTTTTATTATTAAGTGCGACGATAAAATCCGATGTAAAATAAAAGCCCCCTTGCACTCGCTGCTTGGGGGCTTTAAACCTAAACCTTATCACTATTTGCAGGTGTGAACCTACAAAGTAGATAAACGTATCAAATTGCCGAAATGGTATATTAACCCACCACTAATTGACAAAATAATGATAATTCAAGTCCGCAATACCCATTAAACATTTAATTATCAATTATTTATAGTTTTACTTAAAGGCAAAAAAATTTATCTTAATCATAAAAAAACGCCGGACTATTTTATCACCCGGCGTTTCATTTATCTATTGTCTGATGCTTTTATACATTCTCCATACCGTAATGTTTCAGTATGTCTGCAGGAACTCCTGTCCATTTCCCCGGAGCATTACCTGCATAGCCGATATCTTTAACACCCATTTCACTGGTAAAAAAGCCCGACGCTGTCAAATCGCGCATACGGTTAAAGAATGCCACACCCTGGGCCATTTCTGGCTTTGCTTTAGCTGGGTAAGCTATATCATCAATCACCTCTATCTGCTGCGCGCGGCTGCTATCGGTAAATGTTTTACCAAAGCGATTGAGGCATTGCAGATCGAGCCAGCGCAAACCACCACGCAAAGGCGTTTGGTGATAAGGCATATCTTTTACAATAAATTCAATAAAATCAGGCACTTTGGCATCTGTCGCGCTGCCAGATTTTTCGTCCTTGGGGATAATTATATCTACCAATACGGTTATCGTAGCCATTTCTGCAGGGGTAAAGAATTTATCGGCGTTCAGCTTTTTATCGCGTTCAACCTCAAACGGTTGGCGACCGGCTTCGGGCGCCGCAGGAGTGGATGCAGCTTCTTCACCTGTTTTTTTAGTATCGGTTTTACAGGCTTCCAGTAATAATCCTGCTGAGAGTGTACCAAAGCCTATAGCTTTTAGGGAGTCACGTCTGTTCATAACTAATTTTATTGGGGCTTGTTAAACGTTTAATTTTTTTCTTTCCTGTAAAATATATTCGGCAGTACGCATAGACAGGGCCAGGATAGTCCATGTCGCGTTTTTATCGCCTTGTTGTACAAACGGAGCGGCATCAACCACAAACAAGTTTTTGCAATCATGTGCCTGGCACCATTTATTCAGCGCCGATTTTTTAGGATCGTCACCCATACGTATGGTTCCTACTTCATGGATGATCTTACCCGGTGCTTCTAAGCCGTAATTGGTATCAGCCCCTTGTGGAGGACCGTAAATGGCGCCCATATTATGCATAATTTCCTGAAAGGTATCCTGCATGTGCTTGGCTTGTTTGATCTCATCATCGGCCCATTTGTAATGGAAACGCAATACTGGGATACCATACTTATCAACTACATTAGGATCAATTTCACAATAGTTATCATAGCGGGCTATAGCAGTACCCCGACCGGCCATGCCAAACTGGGTACCATAAAAACGACGGTAATCATCTTTCAATGATGCGCCGTAACCACCAGCCTCTTTCTTTTTACCGTTACGATCTGGCACCGCGCCATTCATGTTATGGATACCACCACCAAAACCGTATGATGGCATGTGTAAGCCGCCACCGTATTCGATGTGATAACCACGCGGGAAATCGAGTTTTTTATTATCCAGCCACCATGGCGAGTAGATATGCACACTACCTACACCGTCTTCATTGTAGCGTTTGCGATCCATCAGTTGCGGCAGGAAACCACCGGCGCTTGATCCGGTTGAATCATGCAGATAGCGCCCAACAACACCGCTGCTGTTGGCTAAACCGCCTGGATGGGCTGCTGATTTGGAGTTCAACAGGATACGAGCTGATTCACCGGCGCTGGCACCAAGCACTACCGTTTTGGCATTAACCTGGTATTCCTGCATATCTTCTTTACTGATGTATGATACTCCTGTAGCCAAACCTTCTTTATTAGTCAACACTTCACGCACCATGGCATTGGTGATCACCTTTAAGTTACCCGTTTTTACAGCAGGGATAACCAAACATGATGATGCCGAAAAATCGCCGTATACTTTACAACTACGACCGCATTGTCCACAGAAAAAGCATGCGCCACGATCTTTGTTACCAGGCAAGGCTTCGGTTAAAACCGAACCACGGCCAGCAATAGTAGTTACACCCGCTTTTATAGCACCTTGTTTAATATACAATTCATTCAGCCTTGGCTTTGGAGGTGGTAAAAAGATGCCATCAGGTTCATTCTCCAAACCTTCTTTGGTGCCATAAACACCAATCATGCGGTCAACCTTATCATAGTAAGGCTTTACTTCATCATAAGTGATCGGCCAATCATCTGTAAGGCCATCTTTAGCTTTAAAATCATGCGGCCCCATCCTTAATGAAATACGGCCCCAGTGATTGGTACGGCCGCCCAGCATACGTGAGCGGAACCAGTAAAACTCGGTTTTGTCTTTTGTTGTGTAAGGTTCGCCTTCCAATTCCCAACCGCCGTAAGCAGCGTCAAAGTCGCCAAAAGGACGGGTAGTACCCGCGCCACGACGTGGCGATTCCCATGGCCATTTTAATTGTTGTGAATCTTTGGCAGGGTCAAAATAGGCTCCGGCCTCAAGCATTAAAACTTTTACACCGGCATTGGCTAACACATAACCAGCCATACCGCCACCAGCTCCCGAACCTACAATGACCACATCGTAAGTTTCTGCTGATTTCTTGATTTGTAGATCGCTCATATAATATCAGGTGTATCCTCTGTTACGAGAAGAAAAATGCACGCGCAGGCATGCATTTGCATTTATTTGGTTTTATGGCATAAATATATCGAACGCAAAGCGTTACAACATAATCATTTTTAAATATTATAACTGTTTGATGTAAATATTGCGGAATGCAACGTCGTGACCGTGATCTTGCAGCGCGATATGACCTTTTGGATATTTGGCAAAATCAGTCCAGTTTTTGAATTTACTGTTGGCCAGTAATTCTTTCCACTCGTCGCTGCCAATTTCGGTTTCTACTATTTTAGTCCCATTTAACCAAAAAGTTAGATGACCATCTTTTTTACGCAATACTACGGCATTCCATTCGCCGGCAGGTTTAGCTACATCTGCAGAAGGGGCCTTCATATCATATAAAGAGCCCGCAAGGTGATTTGCTTTTTTGTTGTCGCTGGCTTTGGCGTTATCCAATACCTGCATTTCGATACCGGTAAGGTAAGTTTCGTTAAATTTAGGGTCTTCGTGCACACCAAAAATAATTCCGCTGTTGCCTGTTTCGGATATTTTCCAATCCAGTTTCAGTTCATAATTTTCGTATTCACCATCAGTAACCAGGTCGCCCTGGCCCTCGGCTTTTGGATCAAGCTGTAACGCGCCGTCAACAACTTTCCATGCACCAGAACCTGTTTTTAAATAGGTATGCCAACCGGTGGTTGTTTTACCATCAAATAAAGGTTTAAAGCCTTTGGATTGGGCCGATACCGTGAAATGAAGCACAGGAATAGCCATAAGGCTCAAAAGGGTCTTTTTCATTATAAATGTTTTAGATTTAATTAAGATATACCATTAGGTTGGGCTAAATATATCTGCTTTTTTTCAATGCTAAAACGATTATATGAAAAATAAATTACAAACAGCTGTGAATAGCCGTGTAAAAATATGGTTATATAAAAATGACTCCCTTTTTTGGCTTAATGTTTACCAAAATTGAATGATAGGTCTGATGCCAAACCAATGGTCACATAGCCGTAACTATCCTCAAAAAACTGGTTATAATCATCCTGCCCGCGGTAACCACCACCAACCATAAATGCCGTGCTTGGCATAAAAGGGAACTGGTAGTAATACTTCAAACTTACGTTGAGTCGTTTCTTGAAATCAACAGCCGAGTAATTATCGTACTTGTCGGCAATATAAGTAAAGTCAAACCGGATACGCTGCCAGTTTTTATACACCTTTTTGCCTTTCTCCAACGGATCATCATACGCTTTGGCAAAATTATACATGCGGCTGCCATTAACCCTGATAAATCCGTAGTGATCCTTTAATCCTTCAGATACGCCCAGGCCAAATAATCCGGCGTGTACCTCAAGCGCTATATTATCGTAACGGTTAATGATCAAGTCCTTTTTATCAATGCGCTTGCCGGTATAATAGGTAAGGGTATAAAAGTTGGTTGTGAATTTGCCGCTGTCGCGATTAAAACTGCCGTCGGGGTTCAATGATGGCCCTCTTACCCCATTGGAGTGATGCGAGTAACCGAACGATAGGAATTCCGGCTTATAAGTATCCTCATTCAACCTGTAAAATACAGTAGCACCCGGCATAAAGCTTGGCGATTTTACCGGAGCTCCATGTGAAGCCAGCAAACGTATTTTAACCCTTGCTGTAAACACGGCAAAAAACCGCGATTTAGGGGTTTGGAATAAGATAAAGTTGGGCGCCAGATCGGCGGTTAGTTGGGTCTTTATCTTGTTAAAATAATCATTACCGCCTTCGGATGTCCGCAGGTTTTGTATAAAAATATCATCAAACGCGTTATTGATCAACCGCCGTTTTAATAGAACAGAATCGGCTGTGGTATCAGTCGCTGCTATATATGGTTGTTTAAGCGTTGTGCTTTTAGCCATTAATTTGCCTGGTAAACCAAGGCAAATGAGACAGCAGATCACTATTAAGGCAGGGATTAAATTGATATGGCTGATGTTGCCTTTAAAACGCGTTTTGTGGGGTATAAGATTGATCAATGTAGTATGTATTATTTTGACCGGCAGTAATGACTAAATCAATAATTTCCAGTCGCACTATGTTAAAATACTGTTAAAAATTACGGGGGCAATATTAGATATTATTCTTTTTTAACAGTGTCAAGCTAACGTAAAAGCTAACTATACCTGAACGAGATGGCAATTCCATGATAAAATGCTGAATTGTTGATATTTATAACCCCACTGCATTTGTTTTTCAATTCTGTTTATTATATTTGGTTATAGCCAATTCTTCATTTTAACCTCAGTGCCATGATAAAAGTTTCAAATATCCTTGCCCGCAAAGGCGGCCGCATAGTTACCATTGATGCCGGCAAATCAGTTCTGGAAGCATTAAAAGTAATGGCTGATGAAAACATCGGCTCGGTGGTTATACTGGAAGATGGCGAATACGCCGGTCTGCTTACCGAACGGGATTATGCCCGCAAGGTGATCCTGAAGGGAAAATCATCCCACGAAACCTTGGTGCGCGATATTATGAGTACCGGCTTGCCCCGCATACTACCCGATAACTCCATCGAAACCTGCATGCATATCATGAGCGAAAGCAATATCCGCTACTTGCCCGTATTTATTGATGATGCGCTATGCGGCATTATTTCTATCAATGACCTGGTTAAGGAAACTATCCTGTCGCAACAGGAAACTATTGAACAGTTAAAAAGCTACATACACTCGTAGGGGAGTAAGGATTTTGGGAACAAGGAATAAGGACTTTGGGAGTAAAGAAAATTTGTTTTACTATTCCTGCCTTATCCTTTCTCTTTAATCTATATATCTTTGTTCAAAACCCTTATTCCTTGCTCCCCAAATCCTTGCTCCAAAAGTTCTTTACTTCATAAATCCTTACTCCATATACCCTTGCTCCAAAAATCTTTGCTCATTGTCCTAAAAATCTATACCTTGCGTAACACACCAAGTAGAACATAGTGACGTTTCAGGATTTCAATTTTAACGAACAATTATTCGAGGGCATACAAAGTATGGGGTTCAACAACCCAACCCCCATACAGGAAATGGCCATACCCGTAGTTTTAAAAGGCCACGATCTTATTGCCTGCGCGCAAACCGGCACCGGTAAAACCGGGGCTTATTTGCTGCCCGTGCTCAATTTCATCAGCAATAGCAACAAGCACCATACCAGCGCCCTTGTTTTGGCGCCCACCCGCGAACTGGCCCAACAAATTGACCAACAGGTTGAAGGGCTGGCCTATTTTACAGGAATCAGCTCCATAGCCGTATTTGGCGGCGGCGATGGTGCCGTTTATGAACAGCAGCGCCGGGGCATTCAAAATAATGTAAACATTATTATAGCCACACCCGGCCGGCTGATAGCCCACCTTACATCGGGTGTTTTAAAGCTGAACCATCTTACCCACCTGATATTGGACGAAGCCGACCGAATGCTGGACATGGGTTTTTCTGACGATATCAAAAAGATCATCAGCTACCTGCCTAAAAACAGGCAAACACTGCTTTTTTCGGCCACAATGCCCGGTCGTATCCGTGCGCTAGCCAAGGCTATTATGAAGGAGCCAGAGCAAATCAATATTGCCCTATCGCAACCCGCCGTAGGTATCGATCAGCAGATCTATCGTTTGCATGATCAGCAAAAAACGCCTTTGCTACAGCTTATCCTTCGCGATTCTGCTTATACCAGTACCATCATTTTTGCATCCCGTAAGGAGATCGTAAAAGCACTGTATAAAGAACTGAAGGCAATCAACATCAAGTCAAACGCATTTCATTCCGATTTGGAGCAACGCGAGCGCGAAGAAATATTGTTACAATTCAAGAACAAGCAACTGCCTGTAATTATCGGTACCGATGCCCTTTCGCGCGGCATTGATGTGGAGGGTATCGACCTGGTGATCAACTATGATGTACCCGGCGACCCGGAAGATTATATTCACCGCATTGGCCGTACAGCCCGTGCTGCCACTACCGGTACTGCTATCACATTTGTAAATCACCGCGATGAGCGTAAATTAAAAAGCATTGAACAACTGATAGAGCGTCCCATTCGCCTGGTTGGCCTTCCCGATGAACTCGCGGCTATTCAGCCAACCCATACCCCAGGCACTGGCCAGAGCGACAAGAACAAGAAACCCAACAGGCGCTTTAATAAAAAGCGGCCAAAGAATAATAATACCAATACTCAAAAATGAACAGGAGCGTAGCTTCAAAGCTGGTTTTGCAGATACTATTAGGCGCGGCATTGACGGTGCCTACACTAAACATTTTTGCACAGAGCAAAAAAACGTCGGGAAATCCCGTAGTTGAAGGCTGGTATGCCGATCCGGAAGCCAAAATTTTCAATCACCAATACTGGCTGTATCCAACCTACTCGGCCAAATATAATGAGCAGGTTTTTATGGATGCCTTTTCATCGCCAGATCTGGTGCATTGGACAAAACATGCCCGCATTATTGACACCAGCGGGGTTAAATGGGTGAAACGTGCGCTTTGGGCTCCTGCCGTTACCGAAAAGGATGGCAAGTACTATATCTTCTTCGGCGCGAACGACATCCAGAACAATAATGAAAAAGGCGGGATAGGCGTGGCCGTAAGCGACAAACCCGAAGGCCCATTCAAAGACTACCTCGGCAAACCCCTTATCGATCAGATCATTAACAAGGCTCAGCCTATCGACCAGTTTGTTTTCCGGGATGATAACGGCCAGTACTATATGATATATGGAGGCTGGGGCCAATGCAACATTGTGAAGCTAAAGAACGATTTTACAGGTGTTGAACCTTTTGACGACGGCGTAACCTATAAGAAAATAACCCCCGAAGGCTATGTAGAAGGCCCCGTGATGTTTAAGCGCCAGGGCAAGTACTACTTTATGTGGAGCGAAGGCGGCTGGACCGGCCCGGATTACCGGGTGGCTTATGCTATTGGAGATACCCCATTCGGGCCATTTAAGCGTATCGGCACTATTTTAAAGCAGGATGCCAGTATAGCCACCGGCGCGGGACATCATTCGGTGATCAACGTACCGGGTACCGACGAATGGTACATTGTTTACCATCGCCGGCCGCTTACCGAAACAGACGCCAATCACCGGGTGATGTGTATAGACAAAATGTATTTTGATACCGACGGTACCATCAAGCCAGTGAAGATCACCAACGAAGGGGTGACTGCCAGGAAACTGAAGTAACAAAACTTTTTAAACCACTAATTTTAACATTTTTTTAGTCAAAAACGGGGCAAAAACGCCTGCTTTTTGGCTACTTTAACAAATTTTTAACGCCATTTTAACACTTTTTAACAAATTTTTGACGGGTTTTGAAATGTTTAAAAAGTATTAATTTACTGTCTATCAAAAACTAAAAAAACAAGTCGGTTTTTGACCTTGTTTTTCTCTTAACCAAACAGCCCGCTTATCTTTTCAGGAGATAAGCGGGCTGTTTGGTATATAAATATACGAAAAATTACCGTAGCATTTGGTGGCGGTTTTTAATTATTGAATTACTGATTTAGTGAATTATTGATTGAAAACAACGGCTCTTCTTCTGTCAGCTTCTTAATTAGTGAGTTTTCTTCCCCATCGGCAGATAAGCTTCGGGCGAAAGCGGGCAGAACAATGGTGGGCTTGTGCGGCTGCGGGGCATAGCAAGTTTTGCAGAAGCGCGGGGCTTTGCGTGAACGAAGTTGGGCAAATAATTGCAGCCCGGGTTCTGTCCGATTTGCGGGGTAGAGGCCTCGTGCGGCAAAGAAGCATTTCTGCTGACAGCCGTTATTCGCAGTTATTTATTTTTATCGGTGCTCATTATCTCGCTACGCTCGGTCTGGTTACTTTGTGGTCACATACGGCGAAGCCCTCTTGAGTACCTTAAAAAACAAACCACAACGAAAAACGTAAAGGCCCTCCCGCGGCCAAGAGCGGGTATGCGACAAGCCTATCGGCGAGTAGATCCTTCGTTCCTCAGGATGACAAAATTTTAATTCCCAATCACCCAAACAAATCACTACTCAAATACCTGTCGCCCCGGTCACAGCAGATAAATACGATAAGGCCTTCTTTGAGCTCGGCAGCCAGTTTGATGGCGCCGGCTAATGCGCCGCCGCTGCTCATGCCGGCAAATATGCCTTCCACTTTGGCCATATCGCGGGCCATTTGGGTAGCTTCCGCCTCGGAAATATCCATTATGCGGTCAACCCGGCTGGCATCAAATATTTTGGGCAGATAGGCTTCGGGCCAGCGGCGGATACCAGGAATGGATGAACCTTCGGTAGGCTGGCAGCCGATGATCTGTATGTCTTTATTTTTGTCTTTAAAATAGCGGGAGCAGCCCATAATAGTACCCGTTGTACCCATGGCACTTACAAAATGAGTAATCTTGCCATCGGTATCGCGCCATATTTCGGGACCGGTGGTTTTGATGTGGGCTCCGTAATTATCCGGGTTGGCAAACTGGTTCAGTAGGAAATAACCTTCGGTAGCACCTTTTTCCTCGGCATAATCGCGGCAAAGCTCAATACCCTCTAATAAGGTCACTTTGGCTCCGTAGGCCTCCATGGTTAAGGTGCGCTCACGGGTAGAGTTGGAGGGCATCACGAGCTCAATTTCTAATCCAAACAAGCGGGCTATCATCGCCAGGGCTATACCTGTATTGCCGCTGGTAGCTTCAATGAGTTTGGTGCCGGGTTTTATATCACCACGCTCCATAGCGCTGCGGATCATGTTGAGCGATGCCCTGTCCTTCACGCTGCCGCCGGGGTTATTACCCTCCAGTTTGGCGTATATTTTTACGTTGGAGTTGGGGTTTAACTTTTGTATTTCAACCAGGGGCGTATTTCCTATTATATCAATAATGCCTGCCATAATTTTTATTTTGGAGTATCAAGTTGTTGAGTTCGTATCAAGTAGCTAGTATCAAGTATCACGACTTTTTTTCTTTTTTCATACAATTTTTCTGTCTTGATACTTGATACTATTCCATTCCTGTCTTGATACTTGATACTAACTACTTGATACTTGATACTAACTACTTGATACTATTCTAAAAATCACACTTCATCACTTTTCAGTGTCCGGTGACTTGGGGTGTGATATACCCTTGAATATGGCGGTACGCTTTTAGTAAGCCACACGTTACCGCCGATAAGACTGTTATGCCCAATAATGGTTTCGCCTCCCAGTATGGTAGCGCCGGAGTATATCACCACATGATCTTCCACCGTTGGATGACGTTTGGTATTGGCCATACTTTTATCCACGCTCAGCGCGCCCAGGGTAATGCCCTGGTATAACTTTACATGATTGCCAATAATGGCGCTTTCGCCTATCACAATGCCGGTACCGTGGTCTATATAAAAATACTCGCCTATCTCGGCAGCGGGGTGTATGTCGATACCTGTTTTGGAGTGTGCGTATTCGGTGAGTATCCTGGGTATCAATGGCACATGATCTACATACAAACTATGCGCCAGGCGATACATGGATATAGCTAAAAAGCCTGGGTAGGTACGTACCACTTCAAACTCGCTTTGGGCTGCCGGATCGCCGGTAAAAATGGCCTGAATATCGGTATTCAATATCCTGAACAGCTCTGGCAAGCCTTTAAAAAACCGGGCAGCACGTTCTTTATTATCACAATCGTCGCAACCTTTGGTTACTTCCATCATGTGGCACAGCTCATTCTCCAGCAGGGCAAATTCTGCCTTAAGGGCATCAATATCGGCAAATATCTTTCCCGTTTGCTCCGGGTATAGCAAATGAATTACCTGGAGCGCCCAGCGGGTGATCTCCTTGTTCGACGGCACGGCCTCAAGCCTTTGCTGCTTGCTAAAAATTTGCTCGTAAAAATCCTCACTCATGTTTTATGCGGGCTATTGTAGGAAACAGCGCGTTATTAATGCAAGTTTAGGCAAAAGAATGTGTTTTGTATGTAAAAAGCGCTACTTAATTGATAGATATACATGTTTAGGGAAATTCTTTTGTCATCCTGAGGAACGAAGGATCTGTTGTTGAATATACCAGGAGCAGTATAGATAAAGAGGGGAATTGCGGCATTAAGGAGAAACGAACAAGCAATATCTTTAGGATAATCCATGGATTGCATGGCGTATACCCGCTCATGGCCGCGGGAGGGCCTAGTTACTTTTGTCACCTCAAAAGTAACCAGACCGAGCGTAGCGAGATAATGAGCACCGATAAAAATAAATAACTGCGAATAACGGCTGTCAGCAGAAATGCTTCTTTGCCGCACAAGGCCTTTACCCTGCAAAGCGGACAGAACCGTGGGCTGCTAAACCTTACTCCACTTCGTTCGCTCATTCTCCACGCTTCAGGTAAGGTTCGCAATGCCCTTACAACCGCACAGGCCCACATTGTTCTGCCCGCTTTCATCCGAAGCTTATCTGCTGACTAAAAAACAAAAGAAATCCCGGTAATCCTAAAATCCAATAAACGGCGCAGCCCTCAACGGAGTTAATCATGGTTCAGACAAAAGCTTATCTGCTGACGGGGAAGAAGGGGAATCTTTTACAATATGTTTGTCATGCTGAGCGGAGTGAAGCATCTATTTAAACGATATGCCTATTTAAGAATAGATCCTTCGTTCCTCAGGATGACAAGTTAATTTAATTGAGTAATGAAGAAATCATGTAAATCCTTTGATCCTATAAACGGCGTAGCCCTCAACGGAGTTAATCAAGGTTCAGACAAAAATCAATAATTCACTAAATCACTAATTCACTAATTGCTCCCCGCGTTAGGAATAGCAGCGGATACCGGCCCTGCGCCTAAGGCCTGCAGGCGTATGAGCGGATAGCCCGGGCCGAAGGCAACGCCCGGATGATGCCCTTATTAACAATTTGTCTTTTCAAAAGAATCAATAATTAATAGAAGCATCTTTTAAGCAATATGCATGTTTACGAATAGATCCTTCGTCCCTCAGGATGACAGACTGTTTTAACAGAGAGATCAAGGGTAAAACAAAATTCAATAATCAAGGAAAGCTTCCGGCACCTAAATAAAAAAATTATTTTGACCGGATCGACATTAATCGTAATATTGCAATATATATTATGGGAATCACCAAAACAGAAATATTTACCGAAGAGCAAAACAAGCTGGCCGTGCAGTTAAAAGCCATAGCGCACCCTGCACGTATTGCCATATTGCAGCACATCATAGCGGCTAAGGCCTGCATCTGTGGTGATTTGGCCGACGAGCTTGGACTGGCACAGCCCACCATTTCGCAACATCTTAAAGAATTAAAAAATGCGGGGTTGATACAGGGTACCATAGAGGGCGTGAGTGTTTGCTATTGTATAGAGCCTAAAGCATGGGGCATTTTACAAAAGGAGTTAAATGCGTTGTTCTCATCATATAAAGATGTGAATAACTGCTGTTAAAATTTTTTAAACCAATCAATCGTAATATTGCAATAATAAAATATAGCCATCATGAACAAAGTAGAAGCTGTCAATTGGGCAACATTTAAAGAGAAACTGTTACAGCATCCCGGGCTTGACCTCCAGTTTCAATATGCCGAAGATAAACTGGTAGACGCGGCATACCATATTACCGAAATTAAACAGGCGCCCATTACGTCTGTTGATTGCGGTGGTGTGCTGAACACCTGGACAGAGATCATTATACAATTATGGGTTCCCGAAGGCGAACAGCAGGAACGATCCATGAAAGTAAAAAAGGCCTTGTCTATTGTAGATATTGTGGAAAAAATGCTGCCTCTTGACCCCAACGGAACGGTTAAAATAGAATTTGGCAATTCGGAGTTTGATACCCGCCAGATGTTTCCGGGAGATATGATCGTGACTGGGGATAGCCTGATCATCGACCTGCGCCCGGATGCCGTACAATGCAAAGCTATTGGTCGCGGTGGGAGTTGCGGTACTAACGAAAAGGGCGAGGAATGCTGCGCCTCCGAGTCTGCAAAACCAAAGGTAGAGTTAAAGAACCTGGCTATAAAAGCCGAAGCTTGCTGCACCCCCGGCGCAGGCTGTTGCTAAATATTTACGAATACAGATATGATCATTGAACAGGCACAACCTTACCGGCAGGAGATCATCGCATTGCTGGAGTCGCAAAAGCTACCGGTAAATGATTTTCCGGATAATTTAAATGATTTTCGGGTAGCCATACAAAACCAGAAAGTTGTTGGCGTTGCCGGGGTGGAGATTTACGGAGATTTTGGTTTACTGCGCTCACTTGCCGTACATCCACAATTCAGAAACGCGGGTATAGCGCATCAACTACTGCAGAGCATAACTGAGGAAAGTCAATCAAGAAGCCTTGTAGCACTTTACCTGCTTACAGAAACAGCGTCGGACTATTTCGACCGGAAAGGTTTTCTCCGCATCACCAGGGAGGAAGTCCCGCATGAAGTACGGCTATCATCCGAATTCAGCCATGTTTGTCCGGTTTCGGCCATCGTCATGAAAAAAACACTAAAAACTCAAAATATGAAGAATGTATTGGTGCTTTGCACCGGGAACAGTTGCCGCAGCCAGATAGCCGAGGGCTACCTACGCCATTTTGCAGGCAATAAGGCCAACATTTACAGCGCCGGGATCGAAACGCATGGTGTTAATCCGCGGGCTATCGACATCATGAAACGCGATGGTATCGACATCTCGCATCATACCTCCAACAATGTAAACGAGTACCTGGATATCGATTTTGACTATGTGATAACCGTTTGCGACAACGCGAAGGAGAGCTGTCCATACTTCCCCACCAAAGCCGTTAAGCTGCATTATAATTTCCCCGACCCGGCAAAAGCTACCGGCACTGAAGAGGAGATCATGGCGCAATTTGGAAAGGTGCGCGACATGATCAGGCAATACACCCAAAACTTTGTAAACCAAAATTTAAAACCATCCCATGCCGGTTGAACATTGTGCCCCGGCTGCGGAACGTAAAAAGCTGAGCTTTCTGGACCGCTATCTTACACTCTGGATATTTTTGGCTATGGCTGTAGGGGTAGCAGTAGGCTATTTTATTCCTTCATCGGCCGGTTTCATCAATTCATTTTCCAGCGGAACGACCAATGTTCCCTTGGCTATCGGTTTGATCCTGATGATGTACCCACCCTTGGCCAAAGTAAAATATGAAAACATGGGCCAGGTATTTAAGGATACCAAAGTATTAAGCGCCTCGTTGGTGCTCAACTGGATAATAGGACCAATACTGATGTTCATTTTGGCGATAACCCTGCTGCGCGACCACCCGGATTATATGGTGGGCTTGATCCTGATTGGCCTGGCCCGCTGCATAGCTATGGTAGTAGTATGGAACGAGCTTGCCGAAGGAAACCGCGAATATGCCGCCGGACTCATTGCCCTCAACAGCATTTTCCAGGTATTGCTGTACAGCGTTTATGCCTGGGTGTTCATCACCATTTTGCCACCGCTGTTCGGTCTTAAAGGTTTAGCCGTTGATATAACTATGGGCGAAATAGCCAAAAGCGTTGGTATTTACCTGGGGATACCTTTTGCGGCTGGTATCATCAGCCGGTACACACTCATAAAAATTAAAGGCGAGGCCTGGTTTCAGCAAAAATATGTGCCTTTTATTTCGCCGGTTACTTTGATTGCCTTGCTGTTTACCATTGTGCTGATGTTTAGTCTTAAAGGCAGCCTCATCATACACATTCCGCTGGATGTTGTCCGGATAGCTATCCCGTTGGTTATCTATTTCGCGGTGATGTTTGTGCTGAGTTTTTTTATCGGTAAATCATTCGGTGCCGATTATTCCAAAAGCACCTCCATCGCGTTTACCGCCACGGGGAATAATTTTGAGCTGGCCATAGCAGTTGCTATCGGCGTATTCGGCATCAATTCCGGCGAAGCTTTCGCGGGCGTTATCGGTCCGCTGGTGGAGGTTCCGGCTTTGATCGCTTTGGTTAACCTGGCTTTCTGGTTCAGGAAGAGGTATTATGCAGACAGGTAGCAAAACGGGGCCTGTCACCCTGGGCCCCGTCGAAGGGTAGAGCGAAGCAAGAGCCTCACCCAACCCTCTCCTTTGGAGAGGGCTTTAAAATACTTTTTTGAAGTCTCCCCCTTTGGGGGAGATTTAGAGGGGGCTCTTCCTCGCAATGAACACATTCTTTATTATCCTTTTCCCTTTATCTTGCTACCTTTATTTTATTAACCACATCTAACCCATGAAACGACGTTCATTTCTGAAAGCCTCGGCTTTAACAGCCGCGGCAGCCGGTATATCAACCCAAAGCAGTATGGCAGCCATAACTAAAGCAAAAAGTGAAACCGAATTTTACGAGCTGCGCACCTATATTTTAAAAAACCAGGCGCAGCAAAAAATGGTAGAGGATTATTTTCAAAATGCAGCCATCCCAGCCCTCAACAAATTGGGGTGCAAACATATCGGCGTATTCAGCGAGCTGAAACCCGAAGGGCAAACCAAAATTTACGCGTTGATCCCTTTTGATAACCTGGCCGATTTTTTGGCCGTACAGGAAAAACTAAACCTCGACCCGGTTTACCTGGAAAAAGGAGCCCCTTATTTAACTGCCCCTGCCAGCGAGCCGGCTTATGAGCGCATCGAAAGCTCCTTATTAAAAGCCTTTGCGCACATGCCTAAAATGGAGGTGACCAAAAAAGGACAGCGCATTTTTGAGCTTCGTCGTTACGAGCACGCCACCGAAAGTGCGGGCAAAAAGAAACTGGAAATGTTTAACGATGCCGGCGAGATTGATATTTTTAAAAAGCTGGGTTTTGCCCCCGTATTTTTTGGTGAAACCATCATTGGCGATCATCGCCCCAACCTTATTTACATGATCACTTTTGACGATCTGGATGCCAAGGCCGCGCATTGGAAAGCTTTTGGATCCGACCCGGAATGGAAAAAGGTAAGCAGCATTCCCGATTATTCCGATGCCAAATTGGTATCGCATATTACATCAACATTGTTACAGCCAACAGCGGCTTCGCAGATTTAATTGATATCGATGAGATAATAATCGCTTGCTTTTAGTGTTCATAATACACTATATTTACATTAACCAATTAAAAGTAAATCGATGATAACCACCAGACGTTCATTTCTCAAAACTTCGGCATTACTTTCGGCCGGACTTTTAGCGGCTCCAAACCTGTTTGCTTACGATAAAAAATATATCGGCCTGCAATTATATACTGTGCGCGATGCCATGGCAAAAGACCCGGCGGCGGCGCTGGCCAAGGTTGCCAAGGTTGGCTATACCTCTGTTGAAGGTGCCACCTATACCGGCAACGAGTTATTTTACGGCATGGATGCCAAAGCCTTCAAGGCACTTTTAAAACAAAACGGACTGATCATGCCAAGCGCGCATTACCGTTTGGGCGAAGAGCAGGTGAACGGCGCATCACAAAAAGGCACCATCCTGAACGATTGGGAAAAAGCAGTAACCGACGCGGCCGAGGTTGGCGTAAAATACATGGTATGCGCCTATTTATCAACACCCGAGCGCGGCAACCTGGACCACTATAAAAAAATAGCCGAAGATTTTAACAAAGCGGGCGAGGTGTGCAAAAAAGCGGGCATACAACTTTGCTACCATAACCACGATTTTGAATTTATACAGGAAAATGGCAAATATCCATACGAGATCCTTTTAGAGGCTACCGATAAAAACCTGGTGAAATTTGAAATAGACCTGTACTGGTTAACCAAGGCCAACCAGGATCCTATCGCTTTAATTGATAAGCACCCGGGCCGTTTCCCGCTGTGGCACGTAAAAGATCTGGATAAAACTCCTGAGCGCAAATTTACCGAGGTAGGCAATGGCATCATCGACTTTAAAAAGATATTTACCCAGGCCAATAAAGCGGGCTTAAAATACTTTTTTGTAGAGCAGGATGTTTGCCCCGGCGATCCTTTCGATAGCATCGCGCAAAGCATAAGCTACATCAAAAAGAACTTAGTTTAAAAATACTGTTACAATAGCACATTGTGCACAAACCATCGTTTTATATATAAAGCGATGGTTTTCTTTTATTATACCCGGTCGCTTCTCCTGCGTGGATTTTAAACAATAGGAAAATGAAGATCGATATCAATATGATAAAAGGGCTGCTGATAGCATTGGCAGTATCTTTCCTGTTTGCCTGCGCGGCAGAGGCACAGCAGGGCAAACCAAGGCCCCTGCTTAAACAGCAGGAATTAGCGTATCAGGCTTAAGGCCTTTTTCAGGTCGGGATCTGTGTTATTGACGATATCCTGCGGGCTGTATTCCACCGGATAATCAGGCATAATGCCTCGTCCAAACGAATAGCTCCTGGCGGCCGATACAAAGCGCATCCACGGAAAATCAACAATAACACGGGTATTGGGCAAAGTTAAGTGCTGAATAGTGCCACCGCTGCATGCCTGCTCATTACCGGCGGTTTCGCGGCCAATAAACACTACATTTTTACGCTGGGCTCTCAAGGCCGCCGTAAACAAGGCTGCCGATGAAAAGGTGGCGCCATCAATCAAAACATACAATTTGCCGGTATAATGATCGGATTTGAATAAGGGTAGTTTCCCGTACAGCTGCCCCCAGGCCGTGGGTTTAAATTTAATGTGGTAATAGGTGCCATCCTCGGGGCCCGGCTCAAAACCTTCGTTAAAGCTTGATGTGCGGGCAGTATCAAAATACCGCTCAAACCTGCTCACAGCCGGGTTGGGGATACGGGCCTTTACATCCTTTACAATATAAAAAGAATTATCAGCCAGGAAGGATAACAAACGGATGGCCACGCGAATATCTCCGCCGGTATTGTGCCGCATATCCAGTATCAGGTTTTTAATCTTTCGCTCACGGATCTGTTTAAAAGCCTCTTTATAAATATTGGTATCCACATACTGATAAGGCTGGGTCACAAACCAGGCGGTTGAGCTGTTTTTTAAAAAACGGAGCGCTAAATGCCCTGTACCTTTTGCCGCTGTCCATGCAGCAAGGTTGTTGGCTTTTGTTTCCGAAGCATTTTCTGCAGCACCCGGGGTAAGGGCATCTAATGTAACCGTTTTTAGCTGCCCCTGTTTATTACGCAGCGTAAGCCGGTAAGGGGGCTGCCAATGATAATATTTATTGCAGGCATCCTCAAAGCCACCGTATTCGCTCAAAAAAACCTCTTTAAAAGTTTCGTTATAACCATCGCCGGCATACAGATCATAACCATGATCAACAATGGCGGCAACGGGTGTATTGTTCATACTGATGATCTCGTCGCCGGTTGCTAATTTATGGGTATGATGCGTGGTGATCCAGGCGTGGTGGTTTTTCACCAATACTTCAAACAGCAGGTGCGGCGGATTTGGGCCAGATGGTTTATACCCAACCGGGAGCCTTACCTGCGTATGCCCGCAGCGCACATTACTGATAAAGGGATAAACATGGGCTATAAAATCGGGTGCAGATAAGGGCTGATTGATAGAAGCCACAACCTGGTTGTAAATCAAGCGCATGCTATCCCGCGAGGTAAAAACACCGTAGGCAGGATGCATCTCTTCAATAACCGACCACAATATCCCCAGGTCATCGTGCATAGCTTTTACCGATAGTCTGCGACCAGCAGTATCTGCTCCTGCATCTTGTTTTTTAGCCCCGGCCCGGTAGCAGCCCGATGCCATGAGTATAGCACATAAAAAAAGCAGGATTGTAAAAACCGGTTTAAAATTTGTTTTCATTGCAGATAGTTAGCCCTGAAGCGCTCTAAAGATAATAAAAAGAGAAATATCCGCCATTTTCAATTTACCCTGCGCTCGCGAAAACGGCTAAAAAAAATCAGTGCCAGCAAACAAAGTACACAACCACAAATACCGTTGAGCCGCAGGCCATAATCGTGCCCGGGATCTTTACCGTAAACGGTTAAAAAGGCAAAAAGCGCAATACCCAATGTTTGCCCCAGCTTTACAAAAAGATATTTCACCGCGAAGAACATCCCTTCGCTGTTTTCACCTGTTTCTTTGGCATCGTTCTCCGCAATTTCGGCCAATATGGCGTTGGGTAATATCCCTAACGAAGCCAGTGGGAACGAGGTGCTTAACACCAGTATATAAACCTGCGCTGTGGGCGATAACGGGAGCTTCCCCAGGAAAAATATAGCCACAAAAATGAGGCTCAGTAAGCCAAACGAAAACAGCATGATCGGTTTTTTACCAATCTTTTTCGACAGGTAATTGATCAGCGGATAAAACACTAATGAAAAAAGCACCATGGCACCCATCAGTACGCCACCCATAGATTCGGGCAGGTGCAGCAACACGGTGACAAAAAAAAGCAGCCCGCTTGATATGATGCTGAGCGCCATATAGTACGAAAAATCGGAAATGAGATAATATTTAAAATTCCGGCTGCTGAAAGTTAAACGAATGGCCGAAAGCAGGGGCAGGTGTGTAGGCACACTTCTCGAATACTTTTTTTCATCAATGGTCAAAACCGGCACCAGCATCGCCAGGCCGGCAAAAACACACAATCCCAATATGGCGTATTGCACCGCGGCATCGCGGTTAGGCGTATGCAGGGTACGCTGTACCAGATCGGCGAAGTTATTAACCAGGGCTGATATCACAATACCCACCACAAAACCAAACTGCTGCAAAGAGGATAGCTTTACCTTTTGGGCACTGGTATGGGCCAGCTCAGGCAGCAGCGCATTGTACGGAATTATATAGGAGGTAACCCCCATAAAAAAGCCGATAAGCATAAAGGTAAGCCATACGGCATTGCTGATGCTTTCGCCCCTAACAGGCGGATAAAAGGTAAGCGAGCAAAAAAGTACCGCAGGTATAACCGCCCATTTCATAAAGGGAATACGCCGACCTTGTTTATTTTCACTTTTGTCGCTCATAGAGGCAATAAAAGGGTCAAACAAGGCATCCACAAACCTGCCCGAAGCCGCAATGAGCGACATGATATTAAACACACCAAACACCAGCAGCTGCGGCACCAGGGGTATCAGTCCGGCGCTGGATGGCGGCAGATAAAAATAGGGCAGCATCACAATAATAATATTGGTCATGATGCTCCAGCCTATCATACCACAGGCATAAGCAAGTTGTTTTGATATAGGCAATTGAACAGCCGGCATACCTGCAATATGCAAATGATTTTTAATTATTGAATTAGTGATTTAGTGAATTATTGAATTTTCTGAACCCTGATTAACTCCGTTGAGGGCTACGCCGTTTATAGGATCAAAGGATTTACATGATTTCTTCACTACTCAATTAAATTAACTAGTCATCCTGAGGAACGAAGGATCTATTCTTAAATAGGCATATCGTTTAATAGATGCTTCACTCCGTTCAGCATGACAAACAGATTCCCCTTCTTTCCCGTCAGCAGATAAGCTTTTGTCTGAACCATGATTAACTCCGTTGAGGACTGCGCCGTTTATTGGATTTTAGGATTACCGGGATTTCTTTTATTTCTTAGTCAGCAGATAAGCTTCGGATGAAAGCGGGCAGAACAATGGGGGCCTGTGCGGTTGTAAGGACATTGCGAACCTTACCTGAAGCGTGGAGAATGAGCGAACGAAGTGGAGGTAAGGTTTAGCAGCCCACGGTTCTGTCCGCTTTGCAGGGCAAAGGCCCTGTGCGGCAAAGAAGCATTTCTGCTGACAGCCGTTATTCGCAGTTATTTATTTTTATCGGTCCTCATTATCTCGCTACGCTCGGTCTGGTTACTTTTGTGGCGACATACGGCGAAGCCTTCTTGAGTACCTTAAAAAAACAAACCACAACGAAAAACGTAACTAGGCCCTCCCGCGGCCATGAGCGGGTATACGTCATGCCCGCTGAAGAATAGATCCTTCGTTCCTCAGGATGACAAAGCTTCTTTATTCACAATGACGCGTAATTTTATATTACAACCCCGAATAATAATCATACCCCTGCTCAGCCCAATAATCCGGCGGACGATTATCGCTAAAACTTATGGTACCTATCCGTTTCAGGTTTTTAATACCATATTTAACCGGGATGATCAACCGCAAAGGAGCCCCGTGCTTTGGCGGCAGCGGACCTTCATTCACCTCATAAGCCAGCAGCGTTTGCGGGTGCATGGCGCTGGGCATATCTATTCCGACATAATATTCTTCATCGGGTGTGGCTAATCCCACATACTGTAATTGCGTTTCGGCATCAAGCTTATAATGATTAATAAAATCGATGAATTTTACACCGCCCCAATGCGATATCTGATCCCAGCCTTCCACGCATTTAAAATCATAAACGATATCTGTTTTGGGGAGGGCTTTGAGGTCGTCCAGTGAGATCTGTAACACTTCGCCGCTATGTTTTTTTACCTGTAGCTTCCAGGCGTCGATATCTATTTTACCTTCGGAGCCGATGTCGCTGTTATGGCGCACATTTTTGGCCGCCATTTCTTTAGGATAGGTTTTAACGAGGTTATTATTGCTAAACACCCGGCGAAAAGCCAGCTCTGTTTTGTTCAATGCCCTGCGTAAGGGCGCACGAGCGCCGGCGGTTACGGTACGGGCTTCTTCGGGCGAGTTGTACAGCCATTTCCAGCCGCCATAAGCCACACTCCCGGCCACAATAAAAGTACCGAACGACAGGAAGTTTCGCCTCGATATCTTTTGCTCTATGGTAAGCGGCTTTTTAGGCGCCTTCTGCTTTTTACTGAATATTTTTTTCATCACTTGGAGGTGGGGGTGTAATGTCAATAATAGGTTTGGGGGCTTCGTTCACTACTTCAAAACCCGAGATCACCGAACGGAAGTTGTTCCACCCGGCCAGCATCACCTGCACCACATGGATCACAAAGAAAAGCACATAACCAATCGTTAGCGCAAAATGCAGGATGCGGGCAAAATGATAACCGCCGCAAAGCCAGGTGAGGTAATAAAACTGTACCGGTTTATAAATAGCCAGACCGGTTATCACCGAGCCAATTCCCATCACAATAATGGCGGTATAGGCAATGCGCTGTGCCGCGTTGTATTTGTTTTGAGGCGGCGCCATTTTGCGGATATGCAAATCGTGCAGCAATACCAGCCAGGCCTCTTTGAACGATTTCTTCTGGGGCAGCAGCTCACGCCATTCGCCCGATAGGATGGTGTAGAGCACATAAAAAATGCCGTTCAGCGTAAAAAACCACATAAACAAAAAGTGGAAGGCCATCCCTTCGGAAAGGCGGTGGGGGATATGCAGAGCATTATAAAACCAATCCGGAAAAAAGCTAAAGAACGTATGCCCGAACAGCGTTATCCTATACTCATCATTAGCCCAATAGATAAGCATCCCGCTCCATATCATTATAGCGAGTATCGGGAAGTTTACCCAATGCGTCCAGCGCATTACTAATGGGTGTTTCTCTTTGATAACTTTCATCGGAGGCAATTAGTGAATTATTGATTTAGTGAATTAGTGATTTTTTTGCCTTACTTGCCGGTACTGGCCGTTGTTGTCAGATTGGCCTTTGCTGCAGCCAGTATTTCGCCGTTGGTTTTGTTTTGTACCAGGCCAATTACTTCCCAGTCCTGTGTATTTATTCCCTGGGGTAAAGTAATAGTTGTATTACCATTGCCGCCTGTATTTAGAGGCTGACTTTGTATTTTATGCACAATTTGAACATGCGACAAGGTACGCCCACCATTTTCTCCCCGCTGAACTTTGGTTTGCGCTGCTTTTTGCACCAGGGCCAAAAGCAGATCGCTGTTTTTTTCGGCGCCGGTTGCACGGTATTGTACCGCGATGCGGTCCTGTCCTTTTTGGGTGTTAAGCGTTAAAGTTGCGGCATGGTTACTCTGTAAGCCCGCGGTGATGGCATTACGCAGGGAACCTTCCTCAGAGCCTACAAATTCCTTTTTACCATTCACCACAATTTGCGGTGTATAAACCGATTGCAGGTTTAACCACTCGGCATATTGATTTTGGCGTTTGGAGTATTCGGCGCTGCTAAAAACATCTTTCCAGCCCAGGCGGTTCCAATAATCTACATGAAATGCCAGTATGTAAACGGGCTTGTCCTTATCTTCTTTTTGTATCCGGGCTACCAGCTCATCGGCAGGCGGGCAGCTGGAGCAGCCCTCAGAGGTAAAAAGCTCTATCACGGCAAAGCCTTTGCCAGCGACCATTATTTTATTTTTTGCCGGAGCGGTATCCCTGGGGATAATAAAAGCCGCCGATACCGTTATCGCAGTTATAAAACCTGCTGCAAGGGCAAATATTTTGATTGATCTCATATCGTTATGATTTGATATACGTTTTCCTGCTTAGTCGGGTTGCTTATGATAACCTTACAATAAATTTTATTTTTTCTTTCGGGTCGTTGATATAGTTATATAACAGGAAAATTGCATTTAACAGATAGTCAATAGGAGGCACCTACCGGAGCCCTTAAAAGCAATCTTTTCTTCTATAAACAGGTTACTCCTCCGGAGCTTAACGAATCACAGCTCAAACACTACTCCATAGGAGTAATCTGTTTATAGATAAAACACAAAAAGTACTGGCTCCGTAGGTGCCTCCTCATTTAAAAGCGACTTTCCTGTTACACGTCGGCTAAGCACTTAGGATCAATTGGATATAAGTAAATTTAACGAATAACTGTGGTTATATCATGCTCCGTAAAAAATGCAAATTGGTTTGTAAGGATTTATGTGCATTAGCGACTAAGGGTTAAAATGTTATGTGTAATTTTATTAATGGTAACTGAAAAACAATCTCTTGACCCGCGCAATTGGGTAAATGCCCATGCCGATTACCTGTATGCGTACACACTGTCGCGCCTTAATGATGAAGAGCAGGCAAAAGACCTGGTGCAGGAAACCTTTCTGGCCGCTTTAGAAAAAGTTGACCGCTTTGAGGGTAAAAGCACCGAGCGTACCTGGCTTACGGCCATCCTTAAAAATAAGATCATTGATGTTTACCGCAAAAAGTCGTCGGGGCTGGCCAACATCAGCGAGAAAAAAGCAGAAGAAGAACAAAAAGATTTTTTTGAGGAAGATACCGGTCACTGGACCGAGGCCCATCAGCCCCTGCCTTTTGGCATCGAAGATCAGGAACCGCTGAGGGCAAAGGAGTTTAACCATATCCTGCAATTGTGTATGCAAAAACTCCCCGTCCTGTGGAAGTCGGTTTTCACCATGAAACATATGGACGATGCCTCTACCGAATTTATCTGCAGCGAGATGCGGGTTACCCAGGCCAACTTCTGGGTTATTATTCACCGGGCCAAGCTTAGCCTGCGGGCTTGCCTGCAAAAAAACTGGATCTAAAAGCATTAACCATGAATCACTTAAAAAAAGTAATATATAACTGTAAACAAGCCACCCTGCTCATCGAGAAGCGGCAGATCAAAAGCCTGAGTTTCCGGGAAACCATCGAACTTCGCATACACCTGGCCGGTTGCTCCATGTGCAAGCTGTACAATAAACAAAGCCAGGTTATCCACCAGATGGTGCTGCAGCTTTTTCATGATACCCAACAGCAGGCATCATCCCTTGTGCTTGATGAAAACTTTAAAAAAGAGCTACAGGACCGGATTGAAACAGAACTGAATAATAATTAAAATACTTTGTAAGGTTTATATCTGTGGCCCGACTAAGGGGTAAATATGAATAACGAACCACACATTTAAAACTTAAAAAATCAAAGTATGAAATCAATTATTTCAGGCGCTTTAGCCGCAGGTTTAGTAGCTGTTTGTTTAACCTTAAGCGTACAGGCCAAAACAGTAACCCCGTCAAAATCATCAACAGTTGCGGTAAGCGATACCGGCAAAATGGGGAAGATGGACAAGATGTCAAAAGGCAAAAAAATGGACAAGATGTCGACCGACAAAATGAGTAAAGACAAAATGTCGAAAGGTAAAATGAGCACGGATAAGATGTCAAATGATAAAATGGGCAAAAAGAAAATGAGCAAAGACACTGCGAGTAAAATGTGAGTTTGTTTATTGTTTGAAGAGGAGGGGGCTAATGTCCCCTCTTTTTGTTTGCAGTGATTAGCAAATCAGGCCTGGCCTGTTAGCCTGAGCTTGTCGAAGGATCGTGCGCGGAAGCCAGCAAGCATGCTTTTTCTGGCAAAAAGTGGGTTTACATGGTTTACACTTTTTTGGGCTAACAAGTTTATATATTATTGATAATCAACAATATAAATTCATTTATATGATAAAAAGCTGGTTTATATGTAAACCCACTTTTTGCTTTTTTTTCTACTTGAGTTACAAACCTCCTTGTCATGCTGAACGGAGTGAAGCATCTATTCTGCTCTTAGCATATTCAATAATAGACCCCTCGTTCCTCAGGATGACAACATATATAGTATTCTTACTCAAACACCAGCTCCCCATCGGCCCATCCGTCAAGCTCCTGTGGGTTATGGCTCACGATGAGGGTGGTGGTGCCCAGCTCTTTTAACAGAATTTGCAGTTCTGCAATCAATTCTGTTTTCATTTTAGCATCCAGGGCCGAGAAGGGCTCATCCATTAAAAATATCTGTGGTTTAGTGGCCAGCGCGCGCAATATGGCCAGGCGTTGCTGCTGCCCGCCGGATAGATAATCGGGTTTGTGCTCCTGCAGTGTATCCAGTTTACCCAAAAGCAGTAATCTTTTTATCCAGGCTTCATCCGTAGTGGCGTATTCCAGGTGCTGCCTTACCGTCATGTTGGGGAACAGAGCATATTGCTGAAAAACAAAGCCTGTATTTCTTTTTTGAGGGGGCAGATTGATCCTGGCATCCGCATTAAACCAGGATACAGCATCAACCCTCACCATACCTTTTTCGGGCGTAACCAATCCGGCTATAATTTTCAGGAATGTAGTTTTACCCGAGCCCGACGGGCCATATATTTTGGTGGTGCTGCCGGTTACAAATTGCCGGTCAATCCGCAACACCTGTTGCCCGTGATAGGCCTTTAGCTTTTTTTCGACGGCTATATGGATCATGTCAGCGGACTTTTGGCCTGGTATTTATTAAACACAAAAACGCCTATCACCAGCACAAAAGTAATGGCAAATAAAATGAGCGAATAATTATTGGCCATGCCATAATCCCGCTGTTCAACAGCATCATAAACGGCGATGGAGGCCACCCGGGTTACGCCGGGGATGTTGCCGCCGATCATCAGCACTACACCAAACTCGCCCAGGGTATGGGCAAAAGTAAGTACCGCGGCCGTTAATAACGAGGGTTTGATATTGGGCAACAATACATACCGGAAGGTTTGCCATTCGCTTTTACCCAGCGTGTACGAAGCCTCGGCCAGGGCCGAAGGCAATTGCTGAAGCGCCGATTTTACCGGGCCAACCATAAAAGGTATACTATAAATAACCGATGCCAGCACCAGGCCCCGGAACGAGAATACAAACTGCACATTAAACACATCCTGCAGCCATTTGCCCATGCCATGCTGCGGACTAAAAGCCAGCAGCAAATAAAATCCCAATACCGAGGGGGGCAACACCAATGGCATAGTAATAATAGCTTCGATGATGATCTTAAACAACGATCGCCCGCGGGACAGCCACCAGGCAAAGGGCAAGCCTACCAACAGCAGTATCAGGGTAGTGATACCGGCCAGTTTTAGTGTTAGCCAAATGGGCGAAAGATCCATCAGTTGATATAAAATTGATTGTTTTTATGGAAGCTGGTAGCCGTATGCTGTAAAAATCCGCTTTGCGGCAGGACTTAATATATATTGGTAAAATTTTTCGGCATTGGGATTATTGGCGCCATGTTTTAACAGCACGATTCCCTGCAATATCGGTTCATATTGTTTTTGGTCGATCACCTGGTAATACAGCTTTGTTTTGCTGCCCGTTTCTTTAATAAGCGATTGCGTGGTAAAGCCAACATCAACCACCCCTGTAGTGATATACGTATTTACCTGCGATATGCTTTCTCCATTAACAATTTTGGGCTGCACATTATCCAGAATGCCTTTCTGCTGTAATAATTCGATGGCGGCTTTGCCATAAGGCGCTATGGCCGGGTTGGCAATGGCTATTTTTTTTATGCGGGCGCTCAACAATAAACGCTCCCAATTGGTAAAGCCGATATTTTGCGAACTACAGATGATCAAACTCCCGGCGGCATAAACCACCGGTTTTTTTTCGGCGAAGCCATTTTTAAACAAAGTTTCCGGAAAACTCATATCTGCCGAAAGAAATACATCAAATGGGGCTCCGTTGCTGATCTGCGCTACCAGCTTCCCGGATGAACCCACAATAGGTTCGATTACGATACCGGTCCGTTGTTTAAAATCCCGCTGTAAAACCGTTATAACCGATTGCAGATTGGCCGCGGCTGCCACCCGTATATTTTGCGCCAGCGCCACGCCATGCAGCAAAACGATGGCAAGTGATAAAAATATGAGCCCCTTTTTATTCATAATGTTCAATAAAAGATACTAATATACACTGTTAGTCCATGAACAATGGCTATTTAGTGCCATTTTGAAGCAAAAACGACTAAATTAACCCTATAATACTTATTTACACCCTATTTATTAACTGTTTTACATACTTTTAATAGGATAATAAAAAGAAAACTATTATAATTGTATCCGGCCTGACACTAACCAAAACTAAACAGCTTCCGTACCGGTAATAACCACATTGCCGGTACAGAAGATCCCTTACCTGCTTGTGAGCATGTTGAAACTTTTATTGCGGTCACTTCTTCTAACCCAGGCGCTTCTTTTGTGCCTTATTGTAAACTCGTATGCGCAAAATTCAGTATCTATAAACGACAAAGTTCAGCAACATATATTTGAGTACAAACAACTATTATACCTGGAAGATACTACCGGGAAGCTCAGTTTTAACGAGGTAAAAACCCGTGCACTCGCCGGCGATTTTAAGGTTAACACCGAACCCACCCCGGTTACCAAGCACTTTGGCTCCGCTTATTGGTACAAACTTAAAATAGGTAAAAACCCGGGCACCAAAAACAACTGGATACTGGAGTTTTTTGATCAAACCATTGATAGTATTACCGTTTATTCGCCCGATGTTCAAGGTAATTACCAGGTAGCATCGTTGGGTAGCAGGCACCCCTTCGGGGCCCGGTTCTATCAGCATAAAAACCTGGTGCTCAACCTTAATCCCAATGCCAATAATGATGGGGTTTATTATGTTCGCATCAAATCAAATCATTCGGTAAACATCATCATTGTATTGCGTTCGGTAAGCCGGTTTATCAGTTACGCGCTGGATGAGTATTTCTTTTTTGGTGTTTTTTATGGGATGATCCTGGTATTCGGCCTGTACAATTTCATGATGTTTATTGCCATGCGGCAAATACAATACCTGTATTACATAGCCTACAATATCAGTATAGGTTTATATGAAATGTGTGCCGATGGTATTGCCTATCAATACATGTGGCCAAACGCACCCTTCTGGAACCAGTACGCCTATGGTATAGCCCTGTTTGCCGCCAGTATTTTCGCGGTGCTGTTTACCCTGAAACTGCTCAACTTAAAGGAGAACGCCCCCCGCCTCAACAAGCTGATCCGCTGGGTGATATTGGGGCGCTGTTTGTTTTTTGCGGCCTGTCTTTTTATCAATAATTGCTGGTTCAATTACAAGATCATTGAATTTATTCCATTGTCGCTCGCCTTTTATGCCGGTTGCTATACCTTACTTAACGGGTATAAGCCAGCTCGTTTTTTTGTAATTGGCTACAGCTTTTTGCTCATCGGCTTTATCATCAAAAGTTGCATAGCGCTTAATATGTGGTGGCTGCCCGTTACCGAGTTTGATTACTACAGCCTGAGCGGTTGTTTTATTATGGAGATGCTGTTTATCTCTTTTGCCATTGGCGATAAGGTGCGGATCCTTAAAAAGGAAAAGGACGACGCCCAGCACAGCACCATTATGCAGATGAAGCAAAACGAGGAGCTGAAAGATATCCTCAACAAACGCCTGGAAGAACAGGTACAGGAGCGCACCAAGGAGCTGATCGAAAAATCAAGTATGATAGCCGAGCAAAACGAAGAACTTCGATCGGTAAATGAGCTGCTGCAGCAACAGGCCGAGGAAATTTCAAGGATGAACATTTTGCTCGAAAAGGATAATATTATTCTGCATAACGATATCGAGAAAGTAACGCACGACAGGGTGATGTCGGCCGAGGTTGATTTTGAGGAATTCAGCCGGATATACCCCGATAGGGAAACCTGCTTCAAATTCCTGTCCGATCTGAAATGGGCCAATGGCTATGCCTGCCGTAAGTGCAATAATACCCATTATGGCAGCGGGCATTTGCCTTACAGCCGCCGCTGCTCCAAATGCGGGTATGAAGAATCGGTAATAGCTTATACCATTTTACAAAACACGCGTATTCCCATCAATAAAGCTTTTTACATGATATTTTTAATGTACTCCACCAATGGAAAAATATCATCGCATAAGCTATCCGAGATCCTGTCTATCCGCCAAAGTACCTGCTGGGCTTACAGCTCGCGCATTAAAAAAGTGATGGAAACCCGCAAAAAAGAGATCAAAGACGCGGGTAACAAAGGCTGGAGCAAACTGGTGATCGACAATTCGGCCAATTGATCCATTATCCTGTTTATTAGCCCTTTACTGCCATTTCAAGCATAATAACCCGCCATTTTTTTTTCTTTAAAATTAATTGCGATATAAGCGTATCACAATTAATTATTTTAATTACAAAAACCCTCCCTGTAACGTTAGGCGGCCCTTTTATAAAGTTTATGCGCCTGCGCTTAAAGCGTATTAAATTCAATATAAAGCATTATTAATCAGTTATTTATGATTATTTTTCTTGTTTATTACGTTTAAAATAATATAAATTTGTTACAACATTTATAAACCGTACATAATACTGCCTTCCTGAAAAACAAGCTACGCTGGTGTATTTGATACACGGGTTAAAATTTCAACTATTTTAAGCTGTGGTTAAATCACACGTGATGTTTTGCGCCTGCTGCAGATGAACCGTACGTGGAGATTGACGCACAAACTAACCAATTAACTAATAACAATTTATGAAGATCAATTACAATTTAAAATGGCTGGCGGTATTTATCCTGCTATCCGCGGGGGTATTTTATTCCTGTAAAAAGGATTCCCGCGCTTCGGCAGCAGTAACGCCGGGTCAGGACACGCAAACCGTATCACGTGCAGCTAATGAAGTGGTAAATGCCTGGGTTACGACATCCGACAGGTCGAAACAGTTAGAGGCGCAAACAAGCTTCAATTTCGCAGCCGATGCCGGCACCAATGCCACTACGGTAACTGTGGATGAAAACACCACCTACCAGGGTATTGATGGCTTTGGCTTTACTTTAACAGGCGGCAGCGCGGGTTTGCTTAATGGGCTTGGGGGTAATCAATCAGCTGTACTGAATGAGCTTTTTGGCACTGCCAACGGACAAATCGGTATCAGTTATCTACGTATCAGCATTGGCGCATCCGACTTAAGCGCCAGCGATTTTACCTATAACCAAACCTCCGGCGATGTGAACATGAACAACTTCAGCATCAGCCAGGAAAACCAGGACCTGATCCCTATCCTGAAAAAAATACTGGCTATTAATCCTTCTATCAAGATACTGGCATGCCCCTGGACGGCCCCAACCTGGATGAAGGTGAACACAACCGGCAATAACGGCTATACCGGCGGTAGCTTAAATACTGCATACTATGATGCTTATGCCCGCTATTTTGTAAAATACATACAAGCCATGCAGGCGCAAGGCATTACTATTGATGCCATAACCCCGCAAAATGAGCCGCTAAACCCCTACAACAATCCAAGCATGGTGATGCAGGCTAACGAGCAGGCTAACTTTATTAAAAACAATCTGGGCCCTCAATTGCGTGGCGCTGGTTTGAATACCAAGATCATCGCGTATGATCATAATACCGACAGGATAGACTATCCCGAAGCCGTATTGGCCGATGCAGGTGCCAATCCTTATGTAGATGGTTCTGCCTTCCATTTGTACTCAGGCAGCATCAGCGCTTTAACCGATGTGCATAACGCCTATCCTAACAAAAACGTTTATTTTACCGAGCAATGGGTTGGAGCCCCCAGCAATTTTGGCGGCGACCTTTCCTGGCACGTAAATACCCTTATCATTGGCGCTACCCGCAACTGGAGCCGCAACGTACTGGAATGGAACCTGGCGGCTGACCCTAACAACAATCCGCATACACCGGGCGGCTGCAGCACCTGCCTGGGTGGTATTACCGTAAGTGGCACATCCATTACCCGTAATGTGGGCTATTATATTATTGGCCATGCGGCAAGATTTGTACGTCCGGGCGCTGTTCGTATCTCCTCAAATTTATCAGGCAGTATCCAAAACGTGGCTTTCAAAAATTCAGATGGCAGCAAGGTGCTTATCGCCTTAAACAATGGTTCATCTGCAGTTAGCTTTAAAGTAAAATGGGGCGCCGAATCATTTACCTACAGCCTGGCTGCGGGAGCGGTAGCCACCTTCAAATGGTCGGGCACGCAATCGTCCGGAGGTACCGGAACAGGCGCTCCGATAGGCTCTACAGTTACGCTTAAAGGATTCAACAATCAATACGTAAGCGGCGAAAACGGCACGCAGGCCATGAACTGTAACCGCCCAACCGCATCTGCATGGGAAACCTTTACCGTAGTTGATGCCGGTGCCGGTAAAATAGCGCTGCGCAGCATGGGTAAATATGTATCCTCAGAAAACGGCACGCAGGCCATTACCTGTAACCGTACCTCCATTACCGATACCGAAAAATTTGACTGGATAACAACCGCCGATGGCAAAGTTACCCTGCGCGGCAACAACAGCAAATTCATATCCAGCGAAAACGGCACACAAGCTATGACCTGCACCCGTGCCACAGCATCGGGCTGGGAGGCTTTTGGCATAAATCAATAACAAAGTATTATAAACCAATTAACTACTAACCACCTATCTTATGAAATCATTTTCAAACATCGCTAAAGGAGCCGTGGCAGCCATGGCTCTGCTGGCACTCACTGCATCTTGTAAAAAGGATCTTAATCGCCCAGCAGCCGAACAAAAAAACGATCAAACAGAGGAAACTACCCCGCGGGCGGGCACGCTGCTTTGGTCTGACGATTTTAATGGCACCAGTGTAAATACCAACAACTGGAACATCATCAACGGTAACCCGGGCGTAAACAACGAAAAGGAGTTTTACCAGTCATCCAACATTACTGTGTCCGGAGGTTTCCTGAACATTACGGCACGTAAACAGAGTGTTGGGGGGCAGCCTTATACTTCGGGTAAGTTAACCACAGCGGGTAAATATCAGCCAAAATACGGCCGTATCGAGGCCCGCATCAAATTACCTGCGGTACAGGGTACCTGGCCGGCTTTCTGGGCATTGGGCGCTAACATCAACAGCGGAACCCCATGGCCAAGCTGCGGCGAAATTGATATTATGGAGCAGGTGAACACTTCCAGCACTATCCTGGGTACCATGCATTGGGCACTGGCTGGTGGCAATCAGCATACCCAATATGGCGGCAGCACTACTACAAGTGTAACCGGTTTCCATACTTATGCTGTTGAATGGACCAGCACCGGCATCAAATGGTTTGTCGATGGCACCAACTATGTAACCGGCAACACTACCAATAACATTAACAATACCGGGGCATTTCAGAATCCATTTTTCATTATCCTGAATCTGGCTGTTGGAGGCGATCTCCCTGGTAATAATATTAATGATGGCGCGCTGCCTTGTACTATGCAGGTTGATTATGTGCGTGTATACAGCTTACCATAGCCATCGCCATACTATCATTTGTACAACCACCTAATTATTAACATAAACCGACATTATGAAATCATTTTTAATTTCTGCAAAAGGAGCCATTATAGTAATGGCACTCCTGGTATTTACCGCGTCATGTAAAAAAGACCTGAACAAGCCCGCGGCGTCGCAGGCAGACCCAACACAGGTTAGCACGCCCAGGGCCGGCACGCTGATCTGGTCTGACGAGTTTAACGGCACCAGCGTAAACACTGCCAACTGGAACATCGACAACGGTAACCCTGGTGTGAACAACGAAAAGGAGTATTATCAATCAGCCAATGCCACTGTAGGGGGCGGTTTCCTTACCATTACCGCGCGTAAGCAAACCGTAGGCGGTCAACCATATACTTCGGCTAAGCTGACCACTGCTGGCAAATTTCAGCCAACCTATGGCCGCATTGAGGCCAGTATCAAGCTGCCTGCGGTACAGGGTACCTGGCCTGCTTTCTGGATGCTTGGCGCTAGCATCAGCAGCGGTACGCCATGGCCAAGCTGTGGTGAGATTGATATTATGGAGCAGGTGAATACCTCCAACACCATCCTGGGAACCATGCACTGGGCCGTAGCCGGTGGCAATCAGCATACCCAATATGGCGGCAGCACTACTACCAGTCCTACAGGTTTCCATACTTATGCTGTAGAGTGGGATACCAACTCTATCCGCTGGTATGTGGATAATACCCTATATGTAACCGGCAATATTGCCAACAATATTAACAATACAGGCGCTTTCCACAATCCGTTCTTTATTATCCTGAACCTGGCCATCGGCGGCGATTTGCCTGGCAATACCATTAACGATAGTGCCCTGCCCTGCAACATGCAGGTTGATTATGTGCGTGTGTATGATCTTTCGGGCACCAGCAATCCGTCAAATCCGCCAATTGGTCAAAACATCACCCTTAAAGGTTTTAACAACCAATATGTAAGCGGCGAAAACGGCACACAAGCCATGAACTGTAACCGCCCGACTGCTGCGGCCTGGGAAACTTTTACTGTGGTTGATGCGGGTGGCGGCAAAGTGGCGTTGCAAAGCCAGGGCAAATATGTTTCTTCAGAAAACGGTCTGCAAGCCATCACCTGTAACCGGACTACCATCAGCGACTGGGAAAAATTTGACTGGGTTGCTACGGCAGACGGCAAAGTTACGTTTAGGGGAAATAACGGTAAATTCATTTCCAGCGAAAACGGCACTCAGCCTATGACTTGTACCCGGGCAACTGCCTCCGGCTGGGAAGCCTTTGGTGTAAATCAATAACCTAATCTTTATATTTAGCCTGCCTTCTCTAAGAGGCAGGCTTTTTTATTCTACCTGATGAAAAAATTTATAGGTTTTTGTTTAGCGCTTGCCACGGGCATATCCCATATCTATGCCCAATCTATCGAAAAGAAATTGCAGGTATCCCTGGGCACAGGATATCAGCAGCAAAACTTTCACTGGTCAATAGCCGGTAATCTGAACGGTCAAAATCCCAATATTTATTCGGAGCTTAAATGGCAGCACCTGGGCGGGCAAAATATAGCCGCCAATGTACTGTGGAACGTGCGGAAACGTTTTTCCCTATATGCCAGCTATAGCCGGCAATCTATATCATCAGGATCGGTAACTGATACCGATTATGGAGCCGATAACCGTACCAACCCAACCTATCACGAAACCTTTAACGGCGATAAAGGGAATACCTCCCTATGGAATACAGGAGCGGGTTTTATCCTCATCAACAATGAGCGCTTTAGCCTGATACCTTATGTGGGGTATACCATGAGCAAGCAATCATTGCATTTGCTGGATCGCACCGGGAACTTCCCCGATCTGAACAGCACTTACCAACCCAACTGGAAAGGAGCATTTTTAAAAGTAACCTCGTCTGTGCGCATCATCAAAAATTTAAAATTCGCCGCAGATGTTATCTACAACCAGGTTAACTATAACAGTAAAGCCAACTGGAACCTGATCCAAACCTTTCAACACCCGGTTAGCTACCGCCACCATGCCAGCGGTTATGGTATCGATGTGGGCGGGCAATTTGTGTATACGCTATATCGTAACTTGAGCGTACATGCAGGGGCCGGGTACTTTAACTGGCAAACCGGCACCGGTACCGATGAGCTTTATCTAAATAATGGCCAGGTTGATAAAACCCAGTTAAATGAGGTTGTCAACAGTGGCTTTAGAGTAGAGGGCGGGATAGGGTTGGCCTTTTAATAACCCATGATTAGACATAATAAATAATATTAAAGAGGGGCTGTCACCCTGGGCACCGTCGAAGGGTTGAGCGCAGAGGCCTACCCACCATGCTTCGACGGGCTCAGCATGACACCCTATTTTGAACAAATATCTAATTACTCGTTTTAGCGGGGCTTGTTTTGTAATAGTGCAGTTACATGCATTATTATATTAAACCCTTTTATTATTTATAACTCCTATAATACATCTAATACGAGTTATATGACCTTATTCAAACCATCTCCCAATTTCAGTATACCAGGCGAATTAAAATATCTGGCCTTATCGGTATCCCTCTTTTTAGTTACCGGCTGCGGTACAACACTAAAAACGGTTACCCCAACCCAGGCCGATCATCCTTACAAAAAAATAGCGCTCACAGTTATCAATACCCACGGCGAGCTCCGGGATTTTAGTAAGCAATCATTCGATAGTATTGTGAATCCTGTTTTTAACAACCTGAAAGACATGCAGATCCGAACAACGCTGGAAGAGATGTTTACACGCAAGCTATCCTCTCCGGCAACAAGCATAATTAAATCTTCGGATGTATTCAAAATACATGAAAATGTTTCCTATAACGATTATTTGAACAGGCTGCAGAGTAGTGGCGCCGAAGCTGTTTTGATTATTGGCTTAAGTACTTCCTGGGGTTCACAAACGTCAACAACCCATCATAATGATACGGTAACGGGAAGCAATCCCAATTTCTTATTTCTTTATTACCTGGTCGATCTGAAAACAGCTCAACAGATTTGGCTGGGTAATGACAGGGTTATATACCGGGCAGAAAATGTATCAGCCGGAGATGTTAACCGGGCATTATATAAATCAGGGTATATCAGTAAGCCGGTATCCAACACAGCTAACTAGAGTGATCAGTTTATAAAAAAGCCGTTGCAGGAAATCAGCAACGGCTTTTTCATGATGTTTTATCTATTAATTCTCTTTCGTAAACAAATACGGATCATACTCTAACCCATCATTTACTTTAATTTCTGTAGAGACTACTTTACTGCCATCGGTTTTAAATTTTAGCGGAAAAATACCATAGGCCAAATTGTTGTAGGCCAATATCCACTCGCCATTGTCCATATATTTCAACGACGCAGTAAGGTACTGGTGGTTGCTGAATTTTATCAACAGGTCTTTTTTGTTGACCGATATATCCATTTGTCCGTAAAGCGGGTTTTGATATTTACCGGCGTAAGCAGCAAGCGGAAGTTCAGTAGCCTTCCCTTTTACACGCGCCAGCATATCGTTGGTTTTCTTTACGGTTTCCTTCTGATCGGGGTTAAAGGATTTCAGCATAGCCAGGCTGCGATCAACATAAGGAACGCCCAAGTAGGCATCCAGGATCTGGTAGCGCAGGGCTTCAAAAAAGCTTTGATTATCGTTATTGGTTAAAATGGTTATCGCCAGTTTTTCTTCGGGTACAAAGCAGGTATTGGTTACAAAACCATTTGCGCCGCCGGTATGCCAAAAAATTTGTTTACCGTTATAATCAGCCTCAAAAACACCTAAGCCATAGCCCCTGAAATGAATAGGATATACTGTTGAAGGCCTGCTGCTCACAATGGTATTTTCGTCGCGGGTTTTTTGAAGGGCCTTCCAGGCAATGATCTGTTTGCCTTCATAGCGGCCGCTATCTAACTGCATGGTGAGCCATTTGGCCACATCTTTTACGTTACTTACAATACTGCCTGCAGGCGCCAGGTTATCTACCTGATCATACGGCAACTCAACCATTTGGCCGGTAAAAGCATTAGTATATGGTTTCGAAACGCCTTTACGCGCAGCCATACCCGCAGTTAGCGGATAGGTATTGCTCATGCCCAGCGGGGTAAGGATGCTATCCTGAACATAAGTTTCCCAGGGTTTGCCGGTCACTTGCTGGATCACCTGCCCCGCGGTTAAAAAGCAGCTATTGCAATAGCCAAAACTCTGTCTGAATTCCATAGATGGTTTCAGGAGTTTCATCCGGTTCATAATTTCCTGGCGGGACAGGGTAGTGTTCCAGAAGGTAAAATCACCCTGGAAGGTTTTTGTGCCTAAATGATGTCCCAGTAAATCTTTTATGGTAAGCAAAGGTGTGGTAGAAGCATCATACACCGAGTAACCCGGGAAATATTTGGTGATCTTATCATCAAGCGACAGTTTTTTATCCACATCAAGCTGCGCCAGTGCCGTACCGGTAAACAATTTACTGTTGCTGGCTATCATGAACAAGGTGTTTTCGTCAACCGGTTCATTGGTTTTGATATCCCGAACACCGTAACCTTTCATGATCACGGTTTTACCATCTTTCACAATGGCGATGGCCAAACCCGGAAGGTTCCAGTCTGTTAAGCCTTGTTTAATATAGGCGTCGAGTTTGTTTTCAATAAAATCCGGTTGTTGTGCAAATGTTAAAGTAGCAGCAAAAAGGCCCAATAACGTTAAAAAGGAGAGTCTCTTCATTTCGTTTTCAAAAAATGCAAGATAGGAAAAAACCGGCGCAGCAAAAATCGGGTGATATCGATAGGGTGAATCCCGCACAAAAAAACCCGCTATGAATAGCGGGTTCCACTTAACCAATATATTTCGATCACTTATCTCCCTGCGCTCATCCTTTATTTGATACTGATGGCCATGCCGCCACCAGAGGCAACAGGCTGTTTCAGTATAGTTTTAGACGTTACTTTGATCTTCCGTATAGCATAGCTTTTCGGGTTTTTATCATAACTGGCATCCTTACCATCGGCATAAATGGTTGCCTCATACGTTTTACCTTTGGGCAGATACTCGAAGGAGATATTGGCTACGCGCGGGTTTTCGTCGGTAATACTGCCAATGTACCACTCGTTTTTATTTTTGGCTTTACGGGCAATAGTGATATAATCGCCCGGCTCTGCTTCCAGTATATGGCTCTCATCCCAGTCAACAGCAACATCTTTGATAAACTGAAAAGCGTCCATGTATTTATTATAAGTTTCGGGCAGGTCGGCAGCCATTTGCAGCGGACTATACATGGTTACATACAAAGCCAGCTGATGCACCAATGTGGTGTGTACAAATGATTTATTATCCGGATTGTAAACACTGCATTGCGTTTCGAATATACCCGGGGTATAATCCATCGGGCCACCCATGAGCCGGGTGAAGGGCAGGATGGTGGTATGATCGGGATTGTTGCCGCCAAAAGCTTCATATTCCGTTCCACGGGCAGCTTCATTACCAATCAAATTGGGGTAGGTGCGGCACAGGCCTGTGGGCCTTATGGCTTCATGCGCGTTCACCATAATTTTATAGTCGGCGGCTTTGGTAATATCATACAGGTAATGATTGACCAGCCATTGCCCATAATGGTGTTCGCCCCGGGGGATAATCTGCCCAACATAGCCACTTTTAACGGCGTTGTAGCCATTCTCTACCATAAACTTATACGCGGTATCCAAATGGCGCTCATAGTTGCGTACCGAGCCCGATGTTTCGTGATGCATGATGATCTTGACACCTTTTTCGGCGGCATAGCGATGCAGTTCTTTGACATCAAAATCGGGGTAGGGGGTTACAAAATCAAATACAAAATCCTTGGTTTTGCCAAACCAGTCTTCCCAGCCCTGGTTCCAGCCTTCAACCAATACGGCATCGAACCCGTTTTTGGCGGCAAAGTCAATATACTCCTTTACATGCTGCGTAGTAGCGCCGTGCTTGCCGTTGGGTTTGGTTTTGGAATAATCGGTTATGCCCAGCTGTACATTTTCCAGATCAGTATAAGCCCAGGTACTTTTGCCGGTGATCATTTCCCACCACACACCCACATATTTAATGGGTTTTATCCAGGATACATCTTTGTATTTGGTTGGCTCATTTAAGTTTAAGATCAGTCTTGATTCCAGTATGCCTGCGGCTTTATCACTTACAATCACGGTACGCCAGGGCGATTGTGTTGGTGCCTGCATATAACCCTTATCGCCAATGGCATCGGGGGTTAAAAACGACTCGAGCACAAAGTTCTTATCATCCAGGTTTAACGACATGCAGGAGTAATCAACCAAAGCAGCTTCATGTATGTTAATATATAAACCATCTTTGCTTTTCAACATTAACGGTGTTTGTACGCCAGTTGGCGAAAAAGTAGTTTGCGATACATTGGGTGTAACCGCAGCTTTCATTTTACCACGGATCTCTGACAGGTTGGAGGTCACTGTTTCATACTCCTGCGTATCAAAATCACCGGGCAGCCAAAAAGCTTTATGGTCGCCGGTTAGGGCAAATTGGGTGTGTTCTTCTTTAATGATAAAGTAGTTCAGGTTTTTCTGCGACGGGAACTCATACCTAAAACCCAAGCCATCATTAAATAAACGAAACCGAATGCGGATATACCTGCCCTGAACGGCCTTTTGCGTTAAGGTTACCAACAGTTCGTTATAATGGTTGCGGATAGTTTTTTCTTCGCCCCAAACCGGGTTCCAAGACTCGTCAAAGGTGCTCTGTTCTGTTTTGGTGATGGTAAACCCATCCAGGAATGACGGTACATCTTTCGTTTCCAAACCAAGCTTACTGGGTTTTATCACTTCCCTCTGTTTGTAATGAAGCTGATAGGTTGGCACGCCGTTACCCAGCAGCTCAAATTTGAGCGTGAGGTTTTTATCGGGTGAGGTAATTTCCTGTGCCTGTACAAAAAGCACAGCATAAAGCATAAGTGCTGCAATGAGTATAGATCTACGCATATTTTAGAATTAAAAATTGGCTTGATTAATTGGTTATCAACAAAGTTTATCATCCTATAAACAGCGTCATATTTATTTATTTAAAATATAAATGATTTATTACATAATAAACTAACTATCAATTTATTAATGATAATAAAATCCATTTTTGACTAAATTTTTATAAATAATTTTACACCTTTTGCGTAATCAGAAAAACAAAAAAGCCATAAATCTGCTCGATTTAAGGCTCCATTGTGATTGGTTGTAGGGTTTAATTATTTTCCGAATACGTAATAGATAGAAAGGGATAAGCTATTTACCAAGCTTAAATTAAAGTCATTGGATGATCCCTGGACATAGCCTTTGCTTTTCTGATGAGCATAGCTCAGGTCGGCTAAACGGGCGGCAAGACCTATATTTTTTGCAGGATAATAAACAAAATCAAGGTTAAGACCGCCTCCATAATAGTCAATAGTGCTGTTGCTATTGTTTATGGGGTCTGTGTAATCAGATGTTTGCTTTACATTTTCATAACTGAAGTATGGCCCGGTACGGATACCGATTTTATCGTTGTATAAAAAATATTTCCTCAAAAATATATTTCCACTGAAGCCCTTACTTGTTGATTTGGTTGCTGTACTAAGAGCCGGATCATATTTTGTAGTAGACTGTCCATAGCTTAATGATGTTCCTATGTCCAGCTTATCTGCAATAAAATAACTGTAGCTGGGTGCTACACTGAATGAAGTTTGTTTGCCTTTGGCATTAGTATTATAAGTACCAGATACACTATTATAGTAACTTGTATTGGAGCTTTTAGTATCTACACTAAAACTGAGCCCAATACTTTGGTTCCCTTTTTCTGTTTGTGCTTTAGCTGATTGGAGGGCAATAACTGATAGTACTACCAGTAGTAGTTTTTTGTACATAAAATTGTGTTTGAAAGGTTAATGTTTTTGTATAAATCGGGGATATGACAACGAAAAGATTAGTTGGTTTAACCGGCTAAATATTATAATATTTAAAATGCTAATATTCTGTGCTTTAAATTTTTAAGCTTTGAACTAATAACAAAAAAGAAGGGGCCCGCTGATCGGCGGGCCCCTTCTTTTTTGTTATTAGTTATGCTATCAGTTAAACCTCACATTTACATTTCCGCTTGATGCTTCTGCGGTAACCGGTGCACCGCCGCCGTTCACGCTGCCTTTTACATGATCTTTTTCCCATTCACCGTTAAAGCTATTTATTTTATCGGTGGGCTGTACCCGGTTGCCCCGCAAATCGAGATTAAGCCCTTGCTTTAGCGGCAGTTCCAGGTTAATATTTCCCGAGCTGGCTTCCAGTTTTAAATATTTACCAACTCTTTTTATTTGCGCATTCAGACTGCCCCCACTGGTTGAAGCGCTTAGGCTGCAATCCATTTGTTTGAGGTCGATACCGCCACCAGATGTACTGGTGTTCAGTTCGCCTGTTATACTGTTGCCATGTATGCCGCCGCCACTGGTATTGGCGTTGATGTTTCCATTCAAATTATCTAATGTTAAACCGCCGCCGGATGTTTCTAACCTGATCTTACCTGTGCAGTTTTTGGCAATAATACCACCACCACTGGTTTCGAGGTTAATATCATTTCCGGAGTTGGAAACGCTGATGCCGCCGCCGCTGGTTTCACCACGTACTACGCCGTTAAGCCGGTCTATATTCAACCCGCCACCGCTGGTGGTAAAGCTTTCGTTGCCTTTTAAATTGTCAAGGTTGATACCCCCGCCACTGGTTCTAAGATCTGTGGATGTTTGTTCCGGAACATATATTTTAAACGATATGCTCATCTGTCTTTTCCAGTCAGAAAAATTATGCTTGCTTTTTGCAATGGCACGAACTTCGTGTCCCGAAACCGAAACACTCAGGTCATAATCTTCATCCAGGCGTTTTTTGATCTCTTCTTTTGAAAGATCGCGACCGTTATTCCCTTTGATGTAAACTTCCACCCGCGCGGCCTCGCCGCTTCTGCCGCTTACCAAAATACCACCGGCCGATGTATTTACCACAACCCGGTTAATGGCATCGCTGGCTAATGATTTGGTAAGATATGGTGTCCTGCTATCATCCTGCGCCAATGCAGTAGTTGTACTACAGGCCAGTGCAAATAGTAAAAAGTATGTTTTCATGTGATTTGATATTGGTTTATTTCTTACATAAGACCACACCTTTACCAAATACGTTGCATCCGGATCAATATTTATTTAGTCGGATCATCAATCCGGTTGAATATATTTGATGGCTCCATTTTAATTATGCTAATTTTAGTATCAACAATTAGCCTAATTAAATGTCCGCGAAAAACAAGTATATCCTTTGTACTATCATTGCGGTTATATTATCGCAAGGGAAAAGCCATGCGCAGCAATATCAAACCACGGTTGATATACGTGTGCCTTTTGTGCCTTCTCCAACGGTTATCAATGGCAAACCATGCATTTACTACGAGCTCAACATCGCCAATTTCGCAAAAGATTCCTTGAGGCTTAAAACGCTCGAAGTGCTAAACGCTACCGACTCATCCACTATTTTCAATGTTGATGAGCCCCGGTTAAAATCCCGAGTTAAGCGATTGGCGATATCCCCAAAAGAGAATAATCTGATATTACCGCCGGGCTCATTTGCTGTAGTTTACCTGGAGTTTAATTTGCCATCCAAAAATACCGGATTGCATTTTGTTCACCGGCTTGAATTTGATCTGTTGAATGGGAGCAAAACAACACGGGTTTCCATAAAAGGGGCCTCGATATCGATCGGAGCAGAAGCCCCATTGATCATCGGGCCACCATTAAACGGCGGACCATGGGCTGCCATTTATGAACCGTCGTGGTTAACCGGGCACCGTCGTGTTTTTTATACTATAAACGGAACAGCCCGGCTGCCCGGGCGATTTGCCATTGATTTTATAAAACTGGATAATAATGGCCGGTATGCTGTCCATAATGAAGATACCGTCAGGAATTGGTACGGCTACGGAAATGATGTGCTGGCGGTGAGTGATGGCGTTGTGGCTTCTGTCAGAAACAACTTTCCAGAAAGTTCAACACTTTCCGGCTATCAGTCCCCACCGGTAGAAAATGCTACAGGTAATTATATCTCTATTAAAATCGGTAACAATCAATTTGTGTTTTACGAGCATCTGAAACCCGGCAGTATAAAAGTTAAACCCGGCCAAAAGGTAAAAAGGGGAGAGGTGATTGCGTCTCTAGGTTTTACAGGGCAAACAACCGGCCCTCATCTGCATCTTCATATAGCTACAAAAGATTCGCCATTAGGGGCCGAGGGAATCCCATTTGAATTTGAGCATTTTAAACTTTCAGGCTCTTATCCTGATTTATCCACTTTTGGAAAAAAAGTGTGGATGCCCCTGGTAAAACCGGCATGGGTAAGCAAAGAACGGCCTGCACCAAATTCGGTGGTTGTGTTTGATAAGTCATCAAAGCAGATATCATCGCATTAGGGGATAATAATCCTAATAAATATGATAGGCCCCTTTGCTTTTCGCGGCAAGCCTTAAGGCGTCAACTTATAGCTTTCTTTAATAACGGCTTCATTCACTGCCTTAACCCGTTCTATTTCCATTTTTTCAACAGCCCTGTCATAAGTAAGCACGCCGTTCACCTCATGCTCTACATCGGTTGTTTGGGTATAGATGGCTACGCTCAGGCCTTTGTACTTCATCAGCTGTTCAACCTCGTCGAGCAAGAAAATGTATCTGTCGGTCAGCCTTGCTTTGGTTGGCTCATAGTCATAAGCGTTATTAGCTACCGGCCACATATGATCGCGCACAAACAGGCCCACACCACCAAACTCGCCTAATGATGCGGCCCGGTGTTGGTCGGGAACCGAGGCGCCGTACGGCCCCACATAAATATGGGTATCTACATAATCGCCATTACCCGGGTCGCCATAAGCTTTCTGATAAGATGGGTTATTATTAAAGCCCGAGTTGCCATTCACCAGTCTTGATGGGTCATATTGCTTCACCCAGTTGGTTATATTTTTCACATCAAACGCGCCCCAATTTTCATTAAAGGGCACCCAGGTAATGATGGATGGCGAATTATAATGCTGATCGATAAGCGTTTTCAACTCCTTCCTGAATTCAGTCCTGGTTTTGGTAGTATCCTCATTCTGATACCATATGGCAGGCATATCCTGCCAAACTAATAAGCCTAGTTTGTCGGCCCAATAGTAAAACCGTTGCGGTTCGGTTTTCATGTGCTTCCTGATGAGGTTATAGCCAGCGTTTTTGGTAAACTGGATATCAAATTTGAGTGCCTCTTCTGTGGGGGCGGTCAGCACACCATCGGGCCAATAACCCTGATCAAGCAGTCCCAACTGCATGATGAACTTACCGTTGATTAAAGGCCGGGTAACGCCATTAACCTTGCTCAATTTAATATCGCGCATGCCGAAATAGCTTTTTACCTTATCCGTCACCTTGCCATGAGCATCCTCCAGGCTGATAGTAAGATCATATAAAAAAGGATCATCGGGCGACCAAAGTTTTGGCGTTTTAATAGGCAGATAAAAGTAGGTGCCATTGGTTGATATTGCTTCCGAAACTACTTTGTTTCCATCAAGAGCTGCCGCGACTATTTTTCCTTCGCCTTTGGTATTTACCAGTACTTTTAAGCGGCTGCCAGTCAGATCGGGCAACAGGCGGATGTTTTCTATATGCGCTTTATTTACCGGCTCCAGCCATACGGTTTGCCATATGCCCGAGCAGAAGGTATAATCGCCCCGCGGACCGCTCTTGCCGGATGGTACCCGACCGTCATTCAGATCATATGCCGCCAAAACCAAGGTGTTTTTTCCACTGGTTAAATAGGGTGTGATGTCAAAACTAAAAGCATCATAGCTGCCCGCGTGCAAGCCTGCTTTATGTCCGTTCACAAACAAGGTTGCCTGATGGGCCACGGCATCAAAATGAATAATGACCTGCTTGCTTTTCCAATCAGCCGGAATTACAAAACTGCGCCGATACCACATATTGATCTCCTGCTTACGCTGAATACCAGATAGCTGTGATTCCGGGCAATACGGTACCTTTATTTGTTCGGCCTTACTTTCAAAGGATATGGGCTTTTCAGGATCGAGCGCGCTGGCAACATCTTTTCCTCCCCGATAATCCCATTTTCCATTCAGGCACAGCCAATCACCGCGTTGCAGTTGTGGCCGTGGATAGTCGGGAAACGGAACTTCGGCATCCAGGGCAGCTTTTGTCCACCGGGTGGATAGGGTGGGCAATTGAGCAAATAAACAGGAGCAATTAATGATGAGCAGAAATGATGCTAAACAAATCCGGGACTTATACATGGTTATTGGTTTTCGGGTGGAAATCCAAACTTATTAAAATAAATTTAGTTGAAAGTTGAGGTCGAGCACTAATGAAGGCGCCACCAATTGAACAGATGCTAAAATGAGACGATTTGTATGAACTTTGAAACAATATGGAGATATCGGTTTTCACTTAAGTGAAAAAATGCAGTTTCATTAGCGGCTACATTTGCTTCAAAAAAACAAATAAAGTCATGAACTCATCCATTGATTCTATAAAAAATACAGACTCAACAAGCCCTGTTCAAACTGCCCGGTCTTTGCGCAGCCTTTACTTTGCACGCGTTGCATTTTCTGTTATCTGGGTTATCCTCGTTTCGGTTTTCGCCAAAACCAATTTTGGTATCGCCTCCATCCTTTTTATTATCTACCCGGCCTGGGATGTTATTGCCACCTGGTTTGATATCAAGGCCAATCCGCCTCAAGTATCAAAAACGCCGCAATATGTAAACATTGCTATTGGTGTTATCACCACCATTGGCGTAGCGCTGGCTTTGCAAAAGGGTGTTCCGGCGGCGCTGGTAGTTTTTGGCGTCTGGGCTATCGTTACCGGTCTTATACAATTGATACTTGGCCTGCACAGGCGAAAGGAATTGGGAGGCCAATGGCCAATGATCATTAGCGGCGGGCAATCAGTACTTGCAGGCGGCGCATTTATTGCCATGGCAAAATCGCCCACAATGGGCATCAGCAATTTGGCCGGCTACTCGGCTTTTGGCGCTTTTTATTTTCTGCTCGCTGCCATCAGATTGTCAAAAACTATAAAAGGGACTGCAAACGCAGCCTGATTATTTATTATACTTGCTAAAACGTAAATCCGGCTGCTGTGACCGAACCTCATGAAATACTGAAAGCGCATTTGACCAGTTTTGCCACTTTAACCGAAAAAGATATAGCCAACAGCATATCCTTTTGGAAACCCCGCAAAATAAAAAAGGGCGACTTTTTCAATATGCAGTACATGGTTTGTAACGACCTTGGGCTGGTGGTTAAGGGCATCTTCCGGATTTATTACAGCCGCCCGGATACAAGCGAGGAAACGAATATCTTTTTCTTTTCAGAAAATCAGTTCATCGTTTCGTTCCGGAGCTTTATTACCCGCAACGCGTGTCATTATTTTATCCAGGCGATGGAGGATTGCGAAATAGTATATATCAGCTATCATGACCTGATGAGTTTGTATGAAACGCATCCCAACTGGGCCAAATTTGGGCGATTGCTTGCGGAGCTGTTTTTTACCTATTCGCAATCCCGTGCCGAGGAGCTATTGTTTTTTTCGCACGAACAACGCTACATCAGACTTTTGGACGAGCACCCCAATATTATTAACCGTATACCTGCATATCATATTTCCTCGTACCTGGGTATCAAGAATCCATCTTTAAGCCGCATCCGGAAAAGGATACAACGATAAAATCATGGTTTACACTTTTTATGGTTTACATTTTTACAACTATTTATTAATCAGTATATTATAATTTAAAAAGATCAAATATCACGGTTACAGTGTAAACCATAAAATATTTCAAAGCCAAAAGCCTCAAACACTTCTATTTGAGGCTTTTGGCTTTCGTAGCCCTTACTGGGTAAATCCCAAACAATTTGTAATTAACATTCGTTGGATTGATAGCAGGCCAACTACAGCATAATTCCCTTTTGTTGAGCAACTCGTTTTCTTTTTCTCAATTGTTTTTACTCAGCCATTCCTGGAGCGGCACAAATTTATGGGTGGCGGTTTCTTTTGCCAATTCAATTCGTGATGCTGAATCGGGTCCCATATAAGTGTGTTTTTCAAAATACCCGAACATCTCGGCTAACTCCTTTGCTCCTTCAAAAAAAGTTGAAAATATTTCAGCTGGTACTTGTGAAAAGCTATACTCTTTGCCATTGGCTTTATAAGCTTCTAGGATATCATTAAAACTGTACAATCCGGTTGCCAGGGCAAGGTAATTACCGTTTCCAACTTTTTCAGGTTGCAAAAATGCACCGGCGACTACTTTTCCCAGGTCATTAATGTCCGACATGTGAATCGCTTTTTTTGTTGGGTCAATCGGTAGTGTCCAACCGGTTGTGCCATCTTGTTTTGGCTGTGGGCCCATCATCCCAACAAGATTTTGATAATAAAATGGAGGCTGAACAAATGTTACATATTTGAACCCTGCACTTTTTACCAGATCATCTACCTTAGCTTTGCCACTAAAATGAGGCACTTCAAATCCTGCCTCACTAATGAGCTCAACATCCGGAAGTGTTGACCAAATAAAATGTTGCACTCCCGTTGCTTTTGCCGCTTCAATGGCATTTTTACCCTGGGTGATTTCGTCGGCACCTTCCCAAAAGTTGGTTACCACAAATACACCATAAGCATTTGTAAAAGCCTCTTTTAAGGATTGCAAATCTTTTAGATCTGCATAAACTGCTTCATTTGCTTGGCCTGTATATGTTTCCGGATTACGGGTTATTGCTTTCACATTAAAAGAGCCTTCATTTACAAGGGCATTTACAATACCCTTACCTTGTGCACCTGTTGCTCCAATTACTACTATTGTTTGCTTTTTCATCTCTTTGTTTTTATGATGTAAAATTGCAACAACAGCACAGCCCGGAACGATGAGAAATGATAAAAAAAAGCGTTGATAAATATCAACGCTTTTGTAAAATCAAAGTTGGAATAGCAGTTATTTACTTGCTTGTTTTCTAATTCTGCTTAAAGTTTCTTTGGTTATGCCCAAAAAAGAAGCGATGAGATGTTGCGGAAATCGTTGAATAAATTGAGGGTGGTTATCGGCAAATTCTTCATAGCGTTTTTCTGCTGTATTACTAATGGTTGAATTCAATCTTCGCTGAGAAACGATGAAACTTCTTTGGTCCATTAATCTTGTCATTTGTCCAAATGAAGGTACCTTTTCTATCAAATCCAGCATGTCTGTTACTCTGGCAATAAGTAGTTCGGTATTTTCCCAGGCATCAATATTAAATCTTGATGGAGTAAGCATGAGCGCACTTTCACGGTCGCTTGCCCAATAGTTTTCAATGTATAATTGTACAATATGCTCCGCACCTTTGTCATCTACGCTGTATTGTCTCATAGCACCTTTTACAATAAAACCAACGTATTTACACACATTGCCTTCTTCCAAAAAGTATTGCTTTTTCCTGAGTTTTTTGGGCTGGAAAGCCGCTACAATTAACGCTTCTTCATCACTTGTAAGTGGCGACGTAGCGCGCTCCCTGATGTATGCTAATAGGTTTTTGTGCACCGATTTTAATGATTATTAAATTGAACCTAATGCAAAGATATATTTCCCTGATGCAAGTTAGGTGTTCGCTATTTTCTCTGTTAAATTTATCCGTTGTAATTTGGGTCAAATTCCACAATCCATTCAATACCATACTTGTCTCTAAACATGCCAGCGTATGTACCCCATGGACTGTCGCCAACGGGGCCTTCAATATCTCCACCTGCTGATAGTCCGTTAAATATTTTGTCTGCCTCTTCGCGACTTTCTGCACTAACTAATATTTTAGACCTGTTTTCGCTTTCGTTTACCCGTCCCATAAATTCTGGAATGTCATTGGCTATTAACACATTGTGTTTGCCAATTGGCAAGGCAATGTACATTATCTTGTTTTCATCATTTCCTGCTACCGGAAATTCAGCGCTTGCTAAGTCCTTGAAGCGGATAATCTTTGCGAACTCGCCGCCAAAAACTGATTTATAAAAAGTGAATGCTTCTTCGGCATTTCCGTTGAAGTTGATCCATGGATTAATTGTTCTCATAATTTTTATTTTATAATATTTATTTTTCTGCTTACGCTCCTCGGTTTCAGCCTGTGGCCGGTGTTATCACCGCACCACCAACTTACAAAATATCCCAAACACAAAAAAGCCTCCAATCTTTCGATTGGGGGCTTTTAACTTTCGTAGCGGGAGCTGGATTACCCGCTGGTTTACTTTTATGTAGCATGGATCAGCAATCATAAAGGCGTAACCATTGTGCAGGCCTGGCCTTATGCGTTAGCCGTTTTGACCGGTGCGATTATCCTGGCATATATCATTTTGAAATGGTACGATGAGCCCGTTCGTAAATGGCTGCGAAAAAAATTGGGCTAAATAAAAAAGTCGCTTGCTACAGCAAGTTAGGCCGTCGTTTGGCCTCACTATATTTATCTTCCAGTCTGTATAAAATATCAACCAATTTATCCGGGCGTTCTTTCATCACATTGTGCCCGCAATGTATGGTTTCGACGTGCCAATCAGGAGAATCTTTTAAGTTCTCATATTGTTTAACAAATGGCGACTGCTCCCAACCACTGAGATAAATGAATGTACGGTTAAGCACCTGTTCATAAATTCCATTCAAGTTTAAGCTTTGCATGAATGTTGCCAGCGGATGCGGTCTTCTTCGATCGTCTAACCCGGGTCTGTCTGCTACCGTGAAACCGTCATTGCCGGCTCCTGTTACAAAACGTTGCCGGTATACTTCACTCGTCAAACTCCAGCAAGAGTCTCCATCTTTGGGAATGTAGGCATCAATATAAACCAGTGCATGTATTCTTTCCGGAATTTTATCTGCAACACCTGTGATAACCAGTCCGGCATAGCTATGGCCGCATAAGATCACATCCCTAAGGTTTTCTTTTAAGAAGACATCTATGACGAACTGGATATGTGTATCTAAATTGATGATCCTGTTTGGTATGCCCACTTGTTCAAGCCCTGGTAAGGTTAACGAAATACACTTTTTTCCTAACCGTTCCAAACTTTCAGTTATCGGGTCATAAACCCAGCTACCGTGCCATCCGCCCGGAATAAACACATATGTTTTTTCATTTTTCATAAGCGTTTGCTGCTTCTAGTTCTTTGATCTCGTTCATTTTTTATCATTAATTGATGACGAAACAAAGATGGTTGCAGATAACCTAAACAACACATAAGGCAACTTAAGAAATACCCTTAAGGTAGATTAAGAGTAAGGCCTATTTTTTCAGGAGATCTTTACGAACTTTACTCAAGAACTCAGGGGTAATACCCAAGTATGAGGCAATTTGTGTATTTGGAAGCCTCGACAGCAGGTGGGGGTATTGCTTAATGAAAGCAAGGTAGCGCTCTTCGGCCGTTGAACTGATGGCCTGTAAAACCCTGTTCTCTGTTTCAACTAAACGGTTTTCTATAATCACCCTGAAATTTCTGTCGAACTTAGGGTTACTATCATACAAATGATAAAGATCAGGCTTGGAGATCTGGAATATAACTGATGGCTCTATGGCTTCAATATAAACACGGCTTGGCTTTTCCAAGTAAAAGCTAACAATCTCCATAAGCCAGTCGCCCTCGGCAGCAAATTGCAGATTATGTTCTGTGCCCTTATCATCCACCTGAAACTTTTTGAAACAACCTTCAGCTACAAAGGTATAATGCTTGCAAATATCATTTTCCTGTAATATGAATTGCTTCCGCTTGATCTTTCGCTGGATAACCCGCCCCGCCAGATCTTGCTTTTCCGCCGAATTAAGTGGCAGATAATTATCGAAATTTGAAAATAGCTTTTCTATAATCACAGGTTCTTTTGTATGTGTTTTTGTGAGTCAATTTAGTAAAGAAAATATAAATGCAACTGATATTACCTTTCAGAAGATGAGTTGGCGCATTAAATTAGTCGATTTTAGTAAATAGATGGGTAACTCCATTTTGAATTACAGTGAACGTTTTTTTAGCCGGATCAAATTGAAAAGTAGCGTTAGTTGGAGCGAAAGTAAATTTGTTGTCGCCCTGGGCTTCCAGTGGGTATGCACCCTGACCATCGGCTTGTTCAAAGAGCATAGCATTCCTTTTAGTTATAACAATTTTCAAGGGAAATGTGGGGCAGGAATATTTACCGAGGTATTGATCGAGATCAGTTGTTTTTAGCGTAATGGTTTTAAACTCCGGGATTGTAAATGGCCTGTTAAAATAAATGCTCAATGCCCCCCGTACCACATCAATATAGGAATATCGTGTCCCATTGGAAGTATAAGCTATCGCTACCCTCTCTTCTGGAAAATACATCAATAAACTGTAAAATCCATCGATGCCTCCGGTATGTCCATAACCTTTTTTATCATAAAACGGCGTAGCTAACATGCCCATACCTAAATTGTCCCTCATCGTTTTCATCTGCTCTAAGCTCGCAGGGCTAATCAGTTTGCCATCAAAAAGCGCATTTATAAATTTAACCAGATCGGCCGGCGTAGAAATAATAGCGCCAGCGCCACCAGGAATACTCATATCTGTTTTGGGCATTTGTGTCCATTGCCCTGTGTAATTGTAAGAGTATGCTACGTTTTTAGACCAATTAGCTTTGGTGCTATAATAAGTTTCTGTCAAGCCTATTTTTGAAGTAACGCGTTTTTTTAATTCTTCAGCATAAGGTTTACCCGTCAATTTTTCAATAATATAACCCAGCAGCACAAAGTTAGTATTGCTGTATGCGGCCTTTGTATCCGGTTCAAAATCAGATTTCTGCCCGGCAAATATGGCAGTCATTTCGGCTTCCGATTTAGAGCTGGTCATATAGGTTGCATAAAGCGAGTCGCTCGTAAAATTATGGAGTCCGCTACGGTGTTGAAGCATTTCTCTTATCGTGATCTTCCTGGCATTGGGGAGCTGTGGAAAATACGTGGACAAAGGTGTGTCAAAGCTCAGCTTACTCTCATCAATCAGCTGAAAGATCATCGTTGCCGTAAACATCTTGGTGATAGAGCCTATCCGGTATTTTGTTTCAATAGTCGCCGGTGTTTTTAATTCTTTATTTACCTGGCTATAACCGATGGCGTTTTGATAAACCAAGCCCCCGTTTACAGCTATAGCGATACTGCCCATGTTTTGGTCTTTCGTATTCAGCGCGACAAAAAAGCTGTCTAATTTGGCTTTATCGAAATTCTGTGCATGAGTGCAACTTTGTAAAATAAGAAACAGCAATAAAAGACTGGCTATTTTTTGAATCATTGCGTAAGTGTTTAGAAGATTAAAGATAGAATTTAATTGTTTGATAAAACCAGCGTTAGTCCGCATTTGAAGTACCGGGATTTAACAGATATCGAATTCATTCATCCCATTCAATGCAAAAAGCCCCAAATCTTCCGATTTGAGGCTTTTGGGTTTCGTAGTACGCTTGAAAATATTTATCGGGGCTACGCGATAAGATTATGTTTACTTTAAAAAGCCATCCAGGTAACCTAATATGGTTTTAGTCTGCATCATGAGGCCAACATGGCTCTGCGCGGGCACAACGGCCACGTGCGATTTTGGCATTGGAGCCAGATCGGCAGATATGCCCCCTCCCAGTAATTGATACGTCTTCATCAGCTCCACTTTATCCAGGCCATCGTTATCGCCCGAGATGATCAATACCGGCGCAGAAATTTTGGCGACATTGGCATCTCCCAAATCGAATGGGGTTCCGGCAAAAGCGATCATCTGTTCCAGGAACTTTGTCCATTTTGTTTTGTCGGGTGCCACCGCGTCATAGGCCGTTTTCATGGGAGTATTTGTTAAATATTCGGGCTTCATATTTTTAAACGCGTTAGCTATTTCGGGCCTCCAGCCGGTGCTTTTATAAGTAGAAGATATGATCACTAATTTCTTTACCCGTTTAGGGCTTTGTATAGCCACCTGGTAAGCTACGGTGCCGCCAAAACTATATCCTACCACATCGGCACTGTCAATTTTCAAGTGGTCCATTACGCCGGTCACATCGCTGGCTAAAGTAGTATGCGCTAATTTCCTGTCTGAGAATTGTGTATGTCCGTGTCCCTGTAATTCAATAGCAATTATTTTTCTTGTTTTTGACAGTTCGGGAATCAATTGGCCCCAATTGCCTTCAATGGTCATAAAAGCGCCGTGCAGCAAAACAACGGGCCTGCCTTCGCCATATACTTCGTAATAAACTTTGATGCCGTTAACAGGCACATAGCCGCTTTCGGCAGGTTTAAGCTGCTGCGCTTTTGACTGCAATACTGTAAAAAAAAGCAGGGCCATTATTAACATCGGGTTTAGGATATCAGATCCTTTAAATACTCGTTTCATAAAATGTTATTTAAATTAATTTGATTGACAATACAAAGATGGGCGGCCTTACAGGTTTTTATGCTGTGCCAAAACGACAAATTAGGGGGCTGATTACGACTTCTGCCAGATTGCAACATCCGACTATCGAATATAAACAAAAAAGCCCCAAATATTTCGATTGGAGGCTTTTAACTTTCGCAGGACCAAGCAGTCAATGCCCTTTATTTAAAGATTTACCGAATATTTAAACGACCCTTTGAAGTACGGATAGTTCTTGAAAATATCAGGGTAATCCCGATATCTGCCCGATAAAGAATAATAGCCCGGCTCGGCACATACCGAAAGACCTTTGATCAGCGTGTAACTTAATTCACCGGATACAGTATGCAGAAAATAATGAGAGGAATTACCATTTATAGTTGCCAACCAACCGCCCCGGTAATATAGGTCGAAAAATAATTTGCCCGCTATGTTAAAAGCCGCGCTGCCATTGACTCCCCAACCCATGGTATAATCATAATTCCGGCCATTGGGGGTAATGTACTTATCGGGTGCGGCGCCGAGTATAATTGGCCCCATTCCGAGTGTGGTATTGATAGTAAGTTTCTTTGAAACATCAAATTCTGATAAAAGATTTATCCGTACACTTTGCCCGCTATAGAAAAAAGCCACATTACGTATATAATCGTAATTGGCAGATAATATAGCCAGGTGCTCTACCGATTCGGTCGATTTGATTTCCCAGCCCGCTAAAGATCCATAAACACTCACAATGTTAACCTTGGAGCTGTCGTCCTGCCCTATTTCGGTATTGATCAATATATTACTGAAGGGGGTTCGGTAATTTTCATGTGGGTCACCATAATATATCTTCACATGGCCATACCAGCCGCTGTGAACCTGATTGCTAACTTCAATACTTCTGATGCCGGCATTGAATTCTGCTATTATTTTTGTAGAATCCTTGAGAGACGTGTTTGCCGAAACTTTACCCCATTTACCATCTAATATTCGCGAAAGACCGTTCATCGGATCAACCAGCATCCCTAAAACCTCATTAACCTGCCTCTTAAACCCCCTGCTTTCATTATTCACGATCCTGTTTGATAAACGATAAGTCATCTCTCCTAAAACAGCCCCTCCAAAACCCGTGTTGATGAAATCGTTTGGTGCCGGTGGTTGATTTTCGGCGTAGGTTTCCCAAATATAACTCCCCGCGAAACTTGCAGCTGCAGACTCCCAGAAATTATAGCCGTTTGTGCGGAATGAATTAAAGAAAAGGCTGCCATGATAAGGATGCCCGAATTGATTGGTTTGAAGCGGGTCGTTGTCGAATTGCCAGCTACCGGGGTTTAAATTGTGCCCTATTGTTTTGAACGATATCTGGGCGTAATCTTTTTTTGTAATATATTGATCAAAAGCCTGAGGAAGCAGTTCGGCCAGGCCAAACTGCAGCGCAGCATGACCGAATTTTTTTTTAACCAATAACGAATCAGAAGGAAGAGACTGGTGATTATTCTTTAAAGTTCTTTCAATTATATGAATCTGTGCAAGAGAATTATAAGACCCGGTTAACAGGGCACCGCAAATCAGAAGTGCTGCAAATAAAGTTCTTTTTGGGTTATTTAAGCTCATTTGATGGATCGGTGCGTTGTGACGTGGCCTGATAATTTGGTATTTGTTGTAACATCCAATAATTAATTTGGTTTTTCCTTGTAGTTAAATAACCCGGGAGAAAAGGTTCTTTTTTTCCTGGTTCTTTGTCGAAGAAACAATCATCCATGTTTCCCGTTACTTTTATTCTACTAAGTGTATGGCGAAGAATTGTTTATGGCTAACGATCACCGGGTTGTTGCTGATGGTAATTATTGGTTGTGGTTTGATAAAGTCAGTAGGCAGAAACCCAAGGGGGGAAGCGCTTGCCCGGCTGGATACGTTGCCTAATTACAAAAATGGCAGTTTCGAAAACTTTGCAGAACAAGCTAATTCGGCAAACAGGCATAACCGGTGGCTTTTTTTGCGCCGCCGCCCTAAAACCATCAGGCCTTCATCTCCACTGCCATGGGTTAAAACCGATCTGAAGGCCATGGTTGCTTCCGCGCCCATAATTGTTTGGTTCGGGCATTCATCCTTACTAATCAAAACCGGGCAAAATAATATACTTATCGATCCTGTTTTTAGTAACCATGCCGGGCCTGTTCCTGGGTTAGTTACAGCATTTCCGGGTACTGAACATTATCATGCCGGGGATATGCCGCCTATTGATGTACTGATCATCTCCCACGATCATTATGACCACCTGGATTATCGTACCCTGAAAAAACTAAAAGACAATATTAAAATGGCAGTAGTACCAATGGGTGTTGGCTCAGATTTGGTGTATTGGGGATTTGACCCTAAAAAAATCATTGAACTAAACTGGAACCAATCAATAACGCTGCCTGGTGGGCTCAAGTTAACCGCGACACCTACACAGCATCGTAGCAATCGTACCTATTCCCGTGCAAATAAAACACTTTGGGCATCTTACGTGATACAAGCAGGTAAATACAGGCTGTTTTACGGCGGCGATGGTGGTTATGGTGCATATTTTAAGCAAATCGGAGAGCGATATGGCCCATTTGACCTTGCCTTGCTGGAATGCGGGCAATATAGCCCCAATTGGCCATGGACGCACTTATGGTTTGAGCAGGCTGCCCAGGCTGCCGTTGATTTACATGCCAGCCTGCTACAGCCCATTCACTGGGCCAAGTTTGTAGAAGCTGACCAACCCTGGAACGAGCCTATAAAAAAGTTGTTACCCGCTGCCGAAAAACTGGGCGTTCCGGTAAATGTTCCGCATATAGGAGAGCCTTATACCTTAGGCACCCCGCCGAAGAAAGTAGCCTGGTGGGATTTTGAATAGCTTATAAGCCGGTGTCCTGCAACTATGACTGTAAATTACATCTAAACGAATAAACAAAAAGCCTCAAATATTCCTATTTAAGGCTTTTAACCTTCGCAGCGAAGGTTAAATAAGAATAAGATTTTAAATACCTTTTATTTAACCTTAACCCAAATTTCCTGGTCAATGGTGAGGAAACGGGTCGTCTTACTCTTATCCCTATTACTTCCGCCAAACCTGATCCAATATGGTCTACCGAAATGACGGGTATGAAATTCGTACAGATCGGTGGGGTAAAAGCTTATTGCTGTGCCTTGCCCCTGAAGTTGCTTTAACACAATACCGCCATTGGCAGGAGTTATCGTTACATAGCTATCCATATATTGGTATTTTCCGGCAACCGCTGCCAATTGAGCGGTAGTAAGTTTAATAGGCTTTTCATTTATCTCCTTATTGTCTTTTGGCTTTGATTGTTGGGCGTTGGCAAAGCCAACATTCAGATAAAGAGCTAATACAACGGGCAGTACAAAAAGATATTTGGATTGTTTTTCTCCTGGGTTTTGAATATTGTATTTCATTTTTATGGATAGGCTTGGGTTGATAACTCAAATATAGTCAACAGGACTGGCTTAATAAAACGTTTTACTAAATAATCCTATAAATCGTGCTCATCAATAATTTTCGCTGCCTGAAGGTTAATGACTGTCTATTACGAAAATATAATATACCTTTTAGGCGGAGGTAAAGAAATTCGGAATAAAAAAGCCTCAAATCTTTCGACTTGAGGCTTTTAACTTTCGTAGCGGGAGCAGGACTCGAACCTACGACCTTCGGGTTATGAGCCCGACGAGCTACCAACTGCTCCATCCCGCACTGTTATTCTTATATGTTGCGATCCGGTCATAACTCCGGAAAGTTCCTTCCAATTATCAAAAATGCAATTTGCACTCCGTTTTAATTGGACTGCAAAGATATAATTCGTTTCTTTGCAGTGCAAATATATTTTTAATTATTTTTTTATGAGTCATCAGGCGGGTTTTGTAAGTATAATTGGTAAACCCAATGCAGGTAAATCAACCCTTATGAACGCCCTTGTTGGCGAAAAAATGTCTATCATCACCCCCAAAGCGCAGACTACCCGTCACCGTATTTTGGGAATTGTTAATACCGACGACTACCAGATCGTGTTTTCGGACACCCCCGGCGTTATCAAACCGCACTACGCCCTGCATGAAAGCATGATGCACCAGGTGGATGGCTCCATTGTGGATGCCGACCTTATTTTGCTGGTTACTGACATTTACGAAGAATTTGACGAAACAGACGTACTCAAAAAACTGGAAGGTTCATTAGCCCCTGTTGCCGTATTGATCAACAAAATTGACCAAAGCGATGAGGAAACAGTAAAAAAGAAAGTGGAATTCTGGCAGGAAAAGCTTAAACCAAAAGCAATTTTCGCGATATCGGCCCTGCTGGAGCACAATATTAAAGCCGTTATGGATTTTGTGGTAGAAAACCTACCAGAGCACCCGGCATATTATGAAAAGGATGCGTTGACCGATCGTAACGACCGTTTTTTCGCGTCGGAAATGATTCGCGCGCAATTGCTTAAACAATACAAAAAAGAGATTCCGTACAGCGCGGAGGTCATTGTAACTGCATTTATTGAAGGCGAAACCCTGCACCGCATCAGCGCCGAAATTATTGTAGAGCGCGATTCGCAAAAAAATATCATCATTGGCCAGGGTGGCAAAATGCTTAAAATAGTGGGCACCTACGCTCGTCGTGATATGGAGGAGTTTTTCCAAAGAAAAGTTTTCCTGGAAATGTTTGTAAAAGTGATACCCGACTGGCGCAGCAAAAAAAATTACCTTAAAAAATTCGGATACGAGGGGTAGACCCTTAGAATCAAGAGGCAAGAATCAAGACACCTTCCTGCCTCTACAATAAAATTTCATTTATATCATAGAACAGGAATTTAAGATAAATAGATTTGCATAATTCTTGAATCTTGATTCTTACTTCTTGACTCTAATTTAAAACCATGAGTAACATAGTAGCCATAGTAGGCCGTCCCAACGTCGGCAAATCAACTTTATATAACCGTTTAACCGAAACCCGCAAAGCCATTGTCGACGATTTTAGCGGTGTAACCCGCGACAGGCACTATGGTGTTTCTGAATGGACCGACCATCATTTTACCGTGATCGACACAGGCGGCTACGTGGCCAACTCTGCCGATGTATTTGAAGCCGCTATACGCGAACAGGTAGAGATCGCTATTGAAGAAGCCTCGGTTATCCTGTTCCTGGTTGATGTGACCACCGGCATTACCGATTTGGATGATGAAATTGCCAATATGCTGCGCAAAAGTAAAAAGCCGGTATTTGTGGTAGTTAACAAAATGGATAACAATGCCCTGTTATCTGATGCAACAGTTTTCTACAGCCTTGGCCTCGGCGAAATCTATAATATATCATCCATGACCGGCTCTGGTACCGGGGAGTTGCTCGATGAAGTGGTAAAACACTTTGAAGACGAATTTCCAGAAGAGAACACCCGTCCTAAATATGCCATTGTTGGCCGCCCGAATGTGGGTAAATCATCTATTATAAACGCACTGATCGGTAAAGACCGTAATATTGTTACCCCTATAGCTGGCACCACACGCGATTCCATCCATATCCACTACAACCAGTACGGTCATGATTTTATGCTGATTGATACCGCCGGTTTGCGTAAAAAAACAAAGGTGAGGGAGAACATCGAATTTTACTCCGTAATGCGCACCATTAAAGCCCTGGAAGAGGCCGATGTCATCATCCTGATGATTGATGCCGTGGAAGGATTTGAGTCGCAGGATATGAATATTTTCCACCTGGCCGAAAAAAATAAAAAAGGCGTACTCATTGTAGTAAACAAGTGGGACCTCATCGAAAAGAACAATAAAACCATTAAGGTTTTTGAAGAGCAGATCCGCGAAAAGATAGCGCCATTTACCGATGTGCCTATTGTATTTACTTCCGTTACCGAAAAGCAACGCGTGTTGAAAGTAATTGATGTAGCCAACCAGGTTTACCACAATAGGGCCCGTAAAGTATCTACCTCCAAACTAAACGAGGTAATGCTGCCAATTATCGAGAACTATCCACCGCCATCTATCAAAGGCAAATACGTAAAGATCAAATACATCACTCAAATTGCAGGCGCATCGCCCATGTTCGCGTTCTTCTGCAATTTGCCACAGTATGTAAAAGAGCCTTACTATCGCTTCATCGAAAATAAATTGAGAGAAAACTTTGACTTTGCCGGGGCACCTATACAAGTTTGGTTCAGGCAGAAATAGGACACGATTTTCAGGATTAAATAGATTGATTACAGGGTTTTTTCTTACTACTACTACGATTGCACTATGTGAATAGTTAATCTTGTAAAGAAAAAATCCTGTTAATCATATTTAATCCTAAAAATCCTGTTAATTGCTCAGCGCCTTTTTAAACGCTTCGTCATTACTGTTCATCACCTGGTAAAAAGAATTGTCGCCCCATTTAAAGCGGGCGGCATTGGCTTTGAGAATACTTTTGATATAGCCGCGGGATATCAGCAACTCGTGCGAATCCATTTCCTTTAATGTTTTTGAAGCGTAGAGGATGAAATTGTGGAAATCATCATCGCTTACGGTATAGTTTTTTATAAAATCGTCGACGGTTGTAAACCTATTCAACACCGGCTGCATTCTGTCGATCACGTAAGCCGAAAAAAGCTGCTGATCAATTAAATTCTGCACTACGTAGGTGCTTTGACTGGTATCTGCCGGTACAAAAACATCGGGCATAATGCCGCCGCCGCTAAACACTTTACGTCCGTTTAGCGTATGATATGAGCCTTTAAAAACAGAGTCGTTACGGATGCTTTGCTCCGAAAAGAGTTCGCCCTTTTTCATACGTATAGCCAATTCATTCCGGTAACTCTCCAGGCCCCCTTTATATGATTTCTGGATCGATCTGCCCGATGGGGTATAATATCTGGCCACCGTTAAATTTACCGCGGAGCCATCGCCAAACGGAAACTGTTGCTGCACCAGGCCTTTGCCAAATGAGCGGCGGCCAACAATAGTCGCCCTGTCCAAATCCTGCAGGGCACCCGCCAAAATTTCACTGGCCGAAGCAGAATACTCGTCAATAAGCACGGTAACCTTACCTTGTTGAAATGAGCCCGAATCAGTGGCAAAATAATCCGTACGGGGTTCATGAATGCCTTTGGTATACACAATGAGTTTACCTTTGCCCAAAAACTCATCGGCCATAGATGTCGCTGCGTTCAAATATCCGCCGCCATTGCCCCTAAGGTCAAGCACCAGGCTGTTCATACCATCGATTTTAAGTTTACTTAGCGCTTTACGAAAATCGACATCCGTAGTCGATGCGAATTTGCCTATTTTGATATAGCCTGTTGTTGGGTTGGCCATATAAGCCGCGTTCACGCTACTCAGATCAACACGGCCCCGTTTTATTGCATACGTTTTTATTGCTGGCCCATTGGCAACACCAAGCAATAAAGAAGAATCTTTTCCGCCTCTGAAAACGTTGTTAACCCGGTCTACAGTAAGTTTTGTTCCTGCGAATTTTTTATTATCAACCGTAATTATTTTACTGCCATTAGGTAAATCAGCATTAAAAGCCGGCCCGCCATCATAAACCTGGGTAATAACCATGGTATCCCGTAATATCTGGAATTCGATACCGATGCCATTAAACCCCCCGTCTAACCGCTCATTAACAGACTGAGCTTGCTGTGGTGGCAAATAAAGCGAGTGGGGGTCGAGGTTTTGCAGCATTTCATTAACCGATGCGCCTTCAATACTATCAATATTAACACTATCAACATAATTATGGTTAACCAGCTCCAAAACTTTCGACAGCTTGTTATTATCTGAAAATGAAAAACCAAGGTTACGATCAGCAAATTTTCTATCGCCTATCAGCAACCCAATGGTAATCCCTAACAGCACCAGGATCATTGTCCTGAAAATAACTCCCGCGGTCTTTTTCATATTCAGCAAACAAAGTTAATCAATGCCTCATCAATAATTTTTATTGGCATCACTGCATTTGATGTTTTTTACCGAATTTTGTTATAAATTATTTAAAATTAATGGAAACCATTACGGAGAGGGAATCACATTATAAGAATTTAGAGCAGCTATCTGTTCTGGAGATACTGGAAAGCATTAACAAGGAAGACCAAACAGTTCCCCTGGCTGTTAAAAAAGCCTTGCCGCAAATTGAACAACTGGCCACCGTAACCGCCGCTAAAATGCGCGATGGAGGTCGTTTATTTTATATTGGCGCGGGCACCAGTGGTCGTTTAGGTGTAGTTGATGCCTCAGAATGCCCGCCAACGTTTGGTGTTCCGTTTGATATGGTTGTAGGTATCATAGCCGGTGGCGATGGCGCTATACGCAAAGCAGTAGAGTTTGCTGAAGATGATACAGAACAAGCCTGGAAAGATCTGGGAGAATTTCACATTACCGATAAAGATGTTGTAGTAGGTATTGCCGCATCGGGCACTACGCCTTATGTAATCGGCGGGTTAAAAATGGCCCATCAACATAATATTGTAACCGGCTGTATAGTTTGTAATAGTGGTAGCCCGGTGGCCGCCGAAGCACAATACCCGGTTGAGGTGGTTACCGGACCGGAGTTTTTAACCGGATCAACCCGGATGAAAGCCGGCACCGCACAAAAGCTGGTTTTAAACATGCTGAGCACCAGTGTTATGATACAACTGGGCCGGGTGAAAGGGAACAAGATGGTTGATATGCAATTGAGCAACAACAAACTGGTTAACCGTGGGGCTCGTATGGTGATGGAAGAAACCGGATTAAATGAAGATGAGGCTGCAGCGCTTTTAAAAAAATACGGGAGCGTACGCAGCGCGGTTGATAATTATAAAAAATGATGTGCAAATGTTTCAGATATTCAAGTGTGGGGATGTGTAAAATGATTAAGATAATCTGCACATCTGAAATTCATACACTTGCACATCTGAAACATCTGCATATCCGCACATTTGGCTAAGAGATATGCACGAGATAGAACCATATTACCGGTGGCGGGATGATTATATAGCATCAGAAGACGAGTATTCTCCTTTTTATGCTACTGAATACAGTGAGTTTGAATTTGATAAGCAGGTATATAACTATCTGTTGCACCCACAATGGGATTCCTTCGGCTCCAACACATTATACCTGAAAGTACTTTTTGCCGATTACGAAAAGGGATATACCATTATTGAATTTATTGGCGAATGGAACGATGCTATCAACAACGATATCATGATGCTGAAGCGCGAACTGCTGGAGCTCATGATCGATAATGGCATCAACCATTTTATACTTATCGGCGAAAACGTACTCAACTTTCACTCCTCTGATGATTGTTATTATGAAGAGTGGTTCCAGGATATTGAGGATGGCTGGATAGCCGGTATCAATTTCCGTGAGCACGTAGTTGATGAGTTTAAGCGTAATAATATTGATTACTATATCAACTTTGGTGGCGTACTTGATGATCTGGGCTGGCGCACATTAAAACCGATACAGGTGTTTAAACTGGTAGAGGAACAGTTGATGCGCAGGTTAAATTAAACAAAACAAACACCTCATTGCGAGGAGGAACGACGTGGCAATCCCTAACTATACAGAGTAGCTCTTTAAATCGGGGATTGCCACGCTGCGCTCGCAATGACGCCGTTTTTAACCTCTTTTTCTCATGCCTTTTTAAAAGAGCTCTAAAACTCCTCATGAATATAGGTCATGATCCTGACCATCTCATCGCGTATCTCCTTAACGGGCCCGGTAAAATTGTTGTTCATGAACGAAAATGCCAGTCGCTTGCCTTTGCGGGTGACAATGTAGCCACTTTGGTTATAATTGTTGGATAAGGAGCCTGTTTTTGCCCAAACAAATACTTGTCCGTTATCTGTTTTATAAGCGTTTTTAAGCGTGCCGGTAGCACCACCGGCAGGCATCATGCTATACAAAAGCGAATCATTCTTTACTTCGTTCTTAATTTTTTGCAGCAGGGCTATAATGCTCCTGGGGGTAAACAAATTCATCCGCGAAAGTCCAGAACCATCAACCCACTGCGGTTCATCGGGCAGGTCGTTCAAAAAATGTGCCTTGGAATAGCTGATCACCGAATCGGTATTGAGCGTATTAAATTTCACTGAGGAGCAGGCCAGCAGTAACTGCTCTGCAATAAAATTATCGCTGGGTTGCAGCATTCGCTGGTACACAGCACGGGCATTTATGTTATAGATCGTTTTCGCGGTGGCGCTTAACGCTATATTTACAGGCCATACCGATTTTCTCAATGTATCCCGCAACAATTCAAGCGTTAGTTCAGTGCTTGTTTTCCAGGGTATTTCTTGCCGGAAGCCTGGCGGTACAGGCATTACCGGATAAATAAAACTGTTATGCGAAAAATCGCGTTTTACTTTAAACCTGGTTGGATGATAGCTGGTATCGCTGTTTAAAAACCGTTTGAGGTAAGAAGGTTTGATCTGCAGATTGCTGTTGGCATCGGCATATAATAAGGCTACATTATCCTCTACAGGCAGGTCTGTTATCTCGGCCTGGTAATAATCATTATAATCATCCCAGGCCCAGCCTGTACCAAAAAACTCGTTCGTGTAGCCTTTTGTTGAATAATACAGTTTTTTATTGCTCTGTGCCAGGAACTTCAGGCCATTGATTCCCCTCAGATCACTATGCAGAAAAGAAGGATCGCCGGTACCCCAAAACACCAGCGAGTCATGCCGCATTTCATAACGAAGGGCCGGGATCGAGTCGCCCAACATTTTAAGGCAGGTATAAAAAGTAAACAGCTTGGTATTTGATGCCGGGATAAAATGTTTATCAGCATTTAACTCATATATCATTTTCTGATCGTCCAGATCATACAAAGCAAAACCTGTAAAATGATCCCGCATGATTTGCGAGTGCTTAAACTGCTTTTTTATCTTTCTCTTTTTAATTCCACCGCCGTAAACGGTATCATTAAATAATAACAGGCCGCAAATCATTAACAGAAATACAAAAGTTGTTTTTAACATACATTTATTCAATTTAACCAATTATTGTTGTAAATTTAATACACCAACTATAATAACCTTGCTACTCACGCTATTTCATAAAATAAAGCAATTCCGGGCAGTATGGCTGGTATGTTTATTTTCGATTTGTTTTTTTGCAGCCCAGGCACAATACTTTGATCTGGATTATAATAAAAAAAAAGTAAATATCCCTTTCCGCCTGGTACGGAGCCTGATGGTGATCAAATTAAATATAAATCATAAAGGCCCATTCAATTTCATATTGGATACCGGCGTTGGTTTAATGATCATTACCGACCCCAAACTAGTTGATTCCATTTCTATTCCCAACAAACGAACCTTAAAAATACCCGGCCTTGGTGAGGGGGAAGATGCAGAAGCTTATGTTACTTCAGCGTTGGATGTTGAGATCCCAGGCCTGGTAAGTTATGACGTAGCGGCCGCCATTCTTAAAAAGGATCTGTTTAGCTTATCCGGATATGCGGGTATGCCTATACATGGTTTACTTGGCTACGAGTTTTTCAATAATCTGGCCGTCAGGATCAATGTTCCGGATAGTACATTAACGGTTTGGCGGCCAAAAGACCTCAAAGTGTTTCGGAAGGGGGTACCTATTCCCATCACTATTGAAGACCGAAAACCCTATGTAGAAACATGGGTAAAACTGCAAAGCGGCGAGAATATAAAAACAAAGCTAATCATTGATCTGGGGGCCGGGCACCCCATATCGCTCGAAACGGTGGTGAAACGATATGGCCTTCCGCAAAAATTTATTGCCTCGGCCAACCTGGGGATTGGGTTAAACGGCCCAATTAATGGGTATATCGGCCGGCTGGAATCGTTGGAACTGGGTAAATTTAAGATCAAGCAGCTGATCGCCTCTTTTCCAGACGTCAATAGCGCCCAAAGCTCGCTTTCGGTTCCCCGGGATGGCAATCTTGGGATAGGAACCCTAAAACGTTTTTCGGTGATCCTGGATTATACCCATAACACCATGTACTTAAAGCCAGGCTCCAATTTTAAAGCACCTTTTGAACATGATATGAGCGGGCTTGAATATTATGCCGCCGGCGATAATTTTGACCGCATTGTTATTAACCGGGTTGAACCGGGCTCGGCCGCTGATGAAGTTGGGCTGGAAAGAGACGACGAAATAGTAGCTATCAATTTTAAGCCCGTATCTAAAATGACCCTCGAAGAAATTGATGAAATCTTCAAATCCCGCAATGATCGTAGCCTTTTATTGGATGTTTATCACGATAAAAAGCTGGATAAAGTGGTGCTTACTTTAAAAAGGCGTATATAATAGGGTGATTTTTAAAAATCACCCTATTATATGTTATAACATCGTGTTTATTTTATTTAAGTTTACTGTTTAAGTATTGACATAAATGAAAAAACACCTTATCGCAGGCCGTTATATACGGGGCTCTGCTTTTATTTTTGCTGTTTTAGCCAGCTCATGCGCTACCAAAAAACATACGGCAAATCAAACCTTAACGCTTAAAACAACAGGCCCGGGCGGAACAACTACAGCTACCGCAACGGCAGGTGCACCCAAAAAAGAGGGCATTAAAAAATTCAGCGAAATAATCACCGGCAAAACCAAAGCCGATAGCGGTCTTTTTAATACCTACAAGGTTGAGGGCAAGTATTATTATGAAATTCCAGACTCTTTGATCAACCGTGAAATGCTGGTAGTTACCCGGTATGTTAAAACTCCCGGCGGACTAAAAACATTTGGCCAGCAATATGGCGGCGAAGAGTTGAACGACCAGGTTTGGAAATGGGAGCGCCATGACAAGCAGATATTTATACGCGTGCCCAGCTACTCTATACGGGCTGATAGTACTACCGATATGTACCAATCGGTAAAAAACTCCAATCTCGATGCCGTATTAGCCGCTTTTGATATTAAGGCATTCAATAAAGACAGCACAGGCGTACTCATTGATGTTACCGATTTTTACAATGGCGATATAAGCGCTATTGGTTTAACAGATAATGTTAAAAAAGCCTATAAAGTTTCGGGCGTTGATAATACCCGTTCTTATATTGATACCATTAAAAGTTTCCCTATAAACTTGGAAGCGCATACCTTAAAAACATACCGCTCGGCAGAATCGCCTACAGATAACTCTACAGGAGCTATCACTTTTGAGTTTAACACCTCTATGCTATTATTGCCAAAAACACCAATGAAAGCCCGTATCAGCGATGAAAGGGTTGGTTTTTTTGGTCAGCGCCAAACCGATTATGGAACTGATGCTCAAAAAGCCAAGGTAACAGCCTATATACACCGCTGGAAACTGGAGCCTAAAGACCCCGCTGCTTATTCACGCGGCGAACTGGTTGAGCCTAAAAAACAAATAGTTTATTATATTGATCCGGCAACACCTAAAAAATGGGTACCATACCTTATAGCTGGCGTAAACGATTGGAACAAGGCTTTTGAAGCTGCGGGTTTTAAAAATGCTATTGTTGGTAAAGAAGCCCCAACGCATAAACAAGACCCGGAGTTTAGCACCGAAGATGCGCGCTACAGCGTGATCCGCTATTTTGCATCGGATGTGGAGAACGCTTATGGCCCACACGTTTCTGATCCCCGTACCGGCGAGATTCTGGAAAGCCACGTGGGCTGGTATCATAACGTAATGAGCTTGTTGCGCGATTGGTACCTGATACAAACTGCCGCCGTAAATCCGGCCGCACGCAAAGCACAATTTTCTGATGAGCAAATGGGCGAACTTATCCGTTTTGTATCATCACATGAAATTGGACACACACTTGGCTTACCACATAACTTCGGTTCGAGCTACGCGTACCCGGTTGATTCACTCCGCTCCAAAACATTTACCGATAAACATGGCACCGCGCCATCTATTATGGACTATGCCCGCTTTAACTATATAGCTCAACCAGGCGATGGCGTCACTCATCTTTATCCTCAAATAGGCGAGTATGACCTGTGGTCTATCAAATGGGGTTACAGTTGGTTCCCGGGCAATAAGACGGCCGTACAGGAGAAAGAAATACTGGCCGACTGGACCGATAAAAAAGCAGGCAATCCGCTTTACTATTTCGGACGCCAGGGCACATCGATTGACCCACGCCTGCAAAATGAAGACCTGGGCGACAATGCTATGAAAGCCAGCACCTATGGTATAGCCAACCTGAAACGCATTTTACCAAACCTCGAAAAATGGACCTATCAAAAAAATGAGAATTTTAGCGATGTGGCCGAATTATACAACGAGGTGATAGGTCAGTTTAACCGCTATATGGGTCACGTTACTACCAATATTGGCGGGATGAATGAAAACTTTAAAACTTATGATCAAAAAGGCGCTGTTTATGATTTTGTAAACAAAAACCGGCAACGCGATGCGATGCTGTTTTTAAACAAGCAATTGTTTGAAACCCCGCAATGGTTAATAAACAAGCCAGAGTTAAGCAAATTTGATAATGGCGTTGTACTTAACCGCATCAAAGCACTCCAGGTAGCTGTGCTGGGTAATGTGCTTAGCCCATCAAGACTGGCACGCATGTATGATAATGAAGCCAAAAATGGCAGCAATGCATACACCGTGGCAGAGCTATTTACAGATGTACATTCAGGAGTGTTTAATAGCAGTAAACCAGATGCGTTTAAACGCAATTTGCAACGCGGCTATATCGAAAACCTAAAAAGTTTACTCATCACCGACGCGAGCTTTTCATTTCCGGGTATAACAAGCGCGCAGTTGGCTTATTTTGGCCTAACGCCAATAAACATTGCTTTGTCTGATATCAGGCCGATGGTACGTGCAGAATTAAAGAAGATTGATGCCGGATTACCAAAGGGCGGAGATGCCTTAACCGCGGCACACTTTGCCGATCTTCACCTGCGTATTAAAGACGCGCTGAATCCGGATAAAGCCATTATCAATTTACAGGGCGCATTGATGCGCGGTATTAACAATAATGATGTAATAAAAGAAAATACAGAAGGCGGATATATGAACTGCTGGCCAAAAACACCAACAGAAAATTAATCCGTTTATCAATTAAATAAAAAGCCTGCTTGGTAAACCAAGCAGGCTTTTTTATGAATACGCCTGATGCGCAGCATTGATCAGGCAAAAATGAGCAAAATTTAATATCCAACTATAACAGTGCTATTTAAGCTGGCTGATGTTTTCGAAAAAGGCTACCTGAAGATCGAGTAATGATCTTACATTAATTTTTTCGCCGTAGGCATCAAAGCACAAAAACTTGGTGCTTTCCGGATGGTTCCTACGCTTCTTCTCAAAAAAATTAAACGTTTCAAAGAAATAATGATTAGTGGTGACATGGCTTTTGTTATTCGTTTGCGAAGTATTTAGCCGAAACCCGATCGCATCGATCCAATTGTGCACTTTTGAGTGCAATGTGCTGCTAATATTATTCATAGGTTAATTTTATTTTAAACATAACGAAACATTCGCCGGTTTTGTTGTTCACTTTTTGTATTATTTAAACAATACATTACTTTTCTTTTCTTAGTAGCAACAATAATTGTTCCGCTATCCCCATCGCCTGCAACTAATTATTCATACATCCGTAATAAGTTCACAACTCCATCCAAAAATTTAAAATTCATGAGAAAACTACGACTAATTTTTCCTGTTTTATTGATCTGCTTATTTAGCATAAACGCCTGTAAAAAAGGAGATCCAGGACCGGCCGGGACCAATGGCACCAATGGCGCACAAGGACCAAAAGGAGATACCGGTTCGCCAGGTCCGGGTGGCCCGCAAGGTGCAACTGGCAATACTGGCGCAACAGGCCCCACAGGCCCTCAAGGACCAGCAGGATCTAACGGAACCGATGGTGCCAACGGAGCTGCTGGCACCATGAGTGTTAAAAGCTATTTGTTAATTAACAGAAGCGTAACCTTAACCGGATTTACCAATTTCAATATACCGGCCATAACACAGGATATAGTTGATAGCGGCGTTGTTTTAGCCTACTTCAGAACCACTGGAAGCACCGGAGCTTATTATGCATTGCCATACAGCGAAGCTGGCAGGACCATTACACTATCAGATTTTGGCGTTGGCTATGTTAATATTAAGGCCAACTTTTCACAAACCGGGCTCGATTTTAAGATTGTAGTTATTCCCGGAGGCTGGGTTACCACTCTGCAAATTGCGCATCCAAACATCAACTTTAAAAATTATAGTGAAGTAGCAACCGTTTTGCACATCAACTAATTTTATAAAAGGTTATATTAAGGGTGAAAGGGCTGATATTGAAGGTTCTTTTACCCTTAAGATTTGTAACAATGATATGATTAATAAGCGTTTAGGGCCGTTTTTGTAACAATCATATGCGTTTTTAACATTTAATACTTTATAAGTTGAACATTTGCAATTGGATTGTGTCCAATGTATAATTAATAATTTTTCAAGTAGAACAAATACTCTATGAAACCCCTGTTCCTTATTTTAAGCCTAACCATTTTAACTGCATTCAAAACGCTGGCACAAACCACGCATGATATTAGCGGCACCGTTGTTGATACTACAAAACTTTCGCTACCCGGCAGCAGTATTAAGCTCGTATCAAATGGGGGAGATAGTACCATATCTATAGCTGATGCTAATGGAAAATTTGCGTTCTCGGGCATTAAAGGCAGCAAAATAACACTTACATTATCATCCATCGGGTTTACATCCATCAAAAAACACTTCGCTCTTGATCCTGATGGAAAACCTGTTGATCTGGGTAATATCATCATGAAGGCTTCAACCAATATGCTTAACGTGGTAACCATTGTGGGCGTAAATCCGGTAACGCTGAAAGAGGATACGGTAGAATACAATGCCAGCGCTTATAAAGTACGGGAGAATGCCCCGGCAGAGGACCTGATCAAAAAACTACCGGGTGTTGATGTGGATGTAAACGGAAACATTACCACGCAGGGTAAACAAGTTACCAAGGTGCGCATAAATGGTAAGGACTTTATGGGAGGCGATGTTCAAAGCGCCACCAAAAACCTTCCCGCCGATGTGATCGAGAACATCCAGATGATTGATGACTATGGCGACCAGGCCAACCTTACCGGCGTTAAAACCGGTGAGCCGGATAAAATCATGAACATCACTATCCGCAAGGATAAAAACTACGGTTATTTTGGGCAGGCCACTGCAGGAGGCGGTAGAGATGCCTTACCTCAAAGCCAGGATATCCCTGATAAAAACCGTTATATAGGCTCTGTTAATGCGTTTGATTTTAATGGCGATCGCCAAATCGCTGTTTTAGGGAGCATTAATAATACCAACGTTAATACCTTTTCATTCGGCAGTCCAAGTGGCGGCGGTGGCGGCGGCTTTGGCGGTGGGGGTTTTGGCGGTGGCGGCCGGGGTAATGCAGGCCGCGGCGGCGGCAACTCGGGCAGCTTGATAACCACGCAAAATGGTGAAACCAACGCGCACTCTATCGGTACAAACTTCCGTGACCAATGGGGTAAAAAGCTTTCGGTATATGGAAGTTACAGTTTTGCCGATAATACGGTTACAACAACAACCAACACTTTACAGGAAAACAGATCGGCCTCAAACCCTACAACACAAAATCAAAACAGCGTTGAAAAAGATCAAAATATAAATCACCGCTTTACCTGGAATATGGAGTATAAACCTGATACTATTAACTATTTAAAAGTTACTCCTACATTTTCATACTCGGGCACCAATACTAATGAAAATGAGGCTGTAAATTTCAGCAGAAACGGGAATATATCATCGGCTTACACTGCTATTACCAACGGCGATTCGCAAGCACCTAATTATGGTTTTACAGCCTTATTTAACCATCGCTTTAAAAATCGCCATAACCTGAGCATCAATGCTACCGTAAGTTCGGCGCCAAGTTGGTCATACCAAAACCCGGTTTATGATTATACAGCAGGTAATCCTACTGCTCCAATAAACCAAATGATCAATACTTATAGCCGCACAAACAGCTATGGAACTAACGTTTCGTATCTGAACCCAATAGGCAAACGTTCATACCTGGAGCTTAACTACGCGTTTAACCGTGCTATTACAACCAACAACAAAGAGACCGATACCCTTTTTAATGTAGCTGATTTTTCTTTTAGAAGCGACAGCGCGTTAAGTAATCGCTATAATTACACTTTTACAACTAACAGGGTTGGCTTAAACTATCGTTTTATCGAAAAGAAATATAACTATACATTAGGATTGGGGGTTCAACCATCCGTCTTAGATGGCAACTCACCGGTAACGGGCATTTCAACGCACATATCAAACTTTAATGTAATACCCACTGCCCGTTTCATTTATAATTTTTCGCGCAGCCAATCATTCAGTGTTAACTATAATGGATCAAGCAGCACGCCAAGTTTTTCACAATTACAACCCGTGATCGACTTTTCAAACGCGCTTTACCCGGTTGAAGGTAACCCCAATCTGAAACCACAGTTTACTAACAATTTTTCGATCAGGTATAATAAGTTCAGTTTCCAAACCGGTGATGTATTTTTTGCTAACTTATCGTTCCAGAGTGTGCAAAACCAGGTGGTAACCAACACCATTACCTATCCTCGTCTTTATTCGCCTAATCCGAGATTCCAAAACACTATTTTAACTCAGTATTTAAATGCTGATGGATATTACACAGGTTCTGGTCGTTTAACTTATTCCAAACCATGGGAAAACCGCAAATACACCCTTACCTTTAATGGTACAGCTACCTACACTAATAATATAGGCTACCTCACCAATATTGATTCTACTTCATTTGCGGCCACTACCGAGAAAAATATTGCCAAAAACCTGGTATTTACCCCGGAAATTCGTTTCAGGGTCGATATCAATAACGTTGTTGACGCGCAAATCTTAACTAATTACGCTATCAACAGAACCAGTAATTCCGTACAAAATCCATTACTTAACGGAACGTCAAATATCCGGACCTGGAACATCGGCCTTACCGGTAAAAATTACTTTGGCGACTGGACATTTAGCTACGATTATTCTAAAGCCACCAACTACGGCTATAGCTCAGATATCAAAGTTACCAACCCCAACATTCTGAACTTATATGTAGAGCGCCGCTTTTTGAAAAATAAACAAGCTACTATCCGCCTGTCGGGTTTTGACTTATTTAACCAAAACACTGGCTTTTCATCAACATCAACAGCCAGTTCATTGACGCAATCACGGGTTAACCGTCTTTCAAGATATTATCTGTTAACTTTTACACTTAACCTGAAAAAGTTTGCAGGCAAAGCCCCTGTTCAGGATAATATGGGTCCTGGCGGCCGGTTCAGAGATGGTGGCGGACGTCGTGATGGCGCTGGGCCTGGTGGCGGTGGGCCTCCGGGAATTCCGGGCGGACCGCAATAACAGTATACAAAAAGGCCCCATCTATGTAGATGAGGCCTTTTATTTTATCTGTATAAAGCAGTATTATATTTAATTTACTCCCCTGTCAACACATTACTTATAACGCGTTCCAGATCTTCCAGATCAAAAGGTTTGGCCAGATATGTTTGGGCGCCGGCATGGCTTGCCAATAATTGAATATCGCTATTGGCCGAAAAGTAGATGACCGGAATATGCTTTAATTCTTCTGCTTTCTTAAGCGTTTGGGTAGCTACTATTCCCCCGGCATCGGGTATCCAGTTGTCCATCAATATAACATCCGGCAAAATCGGCAAAACTTTATCAACAATATTATTGCAATCGGTAAAAGTATGCACTTCCCATCCCTTCTCTTCTAAGATATAACTGCAAATAGAAAGTATATCTTCATCATCATCAAATATGATGATCTTTTTGTGCGGTTCTTCCATTCGTATACTTCCAGTGAAACTATAAATAAATTTTAATACTGGCAAATAATTTAAAGTCTTAATTAATATACCTGGTAATCCATTTAATGCCAGGGCTATATTCCGTTTGCTGTAGTGTTAAAATAGGGCAACAAAAATATCAGTTCCGATGTGCAATCTGGTGTATTTTTTACACCTTCGTAATATGTTAGTTACTCAATAAATTATACATCATTATATTGAAAACAATAATAAATTTACCATCCAATTTAAGCCTTATTTAAACCAGTTTACAGCAGTAACTTCCCTGTTAAATTTTAATTTATGAATAAAAATATCCGATCACTTTTACTGTGGCCGCTGCTGTTTGGCGCTACAATTACCGCCAATGCTCAAAAAGCAGATCAGGCCAGTTTGTGGCTTACCAAAGCCGACAGGTCTGTTTTGTTTGAAAAGCAAAAAGATGCTCTAACCTTTAAACCGGCTAACGATAACGGATTTACCATTACTATTGACGACAAAAAAACATATCAGCCAATTGATGGCTTTGGTTTTGCCTTAACGGGGGGTAGTGCCATGCACATCATCCGTATGAGCGCAGATAGCCGGGCCGCGTTACTGAAAGAATTGTTTGCCACCAATGGTAATAACATCGGGGTAAGTTATATCCGGTTGAGCATCGGCGCATCTGACCTGAACGAAAAAGTATTTTCCTACGATGATATGCCGGCTGGCCAAACCGACCCAGCCTTAAAACATTTTGACCTGGGGCCCGATAAGCAGGATGTGATCCCGGTGATGAAACAGATACTGGCTATCAACCCTGCCATCAAAATTCTGGGTTCGCCCTGGTCGCCGCCAGCATGGATGAAAACCAATGAAGATACCCGCGGCGGTCGTTTAAAACCCGAATATTATGGGGCCTATGCTAAATACCTGGTAAAATATATACAGGGCATGAAAGCTAACGGTATACCAATTGACGCCATAACCATTCAAAATGAGCCCTTGCATCCGGGCAATAACCCTAGCTTACTATTGGTAGCTCCTGATGAGGGAGTGTTTATCAAAAACCATCTTGGGCCAGCCTTTAAAGCTGCCGGTATTAAAACCAAGATCATTATTTATGATCATAATGCCGACAGGCCGGATTACCCCATCTCTATCCTGAACGATCCCGCGGCCCGTAAATATATCGACGGCTCAGGCTTCCATTTGTACGGAGGCAATATTGATGCCCTTACCGATGTGCACAACGCCCACCCTGATAAAAACCTCTATTTTACGGAGCAAATGGTGGTAGAAAAAGAAAACAGTTCTACCATCGATATTGCCTGGCCGGTTAAACGCCTGATCATTGGCGCAACCCGCAACTGGAGCCGCAACGTACTGGAATGGAACCTGGCGGCCGATCCGGATTATAAACCATACACCGACAGGGGTGGCTGTCCGATGTGCCAGGGCGCAGTAACTATTGATAAAAACTCCGTAAAACGTAATCTCGCTTACTACTCCATAGCCCATGCATCCAAATTTGTGCGCCCGGGTTCGGTTCGTATCTCTTCTAACAATTCAGATAAGCTGCCTAACGTGGCTTTCAAAACACCTGACGGTAAAAAGGTGCTCATCGTAGCCAATACCAGCGACTCGCCACAATCGTTCAATATTAAATACAATGGCAAAGCCATCGCCGCTACTTTAGAAAAAGGCTCGGTAGGCACTTATATCTGGTAAGCGTTCTTCATTCTTTGTTTATACCAATAACCTAAGTATATCATGTTATTACAAACTTTTAAAAATATATCGGTAAAGGTTTTGCTTATGGCCCTACCAGCTTCGTTTATTTCGTTACAGGGCAACGCGCAAAGCTTTTTAAAGGCCGACGGCAAAAAGATAGTTGACGAAAGCGGCAAAAACGTGCTGTTACGCGGTATGGGTCTGGGCGGCTGGATGCTGCAGGAAGGCTATATGCTGCATGTTAACAGGGATAGTCGCCAATACCGCATCCGCGAAAGATTGGAAGATTTGATGGGATCAGCAGAAACCAAGGAGTTTTACGATACCTGGCTGGCCAACAATACCCGCAAAATAGATATCGACTCGATGCGTCGCTGGGGCTTTAACTCTGTACGTTTGCCCATGCACTATAACCTTTATACCCTGCCAATTGAAAAAGAACCGGTTGCCGGGCAAAATACCTGGATAGACAAAGGCTTCAAAATGACCGACGATCTGCTGGCCTGGTGCAAAGCCAACCACATGTACCTCATCCTTGATCTGCATGCCACACCGGGCGGACAGGGTAACGACCTCAATATATCAGATCGTAATACCGATGTGCCATCATTGTGGGACAGCGAGGCCAACAAACAAAAAATGATAGCCCTTTGGCGCAAACTGGCCGATAGGTATAAAAACGAACCCAATATTGCCGGCTATGATATCATCAACGAACCCAACTGGGGCTTTGATGACCCGGCCAATGATAAGAATGGGCTAAAGGAAAAAACTAACGCCCCTTTACGCAAACTGATGGTTGATATTACGGCTGCTATTCGCGAGGTTGATAAAAAACACATCATCATTATTGAGGGCAACGGCTGGGGGAATAACTATAACGGTATACTGCCCACCTGGGATAAAAACATGGTGCTGAGCTTCCATAAATACTGGAACTTTAACGATCAAAAATCGGTAGAGCATATCATCAAAACCCGCGATCAGTATAATGTGCCTGCCTGGATAGGAGAGACCGGCGAAAACTCTAACGTATGGCTAACAGAGGAGATACACTTGCTGGAGAAAAATAATTTAGGCTGGGCACTTTGGCCACTGAAAAAAATGGGGAACAACAATCCGATCGAGATCCCATCAAACCTAAACTATGATGACGTGACCAATTACCTCAACACGGGAAAACATAAGCCTAAGGAAAGTAACGTATATAGTGGTACGCTCGAGATGGCTATACACGCCAAACTGGAAAACGCCATTATTCACCATGATGTGATCGATGCTATTTTCAGACAACCTTTTACAACCGCAACCAAACCATTTAAAGCAAATAAAGTTACCAACGGCACCATCATTAACGCGGTTGACTATGACCTTGGTCGCAACGGCTTTGCTTACTTTGATACCGATACTGCCGATTATCGTACCTCCGGGAAACCGGGTATCGGGAACCATGGCCGCACTTACCGTAATGATGGTGTAGATATCAGCAAAGATTCTTCCACCTATAACAGTTTTTATGTTGACCATATAGAAACCAGCGAATGGACCCAATACACTATTCAGGTAAAAACACCTGGCGTATACACAGTTAAGCTAAAAGTAGCTGCAGCAACCGACGATGCCAAATTAACGCTCAATATAAACGGTGCCGATCAAGCTAAAGAAGTGGCTATTCCCAACACCGCAGGACTAAAAACCTGGCAGGTGATCACCGTAAAAGATATCCGCCTAAAAGCCGGGGTTAATAAAGTAAGGGTGTACGCCAATAAGGGTGGGTATAACCTGCATTGGCTGCAGTTTTGGAAGGATAAGTAAAATAAATCATTGAATAGCCCGACCATTTTTTTAAAAAGTGGGTTTACATGGGTTTACACTTTTTATGGTTAACATTGACTTATTTATCTTATAATCAATAAATTATAAAAAATAACACTCAAAAAGTGTAAACCCAGAATTTGCCATTTAAGCACGGCGAAGAGTTTTGATTAATGATCATAGTCTTCGCCGTACTACTTATTGGCCCAACTATCCAAAAGCACAATCATCTCCGCTACTTTAGTAAGATCGTCTTTCATCACGTCTAAAAATAACGACTCCGGAAACATTGTCCCGAAGTCGTTATTCTTAGGTTATTGCTATTTTTGTTAAACATTGTTGCCTACCGATGATGACAGATCATAAAACAATACTTAGAGATTTTGTACGCGCATTCAAAAAGTGGTTGTCTGCGCATCATACCCCACAAGAGATCCAGGATCTGCACTTTGATGATACCAGCTATCCCGACTGGAAATCTATAGAAAATTATTTTTCGGGTCTGCTTGCTGCCCAACAGATCAATCAGCTGGATGATGAAGATCTGGCCAATTTGCTTTACCTTATTGCCCGGCATTGGGATGTGGGCAGGATGATTGCCTGGTTATCCGCAGCGCCCGAATTGTCAAATATTGGCCACTTATCAATTGATGATTTTCTTATTCTTGCCCGGGCGGTCTCCAAATTACATGGGGCCGAGTATAACGATGCCAAATCGCAATTCGCGTCATCTTTTAAAAAACTGGATAAGCTTACCCCGGAAACAGAGGACACCCTTTTAGAACTCTACTTTAGCAACGACGAATATACCAAACGCTTGTCCCTGCTGTCATTGGCCAAATTCGGCTATCCGGATATCAGAGAGCTCCTGAAACAATCATGGGAAATGGTTGACGAGAAATACCATAAAATTGGCTGCCTGCAAGCCATTGATGAGTACGTAAAAAATCCTGCGCTGCTTAACGAATACCTTGCATTAACCGCAACAGAAACAGGCGATGAACTGCAAAAATATGTGGCCTATCTCAAAAACAGGTAGGCTATCTGGCCTGGCGAATACTTTAGCATTGTGTTAAATTCAATGTGCCTGATCCTTTTAGTGCCTGCGTAAATGTTTGGCAGATACAGCGGTAATAGAAAACCATTTGTAACCCGTGGTGCGGCCTGTACGCGGCTTAAATGTGATCGGCAAATCAATGCCGCTACGCTTTACGGTAATAGTTACAGCATTAGTATAGCTTTCATAAGCCGGTATCAAATTGGTAGCAGATGCAATGGTATCTCCATTTTTTAAACCAGCCAGAGCCGCCGGCGATTTTGGATTTAGTCTGGCAATAACTTCTCCGGCTTTTATCGCTTGGGGTTTATCAAAACCTAAATCAAAGAATTGCGTAGTGACTGATTTCCGCTTGAAATTTTCACCATACGCGTTATTAACCGGGATGAGCAATCGTCCCGCCATCATCAATTTAAAATCGTTTACAGCCCAGTCGCCTGCTCTTTTTTTGATCAGCTCTATCCACGTTTGCTCGGTAGTTTGCAGGCCGCTTGCTTTCAGGCGGTTCATTTCCCTGATGAGGGATAGCACAGAAACATTTTTTATCCGGTGCTGTCGAAGTTTTCCTTCCAGATCGGCAAAATACAGCGCGCCACGGGTATAAGGCGTTGTCCAGGCATTACGGCCAGACCACATAATTTGTGGGATTTTTTGATTGGGGACATTTCTAAGCCGATTGGTATAATATTCTGCGAGCTCGCCGTTCCTAAGTTCTAAATACCGTTTCTCGCTAATCAATCCTGCATCATACAAAAGTTTAACAGATAAATAATCTGCGATACCTTCTACATACCAATCAGCAAGTCCGTCCGGATCGTACAGATCAGCAACAAAAACATGTATCATCTCATGAGCAGATAGCGATTTAATATCCTCATCATTCAGCGAAATACCCGTAGGCACATACAAAACAAACGAACCACTGGTTGCCCTTCCGCTTGATAAAGGAGGACCATTGTAAGAACGAAAAAAGTAATAAAAAGGCTTTTCGGACGACCCTTCCAGGCTATCCCTGATTACCTGGTGGGCTTTTGCAGCCCAATTAGCAGCAGCCTTAAATTCACTATCCGATCCCTTACCGAGCCCATACATGCTGAAGCCACGAGGATGATCTGTTGAGGTGAACGAACTAAGCGTCCCCGCTAAAAACTGTGCTTCTAAGAGATCACCGAAAGTTGTTTGAAATTTTATTGACTTTCCGGGGCCATAACTACATACAGCATCGGCCGTACCCGGCGATTCCCAATCGAGCTGAATCTCCATAGCTTTGTCTGTATAGGGCAGCAGCAAAAAACCACCAAATGATCCGGATATGCCGTCGCCTGCGGCCTGCAAATCTCTGACGGGGCCGCTTTGGGCGGGAATGGGATTTGCGAGAGGTACACGATAGGAAATTTGCAAAGGCCCTGTTATACTACGATCTGCTTGTATACAGTCGTAATCATTGCCATTTATCGTTTTACTTTTTACCTGATGAAATTTAACCGGACCCGAATTGTCCTTCGCATTTAAGTCGCATACGGTATCACTTGTACGCTGTAATGGTGTGAGTTTGTCAAACAGAAGAATGATCTTGTCTTTGGAATCACCGTAACCTTCGGGCAGTACATAAGTCACACCTATACCGTTGATCACATTATTATCGGCATGTGAGATTTTTAATTGCAATTTAACCTGGCTATGTGCTTTGGAGTAGAGAGCCAATAAGATAATGGCAACAAATAGTTTTTTCAGCAACATAGCTTAAATATCATGTATAATCAATTGCAAATGTCGGACGAATTCGCGGCTACCGCAAGCGGGTCCTTTGTGGTAAAGATAATGGGTTACAAGGTTTCTTGGTATGATGCCACAAGCGGGACGCTTGCGATAGCAGGAAATAGCTTGATCTTTACAAATAGATATATCTTAAAACAAGGATTAGTATTATCAAAAATACCCCGTAAAGGTAATTCAGCAAATCTCTATATCTAGAATTGATCAACCCACGCAACAGTATAAATACAGGGAAATATGCCAATAGTATATACCTTACCAAGGGCCTTGAAACGTAATTAATTAAGGATTTAGCTAATAGCCACACACAAATTGCAACCAAACAGGTATATGTGTAAAATATGACGTTTCTCATAGATTAGTATCCCGAATAATTGTTTTGCTCCGCTGTCCGTAGTTTCCAAAACTGAACCACCATGCCCAGAGGCTCCGTCTCTAGACTACCCGGCCCAGCCTTCCCGATCCAAACTTCGGAAATGTATGGCCTCGGCCAGGTGTTCCAGTTTGATATCTTCGCTACCAGCCAGATCGGCAATGGTGCGAGATACTTTCAGGATGCGGTCATAGGCCCGGGCAGAGAGGCCGAGTTTTTCCATGGCTCTTTTAAGCAGGGTTTGTCCGGCTACATCTATCTTACAAAGGTCGCGCACCATCTGGGGGCTCATCTGGGCATTGGCATGCAGATCGGGGCGATTACCGAAACGTTCTACCTGCACTTCTCGGGCTTTGATTACCCGCTCTCGGATCAGTTCGCTTTTTTCGGCGGCACGGTCTGAAGATAACTCACTGAAATTTACGGGCGTAACCTCCACATGCAGGTCGATCCTGTCTAACAGCGGACCAGAGATCTTGCTCAAATATTTCTGCACCATTCCCGGCGGACAAATGCATTCTTTTTCGGGGTGATTATAATAACCGCAAGGGCAGGGGTTCATACTGGCTACCAGCATAAAGCTTGATGGATAATCAACCGTGAATTTGGCCCTTGAAATAGTTACCCGTCGTTCTTCCAGCGGCTGGCGCATTACTTCGAGGGCGCTGCGCTTAAACTCCGGCAGTTCATCCAAAAATAAAACCCCATTGTGCGCCAATGAAATTTCGCCGGGCTGCGGATTACCGCCACCACCCACCAAAGCTACATCACTAATAGTATGGTGCGGCGAGCGGAATGGGCGAACCGTAACCAAAGCATCAGCCGCGGCCAGTTTGCCCGCCACCGAATGTATTTTGGTGGTCTCTAACGATTCATATAAACTTAATGGCGGTAAAATAGAGGGCAGCCTACGTGCCAGCATGGTTTTCCCAGCACCCGGAGGACCGATCAATATCACATTATGGCCACCAGCCGCGGCAATTTCCAGCGCGCGTTTGATGTTTTCCTGGCCCTTTACTTCGCTAAAGTCGCTGTCATAATTGCTCAGGCTGTTGTAAAATTCCTCGCGGGTATTCACCACTTCAGGCCCGATGTTTAAGTCGCCGTTAAAAAATCCGGCCACCTCTTTGATGTTATCTACGCCATAAACCTCCAGATCGTTCACAATGGCTGCTTCCCGGGCGTTTTGTTTGGGCAGAATAAATCCTTTGAAACCATCTTTACGGGCTTGTATGGCGATAGGGAGAGCTCCTTTAATGGGTTGTAAACTGCCATCCAGCGATAGCTCACCCATGATGATATACTTATCCAGATTTTCCGGTTCCATTTGGCCAGAGGCGGCCAAAACAGCTGTGGCTATGGTCAAATCATAGGAAGAGCCTTCTTTTTTGATATCCGCAGGGGCCATGTTCACCACCACCTGCTGGCGCGGCATTCGGAAACCGGTATTCTTTAACGCCGACTCGATCCGGAAATAGCTTTCTTTTACAGCCACATCGGGCAGGCCAACTATAAAATATTTGGTACCCGCCGCTATATTTACCTCAACTGTTATGGTAATAGCCTCGATACCATAAACCGCACTGCCAAAAGTTTTAACCAACACTGTGATAAAGTTTAATCAACGCGTAAGTTAAATATTTTTAATTAGCAGAAGAAAACAGAAAAGATATTAAATAAGTATATACAAAAAACCGCCGCCTCTATATCAAGAGACGGCGGGCCGCTATTTTTGATCTTGAAAATTAAGCTACCTGGGCAATAATCATCAAAAACCCGCAGGAGGCAATTACACAGGCCAGTATCATAACCGACCACATTTTTTGATGATGTTTGCTTATTTTTTCAAAGGCAATGTTAAGTTTATTAAACCGCTTGTTGTTTAGCAATACAAAATAGTTGAGCAGCAATGCGCCCACGGCCCCCAGCATGATATAAGTGCCGGCCATAGGATTAACATTAAACCAACTCGATTTTAAACAGATCTGTGCGATCAGCAATAAAGTAGTTAGTAATACGATCAGCAAAAAATTCAACCCAAAAAGCGAGTTAAATCGCGGTAAACTACCCTGACCGAAATTTTTGAAACTCCATCTGTAAAAGCTTACATACATGGATTTATAAAATTTTGTAGTGTTCATAGATCGTTGGTTTAAGGTTAACAATGGCTTGTTGTAATATTATATATCGAAATAACGCAATTTTTCAGAATTTTATTGTGCCAAATCAAATATTTTTTATCAACCCTCTATTTTTATTAAATAAATACCACATTTTGCCGAAAAATGAAATTGTGGCAAATTATCCTTATGAATACCACAAAAATATTAACATCTATGCAGCGGCGGTCGCTTGCAGCCTTGTGGTGGGTCCTGATTATCTATTGAGCTTCGATACTAAATGAGGCCAATACATTTACATTCGGATCAGGCACAACAGTTTCCGGCTTTACTTTTACCGGGAATTGAGCAATCGTAGTTTTATCTTTTACCTGCATGTGAAACACTTCTCCATTAATAGCTATCTCCAGCGGAAACTCATATAAATTATCCTGCTTTTGGTAAACATTAACGCTAACCGCCCCTTTATCCGCATCGTAATGCCAGCCAATGTTCAAATCCGGGTGCCCAGCCTTACGCAACCATTGGTTAAAGAACAGGGTTAAGTCCAGGCCGCTAACTTGTTCCATTTCCCGGCGCAGATCGTCGGTATTGGCATTGCTGTTCCGGTATTTGGCATAATAGTTTTGTATGCCTTTCCAAAAAAGCCCGTCGGTCAGTTTGCGCCGAAGCATGTGTAATACCCAACTTCCTTTTTGGTAGCTATTGGCATTGAGCAGCTGCATATAGTCGTTTTTCACCGCGCTGTCAACAACCGGAGTAAGACGCTCTTTTTCAAACCCCAACACTTTTTTACGGTCGGCCAGCATCCGTTTTTTTAAAGTATCCGCTCCATATTTATTTTCCAGGTACAGGTTGGTCATGTAGGTAGCAAAACCCTCGCTGAGCCACAGATGCCAGAAACTTTTTTCGCTGGCGCCGTCGCCAAACCACTGATGGGCAATCTCATGCGCCATCAATTCTTCTATATCGGGTGTCGTTACCGACTCTTCAAAGTAAAATATAGCACTGGCGTTTTCCATACCCCCAAATATGGTTTTTGATTGCACATTGGCCAGTTTTTCATAACTGAATGGGCCAACATGTTTGATAAAGAACGGCAGTATATCCTTAGCCACAGCATAACTTTTAAAGCCAGCCTCTTTACTCTCCGGGAAAACATAAGTATATACCGGGATATTGCCAACATCGCCCTGATGATCAATAGCAAATGCTGCAACACCTATCACCATTACTTTGGTGGGTACAACAACGGCTTCATGCCAGTGCGTCAATTTCAAATGATTGGGCAATTGCTGTTCTTTTATTTTCAGGCCGTTGGATACTACCTGGTAATGATCGGGAGCGGTCACCACAAAATCAACCGAGGCTTTATCAGCCGGAACATCTACGCAGGGTAGCCAGTTATGCGCCCGGTTTGGCCAGTTATCACCAAAAAAGGTACGGTGGCCAAAGTGATTGGTCGAGATGATCAACCCATCGGCGGGGATACCGGCATAGCTTATTTTGTAGCTGTGCCGACTATTTGCTTTAGTATTGGTATAAATTTTCACCACACCTGTATCCTGTACAAATTTGAGCCTTTTTCCATTTTCGGTAACTGATGACACGAGCATCCCCTTGCCTTCGCTGTTCTTTTTTACCATGTCGAGGCTAAAGGCCGACGCGTTTTTCAAAAACTTAACATCTACCGTGGCCTGTCCCTTGATGTTATTGTCCACATCGGTCAGTTGCAGCGCGAAGTTGTAATGCTGCACATCAATAACAGCACCCGGGACCTGTGCCTTTACGGTTATACTTAAAATTAAAAGAGCCGAGGATAATATCGTTTTACGCATATATTTAAATGGGATATAGCATGGTGTATTACACAAAACTAAAATAAAAAACCGGCCAAAACAGCTCCTGGTTTATATTTAAAAACGATGTTATCTGCTGTTGATATGTTACTTTAATAATGCTTTAACCTTGCTATCAAAATTCACTTTGTTAATACCAATTAAAGTATCAATTGCCGACAGATAATTCTCATCGCCCTTACCACAATTAATTAGCGTTATGATTCCCGGTAGGCCCTTTTTTTGTTCCACTTCATCCGCTATTAAACCCGCGATCACAGACCGCACCTTTGCCATTGAATTAAAGACCACCGGGTTGATACTAAACAGATCATATAAATTTACCTGCGGGTGCTGTCGTACATATTGCTTCAATTGTTTAACCAGTTGTTTTTGTAATATCATTTCGCCGTTTTCATCGGTGTAATATGCGTTGCCCCAGCTGTAAGCAATGCCTTCTTCGGCGGCCGAGTTACGGGAGCCGATCCGAACCTTCGCTGCGTAGTAATGAAACGCGTCATGCGAAAAATCTTCATTATTCATGATCGAAAAAATACAGTTCCCGTCAACACCATAACCATCTTTGGTTTTACCGATTGACGCCCGGTCATATTCGTATCCCAGCAGCTGCAATACTTCCTGATAATTAGCACACATGTAAAAATCCATTACTTCTGGCGACAAACCCAGCCTTTGGGCAATGAGCGTATTGTTTTGGTCAAACTTTTGAGCCCGTGCAACATTAAGTTTATCCGGATAATGATAAATAATACGACCAACGGTTTTGGTCTTCCATGTACGTGTGAGGTAATTTACCGGCAGCGCAAAAGTGATCTGCTTTTCCTCAACGAGGACTATCAAATTAAAAATAGTTTTTAACTGATTATCTCTGCTTGTAATGGCTGTGGTTACAAAATACTGTTTGCCGGAAACCGGGTATAAATTGATTAGCTCCTGATGATCCGGACCGGCATTCGATTCTGTCTTTAACGATTTCAGGATGGAAATACTGAGCGTTGCCTTATCTTTTGAAACCTCGTTCCCGCTTAGTTTATTGGTTTCTATTTTGGCAAAAAGGCTGTCCAGTGAAGTTATGATCCGGGATCTGAGTGTTTCTGTTACCTCACTATGCCGGTTTTGGGCTACCGAAATAGTTTGCCCAAATACTTGGCTGGTAAAAACCAAAAGTAAAATGATGGATAGCTTTTTCATTGCTCATATTTTACTAAAAATACACATTTAGGTATATGGCTATGATATAACCCGAAAAAAGCTGCGACAGGGGAGTTTTTTTGTCTTGGGAAACCCCGCCAAGCCAGCGGGGTTAATCAATTTACATCTTAGGCATACGGCGCATCATGCTGGCCATGGCTGCCGGGTTGCTCATTTGTTTCATCACCTTTTTCATGTCGTCAAACTGCTTCATGAGGCGGTTTACCTCGGCCAGGTCGGTACCGGAGCCTTTGGCTATGCGGGTACGGCGGCTTTGGTTGATGGTTTCGGGGTTTGATTTTTCAAATGGGGTCATCGACTGGATGATGGCCTCGATAGCTTTGAAGGCATTATCGTCAACCTCTACATCTTTCATCATTTTGCCCACACCTGGTATCATGCCCATCAGATCTTTCATATTACCCATTTTTTTGATCTGCTGTATCTGGCTGTAAAAATCGTTAAAATCAAACTTGTTCTTGCGGATCTTCTTTTGCAGCTCGGCAGCTTCTTTCTCGTCAAACTGCTGTTGGGCACGTTCTACCAGGGAAACCACGTCGCCCATGCCCAGAATACGGGAGGCCATACGATCCGGGTGGAAAACATCCAGCGCTTCCATTTTTTCGCCGGTACCGATAAATTTGATCGGCTTGCTTACTACCGATTTGATTGACAGGGCGGCACCACCACGGGTATCACCATCAAGCTTGGTTAAAACCACACCGGTAAAATCCAACCGGTCATTGAACACTTTGGCGGTATTTACAGCATCCTGGCCTGTCATGGAATCAACCACAAACAGGATCTCATGCGGGTTAACCGCTGCTTTTACCTGTTCAATCTCCACCATCATGGCTTCATCAATAGCCAAACGACCGGCGGTATCGATGATCACCACATTATGGCCGTTTTGTTTAGCCAGGGCAATACCCTCACGGGCGATAGCTACCGGATCTTTTGAATCGCGGTTGGCATATACAGGGATACCTATCTGCTGTCCCAATACCTCGAGCTGGTCAATAGCCGCAGGGCGGTAAATATCATCAGCAACCAGTAAGGGCTTTTTATTTTTTTGCGTTTTTAAGTAGTTGGCCAGTTTACCAGTAAACGTGGTTTTACCCGCACCGTTCAAACCCGCTATAAGGATAACGGTTGGCGTAGCCGGAAAATTAAGCTCGGCAGTGGTGCCGCCCATCAGCTCGGCCAGCTCATCGTTCATGAGCTTGGTAAGCAACTGGCCCGGCGAAACAGCCGTTAATACATTCTGCCCCAGTGCCTTTTGCCTTACCTCATCGGTAAAGGCTTTGGCTGTTTTATAGTTAACGTCGGCATCCAGAAGGGCTTTGCGTATCTCCTTCATGGTTTCGGCCACGTTTATCTCAGTAATAGTTCCCTGACCCTTCAGGACCTTGAACGCCCTGTCGAGTTTATCCGAAAGATTTTCAAACATTATTATAAAGTACTTTAATCTTTAAAGGTTACAAAGGTATGATTTTGAAATATATCCGTTGAATTATTTTGACCCCGATGCCGCTTTTTGAAAAGAGCTTTTACATCGGGCTAACAAAAACTTTTTAAACCCCGGATTTTAACACTTTTTTGGCCAAAAACAGGGTAAAAACGAATCAAAATATTTGAAAAAATCCTGTTTTAACACTTTTTAACAAATTATGGCCCTGTTTTGAGCCGTTTTTAAAACTTTAAAAAGTATTAATTTTTTGATTATCAAATAACTATTTACCAAACCTCGCGATTTTTGATCTGTCTTTTCTTTAACAAAACAGCCCGGTTTCCATGATCGGGAACCGGGCTGTTGATGTGTATCAAATATACGGAATTTATTTTATTTACGGGAATTTATACAACATCCCCAGGGCCAGGCCCTCCGTAGCCTGGGCGTCTTTCGAGGTATGTTTATCATAAAGCAGCGTACCATTAAGACTAACATTGATTAACCGGTTAACCCGGGCCGATAAAACCATATCCACACGATGGGTAATGAATTTAAGGTCCTGCCCGTAGGGTATAAATAAGGCATAGCGGGTATTTAGGTGTACGTTTTTCATGATATCCTTATCAAACAGGGCAACCATCTGGAAGGCCAGGTCGTTTTTTACCGTTTTCAAAGTATCAACACCATAATTATCCTGTTGCTCTTTGTGAATTGCATGGTCGAGCACAAAAGTTTGCCTGGCAGTACCCGTGCCCAAACGCAGATCGAAATAGCCGGTAGGTTTATACTCAAAACCCAGCGCCTCGGTTAAATAACCCGGCGACATAAAATTGGAGATATACTGCGAGGTAAAAGTGCCGTTGCCATTATCAATATAATTGTAGCCCTTATCAAACTGCGACTCAAACGTTAACGACCCAAATATGTACCAGTGTTTGGATAATTGCGAGGCTATCTTGTTATCGAAATAAATACGGTCGTTGGTTTTACGTTTGCCCTGGCCTTTGTTTTTGGATATACCATATTGCAGGTTCAGCTCAGATACATAGCTAAATGGAGCCTTGTTATATTCGGTGTGGTAAATAAAGTTTGATCCTAATGCTACCGCGTTTACACCGCCCGCCGCGTAATTACTGGTAAATGACGATTGATTAAAATTTAACCCAAAGGTGATGGACTTTTTCCAGTAGTTCACCTTATAATCCAGCATGGTCATCGGTATCTGTGATCTTTGCAGTTGTACGGGCCGCACACGTGTGGGGATGGCATTTTTGCGCGAATCTATCCGGAGTTTATTGATTTTCGCGGTGTCAATTTTAACAGTATCGCGCTTCAGGGAGTCGGTTTGTTGTGCTTTGGCGTTGATGCCCAGGGCTATTAATGCCAGAAATGGCAGTACAAGTCGGGTTTTAAACATAGTGAACAAATTAAAGCAAAAATCTCCTTTTATAACAGATTAATAAAAATTTGGAAAGATGGTTTTAAAAAATTGAGATTAGGGAGGAGGGGAGAGAGATTATTGTGAGCGTCATTGCGAGCGATAGCGTGGCAATCCCAAACTATACAGAGCGGCTCTACAAATCGGGGATTGCCACGTCGTTCCTCCTCGCAATGACGCGTGAACAGGAAGAGGCGAAGAGAGGGTAGTCGAATGAAGGGTAGAGCGCAGAGGCCTGCCCACCATGCTTCGACAGTGCTCAGCATGACACCCATACAGGCTACAAAATAGTCCCCTTCTGCTATTACCAGCTTATGATTTCTCCATCCTTGAAAAATTGACCTGTTGGGCCTCCTTTGGGTAGCGTTGCGGCAAATACGATACTTTTAGCTCCGTCGCTTACCGATCTTCCGCCAAAGCCGGCTAAAATATCGTGGGTAGCGGTGAGGCCGGGGGTGGCGGCATTCACCAAAATGCTATCTTTTTTCAGATCTGCTGCCGCTTTAAGCGTAAAGGCATTCAGTGTGGCCTTGGAGATGCTGTAGGCAGATATGACATCTCTCCAGGGATTAACAAGACTGTAGCCTTCCCCGCCAAATGACCCCGAGCCCGAAGATACGTTCACGATTCTCGCATGTTCGCTTTTTTTGAGTAAGGGGATAAAATACTTAACCGTGCCCCATACGCCAATAAAATTACTTTCGAATACTTTTCTTATATCATCTAAATCTATCGTTTCCGTATCATACTGATCGGGGAACAAGGTGGCATTGTTGATCAGGACATCAAGCTTCCCAAACTGGTTGTTCACCTCTGCCGCGACGGCCTGTATCATCACTTCATCCGTAACATCCAATGCCATCGGCACAATATCCAGCTGTTCTTTAATTAACAGGTTGGCAAGCCCATCGGCAGTTTCCTGTTTCCGGGCGGTTATAATTACCTGATAGCCCTGGTTGGCGAGCTGCCTGGCCACTTCAAAGCCAATCCCTGTTTGTTTACCCACACCGGTGATGAGCGCTAATTGTTTATTTTTCATGAGTGTTTAATTCGTTGTGTGGTTCTCCGATCCGCAGGTTATATGATCATCTTGATAGTTGCTATCGCGCTTTCCATATCGGCTATTTGTTTGCTGATCGACGCGCTTGCCCTGGAGCCTTCCAGCATAAAATAAAGCATATCGGCCAGTGCCTTATCAGAAAAGCCTTTTTTATCCTCCAGCTCGGTTACTAATTGAAAAAACAGGTGGCGGAAGCGGCTTTTCACCGCCTGTACACGCTCCAAAACTATTTTTTCTGAAGGCGCTATCTCCGCGTTGATCTTTAAAAACGGGCAGCCACCAAAGTTGGTAGCATGGTTGCGCGTTATCGAATATTCAAAAATTCCTATGATTTTATTACGAGCACCCTGTATTTCACGCAGATGGTCTTCCAGGGCATCAAATAAGGCTGATGCCTGTCTGTCCAGGTAAGCCAGTAACACATCGGTTTTTGACCGGTAGTTGTTATATAAAGATGGCTTGGCAATGCCGGCTTCGTCTATGAGCTGGTTAATGCCGGTGAGGTTATAACCCTGGGTATAAAACAAGCGGGTAGCGGTTTGCATGATCCGCTCGTCGACACTTTCTTTTTTCATCATAGAACAAAGGTAGATCTGGAAAAATGAACATACAAGTCTGTTCATTTATATTGCTGAATTGTTACATCCGGATGATATGAAGACTCGTGGAAACTAGAATGAGCTTTATTTGTAGATTAGCAATAATAAACATTTAAAATAAAACAATAATTCGATGGCATATATAATGGTTGATATTGAAAGCGATGGACCAATACCGGGCGATTATTCTATGATCTCATTTGGAGCTGTTCTGGTAAGTAACGATTTAAATGAAACGTTTTACGGAAAACTAAAACCAATTTCAGAAAAATTTATCCCGGAGGCATTAGCCGTTTCCGGGCATACAAGGGAAGATGTTTTATCTTTTGATGATCCTAAAAAAGTGATGCTTGAGTTTGCCGAATGGATAAAAAAAGTTTGCAAAGACAGGCCAATATTTATTAGCGACAATAATGGATTTGATTGGATGTTCATTTGCTGGTATTTTCATCATTTTACAGGCGAAAATCCTTTTGGGTTTAGTTCACAAAATTTAGGTAGTTTATATAAAGGGATAGAAAAAGACACTTTTAAAACATTTAAACATTTGCGAAAAACAACGCATACACATCACCCGGTAGATGATGCAAAAGGAAATGCAGAAGCCCTATTAACGATGAAGTACGAATATGGATTAAAAATTAAGTTTTAACCAAGTCACGACAGCGGTGCATCATATATTCACATATCTTATTGTTACTTTAAGTATTCAGTTTAGCTACATTGGCATATTGTTTTTTTTGTTTACTAAAATAGTTAAACGGGAGATAGAAGAAGTAGAGATCGGCATTGACAATATTTTTTGTATTTATATAAAAAAGGTAAAAGTAAAAATAGGCTTAACCTTTTTCTTTATAGTGGGATTAAAACCTAAAGAAAATCAGGATGCTGCAATTCGGGATAAAGAATTTAAATTATTCGGCATTTTAAATATTGCTGCTAAGTTGGTTTTATTAGTTGCTGTATTTATCATCGCCGGATTACATATATCCGCCATACTTTATTACCTGTTTTACTTTTGTTGTATTATGAGTTTACAACAGCTAAAAATAGGGTTTCAGCATTTCAATGGTTTTGACCTTGCTGTTGGGATACTTGAACTTTCTATAATATTTGATATCCTAGGTCAGTTAATCATAAATTTTCTTTCTGAAAGCAAAACAAAGCGGAGCATCTTTTTGATAAACAGCGGTTTGGCGGTATTACTTTATCTCCGTTTGGTATGCAGTTATCTATTTATAAATTAACTCAATCCATAATATTAATGCTGGCAAAAATGCCAACTCCACGCAGTATGAGTGTTTTATTTTTATCCGTATCTACATAGCGGTTTCGCCGTTTATCGTCTACCACCATAAAAATATTGGTTACCTCCGGGATCACATGCCAGCCTGCCGGCGCCTTGATCCTGATCTCCCCGCAAAACTGAGTGCAATCTAATACTACCGCTCCGTTGAGATCGGCATTACTAAAGTCAACCGTTGTTCGGCCAAATAAATTGGTGAGCTGGCCATATTTGAATTCTTTTGACAGGATCTGCTTTTTTACCTCGCCAAATATGGCAGTGGTGTTGATATAATCATCATTCATGACACAATTTTTTATTCAGCCAAATTAGGGTAGCTGGTTACTTATATGAAGGCAAAATTGGCGGCATGATTAAAGATGTCGGTGAATACCTGTTTTTTTGTGGTAAAGAGCGGCCTGTCTTAGCAGCAACAAACCCATAAATTTTGGTTACTTTGCTTTTTTACCCGAGCAAATGAATAGCGCAATCATCCTTTCTAATATTAATGAACACGTTCAGCTAAACGCGGATGAACGGACATACCTGGAATCTGTTTTAATTTCAAGGCCATTCAGGCATGATGAACTGATTGTACAAAACGGGGATGTTGCCCGCTATATCATGTTTGTGAATTCCGGGTATATCATGAGCTATTATACCGATCAGGCTGGTGATGACCATGTGGTTCAGTTTGCAGCGCAAGGCTGGTGGAGCGGCGATCTGTTTAGCTTAAGCGCCGACCCCAGAACCATCTATTCAACTAAAGGCCTGAGCAATGGCGAACTGCTGCTGTTACCCCGGTCGGCCCAGGATCAATTATTTGAAAAATATCCCAAGTTTGAACGCTATTTCCGCATCACGTTTCAAACCTCACTCATCAGGCAGCAATTGCGCTTTATTGAAAGTTATTCATTAACCGCCGAGGAGCGCTATGTAAGGTTTCAATCGAGATTCCCCAATATCGATCAGTACATCGCTCAAAAATACATTGCATCCTACCTGGGTATAACCCCCGAGTTTTTGAGCAAGATCCGTAAGCGGTTGTTATTAAAGTAAGCTTAACCCGGTTCAAGATTTCGCCCCGCATTTCATAACCTGGTTCATCTTGTGCCGGCTGACTGCGTTTTAATTTTGTGTTCAAATAAATAAGGATAATGGAACACATAAAATCAACATGGTCAATTGACCCCGATCACTCCGAGATACAATTCAAAGTAAAGCACCTGGCCATATCAAATATTGCCGGTACTTTTAAAACATTTAAGGGTGATGTAATTAGCCCCAAAGAAGATTTCGACAACGCAGCAATTAATTTGGCGATAGACGCAAACAGTATTAACACCCAGCACGAGATAAGGGATGGACACCTTAAGGGGGAGGAGTTTTTTGATACCAATCAATTTCCCCAGATCTCTTTTAACGGATTATTACAAAAGCAAGCCGGCAAGTATGAACTCACAGGCAATTTAACCATACGCCAAAACACCCAGCCTATTGTACTGGATGTAGAATTTACCGGCATCGGTAAAGGACGCAATGGCGATGTGCGGGCCGGATTTGAGGCAAGCGGAAAAATTAACCGTAAAGATTATGGCCTTACCTGGAGCATGCTTACCGACACTGGTGCTTTAATTATAGGCGAAGAAATCAAGCTGCATTTTGATATTCAGTTGATCAAACAGTAATTTAATACCCCTTGCCTTCATCTAAATAAAAAACCCCGGGCCTCGCGTCCGGGGTTTTTAAGATAAAGATGTTGTTATTTAATATTGATAAGGATAGGAGTGTCGTTATTAATTTGCCTTATATTCAAAATCGCCAGAATAAGGCGTTGTAGTAATGGTTTTGGTGATGACGGGCTGCGCGGCTCCGTCAATTACAGGTTCCAATTTAAAAGTAAAGCTATGTCCTGCAGTAGCGCTAAACCCACCCGTAGAAATAGCAGCAAGATATATTGGTGTGGTTGTTTCTATAACCACCTGCCCGGCCCTGAACTGGGCATTTGTTATGGTAAGCGATGTTTGATTGGGTTGTACAACACCATTTAATTTAAAAATAGTTGTGGTATTGGCTGTTGCTGTGGTACCTACAATAGCCAGGTCAAAATCATCAGATGCCAGCAAACCGGTGGTTGACATGGTGAACTTCATGTTCTTTTGAGTGATGCCTGGGGTTGGGTCCGGATCGTTTTTCTTGCTGGAACATCCGCTAAAGGTTAATAAACCCAAAACGACAAGGTTTATCCATAAAATTGCTTTTTTCATAAGAGTTGTTTTAAATTGTTTGTGATTGATTAATTATAAAATTTCCATATCCGCGATCGGCGGATAAGGGCAAGCTTGTTGTTCTTAATTGTTGTTTTTATCCTTTCTTCCTCAATACGTTTTCAATCTATTTGTCGGCGGGTGCCATGTTAGGGAGTAGGCGTTTCAAAAGTAGGGTGGGTAATCACACCAAACAATCAGGTATATCTGGTATTTTTTTATACCTATAGTTAGGTATTTTTAATGCTTTTTAAATAATTCAACTTTGCATAAAAGGAATTTCAGGGCTGGTATTTGGATAAAAGAAAACTTTACCATTAAATTTAGGCCCCTGATTATCCTGCATCTACCAAAGTCTTCAGCTTAAACCAATGAAAAAATATTACAATCTGATAGTTTTTATGGCGATAGCCTTGAGCAGTCGCGCGCAGCTGCCTCTTAACGGAAAGCATTATGCCGACAGCATACGCTTAGCCCTAAACACCCCTGTACCCGATAGCGCCAAGGCCCGCAGCTGTTTCCGGCTAACAGATTATTTTATCCTGTCGGAAGATACCTTAAAGGCCCGCCAATACTTACAGCAGGGGCGTAAATACAGCGGCGACAATAAATACCTGCGATCTGTTTTTTTGGTTTTCCAGGCGGGTACATTACCTGGTTCGCGCCCCGACTCGGCTATAAAAACGTATTTACAAGCCGATAAAGAACTACAAAAGTATCATACCGCCGATGCTTATTTGATACGAGCCAAAGGCCTGCATGACTATGCCCGCTTGCTGCAATATAAAAATGACAACCCCGAAGCTTACGTAAACATCCTCCTGAACCAGGCCCTTCCATTGGCCCAACAGGCCGGCGACCGCGGTTATACTGGTAAAATTTACCTGGATATAGCTTTCGCGTTTAAAAATTTAAACAATTTTAAAAAAGCCGAGATTTATCTTTTTAAAGCCATTGCCACACTTAAAAATGCGCCGAAAGATGCGCAATACCTGGCATCGGCCTATCATACACTGTCTGAAAACTATTCACTATCGGGCAAGGCAACACAAGCCGCCGCCATGTTGGATAGCATGCGCGTTTTACTAACACCTTACCCCGATGCCGATATCTGGCTTGATTATTATGCCGGCGAGGGCATGCGCCTTACTATAGCCGGGCAGTTTGATCAATCGCTCAGCGTTATTGATAAGGGTATTGCGCTGGCGCAAAAATTACAGCAGGAGTATCCGGAACAGCGGCTGCTGATGCAAAAATTTTATGCCCTGTATAATAAAAAATCCTTTCAGCAGGCCAAGAGTGTTGCGCTTGATCTTAGCCACCGTAAGCCATTCATGAACATCGCCTCAAACCGGTCGCAGTTATTTTATTGTCTGGCGCTAACTGATGAAGAACTCAAGGATAAGGCCGGAGCCTATGATTGGATGAAACGGTACAGTGCCCTGAGCGATAGCATAGCCCACAGTACCCTGGAAACCAAAATAAACTCGCTGGAAATAAAGTACCAGACTGCCGAAAAACAGAAAAAAATTACGGAGCTGGAAGCTGGCAGGCAAAAAGCTAAACTGACCAATTGGTTACTGGGTATTGCCAGCATCACTTTACTCATCATTACGGTATTTTTGATCTACTATTATCGCAACAGCAAAAAACTGGCGCAACAAAAGGAACTGAACCATCAGCAACAGTTAAAAGAGATAGAACAGCAGCAGCAGCTCAAATTTACCCAGGCCATGCTTACCGGCGAAGAGCAGGAACGGCAACGTGTGGCCCGCGATCTGCATGATGGCCTGGGCGGCATGCTTTCGGGTATCAAAATAAAACTTTCGGGACAGGCTAAGGCGGCAGGGCATCAGGAGCTTGACGGTGTGATATTGCAGCTGGACCATTCGGTGGCAGAGTTGCGGCGCATAGCCCGCAACATGATGCCCGAAAGCCTGCTGCGGCTGGGCTTGGAAACAGCCCTGCGCGATCTGTGCGAATCATTGATGAGCACACAAACCAGGATCAAATTCCAGGCTTATGATATCCGGAAAGATATGCCCGCGGTTATACAGGCTAACATTTATCGTATTGTACAGGAGCTTTTATCAAATGCGGTAAGGCACGCGCAAGCCAGCAATATCATATTACAATGCAGCCAAAACGACGAGATCTTTTTAATAACTATTGAAGATAACGGCATTGGGTTTGATACCCAGGCGGCCTTAGATGCCGAAGGGATAGGCTTTAGTAATATTAAAAACCGGGTAGACTATATGAAGGGGAAAATGGATATAGAATCGGTGATCAATGAAGGGACCACCATTAACATCGAATTAAATGCGGCAGGATAAGATCATAATAGCCATTATTGACGATCACCCCATGGTGATAGAGGGACTGAAATCATTGTTAAAACCCGAAGCTGCTGTTTATGCTACGGTAAGCTTTACAAGGGGCATGGAGTTTATTTCTTTTTTAAGGCAGAACGACGTAAACCTGGTATTGTTAGATATTAGTTTGCCCGATGTGAGCGGTATTGAGTTATGTAAGGAGATCAAGAAGATCTCGCCCGAAACCATTGTGTTGGGGCTGAGCAATCAAACCGAACGCAGTATGATGCTGCAAATGCTGCAGAGCGGCGCCAGCGGCTATTTGCTCAAAAATGTATCGCCCGATGAATTGCTCACCTGTATACAGGAAGCCCTGCACGGGCTGATCTCCTTTAGTCGCGAGGCCAAAGAGATCATGGGGCGTCCCTCAAAAGCCGGACTAAATGAGGTGGCTTCCATCACCAAAAGAGAAAAACAGATCCTGGAGTTGCTAGCCCAGGGCAAAACCACAGCGGCCATTGCCACAGAACTTTTCCTGAGCCCCCTTACCGTTGATACACACCGAAAAAACCTGCTGCAAAAGTTTGAAGTGAAAAACACCGCAGAGCTATTAATGGCAGCAGTACAGCAGAAATTATTGTAATCCAACAGTCCTTGCTAAGCTATTTCATACACCTGTATCATTAGCAAACGCGCCTGTTCGGTACCGAACAATCACATTAGCATAAACGGCCATTAATCATCTGACTGATAGCATTTTATATTTTTGGTATTAAATATGCTGCTGGTTTTTAATAATTAGTATAATATGATCCGTAGTTACTTAAAAATAGCCTGGCGAAATTTTTACAAGCGTCCGTTTTATTCACTCATCAATATATTTGGCCTGGCCCTGGGAATAAGCTGTACTATTGTGCTGTTTTTATTTATCTCATATCATTTAAGTTTTGATACCTACCACGCCAATGCCAAACGCGTATACCGTGCAGTGACCGAGCTGCATTTACCCGATGGCAGCATTGAATATGACCAGGGCACGCCTTACGTTTTAGGACAAATACTAAAACAGGGGATACCAGCGGTTGAAAATCAAACGGTATTGCTTGAAAAACGCACTTTTACCGTGGCTGCAACTCAATCCGGCACAACCAAACAAAATCTTTTTAACGAAACAGAAACCGTAGCCTTTACTGATAATAACTGGTTCAAACTATTTAGCTATAACTGGATATCGGGCAACCAAAATACCCCCTTAACAGAGCCTTATACCGCTGTTATTACTGCCGACCTGGCTAAAAAATACTTTAATACCACAGATGCTACCGGCAAAACCATCAGGCTGGATAATAAATATAACGTAACGATCACTGGTGTTTTGGAGGATAATCCCAAAAACACCGATGTACAATCAAAAATGTTCCTGTCGCTTGCATCGGTTAAACCGATGTATCCGGATATGAAAGACTTTTGGACCGATATTGGCTTTATTTCTTCTAAAAACCATGTATACGTATTATTACATGATGATCAATCATTAAAAGCGGTTGATCAGCGCATACCAGAGATCACTAAAAAACCGCTGGAGGCATACGGCGGCGTTTATCATTTTCATTTACAACCCCTGGTCGATATTCACTTTGACAACCGCTACAGCGGAACCATTGCCAAACCACTGCTATTGATACTGGCCACTATCGGGCTTGCATTGATCTTGATAGCCTGTGTTAATTTTATCAATATGGCTACTGCCCAAAGCCTTACCCGGGCCAAAGAAATTGGTACCCGCAAGGTTTTAGGAAGCACCCAGAAAGGTATTTTCTGGCAATTTATAACCGAAACAGCTTATGTAACGCTGGCTGCCGCAGCTATAGCCGTTTTAATGACCGCTTTGTTTTTACCTCAGCTCAATAGCTGGCTTCAACTGCCTTTGGCTATCAACAAAAACCTTATCTTATTTTTGGGTGTATTGATCGTTTTGGTAGTATTTATAGCCGGTTTTTATCCGGCCGTCATACTCAGCCGGTTTAAACCGGTAAACGCTCTAAAAAACATCATCAGTAACATTAACCCTACGTCAAAATTATCGCGCGGGGTGTTAATTGTTGCTCAAAATGTAGTAGCCCAGGTGCTTATTGTTTGTACTTTAATTATAACCCTGCAGGTAAAATTTCTTAAAAACGCCAATCTCGGGTTTAACAAAGATGCTGTTATTATGCTCCCGGTTCCAAATAACGACGCTGCAAAGCTATCGTTTCTGCACAACGAGCTTAGCGCCAATCCCGATGTTAAAAACGTGAGCTTTTGCTACCGTCCACCTTCTTCAACATCGGATAAAGGAGGCACCATCCGTTTTGATAATAAACCATGGGAGAAATTCGCTGTTAGAAGTGTAATTGGTGATGAAAACTATACCAAAACCTTTGGCTTACAGCTGTTGGCTGGCCGCAATATAACCGCTACAGACACCAATGCTACCGCATATCTGGTTAATGAGCAGCTATTGCTAAAATTAGGGATCAAAAACCCCGAACAGATTATTGGGCGCCAATTAATAGACGGTGATTTCAGCGACAAAAACGGGATCATTGTAGGCGTTGTTAAAGACTTTCATATCCATTCTTTACATGACAAAATTGATCCTGCCGTAATTGCATCCAAATCGGCTTTGTATGAGTATGCCGCGGTAAAAATTTCAGGACAGCATCAAAGCCAAACCATTAACGCCATTCAACAAAAGTGGCAGGTAGCATTTCCACAAAACGTATTTGAATATCATTTTCTGGATGAGCAACTCGCCGATTTTTATCGTAAAGATGAAATGATCAACAAACTCATCAAAACCAGCTCTATCATAGCTATTGTTATCAGCTGTTTAGGCATGCTGGGCTTAATATCATTAATTACTGTGCAGCGCACCAAAGAGATAGGCATACGCAAGGTATTGGGTGCTTCTGTTAGTAATATCGTTGGCCTGTTAACCGGCAGCTTTTTAAAGCTCATCATGATAGCCATTATTATAGGCACCCCCATTGCCTGGTGGGCCATGCATAACTGGCTGCAAAATTTTGCGTATCGTATTGAAATTACGTGGTGGGTATTTGGCCTGGCGGCTGTGGTTGCGCTGGGTATTGCCTTCTTAACAGTAAGCATTCAGGCCATCAGGGCGGCTATATCAAATCCTGTGAAAAGTATAAGGAATAACTAAAACGGATTTTCCTCAATGATAATTTGAGTATGGATAACAATGAAATTACATACTTATTAGTGAGGTATATTACCCATGCCGTCAACGCCGCGGAGATTACGCAAATTAAGGAATGGATAAATGCCCATCCCGAGAATGAGCAGTATTTTGCCCAGCTATATGAAACCTGGCATGATATGCTTTACCTGCAACCGGCAGATGTAACCTTTAAAAAAGCACCTGTTAAACACTTATCCATCTCCAGGCAGCCGCAGCCGCCATATTCAAAAAGGTTCCAATTGTCCGATCTGCTGGTGTATTGCAGTACGGTTATTCTGTTTACAGGATTTATTTATATTGTATTAAACATTTACAATTTAGGTGTATTTTGATACTCCGTTTCTATGTAAACGATCATTCAGTATTTCCTTAAAAATCCTTGCTACAGAGATTTTCTGCTTTGTCACATTTATACTACATTTTCCGGCCTTTAACAATTTGCTAATATCCATAGAGTAGTTTGGCTGCCAGATACCCCGTACATGGTTATATATAAAGCAAATGAACTCCTTTTTACAAAAATCTCTTCCCGGCAACCCGTTATTCAAGGGTATTGCCGGTACTGCATTGGCCATCTTCCTGGCCTACTCCGGTAGCTATGCGCAAAGTCAGTCGCCATCGGCTCATAGCAATCCCTGGGCACCCGTTACACCAGAGGTACTGCCTCCCATTGCCAGCCTGAGTAAAGGCGTATGGCTCAAAGGCGAACTGCATGTACACTCCCGCCACAGCAAGGAGTCATCCAACAATTCCATCGCCAAGATCCTCTCTTTTTCAAAAGCGGTTGGTATCGATTATATCTGTATCACCGATCATGACAACCATGTGAACGGCGATGTAGCACACAATACCTGGGCCGATCCGGAATTTAAGTCGGACTCGATACTACTGTTGTATGGCGCCGAGTGGACCACCGTTCGCGGGCATGGCAACGCGTTTTCGGCCAAACCCTATGATCATCAACGGCTGTATGACGTACGCGATCAGCGTGATGTTGTAGTTGGCGCCGTAAAAAAAGAGCTGGGCATCCATTTGTCGGCCAATCATCCAAGCGGGAAGGATCATTTCGGATATTCCTATGATATGGTGAACTCCATTGAGGTTTGGAACTCGGCTATCTGGTCAAAAAACGCCAATGCCATCATGATCTGGGACGATATGCTTTCCTCCGGCCGTAAACTAACCGGCAGGGGAGGCAGCGACGCTCACCACGGCACACCAGAAGGAACCGAGCAACCATCCAAAAACACCTATCAGGCCAAAGCCAATTATGTAGGCACACCCACCACCTGGGTATTTGCTACGGCGCGAACCTCGCAGGCTGTGATAGACGCGCTTACCAATGGCCGGGTATGTATAAGCTCAAACCCATACGCCCCGCGTGTTGAATTTTATGCGGATATTGATCAGGACGGTAAAATGGATATGATGATGGGCGATAACACCAAAGCCACGGGCAAACCCGCAAAGTTCCAGGTTAAGTTAACCGGCAAAACCGTATCCGACTCCACCTATACCGTAAACGTGATAAAAAATGGCGATAAGTTTGGCACATACCTGGTAAGCGGGAAGATAGCCTCTGTGGAGTTTACAGATACCCCGCAAGCGCAGGGCCGCAGCTACTATCGTATAGAAGTACAAGGTCCGTCAACCCCATATCCTCAGGTTCCGGGCTCCATCGCCCTGAGCGGTAACATGGTGGGCTTATCAAACCCCATCTATTTTAACTTTGATCCTAATTTTTGATCACACACAACACGATATAAAAATCTATTGTTAAAAAAGAAAAGGCCCTGATCAAAACCAGGGCCTTTTTTCTTTTCTTATTTTCTGATTAGTACAGATCTGGTTTTATTACAAATTTTTCCCAAGGCCCAGGTGTTGGCTTCTGGCAGTTTACACGACCGCCACCATTACCATTAAAAGAGTTAAGGCCGCTACCATCTATCCGCAGGTAAGTATTTGCAAAAGCGGCTGATTGTATGGTATAAGTGCCATCGCTTTGTTTGGTAATATTAAACCTTTCCCAAGGACCAACCGGGTTATTCAGGTTTACAATACCGGCGCCGTTAGCTGGATTATTGGGAACACTGCTGCCGTCCATTCTTAAAAACAACCCGGGGAAGTAATTCGATTCGATGACGTAAGTACCGTCTGGCTGTTTGGTAAATAACATTTTTTCATACGGGCCCGCACTATATTGCGCATTTACAACGCCGCTGCCTGCCGAATTTGAAACAAATTTTGAGCCATCCATTCTCAGAAAAACATTATAAAACTGTTTCGATCCAATGGTTGCCAATACATCCGCTAAAGTTATTTGCTTGCCTGTTATATACTGGGCTATATAATCTGCTACCGCTTGTTTTTTTGCCGGATCATCAATCAGGTCTTGTAGTGGAATAGCGGCTCCAGCCACGTTGCTTATTTGTATAAAAGCTGCATTATCACGTGTACAGCTGCTTTGCCATGCGGTGATATCTACTTTTGGTGCGGTATTATCAAGGCTAAGCTGGCCAAATACACCTTTTGTTCCGTCGCCACCCACTGTGCTGTAGTACATGGTTTGATCATAGTTTGAATTTACAGATGAATCGGCATAAGTTACATCTGATTTTATGCCAAACGTATGAAAAAGGCCATGAACATCTAAACCAGCTTTTACCGAAAGGCCCCTGTTTGAGCTTGAGCTTTGTGAGCGATAAAAAACATTCAGCTTGGCTCCTAAAACAATATCGGTTAAAACATGGGTACCATACTTGGTCACCAATTGCTGAGCCGACATGGCGCTCACGTCTGATTTGAATATAGAGGTTAAATACGTGCTTTTGATCAGATCAATCGGCGCGTTAAATTTTAATCTTTTTTGTTTGATGATCACCGATGCGCTGGCATACGAGTATTTTGATGAGATCTTACTTGTTTCATGAAAGTTTACGGTAAGTGTTGCGCCCCAAAAGCTGCTCAACCCCAACGGCGACAATGTAGCAGTTGTGTTTGATGTTAAGCTATGCAAATAATCCGAAGCATTTCCACCTGCCGCATATTCTGCATATTGTGTAACATTTACATCGGGCACATAACGTCCGGGCTCATTCTGCACCAGCTTATCAATATCGATCACCTGGTAAGTTGCAGAATTTGAACTGGCATATTCGCCGGTTGCATCGTAGCCAAAACCCAGCAGATCATACTTATTATCGCCGGCAGATTGGGTTTTTAATTTCGGGTTACCGGTGTCTGTTCCCGGAGTTTTGACCATGTCCTTTTTACAACCGGCAACAAGTAATACCGATCCGAGAAAACCCGTTAGTAAAGAATTCAAGAGTAGTGTTTTTTTCATATTTTTTTTATTTATACACAATATTAGCACATTAAAATGTATTTTTTTATTAATAATTCATTATCATATTGCATATAATGCATTATTAATTAAATCGCGTGTTTATTAAAATATATTAACCTATAGATAATTTTAACAGTAAAGAGGCCGTTGTTATATAGCAGCCTCTTTACTGTTTATTTTTTTCTTATTTTAATTCAGGCTTAATTAATGCTACCTATCAGTGTACCATCAGCAAAACTGCTTTGGCTGCAGCCATCGGTACCGGTAATACCATCGTGCCCGGCACACGTTGAGAACGACCAGTAAGCGCGGCCGCGATACAACGGACCTTTACCCACGGTTGTGCCCCAGTTGCCATTAAAGCTCAATGCCGTAATATTACAGCTGATCTCTACCAGGTTGTTACCGGTAAGCACCTGGTCATTAGCACTCGCAGGGTTCCGGTAATCGCCATAATAAGAGCAGGCATAACCCGGAAAAGAGATGGAGTTGCCAAAGTGGTAGCTACCGTGGGCGGTTTTGCCCACCCATACCTGCACACGGGTTCCGGCGGCAACAGTGCGCCAATCGCGGGTATACCAGCCGGCATGCTGAAAGTAAGTAACGGTAAGTATCTTGTTGGTTTGGGTGTTTACCTGTACCACAACATGCTCCCAGTCGTAATCATGGCCGCCCAGGTTCTGGAAGCAGGTTGATTGTGTTTTGTAAGTCCACCAGTAATCAATAAATACGCGGCTGCTATTATTGGGGTTTTGTTGAACTTCGTAGTAAGTTGGAAAATCCTTGCTGCGGGGTGCATCACGGTTAACCAGCGAAAGTGTACCGCCGCAAACAATGCTGGCAGGATCGGTATTGGCAAAAACATTTTCAACAGAGGTAGGATAATCTGGCGTAGCCTGATCAAAGTTAAGCTGTGGGGCATAGGTGGAGGCCAGTGTTTGGGCCTGCGAGCCGGTGATCTTGGTTGTACTCTCGGCACAATCCTGGCACATTACAGAACTAACTTTTTGTTTGGCTTCGCTTTCGTTGGTACCGCCGATAACGTCTTCCTGTTTTTTACATTGAGTAAACAGCACAGCGATCAGGGCCAGCAATACCGGCAATAGTGATTTTGATTTCATGGTTAGTGGTTTTTATTTATTAGTTTTTGATTAGTTGAACTTTTTTACAAAAAACTAACCGGCATGGAACCGAAATAAAAACAAAGCGTAAATACCTGGTGATAAGGTTACTCATTGGGTTAGGCTTATTGATTTCGTTTATTATTGGTTAAATATTACTCCATTATAAATAAATATATTTAACTCAAAAATGGATTATCCTTGTTAATTAATGGATAATATTATGTTATTATTTAACATTAAAAAGAAAAAAATATCGCACAAGGCGCTATTCGGCAAGTGCAATTATCTTATTTTTTTCTTAATAGGATAGACTTTTTCGAAATAACTATTTTAATATGTAACGATATTGGCGGGGCGGGAATAGCAAACATCAATTTGCCAGATCCCCCGGCTTAGGTGCAACCAGTTGAGGTAAAGCAAACACCCGGGGCGAGCGCAAAAAGCGCCTGAGGTTTGATTTGATAGAGGCAATGAATTCATAGTCGCTGGCGGTGGTCACCAGGTAGTAGCCAGGGCGGTAACGTTGCATAAAATCGGTCAGTTGCTGATCTTTCAAATGGGTAATGTTGCCAACGTAGGTACGGTTAAACCTAAAGTCGATCACGTTTTGTTTGTAATCGCGCTCAATAATGCCACGCAGCTTTTCGGCATTGCGGCCGCTGCGGCTTAGTGCATTCCATAAAGCATCTATACCCAGGCCCGCACCCAGGCCTGGCGCGACAGAAAGCAGGTCATGATTATCCAGCGATCCATAAATTTTGGTATAGTCCCTTTTTGTCGATTCCAGCAGTTTCTGCGGATTGAGCATCGTATCACGCACAAAAACCTCTTTAAGTTGTATGGCCGACCGTTTCATATAAACAGCCAGCGACGCATTGTTTTGCAATTGAAGGGTATCGGCATAATGATCGGGCTTGGTGAAAATAAGCACATCGCCGGGTTTAGCCTCTATATTAAACTCCCCCTTAAAGGTATTATAAACTGATTTGCCGGTTGTAGCGTTGAGCACATTTACTTTGGCAATACGGCCTTTGCTGTCTTTATCAAATACAATACCATCAACTGTTTTTTGCTGAGCAAAAACCGTTGCAGGTAGGGTACATAAAATCAATAGCAACCATATTTTCATGGTGACGCCAAAAATAAACGTTTGGCAATGCCTGTTCATATTATTTAACAACAATTAACAGCTTTTTGATGGTATCAAGTAGTTAGTATCAAGTATCACGACTTTTGAAAGCGATATCTGTATACTGCAGGAAGGAATCATGATACTTGATACTAACTACTTGATACTCGCAGCTACTTCACCACTACCAATTTTTGGCCAATGGATATGCGGTCATCAGCAATACTGTTCAGCGCCTTTAACTCATCAACTGTTATTCCAAAACGTTTGGATATGTTGTATAGTGTATCGCCTTGCTTAACGGTATATATTTTATCGTCGGGTTTGGTTTTAGCAATGGTGTCGGTATCGGCTTTACCTATATTATTATTGATTTGCGTAAGCACACGGTCTTCGCGTTTGATTTTGGCAATTTCTCCTTCAGGGCGATCATACTGGTCAAGATGATAACGCACAATAATATTAATGAGCAGCTCGGGGTATTTGGGGTTGGTGGCATAGCCGCACTGTTTTAGTCCGCGGGCCCAGCCTTCGTAATCATTTTTGTCCAGTTCAAACAGTCGGGCATAGTTTTTACGTTTCAGAAAAGCAGAGTGGTCGCGATAAGAGTCATCGGGGTTATCATATACCCTAAAACATTCATTGTGGCTATCATCGTCTTTATAATAACTTTTCCCTCTCCATTCGCTGGTGCATTTAATACCAAAATGGTTGTTGGCAATTTTGGCCAGGTCGCTATTGCCGCTGCCCGATTCAAATAAACCTTGCGCCAGTGTAATACTTGCCGGTATACCATACTGGTTCATTTCCTGTATGGCTATGCCTTTAAACCGTTCGATATAGGAAAGCGAGGTGTACGACTGATAACTGGCAATAGCGTCCTGGTTTTGCTTTTTGATGGTACTGTTGTTCTGCCGAACCTGCCTGTTAGAGATGGTTTTCTTTTTGGATGAACAGGAAGCAAGGCAAACAGCCGCGACGAGTAGGAGATAGATTTGTTTTTGCATACTATTAAAAAGAGACAAGAATCGAGAGAGTCAGGAATCAAGACGAAGGACCTTTCTTCCATCTTGATTCCTGACTCTCTTAACTCCTGACTCGCAATTCTTTATTAGTTTGTTTCTGCTAATTGAGGCCTTACCTGCTTTACGGAATCCTGTGGTTTTTCGTCAAGATCATGCAGGTCATACTTGCGGATAATGCCCAACACTTGCGAGGCCCATTTGCGGCTGCCGGCATAGCCACTGCGTTGTATGCCTTTGGCCCATCCCAGGTAATCATAATGTGTGAGCGCATCTGCCAGGTGACTGAACTGTTTGCGCTCGGTCATGATACGGGCAAAATCCTGGAAAGAATCCATCACCGAATCATATTTTTTATATGCCGTACGTACTTTTTTATGGCCTTTGTAAAAAACAGCGCCGCCGCCGCCTTTTACGCCAAACTGGTTGTTTAAATGCTGAGCCAGAGTGCTGTTACCGCTGGCCGACTCATGCATGGCCACGCCTAAAACGATACTTGCCGGGATCCCGGTTTCGTGCATAATGCGGATGGCGTCGTCTTTGAATTTTTCTATGTAAGAAGTTGGGGTATTTTTCTGTGCTGAAGCAGCTAATGTTGAGATCAACAATGATGTAATCAGTAAGATTTTTTTCATAATTTATTTTTTTCTGATAACCAACAGCCCATCGCGTACCGGCAGGATCAATTTTTCAACCCTGGGGTCAACAGCTATCTGGTCATTTAGTTTGCGGATGTTCTCGGTATCGGTATCTTTTTCGTCACCGTACACCTTTCCTTTCCACAAAACATTGTCAATTATTATTAATCCTCCGGACCTGACCTTGTCAAAAGTCATTTGAAAGTAAGTAAAATTATTCTTTTTATCCGCATCAATAAACACCAGGTCGAAATTATCTTCCTCTAAATCAGCTATAATGGCCTCTGCCTGGCCAAAATGCAGTTTTATTTTGTTTTCAACATTTGTTGATTTAAAGTGTGAATTGATGATTTCCTCCATCTCGCGGTTCACTTCGATGGTATGCAGAATACCGCCTTCCACCAGGCCTTCGGCCAGGCAAATGGCAGAGTAGCCTGTAAAAGTGCCTATCTCCAGAATCAATTTAGGCTGTACCATTTTGCTCAAAAAACTGAGCAAACGGCCCTGATAATGACCCGACAGCATATGCGGACGGAGCACCTTTAAATGCGTTTCCCGGTTGAGCTTTTGCAACGCTGCCGGCTCGGGATCGCAATGGTCATCTAAGTATGCCTGTAGGCCATGTGGTAGAATATCCATGGCGGCAAAGATAAGGATTTTGTTTTTAATAGAATTTCTGAACCATGGTTTGCTTGATTAGTGTTTTGAACCATGATTAATAGGATTTACTGATAGCCTTGATTCTGAGAAAAAAACCTACTAATCCTTCAATCAAGTAAATCATGGTTCAGAAGAAAACAATAGGGACTAATAGGATTTATTGATTACCTTGATTTTAGTTTATTGATCATTTTTTTATTGCAGCATAAAGAATTAACTAAAAAAATAATTGGGTGTGCCATGAAAGTTCATAATGCCTTAGGGAATGGCTTTCAAGAAGTCATTTATCAGCGGGCATTAGCCATAGAACTATCGAAAGCAGGCTTAGCTTACTCCAGAGAATTGGATATGATCATCTATTATGACGGCATTGAAATAGGCACACGACGGGTTGACTTTTTTATAGAAGGCTCAATTATGGTAGAACTAAAAGCCATTATCGCTTTAGAAGAAGTACACCTGGCCCAAGCCATGAATTATTTAGAGGCCTACAAAATGGAATAGGGTTATTGATAAACTTTGGGTCAAAAAGCTTACAATTTAAACGTATGCATAATAATAAGCTATTGTAATGTTTCTGAACCTTGATTCGCTTGATTGAAGGATTAATAGGATTTTTTTCTCAATCGTGCTAATCAATAAATCCTATTAATCATGCTTCAGATATTACGCAGAGAATCAAGAAATCCCCTAATCATGTAAATCATGGTTCAAAATAATCTACGGTCCATGTAGCTTTGCAGCAATATCACTGCCGATATCGTATCAACCAATTCCTTATTTTGCCGGTTTTTCTTGTTCATGCCGCTTTGGGCGATAGTGGCCGATGCCATTTTGGAGGTAAACCGCTCATCCAGCATTTCGATGGGAACATCCGGAAAGTTCTTTTTAAGCAGGGTTACAAAGCCTTTTACATGCACAGCCGATTGGGAGGGTGTGTTATCCATTTGCTTGGGTTCGCCCACTATAAAGCGCTCTACCTGCTCAGTTTGCAGGTAGTTTTTCAGGTAATCTACGATGTACTGCGGATGTATGGTATCCAGTCCTGTAGCAATAATCTGCAGGGGATCGGTTACCGCGATGCCTATACGTTTGGTACCATAATCAAAAGCCATTACCCTCATAATAGATGTAAGATATGAGATATGAGATGTGATATTTTCATTATGCAAAGGTATAGGATATTCTTTTTAAACTATTGCTATCGCAACAATCAATTAAATAGCTTATTAACAGCCCATTAATTACAAAAAAGCAAGGCAATCTTATATCTCATATCTCATATCTCACATCTAATTCTTATTTTGCACCAAATGCAGTTTAAAGATATAGTTGGACAGGAGGCTGTAAAGCAAAGATTGGTGAACACGGTAGCCGAGAACCGGGTAAGCCACGCGCAGTTATTTTTGGGTCCCGAAGGGTCTGGCAGCCTGGCATTGGCAGTTGCTTACGCGCAGTTTTTATCGTGCGAAAACAAGCAGGCGGATGATTCCTGCGGCGAATGCGCATCATGCCGTAAATATCAAAAGCTGATGCATCCCGATCTGCATTTCTCCTATCCCTTTTTTGCAAAACATAAGGATGATACTGCCCTTACCTTCATTGAGCAGTGGCGCGAAGCTTTCACGGTAAATCCCTACCTGAGCCTTGATGACTGGCGCGGATATCTGGATGCCGAGAACAAGCAGGCCAATATCAATATTGCCGAGTGCCACCAGATCATTAAAAAACTCAGCTTTAAACCTTTTGAATCAGTTTATAAGATCCTGATCCTCTGGCTGCCCGAATACCTGGACAAAGAAGGCAATGCCTTGCTAAAAATTATTGAGGAGCCGCAGCCCAACACACTGTTTATATTGGTAGCGCAAAATCAGGATCAGATCCTGAACACTATCTTGTCGCGCACGCAGCTGGTTAAAATACCCAGCCTAACGTACGACGAAATAAAACAACACCTCCTTACCCAACATAACCAAACCGAGGATGCCGCCGCCGAAATCGCCTACTTAAGCAATGGCAACCTGACCGAGGCCCTGGCCATGCTACAGCAGGACAATAAAGGCTATCACGACCTTTTTGTACAATGGCTGCGCCTTTGCTTTAGCAATAAGGGACTGGAAGTTTTAAGCTTTGTTGATCAGTTTGCCAAAATGGGCCGCGAAAACCAGAAAAACTTTATACGCTACGGCATTAGCTTTATACGCGAGTGCTGCCTGCTGATGGCCGGAGCCGGTAATCTGGTGCACCTGCCCGCAAAAGAGCTGGAAACAGCGCAAAAAATGACCAATGTGCTGAGCATCGAAAAGAGCCAATATATAAGCGATGAGCTCGAAAAAGCACATTATCATGTAGAGCGAAATGCGAACCCTAAAATTTTATTTTTAGATGTATCTTTACAGATTATTAAAATATTAAATTTAAAAACCATCCCTCAGGGGAGTCAATATATACCAAATTAATTATGGGTTGTGGAAGTTGTTCAACAGGTGGCGGATGTTCGCCTGCGGGCTGCAAAAGTAATGGTTCATGCCTTACTAATGGTTGCAGCAAATTAGATGTTTACGATTGGCTTGCTCACATGGACATGCCAACAAACTATAAACCGTTCCCGGTTATTGAAGTAAAATTTAAAGGCTCACGAAAAGAGTTTTTTGTAAATAACGACAATATTTACCTGGAAGCCGGCGAATTGGTGGCTGTAGAAGCAACTACCGGCGGTTATGATATTGGCCATGTATCGTTAACCGGCGAACTGGTGCGCATGCAAATGGTTAAACGCCATGTAAAGGAAGCTGATGTGGTGAAAAAGATATACCGCAAAGCTACCGTAGCCGATGTTGATAAGTGGAAAGCGGCCAAGGATATGGAATGGGAAACCATGCACAAATCGCGCAAGCTGGCCCTTGACCTTAACCTGAGTATGAAACTGAGCGATGTGGATTACCAGGGCGATAAAACCAAAGCCACTTTTTATTATACAGCCGAAGGCCGCGTTGATTTCAGGGAACTGATCAAAAAAATGGCCGAAACGTTCCGGATCCGTATCGAGATGCGGCAGATAGGTATGCGTCAGGAAGCAAGTCGCTTAGGCGGCATTGGTTCATGTGGTCGCGAGTTATGCTGCTCCACTTGGCTTACCGATTTTAAAACCGTATCTACTTCGGCGGCACGTTATCAGAATCTTTCGCTAAACACCTTAAAGCTGGCAGGCCAATGCGGTAAGTTGAAATGCTGCCTCAACTATGAGCTGGACACCTATATGGATGCACTGAAATATATCCCCGATAATGTGAACGTATTGCGTACCGAAAAAGGTGATGCCCGTTTGCAAAAAACGGATATATTTAAAAAGATCATGTGGTTTAGCTATCCCCGCGAAGAATCATGGGTACCATTGCCTATCAGCAAGGTAAAAGAAATTCAGCAGCAAAATAAAGAAGGTATTATCCCTGCCGATCTGGGCGAACTGGTGGAGGTAGAAACCCAATCAGCAAAAGAGCTTGATTATGAAAATGTGGTTGGCCAGGATAGTTTAACCCGTTTGGACGAACGCCGCAACAACAATAAAAAGAAAAATAATAACCGGAACCGCAATAATAAAGACCGTAAAGACGGGAACTCTGCTCCGGAGAATCGTGGCGGTAATCAACCACGCCCGCAAGGTGCTGCGCCATCGACAGACAAACCGGAACAACAACAACCTAACAGACCGGCTAATAAACCACAACAGCAAGGAAACAACAGACCACCACAACAACAGCCACAGGCCCAGGGAGGCGACAAACCCGCGCAGGAAAACCGCAACCGGAACCACAGACGCCGACCAAATCGTCCAAATAAAAACAATAATAATCCACCTCCGGACAATAAAGCATAATGAAACGGGTTCTGAATTCCTTTTGCGTAGTAACAGGTATTTTGCTGATCGCCATATTAGCCGGCTGTTCTGATGCCAACTTGGTTGTGGATAATAATACTCCCCTTGCCGATCATAACTGGAGCTATGTAAACAGGGTTAAATTTGATTGCAAAATTGACGACGATGCCGTGGCCTATAACCTATACCTGAATTTACGGGTTACCGACAATTATAAGTACTCCAACCTGTTTGTGCTTATCTACGAAACATCGCCAGATAAGCGGGTAAAAGTTACCCGCTACGAAGTAAAGCTTGCCGGTCGCGATGGTGAATGGTTTGGTAAAGGATCGGGCAATTTGTACAGCTACCAGGTACCATTTAAAACAGGCGTAAAGTTTCCGGCCAAAGGCAATTATCACTTTGAGATAGAACAAAACATGCGCGACAATCCCCTGCATGAGGTCAGCGATGTGGGTTTAAGGGTAGAGAAATCAAAGTAAGTACTCCGCTTATTTTACTATCTTGTTCTACCTAATTATCGCATTACCATGAATCAGGAATTTCCGGTATCAACCGGGTACAAAATATTTTATGGAGTTATTGCGCTTGGCATGATCGGCCTTGGCGCTTTTTTACTCACCACGCCAACTCCTGGCAGCGCAGCCATATATCTTTTTCCTCTGTTTTTCATTATCGGCGGCATTATATTGGTGGCGGATAAATTAAAAAGCAATATCTCTATCTACCCAGACAGCTTTGTACAAACCGGCTTATTCAAAACCAAAAGCATTGCCCTTACCGATATCAAAGGTTTCAGGATAGAGAGCAAAGTGTTTTACATAGAGTCGGCTACTTCAAAAATGACCGTACGCAGCTATTCGGAACTTGCCGATTATCGGGAGTTATTACTGTGGCTCAGGGAAAATTACCAGGATTTGGTCGCTGCAGATTATAAAGCCGACCTTCAAAAAATTCTGACAGATCAATCTTTGGGTTATACTGAGGAGGACCGGAAAGCTGCACTTAAAAAAGCAAAAATCATTTCTTTTACCTATAATATATTGGGGGTTGTCCTTTTCCTTATAAATTTTTTAGTTGGTCATGATGCCTTTTACGAGGGCTTGCTTATTATGTATCCGATCATAAGCATTTTCATATTATTCACCGGCAAGGGACTTATCTATTTTTACATTAATAAACAAAGCCCTTATTACAGCATCTGTTTCGGAGCTTTTGCAGCCATCGTGGCCATGTTTATTAAATCTATGGATAACTATTACCTGTTGCCATCGGGCCATACCTTACCTGCTTTTTTAATTATTTGTGTTGTTTTTTTCCTCGCCTTAAAATTTGCTAATTCGGAAAAGGCCGCTACTGCGATGGGGCTCGCTTCCATATTTTTGTTTTTGGCAACAAGCCTGGCATATGGTTTTTGTACTTTCAGACTGATCAATTGCTCATTTGACAAATCTTCTGACAAGGAATTCCACGCGTCTGTTATTAATCACAACATCACCCATAGCAAAGGCACACATTATCACCTGGTAATAGGTCCATGGGGGCCGCAAAGGGATATAGAAAGTATTGATGTTTCCCAATTCGAATATTTTCAGGACACCATCGGATCAACGGTAAATCTTCATTTGAAAAAGGGCTTGCTGAGCATCCCATGGTATACCATTTCGAAATAGCCCATCGTATGCACGTGCCTGTAGAACAATTCCATAATTTAACCTACTTAAGCGCTGGCAACACCCGCCAACAGGCCGCCTATAACCTACTTTTGGAATACGATGTGTTTGGCATTCTGCAACCATTCGACCCTGTTTTGGCCGGTACTATTCCTATTAATATCGATATAGAAAACAGCGACCTGGATATCATTTGTTGTTTTAACGATAAAGCCGATTTCAAAAATGCAGTAATCTTAGCCTTTTCAGGTTTTGAAAATTTCAGCCTATTAGATACCATTATAAATCAACAGGAAACCATCGTCGCTAATTTTTCCGTTGATGGTTGGCCTGTAGAGGTTTTTGGTCAATATATTCCCACCCGGCAACAAAACGCCTACCGGCATATGATTGTAGAGTATCTGCTGTTGGAGCATCACGGCGAATCGTTCAGGCAAGAGGTAGTTGAGCTCAAAAAGCAGGGTTACAAAACCGAACCCGCCTTTGCCAGGTTACTTGGATTAAGCGGCGATCCCTATCTGGAATTACTAAAACCCGATTTGATCAATCAGCTTAAAACCAAATAAAAAGCCATTATCGAGTACTCCGAAATACCAGGTTAAGTATATTTTATTTTGAAATGCTAAAATTATTATCATATTTTTACTAATATTTTTATCAATATGAGTAATGATATTTTATTAGTTGTTTCCCTGGCGATACTTTTCCTTGCTGTTTTTTTGTTTTTGAAGAAGCCTAAAACGATTGAACTGATATCGGCAGAAGAGTTGAACCGGCTCCGCACCGAGCAGGATCTGCTTAAAATTAACCTGGCCAGGGCCGAAGAAAAAGGCAATGTCATATCTATAGAAAAGGAAAATATCATCCAGTTATTGAAGGACGAAAAAACCCGGCTGCTTGATGAATTGTTATTTGAGCGCAGCCAATTGGCCCAGGCCAACAAGGAATTAGAAAACACCAAAGCTTACCATCAGTCGCAGCAGGAAAAACTACAGGAACAAAAGATAGAGGTAGAACAGATCCGTACACAGTTTCAGCGCGAATTTGAAAACGTTGCCGAAAAACTACTGAAAGAAAAATCGAAAGAATTTGTAGACGTAAACCGTACCAACCTGGATATGATCCTCAACCCGCTCAAGGAAAACCTGAAAGCTTTTGAGGATAAGGTAGAAAAGGTTTATAATATGGAAGCGGCAGAACGCAATACACTGAAAGGCGTAATCACCCAGCTGATGGACATGAACAAGCAGATCAGCGACGAAGCGCAGAACCTGACCAAAGCGCTCAAAGGCGACAACAAAAAGCAAGGCAACTGGGGCGAAGTGATCCTGGAAAGGGTACTGGAACGATCTGGCCTTGTACGCGACCAGGAATACCGTGTACAAGCCGCTATGCAAACTACAGATGGGACCCGTTACCAGCCCGACGTAATTATTGACCTGCCTGATGACAAGCACCTGGTGATCGACTCCAAAGTGTCGCTGATCGCTTATGAACGCCTGGTTAACGCCGATACAGAGGAAGACCGGAAACTTTTTGCCAAGGCACACATCGAATCCATCCGTAACCATATCGGTGGTTTATCCTCCAAAAAATATCACGATCTGTACAAGATCAACTCGCCCGATTTTGTACTTCTTTTTGTTCCCATAGAGTCGTCTTTTAGTATTGCTGTACAGCTGGATGGCGAGCTGTTCAATTATGCCTGGGACAAAAAAGTGGTGATCGTGAGCCCGTCAACATTACTGGCTACGCTGCGTACCATTGCCAGTATGTGGAAACAGGAACGCCAAAACCGAAACGTATTGGAAATTGCCCGCCTAAGCGGCGATATGTATGATAAATTTGTGGGGTTCCTGGGCGATATGGATAGCATAGGCCGTAACATCAACCAGACCCAAAGCGCCTATAATACGGCTCTGAACAAGCTATCGGAAGGCCGCGGAAATTTAACAACTACTGCGGAGAAGATTAAAAAGTTAGGTGCAAAGGCTGATAAACAGATCGATCAGAAGTTTATAGGGGAGTAGCCGATAAAAGCTATAACTTATTTGTCATCCTGAGGAACGAAGAATCTATTAATGAACTATGCCCACAGAATAGATAGATGCTTCACTTTCGTTCAGCATGACAAAACGAGAGAAAAAGCGCCTAAGTAGTCACATCTTCCCTTTGCTCATTAAACCAAACATTAGCCGCTTTAGAGAATAACAGCCGCAAGGCTAACAGTTCAATAATAATCTCGATGGCGTATAGCACGATAACCAGGACAGTTAATTTTTCTTTTACACCCTGACTTAGTAACTGGGCCAAAGTAAAACCGAAGGAGAGCAGGTTAAAAAGCACAAACAAAATCATCAGTATCCGGGCCCATTTTTTACCTGCCGATATAGCAGTGATCACTGCACTGATCACAATAAAAACAACAAGAAAGGGAATGATGCCGATGCCATCGAGCCAATCGGTGATCATGGACAGGATAAACCCGATATACAACAACATCACCGCGGTGGCTACCTGCTTTGGCTTATCGTTATCCGGATCCTGTCCGTTGAGTTTTTTGAAGATACTATTGAACATGCCTTATCAATCTTTTTTAAAGGCATTCCATCCCTGTGCTTTCAGGGCATGTACATTACCTGTTTTGGTAATGAGGTTACAGCCCGCTGAAGGCTCAGTTATATGCCCGATGATGGTGATATCCATCTTGAACTTGATCTTGTCGTAGTCGGCTTGTTTTACTGTAAAAAGCAGCTCGTAGTCTTCGCCGCCACTCAGTGCACATACAGTAGGGTCGAGGTTAAATTCACGGGCGGTTTCATAGGTCATCGGGTCAAGCGGGATCTTGTCTTCGTACAAGTTACAGCCCTTATCGCTTTGTTTACAAATGTGCAATATCTCGGATGCGAGGCCATCAGATACATCAATCATGGCTGTTGGTTTTACATCAATGCTTTTCAACAGTTCCACAATATCGCGACGGGCTTCGGGTTTTAGCTGACGTTCCACGATATAATCCTTGCCTTCCAGATCGGGCTGAACCTGTGGATTTTCCAGGTAGATCAGTTTTTCGCGTTCCAACAGCTGTAAACCAACATATGCGCCACCTAAATCGCCCGATACACAGATCAGGTCGCCTTCACCTGCGGTATTACGATAAGTAACATCTGCTTCCTCCGCATAACCGATAGACGTTACACTGATCACCAAACCCTGTTTTGACGAGGTGGTATCACCGCCAACCAAGTCGACATTATATTTTTCACAGGCGATATAAATACCTTCATAGAGTTCTTCAATGGCTTCCAACGGGAACTTACTCGACATGCCGATGGATACCGTAACCTGCGAAGCGGTACCATTCATGGCGTAAATATCGCTCAGGTTTACCTGTATAGCCTTGTAGCCTAAGTGTTTTAGAGGAGTATAAGCCAGATCAAAGTGGATTCCTTCCAGTAACATATCGGTGCTGACCAAAACCTTTTTACCCGTAAAGTCCAATACAGCAGCATCGTCACCGACACCTTTCACCGTGCTTTGCTGAGTTAGTTTGATGTTTTTTGTCAGATGACCTATCAGGCCAAATTCTCCTAAGTCTTCTAAATTCGTCCTGTCCTGGTTTTCAAACATTTTTTCTTAAATATGATAATCTGCAAAAATACTAAAATTCGACCACCTGTAAATTTCTTAGTGTTGGTAATTAGCACATACAGCTCAAAAATTTTCGGGCCGTCGCAAAACCCACATGATGTCTTTCGCCGAAGGCGGAAAAATTTTTTGAGATTTTAAGCTCAATACACATTGTACTTTACAGGTTCTTTCCTTTATGCCTCCTACCGCCGAAGGCGGGAAATTTTTGACCGATTTTAGGCTATCAGACAAATCCGCCCGGCAGCAGCACAAACCCATTATATCCGCCAAAGGCGGGAAAAAAATTTTTGGATTTTTAGCCTCTTAACAAAACTAATTCCTTTTTATAAGCCCAATTGTGCCGATATTTCCAGCATCCGTTCAATTGGTTTTACAGCGCGTTCAATGATATGCTCAGGCACGGTAATTTCCGGTGATCCGTTTTTTAAACACAGGTATAATTTCTCCAATGTGTTCCTTTTCATATGCGGACAATCGTTACAAGCACAATTATTATTTGGCGGCGCCGGAATAAATGTTTTATCTGGGTTTTCCTTTTGCATCTGGTGTAGTATCCCTGCTTCGGTTGCTACTATAAATTCTTTATCCGGATGGCTGCCTGCATATTTTAATATCCCGGTTGTTGAGCCTATATAATCGGCCATTTGCAATATAACTTCCTCGCATTCAGGATGTGCCAGTAATTTTGCATTGGGGTATCTTTCCTTGAGTTTGGTTATCTTTTCCCTCGAGAAAATTTCATGAACCATACAGGCTCCATTCCACAATACCAGGTCGCGTCCTGTTTTTTTAGCCACATAAGCACCCAGGTTTTTATCCGGCCCAAATATGATCTTTTGATCTTTTGGCAAACTCTCTACAATGGCTACCGCGTTACTTGATGTACAAACAATATCACTTAAAGCTTTCAGTTCAGCAGTACAGTTTACATAAGTGATCACCAGGTGATCCGGATAGTTTTCCTTAAACTTTTTAAATAAATGGGGTGGGCAACTATCTGCTAATGAACAACCTGCCTTTAAGTCGGGTAATAAAACTTTTTTGTTTGGTGAAAGTATTTTGGCGGTTTCGGCCATGAAGTGTACCCCGGCGAAAACGATGATATCGGCGTCAGTTTTCGCGGCTTGTTGTGATAGCCCCAAACTGTCTCCAATATAATCCGCAATATCCTGGATATCGGGTTCCTGGTAATAATGAGCCAAAATAACTGCATTTTTTTCCTTTTTAAGTTTTTCAATCTCATCAAAAAGATCCAAGGTGGGGTCGATGTATTCGTCCACAAATCCTTTCACATTTAATTCTTCGAAGATATCCATTTCAACATTTCAATTAATAACAACTAATTTTTTATATAAATAAAACTATTGTTTATTGGTGTGTTAGTATTGTGCAAAAGTCGTGATATATTTTGTTTCATTAATTAGTTTTCACATTTTACTAACAGTTTTCCACATCTTTTGATATTATATTTGATTGATTTTGTGATTCGTATGACAATCAAATTTTATTTAAAAAAGTTTTATGTTAATATTTTGTGAGTGGGGAAAATGTTAGCTATATGACTTTAGTACCTCAAAAGTCGCTCAAAAATTATTCATATTAGCATCAAAAATGGGAGTTATCCACGAGTTGATTATTTATTAGCTATTTGTTTACATGAAATTAACAGGTTTTATACCTGTTGTTAACACTAATTATACTTTTACACAATTTACACATAAATATGACCAAAACTGTTGATTTTCTGGTTGTGGGTTCCGGTATTGCCGGATTGAGTTTTGCGCTGAAAGCTGCAAAGCATGGTAAGGTTCTGATAGTTACAAAATCAAACGAAGATGAATCAAACACTAAGTATGCCCAGGGCGGCGTTGCGGTGGTTGTGGATAAAAAAGAAGATTCTTTTGAAAAACATATAGAAGACACCTTAATATCGGGTGATGGTCTTTGCGACAAGGAAGTTGTGGAAGCCGTTGTTAAAGAAGGTCCGGCCCGCATCAATGAAATTATTGATTACGGAACGAATTTCGACAAGACAAACGAAGGCTTTTATGACCTGGCCAAAGAGGGTGGACATTCCGAATTTAGGGTGTTGCATTATAAAGATGTAACTGGTTGGGAGATAGAACGTTCTCTTTTGGAAGAGATTCATAAGAACCCCAATATCGAGATATTAACACATTATTTCGCGGTTGATTTGATCACACAACATCATTTGGGCGAGCTGGTTGGCAAATCCAGTACCGATATTACCTGCTATGGTATTTATGCTTTCAACACCGAAAGTAATATTGTGGAGAAGATCTTATCCAAAGTGACGGTGATGGCTTCGGGTGGTGCCGGTCATATTTATGCGGTAACCACTAATCCAACCATTGCTACCGGTGATGGTGTGGCGATGGTTTACAGGGCCAAAGGAAAAGTAAGGAATATGGAGTTTATACAATTTCATCCTACGGCTTTATATAATCCGGGCGAGTATCCTTCCTTTCTGATATCAGAAGCAGTACGCGGTTTTGGTGGTGTGTTAAGGCGTACCAATGGCGAAGAGTTTATGCAGGAGTATGATGAGCGTAAATCATTAGCTCCGCGAGATATTACAGCACGTGCTATTGATGCGGAGATCAAAAAATCGGGTGAGGATTTTGTTTACCTCGATATCAGGCATCGCAGTAAAAAGGATATTTTGAATCATTTCCCTAATATATACGCCAAATGTCTGGAGATAGGTATTGATATGACCAAGGATATGATACCGGTAGCGCCGGCATGTCATTATATGTGTGGTGGTATTATGGTTAACCATGTGGGGCAGTCATCTATACTACGTTTATATGCTTGTGGTGAGTGTTCATCAACAGGATTGCATGGAGCTAACCGGTTGGCTTCCAATTCCTTATTAGAAGCTTTGGTTTTCGCACACCGTATATATGAAGACGCGGTAAGTAAATTTGAAGCTTTTGTTATACCCGATAATATCCCCGATTGGGATGAAAAGGGGGTACAGTTATCAAATGAGGATATCCTGGTAACACATAATGTACGCGAAATGCAGAAACTGATGAATGACTATGTAGGTATCGTCCGTTCTGATTTCAGGCTGGAAAGAGCTTTACGTCGTTTAGGTTTATTATATGAAGAAACTGAATCTTTTTATAAGAAAACAAAGCTATCGGTAAAGCTTTGCGAGTTGCGTAATTTAATACAAGTATCGTTTATTGTAGTAAAATCGGCAATGCTAAGAAAAGAGAGTAGGGGATTACATTATACTACGGATTATCCTGTGCATGCAGAAAAAGTAGAAGATACGGTTTTTTAAAATATGAAACCTTTAAAATTGGCTCCTACTATTAGCACACCAGAACTTTCTTATTATTCACCTGATAGTGATGTAGCAAAACGAATCAAAGAAAGAGAAACTGCTAATATAGTTGAGGGGTATGTACTCACAAGATTATCTTCTAATGAGGATGTATATAATTTTTATGCTGAGATAAATGTAGATAATGACAAATTGTGGGCATTATTTAAGTCCCTTGTTATACAAATGCCGGATGAAGTTGCTTTGATCTATCATCATATTGATAATAGCCCCAAGTATGGGATGTATGTAGATAAGTTTGCTTTGATAAATTTTTTAGATGGGTTTGAAGTAGAGTTATGTCAGGATGGATTTTTAGAATATGGTGTTATATCTCATAGGGAAAATTCATTGGATGAGATATTTGTTAAAAAGCCTAAATACTTACAATGTTGGGGTATGGAAGTAGAGAGATTTATTTCTGTAATGGAGCAATATGAATTAAATGTCTATGATAATTTGAACTTTATAGACGAGTACCCTTCACAAACAGAAAGTTTGGAACGCCATATACCTGATTGTATAAAGACATTTGATATACTAAAGTCTTTTGAAGATGAGTTCGGTGACGAGCAGTTGCTTTAGATAAGTATGAATTTGAGCGGAAAACGGGATTCGAACCCGCGGCCTTCAGTTTGGGAAACTGATGCTCTACCAGCTGAGCTATTTCCGCTTAAATTTGTATTCAAACATAAATAAAAAGTACATCAAATCAATACTTCAATAAATCATTAATTCAATAATTAATTGTATGCCTGTTATATTGCCCGTTAAAGATAAAAGCCCTGCTTGGGGTGAGGATTGTTTTATAGCGCCAAATGCTACTATTGTGGGTGATGTGGTAATGGGCAAAAACTGTTCGGTTTGGTTTAACGCGGTGATTCGCGGTGATGTGCATTACATTAAAATAGGGGATAATACCAATATACAGGATGGTGCAGTTATACACGCCACTTACTTAAAAGCTGCTGCCAACATTGGGAGCAATGTTTCCATAGGCCATAACGCCCTTGTACATGGGTGTACACTGCATGATCATACCCTGGTGGGTATGGGTGCCATTGTGATGGATCATGCCGTTGTAAATGAATTTGTGATCATAGCTGCAGGTGCAGTAGTATTAGAAAATACTATATGCGAATCAGGATATCTTTATGCCGGGATACCAGCAAAAAAGATAAAACCCCTTACAGATGAACAAAGGGCGATGCTAAAGCAGCTGCCCAATAATTATATTATGTATTCCGGTTGGTTTAAGGAATAATAGGCTCCTTAGGTACCGTTATAGCTTCTTCAGCTTCCCAGTTTGGTCTTAAGGATATTACTTTATCACTTACCCAGGTTTGTTCGGGTTGTTTTTTTAGATGCACGTTGCCGCTGTCCCATCTTCCGTTGTGATTTTCATCATAAATAACTCTGAACAGGTATTTACCGGTGATAATGTTTTTATAAACTATAGAGCCATTACGCGTAATAGGGTCACTTTGTAAAACTTTTTTCTGATCATTCAACAGCTCAACAACATAAGCTTTTGAAGTGTCGGCAGGGAGCGTAACTTTTAGGGTGAGCGTGCTATAGTTATCTGTTTTATCTATCTGGAATTTCTTTGATATTCTTTTATTCTTATCTCCATAAATAGATGTAAAAGCGGCTTCGTTAAAAATGATTTCATATTTACTGCCTTGTCGCCAGCGGTATTTTACTGTGAGCTTTTTGAAGTTCCCTGTATCTTTTTGCAAAGTAAGATCACTGGTAGCAACTGCCACAGAGTCTTCATTTAGCGTGATGAGTGAATTATCAAAGTTTTCTATAGGCAGACTGGCCGTTAGTTTTAAGTCGTTACCAGGCTTAAGCAGGTTGTTACCATTAATGTTATATTGAAAGGTTAACGATCGCTGAAAGCTTTCCTTTTTGCCTTTTAAAAGCGAAGTAGAATCAATTGGTTTGCCATTATCAAAAACAGCTACTCTGATGGAGTCGAAATTCATATTGCGCAGATAAACTGAAGCAGTATCTTTTGTTTTACTAAAATCTACTTGTTTTTGTTTGTCGATGTCTGCAGGATAAATAACTTTTATAGAAGGATTAGTTAGTGCTTTATTAAAAACAAAAAGCATTTTTCCGTCGGTATCAAAACGTTTTTCGGAGAATCTGAATTTTTCGGGATTTTGCTTAAACAGATTTAATTGAACATTTGAAGTATCGGATCTGAGGTGGATAGGTTTTTTTAAAAAAGCTATTAGCTCCTGATCGTTATCAAATATCTTATTAGGCGATGCTTCTTTTAAAGCATAGATGCGATAGGTGTCTTCACGCAGATTGTTTAAGCTAAAGTTCCCTGAAGAATCTGTTGTGGCAAAGATGCTCGGTTTCTTTTTCCCGAAAAGGAGGGAGTCCTGTTTTAACGTGAAGATCATCACGGTTACATCTTTTTCTTTTTCCTGGGTTAAGGTATTGGTAACGGTTCCGGAAATACTCAAAGAGTCAATATGTGGGCCGGTTGAAAAAACGTAGGTAAAGTTTTTAAGCACGTTGCTTTCATTAACATCCTGGATAGCTTTTCCAAAATTGATAACGTAAGTAGTATTTTTTTGAAGGGTATCCTTCAATTTTATTTTTAGTATCCTTTTGCTAGCAGTGTACTCCGGTTGTTTATCCATCGTAGGGCTCATGCTTATTTCCTGGTACTGGTTGGTGAGTTTAATAAACTCATCGAATTCGAGGCTAATTTCTTTAGCCGTAAAATTTCGGGTTTTGTTGGCAGGTATTGCCTTCACTAATTTTGGTGGAGTAAGGTCGCGAGGTCCTCCCTGCGGTGGTTGTTGGGCTGCGCAGCCAAAAAAAAATAAAATGGCCAAAAAATAGGATGGAAAATAGGAAAAATTAACCCGTTTTTTATTTAACATAGTTTTTAGGCGATATAAGCGATTTTTATGTTTTTATGATCTGTGATATTAAAAATTTAAAATAATCGATTTAAAACAATATTTTATAACTTATTTATTATCAATTAGTTATAAATTATCTGGATACATGAACCATTAAAACTGAAATGTCAGACGGTGACACACCCGAAATTCGGGATGCCTGACCTAATGTGCGTGGTTTTATCTTCATTAATTTTTCGCGCGCTTCTTTTGAAAGTGATACCAGAGTATGGTAATCAAATTCCGGATTGATCTCTCTGTCTTCCATTTTTTTCATGCGATCGACAATTTCCAATTCTTTTATAAAGTAACTCTCATATTTGATTTTTATTTCAGCTTGCTCAATAGTTTCTTTATCATAGGCTGATAATAATTCGGCTAAGGGCTCATCGGCTTTTTTAAGATCATTAAAACCAACTTGAGGGCGACTTAATAAATTAAAGAGTTTAACACTTTGTGATAGGGGGCTTGTACCTAAATCATCCAACAGGCCATTCACATGACTTGGGTCTATTGATTTGTTCCTGGTATAGGCAACGATATCATCGGAGTTTTTAACCTTTTGTTTTACCTTTTCCAAACGTTCATCATTGATCAATCCCAGTTCATGACCCATTGGGCTAAGTCTGATATCGGCATTATCCTGGCGTAGCAATAGGCGATGTTCGGCCCTGGAGGTAAACATACGATAGGGTTCTTCGGTACCTTTTGTTACCAAATCATCAATCAATACACCTATATATGACTCCGATCTTTTCAGGATCAATTCATGTTTATCGTTGATTTTTTGGTGTGCGTTAATACCTGCAATAAAGCCTTGTGAGGCTGCCTCTTCGTATCCGGTGGTACCATTAATCTGTCCGGCAAAGTACAGGTTGCTGATCAGTTTAGTTTCTAAAGTTAAACCTAACTGGGTAGGTGGGAAGTAATCGTACTCTATGGCATAACCCGGGCGGAACATTTTGGCAGTCTCGAAACCGGGTATTTGGGTAAGTGCTTTGTACTGTACATCCTCTGGTAAAGACGTCGAAAAACCATTTACATAGATCTCGACTGTGTTCAATCCTTCAGGTTCAACAAATATCTGGTGACGATCGCGCTCGGCAAAACGGTTTATTTTATCTTCGATAGAAGGGCAATAACGGGGACCTAATCCTTTAATACGACCAGTAAACATGGGCGATTTTTCAAAGCCTTCTTTTAATGTTTCGTGTACTTTGGTATTGGTATAAGTGATCCAGCAGCAGCGTTGTTCCTGGATCATATCAACATCGGTGAAGGAGAAACGGCCACGTTCTTCATCACCCCATTGCTCTTCCATCAGGCTATAATTAAGACTGCGTCCGTCAATACGGGGTGGGGTACCAGTCTTCATTCTACCTGAATCAAAACCTAAAGTAATGAGCTGTTCGGTTAAACCAGTAGCCGATTTTTCGCCTGATCTGCCACCTCCAAATTTCTTTTCGCCTATATGTATCACACCATTTAAGAAGGTACCGTTGGTGAGTACTACGGCATCTGCTTCTATCTCTACACCTATAGAAGTGCGTACTCCTTTTATGGTATTATCTTTTACTAAAAGGGAGGTAACAGTATCCTGCCAGAAGTCGACATTTGGAGTTCTTTCCAAAGCTAAACGCCACTCTTCTGCAAAGCGCATGCGGTCACTTTGTGCCCTTGGGCTCCACATAGCAGGGCCTTTTGACTGGTTTAACATCCTAAATTGGATAGAAGTTTTATCTGTAATAATACCTGAATATCCACCTAAGGCATCTATCTCACGCACTATTTGTCCCTTGGCAACGCCACCCATAGCAGGGTTACAACTCATCTGTGCAATGGTGCCCATGTTCATGGTGATGAGCAATACAGATGATCCCAGGTTGGCAGCAGCAGCAGCGGCTTCACAGCCGGCGTGGCCTGCACCAACAACTATTACATTATATTTTTTAAACATTTTTACCTCCATGTTCCACGTGGAACATTATGATCTTATAGTCAATTATGCTTAAATAAAGCGATTTGATCTTGTTTATTGTTAATGTTCCACGTGGAACATTAGGTTGTTTTATTCTTATTTGAATAATAGAATACAAAATTATTCAATCTATATGGATGTTCCACGTGGAACTTTTAATAATGATATTAAGGCTACAAAGCCCCAAACGCCCTCTAATACAACAAATGGATAAAAATTAACCATGTAAGAGGCATAGCAGCAAGTGCCTGCACCTACAAAATTCATGAGTTTATATATCTTGCTTTCGGCTGATAATTTGTTGAATAAATTTAATAAAAAAGCGATCAAAAGTATGATTACACCTACAGAAGCGATGATATCGGATATTTTCACGTTATGATTCGTTTAGTTCAGTAAGCTCCATCCAACGCATGCTTTTTGCATCTAATTGTTTATTTAAAGCATCAATCTCAACCAGTATTTCATTCAGTTTTTCCGGAGCTATACCTGTAGTATTTAATTGTTCGGTTTTGTCCTTTATCTTGTTTTCTATAGCTTGTATTTCCACTTCTGTTGCTTCCAGTTCTTTAGCTTCCTTAAAGCTTAGCTTGCTTTTTTTAGGTGTAGCTACAGGCGTAGGGGCGACAGGTGCAGGCTTTTTAGCTTGTTGCTTTTCTTCTTCCAGATCAATACGGTAAGAAGAGTAATTGCCATTATAGATACGTACCTGGCCGCCATCTTCCATAATAAATAGCTGATCGGTTAGTTTATCTAATAAATACCTGTCGTGCGATACGATCATCAGTACGCCGGTATAGTTAGTTAAAAACTCTTCCAGTACATTCAGTGTGTCAATATCCAGATCATTGGTAGGCTCATCCAGTATCAGGAAGTTTGGATTCTTCATCAGGATGCTCATCAACTGCAGACGTTTCTTTTCCCCGCCGCTTAATTTGGATATAAAGCCATATTGTTTAGCAGGAGGGAAGAGGAATAAAGTAAGCAGGGCAGAGGCAGAGATGGTTTTACCATCGGCCATAGTGATAAACTCAGCCACATTTTTTACAATGTCAATTACGCGCTCATCATCTTTAAAAGTAATGCCCGACTGGTGGAAATAACCTAATACGGTAGTTTCTCCTTTTACTACGGTTCCTTTATCTGGTTGTAAGCCCCCGGTGATAATGTTAAGTAAGGTCGATTTACCACTGCCATTGCGGCCAGCTAAACCAATACGGTCGCCCTTTTTGAATATATAGCTAAAGTCATTAATAAAAGTACGATCGCTGAATGATTTGAAAAGGTGTTCCATTTCCATGATCTTGTTGCCCTGGCGTGCAGTTTTTACGCTCAGTTCAACCTTTTCACGTATGCCACCAGCTTTGGTTTTCTCTTCCAGGTCATAATAAGCATCAATGCGGGCTTTTGATTTGGTTCCGCGGGCTTGTGGTTGCCTGCGCATCCATTCCAACTCTTTGCGCAATAGGTTGCTGTTTTTTTGGAAAGTGGCTTCATCCGCAGCATCACGTTCTGCTTTCTTTTCCAAATAATATCCGTAGCTGCCATTGTAGGGTTGTATTTTACCCCGGTCTATCTCTAATATCTCGTTACATACATTGTCCAGGAAGTACCTATCGTGTGTAACCATTAATATGGTTTTGTTGCCTTCCGTTAGTAATTTCTCCAGCCACTCTATAGTATCAATGTCCAAATGGTTGGTAGGCTCATCCAGAATATAAATGTCCGGATCTTCAATAAGCAACTTGGCCAGGGCCAAACGTTTCTTTTGTCCACCGGATAGGGTATTGATCTTTTGATTCAGATGATGGATATCCAACCGACCCAAAATAGTCTTGATCTTGTACTCATATTCCCAGGCATCAACCTCACTCATCTCTTCCATTACTTTCTCAATGGCTTTGGCATTGTCGGGGTCGTTTTCCAAAAGCTCTTCATACTTACGGATCAACTGTTGTTGTACATCATCAGCATGAAAAATATAATCACTAATGGTTACCGCGTTTTTAAAATGAGGATCCTGCTCCAGGTAACCCATATTCAGGTCACGGGCCTGCACAACCTTGCCTTCGGTTGGTTTTAAGTGACCGGCCAATAATTTTAACAGGGTAGATTTACCCGCGCCATTCACACCAACCAACGCAACCCGGCGGCCACGGTTTATACCGATGGTTATATTTTTAAACAGCCAGTTGTCATGAAATTGATGACCAAGATTTTCAGCAGAAATGTAAGTGCTCACGATAGTTCTTTTATTTTGTCAGACTCATATATAAATGAGCCCTTGTTAGTTTGTATTGATTGGTTATACATAGCAACAGCCACAGTTGCCGCCAGGATGCTTTTGTATTTTTTGAGCCCGCCAAATAATAGGGGATCTATAATTTTAAATAAGCCGGTTACTATTTTTTCCTCAGGCCGTCTTTCTGTTCTTTTACCGATTAGCATAGATGGGCGATAAATATGCAACGAAGGAATACCGACCAACTGCATATCTGCTTCTATCTCGCCTTTTGTTTTAATATAAAACGTTGATGAAGCAGCATTAGCGCCAATAGAGGATACTAAATGATATTGCTCTACTCCATTCTTATGCGCCAATTGTGCCAACATCAAAGGATAGTCATGGTCAATTTTGCGGTAAACAGTTCTGTCTGGTGTTTTGTGCCGGGTTGTACCCAGACAGCAAAATATAGCGTGACCGGTTATAGCACTGGAATAACGCTCCAGCTGATCAAAATCCACTACCAATTGAGTCAATTTAGGATGTTGTATGGGTAATTCTTTTCTAACCAGAATTAAAACTTCATCATAAAAAGCCTCCCGTAGTAAAATATCCAATAAATTACTGCCAATTAGTCCACTTGAACCCGCAATAATAGCCTTATTTGACATGGTCTGCACAATTTTTTGCAAAAATACACATAAATAAATTGTGGAATAAAAATTGTGTGTTTAAACATATAAATAGGAGAACATCATGAAAACGATATTTTATCCCGAAAATGAACGTGGAAAAAATAACCTGGGCTGGTTAAAAGCCAACTTTTCATTCAGCTTTGCATCATATTATGACCCCAACAAGGTTAATTTTGGTGCATTAAGAGTATTAAACGATGATATTATTGCCAGCGGTACCGGTTTTGGGACACACCCGCATGATAATATGGAGATTATAACCATTCCGTTGGAAGGAGGCCTGGAGCATAAAGACAGCATGGGTAATACCGGTGTGATCCGTGCAGGTGAAGTACAGGTAATGTCGGCCGGAACGGGTGTTTATCATTCTGAATATAACGCATCACGTACAGAAGAGGCTAAAACCCTACAGATCTGGCTTTTTCCTAAAGAGCGTGACATACAACCACGCTATGATCAAAAGGATTTTAAACCACTTTTAAAAATAAATGAGCTCACTACACTCATATCCCCGGTAAAAGGGCCGGATACCCTTTGGTTAAACCAGGATGCCACTTTTAGCATGGGAGATTTTGAAGCTGGTAAAAGCTTAAATTATGATATAAAGACACCGGGAAATGGGGCTTATGTATTTGTTATTGAGGGTTCTGTTAAAATAAACAATATGGTTTTAAACAAAAGGGATGCGCTGGGTGTTTATGATACCAGTTCATTTACAATTGAACCCGAAGACTTTTCCCGTTTCCTGATCATTGATATACCAATGGCATAAACCCGCAAGCCGAACCTAAAGGTTGATTTTCTTGAACTGCAAAACAAATGAGTAAAATTTTGTTTTACTCCTGACAATTAGTTAACGTAACTTATGGCAGAACAAGCGATTACCGGATGGAGGAGATGGGCAGAAGGCATTGGTGAACAATGCGTTTTCTTTGCCAGGTTTTTCAGAAATATATTTGCCGGCGGCTTTGAATGGTCGGAATTTGTACGGCAGTGTTATGAAATAGGCTACCGCTCCATGATGCTGGTGGGTATTACCTCCTTTATCATGGGGCTGGTTTTAATTGTACAGCTCAGGCCATCATTAGTTGATCTCGGTGCTGCCAGTATGTTACCAAAAACCCTTACGGTTTCTTTTATACGCGAAATAGGGCCTGTTATCACGGCTATTATCTGCGCCGGCAAAATAGCCTCAAGTATTGGTGCCGAACTGGGCAGCATGAAGGTTACCGAACAGATAGACGCCATGGAAGTATCAGGCGCCAATCCACTGCAATATCTCGTTGTTACGCGCATTTTTGCCACCAGTCTCATGGTGCCCTTGCTTTCTATTATTGGCGATGCTATAGGCCTGTTTGGTGGCTTCCTGGCTCTGAATATTACGGATAGCATCAGCTTTTCACTGTATTTTAATAAATGTATCTCCTCTCTTGATTTTTCGGACTTTTTACCGGCTGTGGTAAAGACTGTATTTTTTGGCTTCGCGATAGGTTTTGTGGGCTGTTATAAAGGCTATCATTCCAACAAAGGTACCGAGAGCGTTGGTATAGCCGCCAATTCGGCTGTGGTTACTGCTTCCCTCTGGATATTTGTTATTGACGCTATCGCTGTTCAGATCACCAGTATATTATTTTATCATTGATATGAAAGCATCCGGCGAAAATAAAGAAATCAAAGAGCCCGCCTCATCAAAAAAGACTGAGGTAGTTATACATGCTAAAGGGATAGCCAAAGCTTTTGGTGATAAAGAGGTACTGAAAAATATCAATTTTGACTTGAAAAGGGGGGAGAATATGGTGGTATTGGGAAAGTCAGGTATGGGTAAATCAGTAACCATTCAATGCATTGTGGGTATGCTTAAACCGGATGCTGGTACATTGACAGTATTAGGCGAAAATGTTGCTGAAATGGGGGATGAAGAACTGAAACAGTTGCGAATGAAGATTGGCTTTCTGTTCCAGAGTGGGGCTTTGTATGATTCCATGACCGTACGGGAGAACCTGGAGTTTCCTTTAACCCGCGTGTTAAAGCTTACCGATCAGCAGGATATAGATAAACGGGTGGAAGAGGTATTGGATGGGGTGGGTTTGCTGGATGCTATTGATAAGCTGCCTTCAGACCTGTCTGGTGGAATGCGCAAACGGGTAGGCCTGGCCCGCACACTTATTGTAAAGCCCGAAATCATGCTGTATGATGAACCAACTACGGGGCTCGATCCGATCACCTCACGGGAGATCAGTGAGCTGATACTCCATATGCAGCAGAAATATAAAACATCATCTATCATTATCACACATGATATGGAATGTGCCCGCATTACGGCCGACCGGATTGTGGTGATGGATGACGGAGAATACATAGCCGAAGGCTCTTATAAAGAGCTGCAAAAATCGGATAATAAAATGGTTAGATCATTTTTTAACGAAACAACATGAAAACCACATCATCGCAAAAAATAAAAATTGGCCTGTTCACCTTCGCCGGACTGGTGGTGCTTGTATTGGGTATATTTTTTATAGGGAGTCAAAAGAGCCTGTTTAATTCCACTTTTAATGTTTATGGCACCTTTAAAAATGTGAGTGGCTTGCAGGTAGGTAATAATGTACGCTTTGCCGGGATTAACATAGGTGTAGTACAGTCAATTAACATTATTACGGATAGTTCGGTAAGGGTTGATCTGACGCTGAATAACAGCGTTAAAAAGTTCATCAAGACCGATGCGAAAATGAGTATTGGAAGCGATGGCTTAATGGGCGATAAGCTGGTTGTGATAGCCCCGGGAGGTATAACAAGTCAGCAGGAGGTACAGCCAGGAGGTCGTTTAGGATCCATTAATCCTGTTGATGTGGACAAGATCATCACCAAGCTTACCCGTGTTGCTGATAATGCAGAGACGTTGACAACAGATCTTTCACAGATTGTAGGAAAAATCAATAATGGAAAAGGAAGTATAGGACGCTTGCTAAATAATGATGCGATGGCTAAAAACATCGAAAGTACGGTTAAGCAAGCACAAACTACTATGAAAAAGGTACATACAACCACCAATACTTTAAATGAAGACTTGCAAGCAGCACAGCATAATTTTTTACTGAGGGGCTTTTTTAACAAAAAGAAAAAAGCTGCGAAGGCCAAACAGGATTCTATAAAAAAGGTACAAGAGCAGGCTCAAAAGGACAAGGAAAAAGCAGCCAAGGAGCAAGGCAATAAAGGGAATTAGCAAAAATGTTACGTGATAGTTTTGTAATATCTTTTTGCGATAAATCAACTAAATACAACTATATAGAATAACATACACCAACACTATACATTTAGCCCTAAAAAACAGGCATATTCGGTGAACAAAATGAACAAAAAAGCCGTAGGATACTATCCTACGGCTTTTTGCCTTTTTGAAAGTAAGATCTTAATTCAAATATTTAGTAATATCCGGTGATAATGGTGTTGTTTGTGATCTGAAACGATGTATCAGTTTACCATTTTCATCGATCAGGAATTTTTCAAAGTTCCATTTGATATCGCCTGTAAAATCAGGATTTGGTGCAGTGGTTAAATATTGGAATAATGGATCAATATCCAGGCCCAATACGCTAACTTTTCCGCTCATTGGGAAGGTTACTGAAAAGTTTTCTTTGCAAAAGGTTTTGATATCCTGATTGGTGCCAGGTTCTTGTCCGCCAAAATTGTTTGCCGGGAAACCCACCACTACTAATTTACCTTTGTATTGTTCGGATAATTTCTCCAGATCAGTGTATTGCTTGGTGAAACCGCATTTAGAAGCCGTATTTACAATAAGTACTTTTTTGCCTTTGTATTTGGCCAGGGTAAAATCTTTACCGTCAATACTTTTCAGCTTAAACTCATACACAGATGAGGGCGCTGCGATAAAAAGGAACGCGAATATTAAAGCGAGTAATTTCATTGTTTTTTATAATTGATGTTGAAACAAATTTCTTTGAGTAAAATTAACTATTAAAACTTCGTTTAGCCAAATACTCATCTTCTTTTTGTGTCATTTTCTTCTTTGTAACAACACTTTTATCTGTATAGCCTAAAAGATGTAAAGCACCATGGATAATTACACGGTGTAACTCATCGGTTTCTGTGATCTTAAACTTAGCAGCATTTTCACGTACGCGCTCAATAGAAATAAAAATATCACCTACAATTTCGCCCTCAGCCTCTGAATTATCGAAAGTAATAATGTCGGTATAGGTATCATGGTCAAGATACTGCTGGTTCATGGGTAACAAATACGCGTCTGAACAAAAAACGTAGGTAAGTTCTTTCAATTTAAAACCCTCGGCGATGATGGTATCTTTGATCCACTGGCGCACAAGGGTTTTATTTTTAAGTTTATAACTGATGTCTTCTTCAAAAAACTGAATAGCGGGCATTATATTTTAAAATGTAGTTCGATAGTATTGCCCGATGCATTAAAAATGCATTGGTCGGCCAAATGCTTGATAATAAAAACGCCTCTGCCGGTCAAATTCTCCAGATTCTCAGGAGAAGTTGGATCGGCCAGGTTTACATAATCAAAACCCGGGCCTTCGTCGGTAACGGTCCATATAATGCGCTTAGGCTCTACCTCGGCGTTAATAATTACTTTTTTTGTTTCGTCGAGCTTATTGCCATGAATAATGGCATTGATGGTGGCTTCGTTAAGGCAGGTCATCATGTTAGCGAAGGTATCCTCGGCTACATGATATTTATCAGCAATTTCTTCAATCAGCTGCTCAAGTTGCGCTATACTTTCCGTTTTTGACGGTAGTTGTAACGTAAACAATTCGCTGCTGGTATGAACATTTGCCTGTTCCATGTTATTTGGCATTAAGTTGATCAAAGTAAGATTTAATTTTTTGTTTATAATACAAATTAAGTGCCGGAGACACTGTTTTTATTTGCTCCGTTTGTTTGCTTTTTTGTTGCTGGTATCCCTGCAGTGCTTTTATATAACCAGGAGGTACATCCTTACCGGCATGGCTTTCTCTTTGCTGATCCTGTTCACGCTCCTGTTCTGCCTTTTCAGCCTCCAATAACCGGCTCCGGATTTGTTCCTGTCTTTTTAACGCTTCATCTGTAATCTTCCTGTTTACGAGATCATGCTCAGTTTGTTCCATTTCTTTAGAAATTTTATCCAAATTTCCTAATCCGCTTTTCCCGTCCTTGTTTTGCTCCCGGTTTATCTGTTCAAGAGATTCCCTGATCATTTGCTGCTGACGCGCCATCCGGGCCAGTTGTTCGCTCATATTACCCTGTTTGCCCTGTGCGCTTTTACCTTGGTTGCCTTGCTGTTGCATCTGCTCGCGAGCCTTCTGCATGTTTTGATTAAGCTGTTCCTGCATTTTTGCCAGTTGCGATACAGATTGCTTTTTACCCTTGCCTTTTCCGCCTTTATTCATCTGTTTTTGCAGTTGTTCCAATGCTTCGCTTAGCATCAGGGCAAGGTTATTCATGGCAGTCATGGCATACTGCTGATGACGGTTGGCCTCGGCTGTACGACGATCTCCCAGGTTATCCAATGCCTGGTCGATATGACTGTTTACACCACTGATCTCCTGGTTCACGGTCGACTGTATTTGAGGGATACGCCGGCTGATGGCATAAAGACTGTCCTCGGCTGTTTTCAGGTTATCCTTAATATCTTTTTGTTTTTGTGAAAGCGAAATGTAAGAAGGATCAGTAGGATTAGTACCTTTTAAGGTTTGCATCACCTTTTCCTGATCGAATGAACTGTTCACCAAGCTTTTTAATAACTCGCGCAGTTGCTGGGCATCAATAGCATTTTCTTTGCTTTCGCCCTCTTCATTATCCTGCGATAATTTGGCGGCCAATTGCTGCATTTGCTTGGCGGCCTGTTTTTGTGATTTTGAGGCACCATCTTTATTATTTTTTTGCAATTCGCCGGCGCTTTGATCCATTTGCTGATCAATGCTTTGCGTTTCTTTTTCGGGGTTTTGAAAATCCTGTTTGTGTTCTGCCTGTTCGTTGGTTTTTTGCAGATCTTCCAAGCCCTTTTTGATATCATGAAAATCATTTTTCAGATTTTCCTGTTCCTGCTGTAACGCTTTTTGATCAGCCCCCTGTTGTTTGGTTTTATCAGAGAGTTGCTGCTGCTTATCGGCCAGTTTATTTAGCTGATCAACGCTTTGATTCAGCTTTTGATCAAATTCAAGCTTTTTATAAAGCTCCAGCATGCGATCAAGCTCTTTTTTGAGCGATTTATTATCCATTTGCATTTTTGATAATTCATCGCGGGTAGCATCTTTTTGTTCCTGATCTAAAAGCTTTTGGAGGTTTTGCAGGAGTTCTTTTGTCTTTTGATCAAGCACATTATTAAACAGGTCTTCAATTTGTTTTTGCTTTGCTAGCAACTCTTCGTTTTGTTGCTGATTTTCTTTGCGGTTATACAGGTTTTTCTGGTTCTCGTCTTTTATTTCTTTTACCAGATTCTCCAGGTCCTGCCGTTTTTGCAGCAGATCTTCTACCTGTTTTTTTTCATCAAAGGATAGTGTGTTTTTATTGAGCAGTAACTGATTGAGTTTTTGCGAATCATGCTCAACCTGACCAGCTAATTTTATGGCCGACTGCATTTTTTGTTTTACCGCCTGGGTACCAGCATTCAATTGTTCATTAATGGCTTTGGCATCGGGCAAATTAAGTGTGCGCTCTGCAGTTCTGGCTCTTTTAGGTCCGTTTACTCCGTCGTTATCGGCAACCTCAAAAAAATAGCTTACACGTGCCCCTGGTTCTATACCCAACGCCTTCAAATTCCAGAAATAAAAGAAGTTTGACTGTGTTTGGTTCATCGCGGCATCAATTCGTTTGGTAAACGTTTTTTGAGGGGCCTTATTGCCAGCTCTTTGTACGCTATAATGAAAAATGAGTGATGAAAAACCATGGTCATCCTGCATTTTTCCGCTGAAATACAATGCGTTAGTGCTTACTGAATCCGATTTTTCCTCTACGGTAATGGTTGGGGATTCGTCAGCTATTACATTAATATGATAAGCAGAAGAGTCGCTGTGGTTAACCTGTGGGTTTACGGGGTTAAGTTTGTAAACGGCACTTTTAAAGATTTTTTCGTTATACTCAAACAAGTCAGTCCCGCTTAATTTGGCGCTATGCTTAATCCCATTTAAATAAAACTGCAGGCCAGAAGCATGTTGGGTGTGTAGGAGCCAATTTACCGTGGTACCTTCCGGAATTACCAGGTCGCCGGCATTGAGCAGTTTTTCTGCTTTTTTATGCAAATAGGCCGGATAGTTCAATTCTACATCAAAATGCAATAGAGCTGGTTTCTGGTTTACCCTTATTTCGTAAGGAACCGAAGCAAAGCCATTCCCCAGCAGCCGGAACGTTGTATTTTGCTGCAGATTGCTGAACAGGTAATGAAACTTGCTGATATTTTCCTTATCGAGCTTAAAAGTATTGTTGGCTGTTTCTATATAAACATCGACAGGCAGCCGGTTGCCATCGAGTTTAAGATCAAGTTTAAGGTCATCTCCTTGAACTACGGATAGGGTTTTATTTAAAATATGGAAACGAAAAGGAGCTACCGGGGCAAAGTATTCATTGTGCCTGATGAGTCTTTTTGTACTTTCGGTAAGTATAGATGGAGCGGCAAAAGCGATGACGATGATGACTGCAGCAGGGGCCAGCACCCATTTTAAGTATTTATTGTTTTCCCGGATATTGATAGCCGAAGGAAAACTAACCGGTTTTAGGGCTTCGATCTTTTGATCGATACTGGCCTCAATAAGAACCCGGTGTTTTTCGTCGGCAGCTGCCAGTTTTTTAAGCTGTAGTGTATTTAGCAATTTATCATTAACATCGTGAAAATGTTTACCGATGATCTCGGCTGCTTCATCATGGGTTAGGGAGTGACCCAGCTTGAGCCATGACAGAAATGGTGGTAAAATGAGCCAGCATACCAGCCCGATATTTAAAACTATAAAAAAGTAGAAAAGGATACTACGGAAAACGACGTTAAAATTGCCGAAATATTCGCTCAGCGTAATAACTACATAGGCTGTAAACAGGCCGGCACCCAAAAAGATCAGTCCGCGTAGAAAATTATTGAAATAGTACTTCCGGATAAAGATGTTGATCTTATCAATAAGCACGTCATAATTTTCAGCAGAATTCATATACAGGTGCAAAAATTCCCAACACAATATTAAACGAAAAAACAGAACAATATATATAATACCCCAATTAAGTTAATACGAGGAGGAATAATAAACAATATGAATAATTTAAAATCAAGCGACTGCTCTAAACTGTGGATGTTTTATAAATTACTTGTTTGTAAATAAGTTGTCATATTGATTTGGAATTCATGCCAATTTAAGAATAGAAGCAAAATATATTTTGCAATGGATGTGTACTTCTGTGTATCGGTATACTATTGTTTTTTAAGATGTTAAGGGGAACATCTTATCTGCATTAAATATTTGCCTTGGTAACGAATATATGGCTACTATGACTTTTTCTGAAATTGAGCTGATGTCAAAATATATAAATTGTTTTAACAACTTTTTGTTGAATTAAGTTATAAGATTGAAGTAAGGTAATAGACTGGTTGTCATTAGGTCTTATTCTTTACTTAACCAGTTCCCCATGTAACGTTAATTTATTTTTGCCATAATTAAAGCTATATTCCACATCGGCATTTAACTGCTGATTGTTGAAATGGCAGGTGATGATTTCTGTATGTGGACTTTCAATATATCGTAGCCTTAATTGTAATGTTTGGTTATCACTCCATCCGTAACTGCCCTCTACTTTGTAAGGGACCAATAATGAAAAATCTTCCCTACCACCTGTAACTAAACCAGGGCCTTGCCTGTCGGTTTCGCCAGGCAACCATTTGCCTGTTTCAAAATTGAGCGTATAGCTTGCCGAATCTTTTTTCAAGGTCACATGGCAAACCTTATTAACTATATTAAAAGAAATTGAACTGATATGGAGCGCATTTGGTTGAATAGAAAAGGTTTTGGTGAAGGTGCTGTTTGCATTGCTGCGGGTATCCGTATTAGGAGGTAAACTTAAATCTGCTAAATGTTTCTCGAGCTTAACATCACTGGTCTTATCAAGCGATAATGCCTTCGGATGCATGGCCGGCAGTAAATATTTCCATACCAGGTTAAGCTCTCCCTGCATGTCGCTTGTTTCCGAGGTGATCGCGATCACCGCATCCTGTTCTGGCATCACAATAATGTACTGCCCGAAAGCCCCATCGGCTCTGAATGCGTTATGGCGACAGCGCCAGAACTGATAACAATAACCCTGCATCCAGTCGCTCGAATCTCTTTTGCTTTGAGCTACGCCCGGTGCCTGGTCAATTTTAAAGGTGGTAGCTTCCTCAACCCACTCCTTTGGCAATAGTTGTTTTTCGTTCCATACACCCATTTGCAGGTAAAGCTGCCCCAATTTAGCCAGATCTTCGGTCTTTACACGCAGGCCCCAACCACCGGTATTAATGCCTTGCCTATTAATTTCCCAATCCATGCCTTTTATGCCCAAGGGGTCAAAAAGACGGGGTTTAAGATAATCAACCTCTTTTTGCCCGGTTACCTTTTGTATAATGGCCGATAGCATGAACGTAGCCATAGAATTGTATAAAAACTGGCTGCCGGGTTTATGCGCTATAGGCAATGCCAGAAAAGCCTTTACCCAATTATCCTCTTTGGATACAATGGCAAAAGTTGGGTCGATAGCTTGGCCTACACTCATCGTCAAAAGGTCTTTTACTGTAAGCGTTGCAAGGTAAGGCGGTATAGTATCTGGTAAGCTGCCCGCAAAAAAAGAGACCACCTTATCATTTACCGATAAGCGTTTTTCACTAACGGCAAACCCGATAGCCGTAGAAGTGAAGCTTTTGCTACAGCTGTAGAGGCTATGTCTTAAAGTTGACTGGTACGGATCCCACCAACCCTGTGCTATCATTTTGCCATGCCGCAAAAACATAAAACTATGAAATTCATGCTTGCTCTGTGCCACCGCATTCAAAAAACTATCTATCCCGGCTGCGGAAACACCTTCCGCTTCGGGCGTGCTGATAGGAAAGGAGCTTGTTTTTTGGGCGTAAATTGAACCATTAAATAACAGAAAGTATAAAACTACAGCAAACAATTGCTTTACGCATGACCCAAACCATGATCTTGTGGCAATTCGTCCAGGAGGTAAATGAAGAATAGGCATTCCGATAATTTTGAGGATTTATAATTAAAACTAAAATAAGCTTTTTCGTGGATAATAATTTTTATAAATGAAGGTATCCTTTTCGTGGAATAGCCAATATGGTTAGTGAATTAGCTCAACTTTTATACAAATCATTTTGAGATAAGTGTCTACTTATTATATTTGCCTTTCCAACCTTTTCGGGATGTAGCGTAGCCCGGTATCGCGCCAGCATGGGGTGCTGGAGGTCGTGGGTTCGAATCCCGCCATCCCGACGAAAAAATAATTACAAGAGAGCATATCTGAGCAGTTTTAGGACTGATTGGATATGCTTTTTTTGCTTTTGTTTCCCACTGTTTTAATCGTACTGTCTTAACAAATTAATGGCAGTGACCATAGCAATAGTTCTTAAAGCCAAACAAACGCTTTTACTTTTAATTACGAAAAGTTTAAGCTAATAGTACTGTACCCGTATAACTCCAGACTTTTTTAAATTATGTCTTACTGACAAAGTAGCGTCACCGCTTAAATAACTTTAACCAGAGATATTTGTATGTGTTGGTTTTAACTTCACTGACAAAGTAGTGCCACCATTCAAACCTTTTTAACCAGGTACATTTGTGTATATCTGGTTTTAAAAGTGTTGAGCAACATTTTTTGATAATCTGTTATGGCGTTAATCGCGCTCTAAATTCCACCCCAACGGTTCATCATAATAAAGCGAACCAAATAGTATCAGTTTAGTTCAAAAAAACCATTACCGAACTAATACAGGTGGCCAAGGATATATTCCTAAACAAATTTTTAACCCCTTATATCATGAAAAAATTCATCCTTTCATTATCGCTATTTTTAAGCATCTCGTCTTTCGTAAATGCCCAATGGACGACCAGTGGCGCTGTTACATCAACCACCAATTCTATTGGTATTGGAACGCAGACTCCCATTGGTAAACTAGATGTCAACGGGGCTCTTTCCATTAAGGGAATTAATGTAAATGATTCCTCTCCGATTGGTGTTCCAACGGATGGCACCTATGTTATCGCCAGCGGTTCACGAATAAAAGGGGCATATACACTTACTTTTGAAGCTGCCAACCGGGTACAAACGGTAGAGTTACATGTGAATGCGAATCAGTATGATGGAGCCAGCTCTATTTCTGTTTTGAGTAATACCTCATATGGAGGTAATACTATTATGTCAAATTTTCGTACCCTCTTTAATGGCGATATGTCTACTGTTTATCTCGTCTTTGATGTTGCCAACAGGAACGGCGGAACTGTAGTTACTGCCTATTTTAGTGGTACAGGCACATATAACCCCAACTGGGGAGGCACATTGCCAGCGAATACAACACCCCAGGGGTTTTATCCATTGGCAATAAACGGTGGAAACGTAGGTATAGGAACCTTAACTCCCAAAGAAGCCCTATCTGTAAATGGTAATATCCGCGCCAAACAAATAAAGGTTGAAGCAACAAACTGGCCTGACTATGTTTTCCAAAAGGATTATCAACTACCCACACTTCAAGAAGTTAAAGCCTATATCGATCAAAACCAGCATTTACCCGAAATTCCATCTCAGCAGGAAATCGCAGAAGACGGTCTGAATTTGGGAGAGATGAATAAACTGCTGCTGAAGAAGGTAGAGGAGTTGACGCTGTATTTGATTGAGAAGGATCAAGAGCAACAAGAGTGGAAAGTAATCAACGGTGAGTTAATCAATAGAATAAAAAAACTTGAACAAAGTCTGAAACACTAAAACTGAAATTACATTATGAAAAACAAAAAAACAATATTACTTTGTTATTTAATGGTTCATTGCTTAGCATGTTTTGCTCAGAATTTGAATCCAGTAACATTGACGAATATAACCCCTGCCACACCCGAAATAGGAAGCTTGGGTAAGTATATTGATATGCCGGTAGGATACTCAACTGGGGTTCCCGAAATATCGATACCATTATATACCCTGAAGCAACGGGATCTCGAAGTGCCGATAGGGCTAAGTTATAATGCCTCTGGAATTAAAGTCGAAGAAGGAGCCACCTGGGTCGGTACCGGATGGAATTTAAATACAGGCGGCAGTATATCCCGTGTAGTGCATGGCTTGCCGGATGATTTAGGAGGCTCTGCTTCTTATATGAATACCACCAAAACAGCTAAATATATCTTGTCCTTGCCAGCAAATAGTTCAGAGAAACAGGATTTACTTTATAATCAGGCAAACTTTGGTTTGCTTGACATTGAGCCGGATATGTATTTTTTTTCTATCATGGGATACTCTGGCCAGTTTTATTTTGATCAGGAATTGCATGATTTTGTATTGGCACCCTACCAGCATTTAAAACTAAATTGTATCCGAGATAGCGGTGGAGAAATTGCCGGATGGACGGTTGTCTTACCTAATGGAACATCCGCCTATTTTGGCACATCGGCGGATGGATTGAGAACGGGCAGGGAACGCTTTTTGAATCAGTCCGATGTGGCTGTTACGGATGGAATCGCATCAGGACCGCCAAACACGAGCACCCAGGCCGCGCACAACACAGCCTGGCAGGTAATGGATATAGTTAGCCTTACAGGCGGGAGTATTAAATATGACTACGATAGTAGTAATGTAATGGATTTTGGCAATGGCGGGGAAACTACAGATATACGTGGTGATTCGGGCTGCCCCGAGGCAGATGGTAAGCGGCACGGCTCTTTTTATAAAATGCTTTCCAGTAAACCTATCTTAAAAAAAATAAGCACAGACCTTGGAGATGTTTTTTTTATACAATCGTCTTTGCAAAGAGCCGACGTTATAGGTGCTCCCTTATCCAGTTCGAAAAGTCTTGACAGTATCATTATAAAACGCAAGGATGGCACACGCCTTAAAACTATTTCTTTCTCCTATGATTATTATACTTCTTCACCGGTAAATACCCCAGGTATGGACGTTAGTGATATTGCCAGCAAACGGTTAAGATTAAACCAGGTAAAAGATGGGGATGCTACCGGAGCGATATTTAAAACATACCAGTTACAATACAACACGACCCCGATAGTAAGCCGGTTATCCCCACAGCAGGATTATTGGGGATATTACAACGGAAAGCCAAGCAACCCGGGTTTAACGCCATCCATTAAGGTGGGGAATGGTGCGGGTAATGCATCCGGAGCCGATCGTACGGTTGACTTAACATATGCACAGGCCGGGGTATTGAAAAAGATTATTTATCCAACAGGAGGGAGTTCTGATTTTACTTATGAAAGTAATATTGCGAATATCAATAATCTTAATGGGCTTGGCAATGGATACCAATATTCTGGATTACAAAACAGGAATTACACATTTTTTAAAAGCAGTGTCTTTGTTCAGCTTAATCCACGTGTATATATAGATTCTCTGACGATAGCTGATATGAAGGAGCCGGGTACAATAGTATTTCAGATATCGGGATATTCAGGTCCAATTAATTCGATTAATTGCCCGGTACGGGTGGTGATTTCGGGAATTACAAATCCATCGTATACTTTAAGGCTGAATGATATTCAGACACCTTTTATTTTTCAACCCGGGAAGTATAAAATAACGGCAACCATACAAGCTACGATCGATTTTCCTGATGCTGATTTTACAGTAAGTATGAACTGGAAAGAAAATACGGATCTGAAAAATATTATAGTGGGGGGATTAAGGGTTGCAAAGATCGTTGACTCAGACCCTTCCGGAAATAAGATAGCAAAATCATTTAAATATACTTACTTTAATGACCCGACCGTAAGTAGCGGTACTCTGGTTAATCTGCCTAATCATAATCCCTTAATCTTTTGTGGCGATGCAGATCCGAATAGCTTCACACCTAGCGTCGCAAGAATTATCAGTAGCAGTACAGCACCTTTAACAACTATAGATGGTCAATTCATTAGATATGAAAATGTAACAGAATATTATGATGAAAATAAATCTTCTTTCAAAACCGAGTTAACCTTTTCAAATGATAATTTATTTCTAACCATACCGAATAACACTTATCCTATTCCCGCGAACACAGGGAGAGCTTGGAGGAGCGGAATACTATTGAATAAAAAAGCCTATGAACAAAAAAGTGATTTGAGCTATAATTTATTGACTGAAGAAAGGAATTATTATAGCAATTACCTGACAAATTACAAAGAAACTTTTGGAATAAAGATTTCGCCGAATGTAAGTCAATCACCCATAAAGACATTTTCATTTCAAGGGGGCAAGTTTGCCACAGAGTGGTATTTGTTGGATTCGACAATAACACTCAATTATATTAATGGCAATACTTTAAAAAACCAATCAGTTAACTATTATAATAATAACTACCTGCTTGCTAACACCAGGTTTAATAATAGTGACGGAAAGATCACGGACAATAAAACATGGTATCCCAGGGATTATAATAATGTTCTGGGATTTAATATTGATGCATTAGTACAAGCGCAGGCTATAAGTATCCCGATTAGGAAAGAAATTTCCGTAAACGGGAAAATTACGGGCGGTCAGGCTATTCAGTATAACACTGCCGCCCAGCCCTTAACGATGTATGCGTATGAAAATGCCGCATTGGCTGATACGGCATTGCATGATATTAATTCAATAATTGGACCTAATTACAATAACAAAACCGTAGTTACTTATAATGCACAGAATAACATTTCAACGGTTAAAAATAATGATGGAGTAACAACTGTATTTTTATGGGGATATATGCAATCATACCCGGTTGCTAAAATTATCAATAGTGACTATGCAACAGTTGCTAGTGTAATCACGCAAGCACAGATTGATAACGCTGTTACCAGAGGTGACGTCTCATTGAGAGCATTATTAAATACATTGCGAACCGACAGCCGCTTAAAAAACGCCCAGGTTACCACTTACACCTATGATCCCTTGGTGGGCATGACAAGCTCAACCGATCCTAAAGGCGAGACGACGTCTTATGAATATGACGGTTTTCAGCGCCTGATGAATGTAAAGGATAAAGACGGGAACATTGTCAAGCACCTGGATTATCATTATCAAGGGCAGTAATCCGAAGTATCAACCCATAAGACTTTATCACATGAAAAATATAAAAAGCTTGCTTTTTACTTGCTACTCTATGCTCCTGACGCTCAGCAGCCAGGCGCAGATACAGGTAACAGCACCGATGACGGGCACACCTGCCCTGGGCTTGTATTTTAGCTACAATAGCATCACGCTGAACCCCGGTTTCAGTTTTACGGCAGCACCAGGCAGTAGCCTGAGCTTATACATTGCCAATCCAGACTGCCAGCAATTTGCGAACAGTTTTAACCAGAACCAGAATTACATCGTCACCTCTGTACCTCGGGTAGGGGGTATGAGAACGGTAGGCTCAACCCCAAACTCCGGGGATTTTGCAAACAGGAACACCTGCGAACTGATGCAGATGGTACAATACTTTGATGGCCTGGGCAGACCCCTGCAAACGGTACAGGTGAAAGGGAGCCCTCTGGGTAGTGATGTGGTACAGCCGTTCGCCTATGACCAATTCGGGCGCGAAGCACAGAAGTATCTGCCCTATGTTACCGCGAGCAATAATGATGGAAGCTATAAAACAGGTGCACTGAGCGGAGCTCAAAGCCAGTTTTATACAGCGCCACCTGCAGGAGTTGTGACAACAAACAGTCCTTTTTCTATCACGAATTTCGAGCCATCGCCCTTGAATCGGATGATAGAACAAGGCGCGCCGGGAACCGACTGGCAGCCAGTAGCGAATAGTATGACTGGTCATACTCAGAAAATAGCCTATACGACGAATAATGTTAAGGACATAACAGATACGGCAAATACCATGTTGGTAGCGCTTTATACCACAACCATCAACGCTAACGGGAGTCGGACATTAGCGAGAAGTGGCAATTACGGAGCCGGTCAGCTATATGTGACGATAACTAAGGATGAAAATTGGAAAAGCGGCCGTGGCGGTACCATCGAAGAATATAAAGACAAAGAAGGTCATGTTGTGCTGAAAAGGACGTTTAATTATTTACCCGCTAAAAGTAACCCGACAGTTGCTGCCACTTTGCAGATCCTATCTACCTATTATGTATATGACGACCTGGGTAACCTGGCATTTGTGTTACCACCAAGAGCATTGGCTGATATTGCCTTACCCTCAGCGATATTGCTCAATAACCTGTGTTACCAGTACCGTTATGACGAACGGAACCGGTTGACCCAAAAGAAGATCCCGGGCAAGGGCTGGGAGTTTACGGTATATAACCGTCTGGACCAGCCGGTATTGAGCCAGGATAGCCTGCAAAGACAAGGAAACCAATGGACGGTAAGCAAATATGACGCGCTGGGCCGGGTAATTATCACCGGACTGTGGAACGCGGGCTCCGCTAAAACGTTAAAAAGTTTGCAGGATAGTATCTATGCCAAACCCCAATGGGATACCCGTGACCAGACGAATAATACCACGGCCAATCCAACAGGATACGTGCTGGGCAGTTACCCGGTGCTGACCAAGAGGTTAACGATAAACTATTACGATGATTATAATGTCCCTAATCTTCCGGCAGGTTACCTGGTAACCAATGGCGTGAGTACCATGACCAAAGGTCTGCTGACCGCGAGTTTGACGACGGTACTGAACACAATTGCCAATGACAAACCGGACACACTTTGGGATGTGAGCTATTATGATGATAAAGGCAGAAATATCCGAAGTTATAAACAACACTATCTGGGTGGTACGGTAAACGCAGGCAACTTCGATGTCGTGCTAAACACGTATAATTTCAATGACCAGGTGACCAGCACCAACCGAAGACATTTTACCGTGGCTACAGGCGGCACAGCCAAACTGACGATCATCAACCAGTACAGCTATGACCATATGGGGAGGAAGCTGACCACACGGGAGCAGATCCAGAATGGGGGCCAGGCAGCGGATGTAAACCCGATCCTGTCGAAAACAGAGTATAACGAACTGGGACAGGTATGGAGAAAGAACCTGCACAGTACGGATAGTACCAACTTTAAACAAACCATCACCTATAGCTATAATGAACGGGGCTGGCTAAACACGAGTAGTGCGCCGCTATTTGCCGAGCAATTGTATTACAATACGGGAACAAATAAACAATATAATGGTAACATCGCCTACCAGTACTGGGGCACACCAGGCAACTTGAATAAAAACTATGCCTATAGCTATGACCAGCTGAACCGGTTAACCGCGTCCACAGCATCGACAGGGAATTATGAAAATGGAATCACGTACGATCTGTTGGGTAATATCACGGCTTTAAACCGTTATCGGGGAGATACCATCATCGATCAATTGACCTACACTTATCCAACAGGCAGCAGCCAGCTACAAGCCGTTACAGACGCGACAGCCAGTGATGTGGGGCAGAAACACGGCATAGCCAGCTATGCGTATGATGGTAACGGTAACCTCATCAGTGACAACAGTAAAGGGATCAGTAATATTGCCTATAACCTGCTGAACCTGCCGCAGACGATCACGGGCAAGAGCACGACCTATACGTATGATGCTGCCGGACAAAAACTGTCCAGGTTAATCAGTACAGCCAAGACGGATTATATTGGTGGCATCCAGTATGACGGCACGGCGGCATCATCGACAATCAGTTTTATCCAAACGGAAGAAGGGCGAGCCTTAGCCAAAGATGCGGCAAGTTATAACTACGAATACACATTAACTGATCATCTGGGCAATAGCCGGGTAAACTTTGATACGGGCACGGGCATAGCCAGGCAGGTTCAGGTAGATGATTACTACCCATTTGGAATGGAGATCAGCACGAGTACAGCCAGCCCCAAAAATGAGTATCTTTACAACAAGAAGGAGCTGCAAGAGAACCTTCAGTTATATGATTACGGCGCACGGTTCTATGATCCGGTTATTGCAAGATGGACTATTGTGGATCCATTGGTTGAAGCAGGACAGGAAAGCACAACACCCTATGGTTATGTGTTTGGAAATCCGGTTAAATTAACTGATCCTGACGGAAAGGCTCCTTGTTGTGGCGGTTTTAGCGATAACATAGACTTGGTGACTGGTATAACCCATGCCTACCTGTCGGATGTAACTACAGGCAATTTGTCACCAGCACAATATGGCAATTCATCGGTCGGTGGTTTCGGAGAAAAGCTTGGTCACGTAATTGCCTTTGGGCAGGGAATAAGTGAAATGGGATCTGGAGGTACCGGGGCCGTAGCTGGAGCTATTGGAGCTCCAGAAACATTTGGAGCCTCTTTGGTTGTCGAGGCACCTTCAATTGCTTTGGCCACACATGGCGTATGGACATCAAAAAACGCCTTGGTGGGACTTCTTGGAGGTAATGGAGTATTAAACGCATCAAGTAGTCAACCTGTAAATGATCAAACGCCGAATAAAGAGCCTAATGGTAATTCTCTTTCAAGTCAAAAAGAGCAACATGGTTATACAATACGGAATAAAAAGACTGATGAAATATTAGAATTTGGCATAAGTGGACAGACTGCCAAAAGAGATGCTACGGGAGGGTTCAAATCATCGCCTCGTATTGAACAAAAATTGAGAACTAAATATAAAGGTAATTCAGATGTATATGGCAAATTTGAAGCTTGGATTAAAAATCGTGCAAAAGCAAGTGTGTGGGAGCAAAATAATGTAACAGATTTTGCCACTCAGAATGGCCGAGCCCCACAAAATCAATTTCGACCCAAACCCAAACTTTGATGATAAATTCAATATCTATACACACCACTTATCAACATACCTATCAATTACAGTTTAATAAACAATGTTGGTGCATACAAGAACAATATTGGCGGTATTTGCAAAAGTACAGAGCAGGTGTATATAGAAAAATAATTGTTGAAGTTGATGATAACATTAATTTAGATGATTTTGACAATAAAATTAGGGAATCAACAATAGATGTAATAGTAATTAATAAATACTTTCCTATTGCTAAATTTCTTAATCAAAGCAAGATTGATAGAAAAGTGGCAATCCTTGAATTATTACACGCTAGTATGCTTTATTTAGCCCAATATTTTGACTGGGATAAACAACCATTAGTTAATTCATATACTCAATGTATGGACAATCATCTGGAGTATAAATTTAAAATTAAGAATAAAAATTTCAAGTCACCCACAAAAGAATTTATTGGCTATATCGAATGTAATTGGGATATTGATGTTTTTAGTGCATATATAATAATTCTTTTAGCCAAGGAGAATAAAATTATTAAGGAACGAAGAATTGAATTCCAACCGAACTTGTCAGAATTTATATATTATGTGAATTGCAAATGGGAATCGAATACAATTTTTAGTATGGTTGCTAAAGATGGTAGGCGGTGGTCTGTTAATATACTTTCTTTAGTATAGCTTTCTACTCTCCCGCTGATCACATATTAGTGTGTAATACAGATTAAGCATTTCCACTGCGAAAAAAGCCCAATCACAACGGTTGGGCTTTTCTCGTCTATAAACTTATCTTATTTAGCCCCACCAAATAACCCCGTCAGTTTTCCTAATATGCCTTCGCCGCCTTCTGCGTTGTTACCGCCTCCGTGGAAAAGATTAAGGGCATCGCTCATGTCAAATTTGACATCGGCGCCGCCTAGTGAATGTAAAATGCTTTGGATATCAAAAGAGCTGTCGCCGGCGTCATTTGTTTTGTTGGCCAGTTGTCCTAAAACCTGTGGTATCAGGCTGCTTGCTGTTGATTGGGCCGCATCGCCGTCAACCCCATAATTATTTTGGAGTTTACCGCTAAATTGTTGTATAATCTGACTAACAATGGGATTGCTGGTCAAGTCGCCACCACCGCCTTTAAGTAATGATAGTACACCAGATAATCCACTACCACCAGATGATAAGTGACTGCCTAATACATCCGTGATGGATGAGGAAGCATCCTGTACCGCGGCTTCGTTGTGTTCGTTTGGAATTTGGGGATTGTTGGTAATTGCTGCGCCTGCATTGTTTTGCACCAATTTAAGTAATTCGTCAAACATGTTTTTCTGTTTTTAAGGATATAATTGATTGATAAATATACGGTGTGATCTAAGGAAGGTATATAAAGATACACAACCCATCCTTATCAAAAAAGAAAAAAGCAGTGATAAGCAAAATCTTTATCCATAAAAGTTGATAAGAGCAAGTAGGATAAGTACTCTGGGTGGGACAAAGATTTAAAAACCGCAATCGACGGAAGGATGGATGTTTTCTTTATCAAAAGCAATCATAGCATTTCCGTTTTTAAAAGTCACCACCCAGATGCTGTCATAATCGTCGTCGGGCCATTTTAGGCCGGTTTCTTTTACGCCTAAGGCTCTTACAATGGGCACAATATTGTTGTGTTCCCAAACCACCAGGACGGTACCGGCCCTGCTTTTAAGATCGGCAGCCATACCTAACGAATCTTTTTCCTGACGGCTGCTGTTAACTGTTAGGTTGTACTTTGCCGCTAAAGGAATAATAGTTTGAAACATGCGGGAGTGTTTGGTGGCTTCACCCAGGCCCATGGCTGGTACAAAAAGATAAGCGGGCACACCAAATTTGGCATTAATAACGGCCGGAAGTTTTAACGATCTGTTCACTCCCTGGCAAGTCAAGTTATCGCCCTTCACCGGTTTTTCGGCATGGCGTATCAATATGATCTTTAAGTCGGAGGATTGAGAGAACGCCTTTGTCGTTATAAAACAGGCGCAGATCAGTAATATAAAGCAGCTTTTGATGAGTAAATTCATTTTATAATAGAATTATAAAAGGCCGGCTGAACGAAAGTTCAGCCGGCCTTGGTAGTTAAAATTAGTGTTGATTGCCCGTACCGTTTAACTGATAGCAGCCAAGGTCGGCACCGGGAGGTGTCGCGTCAGAAAGGCCATAAATTTTATCCAGCGGAACGGTGATCAAAGGTTTTATGCTGGTGTTCCCTTTTCCGATAAGTGGCGAGCTTGCCTGCAGATGAAAATTGAAATTTCCAACAGCGCTGTATTGAGAAAGAGCATGACCTGTTGTAGGTAAAGGAAAATTCAAAAATGCAGGATTATTTTTCTGAACCACATCGCTACCATCATAAACAGATCCCAGCGGGTAATTGGTTGGGAGATATTTTGCCGAAGTGGTAATTGATGGAATATCGGTAGTTTGTGGTTGGGTAATATAACCAGTTGGATAAAACTGGTTGGCCACGCTCAGTGAATCGGCCCATTGGTAATTATTACCGTAAGAAAGATGCGCCACATCGGCAACAGGATTGCCAACTACCCGGTAACCAAACCGGCAGTTGATAGCTACGTTATTGTAATACATACCCGCGGCGCCTTCTTCATAATTGATACAACCACCACGTCCGCTTTGTTGTTGCCGGTATCCGCCGCTTACAAAGGTGTTATTATACATCACCAGGTTGGTTTGCGGCGCACCGATAGCCTGTCCTTTATTAGATGCTTTTTGACCGTTTGTCGCGGTACCTATAAAAAGATTATAAGCCATAGTACCTACAGTGCCACCTTTGGCATTTAAACAATCGCCGCCGTTGGCTCCGTTCTTTTCAAAGGTATTGCGAAAAATGGCCACTTTACCAGCCGATATGCGGATAGGATCATCCACACCCCCATATAACCAGGAATCTTCCATAATAAAACTCCCTTTGTAATTGGCGAATAGAATACTGTACTGGTTACCAGAGCCCGAACTGGCAAGTTTAGATGTCGCGTCGCCTTCGGTTAACCCGGCATACTCTATGTGGGTCCAACGCAATACCATCAGGTTACAGGTTGGTCCTGCAATAATACCTTTCCATTTACCCGAGTAAGCCGGATCGGCAGTAGGGGCAACACCACCCGGTGCATCGTTTTTGGTTATTCCGGGGACAGTTATCCAGTTGGGTTGATTTTTGGAACCGTTGCTCACCAAGGTACCCAAAACAATTAAACTACTGCCTGTGCCCATATTTAAAGTAACCCCAGGCTGCATCAATAAAGTATCCAAAGGATTAATAACCAGGTCGCAGCCGGCTTGTACGGTATAGGTTTTTCCGCTGAGCATAGTGCCCTTTACCGCGCTAACCGTACTGCCGCCACCGCAAGACAGCGGGGCTTTATCACTTACCGGGTTGGCTGCGGGTGGGGTATAATTATAGATCTCGGTATGTTCGCCTTTCCATTTTTGGCAGCCGGAGACTGATGCTAATAATATCAGGGAGATGATGGGGATTATATATTTTTTCATCGTTATAGTTTATTTGTTATTAGAGTTTATACCTGAACCCGCCAAGGAATAGTGTTTTGTAGTAATCGCTTTGAACCAGGGTTTGAGCGGCTATATCTTGTTTGCCCAAAAACTCCTGCAGCTGCGACTTAATTTTATCATGCGGATATTTCAGATATATCCTGGCAGCTGCATTGGTAAGGTTGTTGATCTTGCCGTAAAAAGAAAAATGTTTGGCAATCGTTTTTTCAAACGAGAAATCTAACTGACCATAAGCGTGCTGGTAAAAGTCGAGATTAGCGTATGCCGATACCTGGGCAAGGCGCTCACCGGTATATACATAAGCCAGCTGCATATCTAAGCCCAGTTTAGCGCTTTTAAATAATATAGATGCATTGCCCACATGATTTGCCTGACCCTGTAAGGGGCGTGTTTCATCTATAATGCTGTTCATTGGCTGGCCATTAGCGCCTGTTGGGGCGTACAGCAGCTTGGGTGTAGTAACACGGGAATGGGTATAAGTATAGTTAGCAGAGAAGCCAATGATGCCAAAAAACTTGGTTGCCAGGGCTTCAAAACCGTAATTGGTTGCGTTTCCAGGATCATTCTGAGGTTGGATAAGCAGATCGCTCGGTCCGGAGCCACGCACAACGTAATACTCAATAGGATTATAGATCTTTTTATAGAAAGAGCCCAGCAATAGCTGATCTGCCCCTCCCGGGAAAAATTCATATCTCAAATCATAATTATCAGCAGTGATGTGTTTTAAATTCGGATTGCCTTCCTCCTTATAATATTCCCCATCTATTTGGTAAGGAACCTGTTCGCCAAAGCCCGGGCGGCTGATAGAGGCGAAATACGATGCCCGGAGATTCTGCTCATCGGTTAACGCGTATTTTAAGTGCACGCTTGGCAAAACATCAGTATAAATATATTTTCCGCTTCGGGCAGATACGGTAATTGGCGATTGGGTAAGATAGGAGAGGTTGGTATTCTCGATCCGGACGCCACCTAAAACCTGTAGTTTAGGCAGCAGATCAAACTTGGCCTGCACATACTCCGCGTTATCGTTTTCGGTTATATGATAGTTGTTGGCTAAATTGGTGTTGCTGTTACCGGTACCATTAATAGGTGATGACAAGGTAAATGGAATAGAACTAAAATTATTGTTATACAGCGTAGAGCCTCCTTTTAACGTGTATTCCATATAGTACGCATCTCTTATTTTATGCCGGAATAAGCCACCGGTAGAAAACTCGACGGGCTTACCTGCAATTTTAGGGGTATAGATCAGGTTGGCGTAACCGCTGATATCCTGGTCCTTATTATTTTCCCAATGGTGGGTTAATACGGTATTGTTATCATACTCGTTGGTAACCGCCCCTGCGCTATTAATGGCTTTATTGGCATCGTAGGAGAACTCAGTTCTGTCGGGCATATTGCGGGTAGCCCTGGAATAAACCCCGTCCCAGGTAAATTTCCATTCATCACCTAATAAATGCTCGCCATGCAGGGTGGAGTTATAAATGGTTTGCTGGGTTAAGGTGCTCCTGTTTGATAAGGTGATCTGCTTGCTAAAGGCGGTTGAGTTTAAGCCCAGACCCAAAGTATCTGATGACAGGCGTGATTCGTATTCGTTTTGATGGATGTACAAATTGTATAACGAGATCTTGTTTTTGTTATCAAACACATAATCAATTTTGTTATGGATACCTAAACGTTGTGTTTGCGTAGAATAGGTACGGTCATAAGAATCAGAAAATTGGGGTGAGTTTGGTAAAGGCTGAAAATCTGGCTGGGCGTTTGGTATTAATCTTTTGGAATTAGAGCCCCGGTAGATATTCTGGTAACTTGCCGAAACAATTACCCCCAGCTTATTATCCAAAAAGCGATCGCCAATAGTTAAACCAGCTGTTGAACTAAACGGGGTCGACATATTCTTATCGCTTGTGATCGCTGTGTTATTAAAATCACTATAGGTGGCTGCATAACTATTACCATGGATGCTTGCCGGCGATTGCCCGTTGACGGATGGGTTAAATGCAACAAATGGCCTGCCGGATGAGAATAAAGAAGAAAAACCACCGGATACATTGGCGCTAAGAACAAACTGATTTGGGGCACTTTTCATCACCAGGTTCATAACCCCGCCAATAGCATCGCCGTCCATGCTGGGTGTAAGGGCTTTAATTATCTCCAGGCGGTCAAGCATTTCTGACGGAAATATATCCATGGGCACAAATCGATAGGCTGGATCTGGGCTTGGTATCTTGATTCCGTTTACCAGTGTGGAGTTATAACGTTGCTCCATACCGCGTATAATGGCGTAACGCCCCTCGCCGCTTGGCGAACGCAGGATGCTTACACCACTTACCCGTTGTAATGCATTGGCTACGGTTACATCGGGTAAAAGCTTGATGGTATTTGCCGAAAGGATGTTTTGAATCATGCTGGCATTTTTCTCGATGCCCCGCGCCGCGCGATCGGTTTCTTTATTTCCCTGCCCCGTAATTTTAACTTCTGCTACCTGTGTACTTGCATCCTGCAGATCTATATTGATGATCTTTATTTCGTCGGCTGAATTAATGTTTCCCTCATACGTTTGCAAAGATTTGTAGCCTATAAAATTTACCTGAATTTTATAAGGCCCGGTGCGTACGTTTTTAAAGATATAAGCCCCGTTCAGGTTTACGGGAGCAATTTTATTTACGCCCTGTTGTGTTAAATGTACTGTTGCTCCGGCCAGGGGCTCGCCGGTTTTATAATCATCAACTTTACCTTTTATGGTCTGCGCTACAGACGAAAAAGCAAACAGGAAGATTAAAGAAGATAACAACAATAACCTGTTAAGGAAGTAGGAGTGTTTCATGGACTACGGATTTTTGATTTTCCGCAAAGAAACCTGTGGAATACTGGAGAAAAACTGAATAATTAAGTCCTAACAGATTCAATAACCGAAACTTAACATTGGCTTAATTTACCGGGTTAAATAGTTATGCCATGGGCAGTTATATGTTGATACATACATGATTGAGCCAGAGTCATTACAGAATGATAGTTAGGCGATCATCTTTGATAAAATTGTAAATACAAGTTAGTATTTAGTCAATATAGTTTATTTCTGCGCTGTTTTTCAGGCCTAAATTAGGTTAACCAATTACCAGCATTTCTCCAACGTAAATGCACCAGTCCAAACCTGATTATACATGTTAAACATTGACCTTAAGGAGCTATTGGAAAAAATAGCGCGTGATAGTGATCTTGTCGCTTTTCAAAAGATCTACTTTTTGTATTATGAGCGCCTCTTGAAACTGGCTTGTTCTTTTGTAAAACTAACGGAAGTAGCCGAAGAAATTGTTGACGATGTATTTGTAAAAGCGTGGGCAAACCGGGCCAAATTAAGCGAGGTAAATAACTTAACGGTTTACTTGTACGTAGCTGTAAAAAACCAGTCGCTTAACTATAACCAGGCAAACCGTATCGTATATGTCGACATTGAATCTGTTGGGTTTGAATTAAAGGATATTAATGCCTCTGTTGAAGATGTACTGATCACTGCCGAGCTTGCTAAAGTTATTAATGAGGCCATACAGCGCTTACCCGAACAATGCAAACTGGTATTTAAGCTGGTCAAAGAAGATCACCTGAAGTACAGGAACGTAGCAGAAATACTCAATATATCCTCCAAAACGGTAGAATACCATATGGGCAATGCGCTTAAAGCTATAGCCGCAGCAATTTCAACTTCGCCTGGCCATCATAAAAAAGTATTCAAAAAGGCATCGGCCAATTAATTTTCATTTTTTCACTGGGGTGTTTTCATTTTTCCCTGTCCTTGTTACTGAAGCTAAAAACAATGGACCAGGAAACTCTTTGGATACTTTTAGGAAAGAAACTGAATAACGAAGCTACTGCCGACGAGCTTCGGCAGTTGGATATATTACTTGCTCAACCCTGGGCCGATGCATACTCCATACAGGTTTTGGAGGCCCTGTGGAAACAAAACCCTGATCGGCCGCCCCGCTTTATTTCGCACAAATTACAGGAAAAATGGGACCGCCTGGAAAGCAGGTTGGAAGTGGATGGTTCACATACTGATAGTTTTCAGGGGCCGGAAGATAAAACAGATACCCCGGCAAAAATGAAGAACATCTGGCACAATCCGCTCTGGTTATCCGCGGCGGCAGCATGTTTGGTATTTGGCCTATTGTCACTTTTTTATTGGCGAAATTTTAGCGGGAATAACTCGGGTAAAACTTACCAGATAGCGGCTCCGCTGGGCGGCATCAGTAAAATAATATTACCCGATGGTTCCAAAGTATGGCTAAATGCCTGCAGCGAAATATTTTATGGAACAAACTATGGCAATAAATATCGCGAAATACGCCTAACCGGCGAGGCCTTTTTCGACGTGGTAAAGGATAGTGAGCACCCCTTTATTGTAAATACCACAACCATGCAGATAAAGGTTCTGGGTACCGCGTTTAATGTGCGGGCATATGCCAATGATAATACTTCCGAAGCCTCATTGATCAGGGGGAGGATAGAGCTTACCCCGGTATCAAACCCCGATCATAAGATCATCTTAAAACCCTCCGAAAAACTAACATTACCCAATAAAAATGTGCACAGTAACGGTGATAATAACACCCTTATAACACTAAGCGCCTTGCATCATGAGCAAAATGATTCGTTACCGGCCGAGGCCCAATGGCTAGAAAATAAGCTGGTATTTGATGATGAATACTTTGATGATGTGGCCAAAAAAATGGAGCGGTGGTACGGTGTTTCGATCACCTTTAAAAACGAAGAGCTAAAACAGAAAAAGTTTAGCGGAAAGTTTACCAAAGAATCACTGGCCACAGCCCTGGATGCGCTTAAGGCCACCAGCAATTTTAACTTTTTAATTGATAACGATAAAGTGACTATTTATTAAACCCCATTAACCTTAAAACAAAGCGCATATGATTAAAACCGATACATAAAACACCTTAAAACCAAAAAGCGGAGAATGTTGACGCATCCCCCGCGGTTTGGTCCTTCAAAATTACGAGTCGTCTTAAAACCAATAATTCAAGTAACCTAAAGACTAAATTATGAAAAAAAATGCTTGCCGCATAAGCCATATGCGGTTGCAATGCCTTATAAAAATATTCCTCATGACAAAGTGTACCCTTATCCTGATCGTGATATCATCCTTTCAGGTTTTTTCAAAAGGCTACGGGCAGGATAAGATCAATATTAACCTGCATAATGTTTCGATAAAGAAAGCACTTGCCGAAGTGGAAAAGGCAAGCAGCTATCGCTTTGTTTATAACGATGATGCTTTGAGCTCAAAGCTCATTGGTAAGGTTGATCTGAGCAATGCCTCCATTGTTGAGGTGATGGAAATGTTGTTGTCACAAACAAATCTTACCTACAAACTGAACGGAAATAACCTGGTTATCATTACCGATAAAAGGCTGCAATCAGCACCGATTTCCATATCCGGAGTGGTGAGCGACTCCAAAGGCCCCTTGCCCGGTGTAAGTGTAAAAATAAAAGGTACGCAGATTGGCGTTCTTACTGACGGTAATGGAAAGTTCCTGATCAATGTGGCCGACAACAATGCGATACTGGTGTTTTCGTCGGTTGGTTATGTTGCGACAGAGATTCCTGTAGGCGATCGTAAAACCATTAATGTGACATTAAAAGAGTCGGCGACCGATTTAAGTGAAGTTGTTGTAACGGGTTATGGTCAGTCGGTAGCCAAGCGCGACCTGACCGGAGCCATATCGACAATAACCGCCAAGCAGATCGAAGAGCGCCACCCGATCAATCTGATAGATGCCTTGCAATCACAGGCATCAGGTGTGCTGGTTATCAATGATTCAGGCGAACCGGGAGCGACAGGCTCTATCCAGATCCGCGGCGGATCAACATTTTCGAGCGCGGGCAACGCACCGTTATTCGTGATCGACGGTATTTTAAGTCAAAGCGCCGATAATGTAAACCCCAATGATATCCAATCCATCGAGGTGTTAAAAGACGCGGCATCGGCAGCTATTTATGGCTCGCAAGCGGCAAATGGTGTTATCCTGATCACTACTAAACGGGGCAGGGCAGGTAAGCCTCTCATCAATGCCCAGTATGCCCGCATCTTTGGCGTAATGGCGCACAAACTGGAGCAGCCAAACTCCAGGGACCTGCGTATTGAGCGGAATTTATATAACGGAGCAAGTCCCGACAAACCCACAACCACCAATGATTCACTAAACGTTGTTTTTAACTCCGATAACGACAACCAGGATGTAATCACCCAGACAGCCAAGCGGGATATCCTTGACTTTGGTGTAAGCGGGGGCGAAAAAAGTGTGCAGTACTATTCCAGTATCCGGTACATTAATGATCAGGGGCTTATCGTTAACAGCTACGCGAAAACATTGCAGGCTCGGTTTAACCTCGATTACCAGGTATCCCCCCGATTTAAATACAGTAACCGCCTGTCATTCGGGTATAATACCAATAACAATATCAACGAGGGGAATACCATTAACCAGGCCTTCCAGCGACCGTCAAACTTAGCTTTATATTATCCCGACGGCACTTTAACGGGTTACATTAGCGGACGGCGTAACCAACTATCGGTTGCTTTGCTCGAGATTAACCAAACCAATACGTATAACGGCGACCTGTTTAACCAGATCGATTATACAATAACCAAAGATCTGCGACTGACCAATAATTTCGACTTTGGTTTATCAACACCGCATAATGTGTTTTTTGATCCTAAGTTGCTAAGCAGCGCCAACCCTTTGGTTAACTCGGGCAGGGAAAGTTTTGCGGTTAATACCAACTGGGCCTACCAGGGCTTTTTAAATTATGCTAAAACAATCGGCAATCATAATATTACCGCGGTTGTGGGGGTAAGTGCAGAAAAAACGCAGAATAACAGTTTTAAAATAGCGGGTTCAAACTCTGCCAACGAAACCATATACACCTCCAATGTTTATGGTACTATTGACCAAACCAATACCGGTACCGATGCCGGCTCAACCAGTCGTGAATCACTTTATGCCAGGGCAACCTATAATTATAAAAGCCGCTACCTGTTTAGCGCGGTTTACCGTAAAGATGGTTCATCAAGGTTTGGGAAGGATAATAAATATGGTGATTTCTATGGCTCATCCGCAGCCTGGCGATTTACCGATGAACCATTTATGGCCTGGTCCAAAAAGATGCTGAATGATGCCAAACTCCGGTTAAATTATGGTGAGGTAGGTAACGATCGTATCCCATCCAACTCTAATTTGCTCATTTATACTTTTGGTTCTTCCTTTTACAATGCGGTAAATGGCGTGGTACTAAGCAACCAGTTTGGCAACTCGCAGTTAAAATGGGAAAGCAATATCCAGAAAGGCCTCGGGCTTGATCTGCAGTTTTTCAATTCAAGGCTGAATGTAACCGCCGATTATTATCAAAAAACAACCAAGAACCTGCTTTACCAACGTAATATCCCTGTTGAAACAGGCTTTACCAATGTATATGTGAATGTGGGCGATGTTACTAATAAAGGTTTTGAACTCTCTATAAATGCAACACCCATTGCCAGCAAAAACTTTAACTGGAACATTGGAGCCAACCTGACCATCGAACGTAACCGCATCAAGAGTTTGTACAATCACCAGCCATTCCTGGCCACTTCGGGCGGGGCTACTTACCTGGTGCAGGAGGGCGGAAAGATCGGCGATTTTTATGGCTACAAAGGGCTGGGTGTTTACCAGTATGATGCCTCAAACGCCTACGATGGCAATTGGAACAGGCTAACACCTGTGGGCGTATCTGCCGATGGTAAAACCGCACAAAAATATACACTGAACGGGCAAACCTACAGTGGAACCATACACCATATGTATGCGGGCGGTGCTTTACTGCTTGGTGGCGACATGATATTTGATAACGTTAAAAAAGACAGTGTTATTGACGCCAATGACCGCCAGGTATTAGGCAACGCGCAGCCATCATTTTATGCCTCTATCATCAATACCATAAACTATAAACAATTTACCTTATCATTTACCTTGAATACTACCTGGGGAGGCCAGATATATGATAGTCCACGGCAAACGCTGGATAATCTGGCCACCTCGGGTATTGTGGCTGATAATAATACCACCTATAATTCATGGAAAAAGCAAGGCGATATTACCGACATACCTTACATGGGCCGCAAAAACTCCACCGCTAATTTCCCCGGAACACAAACCCGGTTCCTGGAAAACTCCTCGTTCATCAGGCTGAGTTATGCCAAGCTTACTTATAATCTGCCCGCCAACCTGGCATCGCGGTATAAGCTCAAAAACATAGGGGCCTATGTATACGGCGCCAACTTGCTTACCTGGACAAATTATACATGGTATGATCCTGAATTTTCTTCCAGCTCGGCGCTTACACCGGGTAATGATAATGGCCGCTATCCGCGCAGGCGCGAGGTTGGGTTTGGTATAAATGTTAATTTCTAATTCATCGAGATATGAAAAAAATATTAAGCGTTACTTTTTTAACCTTGCTGATCACCGTATCGGGCTGTAAAAAGCTGTTGGATCAGCCCCCTAAAAGTCAGTTAGGAAGTGATAAATTCTGGAAAAACGCCGATGACGCCAAAGCAGGCGTTGCGGGTATATATGACGGTATCCAGGATATGTTCAACAGCCAGTTCATTTATTGGGGCGACGGGCGGAGCGATAATCTCACTTTTCACCCAACGTATAATGACGCCCTGCCGTTGGCGATCAACGTGCTAACACCCAGCACAAATGGGGCCGACTGGACCCTGATCTACACCACTATCAGTCGGGCCAACTTTGCTATAAAATACATCCCGACTATTCCGGTAATTGATGCGGCTACCTCCAATGATCTGCAGGCCCAGGCATTGAGTATCAGGGCTTACTGTTATTTCTGGTTGATACGACTTTGGGGCAATGTTCCACTATGGACACAGCCCTACGAAGATCTGAGCACCGATCCCTATAAAGGCGTAACCCCGGCGGCTGATATCATGAAAAATGAGATCCTGCCCGATCTGTTAAAAGCTTATGACTTGTCTGATAAAACCGCAGCGGTTGTCTGGAACGTGAATTCGGGAGGCATAGCAGCCATGCTGATGGATGTTTATATGTATAACCATGATTATGCCAATGCTTTATCATGGTGCGATAAGCTGCTGGCATTAAAACGCTACAGCCTGGAGCCTACAGCCACCTGGAAAAACAGCTTTACATCGCCCACAAATTCTAAAGAAGATATCTGGAGTTTGAACTGGGATTTTACGGTTGATGGCGGTAATAAAACATCGCAGGAAATAGGGGCTGGCGATACCAACAGCGATTTTGCCGTTGACCCGGCATTGTGGACCTATTTTACAACCACCACTGCCGATATACGTGGCGCCCAGAGCATTGATTTTAAAGTGAACAATCACGATAAAATATGGAAGTATTACGCCCCTAATCTGGATAAGAATGGCAACCAGATCTATCCTAATTCGCCGCAGGCCAACTTGCTGTTCCCGCTGTACCGCCTGGCGGATATCTACCTTTTACGGGCCGAGGCCTTAAACCGGACAGGCGACCTGGCCAACGCGCTCGTTTATTTAAACATGGTGCATACCCGGGCAGGTTTACCCGCCTATCAGGCAAGTGATTTTGCCAGTGCCGATGATATGTTATACGGCAACCCGGTAAATGGAAACGGCATTCTGCGTGAGCGCCAACTGGAATTATTTTGCGAAGCCAAACGCTGGTTCGATCTGCAACGTAACGGTATTATCGTTTCGACCATGGATCCTTTAATTAAAATACGGCAAACGTTAAAAGGATTTCCGCCAACAGGTTTTGGCGATGTCCGCAAAATATACTGGCCTATAAACCAAAATGTATTGAATGCCAATACCAAGCTCACTCAAAATCCACCTTATTAATTTATAGCAAATGAAAACGATGAAACAAGCAATTGTATGGCTTGCATGTATGGGCCTTTTAATAAGTATGGCTGGCTGTAACCTGGCCGGATTAAAATTGCAGGAAAATGCCGATTATCACCCCTATGTGCTCGATCCGCATATCAATAAAACCGCCTGGCAGTATATCAAGGAGCGCAGCTACAACTTTGCCGGGAAAGATACGGTGTTTAAGCTGATGCGCCAGGCTATCGAATACTCCGGTATTGATACCAATTTGTATATCAAAACCGATTGCACTTTTATATTTCTGCATAACGACGCCGTTTACAGGCTATCAAACAAGGTGATCACTGCCGATTGTTACTGGGGTAAATACCTGGTAAACGGCAAACCGGCCACCAAATGGAGCGATTACCCCAAGGAACAGGTAAAAAATTATCTGTTGTATTTAATAGTACAGGGGGCGTATTCATTTAACAATTTAACACCTACCAATGTGGTAGCCACAACGCTTCAGCCGTTAAATTACGATCCGCTGAACCCCACATCGATCATGACCCTGCGGGTTAATAATGATCAGAACTTTACCATGCGGTTAAATGATTTTTCCAATTCGGTAGCTTATGTGAGTGTGCGCACCAGCAACATTTTGGCCTTAAACGGGGCCATACAGGTGATAGACAGGGTACTTTTTTATCAAACAAAATAGTACGTGGTTTAATTGGTTCGCCGGTCGCGACGGGGCTCCCTGTTGCGGCCGGCTCTTTTTAAACACACTGAAAATGAAAACAAATGGCAAACACACATGACAACTCCGTATCCCGCCGAAACTGGCTGGGCACTATGGGCAAGATCTCGCTAGGAACCGGACTAACAGCAGTCGGTGCAGGATCATTTGGCGCCGAACGCCCCGGACAGGTAAAAGCAACCAATAATGACATTGGAGCACGGGTATATAACATTCGCGATTTTGGGGCCAGGGGCGATGGCAAAACACTGGATACCGCAGCCCTGCAATCGGCAATTGATCTATGTAACAAGGAACAGGGCGGAACGGTGCTGGTACCGGCAGGTGTATTTGTTATCGGCACGGTGGAGCTGAAAAGCAATGTTACACTGCATATTGCCGCACAAGGAAAACTATTAGGCAGCGCTGATGGTAAACAATACCATGCCAGTGAAGCTATTCCATTGGACGTTGGCTGGACCATGAACGATGGTAACGTAGGTTTGATATTTGCCGCCAATGCCGAGAATATCACCATTGAAGGTAATGGCAGTATTGATGGACAAGGCGCGCAATTCCGCAGTGATACCAAAGGTGTATTGCCACCGGCGGGTATCTCAGGAAATCACCGCCCATATCATTTGCTTTTTTATCAATGTAAAAATTTAACGGTGCGCGATATTTCGCTCTACAACAGCGCCTATCATTCCATCAGGGTTTGTATGTGTACATTGGGGAAATTCGAAGGCTTATACATCCGCAGCAAAGTGATCCATAATAATGATGGCTTTCATTTTATCGGTAGTAGCTATATGCATGTTTCCAATTGCGATGTGCACTGCCAGGATGATGCCTGCGCCTTGTTTGGCAGCTGTAAATTTGTAACCGTTTCTGATTGTTCGTTTAGTACACGGTGGTCCGTATTCCGGTTTGGCGGAGGTGAGGCCGAGAACATTACCGTTTCTAACTGCATTATTTATGAAACCTATGGCTGCCCTATAAAGATGCGTTGTTCACCTGGTTCTCGGTTTGAGAATATCTCGTTTTCAAACCTGGTGATGAAGGACGTAACCGGACCTATTTCCATTGGTTCGGGCAACGGGAAATCATCCGTTAATACCGTCGCGAATTCCCAGGCGATTGTACGCAATATTTCCTTTAATCATATCCATGCAACGGTGGTAAAGCCGGTGCAGCTTCGCGGCTCGGAGTTTACAAGCAAATACAATCCCGGCGAAATATTTTCATGCGTTACACTGAATGCCATGGACGATATCTTTTTGGAAAATATCAGTTTTAATGATGTTCATATCACATTTCCTGGTGGAGGCACGGCAGAACAAGGAGCGGTGCGCGATGTGCCAAAAGTAGCCGCGGAGTATTACCAGATAGGAGTAACACCCGCATACGGTATATATGCCCGGAATGTACGCGGCCTAACCCTCCATAACGTACGACTGACCATGGACAGCCCAGATCTGCGCCCGGCTGTTGTACTCGATAATGTGGAAGACGCTGCACTGAATGGACTGAGCGCACAGGGCCAAAAAGGTTCCGAATCATTACTCCGCTTCATCAATACCCGGGATGTTTTGGTAAGCGCTCTAAGGGTACTAACACCCGTAACCAATTTGCTGCAGGCCGAAGGCAAGGCATGCGCCAATATCATTATAGACGGAGGTGATACCACAAAGGCGGACAAGGTGCTGGTATTAACATCGGGCGCATCCGCACAAGCGGTAAAGCTGAGGGGTTTGTAACAATAACGATAGGCCAATGGAGTGTATTAATTAGCTTATTGGTGCAAATGAACCGCTAAAAAATAAACCGATGTTAGTCAGATCATACTTTTTATCTTCCTAAAAACCGAGCATCATGTACAAAAAAAAGTTTTACATCTATTTAAAAAACAACATGGGTGGCCTGACTATTGCGTGGCTTGTTTTATTAGTATTGCCATCCCAAAACATATTGGCGCAAGCGGTTACCGTATCGTCTGTTACCGACTTACAAAAGGCCATTGATAAGGCAAAAGCGGGCGACCAGATCCTGCTGGCCGACGGGGTTTATACTACCACCGAAGATATCGCTGTGCGTGGAAAGGGCACCCACGAAAAACCGATCACCATTGCAGCGCAACATACAGGTGCTGCGGAAATTACGGGCAAAGGCGGTTTTAGCCTACAAAGCCCGGCGGCATTTGTGATCATCCGCGGATTTAAATTCACCCATGCGGCATCCAAAGCCAAAACCGGAATAGGTACCACTCACTGCCGTTTTACGCAAAACATATTTGAAAACCAGGGCGATGGAGAAGATTTAACCGTTGCCGGCAGCGACCAGGAAGTGGATCATAATACTTTTCAGAATAAAAACGCCATGGGCAGGTTCATCGCCATTCGCGGCGAGGGCAAGCAAATAGCCGAACGGCTGTACATCCACCATAACTATTTTAACAATTTCGCCAGCCAGGGCGGTAAAAACGGAGCCGAGGCATTGCAGTTTGGCTTAAGCGGCTTCAGCTTATCATCCAGCAATAGCATTGTTGAATATAACCTTTTTGAGCGCTGCGAAGGGGAAAACGAGCTCATCTCGGTTAAAGCATCGGCCGTAACGCTTCGGTATAATACTGTTCGTGATTGTCCTGCACAATTTACCCTGCGCCATGGCAACAAAAGTTTGGTATATGGCAATTACTTTTTCAATACGCCGGGCTTAAGGATCTTTGGCGACGATCACATTATCTACAGTAATTACTTTGAAAACTGCAGCCCGGCCATTGTGATAGGCAATGGTGATGGAGAAGTTGCCGATGGGGCCCAACTTACCGCGCATGACAGGCCCGACCGTGTGATTATCGCTTACAACACGCTGGTTAATAATAAAGAAAACATCATCCAAACCGGCCGCAAAAACGGAATGGGCGCTACTTATATCACGGTAGCCGATAATATCATCCAGGGTGGCGGACCGGCAGCTACTATATCCGGGCCATACACCAATCCGCAATGGGCGCGCAATATATTGTTCCAGGTAAAGGATGCCGGTAATATACCTGCGGAAGGGTATACTACAGTCGATCCTAAATTGGCAAAAAACGTATCAGGAACATATCATATACAGGCGGGCGGTCCCGCTATTGACCACGGAACGACCGTGTATCCTGGTATGACTACAGATATGGATGGCCAGCTACGCGTCCAGCCTTTTGATATCGGTGCCGACGAATTAAGTAATGCGCCTGTAAAAGCACATGCGCTTAGTCCGGCAGAGGTCGGTTATCAGGCTAAAAATTAAAACGATCTTATCAACATGAAAAACAGTTGTGTATTTATATTATGCTGGTTCATTGCAGCCAGCACATTTGCGCAAAAAAATAAAAGTCAGTGGGTATACCGGGGCAAGGATGGCAAACTGGTTTACAAAACCACACCCACCGGCGACAGGATCATGGATTTTTCAGCGGCCGGCTATATGGGCGGTGGCGTGGCATTGCCGACAGTTCCCATAAAACGAGTAGTAAAACCATCGGGGAATGATGATACCCAGGCCATACAAAGTGCTATAGATGAGGTGTCGGCGATGTCTTTGCAAAATGGATTCCGGGGGGCGGTAGAGCTTGCTCCGGGTACATTTACCTGTTCTGGCCCAATCCTCTTATCAACAAGCGGCGTAGTATTACAGGGTAACGGCAGCGGTGCAAATGGTACTACCATCAAAATGGTCGGCGATCATCATACTGCAATAGTAATTGGTCGGGGAAACACCAATGTGTCTTTGGGGAGAACAGAAAGAGGGGATAGTAGTGCCGTTAATACTGCTAAAACCACTATCTCGGATGCCTATGTACCATCGGGCAGTACATCTTTTAGTGTTGCCGATGGGTCCGTATTTGCCATTGGTGATACTATAGCGATCAACCGCCCGGTAACCGAAAGCTGGGTGCACTTTATGAGAATGGACGACATGTGGCGCGATGGTAAAAAAGAAACCTGGCTCAAAGCAGGTTCACGGGGTGTTATCAAAAGAAAGATAGTCGGCATAACAGGTAATAAACTCACTATTGATATTCCCCTGGCCGACTCTTATGACGCGCAGTTTTTAAATTCTCCCGGTATCGTCATCGTCAAAGCAAAGCCGGTATCGCGGGTTACGCAGGCAGGTATCGAAAATATACACATCCAATGCCCGCCGCTCGAAATTGACTATGGTCATGCTCCTTATGCAGGCATCCGTGTTGGCGGCGATGACTGCTGGGTAAAGGATGTGTATTGCGAAGAAACCATGAACACCACGGTGCTTGCCGGTAACCGCATCACCATGGAAAAGGTGATCGTGAAACACACCTACGCTAATTTGGGTGCATCAAAACCAACAGATTTTAGTTTGGAGGGAGGCCAAAACCTGATCGACCGTTGCGAGATCACCGGCGGCAACATGTATTTTGTGTGGACCTCATCCTTAATTGCCGGCCCCAATGTTTTACTCAATTGCACCTTTAGGGGTACACGCAGCCGGGTGCAACCCCATCAGCGGTGGGCGACCGGGCTTTTGGTGGATAACTGTACCGTGCCCGATGGCGGGATAGATTTTATGAACCGGGGTATCGCAGGCTCGGGTCATGGCTGGACGATGGGCTGGGCCGTAGCCTGGAATTGTATCGCCAAAACATATGTTATCCAAAACCCGCCGGGCGCGGTAAACTGGGCCATCGGCTGTATTGGCAAACGCGAACAAACCGCACGCTTATTTGACAGCGCCCCTGTTTTGCCCGACGGCAATTTCGATTCGCATGGCTCGCCTGTAGAGATCCAAAGCCTTTACCTGGCCCAGCTGGCCGAACGTTTAGGCGCAAAGGGGCTTAAAAATATAGGGTACACAGGCAATACTGTGGATATGTTCCCGAATAAACAGGTAAGCCTGTTGCCGCTAAAAACACAAAGCGATAAACTCGGCTTTAATGAGGCCATTGACCGCCCGGTAAATACCAGCGATGTAAAAGGAAGCACCCGCGAATTTGGCGGCGAAAAAGCGATCGACGGTAACCCGGCCACATACTGGCGCACCAACGATGGCGTAACCAAAGCGACGCTCGAGGTGGACATGGAAGGCCCTGTAGCAATAAACACCCTGCAGATCAACGAACAAGGCGAGCACATAAACGCCTATAAAGTCGAGGCCCAGCTGGATAGTGATTGGAAGCTGCTGACACAAGGAACCACCATCGGGAAAAACCTGGTCGTAAAATTCCCGGCAACTATTGCCTGGAAGGTTCGCCTGACTGTATCAAAAGCCAATGATTATGTGGGCATCAATAATTTCGGGCTGTATATGGAAAGGGGGAGAAGCCCGGGCAGTAAGATCTGATTCGAGCGAAAACGATTGCGTAGATTATTCCAGAGAAATGTGGTACCAAATGCCACGCGCATTGTATAGTAGTATTATAAACCAGGGTGAGTATTGTACTTGCCAAAATAAAAACCTGATGAAGAAACTTTTTATAGCATGTTTGCTGTCCGTCTTTTTTATACATAGTGTTTTTGCTCAAAAAGAGCTTTCGCGCGATGAGCGCATGAAATGGTGGCGAGAAGCCCGTTTCGGTATGTTTATTCACTGGGGCGATTATGCCCAGCTGGCCGGTATGTACAAAGGGCATGAAGTGGGGCGTGGTGGCGAATGGATCATGAACCGGGCCAAGATCCCCGTAGCCGAATACCAGGAGTTTGCCAAAAAATTCAACCCCGTAAAATATGATGCCGATGCCTGGGTAAAACTGGCTAAGGAAGCTGGTATGAAATATATTGTGATCACCGCCAAACATCACGATGGCTTTGCCATGTTTAAATCAAACGCCAGCAAATGGAACATCGCCGATGCTACTCCATATGGTAAAGATGTTTTAAAACCTTTGGCTGCGGCCTGTAAAAAATATGGTATCAAGCTGGGTTTTTATTATTCGCAAGCGCAGGACTGGAATAATCCAGGGGGCGCTGCTGCCCGCAAGGTGAGCAGCGAAGGCTGGGCAAACCCCGATTCGGCCAAAATAGATGCCTATACAGCCGAGCACACCGGGCATTGGGACCCTGCACAAACCACTTCAACCATGGCCGAGTATATCGACCGGGTAGCCGTTCCGCAGGTAAAAGAATTACTGACCAACTATGGCGATGTGGCCGTGATCTGGTGGGATACCCCAACCAACATGACCGATGAGTTTGCTCAAAAATTGAACGATGTATTAAAACTGCAGCCCAATATCATCACCAACGATCGTTTAAAACGCCCCAACTTTCCCGGCGACTATAAAACACCCGAGCAAAAGATCCCCAACCTAAGTGAGCTTGATGGTAAAGACTGGGAAACTTGCATGACCATGAATGGTACCTGGGGCTATAAAAGCTATGACCATAAATGGAAATCGCCCGAAATACTGATCCATAACCTTATCGATATCGCGTCAAAAGGGGGTAACTACCTGTTAAACGTTGGTCCAAATGCCGAGGGCGAGTTTCCGCAGGAAAGCATAGCCTCACTAAAAAAAATGGGCGAATGGATGAAGGCAAACGGCGAAGCCATATATGCCACCAAGGCAAGTCCGCTGCCTGCACTAAGCTGGGGGCGCTGCACGCTTAAACCCAATGGTAAAAATACCACGCTGTATCTATCGGTATTTAACTGGCCAGCTGATGGCAAATTGGTTGTTCCCGGTTTAAAAAACGAGATCCTTAGCGCAAAAATGCTGGCAGGCGGAGCGGCTTTAAAAACCGAAGCCTCTGGCGACGGAACAACCATAAATGTACCGGCTAATGCCACAGATAATATAGCTACCGTAATTAAAGTGGAAGTGAAAGGAGCGGTAGCTTCCCAAGCAGCAAATCAAAATGGTAAAATGAAAACCGGAGCATTGGACTAAGCCATGAAATTGAATAATCCCCTATGTTTAATTGCCGGCGTGCTGCTTACGGGCGGCACGCTCAAGGCGCAGGTTGTGCTGAAAGCTGATGGCAGCAGCGACGCCTATAAGCAAATATCGCGCGTATTAGGAGGGAGTGCCTGCGAAGTGCCGGATTGCGCCCACCCAGTTAAACATATTACCGAGGCGTTTGATAAACAGCTGAACGAATATGTGTTTGTTTTTCACAGTCATGTTAAGGAAGATAATGACCGCTGCAAAAATTTCGACCGGGAGCGGGTGGAGATCAAAACCTATAGCCCCTCTGCCGCTAATTTGAAAGGAGAGCAGGGCGAAACGGTTGAATACAAATGGAAATTTAAAATAGACAGCGGTTTTAAAGCTCAGCCCACATTTACCCACATTCACCAGATCAAGGCCGGCGATGGCGATGCCGGCGCGCCGATCATCACCTTTACGCCCCGGTATGGTCAGCCCGATCTGTTGGAGGTAATCCATACCGGGGCGGTAAAAGAAACCTCGCAGGGTGTTTTGACAAAAGTGAACCTGGCCGATTTTAAAGGCACCTGGGTTGAAGCGACTGAAACCATGCATTACGATACCCATGGCAGTTATTCCGTTACGATTAAACGGGTGGCCGATGGCAAAGTATTGTTGAATTATACCAATAAGGATATCGATCTGTGGCGAAAGGGCACATCATTTTGCCGGCCAAAATGGGGCGTATACCGGAGCTTAAAAAGTGCAGAATACATCAGAGATGAGGACGTTTATTTTGCCGATATCTCTATCAGGGAGCAATAGTTTTTGTTTTAATAACCAATTAAAAACCAATTGAATGAAGCCACAATTACTCAAAGTATCAGCAGGCCCTGCTCAGTCTTTTAGTGCAAGGCAAGACCTCATTCCGTGTATCAACAACAGGTGGCATTATCACCCCGAAATTGAACTGATCCATTTTAAAAAAGGAAGCGGAACTCAGTTTGTGGGCGATAATATCAGGCCGTTTAATGCCGGGGATATGGTGATGATAGGCACTTACCTGCCGCATTACTGGCGTTTTGACGAGGCGTATTTTTCAACAGAAGATACAGCGCCGGTTGATATCCGTGTGGCTCATTTTTGTGAGAATTTTTGGGGAAACGGGTTTCTGCAATTGCCCGAAAATAAAATGATCAAGACCGTATTGGAGAAAGCTAAACGGGGGATACAAATTACCGGTAATGCAAAGAAAGTGATTGCCGGCATTATGGAAGATCTGCTTACTGCCGAGGGTACAAAACGGATCATTTTATTGATGGAGGCGCTCAACATTATTGCGGGCAGTGATCAGGCCGAGGTTTTATCTTCCATTGGTTTTAGTCCGAATATTGAAAAATCCGGTAACGATTGTATCAACGTGATCTACGAGTACTCCATGGCCAATTTCAAAAACAAGATCCACATGGATGAACTGGCCGATCTGGCGGGCATCAGTCCCAACTCCTTTTGCCGTTATTTTAAATCGCGTACGCGCAAAACCTATTCTAAGTTTCTACTGGAGATCAGGGTGGGCCATGCCTGTAAACTGCTGATCGAAAACAAGCTGCCCCTGAAACAGCTTTGCTACGAAAGCGGGTTCAATAATTTTACCAATTTCCATAAGTATTTTAAGCAAATAACCGGTAAAAGCCCATTGAATTACCAAAGAGAGTTTATCCACACCAAAACAAGTTCCTGGTAAGGGAGAGCATCGAAACAAGTGCGGTAAAAACCCACAGACTAAAGGATGAAAAGAAAAACGCCTATTCAAGCGTCCTCGCTTGAATAGGCGTTCACGCTTGAACGGGTATAGTTTTTATCTATACTCAGCTGTCTGCGTTTTTTAATATTCACGTCATTGCGAGCGCAGCGTGGCAATCCCCTACTTACAGAGCGGACCTTCTTATTGGGGATTGCCACGTCGTTCCTCCTCGCAATGACGCGTCGAGAGAAGAGACTTACGGCCCCTCTATGCGCGAAGCGGAGAGAGGGGTGACAAGTGCAGCGATGTCGGGGGAGAGTCAATCTCGTGCGATCGATCTTTTACAGCCCCCTTATATTGTTAGGCCGGAAGCAGATTCAGGAACCCCTAAAGAGACCAAAAAGTGGGTTTACATGTAAACCCACTTTTTGAGACAAAATTTAGTTTAATGCATTGATTTTCAATAAACTAAATCAATGTAAATCATAAAAAGTGTAAACCCATGTAAACCCACTTTTAGCTACTCAACCGGGTAGGGGCCTTGTTCAAAAACGGTATCATGGTAGCCTTTGCTGCCTACATCCCGAGATAAACGGCTTCTGAAATCGATGCCCTCGCTCAGGCATTGCAGTACATAGGCAAAATCATATTTGGGTTGCCAGCCCAGCTCGGCCCGGGCACGACTGTTCACATAAACACGGTCTATATGCGGAAACATCGTCCATTGCTGAAAGGCAAAAAGTTGTTCGTAATCCGGGAAGAGCCGTTTTACCACTTCCGGGGCGTTGGTGTGGAGCATCGCCAGGTCATCCCTGGTAAACGGTGTTGTCGCCGAAATGATATAACGTCCAAACCCGATTGCCTTGGCCTTTTCAACTGCCAGGATATGCGCATCGACAACATCTTCCATTTCTACCCGGCGATACAGCAGCTCATTTGCCTGTACATTGGGCGCGCTGTATTTTCCGCGCACGGCGGCATCGTCATCCGCCTCGGGGAAAAATCGGGATGTCCGTAAAATCACTATGCCCAGGTTGTGTTTGCGGGCAAACATTTCGCACAGGTTTTCGGCCGCTATTTTGGTTACACCATAAATGTTTTTGGGAATGGGGATTACTTCTTCGGTGATCCAGGCTGCCGGCTCGCCAGCTGCAGGATTCATGGCCGCGCCAAATGTGCTGGTGGTACTGGTATAAACAAAGGTGTTTATACCGGCAGCTACGGCCTCTTCCAGTAATACCAGTGTGCCCGAAACATTGGTGTCGATAAAGTTTTGATTGCTATGCGTAGCGATGTGAGGTTTATGCAGCGTTGCCGTATGGATCACGGCATATACATTTTTCAGGCAGTTGCTTACAAATTCCCGGTTGGTTATAGAGCCCACATGATCTGTAAACGCCGATGCTTTGATATCCACACCCCTCGCTTGAACGCATTGTCCCTTGAGGCTGCGCAAAATAGCTTCGCCCAGGTGACCGGCGCTTCCGGTTACAAGAATACTCATGCAACAAAAATATCCGGTTTGCTTTAGAAAAACCAATTGCTCACAAAAAAAGACGCCTGGTGTTAGGCGTCTTCTGCAAATACAAACAGGGTTAAGGCAGGCTATATTCTGGGGAACAACCGCTGTACACTTTCCTTGGTTAAATGCCTGGGATAGGATACCTCCGCGAATTGTTCGCCATGCATAACGGAGATCTCCGACGGAAGCTTTGATCTGAAGATAGCATGAAGTTGAGCGTACGTATAATGAACGTTGTTGTTGAGCTCATACACCGCCGTAGTAAGCCCGGCATAAGCCGCATTGAGGCGTTGCTGCGGCGTGCCATGATGTTGTGGCGAGTTATAGTAATAATCGCCGGAAGCATATATGGCCGAGTAATAGGTTTTGATCTGTCCCCAAAGCCATTGTTTGGCCAGGCCCATATAATAGCCCGAAAAGAAATCGGCTTCCAGCTCCCGCTCTGATGGTTGTGCATAGTCGTTCCAGCCTACGGTAAATTGTACCCGGTGCCCCCACTCATGCGCCAGTACGCCATCAACCGGTAAGGGTGATAAAGTATTGGTATTGGGCAGCTTGCTAAACGAGTTAACCAGGTAATAAAACATCTGGTAACCGAATAAAATGCTACCATCCGGACTGGCATAGGCGTTTTTATAGTCGGCAGTGGGCTCATACAATACATGCACTTCTGCAGGGATACCCAGCCAAAAGTTACGCTGATTGGTAACCTCACCAGCAAAGAACTGGTTGTTCTGCGCTATTTTAAAATCAAAGGTATTTGCAGGGCCAATGGTACCGGAGTTGGAGTAACCGGTAGCATAGCCCAAACAGCCGGCCATATCTTTTACGCTGGCATTTTTATCGGGAGCGGGGCTATTGTCTTTTTTGCAACTGCCTAAGCCAATAGCAGCTATTGCAAGAAGTACTATTATTTTTTTCATACGATCAGTTTTAAGAAACAGCTGTTTGAATACAAAGCAGGTTATCCATATTGAAACACATACCTTTGACTCCGTTGCCGCGGGCGGTCCTTTTTGCCCCGCCGTGTTTTAGGGTAAGGCGGCTGGTCCTTGTACCATCGCCCAATGGCAATGGTATAGGCGGGTAAGGACAAAAGATCGCCGGGTTGGCTGCCCTTCGTCGAGCTATCCATCAATGCAATACCTATGATCAGTAATAGGAGGCTTTTCATTTAATGGGAGTAAAACATCAGGGCAAACCAGGTTAACCACATCTTAGTAAATAAATTTAGTTTTGGTTTTATCGTCGAGTACGATGGTTTTGGCCTCGCCCGTTTTTAAAACATAGGGGTTGGTATTGGTGCCATCGCCCAATGACATCACCTGGCTTACGAGGTATTGTTTTAAAATGGAATTGTAGTTTTTATAAAGAACAATACAGCTCTTAAACTGGGGATCAATAGTGAGCGCGGCTGAGGTTTGACCCTTAGGAAGCGGGCCTATCTTATAGGTTTTATGGCTATCGGGTGATTTATCACTATTGATCTGATCAATGGTGGTGCCTTTGAACACAGCGATATACAGTGTATCAATAGCTATTGTAAAGTTTGAGGAGCTTTGTACAGAAATGCTTGTTCCTTTATTGGCGGGGGGATCAACACCATTATCGTTTTTCTTGGAGCACGCCGCGGCAAAAATCGCTGTTGCCAACAGCATCATAATTGATATCTTTTTCATGATAATAGATTTTACCCCAAAGTAAAAGCATGCCTAAAAGCCTATCAATCGCAGAAAATTGGTGTTTTGCTTTCTACCTGTTTTCAGGTAGAAAGGGGGGTATACGAGTCATCAATAACGGTGTTCTGTACAGACGCATATTTGCGTCTCTACAATAAAAAGATAATGGCTCAGATCAACCCATTTTCAAGCGCAAGCTTGATGAGCGCAGCCGAATTGCTTACCTCAAACTTCGTCATAATGTTCCGGCGATGGGTTTCGACCGTTAAATGACTCAGGAAAAGCGTATCTGCCATCTGCGCGGTTGTTTTACCTTCGGCAATGAGGGCGAGCACCTCTTTTTCGCGCCGGGTAAGTTTGGGCAGCGAGATTGATCCAGGCGAAGCCAATTCCATTTGTATCTCATCGCCCAGGTAAATATTGTTGGTGTAAACGGCTTGTATTGCTGCCAGAAGCTGTTTCCTGTCGGCGCTTTTTGACAGGTAGCCCGATGCCCCGTTCTGGATCATGCGGGTGATGCCCGATCGTTCGGTATGAGTACTCAGCGCAATTACTTTCACAACCGGGTATTTCTTTTTGATGAGTTTGCACAGCTCGTAACCATTCATCCCCGGCAGGTTAATATCCAGGAGGATAACATCGATATTATTGTTTTCCAGAAAGCTTAAAGCATCGGTACCGTTGGTAAAAGCACCCTTGACGGATACATCCTTACTTGTGGCCAACAAGGCCCGCAAGCCCTCCAGCACCATGGGGTGGTCATCTACCAACAACAAGTTTATTGTTTTATCCATTGTTCACTTTCAAATCAATATTCACAGTGGTACCCACTTCTTTTGATGATTGAATGTCCATTGTTCCCTGCAAATATCGGGTACGGTTTTGAACATTAAATAACCCCATGCCGCTTTTATCCATGGTTGTATCCACATCAAAGCCATTGCCGTTATCCTCAACAGTAATGCTAAAATGGTTTTCACTCTGGATACATTGTACCAGGATCTCGGAGGCATTGGCATATTTTAACGCGTTGCCCAATAACTCCTGTATAATGCGGTAAATGGTTAACTGCTCCTGCTGCGACAGGTGTTTACTTAAATTAGTGGCGTAAAAATTAATAACAGTAGCCGGTGTTTGCAGGTTTTCGCACAGATCAGACACCGCCGCTTCCAGGCCAAAACGCAACAGGTTCTCGGGCATGGTATTATGGGCTATGCGGCGGAGTTCTTTAACGGCATCGGCCATTTGCTCAATAATGGGCTGCAAGCCGGGTTGCTGTGTTTGGTTGGCCTGACTTTGCAAGTGTAATTTAATACCCGCCAGCGTGCCGCCCAGGCCGTCATGCAGGTCGCGGGAGAGGCGGGTGCGCTCTTTCTCCTGTCCCTCCAGCATAGCGTTGAATGTTAATAATTGCTGCTCGCTTTCTTTTTGTTTAAGTTGCTGCTGATGCAGTATTTCGTTCTGCTCAGCGGCTCGTTTTCTGTTTTTGGCGATGGTAAAATAGGTAAGCAGCAGCAATGTCAGGATAATAAGCGCGCCCAATAAAAGCACCAGGAACAGACGATTTTTGTTAAGACTAAGCTGTTGTTCTTTTGCCTGGTTTTGCAATTTTAAGATGTCCTTTTCTTTTTTAGCCGCCTGATACTTTTCTTCCAGTCCGTTAAATTTTAGTTTCTCGTCGGTTTTGTTGATGCTATCGGCAAGGGCCGAATAGTGTTCCATCCAGTTTAACGCGGCGGTGTTGTTTCCGGTTGCTTTTTCTATCTCGTACAGTATTTTATAAATGCCAATACGATCGAGTTTTATCGTATCTTTCAGTTGCCGGTTGAGGTTATAGATCTGGTAGGCTACAGGTTTGGCAGCAGTGTAATTCTTTTGCGAATACAACACATCATATTTACCAAAAAGGATGTTGATAGAATTATACTGATCGCCAATTTGTTTGGCAACCGCCAGGGCTTCGTTGTAATTAACCAGGGCCTGATCATGCTGTCCTTGTTTTTGATACCAGTTGGCATTGCCGTAATAATACTTAAGCCAGGGGTACGATTTGGGGTAGGCCTGCAGTATCTTCAGCGCCGAATCTAAATAAGGTTTGGCTTCCTTTAATTTACTCTGTTCGGTTAAACAAAGGGCCAGCCTACTATAGTCGATCGCAAAATAGCTTTCCGTTTTTGGGCCCTTATAATCAATCAGTTCTTTTTTATAGTAATATACCGCTTTTTCGTACTGTTTAAAATTCAGGAAAGTGGTAGCCAAAGAGGCATTGGTGAACGCGATATTGCGCTCGTCTTTTGCGGCCTCGTAAAACGGAAGAACTTTTTTGATCAGGATATCGGTTGACTGTACCATGTTGCCCTGATCGTCATATATGGTAGCTATCTGGTTCCATATAGTGCCCAACAGTTCGTTTTTCCGTTTGATGGTATCGCTGATCGGAGTATCCTTTGCAATATTTAATGCCGATAATGCCAGCGGAAATTTACGGAGCGACATATAGGCTGTCCCCTCTTCAAATTTAGCCCAGGCCATGCCATAACCATTCTTTGCCTTAGAAAATATCTGATAGGCCTCTGTAGAATATTTTATAGCCGGCTCATTATGCCCGTCATTCAATCTTAAATAATTATCACTTAGCCGGAGCAGGGTAAAGCCCCTGCTGGTATCTGTTTGTGTTTTTAGCAGGCTGGTTAAACTATCCCGCCGTTTAATAAGAATGGGTACCTGAGCAACAGCATCGTCAGTGCACAAGAAGAGGCTTAATGCAAGCATTAAAAAATTAACGGTAACCGAAAAAGTTGCTTTAGGTGAAAACATGGGTTAATTGTTCTTTAACCAAGATATGCATAATATGTTTAATATATAAACAGGCAGATAGCTTCGTAATGAGCCGTCGTTTTTTGGCAAAAGCTTGTATTATACCGAAAAGGAGAAATATGTAGAGTTTATTCTACATATAATAACCGGGAAGAATAACAAAAACAATAGTTACATCCGGAATCGTAAAGAGATGGACCGTCCCAATGCCTGGGCCAGTTCCGGGTCGATCAACGGGCCCTCGCCTTGTTGTATCCATGCTCCGCGAACATCTTTCTGAATGATTATTTTTTCGCCGTTTAACAATATTTCAAGCTCTGTAGTTGCCTTGCTGATTGGCGTGGTGTTTATCTGGTAAACGTGATCTGTATCGTTATAAGTTATGCGTAGTGGCAGGCCCATCTTTTTCTCCTCGGGGGTAAATATACAATTGTTGATGATAAATCTGGTATTTTAAAGAAAACTGGTGTACGGATTGTTCATGCAGCCAGCTGATGGCTCACAATTTCTATCAGGTTATTCATCCCAAAAGGTTTGTGCAGTACACCATCTGGGGCGCCTTCCTGTTTTAAATAGGCTTCGGTATCATCGCTGTCAGTACAAATAATTACGGGGAGTGTTTGGGTTTCTTTGTTCCATTTCAGCAGGCGGCATACATCAATGCCATCTATGCCTGGTAAAACAGCGTCGAGAATAACGAGATCCGGGTGATCTTTACGGATGCTGCCAAATATATGTTCGGCACTATCAAGCGTTACCACATCATAGCCATTATTGCCCAGTATATATGACATTACTTCGGTCATCAGGCCATTGTGGTCAACAATTAGTATCTTTTTTGCCTTTATCGTTTCCATCTCTGGGTAAATATGCAAAGGCCATGCCACTGATTAACTTGATGTTACGGGGAGGGTGCTAAGAGTCAAGATATTAAGCGCCAGGAATCAAGAAAGGACTGTCCGGTACAGTCTTTAACTCTTGTTTCCTGGCCCTTGCTTCTTAATTAAATGTGGATAAACAATTCTTCTTTTGGACGGCGCACTTTGATCATTTGGCTATAACGATCATCATCGGCGCGGAAACCGACGGCGGCGATAACTGAAGCAGTTAGACCTTTTTCTTTTAATCCCAGTATTTCATCAAATTTTTCGGCATCAAAACCTTCCATTGGTCCGGCATCAATACCTTGATCAGCAGCGGCGCTTAACAATACACCCAATGCAATGTATGCTTGCTTGTGCGACCAGGCTATATTTTGCTCCCTGGTACGGCCGTTCAGTGCTCCTAAAACAACCTGCTCATAACCTTGTAGGGTTTCACGGGCAACATTACGGGTTGAAGCAACGAGGTCGATGAATTTTTTGCCAAAATCATTGTCAAGATTAGTTACCGACGCAAAAACAAACAAGGCAGATGAATCGGTGATTTGCGCCTGATCGTAACCAGCGGCGCGCAGCTTGGCTTTAGTTTCGGCATCCCGAATAACAATTACTTTGTATGATTGCAAACCATATGATGATGGTGCTAATTGCACCGCACTTAACAGGTTATCTAATTGGTCGGCTGTTAGTTTTTTAGCGGGATCGAATTTTTTGATGGCAGAGCGCCATTGTAATTTATCTATGAGTGACATATCTTTTTTTATTTGTTGGAACAAAATTAGATGTTCAAACAGTTAGAATAGTCACCAACGTGTCAATTGGGTGTTTAAACACCTAATTGACACGTTAACCTGATCTGCTTATAAATTGGCCTTCTGCTTCAGCTCATCCTCTTTCTCATCCTGCTCTTTCCTCAGGCGGCGTTTTTCCTGTCTTATATCTTTCCGGGTTTTGCCGGCGGTATCAATATTGTCTATTTTTAGCTTGTACTCTTGCTTAAGGGCTTCAATTTGCTCTTTTAGTTTTTCCTTAGCGGTTTTCTCTTTTTGCTTTTCCTGCTCCTCAGCTTTTTTAGCGGTAGTATCTTTTTTACCGAAGAGACGCTGGAAGAAGTTTGGTTTCTTTACCGGGTCTTCCAGTACAGGCATTACCTCATTGTCATCACTTTGTTTCATCAGGCTGTCGGCAGTGGCGGTATCCACCGGCGCGATGGCCCGGCGCAGGCTTTCGCGCAGACGAACGCCATAAAAGCCATAAGCATTGGTATCGCGGGCCGTATAGCCTTTTTGCGCCATTAATTTACCAATCAGGTTAAAATATCCATGCAAACCAGGACGGAGCGTTCCATCGGGCTGAAAAGCATATAAGCCACCCTTTGGATATGGTACAATGCTGGCCAGATAAATACTTTCGCCCAGGGTAAGTTCTGCCGGTGATTTGCCAAAATAGTAATGTGAGGCCTCAGATATGCCATATATGCCACGGCCCCATTCAATAATATTAAAGTAAACCTCCAACATCCGGTTTTTGGTCATCACCCGGTTATTCTCGATGATCCAAACAATCAGGATCTCTTCAATTTTACGGGCAAGCGTTTTTTCGCGGCTTAAAAAGGCGTTTTTTACCAGCTGCATAGATATACCGCTGCCTCCCCGTTTAAACTTTTTGGTTTTAAAATCGGTCACCAATGATTTGCGCAGAGCTTCTTCAACAAAACCGTGATTGGTGTAAAAGGAAGGATCTTCTGCGGTCATTACTGCATTGCGCAAGTTGGGCGAAATCTGCTCAAGCGGTGTAAATTCCGGGTTTTCGGGGCCAATCACATGCGGCGACATGGGCTTGCCTTTTTCATATGGCGTGTATACAAAAGTGCTGTTTAGCTTGGTGAGGTCGGTTTTGCCATACTTCACTATCCTGAAATTATCCTTGCTCAGGCGCGAATCAAATTGCAGATCATCGGGCTTGGATGAATCCATATAAAAGTTAAGCGCGTAGTTGAGCTTGCCCGCAACCTGTATGCCGTCCAAAGCGTCAAACATACCGGATGGGAAAGAGTCGAAGATATCAGGGGCATTTAACCAGCCGGTATTGATCTTGAGCTCATAAATTTTTACCGGGTTCAGCGTGTATTTGATAAAGGGACGAGCTGTAAGCTTTTTGATGTGAATGAGCGATGAACTATCAACAGATACATAATTGCTGCCCACAAACACATTAGCATCAATAGAAGCATCGGGGAAAACAATATTATCTGATGATATGCCCGGGTGATTGATGAGCAGGTTATGTACAGCCCATGAACCATAAATTTTTGTTTCGCCGCCGCTATGCTCCACCTTGGTAAGCTTGGTGCTGATGGTATCGAAATTCAACACCAGCCTGAATTTTTTTTGTATGATGGGCAACTCCACTTTTTTACCATCGGCATACAGTTTTACATCGATGTCTTTATCAGAGGGGTGCATTTTACCGGCTATATGCCAGGTGGCTGTGCCGTTATCCACATCAATGGTTGAGGTAAGGTTTCCGTCTTTGATCAGTGCGGTTTTAGCCAGCAGTTTTAGGCGCGTGCTGTCGTCTCTAAAACTGATTGAAAAATTATTCAGGTGCAGGTTATCCGGTATCTTGTAAAGCACTTCGTTCACCAGGTGATCGGCCAGGTCGGCCAGGTCAACCTTATCATGCGTTGCGGTAGTATCTTTTTTCTTTTTGAACAGGAAGTCGAAGTTTTTAACCCCTTTTACGCTGGTGAGGTTAATAAAGCCGTCCTGCAGGGAAACATCGGCCAGTTTGATATCGCCGACAATAAGCGGCAGCAGCTTAACACTTACAACCAGGCTCTTGATATTCAGTAAACTATCGCGCTGCTCGGGCACTATCGAGATGTCTGAAAATGCTACTGTGCTGGAGCCTGTAAAGTGGGCCGAGCCTATTTTTACATCTAAATTATAATCCCTCCTGGCTTTTGCTTTAGCTTTGCTGATGGCTTTTTGAAGCAAAGCCTCGCGTTTTGAATAGGCAATGTAGCCACCTATTAAAAGGATAAGCAGTAAGGGTATCAGTATAAATGCGGCTATGCGTATGTATTTAGGATTAAGACGCTTCATGTGTAAATTTTTCCAAAACTAAACTAAATCTTATCCCCTGCAAACGGTTGTTTCTGCAAATTGTTTCTTTAACAAACGCAAATCAACGGCCTGTTTTCATAAATTTGCCATAATATTATGATAATTACCAAAGAACAAGTTTTACAAGCCCTGGGCAATGTGGAAGAGCCGGATCTGAAAAAGGACCTGGTTACCTTGAACATGATACAGGATATTCATATAGATGGCAACAACGTTAGCTTTTCGGTGATACTAACCACGCCGGCCTGCCCGCTGAAAGCAATGATAGAAAATGCATGCCGTAACGCTATCAGTCACTTTATAAGCAAAGAGGCTGTGGTGAGCATTAACATGACCTCGAGGGTTACATCGCAAAAAAATACCGGCGTTCCCGGTGTTAAAAATATTATAGCGGTAGCATCTGGCAAAGGAGGTGTTGGTAAATCAACCGTGGCTGCAAACCTGGCATTGGGATTGGCTAAAGCCGGAGCTAAGGTAGGCTTAATCGATGCAGATATTTATGGCCCATCTGTCCCTATTATGTTCGGACTGGAAGGGGCCCGCCCGCAAGCCAGCGAGGTTAATGGCAAAACACGTATTGAGCCGATTGAAAAATATGGTATCAAACTGTTGTCCATCGGCTTTTTTACCGATCCAAATCAGCCCGTACCATGGCGCGGGCCGATGGTATCAACCGCGGTAAAACAACTATTTAATGATGCCGACTGGGGCGAACTGGATTATTTAGTGATAGACCTGCCGCCAGGAACCGGCGATATACATATTACGGTTACACAAACCTTCCCGGTTACAGGAGCGGTAATTGTAACTACGCCGCAAAACGTGGCATTGGCCGACGCTAAAAAGGGGATAGGCATGTTTTTAATGCCGGCCATAAATGTGCCGATACTAGGCGTGGTCGAAAACATGTCGTACTTTACACCTGCCGAATTGCCGGAGAATAAATATTATATTTTTGGTAAGGGTGGCGGGCAAAAACTGGCCGCGCAACTGGATGTACCATTTTTAGGTGAAATTCCGTTAGTAAAGGGTATAAGCGACTCTGGCGATGCGGGCAAGCCAACCATACTGGAAGAAGATGGGGTAATGACCCAGGCATTTTTAGAGATGGCCCGCCGCGTGGCGCAGCAGGTAGCTATTTCAAACGCGAAAGCTGTTGGTTCATTAGTTCAATAATTCAAGGTTTATTGGTGCCTTGTCATTAATTAGGTAAGATTACATGGTTAAGACCAATGAACTAATAAACTGATGAACAAATAAACAAATTGTTGTAACTTTACTTTATATTATAATTTAGTTAAAATGAGTTTATTAAGTCAAGTAGAGACAGCCTTAGATACCATCCGCCCGTATTTGGAGGCTGATGGCGGGAATGTTTCGATTGAGGAGATCACCCCAGAAGGTGTAGTTAAATTAAAATTGTTAGGTTCATGCGGGTCATGCCCCATGAGCATCATGACGCTTAAAGCTGGCATTGAACAGGCTATTAAAAAAGCTGTTCCGGAAGTGACCGGGATTGAGGCTATCAACCTGACAGACATTGACGACCCTAACGCGGTGCTTCCTGAAAATTTGAGATAATGTTAAGTATTGTTAAAATGCCAGCCTTATTTACGGCATTAACGTACTTTTGTTAAAGTTTTGAAACTTTTTCCGGGCATAGCCTGTAATATATCCGGGGAGGGTGATTGGTATATGAAATATCTGATAGCCATATTATTTTTATTTGCATCAATTGGCGCCTTTGCACAAAAACATGACGACAGGCCCGTTGTGCAGTTTACGGGTGTTGTACATAACGCCGATAGTGCCAGTGTGATCGTTCCTTATGTTACCATTACTAATACTTCGGCGCATAATTCGGCAGGGCAATCAAACTATAAAGGTTACTTTTCATTTGTAGTTCACGAGCAGGATACCCTGCGCTTTACCTGCGTTGGATACGGACCTGTAACGGTTGTTATACCTTCCAATGTGCCTAATAAAAGCTATACCCTGCAAGTTAACCTGAAAGCACAGATCATTAATCTGCCTACGTTCCATGTGTTCCCATGGGCTACTACAGATGAGTTTAAGAAAGACTTTTTAGCTGTAAAACTGGCCGATGATGACCTGGAGATAGCGCGTAAAAATATTAACCGTACCACCTTAGTTGCTTTAGGAAACGTATTGCCCCGTGATGCCCAGGAAATACAATCGGCTACCGCCCAAAGCATGCATAACACCATCCTGAATTCGCATTCACTAACACCAAACCCATTACTTAATCCGTTTGCCTGGGGAAGCCTGGTTAAACAGATAACCGATGCGGATAATAAGAGCAGTAATTAATTCTGAAGCTCAGAGTTTGAAGTCATAAGTATTTTTATAGGCAAAGTCTTTATAGGCTCGGAAACATATCCGTTTCTTGACTTAGAATAAAAGACCCCAGACTTACGATTTAAACTATCGTCCCTTTTTAACAGCAGGGAATTTCATTTTGTAGTCAACGTCAACCATGCCTTTTGAAATATCGTTCAGTTTTTTCTCGATGAGACGTTTGCGCAGCGGACTTAGCTTGTCGGTAAACAATTTACCTTCAATATGGTCATACTCATGCTGTATCACGCGCGCAGCAAGACCTTTGAAGCTTTCTTCGTGATGCTTCCATTCTTCGTCATAATAAGATAGTTTTACAACGGGTTTGCGGTATACATCCTCCCTGATATCGGGTATGCTCAGGCAGCCCTCATTAAAGCCCCATTCTTCGCCGGTTTCTTCTAATATGGTAGCGTTGATGAATACTTTTTTAAAGTCTTTCAAATCAGGCTCATCATCGCTAAAAACAGAAGCGTCAACCACAAATAATCGCATAGACATGCCCACTTGAGGGGCTGCTAAGCCAACACCGTGCGCGGCGTACATGGTTTCAAACATGTTTTCAACCAATTCTTTGATATGAGGGTACTCGTCTGGTTCAATGGCTGTTGCTTTTTTCCTTAAAACAGGATCTCCGTAGGCGATGATAGGATACTTCATTTTACAAAAATACAGGATTATTCTTATTTAGGTTCAAATTTCAGTGTAATTAGCTTGTCAATATCAAAAATTTCGTTGCTTATTTCTAATAATTGATCGGCTGTAACGGCATTTATTTTGGCAAAAACATCTTCCAGTGTATCAATATGATTAAAATCGAGCAAACTTTTTGCCATTGATATAATCAGGCTCATGCGGTTTTCCTCGGCCAGGGCAATCTGCCCTATAAATTTTTCTTTGGCCTGGTGCAGCTGCAGTGTACCTAGCTTTTGCTCTCGCAGTTTTTTTAATTCTTTGTGTACCAGGCGCGATGCTTTGTCGGCTTTCTCGGCATCGGTGCCAAAATAAATAGAAAAAATACCGGTATCGGTAAGCGTAGTATAGTTCGACTCAATAGTGTAGGCAATACCATACTTTTCGCGGATCTCCAGGTTCAACCGGCTGCTCATACCCATGCCTCCCAGCAAGTTATTAAGCAGTAATAAACCACTTTTGTGCTGATGTGAGGAGGAATAGGCCTGGTTACCAATAATACAATGCGTTTGCGATATCGGTTTTTTAACAATATGAATGCCATTTTGATTGGCCTGCGGAACTATCCTGTTTTTTTGAGGATGATGCGCAGGGATAGCCCCGAAGTATTTTTCGGATAACTTGATGATCTTTTTAAAATCATAATTGCCATGAACGGCAAATATCATTTCGGAGGTGCTGTAATTGGCCCGGATAAAGGCCCGGATATCATCGCCGTTCATCCGCCCAACAGATTCGGTTGTACCTAAAATGTTGTTGCCGAGGGTGTGGCCTTTAAAAAGGAGTTCTTCAAAATCGTCCTGTATGGCTTCTTCCGGCTGATCGAGGTAGGAGGCTATCTCATCCAGGATCACACCTTTTTCTTTTTCCTGCTCATCCTCTGGAAAGGTGGAGTGGAACAGGATATCCTCAAACAGGTCCATCGAGCGCTCCAGATGCTGGTTAAGCAACGACGCGTGTATACAGGTGTACTCTTTGGTGGTATAGGCATTCAGATCGGCTCCCACCAGTTCCAGGCGGTTTAAAATTTGATTGGTATTGCGCCTTTCGGTTTCTTTAAACAGCAGGTGTTCAATGAAATGCGCGAGGCCCTCCTGTTGCGGAGCCTCATCGCGCGAGCCGGCATTTATAATAAAACAGCAATGGGTTATGGCAAAGGGGGCATGTTTATATAATATGCGGATGCCATTGGGTAAAGTGTATGCCTGGTAGTCGATCATGGATGGCAAAGATACATTATATGCGGTATAATTATTTTGATGCTATTGTAAGCGATTTATACTATTTTAGGGCAAAAATCGTAATGCGTATGTACCTGCTCAGCATACCATAGTTAGAAATGCCCCAAACATTAAAGTAATCCCCCTCGTATGAAAATTAAAATTGCCGATCTCGAATTTGAACCCCTCATTAGCGAAAAAGTAATAGTTGAACGCACTAAAGCCATTGGTCAGCAATTAAATGCCGATTATCAGAACAGTATCCCGGTATTTGTTGGCGTACTGAACGGCAGTTTTTTATTTATAGCCGACCTGATCAAAGAAATTGATCGCCCATGCGAAATTGCCTTTACTAAACTGGCCTCGTACTATGGTGGCACTACCAGCAAGCTGAAGATCCGCGATGATATTGATTTGATCATGGATATTAAAGACCGTGATGTAGTAATTATTGAGGATATTGTGGATACCGGCAATACTCTGCATTACCTCATTGATAAACTAAAACAACGTAACCCTGCATCCATAGCTGTATGCTCTTTATTACTAAAGCCGGAGGCATTACTTAGCCCTATTGAGGAGCTGAAATATGTAGGTTTTGAGATCGAGAATGAGTTTGTTGTAGGTTATGGCCTGGATTACCAGGAAATGGGTAGAAATTTGAGAGATATTTATAAGAAAATATAGCCCCAACGTCATTGCGAGGTACGAAGCAATCCCTAACGTTACAGAGCGACTTTGCATATTTGCCCTGCTAATCGGGGATTGCCACGCTGCGCTCGCAATGGCGATTGTTATAGAAATGGGTGCCTAATCAACCCCAACCATGCCCGCAATCTCACTCAGGAACAACACGGCCTGATCAATACTGTTTACACCTTCAATGCTGAGGCGCAGGGTGTTTTTTACTTCTTTGAGGTTGGTACGACGCATGTTTGATTGCACAAAAGTGAGCACATTGCGGAAGGCGTCTGTCTCGAAATATGCCGATTGCTGGTCGCTGATAAAATAGCCGCGCAATACATTCTTTTTTAGGGAGATCTTTTCAAAGCCAATAGCTTTGCCCAGCCATTGCATACGCATGGTGTTCAACAAGTCGTTAACCTGCGGCGGTACTTTGCCAAAGCGGTCGTGTAATTGTTGTTGAAACGCTGCCAGTTCCACCTCATTTTCCAGTTTGGATAGCTCGGTGTACAGGTTATAACGTTCGGATATATTGGTTACATACTCATCGGGGATCAGGATCTCCAGGTCGGTATCAATTTGGGTAAAAGCGATAAACGGACGCGGTTTTTCGTCGGGGAAAACGCCTTTAAATTCATCGTCCTTGAGTTCTTGTATGGCTTCGTCCAATATCTTATGATACATATCAAACCCGATCTCGGCAATAAAGCCGCTTTGCTCGGCGCCCAGCAGGTTGCCGCTGCCCCGGATGTCCAGATCGCGCATGGCCACGTTAAAACCACTGCCCAGGTCACTGAACTCTTCAATCGCACTCAGGCGTTTGCGGGCTTCGCTGGTTAAGGTAGACAATGGCGGACTTAGCAAATAGCAATACGCCTTTTTATTGCTCCGCCCTACACGGCCACGCATCTGGTGCAGATCGCTCAGGCCAAACATGTGAGCGTAATTGATGATGATGGTATTGGCATTCGGGATATCCAGGCCGGCTTCAATAATGGTAGTGGCCACCAATACATCATACTCGTGGTTCACAAATTTCAGCATCACATCTTCCAGCGCGTCACCTTCTAACTGTCCGTGGGCAATACCCACACGGGCCTTAGGCACCAGCTTGTGGATCATACCACCCAGTTGCGGGAGATCGGCCACGCGATTATGGATAAAGAATACCTGTCCGCCACGTTCCAGCTCAAACTCTACCGCTTCTTTGATCAGCGTATCGTTAAACACATGCAACTCTGTAACTACGGGCTGCCTGTTGGGCGGTGGTGTGGAGATGATGGAAAGATCACGTGCCCCCATCAACGAGAAATGAAGCGTACGCGGAATAGGCGTGGCGGTAAGCGTTAACGTATCCACGTTGGCACGCATTTGTTTCAGTTTTTCTTTGGTTGATACGCCGAATTTTTGCTCCTCGTCGATGATCATCAGCCCCAGGTCCTTAAATTTCACATCCTTGCTCACCAGCCGATGTGTACCGATGATGATATCCACCTTGCCTTCTTTCAGCTTCTCTAAAGTATCCTTGATCTGCCGGCTGGTTTTAAACCGGTTGATATAATCAATATTAGCCGGGAAGCCTTTGAGCCTGTCTGTAAATGTTTTGTAGTGCTGTGCCGCTAAAATGGTGGTTGGTACCAATATAGCCACCTGTTTGCTATCGGCTACGGCCTTAAATGCCGCGCGAACGGCAACCTCGGTTTTGCCAAAGCCTACATCTCCGCAAATGAGACGGTCCATCGGGTGCGGCGATTCCATGTCCTTTTTAAAGTCGGCGGTGGCTTTTTCCTGGTCTGGCGTATCCTCGTAAAGGAAGGAGGCTTCCAGCTCGGTTTGCAGGTAACTATCGGGCGAAAAGGCATTACCCTGCTGGGCCTTACGCAGAGCGTAAAGCTTGATCAGATCGCGGGCTATGTCCTTAACTTTTTTTTTTGTTGTTTTCTTCAAACGCTCCCAGGTATCGGTGCCCAGCTTGTTCATCTTAGGCACCGTGCCCTCTTTACCGCTGTATTTAGATATGCGGTTAAGCGAGTTGATGTTTACATACAGCAGATCATTATCGGCATAAATCAGGCGGATCATCTCTTGCTGTTTGCCGTTAACCTCCACCTTTTCCAGGCCTGCGTATTTGCCTATACCGTGGTCAATATGGGTAACGTAGTCGCCGGGTTTCAGGTCGCGCAGTTCTTTCAATGTGATCGCCTGCGAGCGCTGGTAACCTTTTTTGAGCTTGTATTTATAGTAGCGGTCAAATATCTGGTGATCGGTATAGCAGGCCAGTTTTTGTTCATGGTCTACAAAACCTTCACGGATAGAAACGCTGATGGGGGTGAACTTTACGGTTTTATCCAGATCATCCAGAATTGCATATAAACGCTCTACCTGCCGGGCCGAGTCGGTGAGGATAAAATTCTCGATCTTATCGGCCTCGTTGTTTTTAAAATTGTGAATCAGCAGCGTAAAATCCTTATTGAAAGATGGCTGCGGCCGCATATCAAAATTGATAGACGTCGTAGGCTGATAGAAAAACTGTTTGCCAAATTCTACCACAGGGAAATCAAATAGCTGATCGGCTATCAGTTTCTCGTCGGTGAAACCAAATTTAGGGTCTATCCATTCGGGGTTCTGCGTTTTTTCTTCAGCAGATAGGGCCTTCCATAGGTTTACCGCCTTTTTAAAGCCGGTTTGGATAATGTCAAGCGTAAACTGTACGTCTTTGATCCATACCTGGGTGCCGGGTTCCACATATTCCAGCAGGGAAATATTGCTTTCGGTTAAAAACTTGGATTGTACATTGGGTACAATGGTGATGCTTTTAACCTGCTCAACAGACAACTGGCTTTCAATCTCGAATGTACGGATCGACTCAATAAAATCGCCAAAGAACTCTACCCGGTAAGGGAGGTTATGCGAAAACGAGAAGATATCAACAATACCCCCGCGAACAGAGAATTGCCCGGGCTCGTACACAAAATCAACCCGGTCAAAATCATACTCAATTAAAAACTCGTTAATAAACTCAATGCTCAGCTTGCTGCCAACGGCTATTTCGAGCGTGTTTTTTTCGAGCGATGAGCGGTCGATTACTTTTTCGGCAAGGGCCTCGGGGTAGGTTACGATCAATTGACCAAACTCGGTAGAGTGGTTAAGCTCATTCAGTACCTCGGCGCGTGCCAGTACATTGCTGCTATCGGGTTGGGTAAATTCAAAGGGCTTGCGGTAGGAGGAAGGGAAAAGCAGAGCTTCCTTACCGGTAAGGTTTTCCAGGTCGGCCTGAAAATAACCGGCTTCTTCCCGATCGGGCAGTACAAATACCATGTGTTTGTGCTGCAAAAAATACAAAGCTACCGCCATGGCCGAATCACTTGATCCGACTAAACCACGTAGCTGTATCCTTGGATTTTTGGAAGCGTTTAGCGCAGTTGCCAACGCTTTTATCCTGTCATCAGCTTTATATCTGTCTAAAATATCACGGATGTTCAAAACTGCGCAAATATACGGAAAAAGATGATAGGACTTTTGGGGACTATTGGATTTTAGGAATAGGAGACTTTTAGCGTATATGACTTTGGAATTATAAGGTTTTGGGGATTACAGTTCAATCATACTAAGGTCCAACGATCCAATCATATCACAGTCCATAGTCCTTACTCCAAAAAACTTTGTTCCAAAATGAAACAATCTCTATGAATTATTACTTTTTAATAGTAAATTGAATAAACTTATCATTATAACCTACCTATTGTTTTAACCTAATTTTATAACCATGAAGAATGCAATTATTTGGGGTATTGTCATTGGCGTATTAAGTGGAGCTTGGATGTTTGTGATGCACGGTTCGGGCATCTCACCAACCGACGAAAAGGTGGCCACACTGGAGTACTTTTCATTTCTGATTCCGGCCCTTGGGTTACTTATAGGGATCTACAACTATCGTAAAAACGACTGTAAAGGACAGATGGGCTTTTTGGAAGCCTTGATACAAAGTTTTAAAATATTAATTGCAGGAGGTATTGTAACCATTTTTGCCACCATATTATATTTTAGCTATGCGCATGTATCTATGAGCAACGTAATGGAGGCCTCGTCGGGCCGCATATTCGGGGCTTTGTTGGTGGGCGTATTACTGGCCTTTGCCGTATCTTTGTTGTATCATAACAAAGCGAACAAGGTTGATTAAAAGGCTCTTTTCAAAATATTTTGAACTGTTTTTCTGGGTAGCGGCTATGCTTGCCCTGGCTTTTAGTACGCCGGGCGCTGAATCGCATTTTACACTGTGCCCCTTAAAACTGATGGGCTTTAAATGGTGCCCTGGCTGCGGACTGGGACATTCCATCATTTACTTGTTCCACGGCGATATCCCCAATTCCTTTCACGCCCATTGGCTGGGCATCCCTGCCGTGGTCGTTATTTTTCACCGGATTTATGTTTTGAGCGTAACTCGTGTTACGCGGTTCGGGGAGCGGGATTCGGGTTTTTAAGAAGGAGTAGCATAAAAACATCGTACAACGCATAAGTCCTGAACCTCGATCCTCGCTCCATGATCCCGGCTCTATATTTTCACCGCCAAAACTTCCCCGCTCACCGACATGTTCCTGCTGCTAACCAGTTTTCCATAGGCTCGTTTTGCTTATCGTAATACCTTTATATCATCAAACAAACGATAACCTTAAACGCTACGAAAATGAACACTTACCCAAATCCATATATGATGTTTGAAGGTATTACTCCCGAAGAGTTTTCCTTTTTACAACAGGCATTAGCCTCATTAACCGAAGATCAGCAACGGTATTTTATAGGTATTTATGGCAACAAAAGAAGAAACCCACAGGATATTCTGCTGGCCACGCTGCTTGGATTCCTGGGCGTATCGGGAGTACAACGCTTTATGACCGACCAGATAGGCATGGGCCTGGTTTACTTTTTTACCGGTGGCTTTTGCCTTATCGGTACTGTTGTAGACCTGATCAACTATAAAAACATAGCCACCGATTACAACAAACAAATGGCTATCGAAAGCTTCAACATTGCTAAAATGAGCAACTAAACAAGCCCTTCGGGGATGATAGTTTCACTATATATATATATCAAAAAAAATCCACCTTCTGTTACGGGGTGGATTTTTTTGTTTGTTCATTGGTTAATTGACCATAGTCGATAGTCCATGGACCATGGTCTATCGACCATTGACTGCCTTATCTCTCACAGCCTTAAATTCCGAATGCGGTTTCCAGCCGGGAAAGGTGGTTTCGTTACTGAGTTTGGTGCCTATACGGTAAAGGATATCAGCAATCTGGGCCATGCCGGTAGCGTCCATATCGGCACTGTAATTATCAGCCGGTTGGTGATAGCGCTGCGAGTTATATTCCTTTTGCTTGTCTTCGCCGTAAGTAGCTCCCTGTGTTTTGCTGATGCTGCCATTGTTAATATCCAGTGCCGGAACACCCAGTTTGGCAAAATTAAAATGATCAGACCGGTAATAGCTGCCCGCGCCCGGGTGACGGTCGCCTACGGTGGTGAGGCCATCCTCTTTGGCTATATCGGCCACATAATCTTCCAGATCGTTTTGACCCTTGCCGGTGATAGCGATGTCTTTGGTTTCGCCATAGCTGCCCAGGGCGTCCATGTTCAGATCGGCAATGGTTTTGTTGAGCGGATAAACGGGATGAGTGGCATAATACTCCGAGCCCAGTAAACCCTGTTCTTCGGCAGTTACCGCTAAAAATACAATGGAGCGTTTGGGTTTTTCTTTGGCCTGTTGAAATGCTTTGGCTACGCTGATGATAGCGGCTACACCACTGGCATTGTCAACAGCGCCGTTATAAATGCTGTCGCCTTTGGCATCGGGTTTGCCAATGCCCAGGTGATCCCAGTGAGCGGTATACAAAATATACTCACCTGGCGATGTACTGCCTTTGATGGTGCCAATAACATTATGCGAGGTTGAATATTTAAGCTTATTGTTGATAGTTAAAGAAACTGAGCGGTTAAGCGGAACAGCCTTAAAGCTTTTGCTGCGGGCAATAGCGCGCAGATCGCCGGTGATACCGGCATCAGCAAATAGTTTTTTAGCGGCGTCTTCCGTGATCCAGCCTTCCACCTTGCAGCGGGACATATGTTTGTCTGCCTGGGTAAGGTAAAGTTTAGCGCCCGAATTACTGTTGGATACCACTTCCCAGCCATAACTGGCAGGCTCGGTTTGGTGCACAATGATCACGCCGGCGGCACCCTGGCGGGCGGCTTCTTCAAATTTGTAGGTCCAGCGGCCGTAATAGGTCATAGTATCGCCTTTAAATATGGTAGGATCGCCGCTTTTAAAGCCGGGATCATTCACCAGCACAACTACGGTTTTGCCTTTTACATCCAGCCCGGCATAATCATTCCAGTGAAACTCGGGGGCGACAATACCGTAGCCGGCGAAAACAAGCGGCGAGTTTTTAAGTTGTACCGAATCAACCTCGCGGCGGCTAAAGGTTACAAAATCCGTGAGTTTATGCAGGCTCATTGGCGATTTAGCACCGCTGATCTCCATGGTTTCGGATGGTTGGCTGGTGATCTCCACCATGGGCACATCCTGTAAATAACCACCGTTATTGCCGGGTTCTAATCCGGCTTTTTTAAATTCCGATGAGATATAAGCTATGGCTTTGTTTTCACCGGGAGTAAAAGGCTTGCGCCCTAACAGTGAATCATTGGCCAGCACCGCGATGTGCGATTTGATCTCGTCGGGAGTTATGGCTTTGAGGGATTCCTGATCTTCCTTTTTATTTTGACTGCAGGCAGCAATCAATATGCTGCCGCTTAACCCCAGCAGGTAATGGTATTTGTTCTTCATATGTGTAAACGTGTTTATCCCAAATGTAGTTAAAGGAAATGCTTAGTGCAAGCAAAGACATACTCTGATAATAACAAAAAGCGGCTTCTTCAGGGCCGCTTTTATTGTTATTTGTCGGTACTATATAAAAATGTCAGGCAATCTGCTTTACTTGATAGGTAGCCTGGTCTTCTATTTTCTTGATCGCCTCAACGGTTTTCAGAAACGAATCGGGAGTTATGGAGATACTGTCGATGCCTTCTTCCACCAAAAACTGGGCAAAGTCGGGATAATCTGATGGTCCCTGGCCGCAGATACCCACCTTAATGCCGGCCTTTTTCGCTGCCCTGATCAATTGTGAGATCATCATTTTTACCGCTTCATTGCGTTCGTTATAGATCTCCGCTACCAGAGCCGAGTCACGGTCGAGCCCAAGCACCAGTTGGGTGAGGTCGTTTGATCCGATAGAGAACCCGTCAATATACCGGGCAAACTGATCGGCCAGGATCACGTTGGATGGAACTTCAGCCATCAGGTATACTTCCAAGCCGTTTTCGCCGCGAACCAGGCCATATTCCTTCATGGTTTCGTAAACCCGCAGCAACTCGTTGATGGTGCGACAAAAAGGGATCATTACCACCACATTTTTGAGTCCCATGGTTTCGCGCACTTTTTTGATGGCGCGGCATTCCATACCAAATGCTTCCTTATAAGCAGCAGAGTAATAGCGGGAAGCTCCCCGCCAGCCAATCATTGGGTTTTCCTCAGATGGTTCAAAATAACTGCCGCCGGGCATGCTGGCATACTCGTTGGTTTTAAAATCAGAGAACCGTACAATCACTTTATGCGGATAAAAAGCCGAAGCTATTTTACCAATCCCGAAGGAGAGCTTGTCTATAAAATAAGTTTGCTCATCGGCATAACCCTTAATGGTATCTTCAATCAGCGCGGTAAGGGCCTCGTCTTTCAGCTCCCGGTGTTGTAGCAAGGCCTGCGGGTGTATTTTAATATAATTGCTGATGATAAACTCCTCGCGCGCCAGGCCAACACCACGATGCGGATAACCGGCCAGCTTAAACGCGATATCTGGCGAGGCCACATTCATCATGATGGGGGTATCAACAGATGGGAGCGTACTCAGATCATACTCCTGTATTTTAAACGGAATATCTCCGGCATAGATGTAGCCGTTTTCGCCCTCGGCGCAGGATACGGTTACCTGCATACCTGTGCTCAATAATTCGGTAGCATTGCCACAGCCCACAATGGCCGGTACGCCCAACTCGCGTGCCACAATAGCGGCATGACAGGTACGCCCGCCTTTATTGGTGACTATAGCCGCCGCCTTTTTCATCAAGGGTTCCCAGTCGGGGTCGGTCATGTCGGTTACCAATACATCGCCTGGCTTAAAGTTCAGTTGCGCCAGGGAAACGGTATCTACGTTGTCCAATAAGTGTACCTTTCCGGATGCTATCTTGTCGCCAACGGCAATACCCTGTAATAGCAATTGCGTGCTCTTGGCTTTGACATCCATGGTAAATACCTGCAGGGTTTGCTGCGCTTTGCGTGAGTGAATGGTTTCGGGCCGGGCCTGTACAATGTAAAGCTGTCTGGTTTCGCCATCAACTGCCCATTCCACATCCATGGGGCACCAGCGGCCTTTAAGCGCGGTGTAGTAATTTTCGATGGCAACCACCCAACTGGCCAGTTGCAGGGCCATATCATCAGTTAGGCAAAAATGTGCCTTTTCGGGTTCGGTAGTAGGCACTACTTTTACACGCGGCTCATTAGCTTCGCCATAAACCATCTTACTATCCTTAGTGCCTAATTTTTTTTCGATTAAAGGGCGCAGACCCGGTTTGCCCAGCAACGGTTTAAATATGGTAAACTCATCGGGCTTTACGGCTCCCTGAACAACCATTTCGCCCAGGCCGAAGGCGCCGTTGATCACCACCATGTCTTTAAATCCACTCTCTGTATCAAGCGAAAAAGCTACGCCGGAGGCGCCGATATCCGAACGCACCATTTTTTGTACACAAACCGAAAGCCCGATACGGAAATGATCGTACCCAAAGCTTTTGCGGTAACTAATAGCCCGATCGGTAAACAGCGATGCAAAACAATCACGTATGGCATTCAGCAGATCATCGGTGCCGGTTATATTTAAATAAGTATCCTGTTGTCCGGCGAAAGAAGCATCGGGCAGATCTTCGGCAGTTGCAGATGATCGGACGGCCACATCAACATCTGTTTTATCATAGTAGGCGCATAAGGCGGTATAAGCACCGGCAATTTGCGTTTTGATATCTTCAGGAAATTTTCCATCGCGGATAAGTCCGCGGATAGTGCCACCGCATTTTTTAAGTTGTTCCAGATCATCCACATTGGTTTGGGCGATGATGGTGCTGATAAACACATCGAGCTTATTGTATTTTATGAAGCTATAGTAAGCATCGGCAACCACAATAAACCCAAAGGGAATGTCGATACCCAATAGTTTCAAATTTTGAAGCATTTCGCCAAGCGACGCATTTTTGCCGCCTACGCGGTCGATATCATTAATGCCAGCCTCGTTGAGTTGCAAAATATAGTTTGTTGTTTCCATCGCTGAATAATTTTGAATTAGTGGGTTAGTGAATTAGTGATTTTTTACATGCCTGGTGTGTCTTAAAAAATCGGGACTAATTCATTTGCATTTTTTTTCTACAAAACTATCGGATAGCTCATTTGGAAACAGGAGGTTTTATACAATAAATAATACTATATTAACCAATTATATCTATTTTTGATATAAAACAGTGTACATAATATAATTTATATAATTGAATTAGGGTTTTAGAGCAAGGAGCAAAGATCAGTATGAGCGATAAAAAATCAATAATTCACTAAATCACTAATTCAATAATTACCAATGCGTGCGCGGTTAAAAAAGTTGAGTACACCGGCTAACCAGTCGTTTAGTTTGGAGCTTACCGGGCATTATCATTCTTATAATGAATTGCATTATCACCCCGAAATTGAGCTCATTTATATTATGGAAGGGCGTGGCGTGCTGCTGGTAGGCGATAAAATAGAACCTGTTGCCGCCGGCGATCTGTTGATGCTGGGAGGAAATCTGCCGCATTTATTCCGGTTTGATACCCATACCTTTGAATATCCTTTGCAAAAGCAGGGGAGGATAAAGCTGCCGGTACAATTGCTTACCCTGCATTTTAACCCCGATATATTTGGCGCGCAGTTTATCAGCCTGCCCGAAAATGAATACCTGCGCATAGTGATACGCCGGGCCGCGAACGTGCTCGCGTTTCAAGGCAGTCTGCGCACGCGATTAAAAGTTTTGTTGAGTCAGTTACTTAGCGCCACAGCCAGTGAACGCATACCTTTATTGATGCAATTACTGGCGCCCATAGCCAATGAAAAGGAATATCGCCCTATAAATCCGCAGATACAGCAGCATACCTTTAACGCGGGTGATGAAACCCGGCTCACCAAAATTTACCTATACACGCTGAATAATTTTCACCGGGTGATCACCCTAAAAGAGATATCGGCTGTTATTTACATGAGCCCGAATGCTTTTTGCCGGTATTTTAAATCGCGGGTGCAGAAAAGCTATTTTGATTTTTTACTGGAAGTGCGCATTAATAATGCCTGCAAACTACTGAAAGAGACGGACTATAGCATGGTGATCATCAGTTACGAATCGGGTTTCTCCAACCTTTCCAATTTTAACCGGCATTTTAAAGCGATTACCGGGAAGAAGCCTTTGGCGGTTAGGAAGGAGTTTCGGCAGTATTTGTAGAAGGGGGCGAGTTTAATTAACAACGTCATTGCGAGCGTGGCAATCACTAACTATACAGAGCGGCTCTGCAAATAGGGGATTGCCACGCTACGCTCGCAATGACGCGTGGAGTATGGGAGTATAAGTTTAGGACGATGCTTTAATCAATCCACTCAAATTTAGTATATGGTACCAGTACCTCCGGTATCCGGATGCCTTTTTCGGTTTGATTGTTTTCCAACAGGGTAGCCACAATACGGGGTAATGCCAGGGCGCTGCCGTTAAGCGTATGAGCCAGCTGGGTTTTACCTTCGGTATTGCGGAAACGCAATTTAAGGCGATTGCTCTGGAAGGTTTCAAAGTTGGATACGGATGATACTTCCAGCCAGCGTTGCTGCGCGGCGCTCCAGGTTTCCATATCATAGGTTAAGGCAGATGCAAAACCCATATCGCCACCGCAAAGGCGCAGTACGCGGTAAGGCAAACCTAGTTTTTGCAGCAGGCCCTGTACATGGGCGCTCATCTGTTCCAAAACCTCGTAAGAGCGGTCGGGTTGTACCACCTGAACGATCTCTACCTTATCAAACTGGTGCAAACGGTTCAGTCCGCGTACGTGTGCGCCGTATGAACCAGCCTCGCGACGGAAGCATGGCGTATGCCCGCAGTTTTTTACCGGCAGGTCTTCGCCCTTCAGTATCACATCGCGGTACAGGTTGGTGATGGGCACTTCGGCAGTTGGTATCAGGTATAAGTTATCAACACCAACATGATACATCTGTCCTTCCTTATCCGGCAGTTGCCCGGTGCCAAATCCCGATGCTTCGTTTACCATCAGGGGTACGCTTACTTCGCTGTAGCCTGCTTTTTCGGCTTCGTCAATGAAGAAATTGATCAAAGCGCGTTGCAGTTTAGCGCCTTTATTTTTATATACCGGGAAACCGGCACCGGTTATTTTAACACCCAGTTCAAAGTCGATCAGGTTATATTTAGCGGCCAGTTCCCAATGCGGCAGGGCATCGGCAGGCAGCGTGGGTTTTGAGCCGTTTTCCAGCACCACTTCGTTTTCTTCGGGGGTTAAGCCTTTGGGCACAGAGCTGTGGGGCAGGTTAGGCAACAGAACCTGCTTTTGATATAGTTCTTCTTCAATAAAAGCCAGCTGCTCGCTTAGCTTTTTGATATCCTCTTTCCATGCGCCGGTTTTGGCTTTGATGGTTTCTGCTTCGTCTTTTTTACCCGCGCGCATCAGGTCGCCAATTTGTTTGGCGGCTGAATTGGCCTCGGCCGAAACGTTATCCATACTGGTTTGTGTTTGACGGCGTTTATCGTCTAACTGAATTATTTCATCAACCAGCTCGGTCTGTTTAAAATTTTTTACAGCCAAACGTTCTAAAACCTGTTCCCGGTTATCGCGGATATAACTAACTTGCAGCATTATTTTATTTTTAGGCAAAGATATAATTAGTTCATAGTTTATGGTTCATAGTTCATGGTTTTTCGTTTATGGTTCATAGTTGATTTGCAAAAACCATGAACTATTATCCATGAACCATGATCCCTAACCATGAACTATGAACCATCAACCATGAACGAAAAAGGTAAACTTTACTTAGTACCCACCCCAATTGGCAACCTGGAGGATATTACCTTGAGGGCCATACGTGTTTTGAAGGAGGCCGACCTGATACTGGCCGAGGATACGCGTACGTCGGCGCCATTGCTCAAGCATTTCGATATTCATCAGAAAGTGTTTTCGCATCATCAGCATAACGAGCATCAATCATCTAACGAGATCGTGAAATTTTTGCTGGAAGGGAAAAATATCGCCCTGATATCTGATGCTGGAACACCAGCCATATCCGATCCGGGTTTTTACCTGGTTCGTGAGGCGTTGAAGTTTGATATCGCGGTAGAATGCCTGCCTGGTGCTACAGCTTTTGTGCCTGCACTGGTAAATTCTGGTTTCCCTACAGATAAGTTTTGTTTCGAAGGTTTTTTGCCGCTGAAAAAAGGCAGGCAAACGCGTTATAAATTTTTGGCTGCCGAGGAGCGTACGATCATACTGTATGAATCGCCGCACCGTTTACTGAAAACACTGGACGAAATGGCGACTTATTTTGGGGCCGATCGCCAGTTATCCGTATCGCGCGAGCTTACCAAAATGTTCGAAGAAACTGTTCGCGGTACCGTAATCGAGGTAAAGCAATATTATGAAACACACCCTGCAAAAGGGGAGTTTGTGATCTGTGTGGCCGGTGCCGAAGCCAAAACATCAAAGAATAAATATAAAGACGACGAAGAGGAATAAAAACAGGGACTGTCACCCTGAGCCTGTCGAAGGACGCGCGCAGAGGCCTGCCCACCATGCTTCGACGGGCTCAGCATGACAGCCTGGGAAAGCAAATAAAAATAAAAAACATATCATTGCGAGGCACGAAGCCTCACCCAACCCTCTCCAAAGGAGAGGGCTTTAAAATGCTTTTTTGAAGTCTCCCTTTTTTGGGGAGATTTAGAGGGGGCTCTTGCTTCGCACCTCGCAATGACGATTGGGATATATTAAACAAATGAAAAAAAACCTTCCTTTAGCCATACTTTCCGGATTGTTGCTGTGGATAGCCTGGCCGCCTACACCTTATACTACCTTTTTGCTGTTTATTGGTTTTGTGCCGATGTTGCTGGCGATAGAAAACATTATTCAATCAACCTCAGCCAAAAAAGGGAAACAAGTATTCACCCTGGCTTTTATCGGCTTTTTTATCTGGAATACAGCCTCCGTTTACTGGGTGTACAATGCCCTGAAAATGGTGGGCGAACTGGTGGCTATTCCCATTACGCTGATCCCATACGCACTGGGGCCATTGCTGATGGCTTTGGCTTGCTGGCTGTATTACCGCTTAAGGTTAGTAACCGGCCGGGGCTGGAGTTTGGCAGGCCTGGTTTGCCTGTGGATAGGCTACGAATACCTGCACCAGAGCTGGGATCTGAATTTCCCGTGGATGACTTTGGGTAACGGCTTTGCGGTGAGCCACCAATGGATACAATGGTATGAGTATACGGGTGTTTATGGCGGTACTATTTGGGTATGGGTAGTAAACATACTGGCGTTTTTAATTTATATAGGCTTACGCGAAGCACAGGCAAAAAAGCTACGCTTGAAATTAATCAGTGCATTTGTGCTGACTATTCTGCTGCCGATCAGCTTTTCGTTATACACCTATTATAACTATACCGAACAGAAAAACCCATCGAATGTGGTGGCGGTTCAGCCCAATATCGATCCTTATGAAAAGGAGGGGAGTATCCCCGCCAATCTGCAGATCGATATCATGATCCACCTGTCGCGAAGTGTAGCCCAGCCGAATACCGAGTTTTTTTTATGGCCCGAAACCGCCATTCCGGAGTATATGAACGAGGATGGCATCAACAGTAATATTTACTTTAAACAGGCCCAATATTTTTTACGCAAATACAAAAACAGCACCCTGATTACCGGGGGTGAAACCTACCGGTTTTATAATAACAGGGCGACCCCAACAGCCAGTCCTACACAACAGCCTGGTGTATTCGCGGATAATTTTAGTTCGGCACTGGCTATTGAAAATAGCGGCAATGTACAGATCTATCATAAATCGAGACTGGTACCAGGGGCAGAATCGCTGCCATTTGGGAATGCGTTATCCTTTTTAAAACCTGTATTTGAACATTTGGGTGGTGCTACGGGGGCTTATGGCAGCCAGCCTGATGCGGGTGTTTTTTACTCACAAAGTGGTATCGGTGCCGATCCGGTGATTTGTTTCGAATCTATCTGGGGCGAATATGTGGCGCGTTCGGTACGCAAAGGCGCCCAGTTTATCACTGTTATTACCAACGATGGCTGGTGGGAAAATACATCGGGTAAAGATCAGCACCTGGATTATGCCAAGCTGCGGGCCATTGAAACCCGGCGCTGGGTGGCGCGTTCGGCCAATACCGGTATCTCGGCTTTCATCAACCAGCGCGGCGACATTGTACAGCAAACCAAATGGTGGACACAAGCTGCCATAAAACAGGATATCAACCTTAACTCCGAACTGACCTTTTATGTAGAGCATGGCGATTATCTGCCTAAAGCCGGGAGCTTTATTGCTGTTTTGCTGATTGGGTTTGTGGTGGTGAAAGGGAGGTTTAGGAAGAAGGCGGTGGCAGCGGTTTAAAGCAGTCTTTTTAAAAAGTTTGTCATCCTGAGTGGAGCGAAGGATCTATTTGCCGGTAGGCATGGCGTATACCCGCTCTTGGCCGCGGGAGGGCCAGTTACTTTTGTCGCCACAAAAGTAACCAAAAAGGCTGTCAGCAGAAATGCTTCTGTGCGCTCATGGCCTTTGCCCTGCAAATCAGGCAGAACCAGGGCTGCTAACCCTTACCTCCACTTCGTTCGCGCATTATCCCACGCTTCAGGCAAGGTTCGCTATGCCCTTGCAGCCGCACCGCCCACCATTGTTCTGCCCGCTTTCGCCCGAAGCTTATCTGCTGACGGGAAAAGGAAGAAAATAGTAAGTACATAATTTGGGCAAGCTACTAATATGCCAATCCGTTTGATGGGCACCAATAAAGTAATGAGCCACTGAACCACTGAACAAAGATGCTACTCCTCGTTTCTCTTCAAAATAAAAGCCATCAGATCATTGATCGGTTGTTTGATCACCTTGCCGGTTTTTACACCCTGCTGATGGCAAAGCGTAGTTAATTCCTCCGCAAAAAAATAAGCGATGGACCCTACAAAATGACATTTATAGCGGTGATATTCCGGGTACGATTTGATGTTGCTGTCAATAAATTCCAATAAACCTTTTTCCAGCAGTTCCTGCCCGTATGGTGTGGTTTTTATTTCGCTTACAAAACGCGAGAACGAGGCCAGGTAGGTATTGGCATTGGGCCGTTGATATACGTTCTTGATCACGATTTCTTTATTCAAGCCGTAGGCTTTGTTAAATGCCTCGTTGATATCGGCGGGCATGTTGCCGTACAGAAAATCGGTGATGAGGGCTTTGCCAAACCAGGTGCCCGAGCCTTCGTCGCCCAAAACAAAACCCAGGCCATGCTGCCCGTCGTGTATGTTTTCCCCGTCGAAATACGAGATGTTTGACCCCGTGCCCATTACACAGCAAATGCCTTTTTCGTGCCCGCAGGTGGCATAAGCGCAGCCTAAAAGGTCGCTGTCGACACTTACAAAGGCTTTGGTGAACAACTGGCTGATAGCGTTTGAAACGATCTCATGCCTGTCTGGACTGGAGCAACCGGCTCCGAAAAAATATATTTCGGCAATATCATTGGCATAGGCTACCATATCTGGCGCCTGGTCCTGTATTATTTTAGCTATTTCTTTTTCGGTTAAAAAGTATGGGTTTAAGCCGGCGGTTTTGAATGATATTGGTTCCTGCTGTGGGATACTGAGCAACCAATCTGTTTTTGAAGATCCGCTATCGGCAACTAAGATCATGGACAAATTTCTTCGAGCGCTTTAATGGTTAATGGCTTATGTATAAATTGGGTAATATACTTGTTTCCTACCGACTCTTTCATATCTGTTGGGTCAAGGGAGGAGGAAAGCATAAATATTTTAATATCTTTTTTATTGATCGATAACTTATCGTATTCCTGTAAAAACTCAAAACCGCTCATCAAAGGCATACGCACATCTAAAAAGATAACATCGGGTTTTATTGTGCCTTCCCGGAGCGAATTAATGGCTTCGGCAGGCGATTGTCTTACGATGATCTGCTCGGCAAAGTTACTATTCTCCAAAATCCTGCGTGTTACAAAGTTGTCGATGTAGTTATCATCGATCAACAAGCATGTTTTGTAGGGGGTTAACATCGTGTTCCAAAAATAGCTTTTTAAAGCAAATTAAGAAACATACCCCATAAATAAATACTTATTAGTACTTAATTAATATTAATACTGCTGGTTATCTGTTTTAAAGTTACCTCCGCGAGTTTTGATTGATACTGAGCGGCAAAGAACTTGGATTGTGCATCCAGGTAATTGCGCTGGGCTTCTCTTATCTCTAAAGGTGTAATATTACCAAGCTTATATTTTTCTAATGATATATCCAGGTTCTTTTTAGCTATAGTTACGTTGGCCTGCCCGAGTTTGATCAGATCAAGTCCCGACAGGTAGCTTACAAAAAAGTTATTGATCTGCGCTTCTACATTCAGCCGGGTTTGTTTGGCGCTGATATTGGCGTTATCGATCTGTATTTTGGCGTTCTTTTCGCGGCGGTTCTGGTTAAAGCCGTCAAATATATTGATGCTGGCTGTTAACCCATAGTTTAAACCATGCACGTTTTGCGACAGCGTAAAACCCGCCGGTGTTTTGCTGTTGGAAAAAGTATAGCCCGAGGTTAAACCCACCTGCGGATACCGTGTTGAGCGCACCTGCTTCAGGTTAATTTCGGCCAGGCGCTTGTTGATCTGTGCCGATAAAATGGCTGGGTTTTGCAACTGCGCGCTGTTGATGATCTCGGCAAGGGTTAGCTTATCATCAATCAGGATGGTATCGCCTACCGCGAAATCGGTTTGCAGATCGCGGATCAGGAGCTGGTTAAGTTGTATTTTGATTGCTTTAAACTGTTGGTATTGTGTAACCAGGTTGGCTGTATCGGTATTGAGGTTAACCTGCGCGTTCAACACATCCAGGCCCGATGCCCTGCCAACCTTGTACTTGTCGTTAGCATAACGCAGCTGTGTGCGCGAAATATCTATGGCCCCTTTGAGTGCTTTGATCTGCTCGTTTTGGTTGATGAGGTCATAGTAAGTAGTGATCACATTGGCTACGGTAGTTTGAATGGTATCCTTGAGCCGGATAGCGCTTAAGGTATCAACGGTTTTTAACTGATCATAGGTGGCAAACATATTAAAACCATCAAAAATGGTCCAGTTAAGATTTACGCCATAACTATTATTGGAGTTATGGGCGTTGATATTATTCACCGTGCCATCGTTACGCGTTTGCTTGGTGTTTTGCCTGCTGGCATTTGTAGCAAAGTTGCCCGTAAGCTGCGGTAAAACACCCGCGTTGCCCAGGGTAACATTATTAGCGGCAATGGTTGAGTTGTTTTGCGACAGCTTGATATTATAGTTGTTTTTAAGCGCGATCTCCACGGCCTCTTTCAGCGTAAGCAAAGGCGCATCCTGTGCCCAGGCCGTTATGCTAATAACTATGCTGCAAAAAATAAGGAAAACTATTTTTTTAATCATCATAAGGGTTACAGGTTTTCAATCAATAGAGGTTTTTTAGTCTCATCCAGTTCCGCGTCTTCCGGTTCATGATCAGGATCGCGGCGGGTTTTGGAGGCGAAAATCACATACATCAGCGGAATAATGTACAGGGTAAGCACCAGCGAAAACAGCATCCCGCCCATAATTACTATACCCAGCGATACACGGCTTTTGGCACCCGCGCCCAATGCAAAGGCGATAGGCACCGAACCCAGCACCACGGCCAAACTGGTCATTAGTATGGGGCGTAAACGGGCAGTGGCTGCCTCAATGGCGGCTTCATATTTAGCCACGCCATGCTCCATGCGCTGATTGGCAAATTCCACAATAAGGATCCCGTTTTTGGTTACCAGCCCCACCAGCGTAATAATACCGATCTCGCTGAAAATATTGAGCGTTTGGTTAAACAGCCATAAGGATAAAAACGCGCCCGAAATAGCCAGTGGCACAGTGAGCATCACAATAAAAGGGTCCATAAAACTCTCGAACTGCGCCGCCAGTACCAGGTATATCAGCAACAGCGCAAAACCAAAGGCGAACAAGATGTTTGATGAACCTTCGGCATAATCCCGTGATGGGCCGCTCAGAGCGGTGCTGAAGGTGTCGTCCAGTATTTCTTTGGAGATGCGGTCCATTTCTTTAATACCATCACCAACGGTACGCCCCGGGGCTAAACCCGCCGATACCGTAGCCGATTTATACCGGTTAAAGTGATAAATAGCCGGTGGTGTTGCGCCTTCGGTTACTTTCACTACGTTATCCAGCTGTACCAGGCCGCCTTTGGTGCTGCGCAGGTAAACGGATTTCAGATCGAGCGGCTGATCGCGGTTGGCCCGATCTACCTGGGCAATTACCTGGTATTGTTTGCCGTTGATCAGGAAATAATCCAGTCGGCCGGCGCTATAATACAATTGCAGAGTTTGGGCAATATCATCAACAGATACCCCGAGGTCGCGGGCCCGGTCACGGTCGGTAATTACCCTTAACTCCGGCTTGGTAAATTTCAGGTTGACGTCCGTTCCCTGGAATACCGGGCTTTTGGATACTTCGGAGAAAAACTTGGGCAGGGCCTTGCGAATTTTTTCGAAGTCCTGGTTTTGGATCACATATTGAACGGGTAACGACGTACGGGCACCGCTACCGCCGCCGCTGATGGTTTGCTCCTGTATCACAATAGCGCGGGCATCGGGCATGCGGGTGAGCTTTTTGCTGAGCCAGTCGGCCAGTTGCTGTTGGCTCCGGCCACGTTCGTCCGGGGCGACTAGACCGATACGGCCAAAGCCCGAGTTGGCCGAACCGCCACCAAAGGATGGCGAAACGATCTCGAAATTAACCTTCGCCTCCGGAATAGAATCTTCTACCAGTTGCGATACCTTGTCCATGTACTTGGTCATGTACTCATAAGTGGCACCCTCAGATCCGGTAACGCTGTAACGCAACAAGCTGCGGTCATCCAGCGGAGCCAGCTCAGATGGGATAACCCGCACCAAAACACCAATAATGAGCAGCGATACGGCCAGGATCACGAAAGATACCCAGCGCACTTTCATAAACTTAACCAGCGTTTCGGTGTAAGAGTTGGTCATGTTCACAAAAAAAGGCTCGGTACGCTCGTAGAACTTTGATTTTTTGTTGCTCTTGCGGATCAGTTTTACGTTCAGCATGGGGGTTAACGACAGTGACACAAATGCTGATATCAGTACCGCACCGGCCACCACTACCGCGAACTCGCGGAACAAACGGCCTGTAAAGCCCTGTAAAAACACAATGGGTAAAAACACGGCTGCCAGTGTAACCGAGGTAGACACTACCGCGAAAAATATCTCGGCCGAACCTTCAAAAGCCGCTTTGCGGATAGCCATGCCGGCCTCTACCTTTTTATAGATATTCTCGGTTACCACAATCCCGTCATCCACCACCAGGCCCGTTGCCAGTACAATGCCCAGGAGGGTTAATATATTGATGGAGAAACCAAAAATATACATGATGAAAAACGCCCCGATCAGGGATACCGGGATATCAATCAGCGGACGGAAGGCGATGAGCCAATCGCGGAAAAACAGGTAAATGATAATTACCACCAGCACAAAGGATACAATAAGGGTTTCCTGTACTTCGGTTATGGATTGGTTGATGAACCGTGTATTATCCAGTGCCACATTTACCTTAATATCCGGCGGAAGATCTTTTTTGATCTGCTCCAAACGTTTGTAAAAATCTTTGGCTATCTGTACATAGTTAGCGCCAGGCTGCGGCACAATGGCCAGGCCGATCATCGGTACGCCCGATTCCTTAAAAATGGTTTCCTCATTGGCCGATCCTAAAACGGCATAGCCCACATCGCGCAGGCGCACCACCCGGTTACTGTCTGACCGGATAATGAGATCGTTAAAATCTTTTTCGGTGGATAATTTACCCAGCGCCCTGATGGTCACCTCGGTATTGTTACCTTCAATTTTACCGGCAGGCAGCTCCACGTTCTCTTTGGATAAGGCCGTTCCAATGTCACTTGCGGTAACACCCTGGGCGGTAAGCTTATTTGGGTCTATCCATAAACGCATGGCGTATTGGCGCTGGCCTTGTATGTTAATGGTACTTACGCCTGGAATGGTTTGCAAACCTTCCTGCAAAACGTTTTCGGCATAATCATCCAGTTGATTAATGTTACGGGTATTACTTTGTACCTCCAGGGTAATGATCTGGTCGGCGCTGGCATCGGCCTTGGTTACTACCGGCGGCGCATCAATATCCTGTGGCAGCTGTCGTTGTGCCTGACCAACCTTATCGCGCACGTCGTTGGCGGCGGTTTCCAGGTCGGCATCCAGGTCAAACTCCACGGTAATGTTGCTGGAACCCACCGAACTGGTCGACGACAGATTACGGATCCCCGGAACACCGTTGATGGCCTTTTCCAATGGCTCGGTGATCTGCGATTCAATTACATCGGCATTGGCGCCCGCGTAACTGGTGGATACCGAAATGATAGGCGGATCGACCGAAGGAAAATCCCTCACCCCTAAAAATTTATAACCGATAATACCGAACACCACAATGGCTACCGACATTACCGTGGCCAATACCGGCCGCTTTATACTGACTGAGGATAAACTCATATAGTTTTTTATTAAGAGTTGTTGTTAAGAATCAAGAACCGGGAGTCAAGAATCAAGAAAAAAAGCAGGCCGATCTTTATTGTAAATAAGCTTTTGTTCTTATTCCGGCTCTTGATTCTTGACTCTTATCTCTTGCTTCTATTTAATAACTTTAGCAATTTTTAAAGGAACCTTTGGCCGCATTTGTATAATGCCCGATACTACCACGCTGTCGCCGGGTTTCAGGCCATCAATGATCTGTATTTTGGTGTCGGTGCGCATATCAGTTTTAACCGGTTTGCTCATAGCTACGCCATTATGATAAACATAAACCAGGCTGCTTTTCAGGTCGGGAATAACGGCCTGGGTGGGCAGCAAAATGGTTTTAGGTATCTGGTCGAGCGTTAAATTAATTTTGGCGAAAGCGCCTGCCGTCAATAACCCTTTTGGATTTGGCGCTTTGGCCCTTACAGTAAGCGTACGCGAGTTCACATCAATAGCGGGATCGATGGCATACACCGTAGCCGTGAAATTTTCCCGCGAGCTTTCGGTAGTGAACCTGATCTTACTGCCTGGACCAATGATAGACAGGTATCTTTCCGGAACAGAGAAGGTAACCTTTGCCGGATCGATATTCACCAACTGTGCGATAGAAGTTTGTGGTGATAAATAGCCACCCGGACTCACATTGCGTAACCCGATTGTGCCCGAAAACGGCGCCCTGATCTCAGTGCGGGTTATTTGCGCTTTGATCATATCGCCCTGAGCCCTTAATGAGTTTAAGGAGGTTAATGAAGTATCATATTCCTGCTGGCTGATAGCTTCTTTTTCTAATAATACTTTATTGCGGTATTCATTTTGTTTGGCCAACGCTACCTGGTAGTTTACCTGTTTGAGCGAGGCTTCCAGATCCTGATTATAAACCTTAACCAGCAATTGTCCCTTTTGTACTTTGCTGCCCTCGTTAAAATAAATGCCCGTGATATTACCGGCGGTTTGGCTTACCAGGTTTACCTTTTCATTGGCATCAATGGAGCCGGTTACATCGATGATATTGTTGATAGCGGTATCCTTTACAATCATAATGTTAACGGAAACAGGACCGTTCTTTTTTTTGCCGCCTTTGCCCCCGGCAGCTATAGCAGCAGCAGATTCCTTGGCGCTTTTACTAAAAAACTTGTTGTAAATTAGGTAGGCAACCAGCAAAGCCAGCGCGGTGTAAATGATATACCTTGTTCTCATATTAAATGGATCATTTTTGTGATTTAGTTTCTGATCAGGTTGTTATTAAGGGTTTGATGTTGTTTTGCATTTGAAGTAATACGCGCTCAAATACTTTCATATCATCGTCTGATATTCCATGAGTGATGTCGGTATTGATGTTTTTAATTGAAGCTACAATCTGCGGAACCGCGAGCTTTGCTTTCTCGGTAACTTTTAACAATTGTTCGCGACGGTCGTTGGGGTTGTTTTCTCGGTACACAAATCCTTTGGCGGTAAGCAGATTAATGATACTTACCATAGCCGATTTGTCTTTATCCAGTATTTCGGCAAGTGCTTTTTGCGATAATTGCCCATCGTGATGATAGATCAGCGATAGCACATAGTGATAGCGGTTTACGTCAAGGTGTTCTGTACTTTTAGCGAGCAGGCTTTGGTACAATTTACCCAAACGTATCAGTTTGCGGGATATAGGTTCAATTAACGACATTATAAGGTTGCACAAACATAAACAGTATACAGTAGAAATGGTTGTATGTATCAACCATTTTACAAGGTTAATTTTAGGTTAGGGAATGGGGAGGAGAACCTGCACCGGGCGAAGTATGGCGTAGCCAACTCACCCCGGCATCGCTGCGCTCGCCGACCCTCTCTTCGCCTGCGGCGGAAAGAGGGCTACTGCTCTCCGCGCGTCATTGCGAGCGCAGCGTGGCAATCCCCGATAAGCAAAGCCGCTCTGTAAGTAGGGGATTGCCACGTCGTTCCTCCTCGCAATGACGCGTGGAGAATAACCACTCACTCTCGTGCCCCTTTGCAAACAAGCGCAAGTAGAATGACGCTGCAGAGAAATACATAAATTTTTTAACTTGCGGCATGAAACCATTTAAACATATCATTACTTTTTTATTAATCATAGCTTATATGAGTCCATCTGTCAGTGAAGCGCAAACTACGGCCAATATATCTTATACCGTGTCTTTCCCCGAGGCACAGGCGCATTATGCTGATATCGAAATGCATATTTCGGGCTTAAAACAAAATACGCTCGACCTTAAAATGCCCGTATGGACACCCGGCTCATACCTGGTACGTGAATTTGCCAAAAACATCGAAGCTTTTAGCGCCGATGCAGGCGGCAAAGCGGTGCCATCGCCCAAGATCAATAAAAATACCTGGCGCATTGCCACCAAAGGCGTATCAACCGTAAATATTAAATACCGGGTTTATGCTAATGAGATTTCGGTACGTACCAGTTATATCGATGCGTCGCATGGTTTCCTGTCAACATCCGGCATATTTATTTACCCGGCCAATATGCTGCATGCACCTTCAACCATCCACATTAAACCTTATAAAGACTGGGCCAAGGTTTCAACCAGTCTGGAAATGGTGAATAACGATCCTTTTACCCGTGTATCGCCCAATTATGATATCCTTTTTGATTCGCCGATAGAAGTGGGTAACCAGGATGTTTTTGGTTTCGATGCCGCCGGAGTAAAATATGAGGTGTGTATGTACGGCGGCGGCAATTATGATAAAGAACGCCTTAAAAAAGACCTGCACAGTATTGTTGAACAGGAAACCGCCATTTTTGGCGAAAATCCCAATAAGCATTATGTGTTTATTGTGCATAATCATTTACGCGGTGGCGGCGGTCTGGAACATTTAAGCTCTACCGTTTTAGGCGCTTCGCGCGATAACTATGCTACAGAAAAAGGCTATCAAAGCTTTTTGAGCCTGGCCGCGCATGAGCATTTCCACTTATGGAATGTAAAACGCCTGCGCCCGATAGTATTGGGCCCGTTTGATTACGATAACGAGAACTATACCACCAATTTGTGGATAGCCGAAGGCTTTACCGAATATTACCAGGAAATAGCAGTTCGCCGTACCAATTTGTATTCGCCAGAAAATTACCTGGGCCAGATAGCAGGAGAGTTTAATATATTGGAAAACCTGCCGGGCAGAAATGTACAAACCGTAGCCGAATCGAGCTTCGATGCCTGGATAAAAGCTTACCGCCCTAACGAAAACTCCAACAATACCACCATATCCTATTACAACAAAGGGGCCATTATTGGGATGATGCTTGATCTGGAGATCATCAACAGCAGCAAAGGCAAATATTCGCTGGATGATGTAATGAAGTATATGTATACCGAATATTACAAAACTAAAAAACGCGGCTATACCGATGCGGAGTTTAAACTGGGCTTTGAAAAATTCGCCGGTAAAAAGCTGGACGATTTTTATAAAAACTATATCAATGGTTTAACCCCTGTTGATTACAATAAATACCTGGGCTATGCAGGCTATAAAATAGTGGATGAACTGGCTGATAACAACGATCCGGCTTTTGGCGTAGCTACCGCTGTTACGGCCAATAAAAAACTGATCGTAACCAGCGTTGTCCGTGGCACATCGGCCTATATAGATGGCATTAATGTGAACGACGAATTGGTAGCCATTGATGATAACCCGGTTACCGACGCCGCAACCATGCTGAATGGTAAAAAAACGGGAGACAAAATAAAAGTGGATGTTATCCGCGACGGACTACCGCTTACACTACAGGTTACCTTATTGAAAAGCACCCGCGTTAAATACAAAATTGTACCTGTAGGCAACGAAACAGCACAGCAATTGCTGGTGCGTAAAAAGTGGCTGAGTATCTGAATCAGAATTAACAGAATTTAAGGATTCTCAGAATATAAAAATGCATTCGGCTAATTTTAAAATTATCTGAATCAGGATTTTCAGAATATAAAAGCTCATTCTGTTAATTTTAAAATTCTGTGAATTCTGATTCAGACGGTTTTTTTTTCGTATATTTAAGTACATAAACACCATGGCCCTGCTTACTTGAAAAACGTAAGCAGGGCCATTTGTTTAAAGGAACAAAATGAGGTAAAAAGATGAGTAATTTTTACTTAGTTCATTGAATATTAGCTTTATAAAACTTTTTAAAGTTTTTAAAACCCACCAAAAATTTGTTAAAAAGTGTTAAAATCGATGTTTTTGAATCAGTTTTGAAATGTTTTCGATTCATTTTACCCGCTTTTCGCATCGAAAAGTGTTAAAATCGGGCTTTAAAAAGTATTTTAAAAAGGATGAATTGTTTGATTTTTGTAACGCGGGTTAAATTGTATTTTTATAACCTATGCCATCAGCCGCAGCCTTAAAAAAAATCAGACCGATACAGCTTGTCGCTGTTATTTTCTTTACCGTATCCGGCGGTCCCTATGGTCTGGAACCTTTGCTGAATTATGCCGGCGATCATGGTGCGCTGCTGGTCCTGTTGATAACCCCTTTACTTTGGGACGTACCCGCCATATTCACTGTACTGGAACTTAACAGTATGATGCCCATTACCGGGGGTTACTATAAATGGGTAAAATATGCCCTGGGCACACGCTGGGGCTTTTACGAGGGCTGGTGGACCTGGCTCTACACCTTTGTTGATCTGGCTATATACCCGGTTCTGTTTGTGCAATACGCGTCGTTCTTTTTCCCGGTTTTGCTGCAGTACCAGGTGCCGGTATGCCTGCTTATCATCTGGGCATCGGCGGGGTTAAATATACTGGGGATAGTGCCGGTAGGTAAAGTATCGCTGTTTTTGAGCGCGGCCGTGCTGGCGCCGGTTATTATTTTGATAGTACTGGCTATTCATCATCATAGTGGCAGTTTGAGTATCCCTTCGCCATCACTAAAAGGAATTACTTTTCCGTCCTTCGGCATGGCGCTATATACCGTCATGTGGAACTGCCTGGGCTGGGATAATATTACCACCTATGCCGAGGAGGTCGAAAAACCGGTCAAATCGTACCTGGTATCCATGATCATTGCTTTTGTCCTGGTAATGGTGGTTTACTTTTTTATCACCTGGATAGCTCAGCAATCGGGCATTAATCACAATACGCTTACTAATGATGGGTTCCCGGCTTTAGGGGTACTGGTGGCCGGCAGATGGCTGGGAATTGTGATAGCGGCGGGTGGTATGGCCAGTACACTGGGTATTTACGCAGCGGTATTATTATCGGTATCGCGGGTGCCACAGGTTATGTCCGAAGATCATTTACTGCCTGCCGGGCTGAACAAATTGCACAGGCGTTTTAAAACGCCTTATATATCTCTTATCATTTGCTCCTTAGTAGTAAGCTTTATGGTGCTGTGGACTTTTGCCGATCTGCTCATCATTGACGTAACAGTTTATGGTGCGGGGTTATCCCTGGAATATATTGCCCTGGTAAGGCTTCGGTTAAAGGAGCCGCAGAAGGCCCGGCCATTCCGGATACCATTAAATGTTATCGGCCTTTGTCTGATATTGGTTTTTCCTTTTGTGGTATATGCCGTGGCTTTGGGTGGAGCATTATCATCAACCCCAGAGGCGCTTAAAGCCGCGATATTTGCCTTAACCGCATTATTGAGCGCAGAAGTAGCCTGGCGGATCATTCTAATCAGCAGGCCACATTTAAAGATAAATTAAAGGGAACGATTTAGTTTGAGGCTTTGGCGAGCAGATTGGTAATGGGGGCATCAAAAATACTGGATAAAACGGTCGCGATATTTTTGCTTTCGGCGGATTTTTTAAAATCTTCGGAATAAAAGATATGATCAACCCCCAGCACTTTTAACAGACTATCGGTTTTGGTATGGGCCGTGGTTTTATAGCAGCATATTCTTATTTTGCTGTAGGCCGGATTAGCACTGATACGGCGCAGGATCTTTTCCATGTCCTTGCTTAGGTGGTCATAATCAAATATAACCACATTGGGCTTAATTTCATGTATGGTGGGGAAGATGCTGCCCGCAGCCGAAATATGCCTGAACGTGTTGTTGTTAGGCAGTAACTCAGCCGAAAAAGTATCGGCAGCAACCAATAGTACATTTTTAGATCGTATGCGGATCATGACCAATTAATTAAGGGGGCTCATAAAATTAGATTTTAAATATCATTTCTACAAAATATTATCGCCAATTGTAATAATATTGATACAAAAAAAGCGTAATCGGTGCTGATGGTAAAATTCTGACAATCAGTATTTTCTAATATAATAAATAAATTTCCTTGAAAGTAAAATGATGTCAATTGTCCCCGAGAATGATTAAAATAATAAAGTATTATTCTTTTTCTGGCGGATTGACCTTATTACGATGCCAGGAGTGGGTTTGTTTCAATATTTTTAATGTACCGCCATGTAAATAAGTGCATTATATGGAGTACCGTCTGGAGTTTTGCAAAACAGCCATTGCCTGGGCTGGCAATGGCTGTCAAAAACTATATTGATGCGGTTACGGAACCGGCAGATCTTTAAGCCGGACTGCTAAACGCGTCTAATGCTTTAGCTATCCTGCTGATGGTTTCTTGTCTGCCCAATATCGCTGCTATATCAAACACATGCGGGCCAAATTTGCCGCCAACCAGCATAATGCGGAAGGGCAGCATCACATCGCCTGCTTTTAATGCTTTTTCTTCCATCAGGGCTTTAAACGCTTCCTCAAAAGAATGAGCTTCCAAATCTGCTGCGGAGCTATTTAGCAAGGCTGTAAGGGCATTAAAGAAATCAACTTTAGCATCGGTCCATTTGGGTTGTACCGCGTTGAGATCATATGTTTTGGGCTGTTCGAAAAAGAAGCCAGCCTGCTGATAAAAGTCGGGCAATAAAACGCAGCGCTCTTTCACAAGGTTGATAACCGACAGGAGTTTTGCATCATCGGTAACAACAATACCTTTTTCGGCTAAAATTGTGCTGACATCTGACTTTAGACTTTGGGCTTCCGACTTCTTGATCCACTCGGCATTGAACCATTTGGCTTTTTCAAAATCAAATTTGGCGCCGGCTTTACTTACCCGTTCCAGGGAGAACTTTTCGATCAGTTCATCCAGCGTAAACAGTTCCTGGTCGGTACCATCGTTCCAGCCCAGGGTAGCCAGCAGGTTTAAAAACGCTTCGGGCAAAAAGCCCAATTCGCGGAAACCAGGTGTAAGTTCGCCTGTTTTGGCATCAAACCAATTCATTGCGTATACCGGGAAACCCAAACGGGCACCATCGCGTTTGCTAAGCTTGCCATGGCCGTCGGGTTTTAGTATTAAAGGCAGATGCGCCCATTTCGGCATGTCAGCTTTCCACCCCAGGTAGTCCCAAAGCAGTAAATGCACAGGAGCTGATGGGAGCCATTCCTCACCGCGGAAAGCGTGCGAAATTTTCATCAGGTAATCGTCTACAACCACAGCTAAGTGGTAGGTAGGGATACCGTCGGCCTTTAGTAATACCTTGTCATCAACCTGGTTGGTTTCAAAACTTACATGCCCGCGGATCAGGTCATTGAAACTAATGGTTTCATCGGCAGGCATTTTTATTCGGATAACATGTGGCGTGCCGGCATCAAGCAGGGCATCAACCTCATGTTGTGGTAATGAAAGTGAATTGCGTAAACCATCACGATAAACCTGGCCGTATTGAAAATTAGGAATCTCTTTACGGTTCTTATCCAGCTCCTCGGGGGTGTCAAACGCGTAATAGGCATGGCCCTGCATCACCAGGCGTTCGGCATATTCGCGATAAAGGGCTTTGCGCTCACTTTGACGATAGGGGGCATAAGGGCCGCCAACCACCGGACTTTCATCGGGTTGCAGGCCGCACCATTTCAAACAATCTAAAATATATTCCTCGGCACCTTCCACATAACGGGTCTGGTCGGTGTCCTCAATTCTTAAAACAAAATCGCCATGATGTTTTTTGGCGAATAAATAGTTAAATAATACGGTACGTACGCCACCCAGGTGCAAACCACCGGTAGGGCTTGGCGCAAAACGAACTCTTACTTTTTTATCGGTCATGATGGGGCAAAGATAGTTTTTTTAAGATTTGCAGATGTGCGGATTTTAGATGTGCAAATGAAAAATGACGGACAATCAATTATCTGCACATCCGCACATCTGTAATCTGCACATTTGAAATAATTTTACGTTATTTGGACTGTGCCCAGTATGAACCCATACCAACAGAAAAAGCGCTGGAAATATTTTCTGCTCGCGTTTGCCGTAGTTATTGCCTTTGGCTCCCTGTTTTATACCCGTTACCTGGTAAAAAATATAGCCCGGTCTGAGCGTACCCGCGTTCAGGTTTGGGCCATGAGCATGCGGCAGATATTTAACTCTGATGATGACGACTTTTTGCAATTTACAACGGCAGTGCGTGATAGTTTAGCCGTGCCGGCCATTGTTACCGATGAAAAGGGTGATATTTTATATGCGCGTGGGTTGGATACTGCTAAGGTCTTTGTGAAACTTCAGGCCGAAGGAAGTAAGACAAAGAAATATGATCCGGAATATTTTAAGGCGGAGCTGGAATATATGAAAAACCAACACGCGCCTATTAACCTTAAGCTGAAAATGTTGGGCGAACAGTGGTTTGTTTACTACAAAGATTCGCCTTTGCTGCAGCAACTGCGTTTGTTTCCTTATGTGCAATTAACGGTGATCGCTATATTTTTACTGATGGCTTATACCGCCTTCAGCTCTTCACGAAAATCGGAACAGGACCAGGTTTGGGTTGGCTTGGCTAAGGAAACGGCGCATCAACTGGGTACGCCTATATCATCATTAATGGCGTGGATTGAATTGATGAAGGAAAAGTTTAATGCCGAAGATGATACCCTGGTAGCCGAAATGGAAAACGATGTAAAACGACTGGAAATAGTGGCCGACCGTTTTTCGAAGATAGGATCGAAACCGGTGTTGGAAGAACATGCCGTTTATGCCGTGGTAAAAGATTTTGTTGATTATTTTAAAGTGCGGGTAAGTAAAAATATCAGCTTTGAGATGACGGGTAACCCACACCTCAAAGCCGGACTTAACATCCCCCTGTTTGATTGGGTGTTGGAGAATTTGTTAAAAAACGCGGTGAATGCCATTGATGGCAAAGGGGGTATCCATATAGAAATTGGGGGTAACAAGATAAAGAACCAGGTTTTTATTGATGTGACAGATACCGGCAAAGGCATACAGCGATCTAAATTTGATACCGTTTTTCAACCTGGTTATACTACACGTAAGCGGGGCTGGGGCTTAGGTTTGTCGTTAACTAAACGTATGATAGAAAATTACCATAATGGGCAGATTTTTGTAAAAGACTCCGAAATAGGTAAGGGTACAACATTTAGGATCATATTAAAAAACACGCGTAATGATAAGCAAGCCATCTCCTGAAGAATATTCGCCATTTGCAGCCGGCTATGTAGGCCTTGTTCCGGATACCCATGTTATTGAACTATTGGAACGTCTGATGGAATCAAGCTATCAACTGTTCAGTAAGCTTACCGATGAGCAGGCCGCTTATGCCTACGCGCCCGGGAAATGGACAGTTAAACAAGCGCTTGGCCATATGATTGATACCGAACGCACCTTTGCTTACCGGGCCCTTGTTTTTTCGCGAAATTATATTGAATTGCCGGGCTTTGACCAGGACGTTTATGTAGATAATGCCGATTTCAATACCCAAAGTATACAGGACCTGGCGGCGGAATTTAAAGCAACACGCTTATCAAATATTTATATGATCAAAGGGTTTAGCGAAGAACAATTATTGCGTACAGGTATTGCCAGTAACCACCTGTTTTCGGTAAGGGCTTTTGTGTATATGATGGCCGGGCACGAGTTGCATCACCTTCGGTCTTTTAAAGAGCAATATCATATAGGGAGCTAAAGACGAGTCATACCAAACGCCGAAAAGCCCCTGTTAACACAGATGCTTCTTATCGACGGAGAGAGCTTTCCCTGCTGATTATTTTTGCAGCGCAAGCTCATCTTTATCCAATACTTCCTTTTTTTCTATCCGGTAAGAGAGCACTAAGCCGGCACCACCAAATATCGCGATCAGGGCTACGTAAAGGAAAAAGGCCTCATCATCCATAGAACGGAATATGGTATGATCTAAAATAAAGGCCAGGAATAAACCAACACCCGAACCGATAAGTAGTAATCCCCACTTTAAGTTTTGATAAGGAGCTGATTGTGGTTTGTAACTACGTGGATCCATACCACGTTCAATCATTGATAATTTTTCGCGCTTGTTCAGATAAACGATCCCGAAGATCATGGCGAAGAAGCCGAGGGGTACTAAAATTCCAGCTAATACACCCAGTTGAGCAGTTTCCATATTATTTCAATTTTAATAAGTTAATTAATTTTTTTTCTTGTTTCTAAATCACCAATGCGGTGTATTTGTAAGCTATGACCACACTGTTTTTAAACAGGTTACACCCTTAGTAAAAAAAAGATGGTTGAAGGGCTAAAGGTCAAAGGAGAAAGTTTTTTTGAAAAAATAGTTCAATAAAAAAGGCGAAAGATTTATCACCTTTCGCCTTTTACCTTTCGGCTTTTATCTTAAAAGCCTTATTTTATTTCAAACGTAGCTTGTATCTGGAAGCTCAGTTTTATTTTTTTAAAGTCGATATCAGATTCAGCCGGGCCGGCAGCATCTGCGGCAGCTGATTTAAACATCATCATAGTACGAGGCTGCGGAAAGCTGCTGTTATCACTTTCGCTGATACTTATTGCAGAGCCCAATTTATCACCCAGGCCGTTTACCAGGAACGCGGCTTTATCACGGGCCGATAATAATGCTTTTAATTTCAAGGTGTTTTTCAACTCATTGATCTTGGAGTAGTCATAGCTCTGAATATTGGTTGATTGAATACCTTTTGGGTCAACCTTGGCCAGTATCTGGTTAAATTTATTCAGGTCGGTAACTTTAACCAGGTATTGTTTGCCGGCCAAAAAATCAGGAGCTTTTTTCTTTTGATAGGTGTTGTTCCAGGCCGAAACATCGTTTATGGTAAAATCCTCTTTAGGGATTCCGGCGTCTTTTACACCTTTTTCCAATTGATTTTCCAAAACATCAATAGTAACCCGGTTTTTACCGTTCATATATTCCTGTAGTGAAATAGAAACATATATAATGTCGGGGGTAACTTCCTGTTCGGCAATGCCGGTAACGTCAATTTTGCGGCGCAGATCAACCGTTTGCGCGAAGGTTCCATAAGTAGTCATAATTAGTGCTGCAAGGATAAGTAGCTTTTTCATGGGGTAAGTTGTTTTTAGATTGCGAAACTCTCCAGAGCCGCATTTGTGTTTGTTGGGCGGCTCATGAAAGGTTTCATGTGATAGTTATTTTATAAATATTATATGTTATGTGACTATGATAACGTACCAAAAGTTTAATATGTAACAGGTGTTATAATTTATTTGTGCCTTGGCTTAGTTATCAGGATTATATAAAGCTACAGCTTTTGTTTTGAATTTTAGGCCAAAACAAGATAGGGGTGGGGTTAAATTTTTACTAAATTTACGTAACCATGTAACCTGATTTAAAACCACGGCGTCAGAGAGGTTGTAACACATGCAAAGCAAGCTTTCAGATATCGAACTTATAGAACAAAGCCTGGCGGGTAACCAATCGGCCTATGCCGACCTGGTTAAACGGCACCAGCGGTTTGTATTTACTTTAGCTTTGCGTTTTGCAAAAGGGCGTGAAGATGCCGAAGAGATTGCCCAGGATTGTTTTATAAAAGCGTACCGCTCGCTGGCATCGTTCCAGGGGCAGTCGAAATTCAGTACATGGCTGTACAGTATAGTTTATACTACTGCCATGACATTTTTAAGAAAAAAACGGGTAGCAACAGATTCCATCGATGATGAAAATACCTTTATCCAGGTTGAAAGCCAGGAATCGGGTTATGATACCAACAATATCGAGAACAAATCAAGGTCGTTTTACCTTAACCAGGCCATAGCACAATTGCTGCCCGATGATGCTACCATTATCACCCTTTTTTATAAAGGGGAGCAATCACTGGAAGAAATTGCTCAGGCATTGGGGATGGAAACAAATACGGTTAAGGTTAAACTATTTAGAGCACGCCAGCGTTTGAAAGAGAAGCTGGAGCAAAATTTAAAACAAGAGGTGAAAGAACTGATATGAACACGATTGAGGAAAAACTCTGGAATTATATTGATGGCACCTGCAGCCCGATTGAGCAGGATGCCACAGCCCGGCTTATTGAGCAGGATAAGGCGTACGCTCAAAAGTATCAGGAACTACTGGCGCTTAACCAGGAGTTTGCCGCTATGGAGCTGGATGAGCCGCCTATGGCCTTTACTTATAACGTAATGGAAGCCATCCGTACCGAGAATGCCATGCAGCCGCTAAAGGCCAATATCGATAAGCGTGTTATCCTGGGCATCGCCATTTTCTTTGTATTTACCATATTGGCACTATTGGTAGTTGTTTTTGCCAACGTTCATGTTTCCGGAATTAACATCAGTGCAGCGGATATTAAACTACCTGCCGGTGTAAAGCTACCCAGCACCAACAGTGTTTTTAGCGGCCCGCTTGTAAAGTGGTTTTTGATATTTGATGTAGTGTTGGCTTTGTTTTTAACAGATGCCTATCTGCGTAGAAAAAAGACCACCAGGCAGTTACAATAAGTATGTGGTGTGTCTGCCAAAACCGACAGGTGACCAAACAATTAGTCAGTTATGTAATCCGGGTATCAGATTTTAGTGTAAGTTAAAGTATTTTACATTACATAATCATAAAATTTACAACCCGTGGTAGTTTTGGTATAGTAATTGTATAATCTTACATGAACTGGTAAACTTACCGGTTTAATTGTGATAAGGTTTAGGTTGAAAGTCCCCCGGAGCAAGTCTGGGGGGCTTTTATTTTTTTAGGCTATTTAATTCCCTAAAGGGGAACTATTGATTGGCATGATCACCAGGTAAAAAGGCAAAAAAATGCCCCACTATCATAGCATAGCTTCAGGATCATAGTTTAAAGACTTCCCCTTCAGAGGGCAGGAGGACTCACCTCGCCACTGAATACCTGCACCGCTGGGCCCTCTAAAAAAATATCAGTAAATACTTTGCCATCGTAATTAAAACGGATGTTCAGATCGCCGCCTAAAACTTTAATAGGGGTAGTGATGTGCCCGGTTTTGTTGTTATGGCTGGCCATGGCCAGGGCTACCGCGGTAACACCTGTTCCGCAGGCAAAGGTTTCGTCTTCAACACCACGTTCAAAGGTGCGTACAAAGTATCCGTCGGTAGTTGGTTCTACGAAATTTACATTGATACCTTTTTCGCGATAAGTGGCATTATTGCGGATGGCTTTGCCTTCCTGGTATACATTCCTATGCTCCAGGTCTTCTACCTGTTTTACATAATGGGGTGATCCGGTATTGAGCACATAAGCGTCGTTATCGGTATTAATTTGATCAACATTGATCATTTGCAGACTCACCCAATCGCCGCTATCTGAAATTTTGGCATGATGTGGGCCGTCGACCGCCAAAAATTCAGTCTCGGAATCGATGATACCCAGGAACTTAGCAAAGGCTACAATACAACGCCCTCCATTGCCGCACATGCTGCTGGGCGCACCATCGGCGTTGTAATAAACCATTTCAAAATCAAAGCCTTCCTTGTTTTGCAAAAACATCATCCCATCGCCGCCGATACCAAAACGACGGTCGCAAAGCGAAGAAATGAGTTTGGGGTTGGTATGATCTATCTTAGCTTCACGGTTGTCAACCAGTATAAAATCGTTACCTGCGCCCTGGTATTTATAAAATCGTATATTCACAATAATGTCATTTAATATCAGCTATTTAGCATTTACCAAACTAAGGGCCATAATTAAAATAGCAACGGTAATTAATTTAACAAATTTTAACAAAAAAACCTTTAACTAATGGTTGACTATGTAGTCTATATGGTATTAAATTTGGGTTGTTAAATTATATAAACAAAATAAAGAAAGGCAAATATAAATGAAAAAGATAGGTTTAACACTATTAACCGCTTTTGTAGGAGGTGCACTTGCTTTAGGCGCATACAAGGTTATCGAGAATAAATACTCAGATAACATGAGCTTTGAAGAAAAGCAAAAAGTATATTTTACCAGTAATAAATCCACCCCGATCGTATCATCAACAGGGTCGCTCGATTTTACCGAAGCGGCAGCAGCGGCGACCCCCGCGGTAGTGTATATTCGTACTACGTACAGCAGTCAATCGGGCGGAGGCCAGGACATGATGGAGCAAATGTTTGGCGATATGTTTGGTCAGCGTTCGCCGCAGCGCGGTCCGCAAATGGCATCTGGCTCAGGAGTAATTATTTCGCCCGATGGTTATATTGTAACCAACAATCACGTGGTTGAAAAGGCTGATAAAATTACTGTAGCCACCAATGATCACCGTACTTTCCAGGCTAAGGTTATTGGTACCGATCCAAGCACCGACCTGGCCCTGATCAAGATCAGCGCTAACGACCTGCCCATTGTTAAACTGGGTAACTCTGATGAAGTGAGAGTAGGCGAGTGGGTATTGGCCGTGGGCAATCCATTTAACTTAACGTCAACCGTAACCGCGGGTATTGTGAGCGCCAAAGGCCGTAATATAGGCATCATTGGCAGCCAGGATAATGGCGATGATGATAATCCGTTTGGTCGTACCCGCAATCAGCAAGGCGCTCCAAAACTGAATAAAGCTATCGAATCATTTATCCAAACAGATGCGGCTATTAACCCGGGTAACAGTGGTGGAGCCCTGGTAAATACCAAAGGCGAATTGGTGGGTATCAACGCGGCTATCGCGTCGCATACGGGCTCATATGAAGGATATGGCTTTGCCATCCCGGTTAACCTGGCCAAAAAAGTACTGAACGATATTAAAAAATACGGTACCGTAAAACGTGGCTTTGTAGGCGTAAGCTTTACCGAACTTAACCCAGATGTTGCTCAGAAACTGAACATTACCAATAACAATGGTTTATATGTTAATGACGTGGTAGAAGGCGGTGGTGCCGAGCAGGCCGGTATTAAAAAAGGAGATATCATTACCAAAGTAGAGGGTACACCTGTTTATGAATCATCAGACCTGCAGGAGCATGTTGGCCGGATGCAGCCAGGTGATAAACTGAATGTAACTGTTTTGCGTGATGGTAAGGAGAAAGCATTTGCCGTAACCCTTAAGGCTGATGCTACACCAACAAACCGTACCGCAGCCGTTTCAAAATCGGCCGAGGAGCTGTTTAACAAATTGGGTGCAAGTTTCCAACCATTGAGCGGTGCCGAAAAAGCGAAGTTCCATGTAAACTCAGGTGTAAAAGTAACCCAGGTGCGTGAAGGCCGTTTGTTTGATAACTTTGAGATCCCGGTTGGATCGGTAATCACCAGCATCAATAAACAGCCTATCAACAGTGTGGCCGATATCGACAAAGCCATCACCAACCTGCGCAATGGCAACCTGGTTATCTCAGGTTACTATCCGGATGGAACAAACTTTAACAATATGTTCCAGGTGCAATAAGAAAGTTTAAATAAAGTGATTGTGTAAGAAGACCCGGCTATAATGGCCGGGTTTTTTTGAAAGAAGTTAGGGGTTCAAGCAGAGAATATGGAAGGAATTAAATTATATAACAACCACAATAAACCAATTTGGAAAAATGTTATATCTAAACAATCCTTAACCTAAAAATACATCATGCCAACAACACCAAACCCCATTTCAGGATCTATCAATACCATTGCAGATCTTACAAATTATCCAGGTACTACAGACAAACAAACTATTGAGTTATTGGGCTATTATGCCGTGAATGACGGAGGAGGAGGGGAATTTTATTGGGATAGCTTAAGTACCGAAACCCAGGATGGCGGAACAATAATCCAAACCACCGCTGCAACCGGCCGCTGGAAAAGGATAGTTACAGATGTGATCAACGCAAACTGGTTTGGCGCTATTCCCGGATCTACTGATTATACAGGCAATATTACTAAGGCGCTTACCTATTGTAATGTTAAAACCAAGTCATTGCGTTTTCCGGCAGGTAGTTACATGTATAGCGGATCTGGCTTTAACTTTAACAATCCCCGGTTGTTTATTTCGGGGGATGGAGCTGGTGTAACCACCATATCAATTAGTACATCTTCGTATTTTATTGATACTGCAGGAGGTAAAACGGACATGTTAATTGAAAACATCACATTCTCTGGGGGATTAGGAGCATTCAGATCAACATTTCCGGGAAGTAACGGATCTAACTTAAAGGCATTTCGTTTTTGTAATTTTTTCGAATATACAGAATGTGCAATCCAAAGTAATGGAACAGATGAACCCTATTGGAGAATCAGCAACTGTGTTTTTAAGGCTTCGGCCAATTCTGCGGATCCACTTAACCCAATTAATCCAATTGGTGTGGCAATCGGCAATAATGCCGACAAAACCATTATTGAAGGCTGTAATTTTCTATCAAACCGGATCCACATTAAGATAAGAGGCGGCGGCATAAGTTCAAATATATGGGGGAACGACTTTATCCAGTTTACAGGTGGCGACGGAAAATCAAGGATGAGCGTTTGGATAGTTCCGAATGCTAACGCCACAGTGCCGGGCACCGGCTTATTCATTGAGGGGAATAAGTTTGGTAACGAGAACCAAAGCAGCATAGATTATAGAATTGTATACGCAGATGAGTTGTCCGGAACATATAATGGTGACCGTTTACCTAATCTGCAAAATGCATCAAGCGGATATATTACCGGGCATTTGATAAAATCAAATAAAGTGAGCGGTTCGGTGAGCATCTCTTTTATATACACTACAACAACAAACGTCAGGTTGTGCACGATTTCGCAAAACGTATTTGATGGCATATCTCCATCTTTTTTGCTGAACTTTTTGAACGCCCCGACACCGAATTACAGCAATCAGGGAAACTTGTTTGAAGACAATACTGGCCTCGATTACGGCATTTTAACCATGCCGCTAAATATATCAAATGGTTTGGGTGTGGGGATATTAACGGATTCGCTTTCGCAATATGACGGTAATCCGGTTAACATTCATACTTATACAGGGGGTGGCCAGGATTATGCCGGGTTTGTACAACTGTATAGCTCTATAACTACAGGGGCTTTGTCTGTAAACGGGGGGACTACCATCGTTGGATCTCTTACCGATGCTACGGGTGGAACGGAAGCCAGGCAATATAATATACCGGGAGGGAGTTTTGCCTTGGGATATCTTTCTAATAGCAGTGTTATCAAAGGAAGTCCAAGTTGGATAGAATTTGATCTGGTAAAAGCCGGGGCAACACCATTACAAAACATCGTGGTACAAATACAGTATAACGGAGGCGCTGTCCATTTTCAAAGGATATGTATGGTTCCTGATTCATGGCAGCGATTTAGATTCCCCTTTGTTTTTAGGGATAATGCGGTTCAGCTTAATGTTAATTTCGCCGGGTTGAACAGCAGCTCCGGAACCGTAGCTATTGGTAGGGTAAGAGTTTACCATGCCAGAGAACCCATTGCATTTGGCCGGTTGAAATTTGAACAGTTTGATTTATCGCTTTTGCCAACTTCGGCAACGGGCCTAAATCCCGGATCAATATGGGTTGATACCGCTAATGGTAATGTATTAAAACGGGTATAACGCCAGGGACTTTTATTTTGAAAACAGCAAAAAAGAGGGTTTACACTATTTTGTGTTAAATTGATGTAATGTGTTGATTGTCAGTGATATAATTGCACGTTAACCCAAAAAAGTGTAAACCATGTAAACCCACTTTTTAGCAAAATGGTGGGGCTTTGGGTATAACATCAGTAGACAGAAGATAAGAATCGGATGCGAGGTATTGACTCACTCCGGCGTCGCTGCGCTCGTCACCCCTCTCTTCGGCTGCGGCGGAAAGAGGGGTTTTTTAATTTTTTACCCTCTTTGCGGCAAAGCCGAAGAGAGGGTGGTCCAGCAAAGCGTGGGCCGGGTGAGCCGGCTATGCTTCATGCTGGTCAGGGTAAATCCATCAAAAGAAACTCACCCCAACCGTCCAGCCAACCCAACCGGTCCAGCTGTTGCTGTTGTTGATAAAGCTGTGATGCAGGTCCTTGACGTAAGCATATCCATTGACTGCGTTGCGCTGGTCGGAATAAAAAAGATTAAGCGACGGCCCTGCATTAATAGAAAATGCTTTAGCAACATGATAGGTTAAGGAAGCATCAAGCCTGCCCAGCAGGTTGGTACGGGCCCAGTTGCCCTGGTAAACATATTGTTCGGTTATTTCGGGATTAAAGGCCAGGTGCTTACCCATGCCCATTTCGCGACCGAAACCAAAGCCGAATGCGTATAGTTTACTGTTGTCATTTACACGGAGGCCACCTGTCCATATGGTGTACAGGTTTTTGCTGCCGGTTTTGAGGCCAATATTGGCGTTCAATGTTTCGTTGGATGACAGGGCTAGTTTATGATAGCCATAACGTACAATGTTGATAAGCCCGATACTGTAACCCGATGAAGTATCGGCCACATTGATGAGCCCTAATTGTACGCCACGCAGGTTATGGGTATAATTAAACAATCCGGCTATTTGCATGCCGCTATATTTTTGCCCGGCAATATTGCCCAGAGCCGCCAATTGTATACCCCTTACCGAACCCCGCGTGTGATTATATAGCCCGGCTACTTGTATGCCGTTCAGATCGCGTTTCACTCTGTTGTGCAGTAACGAAAGCTGTATGCCCCGAACGCTGCCCAGTACATTATTGTAAAGACCGCCAACCTGTATACCATTCACATTACCGCCTACTACGTTGAATATCCCGGCAATTTGCACGGCCCCTACGTCTCCTTTATCCAGATTAAAGATCAGGCCCAGTTCAAAGCCGTCTACGCCTGCATTATAGCCACCAACCGCGTTCAGCGAAACGGCGTTGACTACCTGGCCGCTAAACTCGGCGTGAGTACTTACACCCGGAATGGCCGACGCCTGGAAGGGGGCCTGCGCAATAAGTCCGTGCAGATTGGTCGCTCGTACCTTTTGCCTGGCAGATGTGAAAAGACGGCCCAGAACGGTGCGCTCAATGCCGTCATCATCATTGCTGATCATGTAGCCGTCCTCGTCAAGCTGCGATTGGTTGGAGTTTACCGTAACACCAGAAAGAAAGGTGACCGTGGTATCCCGGTAGTATTCTTTACTTACGGTAAGTATTACAGGTTTGCCGTTATTTTTGAGGTGGAGTTCAAACCGCCCGTCCTTACCGGTGAGGGTTGATTGCAGCAGACTGCGTTCATACACGCTGGCATTTTCCAGTTTTTTACCGCTACGGTCGTCGGTTACAAAGCCGCTGATGTTGTATTCTCCGTCTTCGGTTATGGCTTTTTCGGTAGTTAGGGATAACTGTAAGGGAGCGTAGCGCAGGATCACAAAATTGCGGGTTTCCTTGTACTCAAAACGGTTCAGGAGCATTTGATCAAGCACTTCCTTAATGGTCCAGTTATTGACATTGAGAGTTACCAGGCTATCTGTTTTAACGATGTTGCTGTTGTAGGAGAAGGTAAAATTTCCTTTTTGCTCGATGGTTTTTAACACCGAACCCAAACGCATGTTGCTTACGTGAACAGAGATGTTTTTGGCCAGGATAGATTCACCTTCTGTGGCCCGGCTAACGAGGGGGAGCGTAAATATGATCAGGAAGAGAAGCACATGTCTTCGTAAACTATCCATGGTATAAGGTAGAAGTTGCTATTTAAAAACGATCTGCTGGTTATTTCGAATCACGGTGATCTTAAATGTACCGGAAATAACATCCAGAACTTCATCAAGCGACTGGCCTTTAAACGTAGTGGTGATCGGCAAATTCTCCAACGATTTATTAGCTATCACAATGTGCGTACTGTATACTTCGTTCAGCGTACTTACTACCTCACTTAGCGGAGTTCTGTCACAAACCAGTTGTCCTGTGAGGTAATAGTTATACAATTTGCCCCTGCTCTGTTGTTTGGCTAATAAGGCCTGATCGTTGGTTACTGTTACCTGTTCGCCCGGGTTCAGGTCAATGCTGTTTTGCTTTTTGCTCACCTGTACAATACCCGTTTCTACAATCACTTCGGTTTTGCCATTACGGCTCTTGATATTGAATGACGTTCCAACTACCCTAACCGTTACATCATTCACCTTAATTATAAATGGCTTTGTTTTATCTGGGCTTACTTTAAAGAAGGCCTCTCCCTGTAAACTTACCGGGCGAATGTTGCCGGTAAACCGGCCCGGGTACACAATAGTTGATCGGGTGTTGAGGGTGATCACCGACCCATCGGGAAGGGATTGGGTTTGCACTTTATCTTTACTATCTATCCGTACAAATGAAACCGAACCATTATCGTAAACATGATTAAAAGTTAACCAGAGTACCGTACATATTAAAACTAATGATGCAGCTATTCCTATCCACTGTTTGCGGCTCAGTTTTTTGATCACAGCCTCACGCCGGGGGGCGGCATTACTGTCAATACGCTTTTGCAAACGGATAAACGCGTCATCTTCACTTACATTCCGATCGGTTACCGGGCTTTGATTCCATATTAGTTTAAAATCGGCAAAAAGCTTTTTGTTGGTTTCACTGGCGGCCATCCAATCCTCTACCTGTTGGCGTTCAGCAGGCGTAGCTTCGCCGGCCAGGTATTTCACCAGCAGATCATCATCCATATGTATATTGGCGTTACTCATTGTGTAGCCATCGGGTTAATAAAAATAAAATAATGGGTAAAAACTCCGCCAGTTTCTGGCGCATTATCCGCAGTGCCTTGCCCATCTGGTTCTCTATGGTTTTGATAGAAAGCCCTAGATGATCGGCAATTTGCTGGTACTTGAGCTGCTCAAAACGGCTGAGCTGAAAAATAGTACGGCATTGCTGTGGCAGCTCGCTCATGGCCTCTTCTATACGTTGTTGCAGCTCGATGGTCATTACTTTGGTTGATGCCTGTTCTTCTTCGTCCTGCTGCAGCTGCCCGGCATAATATACGCCGAAGCTGGCCTTTACTTTTTGATGTTTTAAATAGTTCAAACTTTCGTTATGCACAGCCCGGTAAAGGTATGATTTGAGCGAACCATCGGTTTTAAGATTATCGCGTTTTTCCCAGATCCGGCAAAATACATTTTGTACAATTTCTTCGGCCATTTCATCATCTTTTAAAAAAGTATAGGCATAGGCGTGCAGGCTTTTAAAGTGTTCTTTAAATAGCCATTCGAAAGCCTTTTGACTGCCTTGTTTGAGTAAATTGATGACCGAGCTATCGCTATATTCCACTTTAAAAGGGTGAAAGTTTGCGTTAAAGATAGCTTGTTTGGCAGTCAAATTCACGGACGAAGAGCGTAATTGTAAAATTCAGGCCAGTTGTATTTGAATGGTGTACAGCGAGTGGTGAATATCAACCTTACTGCATACGCCGTTGGTGTAGGAGTAAAAATTGTAGTTACCATCGGGCAGATCAATACGGTACACATGCGGCGATACCTGTTTTATTTGCAAAAACTGCTGAAAGTTGTCGCAATAGATCTGCGCGTTATTATCGGGCTCGCGGCAGTATAGCAGCATTAAGTTCTGACTGATCTGTTTTTGGCCAAGTTGTCCGCTCTTGCCATCGTTTAGCGTCTGGTAGCAATCTCCACAAGCTTTGGTTTGACGACTGGCTTTCTCTTTGCCATTCACCTTGCGGCAAATGCTGGAGCTGATGAGCTTACCTTTCTGAAAAACAGACTCCTCATGGATATCTACCTGGATGCTCATGATGAAACGCATTTTTACCTGCGATATCATTTTCAATGACAGGTCATCGCCCTCGCGTTTTTGGTAAAGGTCCATATGACCTACTATTTTGCCGCTGTGCAATACATTGTATTTAACAATTTGCTCCTGCGCTATTAGTCCCGATGAAAAGTAAAGCAGTGCCAGCAGGGTCGCCACTTTTTTTAAAGGCGCGATGAAAGTTAAGGGGCTAATATGTTTATCCTTTAAGACCGGGGCCAGGTACTTTTTGAAGAGCCAGATGAGTAGGGCAGGTATCATGGTGGTAAAATTTAATAGAAATGAAACAACTGTTAGTGATGTTAACTACAGCTATTACAACATATTAAAGATTTACCCCTACGTGATTTCATAATATATTTACGAATATATAAAAAAAGACTATCAGTTTAGTAGTTTTTATTTTTTTTCTATTCGATTCCAACGACACTTCGCTGGACTCCAATCAAAAAAGGGTAAACAATAAGTCCAATAATTTGTAACTTGTACTACAGAAAATTAAAATACCCCCTTTAGGGGGCTGGGGGCTTAATATGCAATGGCTTGGAAGACGCGAAAGCGACAATGTAGAAGATAACCGGGGTGGTGGTGGAGGCGGCGGTGGCCGTTTTGCCCTGGGTGGTGGTATTATAAGTATCATAGCGCTGGCTATTTACTATTTTACCGGGGTTGATACCTCGCAATTGTTGAACCAGGTTGCCAGCAATGGGCAGGTGCAAACCGAACAGCAGGCCAGGGATCCAAACGCACCCAAAGATAATGCCTCACGGTTTGTGGGGGTGATATTGGCCGATACCGAAGATATCTGGACGAAGATCTTCAGCGATATGGGCAAAACGTATGAAAAACCTCATTTAAGCTTGTTTAGAAATTATACCGAATCGGCCTGTGGTAATGCCAGTGCGGCAACCGGGCCGTTTTACTGTCCGGCAGATTCTAAAGTGTATATCGATCTTTCTTTTTATGACGAGCTTAAGAACCGTTTTGGTGCTGGTGGCGATTTTGCGCAAGCCTATGTCATAGCCCATGAGGTTGGTCACCACGTGCAGAATCTATTGGGAACCTCGGCCAAAATGGACGAAGCCCGTAACCGCCTTAGCGAAACCGCGTACAACAAACTCTCCGTAAAGCTGGAACTCCAGGCCGACTTTTATGCTGGCGTTTGGGCTCACTACGAGCAAAGCATGAAAAAAGTGCTCGACGCGGGCGACATTGAAGAAGCCCTCACGGCAGCCAACGCCATTGGTGATGACCGTCTGCAAAAACAAGCCACCGGCCACATAGAACCCGATAGCTTTACCCACGGAACCAGCGCCCAACGCATGTACTGGTTTAAAAAAGGCTACGAAACGGGAGATATTAACCAGGGTGATACTTTTGGAAATGGAGATTTGGAGTAACCGTTATAAACGCCCCCGTTAGTTGTTATGTTAAGTAATTGGTCTGTTTTACAGCAAGCAAATTTACCCATAAGTGATTCCATAAATTTTTACGGGGTTATAAGAAATACCAGAAAATGATAGTGTTTTTTATTTTTGAGAAATCGGTTAAACAATTGATAATGTTAATTCATATGTTTAATTTGGAATCTCTCTAAAAACAATCACTGCTATTTATGAGGGTCATTAGAGGGATAACCTTAAAACACTGTATTATGGAAAAAAAAGAAAGCAAACTGGAAAAATTTAAAGAATTCGAAATCAAAGACCTGGGAAAAATTAAAGGCGGCCTTAAGTGGAAAGGACGTAGAGAATCGGACAATGTGGATGATTGTCGCCCTTATGCTCGTCTTGCCCGTCCTTGGGAATGCCCAATTGCGAATCCTGGATTTGGTTTTTAAGTCCAATAAATGAAATTCACAATCGGTTCAAAGGGTCAGTATGTAATAAACCATCTGTAAAGCTTTAATCCGATTTTTAACCGGTGTTTGGGCACATTTAGAGCAAAGTCTCAAAAATGTGCTCGACCCGGGTGATATCGAAGAGCCCTTTAATGCTGCCAATCCCATTGGTTATGAACCAGCTGAAAAAACAAGCCATGGGCAACATAGAATTCATTTAAAACGCTTTCCCTCCTCGTGTGTTATTTGCTTACATTAGCAATCCGCATGAAAAACTACCTTTACATCATATTTTCCATAGCTGCATTGGCGGCTTTGAGTTCCTGTTCGCCGAAAGGGCCTTATGCTTTAACCAATAAGGTGTATACGAGCAAGACAGATTCGGTTGTAAAAGTGATCGAACAGACACAGGTGCCTATGCTGGTGGATAGTGCGGGCGCTAATATTCCCGGCGAGTGGGTGGGCACGGTGAATTTTAACTTGCGTAAACCCAACTATGTGATCATTCATTTTACCGCGCAGGATTCTATACAGCAAACGCTTAAAACATTTACTTTGGTAAAGCCACAGGTGAGCGCCCATTATGTGGTGGGTAAGGATGGTAAGATATATCATATGCTGAATGACTATCTTCGGGCCTGGCATGCAGGCATCAGCCGTTGGGGTAGTATCAGCGATATGAACAGTTGCTCCATCGGTATCGAGATCGATAATAATGGGCACGAACCATTTAATGATACCCAGGTAAAAAGCCTGCTGGCCTTGTTAACACAGCTTAAAAAAGTGTACGGTATCCCAACAAGTAATTTTATTGGGCACCAAGATATAGCCCCGCTGCGTAAGCCCGACCCTGGACCCTTCTTTCCCTGGAAATTGCTCGCCGATAAAGGCTTCGGCTACTGGCGCGATTACCTGCTGGAGGTTCCACCCGATAATTTCGACTATGCCACGGCCCTCAAACTCATCGGCTATGATACCCGCGACCTTACCGCAGCCATCGTAGCCTTTAAACGTCACTTTGTTCAAACAGACGAAACTCCAACCATGACCGAATTCGATCTGAATATCCTATACAACGTATACAAAAAATATACTCCCTAATTCCTTAAGAGAGGAGTCATTGACGTGTAGGTACCGGCTTTGTTGACCCATAAGGTGCAAATCCATGATCCATTTTGTATAGCTTACCGTCTTTAAAATAATAAAATTCGGTGGTCTGATTATCCTGGTAAACGGTTCTGTAAACGGAGAGTTCTACACGAGTAGCAGTAGGGTGATCCCGGGTGAATTTTTGCTCGGATAAGCCCAATGATATTTGTTGCGTTTTGCAGCTCATCAAGAATACGAGCATTATGATGGATAGCATTAACTTTTTCATAAAACCATGACACCTTAATGCGTATATACCCTTACTCCGAAAACAAGAAAAGCCCGATTCCTGAAAACCGGGCTTTAAAAAATATGCCAATCAAAAGCCCCCTTTTAGAGAGCTGGGGCTTCGTTTATTTCTTCACCCAGCCATCTTTCAATGTCACGGTGCGGTTAAACACGAGATGATCTGGAGTAGAATATTTGTCTAAGGTAAAATAGCCTTTACGCATAAACTGTATGGCTTTACCTGGTGTGGCGTTGGCCAGATCGGGTTCTATATAGGCCTTCGGTAATATTTGCAGGCTGTTCGGGTTCAGGTAATCTTTAAAGTCACCATCCTCGTTTGATGGATCTTCAACCTGAAACAGGCGGTCGTACAATCTCACTTCGGCAGTTTTAGCATGTGGTACGCTCACCCAGTGTATGGTGCCTTTTACGTTGATACCGCTGGTATCATTGCCTGATTTTGACTCGGGCAGATAAGTACAGTGGATCTCGGTCACGTTTCCATCTGCATCTTTTATAAAGCTGTCGCAGCGGATGATATAGGCATTTTTCAGGCGTACCATTAGGCCAACACCCAGACGGAAGAATTTCTTTGGTGGCTCTTCCATAAAATCCTCGCGCTCAATCCATAGTTCGCGGCTAAACGGAAACTCACGGCTACCATCGCCACCCTCAACCTCGGGATTGTTTTCACCATGCATAATCTCGGTTTCACCTTCCGGGTAGTTGGTCAGGATACATTTGATCGGGTCAAGTACAGCCATGCGGCGCCAGGCGGTTTTATTGAGATCCTCGCGGATACAGAATTCCAGCAAACCAACGTCGATCATGTTTTCGCGTTTGGCTACGCCGATGCGGTCGCAAAACTCACGGATACTGGCGGGCGTATAACCACGGCGGCGCAAGCCACTAATGGTAGGCATCCGCGGATCGTCCCAACCTTCCACATGTTTATCCTCTACCAATTGCAACAGCTTACGCTTGCTCATTACAGTATAGTTGAGGTTTAACCGGGCAAACTCATATTGTTTTGACGGGAAAAGATCGAGCTTTTCAATAAACCAATCGTATAGCGGACGGTGTGGTACAAACTCCAGTGTACAAACAGAATGAGTGATCTTTTCGATAGCGTCTGATTCGCCATGGGCAAAATCATACATCGGATAGATACACCATTTGTCACCCGTGCGGTGATGATGTGCGTGTTTAATGCGGTACATCAGTGGATCGCGCAGGTGCATGTTTGGCGATGCCAAGTCGACCTTGGCGCGTAGCACTTTGGCTCCATCCGGATATTTACCGGCTTTCATATCGGCAAATAACTGCAGATTTTCTTCAACAGAACGGCTACGGTACTGGTTTGGCGTACCGGGTTCGGTTGGAGTTCCTTTTTGTTTAGCTATCTCTTCGGCGGTGCTGTCATCAACATAAGCCAAATCATTTTTGATCAGGGTTACGGCAAACTCATATAGCTGGTCAAAATAGTCAGAAGCATACAACTCTTCGGCCCATTCAAAACCAAGCCATTTGATGTCTTCTTTGATGCTGTCTACGTATTCAGTCTCTTCTTTGGTGGGATTGGTATCGTCAAAACGGAGGTTGGTTTTGCCGTTGTATTTTTGTGCCAGTCCAAAGTTCAAACAAATGGATTTGGAATGCCCTATGTGTAAATAACCATTAGGTTCTGGCGGAAAACGGGTTAATACCCTACCGCCGTTTTTACCGGCAGCTATATCTTCTTCAACAATTTCTTCTAAAAAATTCAGTGATCTCTCTTCGCTCATAAATAAAATAGCAATAGTTACAAAAGTAACAAAAAATTTGCCCCCTAACCCTCTGAAGGGGGAAGTTTTGACCAGATTGATGGAAGGAAATGAGAAAAAAGGCTGTTTTAAATGGGACTGCCTCTTTTTTGGTATTATAGTTTCTGCGCACACAACGTACATGCGCCAACGAAAGGGTGCTGGCTGCCTTACCCGTTATAACCTGGATCGAACTCTACAATCCATTCAATGCCATATTTATCCCTGAACATTCCGGCATAGGTACCCCATGGGCTGTCGCCAATGGGCCCTTCCACTTCTCCGCCTGCAGATAATCCGTTAAATATTTTATCTGCCTCTTCAGGGCTTTCGGCATTCAAATATATTTTAGAACGGTTTTCATTTTCGCTTACCCGCCCCATGAATCCGGGAATATCGTTGGCTATTAAAACATTGTTTTTGCCAAGCGGCAGGCCAATGTACATTATTTTACTTGCCTCATCTTCGGCTACGTGAAATTCAGGGCCTGATAAGTCTTTAAAACGGATGATTTTTGTAAACTCGCCGCCAAAAACTGATTTGTAAAAAGTGAATGCTTCTTCGGCATTGCCATTGAAGTTGATCCTGGGATTAATTGCTCGCATGATTTTTATTGTTGGTTTATTTTGTTTCCTTAATTATTAGATGAAGCAGCGAACAAATTGTCCTGTTTTTTCCAATAACAATGTAAAATAGGCTAGTCAAAACCTTTTCCTTCAGGGGGCTGGAGGGCTCGAAATAATATTGTGGCTCATTAGTATCCGCATAAGTACATCTACAGAAATATCACGGGTAATGTCGATACAAAGGCTAAAACGCCCGCAGATCTTTACCTGGCAAAAATTATAATGAAACTCCAGGATCAATCCACGCAAACTGCCCGAGTTAACAATAATGATCTCATCATCAATTACCTCGCAGGTATTGCTGGTGCGGTTAAAATAGCTGCGCAAATTTTTGATAAGTCGGTATATTGGTAACGATAGGATCATATTCAATTCACGATACTAAAATAGTATTTAATCTTCGTTTGATAATATTATCTTTTATATAAGCAGGCAGTAAACTGTTTAATAAAACCAGTAAGCGGTTAACTACGCCGGGGATGATCTCTTTTTTGCCTTTCAACAGTCCATCAATGGCTATACGGGCAACCTGTTCGGGCTCCAATACGGTAGCTTTGGATATTCCTTTCAGGGTATTGTTCATCACCAGCAACTCGGGTTTGGTATTAATACCGCCAGGACTCAGCAGACTGAGTTTTACGTTTGATCCGTACAATTCCAACTGTAAACACTTGGTAAAGTAGCGGATAAATGATTTGGTGGCGCCATAAACCTGCTTCTTCGGCACCAAGAACAAACCACCTAAACTGCCCACATTTAAAATATAAGAGGTAACAGATGCATCGGCCTGGGCTAGAAACAAGCGGGTAAGCAGCACGGGCGTAATCACATTCAGCTCAATCTGCATTTTATAAAAAGCGATGTTTTTATCCTCAAACCACGACCAATTGCCCAGCCCGGCATTGTTGATGAGCAGATGCGCTGTGATGTGCTGCTCTTTTAGCCAGGTAAAAATTTCAGCGTAGCTTTCGGTATGTGTCAGGTCGATCTCTAAATGATGAACCGTCACCGCGAAGTTTTTACGGATAAAGGAGGCCAGTTCTGGTAACCCGGATCCGGGTAAAGCAACCATTACCAGGTTTATATTCCTTCCTGCTAATTCAATAGCAAATGATTTTCCGAGGCCTTCACTTGCTCCGGTTACAATGGCGGTTAGTTGTTGCATAATTGCGCAGGTTGATTGAGTTCTGAACCCTGATGTATGGGATTAATAGAGTCTCTTGATTCGTTGTCTTTAATCCCAAGGTCATTATTCTTTAATCCTCTTAAATAATTAGCCGTTTTGCTCAAACCTTCGGCAAATGGGGTTATCCTGTAATCTAATTGGGTTATCGCTTTATTGCTGCTATATTTTTGGTCGTATTTAAGCCGGTCGGCAAATTCGGGTAAAAATACAGGGGCAATACCGGTGAGCCTGGTTTTGAGCCATTCCAACTGGCTGTAAAACTGTATGAGTTTTAGTGGTATGCGAACCATGTCCAGCTTTTTGCCTGATAGTAGTTGTAATGTTTCAAAAAAAGTATTAAAGCTGATATCATGGCCACCCAAAATATAACGTTCGCCCATGACTCCTTTGCTCATGGCAGCTATATGGCCGGCAACTACGTCATCTAAAAAAGCATAATTGGCCACCTGTTCTCCATTACCGGGAATAAAACGCCAAGTTCCTTTTAAATAGCCCGATACCATTTTACCAACAGTATTACTGTCGGTCATGGGTCCTTCACCATACACCCGGGAAGGATTTACGATAACAACAGGCAAGCCTTGTTTTACAAATTGCAAAACCTCCAACTCGGCCAGGTATTTGGTACGTTCGTAAGCGATGGGGAAACCGGTTATACGCGGGTCGGTTTCGGTCATTGGGTGTTTTATAGTTGGCCCCCATACGCCGCAGGTGGAGGTATATACCATTTTTTCTACATCACAACTTTTGGCTGTTTCCAGTACGTTACGGGTTCCGGTAACATTGGTTTCATGATAGTCGTCGGGGTTGCGGCACCACATTTTGGCCATGGCGGCGGTATGATAAACCTGTTCACATCCATCCATGGCCCTGGCCAATGTTTGTTTATACAGGATATTGCCCAATACAGGTTCAATGTTGGGATGTGTGATAAGGTAAGGATGATCTGTATCGCGACATAAAGCCTTTACCTCGTGACCTGCTGTTGCCAATGCGAGGCATAATTGCCTGCCTATAAAACCAGTTGCTCCGGTAACTAATACTTTCATACCCGTATTACACCCGGATAATCATTTACCCCTACGTCTGGCTGTAAATTTTTATCTATTTAAAAAAAAGTAACTTTTAGGTTGGCAAATGCACCGTCAGAGCTATCGCCTACCCATAATCCAAGTTTTCCACTTTTACGGTCGCTCAATTGCTTAATGCTTAAACAAGGTGTTTTTTGGCCATTGATAAAAGCCGTTACCTGGGGATATTTTATTTCTATCCGGATGTGGAACCATTGATTGGGATCCGGGGGCGAAGTAATTGCTTTTTCATACTGCGCGTTAAATTTATCGCGCAATACAAACCAGGGAAATTGCGGATGAGATATATACTGTACCATGTGTATATGACGAACAGAATCAGTTGTCAAAAAATTAAAAGGACGAAAGTATACCGCATCAAGAGTTTTGGCATCTTCCGCATGAAAAGCTACCCCTAAAAAGCTCTTTTGATACACATCTTTTCCGCGGATGTCCAGCTCAATAATGCCGTTGCTAAAAGTTACATCATTGATCAAGGCTACACCGTCATCATCATTGGCCGATAACATGATCCCGTTTTTTTCATGATTAGGCAATACGGCAGCCTCCCGGTTGCTGATGCTGAGCTGATGTGCTGAAAGCAATTTCGACAGATCATAACTAACGGTATGCTGTTGGCAGAAGGCGCTTGTTGATCCTAATAAAAAGGCTAAAATGATAGAGCCTATGATTATTTTACAATTCATGCTAAGAAGCCGTTGGTTTTAAAGTGAATGCGAAGGGTGGATATATTTATACAGACGCGTTTACCCGGTAAAAGTGACATAATTACAATTATAAATTTTACAGATAAAGTTTCATAAGTGACCAGGCAAATTACCGCGGCTAACTTATAGGTTTATATCATAAAATATTTATTTTTGAAAAAGCACTCACCACAAACCTTAATAGTATGAACATACACCAGGATCCCTACATGAACTTTGCCGATATGGGCCCCGAAGAAATGGGTTTCTTGCAGCAAGCTACCAGGGAGCTTAGCGAAGACCAGAAGAAATATTTTTATATGGTTTATAGCGGTAAACGCAAGAATGCGAATGAAATACTCATTTTTACATTGCTTGGTTTAGTGGGTGTTTCTGGAATACACCGCTTTGTTTTAGGACAGATAGGTATGGGTATCCTTTATTTTTTAACTGCCGGTCTTTGTTTAATAGGTACTATTGTTGACCTGGTGAACAATAAATCGCTTACTTTAAAGTATAATAAGGAAATGGCTTATGAAAGCCACCGGATGGCCATTCTGAATAATCAGAAATAAAGGATAAATCGGCCATATTACAAAATCTATTCATGAAATTAGCTGTATTTACCGCATATTTAGAAAGCCTGGCCCCTTTGGTGTACCAGGAAGATTATGATAACGCGGGTCTTATTGTGGGAAGCCCCGAACAGGAAGTTACCCAGGCATTACTGTCTCTTGATTGTACCGAAGCTGTGGTTGATGAGGCCATTGCCACTGGTTGCCAGGTGATCATATCTCACCATCCCATAGTTTTTAAAGGACTTAAAAAGTTTAACGGCAAAACATACGTGGAAAGGGTAGTAGAGAAGGCCATTCGCAGCCGCATTGCCATTTACGCTATACATACCAACCTGGATAATATCATGGAGGGCGTAAACCAGCGTATTTGTGATACCCTGGGGCTGAAGAACTGCCGCATTTTATTACCTAAGCATAACCTGTTGAAAAAGTTGGTAACTTTTGTACCAGGCAGCCATGCCGATGCCGTGCGCGATGCTCTATTTGCTGCCGGAGCTGGAAATATTGGTAATTACAGCGAAACCAGTTTCAATACCGAAGGTAAGGGGACATTTAAAGGTAACGAGGTTACCAATCCCTATGTTGGGGAGCCGGGTAGTCGTCATCAGGAAAATGAGGTACGTATCGAGACTGTGTACCCAGCTAACCTGGAAAGTAAAATACTGATGGCGCTGGTGCTGACTCATCCGTATGAAGAGGTGGCTTACGATCTGTTTCCGTTGACCAATCAACATCAGCAGGTAGGAGCGGGTATGATCGGTGAATTGGAGATACCGCAGAACGAAGAATCTTTCCTGTTTCATGTAAAAGATAAGATGCGCACCCATGTGATCAGGCATACGGCATTAACCGGTAAACATGTGAAAAGAGTTGCTGTTTGTGGTGGTGCCGGAGGCTTTTTATTAAAGCATGCCATATCGGCAGGTGCCGACGTTTTTATCACTGCTGATTACAAGTATCATGAGTTTTTTGATGCTGAAGGAAAGATAGTGATCGCAGATATCGGACACTTTGAGAGTGAACAATTTACGGCGCAATTATTGTATGAAATAATAAGGAAAAAATTTCCTATCTTTGCCGTCCGTTTAACAGAAGTAAATACAAACCCCGTCAAATATTTTATTTAATGGAACAAACCGTAGAACAAAAGCTTAAAGCTTTATACGAACTACAAACCATCCACACCAAAATTGATAGAATTCGCCAGGTAAGAGGTGAACTGCCAATGGAGGTTGCAGATCTGGAAGATGATGTTGCTGGTCTTGAAACCCGCATTCAAAAGATCAAAGCCGAGCTGGATGATGTAGAAGATGAGATTGTAACCCGCAAAAACCTGATCAAAGAAGCTCAGGCCAATATCAAAAAATACGAAGCGCAACTTAACGAAGTTAAGAACAACCGTGAGTATGATGCCATATCAAAAGAAATTGAGATACAAGGATTAGATATTCAGGTAAGCGAGAAAAAAATACGCGAGTATGGTTTTGAGATCACTTCAAAAACCCAGATATATGAAAAAGCACTGGCCGATCTGGATTTGCGCAAGAGTGATCTTGATGCTAAAAAAGAAGAACTAGGTACCATCACAGCCGAAACTGAAAAAGAAGAGACAGAACTGGTTGCCCAGGCAGAAAAAGCTACCGGAAATATCGAAGAGCGTTTATTAACCGCCTATAACCGCCTGCGTCAAAACGCAAAAAATGGTTTAGCTGTGGTAACTATCCAGCGCGATTCATGTTCAGGTTGTTTTAACCAGATCCCGCCTCAACGTCAGTCTGACATTCGTCAGCGTAAAAAGATTATTGTTTGTGAGCATTGCGGACGTATCCTTGTTGATGAGCAAATGGCTCTGGAAGCAGAAGAAGCATAAACGTTAGTTTATAAATATTAAAAAGGGCGCCCCAATCAGGCGCTCTTTTTTGTTACCTGAATAATTAACTATCTTGCCATAGCCAATAAACAATTATCCATGTTACTATCTATCCTGAAAAAACTATTTCTGCGCGATCTGGAAAAACTTAAGACAGAGTTGGAGTTATATCAGCAGGAGCAAAATATCTGGATTATTGATAAACAAATTGCCAATACGGCCGGTAATCTTTGCTTGCATCTGATAGGCAATTTGAATACTTATATCGGGGCAGAACTGGGCAAAACGGGTTATATCCGCGATCGGCCGTTGGAGTTTTCATCAGGTCCTATTCCAAGAGTCGAACTTTTGAAGCGTATAGATGAGACTTCACGGATGATAGCTGGAACGCTTGATAAACTAAATGAGGAGCAAACGGCTGATGAATATCCTCAGGATGTGTCTGATGGAAAAGTAAGTACAGGATATTTCTTAACGCATCTGGCTACTCATTTGTCATATCACCTGGGGCAGGTTAATTACCACCGAAGGTTACTGGATAATTAATGGACAGGTTAAGGGTAACATATACCTGTCTCATTGTTATCGCCATTAGCTCAGGCCTGCTATCCCGTCATTTTTCTTTTATTCCATTATTTATAGGCGATATCCTTTGGGCCTTGATGGTTTACTTTATTATGCGGTTTCTGTTTATTGATAAGCCTGTTAAGCTCATTGTTATAACCAGTCTGTTGTTTTGCTATATCATAGAATTTAGTCAATTGTATAAAGCGCCCTGGATAAATAATTTAAGGCACACGCTGTTTGGTCGCCTGGTTTTGGGCGAAGGATTTTTATGGAGCGATCTGCTCTGTTATACTATTGGAATTGTTTTTGGTGTTTGGATTGATAGGTTAATTCAACAGCACAGTACAACCTAAAACATACTCGTCTGTTTACCTTTCCTGGGCACAAATAAGGTATAGTCGTATTCGGGCATCTCCCGACCCGCCATAAAGCGATTGCAGGCCATCCGGAACATCTGGTGGATGGATTGTGCTATTTTGCCTTCGCCGCTCATACGGCGGCCAAAATCGCTATCATTTAACTTGTCGTCATGGCATGAGCGTATCATGTTGAGCACTTTCTCTGCACGATCAGGAAAAGCCTTGTATATCCAGTCGCTGAATATCTCGGCTATACTGCCATTGAGTCGTACAATGGTAAATCCTGCGGCCAACGCGCCCCGGTCGGCAGCGGCCTTGATAATGCTGGGTACTTCGTTACTGTTAAGTCCTGGGATAATAGGAGCTGCCATTACCCTCACAGGGACCCCTTTTTCGGATAGTTTCTGTACCACGGCCAGCCTTCCGGTAGCCGTCACGGTCCGCGGTTCCAGTTTTTGACGCAGCTGCTCATTCAATGAGGTAATAGAAACGTTTACATGCACCAGTTTCATAGAGGCTAGTTCGGTAAGAATGTCCAGATCGCGCAGGATCACATTGTTTTTGGTGATGATGCTTACCGGGTTTTTATACTTCAAAAAAACCTCCAGTAGTCCACGGGTGATCTTTAAGCGACGTTCTACAGGCTGGTAACAATCGGTATTGCCCGAAAGCATGATAGATACCGGCCGATAGTTTTTCTTGTTAAAATACTGCTCCAAGAGCTCAGGGGCATTGGGTTTGATGATGATCTTGCGTTCAAAATCAAGCCCAGCGCTAAAACCATAATATTCATGACTGTTGCGGGCATAACAATAAATGCAACCGTGTTCGCAACCCTGGTAAGGATTTATAGAATACATGTGGCTCAGATCTGGACTATTAGATTCACTTACTATCTTTTTGGGTGTTTCCTCAAAAAGCTGTGTGGCGGTATTTTCCAATAAAGGCTCGTCGATCCCCTCGATGTGCTCGGCGACATATTTATTCTTTAAAAATTTGTTGTGGGTATTTAGCTGCGCTCCCCGACCTTTAAAAAAGCCGGTATTATCATCCTGTTCCATTTAACAAATTTGCTAATATTTTTAGCAAATCACAAATCGATCAGTTTGTTTTTTATGCTGTATAATACCAGGCCAACGCGGCTCTTAATGCCCAGTTTTTCAAAAAGCTGATCGCGATAGCTATCAACGGTACGCACGCTGATGCACATGGTGTCGGCAATTTCTTTATAGGTGAGTTCGGTTCCGGTTAAGCGTAAAAATTCAATTTCCCGGGGATTTAACTTTACAACGGCCGTTTTATCGTTATTGAAATTATTTAATAAATGCTTAGTAACAAAATCCGGATAGTAAAGATCTCCTTCTGTTACTTTGAGCAAAGCAGCCTCAAACTCATGTGGTTCAGCATCTTTAAGAAGATACCCTTTTACACCCATTTTAACCATGGTGAGTACCTTTTCGGCGTCTTCAAACATGGATAGGATAATAGTACGGATAGATGGTTGGAACTTTTTAAGCCATTGCGCGGTTGAAATGCCGTCCATTATCGGCATATTAATATCCAGAATAACAATATCTGGAACTAACCCCGAAGCTATTTTGTCAACCAATTCTTTACCATGCGCGGCTTCAAATAGTATGTTGTAGCGGTTAAAGCTCTCCACCATAGAAGCAATGCCGCTTCTGAAAAGGCGATGATCATCAACCAGGGCTATTTGAATAGGTTCCGTTAACATAAGTTTCTTGTATGAGGGGGTTGAGTGAAAGGTTAATGCTGCAGCCATTGCCTGGTGAACTATTAATAGTTGCTTCGGCTCCTATTAAGGCGGCCCTGTTCACAATGTTACGCAAACCCGAGCCCCCCTTATCTTTAAGCAATTCAGGCTCAAAACCAACACCGTCATCTTCGATGGTTAAATTAAACATTTGCTCCTTATAATACAAACTCATTTTAAAGTTATCGGCTTGCGCGTATTTTAAGGCATTATTTAAGGCCTCCTGAAAGATCCTGAATAATACCAGCTCCCGCTGTTCGCCAAGTGTGTAATAATCACCATCAACCAATAACGATACGTTAATGATACCACTTCTGTTAACACGTTCGGTTTCTATTTCCAGCGTTTTTATGAGGCCCATTACACTGATATGTTCAAAACTAAGACTTTTGGAAAGGTTTCGCAGATCACTTATGGATTGGGCAATAAGTTCGCGGTTGTCATTTACCCGGGCCTTTTCATGTTCGCCCAGGTTTCTGCCCAACACGCCCAGGTTAAGTTTTACAAATGATAGCACCTGGGTAATATTATCATGCAACTCGCGACTAATATGATTTAGCGTTTCTTCCTGAATTTCCATGCGGGTTTTCAGCAATTCCTGTTGAAAGGATGATTTCAGTTGCTCCTTTTCCAATACATTTTTATTTTGTTTGCGTTGGTATAGCAACAAAAAGCTGACGATAAAAACCCCCAGCAGCATCACTATTGCGGTGCCTGCAATTATCAATAAAATGATTTCTTCATCCTTAAACAGCATATTTGAATGGGCTGATCATATTAATGGTTTGGATATAGATAAAAGATGTTACTATGTTTTTATAACAGCGGCAATAGATTTTGCTTTTTTATACTGATATATAAATGCAACAGACAGTAACGAATATAAAATAAGACAAGCAATATTCGGTATAACCTGAGCCAATATAAAGAACTTATAATTTTGTTTGTAAGCCATGTAACTGAAAGCTATGTAATAAAACAGAAAAGCAAGCGTATAAAATAATATTCCCGCAGTGGCCCAAAATGGCGGGTGACGTATAATATCGAGGCTTTCATCAACATTGTTAATTAATTTAAAATAATACAAGCACACCAACACAGTAAGCATGCTGTATTGAAGTACTATGGCAATGGTGTTTAGCATAAAAAAGCCCTGAATAAAGATCATGTCTATAAAAGAAAACAGGACTATTATGAAAAGCACAATATTTACCCTTTTTTTGTATGATCTTCTTGTATCAAGAGCGCTTATAAAGCGGGTGTAAATAACTATTTCAATAATTGTTTCCAGATTGCTGCACCAAGCATTGGTATGGTGCCATAGCGTCCAATATTTAAGGTTCGCAAACTCATAAATTACGATAAACGCCAAAAAAGGAAGGAATACCTTAAAGTTACGATCAAGCTTTTTGTAGGTGTATAAACAAACAAAAAACGCAAAAAGCTCAAAATAAAAATAGATATAATCAAGCATAAGATTACATTAAAGCATTTGCCTTTTGACGAATATGGCCTTACAAAAATATTTTAAAGGATTGCTTACGATGGGCAAAGTGGAGGGCATGTTCTGCCATTGTTAAAAGGCCCCATTGGATCTTCAGTGCCCAATGGCCCAACGCCATCTTCTATGGCATCGGTATGTTCAGTATGATTTTCAACGGTGCCTATCAATATAGCTGTAGTTTGATTGGGCGAATGCTCGTTTTTATGATCGTAAGCGGCAAAATGAATTCTTACTCCCGTAGCCTGCTCGGGTAGGTTGTTGATAAAGGATTTTAATTTATCAAGCGGTATCCAGACAGACTGCGTATCGTTGATATTGTGTTCTTTGTCAATCAGTTTTTTTCGGGTGGCAGCGTAGTGGTCCACCATTTTTTGGGCGATAGATAAATCGATAGGTTCCATTATTTGTGGTTTTTATTCAATTAAGCTGTCTCTTCCTTAATAAAATACAGCCGAATTTGATAGGGGGTATAATATACGAGGAAAACGCCAGCTTAGGTTGGTTGGTGAAAAACGTAAATAAGATCAGTACAAAATCCATAAATAATACGGATTACTCAAAAATAGGTTTTTTTTAGAAATTATCCTTATACGGATATAAATCAAAATAAGGCGAAAAATAATGTATATCAGGATAGTTTTTTGACTTTTGTAAAGCATAAAAACGCAAGGCCTAAAAATACATATATAAATAAACAAGCCATTTCGCAGATTAAATGAGCGATCGAATAAAAATGATAATTGTTTTTAACCAATAGGTTGTCAAATGATGCGAAATAAAAATAATTGGCCAATGAGTACAACAATAATCCCACGGCAGCTAAAAATGGCGGGAAAAGGAGCAAATAGGGATATTCGTCCGAATGTTTAAATAAGTTATATATATATACAAATGCCATGGTAGCCAATATAATGCTTTGTGATGCACTGGCTACGGTAGCGACAGTCCAGAAACTATGAATAAAAAAGATGTCAATCAAAGTTATAAACAGGCCAATGGCAACGGCCATATACACCCTCTTTTTGTACTTTTTTCGCTCATCTAAGGATGCCATGAATTGCCCATATACCAATAGTTCGATAACACCCTCCAGATTATTGCACCAGGCATTTGAATGATGTAATAAAATTAGCTTCATAAAGAAGATATTTATAAACTCATAAACAACAACAAATGCGAGAAACGGGAGAAAAATTTTAAAGTTTCTATCTAGGTTTTTATAAGCGTACAGGCAACTTATAAATGCAAATAATTCAAAAAAGAAATATAAATAAAACATAGATATTACTGATGGCAGTAAAGATAAACGCTATTATCGATATTATTATATTTATGTGTTTGGTGGTAGAACGACAGAGGAAAAGTAAATTAAAGCATTGTTTATGTACTATCCCTTACGAAAGTTAAATTTAAAGCAAGTAGTTGATCTTATCAATAAAATTTATAATCGCAAAATAATACTTTAGGGGCAAAATATTATTTTAAGATAAGTTGCTGTCATCCAGCAAAAAAACGAAAAGTTCTTTGGGGCCGTGGGCGCCCAATACGAGAGTTTTTTCGATATCGGCGGTGCGGCTTGGGCCGGTCACATTACTGATCATCGATGGCAGCTGGTTATCATACTTCTTTTTGATCAGCTTAAAGCCATCTTTAAGATCGAGCACCATTTGGGAGGTATAGGCCAACACAATGTGTACTGGGGGATAAATGCTCAAGCGACGGCCTGCCATGTTGCCGTTTGACAGGAGTATGCTTCCATTACGGGCTATCAGGGCTTCGCAAAAGGTAAAACCAACGTCGGCCTGTTCAAAGTCTTTGTCGGTTTCATAAAATGGGTATTCAAAACGGGTAAGGATTTCCTGCAAGCCGGGTTCCCAGCAATATATTTTGCGCCAGTTTCGCTCTTCGGCCAGGGTAAGCAAGGTTTCAATAAACTGCACTTCATCCTCGCAAAAAACAAACTGCCCGTTAACGGTAGTGAACTGTTGGGCAAACATTACCTCCGGGATCTCCTCAGCGGCTGCATAAAGCGGCAGGTCCTCCAATTGAGGGTAGGGGTTGTCCCTTTTCTCCAGAAGAGCCTTGCGGATCTTTTTAAGCAGTTTTTCTTTTGATGTGGTAATATCCCTCATGGTAAAAACAGCAAAGCCATCAGCTTAGCTGATGGCTTTATACGATTAATGTATATTAAAACTTTGGATCTTCTCCGTCAATTCTGGAAAGCTCCGGATTTGTTAAGTTATCCGGAATGGCATTGTTATCCACATCGGGGTTTAGCGCAGCCTCGCCGTTCACAAACTTATCGTAAGTGGTACGTTCGTCAAATGGCCGCTTACCCAATATCTCTTCCAGATCTGATTGAAACAGTACTTCTTTCTCTAACAATTTCTGAGCTATTTTTTCAAGTCCATCGCGTTTGTTATTCAACAAATCTTTGGTTTTCTGATAAACCTCGTCAACCAGTTTACGCACTTCGTTGTCGATCATCTCGGCAGTAGTATCAGAATAAGGCTTGTTAAACTGATATTCGCCTTGCGGGTCGTAGAAGGATACATTACCTACACTACCGTTCATACCGTAGATTTTGGTCATGGCATAAGCCAGTTTGGTAATACGTTCCAGATCGCTTAGGGCGCCGGTTGATATCCTGCCAAAAACAATGTCCTCGGCAACACGACCACCCATCGAAACGCTCATCTCATCAAGCAATTGTTCGGTAGTGTATAAAAACTGCTCTTTTGGCAGATATTGAGCATAACCCAATGCTGCCACACCACGCGGAACGATAGATACTTTAACCAATGGGTCGGCATGTTCCAAGAACCAGCCAGCAATAGCGTGACCAGCTTCGTGGTAAGCAACAATGCGTTTTTCTTCGGGCGATATGATCTTGTTTTTCTTTTCCAAACCACCGATAACACGATCAATAGCATCCTGGAAATCGGCCATATCAACCGATTCTTTATTTTTACGGGCGGCTATCAAAGCGGCTTCGTTACAAACGTTAGCTATTTCTGCACCGGCAAAGCCTGGGGTTTGTGCCGATAATTTTTTCGCGTCAACGCCATCAGATAATTTGATAGGTTTCAGGTGAACTTTGAAGATCTGCTCTCGACCGATCAAATCAGGCTTATCAATAGATACCTGCCTGTCGAAACGGCCCGGGCGTAACAGCGCCGAATCCAATACATCAGGGCGGTTGGTTGCAGCAAGGATAATAATGCCCGAATCGGTACCGAAACCATCCATCTCTACCAATAACTGGTTCAGCGTGTTTTCGCGTTCATCATTACCACCAACAATATTGTTTTTACCGCGGGCGCGGCCAATAGCATCAATCTCGTCAATAAATATGATACATGGAGCTTTATCTTTTGCCTGGCGGAATAAATCACGTACACGTGAAGCACCCACACCTACAAACATCTCCACAAAATCAGACCCTGAAAGCGAGAAGAACGGAACCTGTGCTTCGCCGGCAACGGCCTTGGCCAATAATGTTTTACCTGTACCTGGTGAACCTACCAACAGGGCTCCTTTGGGTATTTTACCACCCAGGTTAGTGTATTTTTTGGGGTTTTTAAGGAAATCTACAATTTCCATTACCTCTTGCTTTGCTTCTTCGAGGCCGGCTACATCATTAAATGTTACCGATACCTGTGCTTCTTTATCAAAAAGAGTAGCTTTTGATTTGCCGATATTAAATATTTGACCACCCGGGCCGCCTCCTGAACCACCTGACATGCGGCGCATAATAAATATCCATACACCAGCAAACAGGATAACCATGATAACACCTTGTACCAACCAGTTTGATAAAAAGCTCTCATGCCCTTGCTCGTATTGAATATTTATTTTTTGATCCTCCGGCATGTCTTTCTGTGCATTCGCTACAGATTGCTTTAGGCTTTCGTATGATGCATCGGTAAAAGTGTATTGAGGGCCATTATTTGTGGTGTTAAACAAACGCTGGTCTTTGCCGGCTTTGGCATATTGTGGTTTGTTTAAACTTTCTTTTTTGATGTAAACTTCGGCTGTTACCAGGTCGCCGCTTTTATAAGCTATCAGTTTTTCAACATCATTTTGCTTAAGCATGCCTTCCACATCTTTAAAGGTAGTAGGGGTACCCGAACCGCCGCTCAAAAGGGTAGGCACCAATAAAAACGCTAAAATAACAATGCCATAAAGCCACATAATATTAAACTTGGGTGGTTTAGGCGGTGTTTTTTTATTAAGTATTTTCCTGATAGGTTTCGGACTTTCTGATTTATTATCTTTAATATCTTTCATTTCTTTATTACGAGCTCAAACTTACAATCTATAATTTAAAATTTACAAAGGTTTAGTACCATGACTCAAACCGGAGGGTAATTGTGACGAAAGTTTAAGCACTTTTGTAATATTTAATCTCGGCATCACCCCACAGATCTTCCACGCCGTAAAACTCACGTTTGTCGGTTCTGAAAACATGAACTACAACGTCCACATAATCAAGTAGTATCCATTCTGCATATTCAAGTCCCTCCTTGCGCCAGGGTTCCTGTTGCGTAGCTTTAAAAATTTCTTCTTCAATACTATTGGCAATAGCTTTTACCTGTGTTGATGAATCGGCATGGCAGATCACAAAATAATCCGATACCGAGCCCAATATATTCCGGAGGTCTAACCTTATAATATCATTCCCCTTTTTTTCCTGTATGCCATGTATGGCCAGCTCAGAAATATAGGCCGATTGATTTAACACTTTGTTTTTTACCATCAAAAAGAATTAGTTTTGAACGTTCTTGGGTTAAAAATTATTATACTTTGCAAAATAACATATTTTCGGCATTATTTGTTGGTCAAAATTTAGTAACAATTCAACAAGTTGACTCAACTAACACATTCCTTAAAACTTTACTGTCAAATTCCAAGCCATTGCCCGAAGGTACGGTCATTATGGCAGAAAGCCAATATGCAGGCAGAGGCCAGCAGCAAAATAAGTGGCATAGTGAGCCCGGAAAAAACCTTACTTTCAGTATTTTACTGACACCGGCGTTTCTGGCTGTGAGCGATCAGTTTGACCTGAACCGGGTTATAAGCTTGGGTGTTTACGAGGGTTTGTATCCGTACCTTGGCGATGAACTTAAAATAAAATGGCCCAATGATATATATTATGGCGACCGGAAATTGGGCGGTATACTCATAGAAACACACATACAGGGTACCCATATCAAGGATGCTATTATTGGTATTGGGCTTAATATTAACCAGGAGAATTTTGAATCTGGGGCTGGCAACGCCATCTCCCTCAAGCAAATCTTACACAGGGATTATGATTTAAAAACAATATTGTCAGAAATTTGCAGTCATATTGAAGCATATTACCTTAATTTAAGGGCGGGTAAATTTTTGTTTGTAAGAAATACTTATTTATCCCGACTATATTGGTTAAACGAAGCAAAGCCCTTCAGGTCAAACGACCAGGTTTTTGAAGGAGTTATAAAAAACGTAAAAGAAAATGGAATGCTGGTTGTTGAAAATAATAACGGGCAACAAGAGTTTAGTTTAAAACAAATTGAATTTTTAAATAAATAATTAAATGAAGAAAGTACTGTTGGTAATTGTTGCATTAGTGCTATGCGCAGGGGCTTATGCCCAGATCGAAACGCCTGTAAGATGGTCATACGCGGCAAAAAAGTTGAATGATAAAGAAGCTGTTGTATTTTTAAAAGCTACTATTCAACCCAGCTGGCATATTTACTCCCTTAATGTTAAAGATGGCGGTCCAATAAAAACTTCATTTGAATTTACACCTTCAAAACTGTACGCTCCGGTGGGCAAACCATCAGAGCCAACCCCGGTAACCAAATTCGAGAAAGCTTTTAGTATGAATGTAAGCTACTTTGAAAAAGAAGTGGTTTTTCAACAAAAAATAAGTCTTAAATCAGCATCAGTGGCCAGCGTAACCGGCAAGCTCACGTACATGACCTGTAACGACAAAAAATGTCTTCCACCAGAAGATGTTGACTTCACTATTCCTTTAGGCAAGTAATTTTACCTTAAGGAAGATAGCAATGAAACTATTAAAAAAGGGCGTTTATTTACGCGTTATACTGGCTACATTGATGGTACTGGCCATTTTTTGTTCCGTAGGCTCTGCACCAGCCTTAGCCGTACAAAAAAGTAAAGCGGATACCGTATCAACTACAGATGTTCAGTTTACGGATATTCCTACTGCTGCCGATAGCATAGCGATCAGGAAAAAAGCTGCCGACTCGGCAGCGAAAACACAGGCTGCGGCAAAGCAAAAGACGCAATCACAAAAAGCGCCATCAACAGAAAAACCAAAAACGCTTTGGCAGATATTTATATTTGGTCTGCTAGGCGGGTTTACTGCTGTAATATTGCCTTGTATATACCCATTACTACCATTAACAGTAAGCTTTTTTACCAAAAAAAGCGGTAGCCGCCAAAAAGCTATTGGTCAATCACTTATTTATGGGGTTTCCATCATTATTATTTATGTAACCCTGGGTTTGCTGATCTCTATTATTTTTGGCTCCGATGCACTTAATCAGCTGGCAACTAACGGTATATTCAACATATTTTTCTTCTTACTGCTTATTGTATTTGGTATGTCGTTCCTGGGCGCGTTTGAAATTACGTTGCCAAGTTCACTGGCTAATAAGCTGGATGCAAATGCAGATAAGGGAGGCCTTGCCGGCATATTCTTTATGGCATCAACCCTGGTAGTGGTATCTTTTTCATGCACCGGGCCAATTATTGGCACCCTGCTGGTTGATGCAGCTTCCAAAGGCGACAGACTGGGTCCAGCTATTGGTATGTTTGGTTTTGCATTAGCACTGGCCCTGCCATTCACCATATTTGCATTGTTTCCTTCAGCGTTAAAAAGCCTGCCAAAATCAGGGGGCTGGCTCAATAGTGTAAAAGTAGTTTTGGGTTTTCTGGAATTGGCTTTCGCGCTTAAGTTTTTATCAAATGTTGATTTGGCTTATCACTGGAACTGGTTCGACAGGGAAATATTTTTGTCGCTATGGATTGCCATTGGTTTGTTGATGGGGCTTTATCTTATTGGTAAGATCAAGTTTTCGCATGACAGTGATGTATCTTATCTTTCTATCCCGCGCGCCTTTTTGGCTATCGTTGTATTTGCGTTTGTAATTTATATGATACCGGGTTTATGGGGTGCTCCTTTAAAATCTATAAGCGCATTTCTGCCTCCTGAGGCAACGCAGGATTTTAACTTATCAAGTATTCCGGGTGGTGCCGCAGCGCCTTCTTCAGCTCCCGCAGCTGTTATACCTGCGAGCATTGGTGAAAAGAAATATGCTAACAATTATACCCGGATAAAAACCCGTGGGCTTGATTCATGGTATGATTATGACCAGGCTTTACAAGTGTCAAAGGCTACACATAAACCTATCTTGATTGACTTCACCGGATTTAACTGCGTAAATTGCCGTAAAATGGAAGCCAATGTTTGGTCGGATCCGGGAGTTTTCAAGCGATTGCGCGATGATTTTGTACTGCTTCAATTGGTTGTTGATGATAAAGCCTCTTTGGATGTAAAAGACCAGTTTGTATCAACCTATAGTGGCAAAAAAATAACTACACTTGGAGGTAAGTGGAGTGATTTGGAGGCCAGTCGTTTTAACTCTAACTCCCAGCCTTTATACGTGATGTTGGATAGCGATGGCAACTTTTTAAAAGATGCCACAGGTAAGGATATCCCAACTTCTCCGGCCGATTACGATATAGCCAGTTATACTAAATTTTTAGATAGCGGCATAGCAGCTTTCAAAAAGTAGGCACGGCGTTAAAAAATAAAATGTAAATTCGCGGCAAGTTTTAAAGCTTAGCCGCGTTTTTATTTAAAGGCTACTTTAAAAGCACTCAAATTTAAATTATTCAATTTTTTAAAGGTAGGGCCCCTAATGCCCGTATCAGGATAAAAAATGACGCAGATTAAAAATATCGGACTTTTTACTTCAGGTGGCGACGCGCCGGGAATGAATGCTGCCATCAGGGCGGTTGTACGTACGGCCATATACTATGGTATTGAAGTAACGGGCATTCGCCGGGGTTATGACGGCATGACCAAGGGCGATTTTATACCCATGAATCGCAAATCGGTTTCCAATATTATACAACGCGGAGGTACTATTCTGAAAACAGCGCGCTGTGACAATTTCAGAACGCCTGAGGGGCGCAAACAAGCATTCGATCAGTTACAAAAACATAATGTTGATGCCCTGGTGGCTATTGGGGGCGATGGTACTTTTACCGGTGCAAAAGTATTTGGCAGTGAATACGATATTCCGGTAATTGGTTTACCCGGTACTATTGATAATGATTTGCTGGGAACCGATTTCACCATTGGTTATGATACAGCCATTAATACGGTTGTTGAAGCGGTGGATAAGATCAGAGATACCGCCGAATCACACGACCGTTTATTTATTGTTGAAGTAATGGGCCGCGACTCTGGTCTGATCGCCCTGCGCACGGGTATTGCTGCCGGTGCCGAAGCTATACTTATCCCCGAAAGTAAGGGTGGAATGGAAGGGTTATTTAATCGGCTTGAACATGGCCGGAAAGATAAGACCTCCAGGATTGTTATTGTAGCCGAAGGTGAAGAAGCCGGTGGTGCTTTTGAGGTTGGCCGCCTGGTTCAGGAAAAATTTCCGCATTATGATACCCGCATCTCTATATTAGGACACATACAACGTGGTGGCGCGCCAAGTTGTATGGACAGGGTATTGGCCAGCCGTGTAGGAGCTGCTGCAGTTGAGGCTTTAAGAGACGGGCACCGTAATGAAATGATAGGTATTATTCATAACGAGATAGCCTATACTCCATTTGAGCACGCCATTAAACACCACATCGAGATCAATCCCAACCTGTTAAAACTGGTTGAAATACTGTCTATGTAAGTTTTAGCCTTCGCGGTTATTTTCCCGTGAAAGTGTGATCAACTATGAGGCGTATTACATCGTCTATTTCGGTGCTTACAATTTGCAGATAATCAATAATTTGTTTGTTCTCGGGGTTGTTGGGGTTTTCCCTGTCGATAATATTAATGAGCCCCAGCATGCTGGCAACAGGTCTTCTTAACTCATGGGAGCTCAGCGAGGCTATGTTGCGCATACGTTTATTTTGGCTCAGCAGTTCTTGTTCTATTTTAAGCCGCTCTGATATGTCATGGGCAAAACAGCCAACACCTTTGATCTCGCCGTTTGAAGCAAAAATAGGGTTAAAGTTTACCTCGTAGAAGGCAGGATTTTTGGCTTCATCATCAACGCTTTCTAAAACAAGGGTATAATTTTCGCCATTTAATGCCCGCTGATAATAGGCGCTCCACTCGTCAATAACCTCCTGCGGAAAGCCCATGTCTTTATAAGAATATTCCCCTTTTTGCGGATATACGCCTGTCATAGCCTTTATTTGCGCGATATAGGCATTGTTCATATAAACATAGCGGCTTTCTGTATCTACCGACCATATTTTATCATTTGTATTATTGATCAGCGCTTCCAGGTTGTTTTTGGTCCACAGTGCATCTTCCTGCGCACGCATCTCATAAGTAACATTCTTGGCAAATACGGTTAAGCCCTTGGCAGATGGGTAAACTGCCGTACGGAACCATTTATTCAATGGGGCAAAATGTACCATAAACTTTACGCTTTCCTGTTTGGTTCGCGCTTCACGATACGCGGTTTCAAAAGGAGTATTAATGAGCTCAGGAAACAGATCCCATATTGTTTTACCCAATAACTGTGCACGGGGCTTTCCCCATACTTTTTCAAACGCGGCATTCACGCGTACAAACCGCCATTCGTTATCAATAATAAAAAACGAATCAGTAATGCTTTCAATAAAAGTATCCAGCTTTTGAGCGGTGTCCCTGATCTCAGCTTCTATCTTGATCTTCTCCGTTACATCGTGGCCAATTCCCTGTATCTCGCACACCTGGCCGGTTTCATTAACTATAGATATCAGTTCCCATTCGGTATCATGCAGATTGCCGTGCACATCGGGTTTTTTGTGCAATAAGCGAACAACCTTACCCGGATTATTGAGACATTCCATAAAAGCAGTCTCGCAAAGATGGGATTCTTCGGGTAAGCTTGTTATCGAAAAATGCTGACCTAAAACATCTTTGGCTTTATATCCTAGGGTTTTTAAATATTGTTTATTAACAAAAGTATAATTTCCATCAGTGTTTATTCGGATCAAAAAACTAGTTTGTGAATCAATAAGTGAATTTAGGAACTGCTGACTATGTTCGGCGCCGGTTGATGCTGCGGTAATGCAGATCGGTTTTGCCGGTGTTTCTTTAATGGTGCTTAATAGTATCTTGTGCCCGGTAGCCTCATCGGTAATGAGACTTTTTTTATCGGTAATACTTTTAATGATTTGTTGAGGGGTAGTTATCTGATAACTTAACTCAATGCTGTTGTTCTCTGCGAGATTATTAACGAGGGATTTTATGCCCGCAAGATGCTTTTTGGGGATCAGTTGATCCCATGCGTCATTATTTTGATAGAGCTCCTGAGCAGTTATACCCAAAATGGTATCTATGCCAGGCCCTATAAACAGGTACTTTTGCTCATGGGTATCATAAGCCAGTACGCAATCAACGGCGTTAATAGTTGTATGGTTTAACATACTATAAATTAATGGTAAGGGGGGCTACCAATTAAATATAGGATATTTATTTCACAACTTGTTCATCTTATTCACGTAATAATTTAGTTGCAACCTCATTCCAGCTGTTTACACGTTCAAAATCGGTGATCAAAAGATTATGTGGCGAGGTAAATAATAGCTTGCGGCCTTTGAAGGTGACAAAATTTTTGATGCGGTCATCAATCATGATGTCAACGTCCAAAATCTTGTGACCGCAAAAAATAATATTTGTCCAGGAAATAAAAGGGAAGTGTTCATTAAGCCAATCCAGCTTATCTTCCAATGAGTACTTAAATTCCATGGCAGCCGAAGCAATGTACACATCGTACTTTTCATGTAATGCTTTCACCACTTCCTGGCAGTCTGGCATCACCGGCAGATCACGGAAAAAGCCCCTTTCGTTGATGTATTCCCTGAGGGAGGCGCTCAGATGGGGTGGGAGTATCTCCCTAAACTCTTTACCATGCATATCGCCCAGCGATATTTTAGTTTGATGCCGTTCATCATACAGGGTAATAAATTTGGCAATGGTATCTGCCATTACCTCGTCCATATCAATAGCTATGCGTAGTTTTCTGTTTAAGCTCATGGGCCTGAAATTGCGATTTTTTTCAATTACACCATAACTTGTTCGGGCTAAATAAATAATTAATTACAAGGGTTTTAAATTATTACAAATAATTTATACCTTTGCATCCCCGCAGAAAGTACTCCGGGGACATGTTGAATACATAAAAAGAAAAAATGGCAACTAAGATCAGACTGCAAAGACACGGTAAAAAAGGCAAACCTTTTTACTACATCGTAGTAGCAGATGCCCGCGCTCCACGCGACGGTCGTTTCATTGAGCGTTTAGGTTCATACAACCCAAACACTAATCCTGCAACTATCGACATTAACTTCGACAAAACTTTAGAATGGGTTAACACTGGTGCCCAGCCAACAGATACTTGTCGTGCTATCCTTTCATACAAAGGTGTGCTTTACAAAAAACACTTAGAAGGTGGTGTTAAAAAAGGCGCTTTAACCGAAGAACAAGCTGCAGCTAAATTTGCAGAATGGACTGAGCAAAAAGAAGGTAAGATCACTGGCAAAAAAACCAGCTTACTATCAGCAAAAGACGAAGCGCGTAAAGCTGCTTTGGCTGCTGAAGCTAAAAAGAAAGAAGAAAAAGCTGCTGCTATTGCTGCTAAAAACGCTCCTGTTGCAGAAGAAGAAGAAGCTCCGGCCGAAGAAGCTGCTGCTGAAACAGACGCTGCTGAAAGCGCAGAATAATTTTTTTGAAGAAGTAAGGAATTTAAAGTCCGACTTCTCAATTCTCATCAAAGGCGAAGCAAAACAGCTTCGCCTTTGTTTTTAAAAGCTATTTTTTATGAAAACCGAAGATTGTTTCCGGGTAGGTAGTATATTAAAAACCAAGGGCCTTAAAGGAGAGATGCAGATATACGTTGATTTTGACGGCCTGGATGCCATTAAGTTCGACGCTTTATTTGTAGATATTGCAGGTAAACTGATTCCTTACTTTGTAGCCTCCATTAAATATCTGCAAAAGAATAATGCCTATTTATACCTGGAGGATGTAGATGTTATTGAAAAAGCAGCCATGCTGGTAAAAAAAGACATCTACCTACCCAACAAGCTAAAACCCAAAAAGAAAAAGAGCGAATTTACCCTGAACGATGTAAAAGGCTTTATTGCAGTTGATGAAACCCACGGCGAACTGGGCGAAATATTGGAGGTGCAGGAATATCCTCAACAGTTGATAGCCACTGTTCAATACAAAAATAAGGAGGTAATGTTCCCGCTTAATGTGGATATTATAAAAGGTATTGATGTTGAAGGCGGCGAGATCTATATTGATCTGCCCGAAGGTTTGCTGGATGTTTACCTGGAAGGGTAGCTTCTGGAGTAAGGATAAAAGAGCCTGTAATAACACTGGCTTTTTTATTTGAAAATATTTTGTCAAATATACTTGACATTTGTAAAGCTTATTTTACATTTGGTAAATTAAACTTTACAACCATGAAATCACGATTCTTATTTCCATACCAGTTTAAGCTGCTGGGGTGGTTTTTAGCAGTACCAGGATTTGTTTTAGGTTATTTTGTATTATATCATGAATATAAGATACCAGGTTTTGAATTACGATTGAGAGACAAGGATGCCCTGTTTGTACCATCAATCGAGAATTTTACCAATGAGCTGGCGTTGATATTGGTTTTGCTGGGGCTGTTGTTTATTGCTTTCTCTAGAGAAAAAAAAGAAGATGAGCTAACAGTTAGGATGCGTTATAATGCGTTATATTGGGCCATACTAATCAACTATTTAATTTACGGTGTCTGGTTGGTTGTTGCACTTGTACACGATCTTTTTTTCTTTAACAACCAGGTCCGGGTTCTGAGTAATTTTTTTACAGATATATTGCCCATATGGATATATAACCTCTTTACACCGCTTGTTATTTTTGTGATCAGGTATTATTATCTGCGGTACAGTAAAAACAACGAATACAAGATTGATAAGTTGTTTTATTTGCCTTATAAGCCCTTCAAAGTAATAGGTATATCAGTATCTATTGTAATGCTGACGGGGATATTATTGTCATTTATAATAAAATGGGTGAGTGGCAACAGAATTAATGAGGATATTCTGGAAGATATGATGCTTTTTTTACCATTGGCATTACTGCTTTGGACCTACAGCAAAGAAAAGAACGAAGATGAATTTATCGCAACCCTCCGTTTAGAGTCAATGCAGTTGGCAGTATATACAAACTATATTATTTTGCTGGTAGCTAATTGCTTTTTATTTTTCACAGATTTTATGGTATTTATGTTTATAAACCTGAGCACCATTACGCTTTTCTTTGTGATACGGTTTAACTATATATTACGGAAGTACAACAAAGCAACAGAACAGGGGGAGCTGGCGTCATGAAAAATAACATCCGCGTAGAGCGCGCTATCAAAAATATTACGCAGGCCGATCTGGCCGATCAGGTAGGTGTATCACGCCAAACCATCAATACCATCGAGAGTAATAAATACGTGCCTTCAACTGTGCTGGCTTTAAAAATAGCCCGCATATTTGAAAAACCTGTTGAGGAAGTGTTTATATTAGAGGATGAAGATTAAATGAGCCAATAATGAAAACAAAAACTTCATTTGCACCCATGCTGGCTATAGCCAACGGGGCAACCAGCATTGATTTTTATAAAAAGGCTTTTAACGCTATCGAAAATTTTTGCCTTCGAAACGATGATGGCAGCATACACGTGGCCGAATTTACTATAGACGGCGCTATGTTTCACGTTCATGAGGTAACGCAATTTAGCGGCACCAAAACGCCTGCGAACGCTGGTGGGGGTACGGTTAGCGTTGGTTTAATGGTTGATGATGTACATGCCGTTTTTGATAAGGCCATTGCTGCCGGCGCTACCCTGATAATGCCTGTTACTGATTTTGAATACGGTTATCGCCAGGGGGAATTTACAGACCCCTTTGGTCACCGGTGGATAATTGAAAAAATTATTTAAGGAGGAGAGTCAAGAAATTAGAATCAGGAATCAAGAAAAATCAAATAGAAAAACTTGTCATCCTGAGGAACGAAGGATCTATTCAATGTAATGCACAGTTCAATAGCAGATCCTTCACTTCATTCAGGATGACAATTTGTTTAAAGCACATCGATCAATAATCTGCATATTTGCACATGCGTTTTGATATCATATCCGTTTTGCCCGATCTGTTGGTAAGTCCGTTTGCACACTCCATTTTACAGCGTGCCCAAAAAAAAGGCATCGCCGAAATTTATGTGCATAACCTGCGCGATTACTCCACCAGTAAACAAAAAAGCGTAGACGATTATCCTTACGGTGGTGGCAGCGGTATGGTGATGACCATTCCACCTTTTGCGGCTTGCATTGAAAAATTGAAAGCCGAGCGGGAATATGACGAGATCATTTTCATGTCGCCGGATGGTGAGCGACTAAATCAGGCTATCGCCAATCAGCTTTCCATCAAAGGCAACATCATTATTTTATGCGGACATTATAAAGGTATCGATCAGCGTATCCGCGATATTTATGTAACCCGTGAAATTTCCATTGGCGATTATGTACTATCGGGTGGCGAATTGCCTGCTGCTGTTTTAGTAGATGCGGTGGTGCGTTTGATCCCCGGTGTGCTAAGTGATGAAACATCCGCCCTGAGCGACTCTTTTCAGGATGATATGCTCGATGCCCCGGTATACACCCGCCCGGCCGACTGGAATGGTCACAAAGTGCCCGATATTCTGCTGAGCGGCAACACACCCGAAATTGAAAAGTGGCGTTTCGAACGAGCTTTGGAGCGCACCAAAGCTCGTAGACCCGATCTGCTGGAGTAAATCGAGTTAGAGCAAAAGGTAATACTATTTTACAATTGTTTCTTGATTTTTTATAATTGCTAACCACGCTCGTAATCAATAAAATCAACCAAAAACCACCCATATTTTGTTAGTAAAAAACAAAATGTGGAAATTTTTAAAATACACTTTCATATATTAAAAAAAATCCCTATAATTGCAATCCGATTTTTACGGGCTAAAAATCGCTTTAAGAGCTAAAAATCATGGATTTAGTAAAATTTGTTGAAGAGCAATCAGTAGAAAAAAAGCAGTTTCCTTCCTTTAAGGCTGGTGATACTGTAAGTGTACATTATAAAATCAGAGAAGGAAATAAAGAACGTGTTCAGCTTTATCAAGGTGTTGTTATTCAACGTAACAGTGCTGGTACTACTGAAACATTTACCGTTCGTAAAGTTTCAAATGGCATAGGTGTAGAGCGTATCTTCCCTATCAACTCTCCAAACATTGATAAAATTGAAGTGAACAGCGTAGGTAAAGTACGTCGTTCTAAACTATACTACCTGCGTGCCCTTACCGGTAAAGCAGCCCGTATCAAATCAAAAAGAGTTTAATTTCCCTTCTTCGTTTATAACGGAAAAGTATTTGATATTGCAAAAGGCCTTTCTGGATATTTATCCGGGAAGGCCTTTTTTATGGGAAAAATTTTATTTGTCTTATTGATTTACCTGGGATATGTATGTTTGATTTCTCTCCATGCGTCATTGCGAGGAGGAACGACATGGGAATCACCTAATTACAGAGCGGCTCATTTTATCAGGGATTGTCAGGCTCCGCTCAATGAGGTGGAAGAACACAAAAAAGCCGGTCATAAACCGGCTTTTACAATATATCGCAATAAATAATTACTCCTTTTTACCTTTGGGTGTTTTAGCTGCAGCGGGTTTTTTTGGCGCCGCTTTCTTTGCTGGCTTTTTAGGCTCTTCGACTTTAGGATGATCAATTACCAATGGTAATTCGCCTTGATGAGCTTCGTTTTCAATTATAGTTAGCTCTTCTTCGGCTATTTGTTCTGCAATAGGTGCCGAGGCTGTTAGCGATTCTATGGATACCGGTTTGATAGCAGGCTCCTCTGCAGTGGTAACCGCGGTTAACGCGCTGGGCAACTCGGCCAGAACAGTACGGCCGCCTTTAACTACATCGCCAATGTTTACCAGTATTTTGGAGCCAAGGGGTAAAAATACGTCCACCCTCGACCCAAACTTAATAAAGCCAAACTGCTGGCCCTGTTCCACAATATCACCTTCTTTTACATACCATACAATACGGCGGGCCAATGCTCCGGCTATCTGCCTGAATAATACCGATACACCTTCACGGTTTTGAACAACAACGGTAGTACGCTCATTTTCGGTTGATGATTTAGGGTGCCAGGCCACCAGGTATTTGCCTTTGTGGTATTTAAAATAACTTACCACGCCCGCTATTGGGTTGCGGTTTACGTGTACATTTACCGGCGACATAAAAACGGATAGCTGGATGCGTTTGTCTTTCAGATATTCGGTTTCGTCAGCTTCTTCTATTACCACAACCTTACCATCGGCAGGGCAAAGTACAGTAGTTTCGTCTGTAGTAATATCAAAAAACGGACTGCGGAAAAACTGCACGATAATTACAAACAGTAGGAACGATAAAATGTACACGATCCATTTTAATGCGTGTGCCTGTGGCAGGTAAAACTGTATTAGGGCATTTAATACAAAAATAAACAATACTGTTATGGCCAGTGAAGTATATCCTTCTTTATGAAAAGTCATGTTACGATGTTTTATTGTTTGGGTATCAATTAGCTAGTATCAAGTATCACGACAACTTTGCAGGCAATACAGAAAGTGAGAAAATCTTGATACGTAATACTAGCTACTTGATACTATTATTTATTTACAAAACTACTAATTTGAAATGAAGTATAGGTACGCGTAAACAATTGGCGCGGCTAATAAAAGCCCATCGAACCGATCAAGCAAACCACCGTGTCCAGGTAATATCCCGCCACTGTCTTTCACATTGATGCTCCGTTTAAACATGGATTCTACCAGGTCACCCAGAGTGCCGAAACAGGATATTAAAACAGCTATGCTTGCCCATTGTTTCCAGGAAAGCTCTGCATAATAATGGCTCATAATCAGTGCCGCTACCGCGCTGATCACCACGCCACCAAAAAATCCCTCCCAGGTTTTCTTGGGCGAATGGCGCTCAAACAGTTTGGTTCGCCCAAACGCGCGGCCAGCCAAATAAGCCCCGGTATCATTGCTCCACAACATGATCAAAAAGCCCATGGGGATATGAAAGTTGAAACTTCCGCTTATAAAGGCCATGGCGTGAAAAAATATAAAGGGCACAACCGCTAAAAGGATCCCCAAAAAAGTAAAACCCAAGTTAGGAAACGGGTTAGGCGATTTTTTATACAACTCCTGTATATAAATTGCACTTAAGGTTACCGGCAATAAAAAGATAAGTTTCCATTCAGGAAAATAGTATTGGGCAGCGAAAAACAGGAATACCAAGAAACCATTAATGAGCCCACTTTCGCGACTGGGTTTAAAACCCCCTTCGCGTACCAGTTTGTAAAATTCAAACAAACAAAAAGAAGTAAGTATCAGGTAAAATGCACTGAATACATAAGAGCCCAAGAAAACGGAGCCCAGCATTACGATAACAAAAAAGAAGCCGGTAATGGCGCGTACTTTCATTAATTTTGAATTAGTGAATTAGTGATTTTTGGAGCAAAGAGTAAGGATATTTGGAGTAAGTATTTTTTATCTTTTCTGTATTCATCTTTTGCTTCTATAAAACCATCGGTCTAAATATCCTTGCTCTCAAAAACTTTACTCCCAAAATCATAAATTAATTTGATTGAGAATCATGATCTCGATGGCTTTGCTAAAATCCTCCTGGTGAATGTATACTTCTATATTGCCAAAGGCTTTGTGTGATGAATCTTGCTTGTTGATCAAAACCGTATCAATATGATGGCCGGTTAGTACCTGTTTAACAATTTCTGATTGATAAAAATTGGACGAAGTAAAAATTTTGATCCAGCCTTTTTCCATTAAAAATCAAACATGGGCCTTTTGAGCGCTATATTCCTGTATATGTAAAGCAAAATTAAAATAATTATCAAGCTAAACACATATGCGCCATAATTAAATACGTGCTGATCGTCGGGATTGAGCTTGATAAGTTTGTGCTGATACAGATATGTGATTAGCACTGCCGAACCATTATTTAAAAAATGCGCCCAAACGCCCGTCCACACGCTGCCGCTCCAGGCTACAAAATAGCCAAAGAAAACGCCCAGTGCTACGCGTGGTAAAAACGAAAAGAACTCCATGTGAAAGGCGCTGAACGCTATGGCCGTGATCCAGATAGCAGCGTGGGTATTGCCGGTCCATTTAACAAATATGGTTTGGATACATCCCCTGAATAAAAATTCTTCGGCAATAGCGGTTAATAAGCCAACAGTCAATATAGCAAAAAGCAGGTCGCCAATGTTTTTCATGCTCAGCATGGCATCGGTAGCTTTCTGAGCCTGCTGCTCCATGGTACGCATCAAATCCTCAATGGCTTTAAGAGGAGCAGGCAGGGTAAGTTTTTGATTCAGATTAACCAGTACCTCCATCACTGGTGATGAAAACAGCATGATCGCGAATACCAATACCAATAAAACCGGTGGGAAATTAAAGGTTGATTTTAAATAGGTTCGCGTATCGCGTACAATAAAACGGGCAAATAGTACAGGGATTACAAATAATGGAATAGTGGTACTCACTATTTGTAATATCCACAGGCCGTTTTTTACATTGGGGTTTGCAATGTTAAAAGTGCCGACATCGGCCCAGGTTTTTGCTCCATAAAGCAGGGTGGTGATGCCTTTGGCTACAAAATAACCTATCCCGGGAACAAAGATCAGGAAGAAGAAAATAATCAGTAATTGTAATAGTGGATATATATCAGTCTGATAGGTTTGTGTTTCCTTAGTGGGGTCTTTTATCATTTGTTGTAAAATTCGTATTTTTGCAGGCTAAAGATAAGCATGTCTGTACAAATAGGAAATATTGATTTAGGTGAGTTCCCGCTGTTGCTGGCGCCGATGGAGGATGTGAGTGATCCACCCTTCCGTTACGTGTGCAAGCAAAACGGCGCGGATATGATGTATACAGAGTTTATCTCATCAGAAGGATTGATCCGTGACGCGGCCAAGAGTCGCCAGAAACTGGATATATTTGAGTATGAGCGCCCCATAGGCATCCAGATATTTGGCAGTGATATAGACCACATGCGTGAGGCTACCGAGATAGCTACGCTGGCCAAACCCGATCTGATGGACATCAATTATGGCTGCCCCGTAAAACAGGTGGCTTGCCGAGGTGCCGGAGCCAGTTTATTACAGGATATTGACAAAATGGTGGCGATGACAAAAGCTGTTGTAGAAGCTACACATTTGCCGGTAACCGTAAAAACGCGCCTGGGTTGGGATGATAATACCAAAAACGTGTACGAAGTTGCCGAGCGCCTGCAGGATGTGGGGATAAAAGCCCTTACCATTCATGGCCGTACCAGGGCACAGATGTATAAAGGCGTGGCCGATTGGTCGCTGATACGTGATATTAAGAAAAACCCCCGCATACAGATCCCGATATTTGGTAATGGCGATATCGATTCGCCCGAAAAGGCCGCTAACTGGCGCCTGGAGTATGGCGTGGATGGTATGATGATAGGCCGTGCGGCGATTGGTTATCCCTGGATATTCCGCGAGGTGAAGCATTTTTTTGCCACTGGCGAACATCTGGACAAGCCAACCATCACCGAGCGTATTGCTGCCTGTACTACCCATTTACAAAAATCAATTGAATGGAAAGGCCCTAAAACAGGTGTTTTTGAAATGCGCAGACACTATTCCAACTACTTTAAAGGCATCGAAAACTTTAAAGAATATCGTATGAAACTGGTAACAGCCGGTACATTGGAAGAGCTCTACGAAATTTTAGCAGAAATTGACGAAAAATATACTGTTGAGATGGCGTAATATTTGTTTAGATGTTTATATTTGGAACTAAACAGAAACAATTCACATGGTTACTACTATAACTGAGGGTGTTAAGGTTTCTATCGAGACCGTATATCAGCCCGAATATTCAAATCCGGCTAATGACCATTTTATGTTTGCCTACAAGGTGAATATCGAAAATATGAGTAACTATGCTATCCAACTGATCAGCAGGCACTGGTATATTTTTGATTCAAACGGGGCGAAACGTGAAGTGGAAGGCGAAGGTGTGGTAGGCCAGCAACCGGTTATTGAACCAGGGCATGCGCACGAATACGTATCGGGCTGTAACCTTAAAACCGATATGGGCAGCATGAAAGGCGAGTACCAAATGAACCGTTTGTTGGATAATGCTTCTTTTAATGTACAAATCCCCGAATTTTACCTGATCGCCCCATACAGGATGAATTAGGGAAAAGAATCAAGAGATTAGAGTCAAGAATCAAGATATAAAAAATCCCGGTTTGATTTATCAACCGGGATTTTGCGTATATATAACATTAAATTTGGGGAAAAGCGATTATCTGTGCCTTTCATGCCCTTCGGGCCTTGGAGCTGGATGTGGTCTTCCGGGTGCGGGATGTCTTACCAGCTGTCTTGGTGCACGGGCCATGTTGTTAGCCTGTGGATGTTGGGCCGGTTGATGAGCATTACCTGCATTAGGATTGTTACCTGTTTGCCATTGGTGCGGAGTCCTTGCAGGCTGGTTGGCCGGTGACGCGCTTTTATTAGCATTATCCTGGTTGGCCGGATTGTGGTTATCAGGATTGTTGTTGGCTTGTGGGCGATTGTTGGGGTCGGCATTGTTATTTGTGCCGTCGGGCGATGAGGTCCGGGCTCGGCGACCTTCGGTATTGAATCGGTTTCCATCCACCTTATTCATGGCTGCTGTAGCCGGGCGACCATTATTGGCCGACGCAAACTGGTTATGATCTTTACCCGCCACCTGCTGATGGCTCACCTGATCATTGGTTGGTTGTACGTGTTGTTCGCGGGCTGCGGCCAGCTCTTCGGGCCTTGCCTGGGCATTTACACCGCCAGGGCCGTTAAAACTGGTACGGTTTACAGTTACGTTATTATTGATAACCGTTTTGTTGATGTAGGTATTGTGTACCACGGTATTATTTACATTAACCACAGCGGTATTGTACTGGAAGGAATTACCGGCCCATCTGCCGCCTACATAGCCTGCACCGCCATAACCATAGCCATAGTTTACACCGCCATAGAAACCAATGTGCCTGCCCCAGTAACCCTGGTGAAAAAGATACACGCCACCATCGTATCCCCAATAGCCGGGGGTCCACAGGAAGCCCACGCGGGGGGGAGCTACCCAAACACCGGGTACCCAGTAATAGCCACCATCGTCGGCATAAGCCCAGTAACCGGGAGTCCATAAATAGCCATCAACAGGGCATGGGGGTTGTGCGTAAACCGGTAGTGCCGGCGGGGCTATCCTCACTGATACACCAATGCTTACCTGTGCATGACTTTTAACTGCCACTAACGATGTTGCCAGAAGCAGTATGAATATTTTAATGTTTTTTTTCATGTCGATAAATTTTAACCAAACCTATAGGGGTAACATGAATATTACATTAAGATTTATCACGACTTAAATAGCTCTTCATCAAAGCTTCATGAAATTGTAAGTTGCTGAAAAATAAATAAATATGATAGATGGGTGTGACTGGCAGAGCGGCTAATGACCCTTGCGGTTTTTAAAGCAGGCTATTTTTTTAATTGTATATATAACATATAAAAAATACAAAGCGTATTTTTATTTTAGCAAAAGATGCTTTGCGCCTGGCAAAGTAACATCACCAATAATATGATAAACCGTTATGGATAATTACCATTATGATGCCATTGTTGTAGGTTCCGGAATTTCGGGTGGATGGGCGGCAAAAGAGCTTACCGAACAGGGTTTAAAGGTATTGATGCTGGAGCGCGGACAAAATATTGAACATATAAAAGGTTATACCAATGCTACCAAGGCTCCCTGGGAGCTGCCGCACCGCGACGTGGCGCCGCAATCAAAAATAAAAGAGTATACAGTGCAAAATCAGGCCCACGGGCTTAATGAAGCCAATATGGATTATTGGGTGAACGAGCAGGAAAGTCCGTATACGCAGGTTAAGCCCTATAATTGGCGCAGGGGTTACCATGTAGGTGGCCGCTCCTTAATGTGGGGCAGGCAGAGCTACCGCTGGAGCGACTTTGATTTCGAAGCCAATACCAAAGAGGGTATCGCTATCGACTGGCCCGTTCGTTATAAAGATATTGCACCCTGGTATGACCATGTGGAGCGTTTTGCCGGCATTAGCGGTTCGCTCGAAAACCTGCCGCATTTACCCGATGGACAGTTTCAGCCCCCCATGGAGTTGAATTGTGTGGAAAAGGACGTATCGGCTCGTATAAAAAAACAATACAATGGTCAGCGGCATATGATCATCGGGCGTACGGCTAATATTACCCAACCATTACCCGGCCGAACCAATTGCCAGTACCGAAATAAGTGCGCGCTGGGCTGTCCGTTCGGTGGATATTTCAGTACACAATCGTCAACACTGCCCGCTGCAATGGCTACTGGTAACCTTACGGTTCGCCCATGGTCAATAGTTACCCGGGTATTGTATAATAAGGATACTCAAAAGGCCACAGGTGTAGAGGTGCTGGATGCTGAAAACAATAAAACCTATACCTATACCGCAAAGATCATTTTTTTAAACGCCTCCACTTTTAACAGCGCCTGGATATTGATGAACTCGGCAACGGATATATGGCCCGACGGACTGGGCAGCAGCAGCGGTGAACTGGGGCATAACGTGATGGATCACCACGTAGCCGGTGCTGCCAGCGGTATTATGGAAGGCTATGAGGATAAATACTACTTTGGCCGCAGGGCCAACGGCATATATATACCACGTTATCGCAATCTGTTTGGCGATAAACGCGATTACCTGCGGGGCTTTGGTTTCCAGGGATCTGCTGGGCGCGAAGGCTGGAGCAGGGAAATCGCGGAGCTAAGCATAGGCGCCGATTTTAAGGATGCGCTGACTGAACCCGGAAACTGGGCCATGTCAATGGCGAGCTTTGGCGAAGTACTGCCCTATCATGATAATAAGATCAGCCTTAATAAAGAGGTTAAAGATAAATGGGGACTCAATACTTTATCTGTAGATATTGAAATGAAGGAAAATGAGCGTAAAATGGAAGCAGAGTCGCTAGCCGACGCGGTAGAGATGTTTGAAAAAGTAGGACTAAAGAATGTGAAAGGTTTTATCGCCCGGAAAAACATAGGTGCAATCCATGAAATGGGTGCGGCGCGTATGGGGAATGATCCCAAAACATCGGTGCTTAATAAATGGAACCAGGTTTGGGATGCCAAAAATGTATTTGTTACCGATGGCTCGTTCATGGCATCCTCATCCTGTGTAAACCCATCCTTATCTTACATGGCCTTTACCGCACGAGCTGCACATTTTGCAGTTGAAGAGTTAAAGTTGGGGAATTTGTAAGTCGGAAAACTCGATAAAAAAAACATGCCATTGCTGACATGTTTTTTTTAAGGCCTGTTCGTTACGATCAGGTCAGAAGTCTTATTTCTTGATTATTGCCTCTCGTTCCTCAATTTCTTCTATTAAACAAAAACGAAGCATAGTAAACCAGCGTAGCCAGAGCACTTAGTGCGGCAACTACATAGGTCATGGCAGCCCACCAGAGGGCATCTTTGGCTTGCTCATGTTCCTGTGCGGTTTGCATGATGCTGTAGTTATTATCGAGCCAGGCCAACGCCCGCCTGCTGGCGTCAAATTCAACGGGCAGAGTTATAAAACTAAAAAAGGTAACCAATGCCAACGCGGCAACACCCACCGCCAAGACATAGGGGCTCTGGGCGAAGAATAATAGCATGATACCTATAAATAAAGTCCACTGGGTTAGGGTTGATGCCACGTTAATAACAGGCACCATAGCCGAGCGGAAACTTAACCACCCATAAGCCTGTGCATGCTGTACCGCATGACCGCACTCGTGCGCGGCTACTGCAGCGGCGGCAATACTTCGGCCGTAAAAAACATCCTGGCTTAAGTTTACCGTTTTAGTTTCGGGATTATAATGATCGGTCAATTGTCCTTCAACAGATATTACCTGTACGTCAAATATGCCATGGGCACGCAGCATTTTTACGGCCACCTCCTGACCTGAAAGGCCGGACAATAACACAACCTCTGAGTATTGTTTAAACTTACTTCGGAACCGCCACTGTACTATAAAGCTTATCAGAGCGATTGCGATCATCAGGAACCAGGCCGAATTGTAGCCGATATATCCAATAATTATTGATAAGTGATTCATTTGTTAATTCAAAAGTTAAAATTCAAAATCCCCGTCAATTTCTCTATTCAAAAACTATTCCGGTTTAAGCCAGTCGGCGAATTCAAAAATTAAGTTTCTTGTATGTAAGTACTTTTGAATTTTGAATTTTTCACGTTTTATTGTTTATGGTGTTCAAGAGTGCTTCGCAATTTTTACTTTTGACTTAAAATGAAGCCGTCTTTTTCATACTGGGAGCGCACTGCGTTTATTGATCAGGCCGATGTAGTCATTATCGGCAGTGGTCTTGTTGGCCTCAGCGCTGCGCTGCATTTGAAAAAGCAACAACCCAATTTAAAAGTACTGGTTTTGGAGCGTGGGTTTTTACCATCAGGCGCCAGTACTAAAAACGCAGGTTTTGCCTGTTTTGGTACAGTTTCTGAGCAAATTTCTGTCATCAATCAATCCTCAGAAGAAGAAGCCATGCGTTTAGTGGCCTATAAATGGAGTGGTTTACAGCGCTTAAGGGAAAACCTGGGCGATGCCGGAATGGATTATTACCAGTATGGTGGACACGAGCTTTTTATGAGTGATGAAAAAGCTATAGCTCAAAACTGTATAGAAAAAATCGGTCATCTCAATAAATTATTACAGCAAGCCATAGGCAAGCCTGACATTTATGCAGTAGCTGATGAAAAAATTGCAGATTTCGGCTTCGGCAATGTTAGTCACATGATATATAATCCGTTTGAAGGCCAATTGCATACCGGCAAAATGATGCGCGCCCTATTATATAAGGTATATAGTTTAGGTGTGCTGGTATTAAACGATTGCGAAATAACGGCTATTGAACCGGATGATAAACATTTAAGGCTCAGTACTTCGCAGGGTAACTTTAAAGCAGGCAGGGTGATATTGGCTACCAATGCTTTTGCCAGTCAGCTATATCCCGAGCTCAACGTGATCCCGGGCAGGGGACAAGTGTTGGTTACCAAACCAGTCCCCAGCTTAAAACTGAAAGGCACTTATCATTTTAACGAAGGCTATTACTACTTCCGGAATATTGATAACCGCATACTCTTTGGCGGCGGCCGCAACCTCGACTACAATGCTGAAAAAACCTGGGATTTTGGACATACCGATGCGGTAAAAGAGAAACTGATTTGTTACCTGCGTGAAGTAATATTACCGGGCCAGGATGTTGAAGTTGATTACTGGTGGAGCGGCATCATGGGCTTTGGTGAGCAAATTACTCCGATAGTCAAGCAAATACAACCCAATATCTATTGCGCTGTTCGCTGCAATGGGATGGGCGTGGCAATGGGGAGTTTAGTAGGGGAAGAGGTAGCGGAGCTGATGTTGAAAGGATAAGCCTTTTTAATTTAGCTCGTCATTGCGAGGAGGAACGACGTGGCAATCCCCGATATGCAGGGCCGCTTTACCGGGCGTATACGTATAGTATTGATATTCGTAATGGGGTGTTTGTGAGTGGAATAAGAAAAATCTGTCATTTCGAACGAGACACGAGGAGAGATCTTATACGTCTGGCTTAGCAAATAGTACAAGATTTCTATTCGCCCGCTAACACAAATCCCCACTTCGGCTCATCGAAATGACAAATTTGACAGAAATTTATTTCTTTCGAACATTATTGGTGTCGATCCTCATTGACATGAAGAGAATTGATTTTACAATCTAAACTTACACTCCTTCAATTACAACCTCCGGCGCCGGGTTCTCAAACCTCGTTGGCCGGTTGGCTTCGCCCCAGGTAGACAGGCAACACAGTACGGGTTTCAGGCTCAGGCCCAAATCGGTTAGCCGGTACTCTACTTTTGGTGGTACTTCGGCGTAAACCTGCCTGCTGATGAGTTTATCCTTTTCCAGTTCACGCAGTTGTAAAATCAGTATCCGTTCAGAAACATTGGGCATGGAATTTTTGAGCTGGCTATAACGCATGCTGCCCTGCAATAGCAATCGCCACAGGATCTGCGGTTTCCAACGGCCGCCGATTAGGTCGAGCGTATAGGAGGTTCCACAACCGGCCAGGATCAGCTGCTCATTTTCCAGGTTGGTGGAGGTTTCTTTTCTCATACTTACATTTATGTTAGTACTATACAAATTTATCAGTATATACAAATGTATGGGTTTGGCGGTAGCTTTGCAACAGTATTAAAAACAAACAGTAATGCAAAAATTAAAAGATAAAATAGCCCTGGTTACCGGAGGCAGTCGGGGTATGGGCGCGGCGATAGTAAAACAAATGGCCCGGGAAGGCGCCACCGTGGTTTTTACCTATGTAAACGGGAAAGAAAAAGCGCAAGCATTGGTGGATGAATTAACCAGTGAAGGATTAAATGTATCGGCGGTTAAAGCGGATAATGCTTTAGAGAACGAAATAACCTCGGCCTTAACGCAAACGGTTGAAAAATTCGGGAAGCTGGATATCCTGGTGAACAACGCCGGGGTTTATGGCGGCAAGCCGATGGAAGATCACACGCTGGATGATTACCGCTTTGTTATGGATATAAATGTAAAAGCGGTTTTTGAGGCGGCCATTTTTGCAGCGCAAAAGCTGGAAAAATCGGGCAGGTTTATTACCATCGGCAGTAATATGGCCGATAGGGTGGTTGCCGGACAAGGAACATTGTATTCTATGAGCAAATCGGCATTGGTTGGTCTTACAAAAGGGTTAGCCCGCGATTTAGGTCCGAAGGGTATTACGGTGAACCTGGTACAGCCCGGGCCGGTGAATACCGACATGAACCCGGCAGATGGCGGCCATGCCGATAAAGCACGCAGCTTAATGGCCATCCCCAAATATGGCGATCCGCAGCAGATAGCCGAGGTGGTGGCCTATTTAGCCGGTCCATCAGCAAGCTTTACAACTGGGTCTATCATGACCATTGATGGCGGGTTTAATAGTTAATGAGTTATGGCTGTTATATATTAACGGCCATACTTACTTTTTGTAAGGTGCTTACAATTAGGTGTTGTTGAGCCGGAATAAACTTAGGCTGTTAAATTTGTTCTGATAAAATAACAGCTATTATGAGGGTATTATTCGTAGGTGCGCAAGGTACTGTGGGAAAAAGGATCATGGAGCAGATAAGCCCCGGTCATGAGATTATTACCGCCGGTAGAAACAGTGGTGACATCAGGGTTGATATTACTTCAGGGCAGGCTATCGAAGCAATGTTTAAAAAAGTAAGTTCAGTTGATGCATTGATATGTACCGCGGCATCGGGGGCTATGGACGATTTTGACACACTCACTGCCGACGCGCTTTATGATAATATGAGGGGCAAGTTTTTTGGCCAGGCCCAGTTGGTTTTAACCGGACAGCACTATTTAAATGACAATGGTTCATTTACCCTTACATCCGGCATATTTGCCGATGAACCCGCCAAGGGTGTAACCGGTGGTGGTGTGGTGAGCGGTGCGTTGCACAGTTTTGTGCTTTCGGCTGCTTTAGAGCTGAAAAGAGGCTTGCGGGTAAACGTGGTGAGCCCCGGCATGGTGGAAGATTCCGCAAAAGATTACGGTCATCTTTTTCCCGGATTACGGGCTATACCTATGACCGAAATCACCGATGCCTATCTGCAATGCCTTAACACCAATATTACCGGGAAGATACTTCGTGTTTATTAAAACAACTCCACCAAACGCTCCAAAGCCATTCCCCGCGAACCCTTGATCAGAACGGTGGAATTTTTTATGGGATGAGCTTTCAGCCCCGCAATGGCTTCTTCGGCCGTTAAATAAAAAGTGGCTGCCTGGTTTTGACTTTTGACTTTTGACTTTTGACTTTCAAAATCCTTGCCGATAAATATCCGTTCATTAACGGGTACATCCAGCGCTTTTTGAAGGATGGTGAGGTGCTCGGCAGGCGATTCATCACCCAGTTCAAACATATCACCCAGGATCAATACCTTGGGTTTCGCGCTAATCTTGTCCATATTTTCAATAGCTACGGCCATGCTGCTCGGGTTGGCATTATAATAATCGCAAATAAGGGTATTGGTAGCCGTTTGCACAATTTGCGAACGGTTGTTTTTGGGCTGATAACCCTCGATACCCGCGTTTATTTCCTGTGCACTTAGTTTAAAATAAGTACCGATGCTAATGGCTGCCAATATATTGTTGAGGTTATAAGCCCCGGTAAGCTGGGTTTTCACAGTATAGGTTTGGCCAGTTGTATTATTGGTCCACTGAATGGTAAGTAGTGGCGCGTTCTTGATGATCTCACCACTGATCAGGTTATCAATATCTTGTATGCCGTAATAAACTACATGATGTAAATGCCGTGCAGCGGCCATTTCCATTAACACCGTATCATCGCTATTAATAAAAGCAATGCGGCTTGCTCCCCCTTCAGGGAGTTGGGTGGCTAAGAAATCATACAATTCCCCTTTGCCCTTTTTTACACCTTCCACGCCGCCAAAACCCTCCAAATGCGCTTTACCCACGTTGGTGATCAGGCCGTGTGATGGCTGCGAGATGCTGCAAAGTAATTCGATTTCCTTTTGATGATTGGCACCCATTTCAATTACGGCCGCCTCATGCGTGGAATCAATGGTTAATACAGTAAGCGGTACACCGATGTGGTTATTGAGGTTGCCTTGTGTGGCCTGGGTTTTAAAATGCCGGGATAATACCGCGTTGATAAGTTCCTTGGTAGTGGTTTTGCCATTGGTGCCGGTGAGCCCCACAACAGGTATCCGTATTTGCCGGCGATGATGACGGGCCAGATCCTGCAGAGCGGTTAACGCATCTTCAACCAGTAAATAGCGGTTGCCCAGCTGATACTCCTGGTTATCGATAATGGCATAAGCAGCCCCGGCTTCTATAGCTTGCTGTGCGAAGGTATTGGCATCAAACTTGTCGCCTTTAAGCGCAAAAAACAGGCTTCCCGGTGTAATTTTTCTGGTATCGGTACTTATTGTGGGATGCTGGAGGTATATCTTGTAAAGTTGTTCAGTAGTAGTCATATTTTAGTATCAAGTAGCTGATTCTGGTATCAAGTAGTTAGTATCAAGTATCAAGACTTTTTCTTAAATGCCGATACTTTTCTATTGATGTATTAAAACGCCTTAAAATTATGCATTTTCTGTCTTGATACCTGATACTAGTTGCTTGCTACTAAATTATGCATTTTTTTGTCTTGATACTTGATACTAACTACTTGATACTAATTAGCTAATTTTTATTCATCCAGCTTATCACGGCTTTGATTTCGCCGTAGGTGTAGGCATCGCCCAATACTTCTTTGAGTGGGGCCAGGCGTTCGGCACCGTAGTTTTCTACGGCTTCTATGATTATAGTCAGCTTGTTTTCGGCAACGAGCTCTTTAACATCCAGATCACCGGTTTGTACAAAATGGCTCAAATGGCTTTCGATAGTTACCAGCGAAAGACCTCGTGCCGTGGCTATCTCCGAGGTATTTTTACCCTGGCGGTACAGGTTAAATGTTTCGGTTCGGGTATCTGTTCCGGTGCGCGGAGCGCGGGAAAGACGCTCTGTTTTGGTTTTGCGCTCCCGTTTGGGCGATTTATAGGCGATCTTTGATTCCAGACCTTTGGCCTTGCAATAATCTTTTACCGGTTGTAAAAGTTCACGACCGTAACGGGCCAGTTTAATATCGCCAAAGCCGGATGTCAATCTCAATTCATCTAAACTCTGGGGCAGATAGGTGGCCATTTCCAGCAGGGTAGCATCAGAAACAATGATGTATGGCGGCACATTTTCCAGTTGGGCAATATCCCGACGGACGCTTTTCAACAAATTCAGCAATTCGGCTTCATGCGGTGGAGCGGCTTCGGTATGGTGCTCTTCGGTGGTTTGTGTTTCAATAAATTCAACTTTTTGCAGGCCTTTAAGCACCAGCGAGCTCTGGCCGGTTAATTTCAATACCGGGTAGCCATCATCGGTTACCTGTAAATATTCCAGGGTGATTAGCTCCCTGATGTAACGTTGCCAATCCACTTTACTGATATCGGCGCCAATGCCGTAGGTCTTAAGTTGTTTATGTTCTTCGCGGATCTTTTCATTTTTGGATCCCCGTAAAAAATCGATTACATAGTTAATCCCAAACCGTTCATTGAGCCGCGATACTGCCGACAGTGCTTTTTGAGCGATCAGGGTTCCATCAAAACGCTTAAACTCCGTCAAACAAACATCGCAGGAGCCACAATCCGGTGGAAATGCCTCGTCGAAATAATTCATGAGATATTGCCTGCGACAGGTTTGCAGCTGGCAGTACCGAACCATATCGTTCAGCTTGTTGAGCATAATGCGGCTCTGCTCTTCGTTGCCTTCAATCCGCGCAAAGTGCTGCAGCTTACCCGCATCACCCGGCGAATAAAGCAGCAAGGCTTCCGACGCTAAACCATCGCGACCGGCGCGACCGGTTTCCTGGTAATAACCCTCGATATTCTTCGGCAGATCCATATGCACCACGTAGCGCACATTTGATTTATTGATACCCATACCAAAAGCGATGGTGGCTACAATGATCTTGACATCATCACGCAAAAAAGCTTCCTGGTTTTTGGCTTTAATTTCATTGTTAAGGCCCGCGTGGTAGGCTTCGGCGGCAAAGCCCTCATCTTTGAGGTCGGCTGCCAGATCCTCGGTTGATTTACGCGAAAGACAATAGATAATGCCCGATTCGTCCGGGCGCTCGTTTAAAAAAGCGATGAGCTGTTTAAAACTGTTCTTTTTAGGGATAACCCGGTAAGTGATATTGGCCCGGTTAAATGAGGATACAAATACTTTAGGTTGATGCAGGTTCAGCTTTTCGAGGATGTCCTTTTGCGTCAGCTTATCGGCTGTGGCTGTTAGGGCGATAACCGGCACATTCGGGAACTCATTTTTGAGTTGGGCCAGCATCAGGTATTCGGGCCTGAAATCGTGACCCCATTGCGATATGCAATGCGCCTCGTCAATAGCTATTTGTACAACGTTGAGTGTTTTTAAAAATGGCACCAGTTTGTTTTCAGCGCCAAACAAACGCTCGGGTGCCAGATATAATAGTTTTACCTGGCTGTTTCTTAGCCGCTCCACCAACTGGCGCTGCTCCTCGGGTGTTTGGGCCGAGTTCAAAAACGCTGCCGGGATGCCGCTTACATTCAAACTGTCCACCTGATCTTTCATCAAGGCTATCAACGGCGATATCACGATGGTAAGCCCATTGAGCAATACCGCGGGCAACTGATAACACAGCGACTTGCCACCACCAGTAGGCATCAGCGCCATTACATCCTGCTTGTTTAACACATGCTGAATAATGGCCTCCTGTTGGTGCCGGAATTTGCTGTAACCGAAATATTTTTGAAGGGCCTCCTGAGGTGTCATGTCAGTTTAGATGTGCGGATGTGCAGATATGCAAATGTGCAAATTTTGGATGATGCTTGAATCAACGTTAACAGTTTTTTCATCTGCACATCTGAAATTTGCACATCCGCATATCTTTTTCATCCGCACATTTGAATATCTGCACATTCGCACATCAATTAAATTCTGCATATTAGCGTATAACTTAACTGTATCTTTACTATGCTAAAAAAGCTACTCCTTATTTTAATAGCTGTTGCTTCCGCATCGGCTGCTTTTGCACAAAAAATACAATCGCCCGATGAATTCCTGGGATATAAACTGGGCGACCAGTTTACACCGCATTACCGCATTGTGGAGTACTTTAAATATATTGCCCAGGCATCAAAAAATGTAAAGCTGCAGCAGTTTGGCAGTACCAATGAAGGTCGCCCGCTGCTGGCCATGTTCATCGCTTCGGACGAGAATATTAGTCGCCTGGAAGAGATACGGCACAACAACCTGCGTTTGGCTGGTATGGAGGGCGGTACCACCATTGCCAACGCGCCCATCATTACCTGGCTGAGCTATAACGTACACGGCAACGAACCGGCATCAAGCGAGGCCGCCATGTGGACCTTGTTTGATATGGTTGACCCTGCAAATACGACCACAAAAGCCTGGCTCAAAAACTCGGTCGTGGTTATCGACCCCTGTTTGAACCCCGACGGGCGCGACCGTTATGTACATTTCTATAATTCGGTGCGAGGCGCTGTTCCCGATGCCAGCCCCACAGCCCGTGAGCACGTAGAGCCGTGGCCCGGCGGACGCATCAACCATTATTATTTTGACCTGAACCGCGACTGGGCCTGGCAGGCACAAAAAGAAACGCAGGCACGTGTAAGCCTGTTTAACCAATGGCTGCCCGAAGTTCATGTTGATTATCATGAACAGGGATATAACGCGCCTTATTATTTTGCCCCCGCTGCCGAGCCATATCATAAAGATATCACCAAATGGCAGCGCGATTTCCAGGTGACCATCGGTAAAAACAACGCCAAATACTTTGATCAGAATGGCTGGATGTATTTTACCAAGCAGGAGTTCGATCTGCTTTATCCATCTTATGGCGATACTTATCCTTTATATAATGGCTCCATCGGCATGACCTATGAGCAGGGTGGTATCAGTGCCGGGCTGGCCGTGCTTACCCGTAGTGGCGATACGCTTACCTTTGCCGAGCGGATAGCGCATCACCATACCACAGGTTTAAGCACAGTTGAAATAGCATCGGCCAACGCCCCGAAACTGCTGGAGGAGTTTAAGAAATTTTATGATAATAACCGTACCAATCCTCCGGGCGAGTATAAAACCTATGTGATCAAAAACGATAATAACAATAACATCAATACCCTGGCCAAAATGCTGGGTCGTAATGGTATCCAGTATGGTTTTGGCTTAGGCAATAAAACCGTTATCGGGTACGATTATTTTACCGGCAAAACCGAGCAATATAAAGTAGGGCCCAATGATATGGTGATCAACGCGCATCAGCCCAAAGCGGTGCTGCTGCATGTGTTGCTAGAACCCAAAACCTTTATTGCCGACTCCAATACTTATGATATTACGGGCTGGGCGCTCCCTTATGCTTATGGCTTAAAAACCTATGGCGTAAAAGAGTCGTTAAAACCGGCCAGTACAATTTCGGGCATTGTTGAGCCGCAGCCGCTGATTAATACCCATGCCTATGCTTATGTGGCCAACTGGCAATCGCTTAATGATGTGCGGTTTTTGGCCGCTTTGCTCAAAAAGAATATTAAGGTGCGCTACTCCGAAAAACCGTTTGAAGCCGCCGGTAAAAAATTCATGGCTGGCTCATTGCTCATCACCAGGGCCAGTAACGATAGGGGCGATTTTGATCAGGTAGTTACCCAAACGGCAGCTGCATTAAATGAAGGATTAACGCCTTTGGCTTCGGGCTTTGTGGATAAAGGATCAGACCTGGGCTCGGATGCCGTAAGGTATATCCGCCAGCCCCGCGTAATGCTCATATCTGGCGAGGGCGTAAACGCCGAAGCCATGGGCGAGGTATGGCATTTGTTTGAACAGCAATTGGGTTATCCTATTACGTTGGTAAACTATCAGAGTCTTGGTCGTACCCGGCTTGCCGATTTTGATGTGGCTATTTTTCCGGATGGTAATTATGATGATTTTCCGTCAGAGAAACTGCAGGGCTGGATCCGTGATGGCGGCAGATTAATAGCCCTGGATAACGCGGTAGCGCAACTGGCTGATAAAAAAGGTTTCGCCCTGAAAAAGAAAGAAGAGAAGAAGGACGAAAAAGCCGAGGCCAAAGAAAAAGAGAATATTAAAATATATGGCGACCGAGATCGTGATGCCATCCGCTCCATGATCCCAGGCGCTATATTTAAGCTCACGCTGGATAATACACACCCGCTTGGTTTCGGTTTACCCAACTATTATTACTCGCTAAAACTAAATGACGATATTTATGACTATTTAAGCAGCGAAGATGGCTGGAACGTAGGTACGGTGAAAAAGAACAGCTACGTATCGGGTTTTGTGGGTGCACAGTCCAAACAAAAAATCAATAATGGCTTGTTGCTGGGTGTGCAATCACAGGGTCGCGGCTCGGTGATCTATATGGTTGATGATCCGTTGTTCCGCAGTTTCTGGGAAAACGGCAAACTGCTGTTCAGCAACGCGGTGTTTATGGTGGGACAGTAAAAGATGTGCAGATGTGCGGATATATAGATGTGCAGATGATGAAATGATATAACCATTGTGAAGTAAATAAAAAGACCTTCCTGAATTACAGGAAGGTCTTTTTATTTATGTGGTTTTCATCTGCACATTCACACATCTGCACATCTTCTCTTAATTCGCTCCCTTCACCCTGCCTTTTTCATCGTCGGCGCCGCTACGGTGTTCGCGGGATTTGATTTTGTTGTTACCAAAGTTGTAGGTAAAGGTTAGGCGGCCAACACGTGAATCGTTAATTTGACGGATATCAAAATCGTTACCCAGGGTATGACTGCTTACGTTATTACGACGGATAAAGAATATATCATCAAGCGCCAGTTTTATATTCGCTTTTTTGTTGGCGAATGAGTGGCTTACACCGGCATCAACACCATAGCGTGGTTTTATTTTGTAGATACCATAGGTAAGCGGTGATTGGTAATCGCCCCTGATCTCAAATTTGTAGCTGCCGAATGTTAATGTTTGTGTGGCTTTGATCTGCACGGTTACTTGCCCGTCGCTTAGCTTGCCGGTTCCAACTGAGTCTGATTTAAAGCCCAGGTAAAAGCTGTTTACGTCGACATTACCGCTCCACCATTTGGTAATGGTATATGGCGCATTGATGTTAAGGCTGTATGAGTTTTGAGTTTGCAGGTTCAGATTGGTTTGGAATGATTTCTGGCCTTCGGTTAATATGATCTCGGTGATCACATCGGTAGTGCGGCTATAACCTAAACTTACATTGATGCTTTTATTATAGGTATAGTTAAACTCAAAGTTATTGGTGTATTGTGGTTTCAGGAAGGCATTGCCTTTTGAAAAAGTGTACGGATCAAGGTAATATACAAATGGGTTCAGATCGTCATAACCCGGGCGGTCGATACGGCGGCTGTAAGAAAAACTGATCTCGTTTTTATCATTCAGCGTATGGTTGATAAACGCGCTTGGGAAAATATTAAAGTAACTGCGATCAACCGGGGTGCTGCCCAACAGGTTACCATTTGATTGGGTGTACTCACCACGCAGGCCTAATTGTATGGATGTTTTTTTGAACTGTTTGTTCAGGTTAAGATAGCCGGCAGTTATTTTCTCGGTGTAAATAAAGCGGTTGGTACGGGTGGTGTCGTTCACGTAGTTATTACCGTTAAATATCTGGGCCTGTAGGTTGTTATCTGTTTTAACACTGCTGAATTTTGCGCCTGTTTCCAGCTTTACGGTTTTAGAAAGCGGTTTGGTATAATCAACCTTGGCTGTATATATAGTAATGTTTGATGGGGTTTGGTTACGCAGCAATTGGGGTGCGTGGGGTGTGCTGCCATCGGGCAGGAAATAGTTAGTATTATATTGAGCTATAGAATTGTTTTTAAATTTAGAGTAATCCAGGTCAACGCTTAATTCCTGGCCGCTGGTATCAATCTTGAACCTGTCGTTCAGGTTGGCAGCAAAGTTTTTGTATGATTGATCGATGGTTGATACGGTCGTTAAAGAGGAGTCGACCCGGTTAGGTGCCGCGCCAATTTTAGTACTGCCGTTGTTATTGTCCAATTCGGAGTTTGAATAACCGCTTACCACAAAACCAATAGTGTTTTTAGAAGTTACATCATAATCGGCGCCTATGCGGTAGTTATTATAATGATAAACGTGCGGCATAGTGGTGAGCTGGTTAAAATAAGTAGGTTTGCCTGTGCTGTCGCGGGTAATACGGTCGATATAGATATCGCGGGTGTTTTTGTTATCGCCACGGCTAAAAGTTCCAAACACATTCAGGTTTCCCTCTTTATGATTTAAGTTTAAACTGGTATTATCTCTCCAGTATTTACCACGGGCGGTACCCACAGTAATGCTACCATTTGTGCCTGATTGGCTGTTTTTCTTAAGTTTGATATTGATGATACCTGAGTTACCGGCAGCATCATATTTGGCTGATGGGTTGGTAATGATCTCGATGGATTTGATAGTATTACCATCTGTTGAACGTAATAAGGTAGCCAGTTGTGCGGCGCTCAGGTAAGTCAATTTATCATTGATCATCACGGTTACGCCTTGTTTGCCTTTCAGGCTGATGTTATCGTCTTTATCAACAGTAACACCTGGCGCTTTCTCCAATATCTCCAATGCGGTATTGCCTGCTGCCAGTACGCTGTTTTCCACATTCATTACGGTGCGGTCAATCTTGCGTTCGATGAGTGGTTTGCTGGCGGTAATGGTTACACCTTTCAATTCGGTACTGCCTACACGCATGCTCAACGCTGGCGCGGTAACGGTTGCGGCACTCTCCGGAACGGTGAAAGGCGTAGTTACCGCTTTTTGATAACCCACTACAGAAGCCTTAACCAGGTATTTGCCTGAGCGGATGTTATCAAAGGTATAAACACCGTTATCATTACTCAATGCGCCTTTAACAACGGTTGAGTCGGTGGCCCTGATGAGGCTTACGGTGGCGTAATCCATGGGTTTACCCTGTTCATTCAATAATGAACCGGATACTCTGGCACCGCCTGATTTGCCACCCTGGGCAAAAGAGGTACTCCAGCTGATAGCTACAAGCAGGAGGGTGCAAAATATGTTGTTTGTAAGAGTTTTCATGTTTTTGGTGTTAAAATGTTCAGGCAATAGCGAGCCATCAAAGAATATGCTTCTTTTTAAATTTGATGAATAAGTTTTTGGTCGATCCGGCTGTTAACCGGCAATGGTTTTAGTATATTATTTTATATAGGCGATTTTTTTCATTGTGTTTGTTTTTTATAGTTCAAATGTGCAAACAGATCCGGTTTTTGAGTAATGCTTTTAGGCGAAAATATCTAAACTTCCGGTAAACACCCCAAAAACGCCGATGAACATTTACAACCCTTTTACTTTATATTTCCCAACCCGGCTAAATCCCGGCTTGGTGTGGATTTTACATTAAGATGCTAAAAAGAGGAATAAGGTTACAGCGGGTTTAAACTTTTTAATACCGGGAAGGCATTTTTAACCAGGCGGGCAATAAACAGAATCCCATGTGTTGGATTTTTAAGCGGTGTGTTTTTTGCCGATATCAATTGCCCGGATTTTAACGGAAGTGATGTTTGGGTGCTTAGCTGAAAACAAAAGGGAACAATAAGCCCGCTAAATAATAGCAGGCTTATGTATTTTATCAGAGCTCTCATTATATAATGATAGGTTTAGGTTGAGTTGTTATTCGTCTTGATTTTTTGCGGTATCGGGCACCAAGTGATTTTTGATACTGTCGGCTTTTGCGGCTGCTGCTCTTGCCGCCGTATCTATTTTACATTGCAAACCATCATTGGCCATAATGTACACAGCGCCGGCCGGGTTCTTTGGTGTATTATCCTGTCCGCAATTGTATAAATTAAGATCAAGGTTACGGTCAAGTTTGCCATCAATGATTAGTTTGGCGTTCAGTGGAACTTTGAGGGTCATGTGCAGCTCCTGTCCGCGCCACATGGCACGGCCAAGTCTTTCCAGGTGGCGGTCAAACTTCAATACCGAGTCTTTTTGTACAAAGCGATAGCTGATGTTGCGGGCATTGGTAAGCGCATCTTCATCATTACGCCCCCTTGCCATAAACGACTGAACAAGGATTGGCTGAGGCACGTCACTTTTTTCAATATCAATACGAACACGATCCGGACTGTCAAAATCATTACTATTATAATCGTCGTCAAGAATAACCATGCCATTAAACCTTTCTTTAATGCGCAGGCGGGTACTATCCTCGTTGGTTAAATACTTGGCATCGTTCAACTGTAAATAATAGGTGTTGTTGGGCGTTGCCTTGATGTTAATGGTTTTGCTCAGCTTAGCGCCTTCCCTAAAATCGGCCGAGGCCTTCGCTCCGTAATATACAACCGCGCCAAGCGATGCAAGCCATACACACAGTAAGGTAGTACCAATAGAGCGGTTGAAGGAGGCATTTTTGAATAAAAAACCGATGGTTACTAATATCAGGGTTAATAAAGGTATAGCCAAAAGCAAGAAACCTCCGGTAAGAAATACCAGATTGGTATCTTCATTAACAATATTGAACGGGAATATATGGAATATATCTGTTTTGCCAAAAGCGATAAAGCCGATGAACACCACAATAAGGGCAATAGCAAGCCCAAAACTGACTAATAGAATAGCTACTGCAATCAGTTTGCCCAGGAAACTACCGGTGCCTCTTATAAATGTACCAAAGTGGTCAAAAAAATCACCCAGAAAATCACGCACTTTATAAACAAAGGGGCGTGCCTCCTGGCGAAAATTAGAAAGGTTCTCTTTTACCAGGCTCATTTCGTCTTCAAAGTTCTTTTTAAAGCCTTTCAGATCCTGTTTTTCGCCTTTCATGGCCATACGGTCGGCCCGGGTTGTAGCTTTGGGTACTACTATCCATAATATAACGTATAATATAAGTCCGCTACCCGCGAAAATTAGTGAAAGGGCAAAGGCCAATCTGATCCAAACAGCCGGAATGTCAAAATAATTGGCAATACCGGCGGCTACTCCACTAACCAGGTGGTCGTCGGGGTCGCGGAAAAGGCGGCGGCGTTCTGTATTATAACTATAAGAAGCATTACCGGTAGGTTTGGCGTCATCTTCGGCCGATTCAAAATCTTCCACCGAACCCATTTGCTCAATAACGAGTTTAACATCAGCTTCTACAATTACCTGTTTGTTTTGGTTTGCTAATAGCTCGTTAAACATTTCGGCTATGCGGTTTTCGATGTCGGTGGTTATTTCCAGGCTGTCGGCCGACGTGGAAAAGTGACGTTTTACGTCGGTCATATAAGCTTTGAGTACCTCATAAGCATCCTCTTCTATATGAAATACGATGCCATTTATATTTATGATGATAGTTTTATTCATGATCTGTGATTTTTTTATAGGTTTTTATTTTCTGTCGCCAATGGCGGTTTGCACGGCATAAACCAGTTCCTGCCAGGTTTTATCCAGCTGTTCCAATACGTTTTTTCCTTCTTCCGATAGTACATAATACTTTCGTGGCGGGCCCGAAACAGACTCGACCCAGTTGTAAGTGAGCAGACCATTATTTTTTAACCGCGTAAGTAAAGGATACAGAGTACCCTCAACTACAAGTAGTTGGGCTTTTTTAAGTTCAGCAATAATGTCTGACGCATATATTTCGCCCCGGGATATGATGGAAAGAATGCAATACTCCAGTATGCCTTTCCTCATTTGGGTTTGTGTGTTTTCTACGATCATAATACAAAGATATATGTTTTAAATTGTATTATGCAATACATAGTACTGTAATTATTATTATTGTAGGTAAAAATTGAGTTTTTTAAAAAAAAGTCATGCATTTATCAGAATTAACTTGACTTTTTGATAATGTAACATTACTTTTATGATTAATTAACTATTAACTGATCTTATTATTAACGAAATGAAAAAACTTCTACTAGCAAGTTTGTGCATTCTGTTGTTGTCTATTACACAGGTTTTTGCACAAAACCGTACAGTTACTGGTACGGTTACGGCCAAAGATGATGGTCTACCCCTCCCGGGAGTAAGCGTTATCGTAAAAGGTACTACCAGCGGTACACAAACAAATGCAAATGGTAAATTCTCAATCAGCGTTTCCGGTAATGCCGTGCTAATTTTCCGTTTTATCGGTTATGCGCCAGTTACTAAAGAGGTGGGTACAAGCGAGGTGATCAATGTGTCTTTAGCCAACACCTCAAGAGACCTTACAGAGGTGGTTGTAACCGCAGCCGGTATTACTCGTTCGGCAGCCTCCTTAGGTGTTGCCGCAAACACCATTAAAGCAGGTGAAATTACCCAGGCTAATCCAACTAACTTACTAAGTGGTTTATCGGCTAAAGCGCCGGGTTTACAAATTGGGCGTTCAACAGGTGGCGTTAACACAGCGGTACGTATCTCATTAAGAGGACAGCGCTCATTCTCAAAATCAAGCGAACCTATATTCGTTATCGACGGTGTTCCGGTGAGTAATAGCAGCATCCAGCCTTCAACAACATCTGGAAATCAGGTTGACGTTGGTAGTCGAATTGGTGACGTTAACCCGGAGGATATTGAATCGGTAACCGTGCTGAACGGTCCAAACGCAGCGGCATTATATGGTTCATTGGCATCAAATGGTGCGATTATTATTACCACAAAAAATGGTAAAAACCGTAATAAGAAATATGAGGTAAGCTTTTCTTCATCTTTTGGCTTGGACAAGGTTCAAAAGCTTCCTACTTTCCAAAACCAGTATGGTTCCGGTTATAACGGAGAATATGATCAGATTGAGAATACAAATTGGGGGCCTGAGTTAGATGGTCATATGGTTCAGTCTGGCCCAACTCTGGCCGATGGCAGCAAAAACATGATTCCTTTTTCGGCTGTTAAAGACAATGTTAAAGACTTCTTTAACACAGGCAAAACCTGGAATAACTCTGTTGCTTTTAGTGGAGGTAATGATAAAAGCTCATTTTATTCTTCCTTTTCTGATGTTGAACAAAGCGGTGTTATCCCAATGGACAAATTCCGTCGTAATACAGTAAAGCTTTCCGGTAGTGCTCAGTTGTCAAATAAATTTACAATTAGCGGCAATATTCAATACAACAGGAATATTACCCGGACTTCATTTCAAGGAGGTACCGGAGCAACTGGTGTTTATAACGCAGTTTTAAACAGCAGCCGCCAAATCAATATTGAAAACTTTAAGGATTGGAGGCATAATCCGTTTGCGGGGCCTGATGGTTATTTTGATGGTTACTATCCTAACCCATATTACGCACTGGAAAATAACAGGTTTAACAGTATGTTGGATCACTTGTTAGGTAGTATGCAAGTTGGTTATGATCCGTTCAAGTGGTTAAACATCACTTATCGTTTAGGTACAGATGTGAGTATTGACAATCGTAAGCAAACTTTTGAAAGAACAACCTATGGTTTAACGGCCATTAGCCCCACTCAGCGCCCGGGCTCAACTACCGGTAGTGTGATAGAGGGAAGCAACTATGAGCGTATCTTAAACTCAGATTTATTGCTTACATTTAAAAAGGATCTAAACAAAGATTTCTCCACCACCTTTATATTGTTAAACAACATATATGAAACCAACCAAAGATTGCTTTCTACAACAGCAAATGCTATCGCTATACCGGGCTTTTTTAACTTGAGCAATGCGGTTGGACAATTATCCGGTTCAGAGCAAACATTCCTGACCAGAAGATATTCATTTGCAGGTGACTTGACAGTTGATTTCCGTAAATATTTATACTTGAATGCAACATTAAGAAATGACCATTCATCAACACTTGCTCCGAGTAACAGATCATACTGGTACCCATCTGCCAGCTTAAGTTATTTGTTAACAGAGTCAATTCCTGAGCTTAAAAATAGCGATGCTTTATCGTTTGCTAAATTAAGAGCCAGTTATGCTAAAGTGGGTAACAACGCTAACGCGTACAGTTTGTTGCCAACCTTTAATCCTGGTAGCGGCTACCCATACGGTTCAGCTGCCTCATTTAGTTTGACTAATACTTACCCGGATCCTAATTTACAGCCAGAGTTTACTTCCTCATATGAGTTAGGTACAGAACTATCCTTTTTACGAGATAAACTGGGCTTGGATTTTACTTGGTATCAAACCAAAAGCAGTAACCTGATCACTAACGTTGCTTTAGCATCATCAACAGGTTATACTCAAGCTACACTTAACGCTGGCGATATCAAGAATAAGGGTGTTGAGATTGCTTTAAGAGGAAAGCCATTTTCAAGTGCAAATGGAGTTAGCTGGAATTTTACAGTAAGCTATACCCATAACGACAGTAAAGTGACCAGAGTTTATCAGGATTCTAAAATATTGCCGTTAGGTACAGGAGACCCTGTTCCGGCAGCAATTGTTGGCCAGCAATACCCGGTATTATACGGAAGTAAATTCCTGACAGATGGTCAGGGGCATGTTGTAGTAGGTGCTAATGGTAACCCTATTAAAGACCCTTCTAACCAGGTACTAGGACAGGTAAACCCGAAACATATCATAGGTTTCTCTAATAGCATCTCTTACAAAGGCTTCACACTGAGTGGTACCTTAGATTACCGAACAGGAAATGTGATCTATTCAGGTACAATGAATACTTTAATCTTTACTGGTTCAACTCCTTTAACAACTCAATATAATCGTCAGCCATTTGTGTTCCCTAACTCTGTAATTAAAAATGCAGACGGAAGTTATACACCTAATACCACACTGAAAACAGCCGATGGTGGCTTTGATTATTGGTATAGTGTTTATAATCAAGTTGCCGCCAATAATATTGTTGATGCTGCCTTCCTGAAATTAAGAGATGTTTCATTAGAATACCAATTACCAAAAAACCTGTTGAAAGGTACTCCTTTTGGTCGTGCAAGTGTGGCATTAACCGGATCAAACATTTTATTGTGGACTCCAAAATCTAATCAATACATTGATCCTGAAGCTAATGCTTTTGGTACCAATAATTCTCAGGGTCGTGAGATCAGCAATACGCCATCAACCAGATACTTTGGTTTGAATATTAGAGCAACATTTTAATAATGTTTAATTTAAAAAGATAATGAAAACTAAATATATTTTAAGAGGATTTGTGGCGGCCGCCCTGGCAATAACAACCTCGAGCTGTGAAAAGAATTTTTTGGATGTGAATACGAGTCCAAACAATCCATCAACTTCAACACCTGAGTTGGTTTTACCTAGTGCAGTGAACTTTGCAGGCAGCCAGGTAAATGGTAGTTTTAACGTGCTAGGTAACTTGCTTACCGGCAACTGGGGACAGGCGCCAGATTTTCTGTTTTATCTTCCACAGGAAACTTACAACCTTACGCCTGGTACTTATGATACCCAGTGGACTAACTTTTACGCCAACTCATTAAAAAACCTGCAGTATGTGATTGATAATGCTAACGGTAAAAAGAACCTGGTGGCAATTGCAAAGATCATGCAGGCTTATGATTTTCAGGTGTTGGCTGATGCATGGGGAGATATTCCATTTAACGATGCGCTAAAGAATACAAAAGTTATTGCCCCTAAATATGATGCTGCAACCAGTGTTTACGATGGTATTATTAAACTAATTGACGATGGCGTGGCTAGTATTGATGTTTCAGCAACCGCAATTAGACCAGCTGCTGCCGATATCGTATTCGGTAGCTCTGCTCTTATTGCTGAAATGGATTTTTGGAAACGTTTTGCAAATACATTGAAGTTAAGGGTTTTGATACGTCAAAGTCGTGCTACAAGCAGGACATCACAAGTAACAGCAGGCTTTGCATCCTTATCTGGCGCCTCATTTTTAGAGACTAATGCTGCAAGTAATCCAGGTTATGCAAATCAATCTGGTCAATTCAGTCCAATTTATACTTCTATTGGTTTTACTTTAACAGGAGCGCAAACCAGTAATTATCAGGCCACCAGAGGTAATAAATTTGCTGTTGACTTTTTAGCTAATAGTAGTGACCCTCGCTTGACTTTACTTTATCGCCCTGTTCCAAATATTACCACATCGAATGTTTATAAAGGTGTTATAGCTGGAAGTACAGCTGCTTCAGGTAATAGATCGGCCGATTTATCCCCTGTTGGAGCAAGTATTGTTAAAGCTTCAGCGGATGGCGGATACGCTACGCCGGCCTATTTAATTTCCGCTTCGGAAAGTTACTTTTTACAAGCAGAAGCCCAAGTTAGAGGCTATTTAACAGGTGGGGTAGCAGGTGCAGCAATCAATTATCAAAAAGGTGTTGAAGAGTCATTTAAAGTATTGGGCTCAACAGCAAATGCAGCGGATGCTTATATTACCGCAGGCGCAGCTAATCGGTTAATTAACTTTAATTTAGCGGTGGGTTTAAATCAGCAAATCGAGGCCATTATAACTCAAAAATGGATTGCATTAAACGGGATCAATGGTTTTGAAGCTTGGTGCGAATTTAGAAGAACAGGTTATCCTACAGGAAACCCACTTACGCAAAATCAACAAAGCGGTGGCAAATTCCCGGTACGATTACCTTATCCACAAAATGAAGTGAATGGAAACGGTGCCAATGTTCCTAAAATTGATATTTTTAATAACAGAATTTTTTGGGATGTTGACTAATTGAAAGTTATAAAAACCATAGGAATGGCGGTTTTCATTACAGAAACCGTCATTTTTTTTTGAAACGAGCAGTAAACCACTGCTCATCCGCGTTACATTTTTCCGCGCCCAACGGCTTGAAAACCTTTCAGCAAATCACTCTTAACAATCTGTCAATAAATTTTATTTTACGCAAAAAAGCATCCTTTAAGGCAATAAAATAATATATATATCAGGTAGGCATTATGGGTAAAATATGTAATAAATATGTTACAATAATTTAAAAAAGAGTTAATTTCTTACAATATTTTATGTAATATAGCCCCTGCGTTATTTTATAGTTCTGCAAAATATATTATACGATAACGCCACAATTCACATAGTATTAACTATTAATTGATCTTATTCACAAAAAATGAAAAAACTTCTACTAGTAAGTTTGTGTTTCCTGTTGTCAATAACACAAACATTTGCACAAAACCGTGCAGTTACCGGTACGGTTACAGGCCTGGAAGACGGCCTGCCAATCCCGGGAGTAACCGTCAAGGTAAAAGGAACTACAACTGGTACCCAAACCAGCAGCAACGGAAAATACACGTTAAGTGTTCCGGATGGTTCTACACTGGTCATCAGCTTTATTGGCTATGCAACGCAAGAGGTACAGGTAAAGGGTTCTGTAGTAAACGTAAGGCTTGCCATGTCGAGCAAGCAGCTTGGCGAAGTTGTGGTAACTGGCGCTTTAGGCTTAAGCCGAACCCGTAACCAGCAGGCTTATGCCGCCCAGCAGGTTGCCGGTGATGAGGTGAGCAAACAGCGTGGTTCAAACTTTGTAAGCGGCCTTTCAGGTAAAGTTGCCGGTTTAGAGATCAGGCAAAACAACGCGTTAGGTGGTTCAACCAACGTGGTTTTAAGGGGTACAAAGTCATTGTTAGGAAACAACCAGGCATTATTTGTAGTTGATGGTGTGCCCATGAACAATGGTGGCCCGGGCTCAGGAAACGGCGGAAGTAATAATGCCGGTGCCGGCGGTACAGGTGCTAATGCATCGGGTAACCTTGGTACTGTTGAAACAGGCAGGGGGGGTTATGATTACGGATCACCTATTTCGGATATTAACCCTGATGATATAGAATCGGTTACCATACTTAAAGGAGCGGCAGGTAGCGCCCTGTACGGTTCTATAGGTGCCAATGGTGTTATTGTAATTACCACTAAAAAGCCAGGCAGAGGCTTAGGTGTTACTTTTAACAGTAGCGTTGGTTTTGGCGCCGTTGATAAATCAACATTGCCTACTTATCAGCATGAGTACGGCGCTGGTTATGGTCCTATTTATAATAAAAAGGATGGGATAGACCCAACCGGCTATTTCCTGACGCAGGATGTTAATGGCGATGGTGTTACCGACCTGGTAGCCCCTATGCATGAAGATGCTTCTTATGGCCATCGGTTTGATCCTAATTTAAAGGTTTATCAATGGGATTCATTTGTGGCCACATCTCCAAATTTTGGAAAAGCAACGCCATGGGTTGCCGCGGCCAATGATCCGCTTACCTTTTTTGTTCACCCGGTAACTAATAACCAAAGTTTGTTTGTTACCAATGGCGGCGATAACGGCAGCTTTAAATTAGGTTATACCCGTAATAATCAAACCGGTTTTTTACCTAACAGTAATGAATTAAAAAACAGTGTTGATTTTGCAAGCACCTATAAAATTACCAACAAATTAACCGCGGGCGCAAGTATTAATTACACCCGTACAGATGGTAAGGGCCGCTATGGCAGTGGTTATCAAACCGAAAACGTTATACGCAACTTTAGGCAATGGTGGCAGATGAATACCGATATTAAGGCACAAAAAGACGCCTATTTTGCATCGGGAGGAAAAGATATCACCTGGAACTGGAAAAGCCCAACCAACCTTGTTCCTAATTTCCAGGATAATCCATACTTCACCCGCTATCAAAATTATGAAACAGACAGGCGTCACCATTACTTTGGCAATGTGAACCTGAATTATAAGGTTAACGACTGGATAAATTTAATGGGTCGTGTAACCGTTGATAATTCAAGCATGATACAGGAAGAAAGACGTGCTTTTGGCTCACAAGGCGTATCTGCTTATACCAGGAGAAATATCAATTTTAACGAAACCAATTTAGACTTCCTGGCTACGGTTGACAAAAACATTAGCTCCGACCTTAATTTTAAAGGATTGTTAGGTGTTAACATCAGGAAAAACCGATATGAGTTAATTTCGGCAGCAACAAACGGCGGTTTAATTATCCCGAATGTTTATGCTTTGGCAAACTCTAAAAATGCGCCGGCTGCTCCTACCGAAAACGATATCAGACAAGAAGTTGATGGCTTATTTGCAGGAGCCACCTTTACCTGGAGAAAAATGGTAGTTTTAGACGGAACATTACGCCGTGATGCCTCATCGTCTTTACCATCTTACAGCAATAAGTTTTATTATCCATCTGTTAATTTAGGTTTTACTTTTTCCGAACTGCTTAAACAATATGAGTGGTTGTCATACGGTAAAGTAAGAGTTAACTATGCCGAAGTGGGTAATGGCGGTCAGCCTTTCCTTACCAAAAACTTTTATTCTTTTGGTACACCGTTTGGCTCAAACCCGCAATCTTTCATAGGCGTTGTTCAAAACAATGCCACTTTAAAACCCGAACGTTCAAAATCGAAAGAAGCGGGTTTAGAGATGCAGTTTTTTAACAGCCGTTTAGGTTTTGATTTCACTTATTATGAATCTAAAACCAGCGATCAGCTTTTGCCTGTTGCCCTGTCAAGAGCTACCGGTTACGATGCTACCTATATTAACTCCGGTACTATACAAAACAAGGGTATCGAGGTTTCATTGAACGGTACCCCTGTAAACAGTAAGCTGGTAACCTGGAAAGTTGGCGTTAACTTCACTAAAAACAAGAATAAGGTTTTATCGCTTTATGTAGACCCAACCGGCCAGCCTGCAACAAACCTGTTGTTATCATCATTCCAGGGCGGTGTATCATTGAATGCTACATTGGGCCGTCCGTATGGCGATATCCGCGGTACTGCTTTTACCGATATCAACGGAAAACCATACCTGAACAAAGACGGTGGCCGTGTTGTTGATCAAACCGGCGATAACGCGGGTTATTATAAACAATCGCCGAGCACCAGTACCATAGGTAATATTAACCCGGATTGGATAGGTGGTATTACCAACTCTGTACGCGTTCAAAACTTTACTTTGAGCTTCCTGATCGATATTCGTAAAGGCGGTGACGTATTCTCCCTGGATACTTACTATGGTATGGATACGGGTTTATATCCAGAAACCGTTGGCAATAATGACCTGGGTAATCCGTCAAGAAACTCGCTTGCTAACGGCGGAGGGGTAATCATTCAAGGTATTGCGGCCAATGGCAACAAGAATAATATCAGGGTACGCAATGATGCTACCGGTTTATATGGTTATGAGCACAACCCGGCAGCAGCTTATGTTTACGATGCAAGTTATGTGAAATTGCGTGAAGCGTCATTGAACTATTCGTTTCCGCAAAGCCTCACCTCTAAATGGGGGCCAATTAAAGGAGTTGATCTTGCAGTAAGCGGCAGAAATTTATGGATCATCCACAAAAATCTACCCTACTCAGATCCTGAAGAAGCCCTGAGTGCAGGTAACCTTCAAGGTTATCAAAGCGGTGCTTTCCCAACGGCCAGAATGTTTACCCTAAACTTAAAAGTAAGATTTTAACCAATATGAAAAAATATATATGGGCACTGCTTCCGCTGGTTATGCTGGGGGCGTGCAAAAAGGATTTTGAAAACCTGAATACCAATCCTAAGCTTTTCCCTACGGTACCTGCTCCAACGTTAATTACACAGGCCGAGCGGCAACTTTCAAATGCCCTTACATCAGCAAGCGTAAATAATAATGTTTTCAGGCTGGTTGAACAACAATGGCAGGAAACTACTTATAACGACGAAAGCTTGTACAATTTTGATACCCGTAACATCAACCGGCAGATGTGGGGTAGCCTGTTTCGTGATGTGCTAAACAATTTAAAGTTAGCTAAAGACATCATTCCCGGCGACCCTACCGTAGTTGGCGATGCTGTAAAAAAGAATGATATCGCGATTGCGGATATATTACAGGTTTACTCTTTTTATTACCTGGTTACTACGTTTGGCGATGTGCCTTATTCGCAGGCGCTTGATGCTAAAAACAATTTTCCAAAATATGATGATGCGGCAACCATTTATAAAGATCTGTTAAAACGCCTTGATGCCGATGTGGCTGCATTAAGCGGTACGGCAAGTTTGGGTTCTGCCGATATTATTTATGGCGGAGACGTTGCCAAATGGAAAAAATTTGCCAACTCATTTAAATTGAAAATGGGTATGACCATTGCCGATTATGATGCGGCTTTAGCTAAAACAACTGTTCAGGCGGCATTGGATGCAGGTGTTTTTACCGATAATGCAGATAATGCTACATTGGTATACCTGGCTGCAACACCGAATACCAACCCAATATGGGTTGACCTTGTCCAAAGCGGCAGAAATGACTTTGTAGCTTGTGCTACATTAGTTAAGCAACTCAATAACAGTAACGGGATACTTGACCCCCGCGCATCAAAATATTTCACCCTTTATAAGGCAACAGCTAATGATCCAGGTGTATATTTAGGTGCCGATCCGGGTGTAAAAGCAAACTATGAAAGTTTTTCGCATGTAGGAGCTGTTGTAACTGCAGCTACTGCCCCCGGTCTATTGCTTGATTACGCAGAGGTTTCATTTTATTTAGCAGAAGCAAAAGCAAAAAACTTGATAACTAATGGAGATGCCGCCTCCTCTTATTATGAAAAAGGTGTTCAGGCCTCGTTTGATTATTGGAAAGCGGGAAGCGCGACAGCCTTTATTGCTGCTAACCCTTATACAGCTAATAACCTGGCTACTCAAAAATGGGTTGCTAACTTTAACAGGGGGTGGGATGCATGGATCGAGACCAGGAGACTTGACTTTCCTGTGCTTTATAAACCAGCAACCGGCGCGTTTAGTGATTTTCCGGTTCGTTTCAAATACCCGGTTGATGAGGCAAATGTAAACCCAGCTAATTATAAAGCAGCATCTGCAGCCATTGGCGGCGATGTGGTAACAACCAGGCTGTTTTTTGATAAAAATGTTATGCCTAAATAGTTAGCTATAACGTTTAAATAATAAAAAAGGGATTTGCCAGCATGGCAAATCCCTTTTTTATTACAGTCCAAAATTAAACAGTTTATTTTTTATCCACGCTGTATTTACCCGGGCCAACAAATAAAAGGCCAGCAAATATCAGGGCATCTTCCAGAGCATGGGCAGCGCCGCCAAACCCTTCACCTCTGGCAAAATGGGATGCAGCAGCTACAATAAGCGTCAATATCATCAGTATGCATACCGGACGAAAGGCAAAGCCTATAATGAGTAAAACGCCGCCAAATGCTTCTGTTAGCGTCGCCAGGAAACCCCACACCACCGGCCAGAAATGGATGCCGATATGCCTGGTAGAGTGGCCCAGCTCCTTCCAGCCGCTTACGCCGCCCATGAGCATAGGGTAACCATAAAAAATAAAAGTGATACCCAGTCCCAAGCGGATGATCAACAGTCCAAAGTTTTTGTAATTGCTTAAGTTGCTCAGTATTGCCATAAATTATAATGGTAAGTTTTGTTTAACAGGGTTGAAATTTGGTTTTAATATATAAAAAATACTTTCAGGAAGAAAATGGGCATGCCGAGCAAAAGCCCGGGCCTGTGACATTCCTTCCCTCGGGAAGGGGAGGAAGGGGTTTATGTATCATTGCCGGTTTATACTGCTTGTATAAATACCCCTTTGCTTTTACACTCATGTCAGCCGCACCTCTCCCGTAGGGAGAGAACTGGAAAAATACCTGGTCTAAATCGCAGAAGTTTTTATCTTTTGGGCGAGGGAGATCCAGTAACCCCCTTAATTCTGGAAACGGCGAAGCCCTCAACGGAGTTAATTCTAAGTTCAAAGAAACTGCAAACCTACATCCTGCCCCTGTACAGATAGCTGAACCTTCCTGCCAAATATCAAACTGCAATTATCGGGGATGTGCCCGGCCGGAAAATCAAAGCATACGGGGTAATCATATTCCTGCACAATATCCATAACAATCTCAGGTACGGTTTGCCCGAAGGGAATGTCGTTATCTTTCATATCGCTAAAACCACCTACAACCAGGCCCGCGAGCCAGGCGAGCTTGCCTGCCCGTTTCAGGCTGCGCAGCATCCTGTCAACCGAGTAAAGATATTCGCCAACATCTTCTATAAATAATATTTTGCCCGCATAGTCAAGGTCGGATACCGAACCGGCTACGCTTACCAATAGGGATAAGTTGCCGCCTGCCAATATTCCGCTGCCGTTGCCGCTGCGGTTTTTGCCGTGGGCATGGTATTGATAACTTAACGCTTCTCCAAACAAGGCCTGGCGCAAAGTATCCAATGAATGTTTGGACGCATCGGGAATGTTAACCGGCATTTGCCCGTGTATGGTTTGAGCCCCATAGTTGGCCAGCAAATGGGTATGCAGCACGGTGATATCGCTAAAACCGATGAGCCATTTTGGGTGTTTGGCAAAGCGGCTGAAATCAACCTTATCAATCATCCGGATGGTGCCATAGCCCCCACGGGCCGCTATAATGGCTTTGATGCTGTCGTCGTCAATAAAGCGTTGCAGATCACGCGCGCGCAGATCATCATCGCCGGCAAACTGGTGGTAAGATGCGGTTACAGTATCGCCCAAAACCACTTCCAGTCCCCATGATTGTAGCAGGGCCACGGCATCGTTCATGGGCCGGGGCAGTTTCTTTGCCGGACAGGTGATCGCTATCTTATCGCCTTTTTTTAAATAAGGTAGGCGGAGTCCGGAAGAAGCGTCGTCGGCTGGTTTATGCATAAAGCAATTATAGTAAAAGTTTTGCTTTTGTGGCAGCAAAGCTTGCGGAGCCAGATCGCAGAGCCGACTCACCCCGTTTACGCTTCGCTGTACGGCCCTCTCTTCGCCTATAGCGGAAAGGGGTAAAAAATAGATTTGTCATGCTGAACGGAGGTAAAGTACCCATTCTGCTACATGCTCATTAAAAACCCCATAAAAGATTTTAGGACAAAGAAACCCGCACTTCCAAACTTTCCGGCTTAAATGAATTATCTTTGCGGCTTATTTACATTGCCGCATATTTCATGTCACAACTCAACAAATACAAACGCTTCACTATAACATCTGCCTTGCCTTATGCTAATGGTCCGCTGCATATTGGTCACCTGGCAGGAGCCTACATCCCGGGCGATATTTTTGTACGCCACCTGAGGCTCAAAAAAAAGGATGTAGTATACGTTTGCGGGTCTGATGAGCATGGCGCCGCCATTACCATTAAGGCCAAAAAAGAAGGCACTACACCACAGGCTATTATTGATAAATACCATCAGCAGATAAAAGACAGCTTTGAGCAATTCGGGATAGCTTTTGACATTTATCACCGCACCTCATCACCTATACACCATGAGTTGTCGCAGGAGTTTTTCCTGAACCTGTATGAAAAGGATGAGTTTATTGAAAAAGTAAGCGAGCAGTATTACGACGAGGATTTTGACCAGTTTCTGGCCGACAGATATATTATTGGTACCTGCCCTAATTGCCATAATGAGAATGCCTATGGCGATCAGTGCGAAAAATGCGGTACCTCGTTAAGTCCGACCGACCTGATCAACCCGGTATCAACCTTGAGCGGGAAGCCGCCGGTTTTAAAACCAACCAAACACTGGTACCTGCCGCTGGATAAATATCAGCCCTGGCTGGAGCAATGGATAGATGCCAAAGAGGGTAGCTGGAAGGTGAATGTATTTGGCCAGTGCAAATCATGGCTTAAACAAGGCCTGCAGCCACGTTCCATGACCCGAGACCTGGATTGGGGTATCGACGTGCCGCTGGCCGATGCCAAAGGCAAAAAACTATACGTTTGGATGGATGCGCCTATAGGCTATATATCGGCCACAAAACAATGGGCTATTGATAATAATAAAGACTGGAAGCTATACTGGAAAAAGCAGGCCGACGAGCAGGACGATGCCTGTTTGATCCATTTTATTGGTAAGGATAATATCGTATTCCACTGTATTACCTTCCCATCCATACTGCATGCGCATGGCGAATATATTCTGCCTCAAAATGTGCCTGCCAATGAGTTTTTGAACCTGGAAGGCGATAAGCTTTCCACCTCGCGCAACCACGCTGTTTGGCTGCATGAGTACCTGGAAGAGCTGCCAAACAAACAGGACGAGTTGCGCTATGTATTGACCTCGATATTACCCGAAACCAGCGACAGCGAGTTTACCTGGAAAGATTATCAGGCACGTATCAATAACGAACTGGTGGCCATATTAGGCAACTTTGTGAACCGGGTGATGATACTGATGCACAAGTTTTATGAAGGCAAGGTAGAAGGCACAAGCGATCGTATCGAACTAACCGACGCCACACTGAACGCAGAGTTGGGTAATTACTATGATGAGATAGAAAAGAACCTGGAAGCTTACCGTTATCGCCAGGCCTTACAGGCCGTAATGGATATCGCCCGCCTGGGTAACCGTTACCTCACCGAAAAAGAGCCCTGGAAAACCATTAAAACCGACCCGGAAGGAGCGAAGCAAGCCCTGCATAATTGCCTGTTGCTAATAGGGCACCTGGCCGCTTGCGCACAGCCATTTTTACCGGCTACGGCTAAAAAGATCATCGGTATGCTCAACTGGCCAAATGAAGTGATCCACTATGACCAGGAGATCTACTTTAATAATGGTCACCAGTTGAACCCGCCGGCTCTGCTGTTTGAAAAAATTGAAGATGAGGTGATTGAGCGTCAGTTGCTAAAGCTGCAGGCTAAAAAAGAAGCTGCAGCGCCAAAATCGGCCGATGTGCTGCCTGCGAAGGAAAACATCAATTACGAAACGTTTACCACGATGGATATCCGCACGGGTACCATTTTAACCGCCGAAAAGATAGCCAAAACAAAAAAGCTGCTCAAACTAACCATCGACACCGGTATTGACGAACGCACCATCGTATCGGGCATTGCCGAGTATTACGAACCGGAAGCCATTGTTGGCCAAAAGGTAAGCGTACTGGTAAACCTGGAACCCCGCGAAATCAAAGGGATACTGTCGCAAGGCATGATCCTGATGGCCGAAGACAGTACAGGCAAGCTAAGCTTTGTAGCTCCGGTTGATGATTTCCATAACGGATCGGTAATCAGGTAATTAGATGTGCGGATGTGCAGATGTGTAAATAGGCCCCTAACAAATTTTGCAAGCAGGAGTGTGATTTTTCATTGATAATTTGCACCTTTGCAAACTGTTTGCGGATGTACGTCCTGTAAACCATAAAGGTCCCGTAGTTCAACGGATAGAATAGGAGTTTCCTAAACTCTAGATATGAGTTCGATTCTCGTCGGGACCACTACTAACCCATACATGGGAAAGATTGTGAAAAGCTTTTAGGTGGAAATCTGAAGGCTTTTTTTATTGACTGCAGTCGATGTTAACACAGACCGCAAGTAATATCGTAAGACGATACTCAATAAAGATCGGACTTATTTCCGGCAATTTTTATTCGGTGTACAATTTCCCAATCTGTCGATGACAAAATCCGGAAAATTGCCTTTTGATAAAATGATCGGAACTTTTCATTTCCGTTCATTCTTAGGATTCAATTTTACAATGCCCGGGCATAATTTATCCTGTTTTTTTTATCAGCCTCGCCAGGCATTGGAGCTACCTCATATTTACAATTCCATTCTTTTATACTTTCTAAAATGGGCAAAAAAGCCAAGCCTTTTTCAGACAATTTATATTCTACCCTTGGTGGTAGTTCTTTATAAGCTAACCTTGCCAGCATTCCATCTTCTTCCAGCTCTTTGAGTTGTTCTGTCAATACTTTCCTTGAAATAAGCGGTATAATGGAATCCAACTGACCAAAACGTACGGTACGTGTTCCGATAACATTAATAATGATCGGTTTCCATTTATTACCAATAGTACCGATGGCTCTCGTGAAGGGGCAATTCGATGCGCAAAATCTCTCGTCTCTCATATTTTCTAATTTGTAGTTACCTCCCAGTAACCAGAATAAGCTATAGTAGTTACAAAAATAAACTATTGATAGTAACTTTGTGAAACAAATTTAAAAATATTTAGTAATGGGCAGATTAAATAATAAAATAGCCGTAATCACGGGTGGCAACAGTGGTATTGGATTTGGAATTGCGGAAGCATTTAAAAACGAAGGTGCGAAGGGCGCTATTATCGGCAGGAACCAGGAAACCTTAGATCGGGCCGTTGCACAGCTTGGCGATGGTTTTATCGCCATCAATGCCGATGTAACCAATATTGCCGATTTGGAAAAAGCATTTACAGCAACAGCTGAAAAATTTGGAAAGATAGATGTGGTTGTCGCTAATGCGGGTGCCGGAGCGGTAGGAACAGTAGCAACTTTTGATGAAGCTGCATTTGATCAGGCGATCGATCTGAACTTAAAAAGTGTTTATTTCACTGTTCAAAAAGCGTTGCCTCATATGAATTATGGAGGTTCTGTTATTTTAATCGGGTCAAATGCCGCCCATCGGGCTTATGCGAACTTCACCCTTTATGGGGCAGCAAAAGCGGCAGTCATCTATTTAGCCAAAGGATTTTCAAGCGACCTTTTAGACCGGAAGATCAGGGCTAATGTGATTACACCGGGTACAACAGATACCCCGGCGTTTGACAAGTTTGTTCCCGCAGAACAAATGGAAGCAGTCAAAAAACACTTTGCCGATCAAATGCCTATCGGCAGGATCGGTCAACCATCTGACATTGGTAAAACGGCAGTTTTTCTGGCCTCTGATGATTCTTCGTTCATGTTGGGTGCCGAACTACTGGTTGATGGCGGCATGACCTATTTATCAAAATAATTCTTAAAAATTTATAAAATGAGCAATTCAGAAAAGAAAGCAGCAAGCTACGCCATTATCGGCTTTGGCAAGATTGGCCAGGCCTTGGCTAGGGCGTTTGCCCGCAAGGGTATAGAAGTAGCCGTTGCCACCACGCGTGACCCGGAAAGCTTTACCGCCGAAGCGACCGCGATCGGCCCGGAGATCATCCCTGCTACACTGCCCGAAGCGGTTAAGGCAGACATTATCTTTTTGGCGGTGCGTTTTGAATCGCACCCGGATGTAGCGAAGGCGCTTCCTAACTGGCAGGGAAAAACTATCGTTGATGTGACCAATGCCTACGGTGTAACTCCTGAGCAAATGGAAGGACTGCCATCTGCCAGATTCGTAGCAAAGGCCTTTACCGGCGGAAAACTGGTCAAGGGTTTTAATCATTTAGGTGCTGCGATCCTTGATCAGGATCCGGCTGTAAATGGTGGTAAAAGAGTAGTGTTTCTCACAAGTGACGATGACAGCGCGGCAGCAGAGATTAGTGTGCTTGCAGAAAATCTTGGTTTTGCGCCGGTCAAGCTTGGCGGGCTTTCAGAAGGCGGGCTGCTTGTACAAGCGCAGGGAAACAGCTGGGGTAAACTGATCTTTCAGGATCTGGTCAAGTTTTAAATCTTAAATAAATTATAATAATAGAGTAATGAGCAAATTAGAAAACAAAGTAGCGGTAATTACCGGTGCTTCAAAAGGAATAGGCGCAGCTATCGCCAAACACTATGCGGCGGCAGGCGCAAAGGTCATAGTTAATTATGCCTCCAGTAAAGAAGGTGCTGATAAAGTGATAAAAGAAATAATCAACAGTGGCGGCATAGCCATTGCAGTTCAGGGTGATGTATCTGACAAAGCTGATGTAACCAGGTTGTTCCAAACGGCGAAGACAGCTTTTGGCAATGTGGATATTTTAGTCAATAATGCAGTCTCGCAAGGATACGCACCAATTGAACAGATATCAGTGGAGGCTTTTCATCAGAGCTTTAACGTTAATGTGCTGGGGCCAATCCTGACTATCCAGGAAGCGCTGAAACATTTCGGCGATAAGGGCGGAAATATCATCAATATTAGTTCGGGTGCCAGTAAATATCCACTCCCGAATGCCTCCTTATATTCGTCAACCAAAGCAGCACTCGATGCTTTCACCATCGCTTTATCAAAAGAACTGGGTGCGAAAAACGTTCGTATCAACTCTATATTGCCGGGTGCTACGGATACAGAAGGCGCAGCCAGCGCAGGCGTTACTGCCGGTAGTGAATACGAAAAGATGTTTGTTGAAAAAACACCGCTTGGCCGCAGAGGAAGGCCCGAAGATATTGCCAAAGCCGCCGTATTCCTGGCTTCCGATGATGCCGCCTGGATCACAGGAGAGCAAATTTCCGTTTCGGGTGGTATGTATGGTTTTTAAATCAAAAAATGAAATATAAAGGGACGGAATTATTTGACAGCGGTGATTTCTTCAAAACACACTAAAATAATGGTTTCTAAAATATAGGTTTTTATTAAATCCCTGTTTTAGAAAAAACAGGGATTTTTTGTTGCTTCAAATAACTTCACTAATTATCTTTTAATCTTGCTGCACAATACAAATCACCTATAGAAGAGTTCGAGCTTTATAGTCTAAGGACACTACGATTAAGTCAAGATTAAAAGTCAAAAAGGCCTTTAGATTAAAATCTGACTTTTTTTGCTTTTAAATATCTTGATTTAGCTTTGATCAGGCCTGAAGCCCATAACTAACGATAATTACCGGATTTCTTGCGTCAAGGAAAAAACATAGCGAATGAAAAAAGAGACGAACTGTGTCTGCGTGCTGTTTTATGCTAACAAAAAGCGGCCGAAACAGTTACTTTTGCGGTATAAATAAAATTTCGGCGGGAGATCATAATTTCGGCCGGGCACTTGATCTCTATACAGTCATGCAAACACTTGAACAATTAAAAAACGGCGAACTTAAAGGTGCCGTTTCCTTAAAGCTGGCAGAGGGACTTTCGCACTTTCCGCAGGCGATATTTGAGCTGGCGGATACGTTAGAGATGCTTGATCTTTCTGATAACGCTTTAAGTGAATTGCCCGCCGATTTTGGCCGGTTAAAAAAGTTGAAGATCTTATTCTGTTCGGAAAATTTGTTTACTGCTTTACCCGAAGTTCTGGCTGATTGCCCCATTTTAGATATCGTGGGTTTTAAATCAAACCGGATAGAAACAGTGTCGGCTAAGGCGCTTAATCCTAACATTCGTTGGTTGATACTTACCAATAACAGGGTAACAACGCTACCCGCTCAAATAGGAAATTGCACCCGTATGCAAAAGCTGATGCTTGCCGGTAACAGGTTAAAGGAGCTGCCTGCCGAGCTCCAAAATTGTCGCAATTTATCGCTTTTGCGCATTTCTGCCAACCAGTTAAGCGAGCTTCCGCGGTGGTTGTTGAGTATGCCCAAGCTTTCCTGGCTGGCATTTTCTGGTAATTTATTTAACATAAAGCCCCAAATAGCCACGATGAACTCTATTGATCACCTGGAACTGGAGTGGGGACACCAACTTGGCGAAGGCGCGTCGGGCATTATATCCAAAGCCCGGTGGCGAAGCAATGATGACGACAAGGAAGTAGCCGTCAAAATATTTAAAGGGGCCGTTACCAGCGACGGGCTTCCGGAAGACGAGATGCTCTGCTACATAGCCTCGGGTAGCCATTACGGACTTGTAAAATTGCTCGGGAAGATATCGGCACATCCGGAGGGAAAACAAGGTTTGGTGATGGAATTAATACCAGAGCGATTTTTTAACCTGGGTAACCCGCCCAGCTTTGCCAGCTGTACCCGCGATGTTTTTAAAGAGGGCATGATTCTTTCTGCACAACAGGTTATAAAAATCGCGTCAACCATAGCGTCTTTAGCAGCACAATTGCATAGCCATGGTGTTATGCATGGTGACTTGTATGCGCATAACACCTTGATAGACGAAGAAGGAAACACGCTGTTTGGTGATTTTGGCGCGTCTGGCTTTTACGACAGATCGGACATCGAATTGGCTGATGCCCTGGAACGGATAGAGGTAAGTGCTTATGGTCACTTACTGGACGACTTGCTAAGTTTGTGTAAAGAAGCCGACACTGACCCGGCTTTATTAAAATTAGCCGCCTTAAGAGATCATTGTGTAGCCCAGAATGTATCAAACCGCCCAAGGTTTCAGGATTTGGTAGTGGCACAGGTTTAAGTATTTTTAGAAGGTAATAACCTGTATCCGGTGGATGAATAATTATTATATTAGTTCATCAAATATTCCACGCTATTTTACAAATAAAACTAAACCAATCAATATGAAAAAAGTAACAGGCATTGGCGGCGTATTTTTTAAATGCAATAATCCCAAAGGTATGAACGACTGGTATGCCAAAAATCTGGGATTGCCTCAAACCGAATACGGAACAACGTTTGAGTGGCGCCAAGCTGATAATCCGGAAAAAGAGGGATCAACCTCGTGGTGCACTTTTCCGCAGGATACCAAATATTTCAATCCTTCCGAAAAACCTTTCATGATCAATTACCGCGTAGAAAATCTGGCTGCACTGATTGACGAACTAAAAAAGGAAAACGTAACCATTGTGGATGAAATTGCCGAGTACGATTATGGAAAATTTGTTCATATACTCGATCCGGAAGACAACATCATTGAGCTTTGGGAACCGGCAGATGAGTAGGCGCTGATTTCCAAATCCGAAACAGTATTTGAAAAGCCTTTAGATTTAATCTGAAGGTTTTTTGTTGGTTAGTTTTTTTGCAGTGGTATTAAAAGATTTATCTGTTTAAAAAACTCAGCCATCTTTTTTAATTGTGGGTCATTAAATGGTGCATTCACAAAGCTGTGGGTCCTTTTGTCAGTAGTAATTACATAACTCAAATCGTGGCCATCAAGGTATGAACGGAAACCAGTGGTTTGTACTTTGTCAAAATCAAATAAGCTAAAAGATTCTTTTAATCTACTCCAGGTAGATAATGAATTGATGATATCAATCTTCCCTCTATCCCCCCAATATTTAATGGAATCTTTAGTAATTGTTAAGGTATAAGAACCGCCCTGTTCTGCTCCGTTATATGAACATTGTATTTGCAAAATCTGTTCCTCATATATCTTGGTCGCACTATATATTATTGAATCATTTTGAAAATAAACATTTTTAATACTTGAATAGTTATCATGTACCGATGATATTTCATTCATATAAACTATGTGGTCATTTTTGAAGTAGGAGGTATTTACGCTTTGATTGATCTTTATTATTTTGAGTACTTTCCGGGACATTTGATTCCTAATGGCATATTCTTTTTTACTATAGATACTGTATTTCTGAAACTCAGTATTATCAAATAAACTAGTGGAAGAAAGCGTTGGGTTTTTGTCCACCTGATTAATATAGAGGTCAATACCGGCTACCATGTTGGCCGTATTAGATAACGATAAATTGGCTTGCCTTTGACAAAAGCCATAGGAGTAAGATAGTATTAAAAATAAAACTATTGTAAGTGCTTTCAATTTTTGATAATTCACTGCATTTTTCTCTAATGATGCAACTGGAGTTATTTTTCCATAAATATATCTCGAGTATGGCGAATAAATTTAGTCTTCGTCAATGTTGGTGTTGTCACCAACATTTTACTGCTTAGTCGATGATCATAAGTTGTTGGTGACAACACCAACAACGGCGAGGATGATGTAATCCGCTCCTGAACTTATGCTTTGGCTTTCCCATCCTCCTTCACTTGGGGGATAAAACCAGGAACACCTGTGTGCACCACCGGGTTTAAACGCTGCCTGGTTTGGATGCGGTTGATTTCATCAAAAGCATCTTCGGGCAGGGGCGAGATGTCAAAATTTTCGCGTGCCCGATCGGCGGTTTTGGGAGTGGTCAATATGGCTGTGCCACGTTGTACGGCCCAGGCCAATAATACCTGGGCTGGTGTTTTTTCAACCCGTGCGGCAATGGACAAAATAACCGGATCTTCAAGCAGTCCCGGCCTCATACCGTGGCCCAGTGGTGCAAAAGCTAAAAACACAATGCCCTTTTCCTTACAATATTCCAGGAGCTCTGTTTCGGGCAGATACGGATGCGATTCAATCTGCACCGCGGCGGGTTTAATCCTCGCCGCCTCATAAAGGGGGATCAGATCTTTTAGAGTAATGTCAGACAATCCAATGGCCCGGCATTTGCCGCCATCTACCAAACGTTCCATCGCCCGCCAGGTATCGAGTAAAGTCACCCCGCGGTCGTAAATAACATTGCCGTTTTCATCCCGCGGGTCCTGATTGTCGCCCGGTTGAAACGCGTACGGGGTATGGATAAGATAGAGATCGATGTAGTCGAGCCGGAGTCTTTTCAGGCTCGCTTCAAAAGCCGGTTCTACGCGCTCGGGCCGGTGGTTGGTGTTCCACAATTTGGTGGTAACAAAAATATCTTCGCGGGCAATGTTCCCGGCGGCAAGTCCTGCCTGCAATGCCTCGCCCACTTCGTTTTCGTTGCGGTATCTTTCCGCGGCATCAAAATGCCTGAACCCGGCTGCCAGTGCCTCTTTGGTTGCGCTTATGGTTAAAGCCGGATCGGGGATCAGCGTACCAAACCCGAGGGACGGCATATGGATGGGGTTATTGGGTGTTTTCATGATATAGTTTGTTATGGTTTTCTTTTTTGGCGATTACGTTTCGTTGTTGTATAACAAAGTACGACAGGAATTTCCGGATACCTGCGTGACCTATATCACATTCGAATGGAAGCTGGATTGATGTGCAAATGGGCTGATTCAGCAGGTCTACTTTTTTAATACATACGTCATTGCGAGGAGGAACGACGTGGCAATCCCCCACTTACAGAGCTGCCCTGCTAATCGGGGATTGCCACGCTATCGCTCGCCATGACGTGCGGAGAAAGACATTCCCCTCTATGCGCGAAGCGGAGAGAGGGGTGACGAGCGCAGCGATGTCGGGGTGAGTTGATACCGCGAATTTCGCCCATGCCCCAACGAAGTTCATCAGCAACAGACCAATTTGTTGATATTTATTTTCTAACTTGCCAACGTTCTTTTATATACCATCAACCGGAAAAAACATTACCTAATTTTGAATTGACCAGGGAATTGTTCTGTCTCCAGGACAGGGCTCTGAACATTTTTCCCGGGAGCGATGTATTATGAACTAAAGAACGTTTAAAGAAGAAGCATTTTTCGAAAAGTTTACCATGCAGACTAATAACTTTAAATCTCCGGGTCAAAAGTTCCGGGAGGCCCAGCAAAATGAAAAGCCATTACAAATTATTGGCGCTATCAATGCCAATCATGCTTTATTAGCCCAACAGGCAGGTTTTAACGCTATTTACCTATCAGGCGGCGGTGTGGCAGCCGGGTCATTGGGCATTCCCGATCTGGGGATTACCACCCTGGAGGATGTATTGATCGATATTCAGCGCATCACCAATGTGTGCGATCTGCCGCTGTTGGTAGATGTGGACACCGGCTTTGGCCCTTCTGCTTTTAATATTGCCCGTACCGTAAAATCACTGATCAAAGCCGGTGCCGCCGCTTTGCATATCGAAGACCAGGTAGGTGCTAAACGTTGCGGACATCGCCCGGGTAAGGAGATCGTGAGTAAAGAGGAAATGGTTGATCGCTTAAAAGCCGCGGCGGATGCCCGTACAGATGAACATTTTGTGATTGGTGCCCGGACCGATGCTTTTGCCGGCGAAGGATTAGAAAAAACTCTGGAACGCGCTGTGGCTTACAAAGAAGCAGGCGCCGACTTCATTTTTGCCGAAGCCGTGCCCGATCTGAGCTATTACCGCAAATTTGTGGAAGCCACAGGCATCCCGGTATTGGCTAATATTACAGAGTTTGGCATGATCCCCATGTATACCGTTGAGGAGCTTGGCCAGGCCGGTGTGGAGTTAATCCTTTACCCGTTGTCGGCATTTCGTGCAGCCAATAAAGCGGCTCAAAATGTGTATGAACATATCCGGAAGGATGGTACGCAAAAAAATGTACTGAATACGATGCAAACCCGCGAAGAGTTGTACAAAAGCATCGGTTACCATGATTATGAACAAAAATTAGATAACCTTTTTAAGAAGAACCAGGATGGAAAGTAATACCGAAAGTACGTTCAAACCTAAAAAGAGTGTGGCGCTGTCCGGCGTTGTTGCGGGCAACACAGCCCTATGCAGTGTGGGCAAAAGCGGTAACGATTTGCATTACCGGGGCTACAATATCCTTGACCTGGCCGAAAAGGCGGAGTTTGAAGAAGTGGCCTATCTGCTTATTTACGGCGCGCTGCCCAATCAATCGCAACTGGTCAATTATAAAGCAAAACTAAAGTCGCTAAGGGGTTTACCCATCGCGGTAAAAAATATTTTGCAGCAGATACCCGCCGCCGCGCATCCTATGGATGTACTGCGTTCGGCCGTTTCTGCTTTGGGGACTGTTCTGCCCGAAAAAGACGACCATAATCTTCCGGGAGCCCGGGATATTGCCGATAAGCTGTTGGCCTGTTTAAGTTCGGCATTGCTGTACTGGTATCACTACGCCCATAACGGCAAAACCATCGAGGTTGAAACTGATGACGATTCCATTGGCGCGCATTTTCTGCACCTGTTGCACGGCGAAAAACCATCCGGGGCATGGGAAAGGGCCATGCAGGTTTCTTTGAACCTGTATGCCGAGCATGAATTCAACGCCTCTACCTTCACCAGCAGGGTGATAGCGGGAACCGGATCCGATATCTACTCGGCTGTTACCGGGGCTATCGGCGCGCTGCGGGGACCGAAACATGGCGGAGCCAACGAGGTAGCTTATGATATTCAAAGCCGCTATAGCACGCCCGATGAGGCCGAGGAGGATATCCGTAAACGTTTAGCCAATAAAGAGGTGATCATCGGTTTTGGTCACCCGGTATATACCATCTCTGATCCGCGAAATGTGGTGATCAAAAAGGTAGCCAAAGAGCTTTCGGAAGAGTCGGGAGATATGCAGTTATACAACATTGCCGAGCGCCTGGAAACACTGATGTGGAACGAGAAAAAGATGTTCCCCAATCTCGATTGGTTCTCCGCGGTATCGTACCATTTAATGGGCGTACCTACGCTGATGTTTACGCCGCTTTTTGTGGTATCGAGGGTTACCGGATGGAGCGCGCATATCATCGAACAACGGCAGGACGGCAAGATCATCCGCCCGAGCGCCAATTATACCGGACCCGATAATAAAGAATTCGTTCCCCTGAACAAAAGAAAATAGTCCCGGGAAGAACAGGAAATATGAACAATATTTGCACAAAAGTGGGTTTACACTTTTTTATCATATTTTTTATTAATACATTGATTATCAATAAATTAAGCCTGTGTTAACCCAAAAAAGTGTAAACCATGTAAACCCACTTTTCTGCTGAAAAAGGGGTTTAATCCCCGGAGGGAAGTTTAAATAATATCATCAAAAAAATCTGAAATAATAATGTCAGCCCATATCTCCAACGAAAGACCACAGCCGGATAAAGTACTAACCGACATTGTGGACTATGCCTTAAACTACGAAATTAAAAATGACCTGGCCTGGAAAACGGCCCACTACTGCCTGCTGGATACCTTAGGCTGCGGTCTGGAAGCTTTAACTTACCCGGCCTGTACCAAATTACTGGGCCCAATTATACCCGGAACCATAGTACCCAACGGCGCGAAAGTCCCCGGAACCCAGTTTCAGCTCGACCCTGTGCAGGCGGCCTTTAATATAGGCGCTATTATTCGCTGGTTGGATTTTAACGATACCTGGCTGGCAGCCGAGTGGGGGCACCCTTCGGACAATCTGGGTGGTATTTTGGCCACTGCCGACTGGCTTTCCAGAACAGCCGTTGCTAATGGAAAATCCCCGTTGCTGATGAAAGATGTGCTGGATGCCATGATCAAAGCGCACGAGATACAGGGGGTACTGGCCCTGGAAAACTCCTTTAATAAAGTAGGGCTCGACCACGTATTTTTAGTGAAAGTAGCTTCTGTTGCCGTTGTCGGAAAACTGATCGGGCTTACCCGCGATGAGCTGATCAACGCGGTATCATTGGCCTTTGTCGATGGGCAGTCATTGCGTACCTATCGTCATTCGCCTAATACCGGTAGTCGTAAATCATGGGCCGCTGGTGATGCTACTTCAAGAGCGGTAAGGCTGGCGCTCATCGCCAAAACCGGCGAAATGGGTTACCCGTCGGTACTTACCGCTAAAACCTGGGGTTTTTATGATGTTTCCTTTAAAGGGAATGAGTTTAAATTCCAGCGCGACTATGGCTCTTATGTGATGGAGAACGTGTTGTTTAAGATTTCGTTCCCGGCCGAGTTCCATTCCCAAACTGCGGTAGAAGCGGCCATGACCCTGCATGAGCACCTGAAGGCGGCGGGCAAAACAACAGACGATATCAAGAAGATTACTATACGCACCCACGAAGCGGCTATCCGCATTATTGATAAAAAAGGCGCACTGAATAACCCTGCCGACAGGGATCATTGCATCCAATATATGATTGCCGTACCATTAATTTATGGAAGGCTGACAGCCTCCGATTATGAAGACAATATCGCTGCCGACAGCCGGATTGATATACTGCGTGATAAAATGACCTGTGTGGAAGATCCGCAGTTTACCAAAGATTACCACGACCCGGAAAAACGCTCCATAGCTAATGCTTTAACCGTAGAATTTAATGACGGCCAAATACTCGATGAAGTAGTGGTGGAATATCCTATCGGCCACAAACGCAGGCGCGAAGAGGGCATCCCGAAACTGATAGAAAAATTCAAGATTAACCTGGCCCGGATATTTACCGGAAAACAGCAACAGAGCATTTTAAATGCATCATTAGATTTCCAAAAGCTGGCGGATACCCCGGTAAATGAATTTGTAGATTTGATGGTAGTATAACGTAATATCAATCGCAATAAAACATTATTCAAAAGCCTTTAGATATCAATCTGAAGGCTTTTTTGTTGAATTTCTTTTCTAATGAAGGGAGGCGGGCACAAACGTTCGGAAGAAATAAAGAGAGCTGTCATTTCGAACGAGGAACGAGGAGAAATCTTATACGATTTGCAAATGGGCCTTTTATACTGTAGAAGATTTCTCTTTCGCACAACGCTCGTTCCTTCCCTTGCTCTATCGAAATGACAATTTTTATATAAGTATTCATTTCTTCCGAATACTTATACTGATAACAGCAGCTATAAGAATTTAAAGATGCGGATCAAAGCTAAGTTTTACACCGTAGGGCGAAACCGCGGGATGATCAAGATAGTTGAACCTTTTGATCACATCTATTCTTAAAAATTTGAAAATATTCCCTATGCCAACACCCCCTTCAGTGTACGGTGTATTGCCCAATGAAAAAGTGCCGTTTGCTCCGTTTGCAGCTGCCGGGAATTGATACAGATCTTTTGAAAACAGCGGATTGTTTTCGTTACGTAAACCTCCATACAATACTTTAAAGGAAAGATATTCCCTCCATTTTAAATGCTGTATCAGCGGTATTTTGTTCAGGATAAAGCCGCTAAAACTGTGCGTAAAGTTAAGGCCTACGTAATGGTCGCTCACAAATTCAAGGTAGTTCATTTTGTTATACGCATCGGGGTCGTAGGCTATGGATTGATTGGCCCGCAGAATGCTCAATAACGGGAATGGCACTTTTCCGGTGGTAACACTCCCCAATAAGGTAATATCGGAGTAGCCTAACTGGGAAAGGAAAAAGCGCTTGTAAATATTGGCGGTAATATTGTTATAGGTATATGAGCTGTTAAGTACATCTTTAAACGCGTGCCTTATCTGCAGGTTCAGGATCGGGTACCGGCTACGGATCGTATGCCGTACTTCCGTACCCTGTATTATTTGTTCATGCGGCGCGTACCGCAGGTTCAGCTCCACCTCGCTGGTAGTTAAATTATATATGCTATGATTATCGGCGTTATTCGATCTGAACTCCAATGTACCTGCCGGTTGCTGGTTCCAGTTTCTGAGCGCGATGTTAAAAGAGAAATGATTTTCAAAATCCCTTACATAAGCAACTGTATACGTTTTGTTATATAACCAATAGTCCGTTTTGCCTGTAGTGAAGGATGTAAGCGCGGCCTGTTCAGGAATAACGGTGAGGCTTTGCCCGGGGAGGTCGGCATCGTAGCGATAACTTACTTTAAAATAATCGCGGGGGTATCGAAATGGGGATACCTGGTTGAGCGAAAAATAAGTGTTAAGGTTATATTTAACCTGTTTATCCTTAAAGCCATAAGCGATGTGATCTTCCAGATAAATGGTCTTATTAAATTGGGGTGTTGTTCTTCCGCCTGCCTGGAGCCGGGCACCCTCCTGTGAGTCATACGCGAAAGTAGAGCCCAGGGGCCCAAGCTGTACCGGTCCGATATTGGCATAGCCGCCGGTAAGTGTCGAAGCGATCCAGGTGGTTCTTTTAAAGGAGGGCATCTTCTCCAGCCGGGTAATATGCGCGTATACTGTAGCCTGCTGTTGGGTCAATGTATCTGGCCGGTGGCGGGCCCAGTAATTGGTGTCGGCCTGGTTGGAATTTGCAGCAATCTGCAGACTTTTTCCATTATAAAAGGCATCGGGTTGCGGGGCGTTTAATTTATAATTGGAAAATACGGCGGTGCGTTCACCAAGTATCCCGAACCCTTTATTCTTTAAAAGACCAAAATCGGCCCTGACTGTGCTTTTTACCAGAAAATAGCGACCCGAATCCTGCTTAAAATCCTGCTGGATCCTGAGGCTGCGCATAAAGTTGATGTTGATCTCTTTATTTACATTCAATTCGCATGATTTAACGGCATAACTACCATCCATCGTAACATATAATTTGCCTTCAAACAAAAGATCGCCTTTGTTGCGTGGGGTAAAGCTGATCTCTATCAATTTTTCAGCGGTTGTTTTAATGGTATCGGTGATAAAAAATTTATAAAAGTCTGGGGAATGGTTGGCGATAGGGCTCAGGAACTGACGGTTGATAACAAAGATGTTATTGGAATATATATCGATACTATTGCCATAAAGCCGGTTGACATAAATATCGAGCCCGGCGGTATCTATAAATTTGATAATGTTGGTTTGTTTTTGAGCATTAAGGATCTGGATAGATTTTGAAGGATCTTTGCGGTAATAGTTTTGAAACATTTTTTCGCTGAAAAATACGGGCAGGGTAGTCTGCGTTCGGCCATTTACTTTTGAGGTGGTATCCAGCATAAATTTGTATTTGCTAAAAAAACGGCCGTTCAGGAATTTATTTGACAGGTTAAAAACAGAAAGACCGATACGCTCATACAAATCATATTGCAGGTAGTTTGAGCTTTGCATACGGTTCCGTTCCTTGTGGTCAATAACCTGCTGAATGAGTTCAACGGCGGGATTTCCTTTATTACGGTACCGGTTTTTTTTTCCCGATATAACTTTGACCTCTTTTAGCTGGTTTTCGGCATACCTGAGTTTAACAGATATGCTATTGATCTGCCCGGGATTAATTTTTCTGTTTTCCGGCATGTACCCCATAGATGAAAAAGATACCTGATTAAAAGAGCCGGGCGCGCTTAATAAATAATTGCCATGATTATCGGAGCTTGTACTGTGATTGCTGCCGGTAAAATTGATGCGGACAAAAGGAAGTGGGGCTCCTGACAAGGCATCAGTAATGCGCCCGCTTACCTGTGTAACCCCGCTATTGTTTTGCTGCGCAGATACACTTAACGAAATAAAAATCAAATATAAAAAGCTTAGTTTCTTATATTTATAAACGCTTTGCAACGAGGTAATAGCCCGTATTTTAGGGGGCAATCGAATAAGCGGATCCCAAAAAGAAAATGCCAACTGAATAAATAATTTATTGATAAAAAATAAAGTTGGTATTTATGCCGTCATTCAGGTGCGTTTAAAATTTAGCCCTAATTTAATACTTAAATCCGTATTAGCCTTATGCTTTAACATATTTAACAAATGGCGCCGCTTCAATTGATTTTGGCCGCGTGGGTTTACTTGTTTAGCGGCAACCTAAAAAACGATATAGAAATAATACTAATTTCCCCACTACCTTAAGTATTACATTTATCTTTATCTTCATATAATAATATAAAATAATAAAATCCAGATTAATGGCCTTCCCTTTTTATAAGCAACCCGATCAAATGGATTGTGGTCCTACCTGTATGCGGATGATCGCGAAACATTATGGCCGTAATTTCACCGTACAAACGTTAAGGCGGCTTTGTGAGATCAACAAAGAAGGCGTTTCCTTATTGGGTATTAGCGATGCTGCCGAGAAAATTGGTTTTAGGTCAATGGGGGTTAAGATCAATGCCGCACAGCTAAAAGAGGCGGAGCTGCCCTGTATCCTGCACTGGCGGCAAAATCATTTTGTGGTATTATATAAGATTAAAAATCATAAATACTACCTGGCCGACCCAGCCGATGGATTGATAACCCTAAGCGAAGAAGATTTTAAACGCAATTGGGAAAGTGACACAGAAACCATGGAGGGCATCGCCCTGTTGCTTTCGCCTACTCCGCAGTTTTATGAACAGGAGGATGAAAAGGGGAGTGAAGTGAGGTGGTCGTTCCTGTTACGATATCTCATTACTTACCGCAGGTTGGTTGTTCAGCTGCTATTTGGCCTGGGTATCGGCAGTTTATTGCAGCTCATCGCGCCTTTTTTAACACAGTCTATTGTTGATATTGGCATTAATACCCGCAATCTTAATTTTATTTATATCATCCTGTTTGCGCAAACGGCGCTCATTATAGGCCGGGTTAGTGTTGATTTTATCCGGTCGTGGATCCTGCTGCATATCAGTACCCGGGTTAACGTTTCTATCCTTACCGATTTTTTGATCAAGCTGATGAAACTGCCCATGAGCTTTTTTGATACCAAAATGACCGGCGATATCCTGCAGCGCATGAGTGATCAAAAAAGGATTGAAAGCTTTTTAACAGGCTCTACACTAAGCACACTGTTCTCGATGTTTAACCTGCTTATTTTTTCGATAGTGCTGGCTTATTACAATGCCACTATATTTTTTGTTTTCGCGGTCAGCAGTGCTTTGTATACCGCATGGATCGTGATTTTTTTAAAACGGCGCAGAGCGCTGAATTACAAAAGTTTTGAAATTTCGGCCAAAAACCAGAGCAGCATTGTGCAGCTGATAAGCGGTATGCAGGAAATTAAACTGAACAATTGCGAGCAGCAAAAACGCTGGGAGTGGGAACATATCCAGGCCCGGTTATTTAAGTTCAGTGTTAAAACATTGGCGCTTAATCAATATCAGCAGGGCGGCGCTACCTTTATTAACGAAGGCAAAAACATACTGATCACTTTTTTAAGCGCCCAGGCGGTAATCACCGGTAACCTCACTTTAGGGGCCATGGTTGCGGTGCAATACATTGTTGGGCAGTTAAGCAGTCCTATTGAACAATTATTAGGCTTTATCCAGGGCTTCCAGGATGCCAAGATCAGCCTGGAACGTTTGAACGAAATTCACCAGATGGAGGATGAGGAGCCCGTTGATAAGGAATGGAGCCATGCCCTGCCCGAAAATAAAAGTTTATCCCTCAGTAATCTTACTTTCCGTTATCCCGGTGCCGGAAATGAGCCGGTGTTGGAAAATATAGATATAGTTATTCCCCAGGGCAAAACCACGGCTATAGTGGGCATGAGCGGTAGCGGAAAAACAACCATATTAAAACTGCTTTTGCGTTTTTACGAACCTCAAAAAGGAGAAATTAAAGTAGGTGGCCAGCAAATAAGTAATATAGGTTTTAAAACCTGGCGCAGCGGCTGCGGTGTGGTTATGCAGGATGGCTTTATTTTTTCAGATACCATAGAACGTAACATTGCCGTGGGTGATGACTATCCGGATAAAACCAAATTGAGGAATGCCATAAAGATCGCCAATATCCAGGATTTTATTGATGGCCTGCCATTGGGGCTCAATACCAAAATAGGGGCCGAAGGAAACGGTATTAGCCAGGGGCAACGCCAGCGGATGCTGATAGCCCGCGCTGTTTATAAAGACCCACATTATATATTTTTTGATGAGGCTACCAACGCATTAGATGCCAATAATGAAAGGGTGATCATGGATAACCTGGATGAGTTTTTTGAAGGACGTACCGTGGTTATTGTTGCGCACCGGTTAAGTACGGTGAGCAATGCCGATAATATTATTGTATTGGATAGAGGGCGTATCATTGAGCAGGGAACGCATCAGGAGTTAACCGCGCTTAAAGGCGACTACTATAAATTAGTTAAAAATCAACTGGAGCTGGGCGCATGAGATTAGATGTGTCTGAATCAGAATTTATAGAATTTAAAGAATTTTCATGATACTTTCCGTAAATTCTGATTTAGCCAATTGTTTTAAATCCATTTTATTAATTCTAAAATTCTGTAAATTCTGATTCAGACAATTATGCCGGTAACATATATTAATAATAACGGACAGGAGAGGCATACAGATGATATGCAGGATATTATTACCACGGTGCCTTCATGGATATTGCGCTGGGGCATTACCTTGTTTTTTGGCATCCTGGTACTGATCGTATCCCTGTCGGCATTGGTAAAATATCCGGATATTGTTAAAACACAACTTAAAGTAGAATCACCAAATTCGCCAAAACCCGTAGTTGCCAAAGTACCTGGTAAACTGATCAGGCTTTTGGTAAAAGAAAATACTACGGTTGTTGCAGGCCAGGCATTGGCCTATCTGGAAAGCACGGGCGATCATGACAAGATCTGGCGACTGGCTGCAAATTTAAAGAGTCTGCAAACCCAGGTGCTGCAAAATAAACCCATTAGCGCGGTGCTTTTTTCACAATCAGATAATATCCAGTTAGGCGAGCTGCAATCGGCCTATCAAACTTTTTACCAGGAGTATTTGAATTATAAATCGGCTGTTAATGATGGGTTTTATTTAAAGAAGAGAGCGTTTTTGCAAAATGATCTTCTGGCACTTACTCAGCAAACACAGCAGCTCAATCAGCAAAAACAGATACAGCAGCGCAATTTTGCTATAGCCGACGATGATTATCAGATGCATAAAAAGCTGGAGAAAGAAAAGGTAGAAACCCCGGCCGAACTCAGGCAGCAGGAAAGTAAATACCTGGCCCAAAAAGAACCCCTTGTACAAACAGAATCGGCCCTGATCACCGCGAATAATAACTATGCCGCTAAACAAAAAGATATACTGGAGTTGGATAACCAGATCAGGGAAGAAAAAGCCAAATTCCTGCAGGCGCTCAACAGCCTGATCAGCCAGGCCGAAGATTGGAAAAGCAAGTATATTTTAACCGCCCCCCAGGCAGGTAAATTATCCTATGCCGGTATTGTTCAGGAAAACCAGGTACTTAGCACCGGGCAGGAAGTTTTTAACATAAACCCGGGCAACGAAGCCTTTTTTGGTCAAATGGCTATCCCCCAGGATAACATGGGTAAGGTTAAAGAAGGACAGGAGGTATTGGTAAAATTAAAAAGCTACCCGTTTGAAGAGTATGGCATGATCAGGGGCAGAATCAGCTATATTGCGGATGTCCCTTACAAAGACAGTGTCTTTATTTCTAAAGTGGATTTTAAAGTTAGAAGCGCGTCGGATATGAAGAAACCCATCCACCTGAAGCAAGGCATGATAGCGAGTGCGGAAATTATCACCCAGGATGCAACGATTTTACAACGGATAAGCCGGAGTGTATTTAAGGTGCTTCGGAGTAATTAGATTTTTTTAATCGCAATATGAACAATATTTTAGCTTATTGTTCATTCGTTTATATATGACTGTAAAAAAGCTTAAAAGGGTTTGCTTGCTGATCTGTTTTTTGTGCCTGGGGTTTGGCGCATCGGCTCAGCAAGTATTGCAGCCTGCAATTACCAATACCGATTGGTCAAAGCCGTTTCCGTCATTTCAAATAGCCGGTAACCTGTATTATGTGGGCACGTATGAGCTGGCTTGCTATCTTATTACTACACCCAAAGGCCATATACTCATTAATACAGGGTTGGCAGATTCGGCTCCCCTTATTAAAGCCAATATCGAAGCTTTGGGGTTCAAATTTGCAGATGTCAGGACACTCTTAACCACCCAGGCGCATTTTGACCACATGGGCGCAATGGCCGCCATAAAAAAACAAACCGGCGCCAAAATGATGGTGGACTATGGCGACGCGCCGATAGTAGCCGATGGCGGCCGTTCAGATTACTCCACCGGGGGTAGCATCAGCAATTACGCACCGGTACAGGTTGACAGGATATTGCATAACGGGGATATCATCAAATTAGGGGATATGCAATTGGTTATGCTCCATCATCCAGGGCATACTAAAGGTTCCTGTAGTTTTCTGTTTAAGGTGAAAGATCAGAAACGATCATACCGGGTGCTGATTGCTAATATGCCTACTATAGTTACCGATAAAAAATTCTCGGAGATACCCGGGTACCCCAATATTGCCAAAGATTATGCTTACACGCTGGATGCCATGAAAAAGCTGTCGTTTGATATTTGGCTGGCATCCCATGCCAGTCAGTTTGATCTTCAAGGCAAACACAAACCCGGCAGCGGTTATAATCCAGATGCATTTTTCGGTAGAAAAGACTACGATGCGGAGATGGACGATCTGCAGGGTAAATTTTTAAAGAAAGTAAAAGAATAACCGGTTGAAGCAATTAAAAATTTAGATGTCAAAATACCCAAAAGTTAAAAATCAGGAGTTAGTAGGCACATATCCTGCGTTCGTAAAATCGGGGGGTGGTTATGTTTGGGATGAGGTATTAGAATACCGGGTATGGTGCCATCCCGAGGACGGAGCTCCTGATATTGATGAAGAGGGTGACTATTATTATTTTTTTGATAACTACGAAGAGGCCCTCCAGTTTTCGGAGGACACCCAGGGAGCTGAACCTCCATTAGCGCTTATTCTGCAAGAGGAATATATAGGTGAGCCAGAGCCAGGTAAATATATACACGTGAAAGAAGAAAGGTTAACGGAGTGGCCGGTAGATTTTCTTACCCGACCAAGAAGGACCTCAAGCACTATCCCTGATTTTTTTGCTCCGGATGCCCCCGCTAATAGAATACAAATATTGCGAGGCCTTCACTGATAATTCCTACCCGACAGATAATTGACATTAATCGGATCACACCAGATGCCGCAGTGTTCTTATTCCCATTTCCAGTAGCAATTTCTATATAATGTGTTGTTTTTAAGGCTTTTCGCGATGTTGTAAATATCTAAGAAGAGCATTGAAAATCTCCCCATTTGTCATGCCTGCATAATATTATAATTAAAACGGAACGAATGTTCCGTTATGGCATATATTTGCGGAACGATTATTCCAAATAAGAAAAAATTAATCATTCCTAAAATGAAAAAATTAGAAAATAAAGTAGCAGTTATCACCGGAGCATCAAAAGGTATTGGTGCCGGTATTGCTAAAAGCCTGGCGGCAGCAGGAGCATCTGTAGTAGTTAATTATGCTTCGGCAAAGGCTGGCGCCGACAAAGTGGTTGAAGAAATTGTAAGCAATGGCGGCAAAGCCATAGCCGTGCAGGGCGACGTTTCAAAAGCAGGCGACATCAGCCGTTTGTTTGACGAAACCACCAAAGCTTTTGGCGCGGTTGATATCCTGGTGAACAATGCCGGTGTTTATAAATTTGGCGCCATCGAGGAAATCAGTGCCGAAGATTTTCACAATCAGTTTGACACCAACGTACTGGGTTTATTGCTCACAACACAAGGCGCATTAAAAAGCTTTAATGCCGACGGTGGCAGTATCATCAATATTGGTTCGGTGGTGAGCAATATCGCCCCGGTTGGCAGCTCTATTTATACAGCTACCAAAGGCGCGGTTGATGCCATAACCCATGTATTATCAAAAGAGCTGGGCCCTAAAAAAATCCGTGTTAACTCCATTAACCCGGGTATGGTTGAAACCGAGGGTACACATACCGCTGGTTTCATTGGCAGCGATTTTCAGGCCGAAACAGAACGTACAGCCCCACTGGGCCGTATTGGGCAACCAGAAGATATTGCGCTGGTAGCCGTGTTCCTGGCCTCCGAAGAGTCGCGCTGGTTAACCGGCGAAACCCTGCTGGCCGGTGGCGGTGTAAGGTAAGGCTTAAAGTCAGAAATCAGAAATCAGGAAACAAGAACCAGGAACCAGGAATTATTTTTGATGATGTGTTGAAGGTAATTGAGTTTTTTTCTTGATTCTTGACACTTGTTTCTTGATTCCTGACGTTCAATCAATAGCTTTGCCTAATTATTAGGCAAAGCTATTTGCAATTATGGCAAGGACTAAAGAGTTTGATGAAAATGAGGTGCTGAATAAGGCCATTGATCTTTTTTGGTTAAAGGGGTACAATGGTACGTCTATGCAAGACCTTGTGGATGGGCTGGGTATCAGCCGGTCGAGCTTGTATGATACCTATGGCGACAAGCATGCGCTGTTTATTAAAGCCCTGCAAACTTATCAGTGCGCGGCCTCGGATAAAATATCACAGATAGTGGCCAGCAACCTGCCTGCCAAAGAAACCATTAAACAGATACTGGAGTTTGTTACCAACGAGTTATTGAGCGATCATAGTCGCAAAGGTTGTTTCATGGTCAATGCCGAGGTAGAGAATGCTCCGCATGATTCTGAGGTAAAGCAGATGGTTTGCCGGAACGATCAGCAGATGGAGGATACTTTTTACCAGGTTATTAAAAAAGGCCAGGACAGCGGAGAGATTGATCATGCTCAAGACGGCAGAGCCATAGCCCGCTCTATCGCCAATACGGTAAAGGGTATGCAGGTAACTGCCAAATCAACCAGCGAAAAAGCCGTTTTTGATGATATTGTAAGGCTGGCGTTGCTTATGTTAGGTTAAAACACCCTTTAACGCTAAGTTAATTTGATCACGAGGCGTGTATAACCAGCCTGCAGATCAATTCATGATTTGTTTACGGAATTGAACAGGGCTGATCCCAACTTCTTTTTTAAACAAGCGCGAAAAATAGGGCAGGTTATCAAAGCCCAGGGTATAAGCGGTTTCGGCAATGTTTTGGTGTGATCCTTTGAGCAGGTTTTTAGCCTCGGATATTAAGGAGATATGGATCAGTTCCATAGCCGTTTTGCCGGTTTCCTGTTTCAGCAGATCGCTCAGGTAATTTGGCGACAGGTTAAGTTCGGCAGCCATCGATTTAACAGTGGGCAGGCCTTTATCCAACAAATGGCCTTTTTCATAGTAGGCAGAAAGCGCGCCATTAAACCTGGAAGCCATTTTGCCGGTCACCTCAATCCGGTTAATAAACTGCCGTTTATAAAAACGCTGAGAATATTTTAAGATGGATTCAATGTGCCCCAAAATAATATCGCGGCTGTACTCGTCCTGGTTGTTGTAGTATTCGGTGTTGATTTCATTGTACAGGCCCCAGATAATCTGCTCTTCTTTGGGCGAAAGGTGCAGGGCCTCATTGGTTTCGTACTCAAAATAATCGTACTTTTTAATCTCATTATACAGCGGGTGTCCGTTCAGGTAATCCTCATGCATCAGTATCAGGAAACCATCTTCCTCAAACCTCATGTTTTTAAACTCGGTGATCTGCCGTGGTTTTACAAACGACATGGAACCATTATCATGGTCATACCTGGTACGGCCATACAGGAACATGCCCGATACTATTTTTTTTAACCCGATCAGGTAAAAATCGCTGGTAAACTCCTGTTCAACAATATGGCATATATTGTTGCAACGTACCAGGTAAAGCAGCGGATTTTCGGGGGGTGGAAAACCGTTATCGTGGTTCATCTGGGCCAGGCTTTTATAATGTTTCATGATCAGAAATAATTAAAGCATAATTCACACTATTAAAAGTATGAATTATGCCGGGTTATTAAGTTGGGTTAAAGTAAAATTAACAATGGCTTATTTGCCGTGAGCTGCAGCTGCTACAGGTTGCCACTCTTCCCAGGTAGCCAGGCGTTGTTCATAAACCTGTTTTACCCATGGTAAAGCTACCTTACCCAGGAACAAACGCAGCGGCGGGTTCTCGCTATCAACCAGTTTCAATACAGCTTCTGATGTAGCTTCTGGTACACCAAAAATATCCTCAGTTAAACCAGCCTGGAAAGCGGCTTTTACACCATCATAAGCCGGTATGGCTTCTGAATGTACAGCTGATGCGCCAGCCCAATCGGTAGCAAAACCGTTTGGCTCCACAAGGGTTACTTTGATGCCAAAACCCGCAACCTCGGTGGCCAGGGTTTCGCTCAAACCTTCAACCGCGAATTTAGTAGCATTGTAAATACCCAAAACAGGCAGCGTAACCAAACCTACCACGCTTGATAGCTGGATGATGTGGCCATGGCCCTGCGCACGCATTACTGGCAATACGGCCTGGGTAATCCATAATAAACCAAATACGTTGGTTTCTATTTGTTCGCGGGCTTCCTGCTCGGTAGCTTCCTCAATGGCGCCAAACAGACCGTAGCCGGCGTTGTTGATCAGCACATCGATAGAGCCAAAATGTTGTTTAGCCTGTGCAACGGCTGCAAAGTCGGCCTCGCGGTTGTTTACATCCAATTGTATAGGTAATATGGCATCGCCATAGGTGCTTACCAGGTCGGCAAGGCTATCCAGGTTACGTGCAGTGGCTACTACTTTATCCCCACGTTTTAAAAATGCTTCGGCCCAAAGTTTTCCAAATCCACGGGAAGCTCCGGTTATAAAAATTGTCTTTGACATTGTTTTAATGATTGAATTAATTTAACAAGACAAAGGTATTTGGGCCTCGCCGGGATAATTTATACAGAACCGGGGAATGCTGATACAGATTAAGGAAGAAGGGATTTTTGGAATAAGAAACAAGGACTTTTGGAACAAGGACTTTGGGAGCAAAGACGGAAGGAACAAGGATAAAAAGAAATTTGTCATCCTGAGGACCGAAGGATCTATTTGGCAACATGCATACCGCAGAATAGATCCTTCACTGCGTTCAGGATGACACTATAAAATAGTCCCAGCTTTTTAAATCTTCTCCTTCCGTCTTTGCTCCTTGTTCCCAAAATCCTTGCTCTCCAAATCCTTGCTCCAAAAATCACTACTTTTACAGAACCTGTACATGATTCACCATATGTTTGATACCATTATAGAAAAGATCCGCGAGCATGTTACTTTATCTGATGATGACGCGGCATTACTTTCAACCTATCTGGAAGTGCGCAAACTGCGTAAAAACCAGCTGCTGGCGGAGCCGCCATACCCGGCCAATGCCGAATATTTTGTGGTGAAGGGTTGTTTGCGCCACTACTTTTTAGATGAAACAGGTGTTGAACACACCACCGCCTTTGCTATGGAAGGTTGGTGGATGACAGATCTGCAAAGCTTTTTTACCGGAGCGCCCTCCAAATACCATGTGGAAGCCCTGGAAGAGGGCGAGGTAATTAAACTGCGAAGGGAGCTTAAGGATGAAATGTTCAACAAGATACCCGCGTTGAATATCTATTTCAGGATCCTGTACCAGAATGCTATCATCTCCCAAAACGAACGTATTTTAAACGCCCTGAGCACCACGGCCGACGAGCGCTATCTGCGTTTTGTAAAAAAATACCCGGCCCTGGAAAACCGCGTGCCGCAATACCTCATCGCCTCGTACCTGGGTATTACACCCGAGTTTTTGAGTAAGGTGAAGACCCGCATAGCTGCCAAAAAATCTTAAACTAAGTTAAGATGGCACCTTAACATAGTTCATTGAAGGATATTTACCACCCGGGTAAATTTGCGTTCATAAAAATTAAAAACATGAAAGCATTACTTCAACAAACCATAGCAACAGAAATAAATATCACTTCGCTGGTTTTAAGGCTTACGTTGGCCATTGTACTTTGGCCGCATGGAGCCCAGTTATTATTAGGCTCATTTGGCGGGCACGGCTTCTCGGGATCAATGGCTTATTTTACCAGCACCGGGCTGCCCTGGATCGTCGCCTTCCTGGTTATTTTTCTTTTGTTTTTTGGCACCATATTCATCTTACTCGGATTCGGCACACGCTTTTTTGCGATAGCCTTTGTCATTCTTTTTCTGGGGATGATCGCAAACGTGCATCTGCAGAACGGTTTTTTTATGAACTGGTTTGGCAATCAGAAAGGCGAAGGCTTTGAATACCACCTGCTGTTGATTGGCGTAGCTGTTGGTTTGATCATCAGCGGCGGCGGAAAATTCAGTCTGGATCTGCTGCTGCACAAAAATCTTAAAAAAGGTAATTCATAAATACAACCTATTCAAGCGCCTGCATCCAACCGCGCGTCATTGCGAGGTACGAAGCAATCCCCGATGTGCAGAGGGGGCTGTATAAGTATTAATGAGCTTCCTCCGGTCGGTTGTCTTCGTACCTCGCAATGACGCGCGTAATAATTTTTCGTCCGGTTCAGCAGCAAGCATAAGGGCCCCATTTCATCAAAAAGTAATATTCCCCAAACCTCAACATTTGTAAACGTTTTATACGCCACCTTTAGCCGACCTTTGCGCCACAATAAAATACTATGGAAAAGATACGCGGGATATTATTGGTGGCGCTTGGCGCGGCGAGTTATGGGGTGCTGGCCACCTTTGTGAAAATAGCACACGGCCAGGGCTACCATACCGGCGAGATCACTTTTTCCCAATTTTTCATCGGCTTTGTGGTTTTGTTGGTGATGGGGCTGTTTAGCAAAAAGCAAAAAGAAGCGGCACCGGCAGGCGATAGAAATCCGCGACTAAAAATGCTGCTGGCCGGTACTTCGCTGGGGCTCACCAGCACTTTTTATTACCTTTCTGTTCAATACCTGCCGGTATCTATTTGTATTATTTTGCTGATGCAAACCGTTTGGATGGGTATCATCCTGGAGTGGTTGCTTACCCGGCAAACACCCGAAGCTAAAAAGATCATCGCTGCCCTCATCGTAATAGCCGGAACTTTATTGGCCACCAATATTTTTGATACCCGGGTAACCATTAACGGACGTGGCTTGATATTCGGCCTGCTATCGGCCATGAGCTATACGGTGGCCATGTACTCGTCAAACAAAATAGCGCTGCACCTGCCTGGTGTAAAACGGAGTATGTACCTGGTACTGGGCGGGTTGTTAGCTATCCTCATCTTCTGGAATGTGGAGCTTATACGAGATTTTCAGTTTTCGGTGATCTGGAAATGGGGGGCTTTCCTGGCCCTGTTCGGTACCATATTGCCGCCGCTGCTGTTTACCAAAGGTTTGCCCAAAACAGGGATAGGTTTGGGCAGCATTGTATCTTCGGTAGAGATACCGGTATCTATCTTATTCGCGCACTTTATCCTCAACGAAAGCGTAATGCCTATACAATGGGCCGGCGTGGCGCTCATTATCATAGCCATCGCCGCCATGAACCTGCGCTTTAAAAAACCGGCAAAGGTTTAATTATAACAGATTCCTGTTTACATGGTCCCCTTACTTCAGCAACCTTCATTTAAATGTTCATCAATTTAACTATTGGTTATTAATATTTATTCAATTTGTGCATTTTTAAATATGTGTAGTAAATACGGTTATATTTATTGCCTAATAAGCAACTATTTATTTTGTATAACTATCTATTATTTACCGACCAAAAATGAAACAAAAATCCCTACATCTCCCAAAAACAATCCTTTTCGCGATCTTATTAATCATTGTAGCCGCTATAGGCTGTAAAAAGAGTAGTGCTCCCAACGAACCGCAGGTTGCCAGTACGGCGCTCACCCAGGACGAGCAGTTAAGCATTGCCAAAGCCGGGTTTTCGCCCACCAACGCGGTGCGGGTTAAAGGAGGCTTTATTGTAGAAGGAGATATTTTACTGAAACAGGCTGATCTTGATTTTCAAAGTCAGCACGTGAGCGAGGTGATATTCAAAAAACCAGTGACCGAACAGTACCGTACCTTGTTTATAGTTACCGGCTTAACCAACGCTATTAAGGTAAAGGTGAGCGCGGGTGCATCGCAACAGGTATTTACCACGGCGGCCAGGAATGCCATTAAACGCTATAACAACCTGAACCTGACATTGACGTTTACGCTGTTGGATTCGGCCTCGACAGACAAGGAGGATATCTTGATCCAGGGGCAGCAATTTGGCGATCCCAACATCCTGGGCCAGTCGTCTGGCTTTCCCGGGCCCGATGGCAGGCCAGCCACGCCTATCGCGCTTAATAGTTCCAGGTATACCCATACTTTTGTGGATAAAGGCGAGCTTACTACCGTTATCGCGCACGAAATAGGGCATGCCATTGGTTTCAGACATACCGATTTCCAGAACAGGGCCTATAGCTGCGGTTATGATACTTCTTCGTGGATAGGGATCTTACAGGCTTTCTTTAAATTACCTGTTGACGAAGGGGGCCTTGCTTTTTATATCCCCGGCACCCCCATAGGCGGCGAACCCGGATCATGGATGCTGGCCTGCAGCGATGGTACCGACCGACCATTTACCCCAAGTGATGTGGTGGCTATTGAGTCGCTTTATCCGGTGAAGAAGTAAAACCGGAAAAAAGGGTGACACCCTAAAAAGTAAGGGTGTGTGCGATTCCCTCCCTTGGGAGGGGTAGGGAGGGGTTTATTGAATTGTGCAGAGAACCCCTCCCTGCCACAGCACATCCGGCCGCACCCCTCCCGTGGGGAGGGAATTTGATCGGCATCGCCGGCTTTGTTTAAATTACGCCTTAACCTGCCACACCCCAGTAGCTACAGCCTTGCGTACATATTCCGAAAAATCTGTGGGTTTACGGCCCAGTGCACGTTCTACGCCATCAGCGAGGCTGGCGTTGCGGCCATCCAATACTTCGGTGAAAAGGTAGCTGATGAGCCAGATATAATCATCGGGAATCTGATATTCGCGCATCATCGCCTTATAATCATCCATCGAAATTTGGTTATATTGAACGGGGGTGCCAAGAGCCGTTGCTATTTCCTGTATAGCATCGTGGAAAGTAAGCAATCGCGGACCGGTTAATTCATATAATTGCCCGGCATGGCCATCGGTGGTTAGCGCGGCTACGGCTACGTCGGCAATATCATCCGCATCAATAAAAGGCTCGGGGACATCACCAACGGCCAGATCAACCTGTCCGTACAGGATAGGATCCAGGAGATAGCCTTCGCTAAAGTTTTGATTAAACCAGCTGGCGCGCAAAATGGTCCAGTTAACGCCGGCATTCATTACTATTTTTTCGCAGGCCTGCGCTTCTTCCTCGCCACGGCCCGATAGCAGTACCAAATGGCTGACCCCATTGGCTATGGACAGTTTGGCTAGATTGCGGATGGTGTCGGTAGCGCCGGGAACGGCCAGGTCGGGTTGATAAGCGATATAAACGGAATCGATGCCCTGCAGCACCGGGCCCCAGGTGCTTTGGTCGTTCCAATCGAAAGGTATGGCGGCATTACGGCTGCCAACGCGTACAGGCCGGCCCAATTGTTGTAGTTTGCTCACTACACGGCTGCCGGTTTTTCCGGTACCACCCAGTACCAATATTTGTTTTTTGTTGTTTTCCTGATTTTTCATGGTCATTAATTTTTTATCAAAGTTATAGGACCATGAAAAGGGAAAATAGAACAAAACCGACAGGGGGGTAAAACGCGGGCGTCATTGCGAGCGCAGCGTGGCAATCCCCAATAGGCAGGTCCGCTCTGTAAATAGGGGATTGCCACGTCGTTCCTCCTCGCAATGACGCGCGGAGAGTAAAAGGTGCGTCGCTACCGCGAGATTACCACAAACTGAAAGCCCGCGGCAGAAAACCGACTGTTTGGTATGTCGTTATTTGACAGTCAATAAATACTTTTTAAACTTTTCAAAACACATCAAGACCGCGTTGCAATTTGTTAAAAGCGTTAAAACGCGTTTTTTTCTGGCGATTTTGAGCCGTTTCTATCCCAATTTTGAACAGAAATTTGTTAAAATTCAAGGTTTAAAAAGTTTACCGCATCTGTTATAACTGGGCGACAAAATCGCGCATGGCCAGGGCCGGGTCGGCTTGTTTCATAAAAGTTTCGCCGATCAGGAAGCCGTTGAAGCCGGCCAGTTTCAGGTGACGGATAGTTTCCGGATCGCTGATAGCACTCTCGGATATTTTCATGAACTCTGCCGGGATGTGTTTAGCCAGCTGGTATGATGTTTCCACAGATACGGTAAAATCGGCCAGGTTGCGGTTATTTACGCCAATGGCATCCAGTTTGGGGTGGATGCTGCGTTCCAGCTCTTCCAGGTTATGCACTTCCAGTAGCACGTTCAGGCCAATGCTTTTGGCCAGTGTGGCCATGGTATCAATTTGGGCAGGGGTAAGTATGGCGGCTATCAGCAAAATAATATCAGCACCTAATGATTTGGCTTCGATCACCTGGTACTCATCTATCATAAAATCCTTGCGTAAAACGGGGATATTGTTTACCGAACGGGCTTTTACCAGATCGGCCTTGCGGCCCATAAAAAAGTTGCGGTCGGTTAAAACGGATAGAGCCGAAGCACCCGCGCTGGCATAACCATTGGTAACAGCGCTAACCCTTACCTTATCGTTAATAATGCCTTTGGAGGGCGATTTACGCTTAAATTCGGCAATAATACCGCTGCGTTCCGGATCAAGCAAAAACTCTTTAAAAGAGTAAGTGTCGCGATGAAAATATTCTGATTCTTCCAGTTCAACATAGGAAACGCGTTTTTTTGCAGATGCTACTTCCTTTTTTTTATTGGCAACTATTTTATCAAGTATATTCATGAGGTACATATTATTATTAGCGTCATTGCGAGCGATAGCGTGGCAATCCCAAACTGTACAGAGCGGCTCTGCAGATCGGGGATTGCCACGCTATCGCTCGCAATGACGGGTTTGTTCTTTGTCATTCTGTCAGCGCAAATATATTATTTACTGCTCAACCAGTTATGCATCATTTCCTTCCCGTACTCGGTGAGTATGGATTCCGGGTGAAACTGCACGCCGCGCACGTCATATTCGCGGTGGGCCAGTGCCATGATGGAATTGTCCTCCTCGTCGATAGCGGTTATTTGCAGCGTTTGTGGCAGATCTTTATCGCTTACTACCCATGAATGGTAGCGGCCCACCTTAAAGCTCTCTGGCAGGCCTTTAAAAAGCTCCTCCTGCCTGTTGGTTACCTTAATAGGAGTGGCAATGCCATGCATCGGCTGGCTCAGGTTGTACAGGCTGCCGCCAAATACTTCGGCAATGGCCTGCTGACCCAGGCAAACGCCGAATATGCTTTTGGTTGGCGCGTATTTTTCGATCACCTCCAGCAGCAAGCCTGCTTCTGAGGGAATGCCCGGCCCCGGCGAAAGGATGATCTTATCGAAAGCGTCCACATCGCCGATGGCAAACTTATCGTTCCTCCAAACCTCGCACTGCAGGCCAAGCTCATTAACCAAATGCACCAGGTTATAGGTGAAGGAATCGTAATTGTCAATTATTAATATCTTGCTCATTTTTTAATCCTTAAAAGGAAATTCTAAATCCTAATTTCTAAATTCTAACAACGGAATGTTCCGGCAACCGGCATCCCGCACCCGATCAAAGCTCCTCCGCCAGTTCTACCGCTCTTCGGAGGGCCGAGATCTTGGTATCTACCTCTTTCAGCTCACTTTCGGGTATGGAACCGGCCACAATACCCGCGCCGGCCTGGTAATGCAGCGTATTATTTTTGCTGAGGAACGAGCGGATCATGATGGCATGGTTAAAATCGCCGTTGAAGCCCAGGAAACCGATAGCGCCGCTGTAAAAACTGCGTTTAATATTTTCGTTATCATCAATAATTTCCATGGCGCGGTATTTTGGCGCACCACTCAGCGTACCGGCAGGGTAGGTATCGCCCACAATTTTAAAGGAGGATACCCCCGGCAGCAGCTTGCCGCTTACGTGCGATACCAGGTGTATGAGGTGCGAATAGTACTGTACTTCTTTAAATGCCTTCACCTGTACCTGCTCGCAATGGCGACTCAGATCGTTACGGGCCAGGTCTACCAGCATTACGTGCTCGGCCGATTCTTTGGGGTCGTTCTCGAGGTTGCGGGCTATTTCGGCGTCTTTTTCGTCATCGCCGCTGCGTTTAAAAGTACCTGCGATAGGGAATATGCTGGCCACGTTGTTCTTAACAGTGATCTGGGCCTCGGGCGATGAGCCAAAGATGCGGAAATCGCCAAAGTCAAAATAAAACAGGTAGGGCGAAGGGTTGATGGAACGCAGGGTACGGTAAACATTAAATTCATCGCCCTGGAAAGTGCGCGAAAATGCCCTTGATGGTACTATCTGGAAAACATCACCGCGGTAAATATGCTGTTTCATCTTCTCCACTATAGCTATAAACTGCTCGTTGGTGAGGTTTGAGCGCTCTGCATCGATGCTCTTGAAGTTATATTCGGGGAAGTTTTTGTTTTTGATGAGGTATTCCAGTTTCTCGATGCCGCCGTTGGTAGGGCCTCCTTCGGCCTGGTTATGAAAGATGTAGAGTTCGTTCTTAAAATGGTCAACCGCGATAATGTAGCGGTAAACATGATACTGCATCACCGGGATTTGGCGGGTGGTATCGGTACTTTGTTTGAGTTTGATGGTTTCAAAATGCTCCACCGCCTCATGGGTAAAATAACCAAACAGGCCGTTGGATATGATCTTGGCGATAGGGTTGGCATCGGTATCAAAACCGGCTATAAACTGGTTGATCTGATCGATCAGATCAAATGTGCCCGCCTCATGCGTTTCCTGGCTATCATCCGGATAATGCTTTTTGAGGATACCGTTGTTTAAAACCAAACCGGCAATGGGCTCGCAGCAGATGTAGCTTAAGCTGTTTTCGCGACTGTGGTAATCCGAGCTTTCGAGCAGCAACGAGTTCGGGAACACATCGCGCAGGCGCAGATAAATGCTTACCGGTGTGGTAGTATCGGCAAGCAGCTTTTTATAAGTAGTGGTTATTTTAAATTTATTCATGTTATGTTTCAAAAAGCGTATTAAACAAAAAAACCCGGCGAATTGGGGTCGCCGGGTTTCCTATTTAGGTTTACAATTGATTAGTTATCTCTGACTAAAAACGCAACCGGCTGCCAAATTTAATTGGTGCCACCAGCTGTTTTTATGAGTGCTTTTAATCATCGTGGTCACAAATTTAGAAAGAAATTTGAATTGTCAAATTTTTTCTGAAATTATTTATTTGCTAAATCCTATTAGCCTCGTGGAATTAATAGGATACCGCTTGAAATGACGATCATACCCAGTATATAGAATACAAAAACAGCTTTGTGCTTTTCTTCGTCGGTAGCGGCTTTTTTCGATTTGCTATGACCGACAGTGATCAAAACAATAGCGATAACCATCATAACCCAATGCTCTACAGTGAAATAACGGGTAGCCGGGTTTTTCATGGTATCTTTTGTAAACTGTACAAACGGGCTTACAAAATACAGCACAATACCGATGAGTAATTGCGTATGTGCCGAGATCATGGCAAACAGGTTGAGCTTACGGTTGCCATCGGTATATGGTTTTTTACCTGTAAGGCCAAGAAGCGCCAATAGGGCTGCCACAATAACAAGCACCATAACAATGTACCTGAAACCGGAGTGAAGATGCTGAAGAAAGCTATAAAACGTCATAACAAAAATTTTTGTGTGAATATACAATAAAACCAAAAGCTGTAAAAGCAAGGTGTTTATTTGACAATTGGTTAACGGATTTATCCATTCATCCGTCATTGCAAGCGTAGCGTGGCAATCTCTATGATTAATTTGTCATCCTGAGGAACGAAGGATCTATCGGCGATTAGATTCTGAGCGGAGCGAAGAATGACAGAAATTATTTGCTTCGTACCTCGCAATGATGTTTGGGTATTCGATTTTACGGGCGACAATTTTTGCTGAATTGCACTCAATTCTGGGGCTGCTGAAAGCGACCCTTTGATGGGTTTACATGTAAACCCACTTTTGATGATGTTTTTTATATAACTATTTGATTATAAGTTATTTATATCAATGTAAGCCCAAAAAAGTGTAAACCATGTAAACCCACTTTTTAATGTGCTATTGTCGCAAATCACCCTTAATTTGTCTTTGTTGCCACCTACGTATCCGGACTGATCTGCCGAACTTTGACTTATCAAAGAAGATCATAAAATTATGGAACAACAAAAAAATGCTTTGGTACAACCCCTGCCGGTTTTGATCGGGTCTGTAGCAGAGGCGCAACTGAATTTATTTGAACCCGTTAAACAAAGCGAAGTTAATCGTATCCCTTTTGAAGGAAGCTGGACAGCCGCCGAACTGATAGAACACATGGTATTATCTATAGGGAGCTCTGTAGAGGTACTAAGCGGGCCTGTAAAAGCAACCGACCGGGCGCCCGATCAATACGTGCAGAGTGTAAGAGACATGTTTTTGAATTTCGATCTGAAATTTAAATCGGCGCCTTCCATCACACCCGAAACCAAGCTTTATGACCGGGATATATTGATCAAAAAGCTCAGAACGGTATACAACAGCCTGATCTACCTGGTGGAGGTAAAGGACCTAACCGATACTTGTCTGCTTTGGGAATTCCCGACCATAGGTCACCTTACCCGGTTGGAGTGGGCTTACCAGGCGGTTTATCATGCGCAAAGGCATACGCAGCAGCTCAAGAATATTATAGGGCATTTGGAGGTTTAGATAAGGAGGTGCTCGTGCGATTCACTCCCTTGTGTGGGTACAATGTCATTAAGTTAAGAATACTCCGTAGGAGTAAAAGCTTTGTAGCAAATAAATAATAAGCATTTAGTATGCCGTAGGTATGCAACCTGAGTACAGTACCTATGGTACTGATGGGAGAATTGACTTTTTACTACAAAGCTTTAACCCTGATGGGGTTTACAAAATCTCTTAACTTAATGACATTGTAGGAGGGAAGGAAAGGGTTTATTGGACAGTACGCCGTTGAAACCGCTCCCTTCCAATACATCACCTTATGCGCCCCTCACAAGAGAGGAAATTGGAAATATTTATAAAAACAAAAAAAGCGCTGGGTTAATCCAGCGCTTTTTCCTATGATAAATCCGAAACGGCGAAGCCTTCTTGAACACCATTGAATATAAACAACGGTGAAAAATCGAAATTCCGAGATCCGAAATCAAAAATTATATTAACAGTCTTACTGGTTCTTCCAGTAATGATTTCAGGGTTTGCAGGAACGCGGCACCTGTTGCGCCGTCAACCACGCGGTGGTCGCAGCTTAAGGTAACTTTCATTACGTTACCTGGTACTACAGCGCCGTTTTTAACAACGGGAACCTGTTGTATACCGCTAACAGCCAGGATACAAGCATTTGGTGTGTTAATAATAGCGGTAAACTCATCAACACCAAACATACCTAAGTTGGATATGGTGAAGGTTGAGCCTTCCATTTCTGCAGGTTGTAATTTTTTAGCTTTTGCTTTACCGGCAAATTCTTTTACCTCAACAGAGATGTGGCTTAATGATTTACCATCGGCAAATTTAACAACCGGAACCAGCAAACCTTCGTCAACAGCAACGGCAACACCAATGTGTACGTGCTCATTGGTACGGATCTTATCGCCCAGGAATGATGAGTTAATGGCAGGGTGCTGTTTTAAAGCAACGGCAACGGCTTTAACTACAAAATCATTAAATGATATTTTAACCGGAGCGATATCATTGATGCGGGTACGGGCGGCAATAGCCTGATCCATATCAATGCTCATGGTTACATAGAAATGCGGAGCGGTAAACAAGCTTTCGCTTAAGCGGCGGCTAATGGCTTTACGCATTTGAGTAACTGTACGCTCGGTAAATTTCTCTTCGCCGGTATAAGTTGGCAGAACGATAGGTGCTTTAGCCGGAGCAGCAGCGGCTTCTGTGCTGGCCGGAGCAGCAGCAGGCGCGGCTGTTTTAGCCGGAGCCACAAATCCTTCCACATCTTTCCTGATGATGCGGCCGCCTTCGGCGCTGCCTTTTACATCATTCAGGTTGATGCCTTTATCTTTGGCTATTTTACGGGCAAGCGGTGATGCTTTAACACGGCTGTCATCAGCGGTTGAAGCCGAGGCAGTTTCCTGTGCGGCTGGTGCTGATGCTTGTGCTGCTTCGGGAGCAGCACTTTCTGCGGCCGGTGCAGCAGCAGGCGCGCTTGTAGCATCCTGTAATAAAGGTGTAATATCGGTACCTTCTTTACCAACAATGGCTATAATGCCATTAACCGGTGCGGCTTCGCCTTCTTTTGGTCCTATATATAAAAGTGTACCTGCTTCATAACCCACAACTTCCATAGTAGCCTTATCGGTTGCTACATCGGCCAGGGAATCATCAGATTTTACTTTATCGCCAACTTTAAAGTTCCATTTTTCGATAACACCCTCGGTCATGGTATCACTAAGGGCTGGCATACGTATTACGGTTGCCGGAATGCTCGACAGATCAACCTTTGGTGCAGCGGCTGCAACTGGTGCAGGCTGTTTATCTTCGGCTTTTGCGGGGGCAGCAGCTTCAGCAGGTTTCTCTTCTTTCTTTTCAGAACCACCATCAGCCTGTGCAAGGGCTGCTTTGTAATCTTCGCCTTCTTTGCCTAAAACAGCAATAACAGCATCAACCGGAACGGCATTGCCTTCTTCAACACCTAAGTATAATAAGGTGCCATCCTGGTACGATTCAAAATCCATGGTGGCTTTATCGGTTTCGATCTCGGCCAACACATCGCCGGATTTTACCTTATCGCCAACTTTTTTATGCCATTTCGCCAATACCCCTTCGGTCATGGTATCGCTCATTTTAGGCATTTTAACTACTTCGGCCATATATTATTTGGATAGAATAAATTTTGATATAAATATAACAGTTAAGTGGTGAGTGTAGAGTGGTGAATAGTGAGTTTTCTTTTTTAGTATAAAATTTTACTACTCACTACTCTCCATTCACTATTCTCCATTTAGTCTCTGATGTATGGATAATCTGCCTGAACATACACATCTGTATATAGTTCAGAAGCATCCGGCCATGGTGATTCTTCAGAGAATCTAACTGATTCATCAACGATGTCTTTTATCTTGGCATCAATTTCTTCAAACCATTTCTCATCAGCGTAACCTTTCTCTACTATAATTTGTTTTGTAGTTTCGATAGGGTCTTTAGCCTTGTAGCTTTCCAGCTCTTCTTTAGTACGGTACTTTTGCGGATCGGACATGGAGTGACCTTTATAGCGGTAAGTACGCATTTCCAGGAAGGTAGGGCCTTCACCACGGCGTGCACGCTGAACGGCTTCGTCCATAGCTACGTGTACAGCAGCGGGATCCATACCGTCAACAGCTGATGATGGTATACCGTAAGGTAAGCCTAATTTATAGATATCTGTTTGGATAGTGGTACGTTCAACAGAGGTGCCCATGGCGTAACCGTTGTTTTCGCAAACAAAAATTACAGGTAATTGCCATAAAGCAGCCATGTTAAAGGTTTCTGTTAAGGCACCCTGGCGTACAGCACCATCGCCCATGTAAGCGATGTTCACAAACTCGGTACCTTTATATTTTTCGGCGAAAGCGATACCGGCACCCAGTGGTACCTGGCCGCCTACGATACCGTGGCCACCGTAAAAGTGTTTTTCCTTATCAAACATGTGCATAGAACCACCTTTGCCTTTTGAGCATCCGGTAGCTTTGCCATATAATTCGGCCATTACCGCGTTGGGGGTTACACCTTTGGCAAGCGCATGAGCGTGGTCGCGGTAAGCGGTGATCATGCTGTCTTCCTGTTTAATTACAGACATGGCTCCGGCCAGTACAGCCTCCTGCCCAATATACAGGTGGCAAAAGCCCCTGATTTTTTGTTGTCCGTATAACTGTCCTGCTTTTTCTTCGAACTTACGCATCAACAGCATTTGTTCGTACCACATCAGGTAAGTGTCTTTATTAATTTCGATTGAACTCATGTAATTAAAACAATCAATAATCTTGGAGTAAAGCGCAAATCTAAATATATCCTTGAAAATATCGAAACTGCGACGAATTTGTTGTGATGTTTTATCTTTTATTTTAAGAAAGGGCTATAAATGAGCAGCCTTAACCGCGTTTTATAAGTTTAACCAAACATTATATGGCGATATGGTGATATTACCGAAGCCTTTTTGATCTGATAATGCAGTTTAGCGATAGTTTTAAGCGTTTTTAGACTCTTTGAGACATATAATTTTTACAAAAAGCAGAAAAAACGGGCAGAAAAGATAACCTTAAAAGTATCATGTGCGTAATAATGGTAGGCTTTAATTGATAAGATTTTTAGTATAGATAATTTATTTATATTTTTTGAAAAAAAAGTGCCATTTATTTGCAATTTTAAAAAATATAGATAGTTTTGTAGCCACTGGTGGACATAAGTGTCTGATTTAATAAACAATTTGTTGCCCCTAACAGCAAACTAACGCGTTAAATGAAGAAAATTACTCTTGCTATAGTACTACTTTTCAGCGTTTTAGCCTCGCAGGCCCAAACCGCAAGTACTCCGAACACCACTGCCGACAAGGCTCCTGATGAGCAGGAAAGTTTAGCTAAAACTTATTTATCTCAGATCATGGGTGTAGCGTTATCCGCCACCTCAAACATGAAACTTTTTCACTTTGTATACGATTGGATAGGTACTCCTTATCATTTCGGCGGTGAATCAAGAAGAGGGATCGATTGCTCGGCATTCACAAAAGAATTATACAGCGAGGTTTTTAACCTGGATATAAAAAGAAGTTCACGCGATATTTTCAGCATGGTAAACCCTGTTGGTAAAGACGATCTGAAAGAAGGCGACCTGGTTTTCTTTAAGATACACAGCCGCCGCATTTCGCATGTGGGCATTTACCTGGGTAATGGCCGTTTTGCGCATGCTTCATCAAAAGGCGTAGCTATCAGCAGCCTGGATGATAATTATTACAGCCGTTATTTTTACAAAGGCGGTCGTTTACTGGCATCATTTAAAAATGAATTTACCGGTTCGGCTACCGAAACCGACGACGATAAGAGTAATTAGTTCTGATTTCGGAAGTCGAACATCCGAAGTCCGAAATAAAAAAATTAATTTAGTCCCTTCAAAAATATGAGGGGATTTTTTTTTGCCGGAAGGTTACAGTTTTTGCTTTTAACAGCTTGCTTATTAATGATTTTACAGGCATGCGAAAACCCTGTTCAAAGCAACCCGCCTGTTGCTAAACACAAAAAGCATCAGGTTGCAAAAGAAGTATCGCCTCCAATAAAACCCAGGCCCCTACAACATGACTCGCTTTGTATTGCCGCCGTTGGCGACATCATGATGGGTACCTCATACCCGGATAGTACTACGCTGCCCCCCGATAGTGGCCGCAACAGTTTTAAAGCCGCTCTTGCCGAATTGAAAAATACAGATGTGGCCTTCGGCAACCTGGAGGGAGCCCTTGTTGATACCGGTGGCCCTGCCCATTTCAAATTGCATCAAAAAAGTAAGGCTTATTTGTTCCGGATGCCTACGCGTTACGGATCTGTTTTAAAAAGTGCTGGTTTTAATTTACTGAGCCTGGCCAATAACCACATCAATGATTTTGACGCGCACGGACGTAAGAGCACTACCCAAACGTTAGACAGCCTGGGAATAAACTATGCTGGTTTGCAGATTAAACCCTCAACGGTATTTGAGGTAAATGGTGTACGCTATGGTTTTTGCTCCTTTGCGCCCAATGCCAATACCGTATCTATACATGATCTGAAAGGTGCAGCCCGAATCATCAGCGATCTGAAACAACGCTGTGATGTAGTCATCGTATCTTTCCACGGGGGGGGCGAGGGTGTTGACTACGAGCATGTGCCATTTGCGGTGGAATCCTTCATTGGCGAAAAGCGGGGCGATGTATATGCTTTTGCCCACAACGCCATTGATGCCGGTGCCGATCTGATATTTGGTAACGGTCCGCATGTGAACCGTGCTATGGAGATGTATAAGAACCGGCTTATAGCTTATAGCCTGGGTAATTTTTGTACCTATAAATGTGTAAGCGTAAGCGGCATTTGTGGTATGGCTCCTTTGCTAAAAGTTTACGTCAATAAAAAAGGCGAATTTTTAGGCGGCCGCATCATCTCATTTAAGCAGGCACATGATAAAGGATTGGTGAAGGATACGCTGAATCAGGCCATGCGCCGCATCCGGATGCTCACCCAAACCGACTTCCCGGATGCTGGTTTGAGTATTGCCGACAATGGGGAAATAACCGCTGTTTCTCGGTTTGATAATTCACTCACAAAAGTTACAGAACCCAACCAATAGACCATTAAAAAAAGCATTAATTTGCATGGTTTAAATTTTAACTATTAACACCTTATTTTCCGCACTTTCAAAAGCGTATGAATAAATATTTATTATCATTAACTGCCGCAGCATTTGTTTGGACAGCAAACGCGCAGCAATCCCCCTCCTTAACAGATAAAGATTATGCCCACGCCGAAAATTTCCTGGGCTATAATACCGAGCAATTGGTTGATCATGGCAGGGTAATGCCTAACTGGCTGCCGGGCGATAAATTCTGGTACCGGATATTAACATCACAGGGCAGCGAATTTATTTTGGTTGACCCCGCCAAAAAAACACGCGGACAAGCCTTTGATCACCAGAAACTGGCCGCAGCTATATCAACAGCTACCGGTAAAACTTATGAAGCCAGCAAGCTACCGTTCCGCACCTTCAGTTTTTCTGATGATCTGAAGTCTATTTCTTTTAGTGCCGATGGTAAATCATGGAAATGCGATTTGCAAAGCTATCAGTGCACACCAGATAATGCGATGGTTGGCCAAAGTAAAGCACATACCCGTAGAAGGGGAGGTGATGACGAGGTTGCTTCGCCGGATGGCAGTCAGGTAGCCTACATCAAAGATTACAACCTTTGGGTGCGTAATATAAAAACCGGGAAAGAAACGCAACTCACAACGGATGGGGTAAAAGATTTTGGATACGCTACCGATAATGCCGGCTGGAAATCATCAGATGGGCCCATTGTACGCTGGTCGCCCGATTCTAAGAAGATAGCCACCTTTAAACAGGATCAGCGTAATGTGGGCGATATGTACCTGGTGACTACCAATGTTGGTCACCCGACACTAAAGGCATGGAAGTACCCGCTTCCTGGCGATAAGGAAATCGCGATGATAAGCCGGGTGATCATTAATGTAGATGAGCCCAAAGTGATCAACATACAAGTTGCTCCAGATCCGCACCGCGCCACCCTGAGCGATGATATTGCCAGCAGCGGTACTTTTGATGATGTGGACTGGACGGCCGACGCCTCCAAACTGGCTTTTGTATCCACTTCGCGCGATCACAAACAGGAAAAATTCCGTATTGCCGATGCAGCTACAGGTGCCGTAAAGGAGGTTTTTGAAGAAACCGTGGCTACACAGTATGAATCGGGGCAGGGTACTATCAACTGGAAATACCTGGCCAAAACCAACGAGATCATCTGGTTTTCGGAACGCGACAACTGGGGGCATCTGTATTTATATGACGCGCTTACAGGCAAAGTTAAAAACCAGATCACCAAAGGCGATTGGGCCGTAACCGAAATACTGAAAGTGGACGAAAAGAACCGCCAGATCTATTTCCTGGCCGATGGCCGCGAACCGGGCAATCCATATTATACGCACCTGTACAAAGTTGGATTTAATGGCAAGGCACTTACGCTTTTGAGCCCGGGTGATGGCACTCACCAGATCAGTTTGTCGCCAGATGAAAACTATTTTATCGATAGCTATTCTAAATTCGATGTACCACCGGTAACCGTGCTGCGCGATCTGAATGGCAAATTGATCAGCAATTTGGAGAAAACAGACATCAGCAGACTGTTGGCTTCGGGCTGGAAAGCGCCTATCCCGGTAACGGTTAAAGCGCATGATGGGCAAACCGATATTTACGGGGTGATGTTTGTACCAACCCATATGGATCCTAACAAAAAATATCCCATCATTAACAATATTTATCCTGGCCCACAGGGTGGAAGTGTAGGCAACTGGGGATTCGCATCAGCCCATGGCGATTGCCAGGCGTTGGCCGAGCTGGGTTTTGTGGTAGTTAAAATAGAAGGTACCAGCAACCCGCTGCGTTCCAAAAGCTATCATGATATGAACTACGGCCACATGTCTGAAAATACACTGCCAGACCAGGTTACGGCTATGCAGCAGTTGGCTCAAAAATATCCTTACATCGATATCAATAAAGCAGGTATCTGGGGGCATTCAGGTGGTGGTTTCGCGACTGCCGCGGCTATGTTCCGCTTTCCGGATTTCTTTAAAGTGGGTATATCCGAGTCGGGTAACCATGAAAATCGCAACTATGAGGATGACTGGGGCGAACGCTACATCGGTTTGTTAACTACACAGGCAGATGGTACATCCAATTACGAAGCGCAAGCCAACCAGAACTATGCTAAAAATCTGAAAGGTAAACTTATGCTTGCCCATGGTTTAATGGATGATAATGTGCCGCCATACAATACCCTGCTGGTTATTGAAGCTTTAGAAAAAGCCAACAAAGACTATGACCTGGTGGTATTCCCGAACAATGCTCATGGTTATGGACAGAATTCGTACTATATGATGCGCCGCCGCTGGGATTACTTTGTAAAAAACCTGGCAGGTGCCGAAACACCTAAAGAATACGTATTAAAAACAAAAGCCGATCCGCGTAACAGCGCGCAATAAGCATCGAAGATATAAAACAAAAAGGCGGATCAATTGATCCGCCTTTTTGTTTTATAAAAAATGCAGCAAAAATTTGCGTCGTCATTTGGCGTTACATATATTTGTCGTTATTTGACGACAAGATGATATTAAGACGAGACATTTTCCAGGCCATAGCCGATCCTACCAGAAGGGCCATCCTGGCACTTTTGGCTTCACAAACCATTACCGCAGGTGCCATAGCCGATAATTTTGATGGCGCCCGATCTACCATATCCAAGCATATCCAGATACTGACAGAATGCGGCCTTGTAGAGTCAAACCAGCAGGGGCGGGAGATCTATTACCAGATCAAAATGGATAAGATGACGGAGATTGATGTTTGGCTTGATCAGATACGCGTGATATGGGAGGCTCGCTTTGATAACCTTGAAAATTATATAGCAAAAATTCAAAAAGACAGAAATTATGGCAAAGACAGAAAACCGCGAGATGCGGATAACCAGAACCTTTAAAGCCCCGGTTGAGTTGCTATGGGAAGTTTGGACCGACCCCGCGCATATTATAAACTGGTGGGGGCCAAACGGATTCACCACCACCATCCACAAAATGGATTTTAAGGAAGAGGGTGAATGGAACCTGACGCTGCATGCACCCAATGGTACCAACTATCCAAACAAGAGCATTTACAAAGAAATTGTCCTCTTGAAGAAAATCGTGTTTGAGCATTTCAATCCGCATTTTTTTACTACCGTTCTTTTTGAATCCAAAGGCGATGAAACTCAAGTTGATTGGACAATGGTATTCGATAACGCGGAAATACTTGAAACGGTTGTCAAAGTTCACAAAGTCGATGAAGGATTAAAACAAAACGTTGAGAAACTGGGAGAATATCTCTTAGGATTGCTTAGCAAATCCGAAGACTAAAACTTCTATAAAAAACTTGTCATTTCGAACGAGGTACGAGGAGAAGTCTTATATAACCTGCAATGCTCACGCTTGTATGGAGCAGAAAAATTTTCGCTACGCTCAAGAGATAGTTTCTCCTCGTACCTCGTTCGAAATGACATTGGGTTAAAAAAACAAAAGGCAAAAGACGAAGCCCTACGCTTCGTCTTTTGTATTCCGTATCAAACTGATCCCCGTAAAGAAAAATAGTACGGCTATAATTCCTACAACAACCAATGTGGTGGTTTGGCTGCTATGATTAATAACTCCCAGTCCGGTATAAATTAAGCCAATGATACCGAGTACGGTTAATACGGCTCCAAAAGTTCGTTTTAGGTTCATGTTGTCTGGTGCTGTTTTATAAAGCATTTTTATAAAAACAAATAACACACCAATAATTTGTACTACATTTATTTATCTAAATATTATCAACCATGGGACCAGGACAAATCAGTTTTTTTATTATTGCGTTCATTGTTTTAATTATCATATTTACCTCTTTTGTGTCTGTAAAACAGGGCACTATAGTGGTAATTACCGTATTTGGTAAATATCGGCGCATACTTACGCCGGGCCTGAATTTTAAATTGCCTTTCATCGAAAACGTATACTCCAAAATATCTATCCAGAATCGTTCGGTGGAGCTGGAGTTCCAGGCCGTAACGTATGATCAGGCTAATGTTTATTTCAAGGCCATGCTGCTGTATTCGGTGCTTGACCAGCAGGAAGAAACCATTAAAAACGTAGCCTTTAAGTTTGTTGATGAGCGTAACCTCATGCAGGCGCTTATCCGTACGGTTGAGGGTTCTATCCGCGCCTTTGTAGCTACCAAACGCCAGAGCGAAGTACTGATATTGCGCCGCGATATTGTAGAACACGTAAAAGAACAGCTTGATCAGATACTGGAAAGCTGGGGCTATCACCTGCAGGATCTGCAACTGAACGATATTACCTTTGATGATGTGATCATGAAATCAATGAGCCAGGTAGTGGCTTCCAACAACCTGAAAGCCGCTGCCGAAAACGAAGGCCAGGCCTTGTTGATCACCAAAACAAAAGCCGCTGAGGCCGAAGGTAACGCCATCAAGATTTCGGCACAGGCCGAGCGTGAAGCGGCTCAATTGCGTGGCCAGGGTATTGCCCTGTTCCGTGAGGAAGTGGCCCGTGGTATGACCGTTGCCGCTAAAGAAATGGCCGAGGCCAATATGGATACTTCGGTGATCATGTTTACCATGTGGACAGAGTCCATCAAGCATTTTGCCGAAAATTCACAGGGCAACGTGATCTTCCTGGATGGATCAACCGATCAGATGCAGCACACCTTAAAAGAAATGATGAGTTTAAACCTTTTGCATAATGACGCCGTCAAAGGTGTCAAAAAGTAAAAGTTTTAACCTGCATATTTCATGAATGTAAGATGGCTGAAGGGGGCGTTAATATTAGCCCTGTTTTTAATAACGATCACGGGAGCAAAGGCTCAGCAGTTTCATCAACTAACCATAAACGATTTTGGCGGCACGCCGCGCGCAAACGCGCGTGGCGTTGTTGCTTATACCAATTGTACCATTGATTTTAAGTACCAGGCCAGCCGGGTAAACGGAGGTTACATGCTCAATGCCTTTGTAAAGCTGGTGCTGAATACCGAAAGATCGTGGCTTGACCGAAGCCGCGTGACATCCAATCAGGTACTGTCCGAAGTATTGAAACACGAGCAGGGCCACTATACCATCGCCTACCTGGAACAGCAGGAATTACTGCGCGAAATTGGCAAAACCCGCTTCAGTCGCAATTACCAATACGAGGCCATGAACCTGTTCAACCGTATCGATAACAAATACAAACAAATGAATACCGATTACGATGAGGACACCGAACACATGACCAACCGCGTGCAGCAGCACAGCTGGGATGTATATTTTCAAAAGCAGTTGCAGTTTAGGCCGGTAGAGGATAGGGAAGGGCGGTAAACACAATATATAAAAGCGCAATGACGCGTTTTTACAGCAACGGTCGGACTAAGTTAACTCTTTATTTAGCTATTCATTTTAGCAAAGGCTCTCCGTATCTTTGTCCTGCATGTCAAACGAATCCACCCTGATCATCCGGAAAATTATCCATATTGATATGGATGCTTTTTACGCGTCTGTGGAGCAGCGCGATTTTCCCGAGTACCGGGGCAAGGCGCTGGTGGTGGGCGGTTCGCCGCAAGGCAGGGGTGGGGTAGTAGCTACGGCGAGTTATGAAGCGCGCAAGTTTGGTGTTCGCTCCGCCATGTCATCAAAAAGAGCCTTACAGCTTTGTCCGGATGCTATATTTGTACGCCCTCGTTTTGCCGCTTATGGCGAAGTATCACAAAAGATCAGGGAGATATTCAGCCGGTATACCGATTTGATCGAGCCACTATCGTTGGATGAGGCCTATCTGGATGTAACCAACGATAAGCTGAACATAGGTTCGGCCATTGAAATAGCCCAACAGATAAAACAAGCTATTAAAGACGAATTGCGGCTCACGGCATCGGCAGGTGTATCCATCAATAAATTTGTAGCCAAAATAGCATCGGATATCAATAAACCAGATGGACTAAAATTCATCGGCCCATCCAGTATCGAAGATTTTATGGAGCAGTTGCCCGTTGAAAAATTCTTTGGCGTGGGTAAGGTGACCGCCCAAAAAATGAAGCAAATGGGGCTGCATACAGGTGCCGACCTCAAAAGACTAACTGAAGATGAACTGGTAAGGCATTTTGGTAAAACGGGCAGGTTTTACTACCAGATAGTACGGGGTGTGGATAACCGGGAGGTACAACCCCACCGCGAAACCAAATCGCTGGGGGCCGAAGATACTTTTGCCTATGACCTAACCACGCTCGAGGAAATGGATGCCGAGCTCGACAAAATAGCACAAACCGTTTATAACCGCCTGCTCAAATATGAGCTGAAAGGCCGCACCCTCACCCTCAAAGTAAAATACAGCGATTTTAAACAGATCACCCGCAACCAATCCTTCCCGGAGGCTTTTAATGATCTGGAAACCATCTGTAAAACAGCTAAACAAATTATGGCGGCTAATTATACCGAGGATGCCAAAGTGCGGCTGCTGGGTATATCCCTCTCCAACTTCGGCGATGTGGTAACCAAGCCTAAGCAGGAAAAAGAAGCCGGCCCGGGCGATCAGCTGGCCTTGGAATTTTAGCCCCTACCACCAATGTCATTATTTAAGCATACTCCGTAGGAGTAAAAGCTTTGTAGCAAACAAAACAGAAGCATTTAGCATGCCGTAGGTATGCAACCTGAGTACAGTACCTACAGCACTGAGTTTTAAGCATATCATTTTCTACAAAGCTTTAACCCCGCTGGGGTTACAAAATCCCCTAATTGAATGAGCTTGCCCACCGCAGTGGGGAATTAAAATCAACTTTTAATTAAATAATAGACCGTGTTAACAATTATTTAACAGAAAACACTTTCAAATAAAGTAAATTCTCATTACGTTTGAATTTTTTGTTGATGTAACTTCTATTAATTTTTTATCAAAAGTTAATGTTACGCGTCGACAGTACCAAACCATGCCAGATCATTTATGCCATTGCCCGGCATGAGTATTTGTCGTACGTTATTGAGCCACACATCGTTCAGCTTAATCCCAACGGCGAATTTTCACTAACCCATCAGCGTTTATTTTCTAATACAGCCAAGGAATTTATCCATTGCCTGGACGATACCGATATCAAGCTGATTAAGATATTGGAGGAGATGGAGCAGGGCAACGTGATTAAACGGTACTATAAAAAGCCGATCCGTCCTTTTGAATTTTTCTCCAAGATATTTAACGAACAGCTTTTTGATACCATCCGCCCCAAAATGGAAAAGCGTATGGCCGAAGCATTGGCTTTGCTCTGCAGTAAACCCGTATACCAGATGAGCAAAGAGGGATACCCTGCCGAGCGTAAGCTTCAGATAGCCACCGAAGCCGCGTCGGTATTGTTCCATTTCAGGCGTAATGAGGAGGAGATCAGGTATTTCCCCACCATTAAATACCAGGGCATGCGTATTGAATTCATGTTCAAAAATGCCGAGATCATTTGTAACCACCCAGCCTGGATGTTGTTGGACGATACCCTTTATTATTTTGATAAAGAGATAGAAGGTAAAAAGCTACAGCCATTCCTGAATAAACGATATATCGCCATTCCACGGTCGTCAGAGCAATCATACTTTGAGAAATTTGTGGCTCCGCTGATTGAAAAGCATAATGTTTATGCTGAAGGATTTACCATCAACACCGAAAAATATGATGCGCAGGCCGCGCTGAAGCCTATTTATATTGAAGGAGGCACTTCGCAGCTGCAATTGTATTTTAAATACGCCGGCTATATTTTCCCTTACGGCGATGGCAGGCACGTATCGGTACGGATGGAGAAAAATGGCGACGATTATATATTCCACCGCATCAAACGTTCCATCACCTGGGAAAAGAACAAGATGCAGCAGTTGGAGCAGATGGGGCTGAAAACCGCATCGAGCCTGTTCCAAAACCTGGAGGTGGATAACCACGATGAAGATGCCGATCATTCGTTCTCGGTGTTTGAATGGCTTAACCAGCACCACGACGAGTTGATTGAGCAGGGCTTTGAGCTGGAGCAACCCGATGGCCAAAAACGTTATGTGTTTGGCAACAGCAAAATTGACCTGGAAGTAAAAGAAAATAACGACTGGTTTGATATTCATGCCATTGTATGGTTTGGGCCTTACAGCATACCATTCATCCAGCTCCGGAACCACATACTTAACCGTAAAAAGGAATTTACCCTGCCATCCGGCGAGATCGCAGTGATCCCCGAAAAATGGTTTTCGCAATATGGCAACCTGCTCCATTTTTCGGAAGGTAATAACGACTTGAAATTGCGCCGCCATCATATAGGCCTGGTGAATGATCTGGCCGAAGGTGAAATGGCTAATGTGACCATGACTCGCAAGCTGCAAAAACTAACCGACTTTGAAGAGCTGGAAGAGGAGGCTATGCCCGAGCATTTTGCAGGAAATTTAAGACCTTATCAAAAGGCCGGGTATAACTGGTTCCATTTTTTAAAGAACTATCATTTTGGCGGCTGCCTGGCCGATGATATGGGGCTTGGTAAAACCATACAAACCCTGGCCCTGCTGCAAAAACATAAAGAGGACACCGAGGCGGCGGGCAGCAAAGCTACCTCGCTGGTAATTATGCCCACCTCGCTCATCTATAACTGGCTTAACGAGGCTAAAAAATTCGCGCCACAGCTTAAACTGATGGTGCATACCGGCACCATGCGTTATCGCTCGGCCGATGTGTTTGCCAATTACGATGTAGTGATCACTACTTATGGTATCAGTCGGATTGATATTGGCATGTTCAAAGAGTACTTTTTTGATTATGTGATATTGGACGAAAGCCAGAATATCAAAAACCCGTCATCTAAATCATTTCAGGCGGTTAAGCAATTGAAATCGCGCTTTAAGCTGATATTGAGCGGAACCCCTGTGGAAAATTCTGTGAATGACCTGTGGACACAAATGTCGTTCATCAATCCGGGCTTGCTGGGTGGTCAGCAGTTTTTTCAGAATGAATTTGTAACGCCTATTGAAAAGAAAAAGGACGAAGATAAAGCCCGCAAACTACAAGCGCTCATAAAACCTTTTGTTTTACGCCGTACCAAGGAGCAGGTAGCTACCGAGCTGCCACCAAAAACCGAAAACCTTTTCTATTGCCAGATGAGCGAAGAGCAGGCATCGGTATACGAAAAAGTAAAATCAGAGTACCGTAACGAATTGTTGAAAAGCCTGGAGGATGGCACCTTCGCCAAAACCCAGATACAGGTGTTGCAGGGTCTTATTAAACTAAGGCAGATAGCCAATCACCCTATCATGATCGATAATGATTATGAGGGCGATAGCGGTAAGTTTGAGAATGTGACACATACCTTAACCAACGTATTGGATGGCGGCCATAAAGTGCTCATATTTTCGCAGTTTGTAAAACAGCTGAGCATTTACCGCGAACATTTTGAGCGCGAAGGGATTCCTTACGTATACCTGGATGGCAGCACCCAAAACCGCGGCGATGTGGTAAAACAATTCCAGGAAGACCAAAAAACACGCGTGTTCCTGATCTCGATAAAAGCGGGTGGGGTAGGTTTAAACCTTACCGAGGCCGACTATGTATTTATCCTCGACCCCTGGTGGAACCCGGCTGTAGAACAACAGGCTATTGACCGTACGCACCGCATCGGCCAAACCAAAAACGTGTTCATCTACAAGTTCATCACTAAAGATACCGTGGAAGAAAAGATCCTGGCCTTGCAGCAGCGCAAACTAAGCCTGAGTCGCGCGCTCATCACCACCGAAGAAAGTTTTATCAAATCGCTTACCGCTGATGATATCCGGGAGATATTGGGGTAGGGGATCAGATGTTCGGATTTCAAATGTGCAGATGGCCTAACCCATCACGTCATTGCCACGCTGCGCTCGCAATGACGCAATTATTATTTGATTAAAGTTGTGCTACAAATACTCCCTCAAAGCCTCTTCCAAAATCGCCACCAACTCCGGGGCATTAAACTGATAATTATCTTCAATATTCAGAACCAGTAAAGCTTTACCAGTCACGTCAAATCTCTGTTTTAACAGTTGCTGATGTTTGCGCTCCATCACAAATATCACATCTGCCCGGTCAATCATTTTCTGGTTTACCCGGATACGCGCTTTGTCGCTGGTTCCGGCTGAGTATGCCTGGTGCACGGGGTGGTTTTTAAATAAAAGCTTGGCCGTTGGGCTTCGCCATTGATTTTTACTGCAGATGAAAAGAAGGTTGGCCAAAGGTTGATCTAATATCAGTTTGCACTAAGTGCTGATGAAAATTTGAATATAATACCAATGATAAAGAAGACAATGGATAAGTAAAATATTCGTTTTCCTTGTTTTCGATCGTTTTCACTATAGCCGTATACACGTTCGCCATCGGGAAGCGTTTTTTTGAAGGATGACAAGTGCCAGCCAATAAAAATGCCTAATAGCCCACCTGCAATAGCGAATATATATCCTAAGATAATCCAGGTGGTTTGTGGTGCTTCGGGTTCCTTAAGCGCTTCTATCCTGCTTTTGTGAAGGTTAGATAGTTCCTGATCATTAATTTCAACCCCGCGTTCGGTTAGTATCTTACGGGCGAGCTGATAATCGAATGGGCTCCATTCGTCGGCTTTGGCCAAAACATCTATGAGCTCATCGTTACTGAAACCAAACAGGTAATGATCAGGATCTGCCTGATCAATATTGGAGCGTTCGTTATCATTAAGCAGCCGGTTTACCAGTTCAAAATCCACCGCACGTATTTTTACAGCGTAATCCTTGGATAATTCACTATTTACAAACGCCGGATCAAATGAAAATTTACCCTCTTCTACTTCATAAGGGATGCCATGTTGTTCCAGAACCCCGGTCAGATCTTCTGCCAACGCCGGATCATTAAAGTGTTTAAAGGTGATAAGTTCAGGTTGCATATAGATGGAGCTAAAGTATTATAGATCAAAGACCATTTTTGGGTACCCAGGCCTGGCTTTTGATGAGCCATTTATCGCCCACAATCCGCAGTACAAATGAAAAGGCGCCCTCTTCATCAAATGGGTCGCCGTTAATGGTGCCCGTATACTCAACGGGTACTACCAGGTAGGCTACTTCTTCGGTTTGTTGAAAAACCTTAATGCGCTTAACCTCAACCTTAAAATCTTTTATTTTAAACCCTTTTACCGCCTTTTGTACCGAGTTTATCCATTGTACACCTGCCAGGGGGCCAGCCCATGAAAAAGGCTGTTGCTCATCGCTTATTACTGCATTTGGCGTATAAAAATCAGATATCTTTTCGATATTAAAAGTATAGGAAGCTTTGAGTACCGTATTCACAATTTCCAGAACTTCGGGCTTTAATGTTTTTATAGTTTTTGCAGTATCTACGCTATTAATACCTGCAGCATAGCTTTTGTTCGCAATCGAAAAGGTTAAGAGCAAACCTGCACATGCTATAGTGAATATGTTTTTCATTTTCCGGGAGCTTTAATATCAACTGTACTATTTGCCATGGCTATTCATATAGTCCAAAGTTAAGTTACAAAGGGCTTTAACTCCTAATGTAAACCCGCTTTCATCAATAAAAAAATCGGGTGTGTGGTGTGATGGCGCCTTGAGTGGATCCTGGCCTTTGGGCATTCCACCTAAAAAGAAGAAAAGCCCGGGCACCTTTTCCTGGTAAAAGCTAAAATCCTCGGCCCCGGTAACAGGCGGGCGAAGTAGCACATTTTCGGCCCCGGCGGTATGCTGCAGGCTCGGCAACATTTTTTCCGTTAGCTTAGGGTCATTAAAAGTAACCGGGTAATGGTTGCTGTATGGGATCTTTACCTCGGCTGTAGCACCTTGAGCTTCGGCAGTTTTGGTGGCTATTTGTTTAACCCTTTCAATCAGCAGTTTTTCATCAGCGATGGTAAAAGAGCGTAAGGTACCTAACATCTCTACCCGCTCGGGAATAATGTTGGAGCGATTGCCAGCTTTGATGGCGCCTATGGTTACTACGGCGGGATTTTGCGTTACATCAATATTACGGCTTACGATAGTCTGCAGGTTGTTGATGATCTCGGCCGAAACAACTATCGGGTCAACGCTCGACCATGGATAGGCACCATGTGCCGATCGGCCTGTTACGATGATCTGCATATCATTAACACCGGCCATGGTGCCGCCAGGGCGATAGGTGATCTTGCCTACTTCGGTTTGGGAATTGATGTGCAAACCAAATATGGCATCAACCTTTGGGTTTTCGAGCACGCCTTCCTTCACCATTTCTTCTGCACCGCCTTTCTGGCCGGGTTCAACGCCCTCCTCCGCAGGTTGAAAAATGAATTTCACGGTACCATGCAGCTCATTTTTCATGGTTGAAAGCACCTGGGCCACCGCCATCAATATAGCCATGTGCGAATCGTGACCGCAGGCATGCATCACACCAACTTCCTGCCCGTTATAGGTTGTTTTTACTTTAGATGCAAAGGGCACAGGTGTACGTTCAATCACCGGTAAACCATCCATATCGGCCCGTAAAGCCACAACCGGCCCGGGTTTGTCTCCTTTTAAAAGTCCCACTACGCCAGTGGTAGCAATGCCGGTTTGTACCTGGATGCCTAAGGATTGGAGGTGTTTGGCAATAATACCCGATGTGCGTACCTCATGGTTCCCCAGCTCCGGGTGTTCATGAAAGTCACGTCGCCAGGCAATTATCTGGTTTTGTAAGGCATTGGCTTTGATGTTTATTGTGCCCGGTACATCTGTTTGCGCAAGCGCTTGCAGGCTGGTTAAGGATAGTAATAAGGTGTAAAGTTTTTTCATGCAGCATTATTTACTCTAAATATAAGTATAAACAACAAAAAGGCAGCATGTTAACACGCTGCCTTTTTTATGAATAATTGCCGTTGCTTATTTAAAGCTCAGGAGATCTATCGTAAAGATTAATACCGAGTTGGCCGGTATTGGGCCATTTGGATAAGGACCATAACCGTACCGGGATGGAATGAGCAGGATAATGCGGCCACCGGCTTTAATAAAGGGTACGCCGATGGTCCAGCCGGGAATAACTGTTGTCAGGCTGGTTTGAACATTATTTTCCGAATCAAAAGGATTGTCATTAAGCAGTTTGCCGGTAAAGTTAACGGTAACGGTTGATCCGCCTGAGGGGTTAGGTCCGGTTCCGGGCGTTACAATCTGATAGTATATGCCCGAGGTATCTTTAATAGCTGTAATATCGGTATGCGCAGCCAGGTACGTTTTTATGGCCGCATCATCGGTGGCTGCCTGTACCGCTGGGTCAACCACAACGGGTGGTTTCTGCTGCTCCGTTTTTAAGCAGGACGATAAGGTGATGATGGCCAGGCCTAAGAGTAAAAAATATCTTTTCATGTTTATATGTCGTTAATAGTAGTTTGAGCGCATCTAATATAAATTTAACCGTTGATTAAAGCGAAATCGTAATGAATAAAATACAATGTCAGGATATGGCTGAGGCCTAAATCCAGCTTTCAGATACAGCTTGATATAATACAAGGGCTTTTTATGGCACGCTGACAAGGTCGATATCAAATGTCAAAACCGCGTTTTCGGGGATGGGACCGGCACCGTTTACGCCGTAAGCCAGGTGCGATGGCACGTACAGCACCATGTTACCACCCGGTTTTAAATGCGGCACCGCAATTTGCCAGGCTTTCACCAGACCCGATAAGGGGCTCGAAAAATTGCTGCCTTTATCGTACAGTTGTCCGCCCATAAGAGAGCAGGTATAATTAACAGTAACGGTTGAACTCTCTGTAGGGGCAACACCCGTACCTGGTTTGATGATCTGATAGTACAAGCCCGAGGGATCTTTCACCGCCTTGATCTGCGGATTAGCCTTCAGATATACCCGGATCAGGGAATCATCAATCTTAGCCTGCTGCGCCATCTGGGCCGACATAGAACCACCGCATGAGGATGCCAGAACAATCAAAGCGAAGGCGCTTAATAGTAAAATGTATTTTTTCATAGTTTTTAATCAAAAAGCTCCCTCCAAATATCTGCTAAAATGCAGGATTTGAAGAGAGCTTTTGGTTATTATTTTATCGGTTTGCTTAAACCGTTGTTTTGATCTTAAGTTCGGTCACACCTATTTATTCGACTTAAATTTTATAATCTACTCCCAGGAATCCGAATTTATAAGTTCAATTAAAGGCATGTTGGCGATCCTTATTAAATTCCCGCTTTGGGGATTTTCATAGTTAAAATTCTTAGATAAAGTAATCTCCAATTGTTGCTTTTGCCAAAGTAGTGATTCAAAATCCCGTAACTCATAGTCTTCTTTAGTAATATTCCATGGCCAGCCTATTTGATCTATGAGGGTGTCAACTTGTTTGTAGCCAGTTAGCTGGATAAGTAAATACAAACAAACTTGATTGTCGTCTTTTAAATAAGCATAAAGTCCTGTTACAGGAATACTCATGAGGCTATATGAAGTAAACGCACTCCTAATGACTCTGTTAAAATTATAAGAACCTAAAGGGTGATTATTTTCCAGTAAGGCTCGCTTGGTGTTTTTAATGGGGATAAACTTGCTTTTAACAAATGAAGTTAATAGTCGCTCATTAAAAATAATATCTTTTAATTCAAAATATGTTGTTTTTTTCACTTGCGAGTATGATAAATTTGATATTACTAACAATAAAAATAAGTTTATGATAGTTTTCATTAATCACAACTATAAGGAAAAATATCGCTTCTTTCTTCATTTCTAAAAACGATTGCGCTACTACCACTTCCAGTAGCCCCAGCTGTTCCTCGTTCAGCAGCCATAGCAGTTGCTAAAGCTCCCTTGAAGTATTGAAGTACTTCTGCATCGGACGGGACATAGGGGCTATTTCTGAACTCAACATATGTAAGAATTTTGGCAGCTTCTGTTGCTTTTGCAGCCTTCACTGCTGCTGCACCAGGTGAAAGAGTAGTTACCGTGCCATCAGTATTTTGATATTGAGTGGGCAGCCCAAATACTACTGATGGTAAATAAACTGTACGTGTTTGGCCAATACTCTTTCCATCAAGCCACACCCATTTAAGTCTTATTTGACGTACCCCTGCTTCCTGCCAATTTGCTATAGATGTCTTTGTAAAGTTAAAGGAGCCACAATCAGTACTTACTCTATTGCCAGAGTCATTAGTATCATCACTACCCGGCGGCGGCATACTAACCACACAAGGTGATGGCTGCGGATCAGGTTCCGGAGGTGGAAAACCGCCGTCGCCTGGAGGATTAGGCGACCCATCCGGGGGATTGGGATTAACAATATTAATTTCTTTGATACTGTTAACCGCTTGGGTTGGCGAAACGGAATGCAGGCCCGCGCAGGGATCACCAGGCGGGATAACACCGCCACCACCTGTATTGCCATCACCATTCCCACCTGTATTACCGCCACCGCTACCGGGCAAAACAGGTGTGTCCTCACTGCAATCACCTGTACTGCCAAGATATTCGCCAAGCACTAAATTGCCATTTACATAATATGCCTGATACCAGTCTACACAATTCAGCATATTTGTTTTCAGACTGTTAACCGCCGCTTTTGATACGGTGCTCGAATGACCGGCACCTATCTTCGGGAAAGAAATTTTGCCAGTGATACTGCCGTTTTTGTAAAACCAGCCACTCACAAATGCCCCTTTGGGCGTGGAGTATATGACCGCTCCGCTAAAATCAGCATCGTGTTTATTGTATTTGTTATGATCAAGTTTGGTTAGGTCGCCTTTCAGGTATGATGAATCGGCAATTACCGTCATCACATAAGCTTTATAGCCCGAGCCATTGTTAAGTGTCAGAAATGAGCTGCGGCTGTATTCCTTTTTATAAACAGGATTTCCGCTTGGTGAGTTGCTTAAGGTGATAGCTGTTTTAACCGAAGAGGCATCAACCGGCAATTCCAATACAGACCGGTTAAAACGGGTATAGCTGGCATTATGCTGCCAGTCGGGCTTGATCAATTGGCTCAGATCAATATGTGAACCTGTAGCGAGTGTGCTTAGTTTGATGTTGGTTGCCGGGTAAGTGCTTTCGTACCAGTTTTTAGCCTGAGCAATGACCGGATCAGAAATTTTATCTTGCTGTGCTGTGTTGGAGTCTTTTTTACAGCTGTTAATAATAATGGCAATAAAACAAGTGGCGGCAAGTAAGAAATATAGTTTTTTGAGCATGGGTTTAGGTATCGCTAATGATACACCTAATATATTGTTGCAATTTTAGTAACACAATAGGTGAAAACACGGTATTTGTGAACCGTGGCATACCTTGACTGAGGAAGAAGGTAAGCCAGATGACTTACCAGCAAGAAGTATTGGTAATCAAAAAAGCTCCCTTCAAATATCAGCTAAAGTGCGGAATTTGAAGAGAGCTTCTATTATTATTTTATCGGTTTTGCTTAAACCGTTGTTTTGATTTTTAACTCGGTCATCTGCGTATCGGCGATGGTGGATGGCGAATCGATCATTACGTCGCGGCCTGAGTTGTTTTTCGGGAAAGCGATCACGTCGCGGATAGAATCCAAGCCGGCGAAAATAGATACCAGGCGGTCAAATCCCAGCGCTAAGCCACCATGCGGAGGTGCGCCATATTCAAAGGCATCCATCAAAAAGCCAAATTGTTTTTGTGCTTCTTCGGGCGAAAAACCAAGGTGTTTAAACATGAGCGACTGCATGGCGCGGTCGTGGATCCGGATAGAACCACCGCCAACTTCAGTACCGTTCATCACCAGGTCATACGCGTTGGCGCGCACGGCTCCTGGATCGGTATCCAGCAGGGCAATATCCTCTGGTTTTGGTGAAGTGAACGGATGGTGCATCGCATGGTAGCGGCTGGTTTCTTCGTCCCACTCCAAAAGAGGGAAGTCCAATACCCAAAGCGGCGCGAATTTGTTTTTATCGCGCAGGCCCAAACGGCTGCCCATCTCCAGGCGAAGCTCGTTCAGTTGCTTGCGTACTTTATCGGTTTGGCCTGCCAGTATCAGCATCAAATCGCCCTTTTCGGCGTTGAATGCGGCTGCCCAGTTGGTCAATTCATCCTCGCTATAAAATTTATCAACCGATGACTTCAGGGTGCCATCCTCGTTGTAACGGCAATATATCATACCGGTAACGCCAATTTGCGGGCGTTTTAACCATTCGGTCAGCTCGTCAATTTGTTTGCGGGTATAGCTGGCGCAACCTTTGGCGTTGATGCCTACTACCAGTTCGGCATTATCAAAAATGCCAAAGCCTTTACCTTTTACAATGTCGTTCAGCTCCACAAACTCCATCCCGAAACGGATGTCGGGTTTGTCTGATCCATACAAACGCATGGCATCAGCATATTGCATACGGGGGAAATCGCCCAGGTCGATACCTTTTACGGTGGTGAACAGGTGGCGGGTTAAGCCCTCAAAAATGTTTAATATATCTTCCTGGGTAATGAATGAAAGCTCGCAATCTATCTGCGTAAATTCCGGTTGACGGTCGGCACGCAGGTCCTCATCGCGGAAACATTTCACGATCTGGAAATAACGATCGAAACCGCTTACCATCAGTAATTGCTTAAAGGTTTGCGGCGATTGTGGCAGGGCGTAAAACTCGCCCGGGTTCATGCGGCTTGGCACCACAAAATCGCGTGCGCCTTCGGGTGTTGATTTGATCAGCACAGGGGTTTCTATCTCAATAAAATCCAGCTTATCCAAATACTTGCGGATCTCCTGGGCCATTTTATGGCGCAGCACCAGGTTGTTGCGGATAGGCGTGCGGCGCAGATCCAGGTAACGGTATTTGGCACGTAGCTCTTCGCCGCCATCGGTTTCATCCTCAATTAAAAACGGAGGTAGTTTGGCGGCGTTTAGTATTTCGATGCTTTCAACGGCAATTTCGATTTCGCCGGTTGGTATTTTGTTGTTTTTGCTGGTACGCTCCAGAACTTTACCGGTAACTTTGATCACAAACTCGCGGCCAAGACCGCGGCCAATTTCACGTACGGCAGCATCGGTATCGGTATTGATCACCAATTGAGTTAAACCATAACGGTCGCGCACATCAATAAATGTGGTACCGCCCAAATCGCGTGATTTTTGTACCCATCCGCACAGGGTTACTGTTTGGCCTAAGTTGCTGATAGTTAATTCGCCACAGGTATGAGTTCTAAGCATAATAGCAATAGTTTTATAAAAGTCTGCAAAAGTAAACTTTTGAGGTGAAAGGAGAAAGGCAAAAGGTGAAAGGTTTTATGCCGGAAGTAATTTAAGGCTGTTCATTTGGAGGCTTTTTCCACTTTCGGACTAAAAAACTATCTTTGCCTCATAATTTTCTCAAGGGGGTGCCTTGCTTTGAGCAATCAAACTGAAAGACAGGCTGAGATCAAACCCATTGTTTTGGAAGTCAAAATTCAAAAGTAAAAAACTCTTAAGCGATTTAAGACTCCATACTTAGAACTTAAGATTTCAGAAACATGCACCTGATCCGGATAATGCCGGCGTAGGGATAGGTAATAAGTTAAGTGTACCGCGTATTTACCCTGATAGGCAGATGGTTTAACTACATTTTGTATTCGTTATTTTGAAAAATTTGTTTGCGGCTATCGCTGCTTTGCTGCTGCCTGTTGTGGCATCGGCCCAGCTTTCCATCAGCGGAAAGATCACCAACACAGCAGGCGAGGTTTTGCCCGGCGCTACCATCACTATTAACAACCCGGCATTGAGCACCGTTGCCGATGCCACCGGGAAATTCAGCTTTACCGATCTTAAAGCCGGCACTTATGTGCTTAAGGCCAGCTACATCGGTTATCAGGCTGTTAGTAAAAACATCAGCCTAAATAAAAATGAGGTTGTCAACATCAGTCTGACCAACGGCACACTTACCGCCGAGGAGGTAACGGTAAGCGCTACCCGGGCCATTAAAAATTCACCAACGGCTTATACCAATTTGAGCAAAAAAGACCTGGCCAAAAATAACTTCGGGCAGGACTTGCCGTATATGCTCAACCAAACGCCATCGGTAGTGGTTACTTCTGATGCCGGGGCGGGGATAGGCTACACGGGTATCCGCATCCGCGGATCAGATGCCACCCGGATCAACGTCACTATTAACGGTATCCCTTATAACGATTCGGAGAGCCAGGGTTCGTACTTTGTCGATCTGCCGGATATTACGTCCTCTGTCGATAACATCCAGGTACAGCGCGGGGTGGGTACTTCAACCAATGGCGCGGGTGCTTTTGGTGGTAGCATCAACATACAAACCACCACCCGCCGCGATACCGCTTATGCCGATATCAATGCTTCGGCAGGTTCATACGGATCTATCAAAACCACGGTGAGCGCGGGTACAGGCTTATTGGGCGGGCATTTTAGTCTGGACGGTCGTGTGTCACGTATCCATTCCGACGGGTATATCGACAGGGCATCATCCAACCTCAAATCATTTTTTGTGAGCGGCGCCTGGTATGGTAAAAACAGCACTTTAAGGGCCAATGTATTTTCGGGTTATGAAACCACCTACCAGGCCTGGAACGGTATTGCCGACTATGTGATAGGTGACGATACCCGCTCAGATAACCGTACTTACAATGAATTGGGACTGATGTCGAACGGGGCATTCTATAAAAACCAGGTAGATCATTATACCCAAAACCATTACCAGTTACTGTACGATAAAAAAATATCCAGCCAGCTATCCTTTAGCGGGGCCCTGCATTACACCAAAGGCAAAGGCTATTATGAAGAATACCGCAATGCCGATTCCCTCAAAAACTATGGCATAAACCCCGTTGTGGTTGGTGGCAACACCATCAGCGCTACCGACCTGGTGCGCAGGCTTTGGCTCAATAATGATTTTTATGGTGTAACCTATGCGCTCAAATATCAGCCCCAAAGCAACCTGAACATGACCCTGGGCGGTGCTTATAATCAATACAAGGGGGCGCATTACGGCGATGTGATCTCTACCGCCACTGATATTGGTTTACCTGCCGATTATGAGTACTACCGCGACAACGCCAAAAAGAACGATTTTAACATATTTGCCCGTGCCGAGTGGCATCTGGATAAAGTATTGCTGTATGCCGATATGCAGTACCGCCATATTTATTACTCCTTTTATGGGATAGATAAAAACCTGAACAACGCGCAGCAAACCGCCGAGCTCAACTTTTTTAACCCTAAAGCGGGTATCACCTATCAGTTTAACGAGCATAGTAATGTGTATGCCTCCTTCGCGGTAGGTAACCATGAGCCCAACCGGGATGACTATGTAGATTCGCCGCCGCAGAACCGGCCAAAGTCCGAAAATCTGAAAGATTTTGAAGCGGGTTACCGTATTAGCGGCCCGGTATTTACGGGGGGCATCAACGGCTTTTATATGCTGTACAAAAATCAGCTGGTGTTAACGGGCGCTTTGAATGATGTAGGCAGCCCGATACGTACCAACGTAAAAGACAGCTACCGCGCCGGTTTGGAATTTGATGGCAAGGTGAAAATTGCCAGCCAGTTGTATTGGGCGCTAACCGCTACCTGGAGCACCAACAAGATCAAAAACTACCAGCAGTTTTTTGCCGATGAAGATGAGGGTCCTCTGGTAGGCGAAACCCTGAAAAAAACGGATATCGCTTTCTCACCATCGTTAACGGGTTCAAGTGTCATCAGTTATAGCCCGGTAAAAGGCGGCGAGATTTCTTTCATCAGCAAATATGTAAGCCGACAGTATATTGATAACACTTCCAACCAAAACCCGCAGGGCTATACCATAACCCCCGAAAATGCTGGTAACCCATATGCCGCCAACCGCTTATTAAACAGTTATTTTGTGAACGATGTGCGGATAAGGTATAACTTTAAAGTAAAGGGTATAAAAAACATTGGATTGGGCTTGCAGGTGAACAACATCTTCAGCGAAAAGTATGAAGCTAACGGTGCTACCTATGCCGATGTGAAAGGAAATAATATCCTGAACTATAACTACTTTTTCCCGCAGGCGCCACGCAATTTTATGGCCTCGGTAAGTTTGAGTTTTTAAGGAACGCTAATTGCACGGATTGTTACGAATTTCACGAATGGGAAGAAATAAAAGTGAGGATGGCCATGTGCGAATCCCCTCTTGAGAGGGGGGAAGGGTGTGTTTATGGAGGCGAACAAAACGCGTAAGAACACACCCCGGCCAACGCTAAGCCTTACGCGCCCCCTCTCAAGAGGGGATTAAAAAAATATGTTAAACGAATTGCATGCAAAGTCTTCTTCATTTATTCATAGAGCAGATCAAAGAAACCACCTGGGTGCAATGGCTGGCCGTGGCTTTGGGTGTTGCCGAGGTGCTGCTGGCGCGGGTGAACAACATCTGGCTTTACCCTGCGGGGATACTGGGCACGGCTTTATCTATCCTGTTGTTGATGGAGGCGCAGCTGTTCGCCGAATCGCTTCTCAACGTGTATTATATTGTGATGAGTATTTACGGCTGGATATACTGGATAAAAAAGCGGGATCAGCCGCCGGTAAAAATTACCTGGTCAACCCAAACAGAGTGGATCATCAGCCTCACCATCTCCTTTGGTGGCTGGGCAGTGCTGTACTTTTTGCTCAAATATTTTACACCCTCAAACGTGCCCTTATGGGATGCTTTTGTATCCTCAACTGCCTGGGCGGGCATGTGGCTGCTGGCCCGCAGGAAAGTGGAGAACTGGATATTTTTAAACATATCTAACCTGTTTGCCGTACCGTTGTTGTTTTATAAAAAACTGCCCATGTTTGCCGTGCTCACTATATTTTTATTCATCGTAGCCTGTTTTGGTTATTTTGACTGGAAGCGGAAAGTGGTGAGTGATGAGTAGTGAGTTTGAAGTAAAACTCAAAATAAAGGCCAAGCAACCAAAGTTTTTCACTACTCACTATTCAAATGCATCCCTCAACCCACCTCAAACCCGAATGGGTAAATATCATACGAGCAGCAGTACCCGCGGCCGAAAAGGCGGGGATGCTGCAGCCCGAACAGTTAGCGCTGGTGCATGAGCAGGGCTGGTTCAAATTCCTGGTGCCAGGGGCATACGGTGGTTTGCAATTGTCGTTACCCGATATGGTGCGACTGGAAGAAAGCCTGGCCTGGGCCAATGGCAGCCTGGGCTGGGTGGTTACGCTTTGTGCCGGGGCAGGCTGGTTTGGCGGCTTTTTATCGCCGGCTGTTGCTCCGCGTATTTTTGCCGATCCTCAACTATGCCTGGCTGGCAGCGGAGCCGCAACGGGTACGGCAACCATAACCGATGGTGGCTACCTCATCAGTGGGCGTTGGAAATACGCCAGCGGAGTACATCACGCCACGCATTTAACGGCTAATTGCGTCATCAAAAAAGGAGATGAACCAGTGTTGAATGATGATGGCTCGCCGATGATTTTACCCTTTATTTTCGACCGTAAAGACGTAACCCTGATATCGGCCTGGAAGTTTATGGGCATGATGGGTACGGGCAGCGATGCCTATGAGGTGCGTGATCTTTTTGTGGCAGGCAACCGATGTTTTAAAATTGATCCGGATAGTGCAGTAATTGCCGCGCCTTTATACCAATACCCTTTTATGCAACTGGCCGAGGCCACGCTGGCGGCCAATATATCGGGCATGGCGGTTCATTTTACCGATCTGTGCGCCACTATTTTTGATGAAAAACCCGAAAATAAATACCTCACCACCAACAGACGGGCGGTCATCAAACAACTCCATGAAAAACTGACCGGCAGATTAAACGCCGCACGCCTGGAGTTTTACAGCACCGTTGATGCCTCCTGGCAGGGCGCCCTCATGGGTAAAGCCACGCAATTACAGGAAATTGGCCAAAGCAGCCGCAAACTGGCCCGTACCGCCCGCGAATGCGTGGATGAACTATTTCCTTATTGCGGGCTGCAAGCCGCCAATCCCGAAACCGAACTCAACCAGGTATGGCGCGATCTGCATACGGCCAGTCAGCATTCGTTACTGGTGTTTGAGGAGTAGTGCGTATTTAAAACAAGAGTTTGTCATGCTGAACGAAGTGAAGCATCTATTCTGCTGGCAGCATAGTTCAACAATAGATCCTTCGTACCTCAGGATGACACCTCGCAAAAGCCAGGGTCCTGTGCGATTCCTTCCTCGGGGAAGGGGAGGAAGGGGTTTATGAAATAAGATCATTCAAGCCCGCATAGCCCTTCGCTGGCGCATGCATGCTGCGTGTGCTTCATAAATAGCCTTAATCATGGTTCTGCGTCCGGATGCGCACGCGACACGCGTGCGTCAACAATTGAAGAGTCCTCGCGCCGTTGTTGGTGTTGTCACCAACAATTTGTTATCATCGCGACCAAGCAGTAGAATGTTGGTGACAACACCAACATTGGCGAGAGCATAGTTCAATAATAGATCCTTCGTACCTTAGGATGACAAAAAATAACATCCCATGAAATGATTACATTTGTTAATCAGTTAATCTTAATGCCATGAATAACAATACCGTAGATCTGTATTTTCAGTCGAAAAAGGCTTCGTTAATGATATTGGCGGTAACGGCTATCATTTGTTCCAGACTGCTGTTCGTTTTTTTTCACGATCCGGAGGGCCCAAATCTGTTGATAGTTGGAGGCCTGACGCTGATTATATATTTTTTATCACAGGTGGCCTATTTATTTGGCCCATCCAAAGTGATGGGTATACAACGGCTTTCGGCGACTGTTGGGTTCCAGATACTATTGGTTATTACGCTCTATTTTTGCATGAAATAGAGCAACTTTATCAAAGCCTGGGTTTAATCAATAATTCAAAAAATCAGTAATTCAATAATTAAACTGCGTTAGCGATAGCAGTGGATACCGGCCAGTGCCTAATGCCGGTGCAGTATGAGCGGATAGCGCGGGCCAAAGGCAACGCCCCTGTCGGTTTAAGCGAAGGCATAGCGCAAAGTATCACTCCTTTGTGCTTCATCAATTTTACATAACTAAAAGTTATATTTAACAAAAAACTATACCGCATTTTAAAAGCATTGTTGATATTTGGGTTTCTCCAAATACTAAAAAAATGAAGCTTAAACATCTACTCCTTGTTCCCCTGTGTGTGGCCGCTGTTTCGGTATCGGCACAAAAAAAGAAAATCGGTACGGCACCGGCTGCTACTTCACTGCCTCAACCCAAACTGGTGGTTGGCCTGGTGGTTGATCAAATGCGCTGGGATTACCTGTACCGGTATTATGACCGTTACCAGGCCGGAGGTTTTAAGCGTTTACTGAACGAAGGATTTACTTGCGAAAACACCAATATAGACTATATACCAACCGTAACCGCTGCCGGGCATACCTGTATCTACACCGGTTCGGTACCTGCCCTGCATGGCATTGCTGGTAATGATTTTATTATACAGGCCACCGGCAAATCTATGTACTGTACAGATGATAGCACGGTAGTGGCTGTAGGCAGCACATCAAAAGCCGGCCAAATGTCGCCGCGTAATTTGCTGGTAACCACCGTTACCGACGAGTTGAGGCTGGCTACCAACTTCCGCTCTAAAGTTATCGGTATTGCACTGAAAGACAGGGGAGGTATCCTGCCCGCTGGTCACACCGCTAATGCCGCTTATTGGTTTGATGATGAAAGCGGCAGCTGGATCAGCAGTACCTATTACATGAACGATCTGCCAACATGGGTTAAAAAATTCAACGATCAGAAAATAGCCGAAAAATACCTGAAACAGGATTGGAACGCGCTGTACCCGATCAATACTTATGTACAAAGCGCCCCTGATAACAGTCCGCGTTATGAAGGTAAATTTGGTGGAACCGAAGCGCCAACCCTCCCCATTAAAACATCGGAGTTATATAAAGGTAAAGTGGGTATGATCCGATCTACCCCGTTTGGAAATACCATGACGCTCGACCTGGCCCGCGCCGCGGTGGAAGGGGAGCAATTGGGCAAAAACGTAGTGACCGACTTTTTAGCCGTGAGCTTATCATCTACAGATTATGTGGGTCACCAGTTTGGGCCAAATTCGGTTGAGGCCGAGGATACTTATTTGAGGCTGGATAAAGATCTGGCCGCGTTCTTTAGCTATCTGGATGCCACCGTGGGCAAGGGCAACTACTCGGTTTTTTTAACTGCCGATCATGGCGCGGCGCATAACCCCAGGTATTTAATTGATCATAATATACCTGCCGGTTACTGGGACGATTATAAAGCCGTTGTGGATATGGAGAAATTGATGGAAGATAAATTTAAGGTGAAAAACCTGATCCGCAGCATGGCCAATTACCAGGTAACGTTTAACAACGGCATCATCAAAAAAGAAGGCTTGAATATTGATGCCCTGAAACAGATCTGCGTAGATTACCTGCAGGCGCAACCTGCCATTGCCTTTGCGGTAGATATGCAAAAAGCGCAAACGGCCAATATCCCCGAAGATCTGCGTACGCGCATCATTAACGGCTATAACGTGGAGCATAGCGGCGTAATCCAGATTATCCTGAAACCTGGATATTTTACGGGGCACGGCAGTACGGGTACTACACATGGCTCCTGGAACCCTTATGACACCCACATACCCCTGGTATTTATGGGCTGGGGCATTAAACATGGCAGCCTTACCCGCCAAACACACATGACGGACATTGCGCCAACGGTAGCATCGTTATTACACATACAGGCGCCAAACGGCAATATCGGCAAAACCATCAGCGAAGCGCTGACACAGGAGAAATTGTAGCATTAGTTGGGAAAGTCCGGAAGTTTTAAAACAGTTATCTTTACTGAGTTTCTTCCGGGCTTTACTGACTTTCGGACAAAAGACTATGAAAAAGTACATCTCCAAATTACACTACCTTACGCAGGATCTGCCCGGGCGCAGCCATGTACAGCAGGTACAGATAGCCTGCGAAGCCGGGGCCAACTGGGTACAATACCGCTGCATGAGCAAACCCGAAGATGAACTGATTGACGAGCTGAACGAAATAGCCGTTATCTGCGATGACTGGGGCTCAACGCTCATTATTACTAATCATTATCATTTATTGGATAAGGTAGATGCCCAGGGTGTACACATCGAAGATCCCCTGGCCGATCTGGCAGCCATACGCGCGGTAATAACAGATGAAAAAACATTAGGCGCATCGGCCCCTAATCCCGATGCACTGCTAAAAATACAAAACCTGGGCGTTGCCGACTATTGCGGCTACGGCCCCTTCGCGCATACCCATACCAAACATAACGATTACCCGCTGCTGGGTTTTGAAGGCTATCGCCAGCTGGAAAAATTGCCCGTCGCTATCCCGGTGATAGCCGTAGGCGGCATACAATTAGCCGATGTGGAGCATCTGTTGCAAACAGCTATTTATGGCATCGCCGTATCAGAGGCCGTTAACCTTTCACTCAATCCCGGGGCGGCATTAAAAGAGTTTTATAGGAAAGTTTATTAAGTCTGAAGTTCTGAGTTGGAAGTCTTAAGTCTGGGTAGCATGGTTAAAGCTTCCAGCTTTAGTTCTTGTAATGAATTTCCCAATTCATTTGGTTTAATTGATCAAGGGTAAAATCTACTCGTTTTAGATATTTTTTGCTCTCGATCAGATAATTCATATCTGCTTTATGCTGATACCGGTTTAAGGTATCAATATCGAAAAAGTATAGGTATAGTCGTTTCTCCGGGGCCCCTTCAATATAATTAGTCCATTCGTTTTTGCCGGGTTTGGTTAAAGCTGCCGTATCTTTTGGGTGAATTACATTAGATTGATAATATTCAATGTTGTTTTGAGTTACACTGTTGGTGTCATTTATATCATAAACAGAGACAGTTAAGGGGGATTCATTAACCACACGAAGCCGGGAGTCAAAATACTCACAACCTGTACACATCAGCACAACAAACAGGAGAGCAAGTTTTCTCATATAATGGTTTTTGATTGATACGCTTATTCACAAAAGGTAACCCCAGCTTCTGAACACCACGGGCTGAAAGCCCGCGGCAGCGGAATAGGCAGAAAAAACGAATGACTAAAGACTTAAAACTTCGGACTTAAATTCGTACCTTTATATAAATCACGGCCCGGCTTTCTTTTCAAAGAGAGCCGGGCTGTTTGGTTAAAGGATAAAAGAGAATACAAACCAGCCGTTTGGTATGTCGCTATCTGATAGTCAATAAATTGATACTTTTTAAACCTTTTAAAATAGACCAAAATTTATTAAAAAGTGTTAAAATGGCATTAAGGGTAGATAAAATGAGCAAAAGTCGAGCGTTTTTATCCTGTTTTTGATCAAAAATTTGTTAAAATTTAAGGTTTAAAAAGTTTTAACGGCCATATTTGATCTGATCGTTATTGTTACATAGTTGTTTAAACACATTCATTAAATATTCATTTATTCTATCTACTTTTAATCGATGTCTTCTCACCATATTGTAAGGGAAAAGCAGGAGCCGGCATTATTGGTGCTGGGGCTTGCTCATTTTCCGGAAGAGTTACTTGGCCAGTTGCTGGAATGGAGCCCAACGGTGATAACCACACCCGATACCGCCGAAAAGCTAAACATGCTGGGCATCAAGGTTGACTGGGTGATCAGCAATAACCGGGATGAGGGATTGGTACAATCGGATGTTAAACTGATGGTTCCGGGCGATAATACATTGGCAACAACGGCATTAAATTACCTGATAGCCAACCATTACCCTGCTGTAAACGTAATAATGGATGAACCGGTATTGGATGAAATGCAAAACTATACCGGCAAAATTGACCTGGTGATATTTCAGGGAGATCAAAAAATTTATACTGTGAGTTCCGGTTTTAGCAAGTGGAAACCGGCAGGCGAGGAAATAAGGGTGCTAAACAGTACAAAAGCGCTAAACTATACGGGCCTGGAACAAACCGGACCGGATAGTTTCAGAACTGTAGAAGATGGTTTTTTTACCCTGAGCTTTGAACAGCCCTTTTTATGGCTTGCAGAAGGGCTGGATTAGGTCAGAAAAGTGTATAATTGAGCTGTTTTTACAGCAAACTACTATATTGGTGTACTTTTTGTTAAATATAATTAAATACGCGTTAAACCGTTTAATCATTTATTAGTCTATATACCTATACCAGCAAAGAATACCGGGTTGGTTAGTTAAAAATTTTTCATCATGAAACGCACATATAAAAAATTATTCACACTTGCTTTAGGAGCTCTGTTGAGTTCATCTTTAGCGTTTACTGCCAGTGCACAGCATAGGAGCAGCGGAGGCGGTGGTGGCGGCTCAAGATCATCTGGCGGTGGCGGCGGCGGTGGAGGTTTCTCCCGCCCATCTGGTGGTGGAGCCAGTTTTTCACGTCCATCATTTAATGGTGGTGCGCAACGGTCGGCGATAGCTGCGCCACAGCGTACCTATGGCAGCAGTGGTTTTGCTTCACGTGGCAGCGTTACAGCAGCGCCTCAGCGTACTTATGGTACTGCGCAGCGTACTAGTGGCAATGCTGCTATAGCGCCTAGTCGTACAAGTGGTGGAGTGGCTACACGCACCTATGGTTACGGAACCCGTGGATATGCCAGTGTGAGCAGAAATGCATACGCCGGTGGCCGTGGTACCTATTACAGAACTGCCGGTGGTAGTGGTTATGCCCGTGGTGGGTATTCCAGTTATCGTTACGGTGGCCGTGGTGGTTACTTTGGTAATCATTACTGGTATCCATACCGTAACTACTATAACTCATACTATTTGCCAAGATTGGGCTTTAGCATAGGATTTTTACCTTACGGATACTACCCATTTTTCTGGGGCGATTATCAGTACTACTATAGCGATGGTTTATACTACCAACAGATCAATGATCAATATACTGTAGTTGAGCCACCTGTAGGTGCCGAGATCAAACAGCTGCCAAAAGATGCGCAGTCAATAATGATCAATGGCGAACAGTATTACGAATCAAACGGTGTTTACTATCAGCCAATTACTAAAGACGACGGAACCGCCACTTATGTAATTGCCGGTAAAGACGGTGAATTAAATACTGACCAGGGTGGTAATGGTGATGTTCAGCAAGCACCTCAAATAGGTGATATGGTTGGTCAGTTACCGCAAGACAGCAGGAAAATAAAGATCAACGGCGAAAAATTGTATGTATCTCCTGATGGTTATTACTACCAGGAAACTACCGACAATAATGGTAACAAAGCCTACAAAATTGTAGGTACACCATCCGATGATCCTGCCGATCAGAACTAATTGCAAGGGATATAAAATACCTTAAATAGCATATAACGGGCTGCTTCTTAACTGGGGCAGCCCGTTTTTTTATAATTTCAGGGAACACTAGGGCGGTAAAAATGTTATAGAAACTAATATACGCTACACTATTAACCCTGATATGATAAAATATATAGCTGGTCTGTTTTTTGTCCTATTACTGCAGATGTCCTATAACGTCTATGCAGGTGCTCCCAAAGAAGCCTTAAAATTATACAAGGCCAATAATCCCAACGTACAATATGTTGGTCGCGTTGATTTTGCAAACCCCTTGAAACCCAGGATGTGGTCACCGGGTGTTTATATCAAATTTCGCTACGACGGCAAAAAATGTGAACTGCTGATTAATGATGAAGTATTGTATGGCAAAAGTCACAATTACCTGGAGATAGCTATTGATAATAATACACCTTACCGGGTGCAAACTACGGGTAAAGCCAATGTGATCATGATAGGGGAAGAGCTTGCCGACGGCGAACATACAGTTGTTATTTGCAAAGACACCGAATCGCAGATTGGTTATATTGATTTTGTAGGTATGCGATGCGCTAAGCTTCTGCCACCGCCGGCTCAGCCAGCACGTAAAATTGAATATATCGGCGATTCTATGACCAGCGGGGCTGGCATGGATCAATCCATCACTCCATGTGGTAAAGGCGAATGGTACGATCAGCATAATGCCTATATGAGCTACGGACCGCGTACCTCTCGAAATCTGAACGCGCAATGGCAGCTTACTTCGGTTGCCGGTATTGGTATGGCTCATAGTTGTTGTAATATGAATATCACCATGCCCCTGGTATTTGATAAGATTTTTCTGCGCAATGACTCCATCGCCTGGAACTTTAAGCATTACCAGCCCGATGTAGTAACTGTTTGCCTGGGGCAAAATGACGGCCTGGGCGATTCTACCCGCTATTGTGACATCTATACCAAGTTTATTAAAACAGTAAGACAGAAGTACCCGGCGGCGGATATTGTATGTTTAAGCAGCCCCATGGCCGACGAAAAGCTATCAGCAGCATTACAAAATTACCTTACCGCTATTACCGCCGAGGTTAATAACAGCGGCGATAAAAAGGTATATAAATATTTCTTTTCCAGGCGATATTATCAGGGCTGTGGTACTCACCCGGATATGAAAGAACATGAATTTATTGCCGACGAATTAACTTCCTATCTGAAGCAGCTTAAGGGCTGGTGATTTTCATCAGCGTAATTTTGTTTTTAATGGTGATGAAGCTATCCTGAGCCGGTTTACTAACACCGGTTTGCGAACCTTGGCTCATGATGGTTTAAAATAAAAAAAACCTTTCATGGTTTTTGACTATTGTTATTATATACCAATTAATAAAATAGCTATGAAGAATCATGATCACCAGCAGTTAATTCAGAAGCTGTTTAATTGCGTGCTGGCTTGCGAACATTGTGCCAATGCCTGTTTGCGTGAAGAGGATGTAAAAATGATGACCCAATGCATCAGGCTCGACAGAGATTGCGCCGATATATGCGGGCAGGCAGCCCTGCTATTACAACGGGACTCGCCTATTGCCTATCAGTACCTGGTTATATGCGAGGAAATATGCCGGCTTTGCGCCGATGAATGCGGCAAGCATAATAACGACCATTGCCGCCAATGCGCCGAAACCTGTTTGGCCTGCGCCGGGGCTTGCCACCAGCATCACGAGCCTGTAACACAGGATTAAGTAAAAAGACCCATCACAGTTGGGTGATGGGCCTTTTTATTATACAAGCGTTAATTAATCCTTTTTCACAAATACGCCGTTTTCATCAAAAATAAGGTCGCCGCCTTTGATCTCCGTTTCGTAAAATGTTTTTCCCGCAGCGTCGGTAACTTTACCGGCTTCTTTAATCTTTGCTCCTTTATAATGTATGCTCACGTAAGGCGCGATACTTTTAGGGAGATCAGTAATGGGTATGGCCTTTACAATTTCTACAAAGGCACCTGTAGGTGTAAATACGGCCGAATTATCTTCGCCCGACTTGCCGCCCCAATTGGCTTCGTAGTTGCCTTTTTCTTTTTCCCAGTTTACTTTACTTGCCGCAGGGTACTTTGATGCTAATGCTGATTTAACAGCAACAGGTACATCTTTTGGCTTCAGGTCCTGGGCCAACGCGGCAGTAGCTATAAAGCCAAAGCCCATCAGCAGTGATAATGTTTTTTTCATGATATTTTTGCTTTATACAAGTATAAAATATCAAGCTGTAGAAAAACTGGCGGCTTTTTGAGGGAAATCTCTAAAGAAATACTTATAAGCTGTTACTCGTAACTGTGCCGCTCAAAATCATAGTCAGATTGTGAGGTTATGATCTTCTTTCGCCGCTCAATATCGGTACCCACGGAGTGATCATAAATATTATCAGTAACCGTATTTTCCCGTTCTTTATCCCGTTCTGCGAAATGAATATTGGCTTCGGCAGTTTTTGCTATGGCCACGTCATAAGGTCCCTTGGGCGACATCAGTTTTACAAATACCGGTAAACACTCAAACAGGATAAACAGGTAGCCTATAAATGATATGGCCAGGTATGTATCCAGGTCGCGAGTGCCGTTCTCGTTATAGGTTAGCTGCCCCAGGGCCCAGTTACGGTCGCTAAAGCCTGCAATATTGGTTAGGCTATCCAGCTGATGTTCGGTGAAAAGGCGGGTACTGTTCAGTCCCTCGTAGTCTTTTCGGGCGGCCAGGTATTGGTCCATCTGGCCTAAATTTTGGGTTACCTCCTTCAGGCGGCTTTCTTTTTCTTCCAGCACGGCCTGTTTTTGCTTGGCATAGGTGCCGTAGCCGGTGATGCCCGACGTTTGGTTGGTTTTATCGCCAAAAACCTCCTGGTTAAGCTGATAGCGCGAGCGGTTGATATCCTTTTCCAACGAATCCTTTTCCTTTTTCAGATCGCCGTTTTTGCCCATCTCCATCGCGTATTTTTGCTGATAGGTTTTTTCGAGGGTGTCAATTTTGCGGTGCTGGCCTTTCAGGTAAGCTGTTTTCAATTTTTGGCGGATCTCTTTGTCAAATATCTTGAGCTCCAATGGGCGCGAAATAACCACACCTATCATTATCGCCAATAAAATACGCGGCGAGGCTTGCAATATCTGCTGATTGGTGCTGCCTTCTTTGTTGATGCTGGATACGATGTACCTGTCCATGTTAAAAATGGCGGTACCCCACAGCAAGCCAAATAAGATGGCAAAGCCTACGGCAAAGGCATCTCCGTTAAAAACAAAGTACATAGCATAGCCGCCAGATAGTGATGCGAATAATGCCGTGAAAAATATGGTGGCGCCAATGCCTACATATTTATTATGTTCAATAGGATATTTTTTTAGGGTATCAATATGCGCTCCTGAACAAAACCAGAAAAAGCGTGTTACTTTTTTCATCTATTATGATCCATTTTATGGACGATCGTGTTGGGTTAATGTAAACCTTTTCAGCGCTCATCTCTTTTTTTACTGCACGTAAACGTAATAAAACACAAATACTGTGCAATATTATACATAAAACGCACTTAGACATCGATTGTTACAAAAATCGGGCTTAATTATTTGATATAGAAAAAAAGCTACCTTTGGATTATAATTTTATTTAACATGAACGAGATAACCGTACAGGAACTAAAAGAAAAACTGGACAAAGGCGAAGATTTTCAACTGATTGACGTAAGGGAAGAGTTTGAATATGAAACCTCAAACCTGGGCGGACAATTAATACCGCTTGGCGGCATTTTAATTGAAGCCGACAAAGTAAGTAAAGATAAACCCGTAGTGGTAATGTGCCGCAGCGGTAAGCGCAGCGCGGCAGCCATTATGCAGCTACAGCAGTTAGGCTATAGCAACCTGACTAATTTACACGGTGGTATCCTGGCCTGGGCTGCCGAAATTGATCCTACACTTAACGTATATTAATTATGGCCCTTAAGTTAGTGCTTAATGTATTGTACACTATAGGCATTGTATTATGCCTGTTTGTTGCATACCAGGCTAATACGGCAAAAAACTTTACCCTTTTGGGTGCGGCCATATTGGTTGCCGGGGTAGTTATTGTATTAAAAATAAGACTGTTAAAAGACGTAAGGAACTCGCAAAAAAAGCAGTAACTTCATTGCATGTTTATAGCAATTTTGGGAGTTATTGTGCTCGTTGTGGGTATAGTGCTCAAACGTTCACCCGAACCTGCAGGCCGCTTTAGCGGCACAGCAAGCGTTATAGGATTAGTCATAGTAGCCGTTGGCCTGTTGCTATCCATATTTAAAGTAATTGAGCCTGGTAAAGTGGGTGTGCAAACCCTTTTTGGTAAGGTGCAGGATCATGTACTCGAGAGCGGTTTGCACATCATTAACCCCTTGGTTGATATCACCACATTTGATATACAAACCCAAACGTATACCATGAGCGCTGTAAGCAATGAGGGCCAGAAGGAAGGCGACGATGCCATCCGGGTGCTGTCGAGCGATGGGCTGGAGGTTACTATCGATCTTTCTGTATTATATAAAGTAAGCGCAGACAGGGCCCCTTTTATTCTTCAGAATATTGGAGTGGATTATCTGGATAAGATTGTTCGCCCGGTATCCCGAACGGCTATACGCGACAATGCGGTTAATTATGCCGCCGTTGATCTGTACTCCACCAAACGACAGGAATTTCAGGATAAAATAAACCGTTACATAACAGCCAATTTTGCCAAGCGCGGCCTGGAGCTACAGCAGATCCTGGTCCGCAATATTACCCTGCCCGCCTCGGTAAGGGCCAGTATCGAATCAAAGATCAATGCCGAACAGGACGCCCAGAAAATGCAGTTTGTGCTGCAAAAGGAACGCCAGGAAGCCGAACGTAAACGCGTAGAGGCCCAGGGTATAGCCGATTATCAAAAGATCCTTTCAACCGGATTATCAGACAAGCAACTTCAATACGAAGCTATTAAGGCCCAAAAAGAGATCGCTTTATCGCCCAACGCCAAAGTGATCATTATTGGCGGTAAGGGTAATCCTATTATGCTGAGCGATAAGTAATACCTGAACAATCTGGTCATTTTGTTAAAAAAGTGGGTTTACATGTAAACCCACTTTTTTAGACATAAATTCGCATAATCTGTTGATTGTTAATTATATAGCTTCATGTAAACCGTAAAAAGTGTAAACCCATGTAAACCATGCAGCACAAAGTATTCAATGTCATTTTCCTGAGTATATTGCTGTGATTTTATAATATCTTCGGGCATGAAATTATCAGTATCAGACCAGAACACCGGCGGCGATCTGTTGCTGCACCATAACGAACCGCAGCTCGACCGCTTGTTTTACACACGCGATTACGACTATAAATATTTTACCATAGCCTGGAACCGGGGCGGCAAACAAACCGTAACCATTGATGGCGTGGCCCATGATTTTATGCCAAATACCGTACTGCCGCTCATGTTTAACCAGTCGTTTTATTTTGAAAATCCCAACGATGTGGTGGCCTGGCAGTTTAACCGCGAATTTTATTGCATTGTTGACCATGATACCGAAGTAAGCTGCGTTGGCTTTTTGTTTGGGATGAATGATAATGTATTCATCGACCTGGATCCGGATACGCAGCGAAAATTGAAAGTACTGCTGGATGTATTTATTGAGGAACTGAATACCAAGGACGATATCCAGACCGATTTGCTCATCATGCTGCTGAAACGGCTTATTATCATGATCACCCGGCTGGCCCGTGCTGGTACTTTCCCAGATGTAAAATTGAACGACGACCGTTTTCACATCCTGCGCAAATTTAATTTACTGGTTGAGATGAACTTCCGCGAACAACACAGTGTGAGTTATTATGCAGGGAGGTTAAATAAATCGCCCAAGACCTTATCCAACCTTTTCGCACTGTACAATCATAAAACGCCCATCCAGATCATCCAGGAGCGGATATTGATAGAGGCTAAACGCCTGTTATTTTATACCGATAAATCGGCCAAGCAAATTACCTATGAACTGGGTTTTGATGACGCGGCCTATTTCAGTAATTTCTTTAAAAAGCATACCTCTTTATCACCGTCGGAATTCAGAAATAGCAAGAAAATGGTAGCGTAGGGAAATAATTACAAGTTGTCGGGAAGTATACTCATTCCGCAGGTGCAATAGTTGATGCACCTTTGTATCGTTGATTCAAACAACAAACATCAACACACACGACAATGAAAACTCAAACTCTGAAAAATGCATTAAAAACAAGCTTAGCTGCCTCAGCTATTATTTTATCAACTATTATTGGTTCAGCCCCTAAAGCCGAAGCCCAAACCGTAAAAAATATAGTATTGGTGCATGGCGCCTTTGCCGATGGATCTGGCTATAAAGGTGTTTATGATATCCTGACTAAAAAAGGTTATAATGTAACTGTTGTTCAAAACCCATTAACATCTCTTAAAGATGATGTGGATGCTACCAATCGTGTTATCGAAAAACAAGACGGGCCTGTAATATTGGTTGGTCACTCATGGGGTGGTACCGTAATTACCGAAGCCGGTACAAACCCTAAAGTAAAAGCACTGGTTTATATAGCCGCTTTTGCTCCTGATAATGGCGAAACTACTTTAAAACTGGTTCAATCATTACCAGCCGCCCCAGAAAACGGCATATTGCCTCCGGACGAAAAAGGCTTTGTTTATTTTAGCAAAGAAAAATTCCACGCTGGTTTTGCTGCCGACCTGAGCAAAGAAGTAGCCGACTTTATGTATGCTTCACAAGGCCCTATTGCAGCACAAGGTTTTGTAGCCCCAATTACCGAAGCCGCCTGGAAAACCAAACCAAGCTATGGTATAGTAGCCACTGAAGATAAAGCCATTAACCCCGATATTGAACGTAACATGTACAAACGTGCCGGCGCCAAAGTAACCGAAATAAAAGCCAGTCACGTGGTATTCATTTCACACCCGGATGCTGTTGCCAAAGTAATTATTGATGCGGCAAATAATGTCAAATAATTCTTAGGATCATAAACGTAAAATGCCGCATACCTTAGGGTACGCGGCATTTTACGTTAGATAAGCGCAGGAACTAAAGGCAACCGGAATGTTCAGCCAATATGCCCGATCTCCTGTTGCTGCTCCTGTAATTGTATTGTTGCGTCAGGCGCTTTTTTTACAGCGTCTTTTGTTGATGAAGGTAGCAGATACAGCATCATCGCTACTATAAAAAGACAAACAATACCAGCCACAAGGCCATAGTTTAAAGCTTTGAAGTAATTAGGATGCAAGCGGCCACCATCTATCACACTATAAAATATACCACCTAAAATGCTAATGCCTAATGCCGAGGCTGTTTGCTGAAAAGTGGAGAATACTCCGGCAGCCACGCCTGCGAATTTAGAGGGAATACTTTTTAAAGCTATAGTAAGTAAAGATGGAAGCACCAGCCCATTACCCAAACCATACAAACCAATGACCAGGTTTACACACCAGCCACTAACCGGAGCTTTAAAAAAGCAGATCATTAATATAAAAGAGATCAGTATAAGCAATAGCCCCGCTTGTAACACCCATTTCCCAAACTGCACAATTATTTTTGAGGCAACTACCGATGATATCATGAACAAGATAGCATGCAGAATAAAATACATACCGCAGTTTAAAGCAGATAGCCCAAGTCCGTTTTGCAGGTATACGGCGCTCATCAGCAAAAACGCTGTATGCATCATAAAGTGAAATAATACAGCCAGCAAACCGATATTGAACTCGCGGATCTTAAACAACGAAATATCAATAAGGAGCTGTTTGTTATGTTGCAGTTTGTTTTTTTGATCGCGGATAAAAAAAGCGAACGTGCATACTGAACCAATAATCAGCGCGATGCTCCATAAAGGCCATCCGGCTTCACGTCCCTGGGTGAGGGGATAAATGAGGCAAATGAGACCAACGGTCAGGATGGCGGCTCCCTGGTAATCGAAGGCGTTTTTTGTTTCTTTTGGGGTTTCGTGAAGAAACTTTCTGATGGCCCATAATGCTGCAATACCAACAGGCAGGTTGATGAAAAAGATAAGTCGCCAGCCAGCTATCATAAAATGGGTGCCAACCAGATATCCGCCCAGTATTTGCCCTATGATGGCGGCAATGCTCAGCGTAATACCATACCAACCAATGGCTTTAGCCCGCTCTTTTTGGTCGGTAAATAAAACCTGTATGAGCGCTATGGATTGCGGAACCATGATAGAGGAGCTTACTCCCTGAAAAAAACGGGTAATATTCAACTGTAAGGCTGTTTGTGCCAGACCGCAGAGGCAAGAGGTGAGTGTAAAACAAAACATGCCCCAGAAAAATACTTTTCGCCGGCCAAGATAATCGCCGGTGCGGCCACCTGTAATTAAAAAAGACGCGCTCCCTAATAGGTATCCGGCTATTACCAGTTGTACTTCACCGTCTGTTGCTTGTACCCCGGCTTTAATAGCAGGTATGGCCATATTGATGATAAAAATATCAATAACATATAGTAGAGGCGCGGTTAAAATAACAAGCAGCGCAAGCCATTTGGAGATGCTTTTCGTTTCCATTAGTGTAAAAAATTAATTTAAGATGTATTGGATTTTTGGCCGACTGGTTAGCGGTTTGCCTTTTCCAGATTAAGCAGCCATTGCTTTCGCCATATGCCGCCACCGTACCCGGTAAGGCTGCCATTTTCGCCAATTATACGATGGCAGGGGATAATGATGGAGATTCGGTTCATGCCATTCGCGTTGGCTACAGCACGTACAGCTTCTGGTTTGTGCAAAGTGATAGCCTGATCTTTGCAGGAGCGGGTAACTCCATAAGGTATTTTTTGCAGGATATCCCATACGGAGCGTTGAAAGTCGGTGCCGGGAGTAAACAGCGGAACGGTGAAATCTTTCCTTCGGCTCTCAAAATATTCGTCCAGCTCCAGTTTTAATTGATCAAAATGTTTGTTTTCTCCTTGTATAATATTGGCATTTAGGTTTTTTGCCAGGGCCTTTAACTCGGTTTCGAGCATTTTACGATCGGTGAATTCCAGCAGGCAAATACCTTGTTCTGTGGCGCAGGCAAACATGGTGCCCAATGGTGTTTCGAGCCGGGTAATGTTGATCACCTGTTTGTTTTTGCTTTTAGCGGGCGATACCCCGAAAACAGATTTAAATGAATCATTAAAGCCGCTTAACGATTCATAGCCAGCTTCAAAGGCGACGGCTGTTACCAGCTCGCCATTCTGTATTTTTTTAAAGGCCGAATTAATGCGGAACATGCGCTGATAGGCATGAAAGGTAATGCCATGGTTTTTCAGGAACCAACGCCGTATTTTGCTGGGTTCTATCCCGCGCCGTACCAAATCCCAGTCTTTAAATTTCAGTGAAGGATCGGCGCTTAATTCCTGTAATATTTCTTTGATATCCTCTGGCGTTTCACCCATTTTTTCAAGCGGGGAGCATACTTTACAAGGTCTGTATCCGCTTAAGATGGCTTCTTTGGTAGTTTTAAAAAACTCTACGTTCTCTTCCTTCGGTTTCCGTGCCGTGCAGGTTGGCCGGCAAAATATCCCGGTTGTTTTAACCGCTGCAATAAAGGTACCTTCGTAAGCAACATCTTTATCAACAAGGGCTTTATACATGATCTCGTCTGTCAGCATCTTTCTTTTTTTATCAAAGATAGGGCTTGCCCATCACGTACTGCAACCGAAAAATTGACAAGTATTTTTTACTTTCTAAAATCTTATGCCTAAGCCCGCATCATGATTCAATATATACTTACCATCCGCAAAATCGGGCATCTGGTATGGGTTGTTGCTTACCAGGAAAGGGCCATCCAGATCAACCCAATCGCTTTGGGGGGCAAGGGCCAGACCTGCCAGTGCGGCGCAACTGGTTTCTGTCATGCAGCCTATCATAATTTTGAGGTCGAGTTCACGGGCTCTTTTGATCATGAGGGTTGCTTCGTAAAGACCTGCCGATTTCATGAGCTTGATATTGATGCCGGTATAAACGCCATTGGCTTTATCCACATCCTCAAAACGCTGTACGGCCTCATCTCCAATAATGGGGATGGGGCTGCGTTCGGTGAGCCAGGCATTGCTGTCCGGGTCGGTTTTGAGCATGGGTTGTTCTATCAGTTGTACGCCTTGTTCCTGTAACCAGTAGGTCATGTCGAGGCTTTGTTGCAGGTTTGTCCAGCCCTGGTTGGCATCTACATAAAGAGGCACATCGGTCACCGAGCGTATGGTGCTGATGAGTTCTTTGTCGTTATCCTTACCCAGTTTTACTTTGATCACCTTGAAACCTTCAGCCTCTTTTACTTTTTTGATGATCATTTCGGGTGTATCGATACCGATGGTAAAACTGGTCACCGGCATTTTTGCAGGGTCGCTGCCCAGTAGTTGCCAGCAGGGTTGTTGTTTGATCTTCCCATCCAGGTCATGCAGGGCAATATCAATAGCGGCTTTAATGGCTGGGTTGCCCGGAGCTATGCTGTCCAGGTAATTGATCACCGCGCCAAAATCAATGGGATAACTGATCCGGCTGATATCAACCTTACTCAAAAAAGCGGTAGCGGTTTCATGGCTTTCGCCCATATAGGGCACCATAGATGCTTCACCATACCCGGTATAACCTTCGTGCTTAATTTGCACCAGCATAATAGGGGTAGAGGTACGCGAAAACTTAGCTATGGTAAAAGCGTGTTTGAGTTGCAGTTCAAAGGGTTGATATGTCAGTTCCATGTTTCTTAGATGTGCGGATGTGCAAATATGCAGATGTGCAGATGATTTTAGATGTGCGGATGTGCAAATTTTAAATGTGCAGATGAAAAATGATGTGCAAGTTATGTCAAAAAATCCGCACATCTGCATATTTGCACATCCGCACATCTGTTTCATCCTTATCTTTGCGGCCATGTCGGCACAAATTTATTCACCGTTCGAGCGTTTTAATTTCAGTAATAATAAGTGCTTCCTGAGCGGGCAGCCCTTAAATTCTGAAGAAGAAAAGATACAGGTTTTTCCGCAATGGCTCATGAGCCGCTACAACCTGGAAGATAAACCTTTTAAACTGCTCGACGAAAGCATGGCCACTTACAAAGACCTGAAACTGCCCTGCACCGCTGCCATCAACGAACAATTCCTGGAACCCCTGGAGGCTGAGATCGCTGCTGCTTTTGACGCTGGCTATGAAGCCGTAAAGCAATTGGATGAGCTGAAATTGTTTCAATGGGCAAGTAAACTGTTGTATGGTATTATATTTAATGAGATCCAGGCGGGCATTAAACAACAGCATGCGCAAGGCGAAGAGTTTAGCATGTCGCAGGCCATTATCCATAAATTCAGCCACCTGCACCTGATGCTGCAAAGTCTGAATTTGCCTATCGAGCTGGATGGTTTTAAACCTTTTAGTTTGGTATTGTTTAAAGTGGATAATGCTGAGGATATTTTTGGCTATCGCGATGAGATCAACACGCTGACATTTTCGCTTCGGATCAAAGATTTTGGTTTGATCATTTGCCTGCAGGATAACGGCGCCAATGCCAGCTATCACAGGGAGGCGTTGGAGAAAATTAAAGGTCACACCCTGCACCCTATCCAGTTTGAAGAAGTTAACGCGCGCTTTTTTTATTCGGCATACCTGTTCAATCGCCTGCCAGAGTATAATATTTTACCTGTGGAAGATATCATTTACGTAGAAGCCATGCCCCTGCGGGGCACCAGCACCAAACCGCTGTTTGACGATTGGGTACCCAAAGTTTATGGCCAGGTGCTGGAAAACTTCTGGAAAAACTGGGGATTCCTACTGTTCGAGATCATCAAAAATCCCGAAGAACCAATGAGCTTTCTGTTTGATGCCGATGGCAATATCCTTAATGCAGCATCGATTGAATTGCCCCGGTAATTTGCTGAATAAATGCTGGCAAAACCGGGGGATTAAGCAAAATGGTGATCATTAAACCACTCAGGGCTCCATATAAGTGAGCATCATGGTTAATGCTGTCATGGCTGTATTTAGAGGCGTAGGTACAATATATTAAGTACAATATACCAAATACGTAAGCCGGTATCAGGATAGGTAAAAATATCAGGCCCATTTTTGCCAATGGGAAGTATAATATCGCTCCAAATATTACAGCACTTATTGCACCAGAAGCACCAAGACTGTAGTAATTATAATTATCCCGGTTTTTAAGCACCGAAGGCATATCGCTCAATACCAGGCTTACTATATACAATAAGCCGAACTGCCAATGCCCGATGACTTGTTCCAACTGGAAGGCGAAAAAATAATAGGACATCATATTGAACAGCAGGTGCATGGTATCGCGATGGATGAGGCCACTGGTGATGAGCGTATGCAGATCTTTACCACGCGAAACCGTATAAGGGTGCAGCATCATTTTGCCTAACACGTTTTGATTGTAAAAGGCATATAACGAAGTGATGAGCGTAATAACAAAAATGACAGACGCTACAGGCGTTAGGATAAGATATTCCATTTATTTAAGATCGAGTTTGGTATCGGTTAGCAAGCGGCCCACCGGGTAGCGCATAAAAGTTTTTTCAAAATAGGGTGAATTGCGGTAAACAAAGAATAATTGCGCCTGCGCGCTGCCGGCCAGTTTAGGGTCTTTACTTTTCGCGTCATCAAGTTTCTTTTTCAGTTCAGGGTCTTTTTTCAATAAGTTGGCAGCTATATCTTCAAATACATAATCCGAAAAATATTCCTTTTCGCCCAGTACCGAATCAAAAAAGTTCCAGGTAAAAAAAGAGTCGACACCCTGCGGTTCCAATGTTTCCACAATATAACGGTTTATGGGTTGATTAGTATACACTACGTAATCGCCGGTGTAAAATTTAACACGCGTATCCACCGGGTTCAGTTTAACAGCTGAGTGCAGGTAATGCCCTTCATAAGGTTTTTGCGGGGATTTATAATCCTCAATATAATACATCTGTAAGCCCAGGGTGGTATCATGGGCCAGTTGCTGCATTTTAACCCCATTCAGTTTAAACAAATCGATTACCTTGCCCCAGGCCTGCGGAATCACATAGGCTACGGGTTTATCGGCTGTGGCGGTAACTTTATAGGTGTTCCAGAAATTGATGGTTTTGGTGTAAGGTTTATTCCGGTCGTAATACAGCCTATTTAAGCCGCTCACTTCGCTGGTTTTATAGCCGGCGGCATAGCCTTTGAAAGTAATGGTATCTATAGCTTGCCGGTCGACGGCCCAGTTGAGCGCAAACGTTTTTTGTTGAGTTACCTGTGCATCGGCTTGTTGCTTGAGTTCGCCTATCAGTTTAGCATCACGTTGATTGATATCGATGAGGTGCTGCATAAAATCATACGTAGCATATACCCGTTTGTCAAATGGCTTGAGCATATGTGTTTCTGTAATGTAACTGATGATATTGTGCTGAGCCGCGAAGCCTGTGGCAAAACGCGGCGTTTCTAAAAAGCTCACAATGCCCGAGTCGGGCAAACCTTCCTCACCTGCACCATAGGGAATCATCTCATAGCCGCTTTTTTTCATGTGGCTGTACAGGTATGGCGTAAGCGTTTTAGTGGTATAATTAGCCAGGATAGGGTTTTGTTTATCCTTTTGTGTTTCAATAAGTGTCATTACATATTGATAATCGGCGCCATCGCTGGTATGGTTATCCAGGAAGATCTCGGGTTTCCAGGCAGTTAGAATCTGTGTAAATGCCTGGGCATTGCGACTATCGGCTTTAATAAAATCGCGGTTCAGATCCAGGTTGCGGTAATTACCCCTAAAGCCATAAGCCACAGGTCCGTTCTGACTAACCCGGCTCAACCCGCGGTTCAAACTGCCATCAATATTGTAAAGAGCAATGAGGCAGATCACCACATCTTTTGGGAGCTGATTTTTTTTAAGCAGATCGCGCACCAGCATCATGCTGGCATCAATACCTTCGGGCTCACCAGGGTGTATGCCGTTGTTGATCAGGAGCACCCGTTTGTTTTGCTTTTTGATCAGCGCCGGATCAAATACCTTGTCCCGCGACAGCACAATCAAGGTAAGCGGTTTTCCTATATCCGTTGTGCCGTAATTGATCAGCTTCATCTGTTGGGGGTAAAGCCTGTTGAGGTTTTGGTAATACGCGATCACTTCGGCATAGGTAGCAGTATAGTTATGGTCCGGATGCTGCTCGAATGGAGTTAATTGTGCATATGCTGAAGCAATAGCAACTAAGAGGATCAATAAAACGGATAGAATTTTCTTCATTGAGATGTATTATTGCCCAAATATAGTATTTGAGAGCCAAGAGATGAGATACAAGAGTCAAGATGCATCAAATACTGTAATTGGCCCCGATTATTATATCTAATCTATTGCTTTTAGTTCGGCCTGTAGTTTTTTGGGTAAGCCCAGGATCACCTGCTCATAGGAATGGTCAATCATTTCACAAAGTTGTTTGCGGGTTAGCGAGCCATCCATATAAACGGTATTCCACATTTTTTTATTCATGTGGTAGCCTGGCTGCACTTCGGGATAACGTTCACGCAGATCAACGGCAAGTTCTGGTTCGCACTTTACATTAAACCGGTTGCCGCTTTCCAGCCCAATGAGTAAAAACAATTTACCGGCAACTTTAAAAACAAGGGTATCCTCGCCAAAAGGGAAACCTTCTGTTACGGCCGGCTTTTGCAGGCAATAGTCACGCAATTCTTCTATATTCAAAATCCGAAATTTCTGATCAGTTTATTATAAGATACCGTATTTCCAAAATTGTACCGGAAACCTATGGTAAAGTGGGCATACTGGTCGGGCGCATTGTTCTTAAACTGTGCAGGGGGATCATTATAGCCATCGAGCCCTTCGCCGAAGGTATAATTGTGTTCGTAACCCAGCGTAATGGTATAACCTACCTGCTCATAGGAATCATAAATTTTAAACTCGTAACCAAAGCGCAGCGGTAATACCATGTTGGTGCTTTTGTCCTTGCCCTGGAAACCATTGGTGCTGCCCACCGGGCCGTTTTGAACATATGCAGGCAGGTTGGTACGCTGTATATCCTTCATATTGTTGGATATGGCGCCTATGCCGGTGCCCACATAAAAGTTTTTGATCACGTTTAAAAAACCATTGTCGGCATAATCAATAAAACTTCCCAGTTGTACATCGGCATGGAGCAGTAAGGCTTTGTAGGAGTTTCTATAGATCCGGCCAAAGGCATCCTTATCAGGCGTGCGGCCGCCGCCAGAAAGTGTGCCGAACTGGTACTCGAGCGCTACAGGTACGTAAGGGTTAAAATTGTAGGCGATATTGATATTATAAATAGGGTGGTAATCTTCCCTTTTCATATCAGCATAAGCCTTGCCATAGCCAATGCCGCCACCGATACCCCATTCATAATAGTTGTATCCGTCCTGTGCCTTTGCTATAAAACCAGCGATTGTGAAAACAAAAAGCAGAATAAATTTTTTCAAAGCTAAATTTTAATCAATATTTACAAATGGAACATGTCGGGTACGGTTACCGGCAAAACTTTACTAATATATAGCTTTATGAATTTTAATTCATTACTAAACTTCACCGTAACCGAACGCTTTTTACGTTACGTTACCATTGATACGCAATCAGACCCCTCTTCTGTTTCATTTCCTTCAACAGAAAAACAAAAAGACCTGGCCCGCCTGCTGGTGAACGAACTACTTGCAATAGGTGTAGCCGACGCCCACATGGATGAGTATGGCTATGTATACGCTACCATCCCTTCAAATACCAGCAAACAAGTGCCCGTAATTTGTTTTTGCTCCCACATGGATACCGCGCCCGATTGCAGCGGAAAAAATGTAAAACCCATTGTTCATCGAAACTACCAGGGACAAGATATTATATTGCCTGATGATACCACACAAATTATAAAGCAGGCCGAACATCCCGACCTGAAAAATCAGATAGGGAACGATGTGATAACCGCAAGTGGTACCACTTTGTTGGGAGCTGATAATAAAGCCGGTGTTGCTGAGATCATGGATGCCTGTTACCAACTGATAAATCATCCCGAAATAAAACACGGAAATATCCGGATATTATTTACCCCTGACGAAGAAGTCGGGCATGGGGTTGATTATGTGGATATTGCCAAACTGGGGGCCTATGCTGGTTATACCATGGATGGCGAAAGCGCGGGTAATATGGAGAATGAAACTTTTTCGGCAGACGGAGCAAGACTAACCATCAACGGGGTAAGCTCGCACCCGGGTTTTGCCAAGGGGAAAATGGAAAGCGCCATCAAAATTGCCGGTGAGATCATCGTGGCTTTGCCTGATAATTTATCGCCGGAGCATACCGAAGAGATTCAGGGTTTTATACATCCTGTAGCTATTGAGGGGCATGTGGAAACCGCGGGGATTGATTTTATTATCCGTGATTTTGACGCGAATAAGTTAAGCAATCATGCTGATGTGATCCGTAAAACTGCAGACGGGGTATTGAAAAAATATCCGGCATCAACTTACAGTTTAGCCGTGAGTGAGCAATATCGCAACATGAAAACAGTGTTGGATAAGCATCCGGAAATTGTAGAGTATGCTATGGAAGCCATTAACCGTACCGGCATCACTGCCAAACTGTGCAGCATCCGGGGTGGTACCGATGGATCCAGGTTATCATTCATGGGTTTGCCTTGTCCCAATATATTTGCCGGCGAACACGCTTTTCACAGCAAACAGGAATGGGTATCGGTACAGGACATGCAAAAAGCCGTGGAAACCATATTGCACCTGTGTATGATTTGGGAAGAAAGAAGCTAATAATAAATGAATATGTATACGATAAGAACAGCCACCGTAAAAGATGTAGAAGCCATTATACAAATAGCCGACGAAACCTGGTGGGTAACTTATAGCCCGATATTAGAAAAAGAGCAGATCACCTTTATGCTGAACGAGATCTATGCGGCTGAAAAGATCAGTAAGCAAATTGAAACCGGTGCGCAAACTTTTATGCTGTTATTAGAAGGGGAAGAGCCTGTAGCCTTTGCCGCCTATTCGCCACGTGAAGAGAACGCTGATATTTATAAACTGCACAAATTGTATTGTCTGCCCAAAACCCAGGGTAAAGGCTATGGTAAAGTGCTGATCAACGAAGTGGTTCAAAGAACAACAGACGCCGGCAAAAGAATACTGGAATTGAACGTGAACCGTTATAACAACGCCAAAACCTTTTATGAAAAAATGGGCTTTGCCGTTGTTTCAGAAGACGATATAGCCATTGGTCCGTATTGGATGAATGACTATGTAATGCGGAAGGAGTTGTAAAGTAACTGGGGATGACAAAGAATCGTTGAACTCGAAGTCATGCCGAACTTGTTTCGGTAACCCATCAGCAGGGTTTACAGCCTGATGATAACTGTCCTGAGGGTTCCTGAAACAAGTTCAGGATGACAATTCTTTATAATAATATAAAAAAAATGTCATTGCGAGAGATTGCTTCGTCGTTCCTCCTCGCAATGACATATGTTTTTTATTGCTCTACCTTTAGGAGCCAGGGACTTCTACCAGATCTTCACCCGTTTAGCCGGGTCTATCCACATCTTATCGCCCTTTTTTACCTTGAAGGCTTCGTAAAATTCAGGCACATCGCTAAAGGGGCCATTCACCCGCAGAAAGCCAGGGGCGTGTACATCTGTTAATATCTGGTTGGCCAGGGCTTCATCGCGGATCTGGCCAAGCCAACCCAGTGCGTAACCTAAAAAGAAACGCTGCATGGGCGTTAATCCGTTTATCGGTTTGCCTTGTTTATATTGTTGGGTCTTTTTAAAGGCGTCGATACCTAAAACAATACCTCCCAAATCGGCAATGTTTTCGCCAAGGGTGGCTTTACCGTTTACGTGCAGGCTATCCAATACTACATAACTGCTAAACTGATCGGCCAGTACTTTGGCGCGTTGGGTAAATTTAACCGAATCGGTAGGCGTCCACCAGGCTTTCAGGTTGCCTTTTGCATCAAATAAACGACCTTCATCGTCAAACCCATGGGTGATCTCGTGACCGATGGTTGAGGCCGCTACATAACCGTAAGCTACGGCATCATCAACCTCGCTATCTTTAACACCGGGAATGATGAACTGGGCAGCGGGCAGCGTGATCTCATTGTTGGACGGGCTATAACTGGCATTATAGGTTTGCGGTGTCATCCCCCATTCGGTATGATCAACGGGTTTGCCCAGCTTGTTAATGTTTACGGCATATGCCCAATGCCTGGCACGTATTACATTGCCGGCGTATGATTCGCGGTCCATTACCAGGGTCGAAAAATCTTTCCATTTATCCGGGTAGCCTACCTTAGGATGTATAGCATTCAATTTTATCAATGCTTTTTGCTTGGTTTCGGGGCTCATCCAATCCAGTTTGGCAATATGTTCGCGGTAGGCCTGCCTGATGGCTTCCACCATTTCGGTATAACGCAATTTGGCCGTAGCCGGGAAATATTCTTTCACAAACAGCTGCCCCAAAGCTTCGCCCATCAATCCATTCTCTGTGTCCAATACGCGTTTCCAACGTGGTAACTGTTCTTTTCGTCCCGATATTACCTTACCGCTAAAACGGAAGCTTTCCTGCTCGGCAGCAGCATTGAGATAAGGGGCATATGAGGATATCAGTTTCCAGCGGAGGTAAGCTTTCCAGTCATCAATGGTAAATGTTTTCAGCGCGGTATTAACTGCACGATAATACTCAGGCTGACCAACAATCACAGTATCTACCGGCTTTAGCTCCAGCGTTTTGAATACGGTAGTCCAGTTGATATTGGGGGTAAGCCTGTTTAATTGCGTAACGGTCATTTTATGATAATTGCGATATGGATCGCGCAGGTTTTCGAGTTTACGGCTGCTATCGGCCAGAAACTGTTCTATCTTAAAGGCACTTTCAGCTCCTTTAGCTGCCTGCTGCTCATCCCATCCGCTAATTTTGAGCATGGTTGGCAAATGTGTGCTTTTATAATCGTTGCGCACACGGGTAGTGCGGGCATCGGTTTTAAAGTAATAATCGCGGTTAGGCAAACCCAGGCCGGATTGACCCAGTTGCAGCATCATTTTTGAACTATTTTTGGCATCCTGACCAACCCGGCTACCGATGAAATTGCGGGTGCCGGTAGTGGTTAACACGGCCGCGGCGTTCAATATACCGTTAACATCGCTGGCCTGGTCTATCAGGGCCAACTGTGTTTTCAATGGGTTGATTCCTTGTTTTTCGATATTGACCGTATCCAAACCACTATAATAAAAATCACCGATCTTTTGGGTAGTACTTCCTTTTGGCGCGCTGGCGGCTAAGGCATCTTCATTGATTTTTTTTAACCGGTTGCGGATCTCTTCCTGTACCACATTGCCAATTCCCCAGCTGGAATATGCCGCGGGGATAGGATTGCGTTTAAGCCATCCGCCATTGGCATATTTAAAAAAATCGGTGCGCGGATCAACGGATTTATCCATATTGTCATAAACCGGATCGACCGGTTTATCTGCTTGCTGAACCTGGTAAGCACTTAGGGCTAAAATTGCTACAGAGGCACAGCCCAGAAGCGTTGCTTTGTAAAGTTTTATCATATGGTTATGTGTGTTTTACAGCAAATTTAAATAAAAACAAGCTGTTGATTTACTGTTGATTGTAACAGTGTTGATGGGGATTATTCGACTTAACGTTCAGTTGCGAGGAGATTGCTTCGTCGTACCTCCTCGCAATGACATGTGTTTTTATTGCTCCCCCTTTAGGGGGCCGGGGGGCTTCTACCAGATCTTCACGCGCTTATCCGGATCAAGCCACATTTTATCGCCTTTTTTGATATGGAAGGCTTCATAAAATTCAGGCACATCAGTAAATGGTCCGTTTACGCGCATAAAGCCGGGTGCATGCGGATTAGTAAGTATCTGACTGGATAGGGATTCCTGCCGATCCTGCCCGAGCCAACCCAGGGCATAACCCAAGAAATAGCGTTGCACCGGGGTTAATCCATTAATAGTTTTTCCTTCTTTATACTGGTCGGTTTTCTTAAAGGCATCCAGCCCTATTACAATACCGCCAAGATCGGCAATGTTTTCGCCCTGAGTGGCTTTGCCGTTCACATGCAGGCCGTAAATGCTGTAGCCATTAAACTGGTTCACCAGCATTTGCGCGCGCTGCGTAAACTTCACCGAATCCTGGGGCTGCCACCATGCCTTCAGGTTACCTTCAGCATCAAACTGGCGGCCTTCGTCATCAAAACCATGCGTCATTTCGTGACCGATGGTTGAGGCTGCTGCATAGCCATATATTACGGCATCATCAATATCTTCATCTTTAGCGCCGGGAATTGTAAATATGCCTGCCGGTAATACAATTTCATTGTTTGAAGGATTATAATAGGCATTATAGGTTTGTGGTGTTATACCCCATTCGGTGCGGTCAACCGGTTTGCCCAGTTTGGCGGCGCTGTATTTATGCCACCAGTTATTGGCACGCATTACATTTAAAGCATATGGGCCACGGTTAATCTCCAGGTTCGAGAAATCCTTCCATTTATCCGGATAGCCTACTTTTGGCATTACCTTGCTCAGTTTATAATAGGCTTTTTCTTTGGTTTGTGGGCCCATCCAGTCCAGCTTTTCAATGTGTTCTTTAAAAGTAGCCCGCATGGCCTCTACCAGTTTCACATACCGCTCCTTGGTTTTTTCGGGAAAGTATTCTTTTACAAATATTTGCCCCAGTATTTCGCCCATAACGCCGTTTTCGGTATCCAGTACGCGTTTCCAGCGGGGCAGTTGTTCCTTTTTGCCGTTAAGAACAGTACCGTAAAAGCGGAAAAGTTCTTCATTAAAAGGTTTACTCAGGTAAGGGCCAAACTCCGAAACCAGGTTTTTGCGGAGATAGTTTTTCCAGTCGTCTATACTATAGGCATGGAGTGCCTTGCTGAAAGCCCGTTCATATTCGGGCTGACCAACAATAACGGTATCTACATTTTTATAGTCCATTTTTTCAAATGTCGATTTCCAGTCAACCTCAGGTACCAGCTTACTTAAGCCGGCAAGCGGCATTTTGTTATAATTATGATAAGGGTCGCGCAGGTCTTCGAGTTTGCGGCTGCTATCGGCCAGTGACTTTTCAAGGGCATATATTTGTTTGGCGGCAACCGTAGCAGCATCAGCTTGCAAACCAATTAGTTTAAACAGTGTGGGCAGGTGTTTTTGCTGGTAATCATTTCGTAAGGTAACGCTATGAGCGTCGGTATTAAAATAATAATCACGATCGGGCAGGCCTATACCATCCTGACCCAGTTGCAAAACAATCTTACCACTGTTTTTGGCATCCTGACCGGCATAGGTACCCAAAGGCGTAGTAACGCCGATAGTACTCAGGTGCGCAAACTCCTCGATTAAGCCTTTAATATCTTTTACCTGGTCAATTTTGGAGAGCTCATCTTTGAGGGGCGATAAACCTTGCTTCTCGATATCAACGGTATCCATGCCGCTGTAGTAAAAATCGCCTATTTTTTGGGTATTGCTGCCTTTGGGGGCATCGGCTTTAAGCGCATCCTCATTTATTTTTTTCATGCGGTTGCGTAATTCCTCTTCTACCACATTACCAATTCCCCAGGAAGCATAGGCTGCCGGTATCGGATTTTTTTTGAGCCAGGCGCCATTGGCGTATTTAAAAAAGTCGTCCCCTGGCTTTACGGAATTATCCATGTTTTTAAACACCGGATCGTTATCGGCATAAGTCTTGGTTTTATCATTACAAGACGAAAGTGCCAGCATGCCAAAGATAATAGCGATAGCTGTCGCAGTGAGTGTTCTTTTGATCATAAACTTTTAAGTGTGTATGTTAAAAAATACAACGGATGTATGGAATAATAGAATTTGAAATAGCAATTTAATAAAAAAAATACCTGTTTAATAAATGCCTTGAAAAAAACCGGCTAAAGAAACATCAAAATAGTAACAAACTTTCCTTAAAGTATCCAGTCTGATATCTATTTTGCCCGATTCTAAGCGAGCTATATTGATGTTTGTTTCGGTAAAAAATTTCTCCTGGGTTACCTGATTCTGCCTTCGCAGATTTTTAATTTGCAGCGCTACTTTTTTCTTAAAGGCTTCGTCGGAGTTGTTAAGATATTCAAAATCAGTAAGTAGCATAGGTGGTATCGGCTTGGTTTATAAATAGGAAAGTTACCTTTATGAAAAAATAAATAATTATAAGTATTTAAAATTGCGTAAAAATATTGATAATAATATATGTCTGAACAGATATTTACTGACGTTTAAGTTAGCGAAAATTTAAAATTGTGGCAACAAAATTGTTTACTACAACTCGCCCTGCATTTGATCTGTGAAAAAAATTAAAAAATCATCTACCAATGAAAAACTTTTTTTGAATTCTCAGACGCCCAAGTTGAGATTTTTTGTTCTTTGTTTTGGGTTTAATCAATAGTTTAAATTAATTAGGGGAAAGGGAGCTTTGAAAAAAGCTCTCTTTTTTTATGGAATAAGTTTGCTATGCATGCATAGTAATTGCTATATTTATTTTTTTAAATATTATGCATTTCGAATTTACAGAAGAACAACTGATGATACGCCAGGCGGCCCGCGATTTTGCACAAACAGAATTAAAGCCGGGAGTAATAGAACGCGATGAACACCAAAAGTTTCCGGCCGAGCAGGTAAAAAAACTGGGAGAGCTGGGCTTTTTAGGAATGATGGTTTCGCCGCAATACGGTGGGAGTGGTATGGATGCCATATCCTATGTATTGGTGATGGAAGAACTCTCCAAGGTCGACGCGTCAGCGTCGGTAGTGGTTTCTGTAAATAACTCCCTGGTTTGCTATGGACTGGAAAAATATGGCTCCGAAGCGCAAAAACAAAAATACCTGGTACCCCTGGCTAAAGGTGAAGTGATAGGCGCTTTCTGCCTTTCGGAACCGGAAGCCGGCTCGGATGCAACTTCGCAACGTACCACCGCCATTGATATGGGCGACTATTACCTGCTTAATGGCACCAAAAACTGGATAACCAACGGTAATTCCGCATCTACCTATATTGTAATGGCCCAAACAGATGCTTCTAAAAAGCATCATGGCATTAATGCGCTTATTGTTGAGCGGGGTATGGAAGGTTTTACCATAGGCCCCAAAGAAAATAAAATGGGCATTCGCGGATCTGATACACATTCCCTCATGTTTACCGATGTAAAAGTGCCCAAAGAAAACCGCATTGGCGATGAAGGCTTCGGGTTTAAATTTGCTATGAGCACCCTGGAGGGTGGCCGTATTGGTATTGCCGCCCAGGCATTAGGTATAGCCTCAGGTGCCCATGAGCTGGCCGTTCAATACGCCAAAGAACGTAAAGCTTTTGGTAAAACCATTGCCGATTTGCAGGCCATCCAGTTTAAACTGGCCGATATGGCTACCGAAATTGAAGCAGCCCGCTTATTATGTCTTAAAGCAGCCTGGTTAAAGGATCATGGCAAATCATATACACAGGCCGGTTCCATGGCCAAGCTTTTTGCATCCGAAGTAGCTATGCGTACCACAACAGAGGCGGTGCAGATACACGGAGGTTATGGCTTTGTAAAGGAATATCATGTAGAGCGCCTGATGCGGGATGCCAAGATCACCCAGATTTATGAAGGTACATCCGAAATTCAACGTATTGTTATATCGCGTGGGGTTTTGAAATAGTTTATAAAAAATGATTGCCCGGTATGGGTGTCATGCTGAGCTCCGTCGAAGCATGGTGGGTAAGTCTCTGTGCTCTACCCTTCGACGGCGCTTAGGGTGACACCCTTTTTTATATGTTTTTGTTACATCTTCAAAGGCGTGTGAGCCTAAATAGTTTTGAAATAGTTGCCATGTTTTCATACTTTTGACAAAGTATATCAACTTAGTAGACTATTTTTTAAAAATGAATTATAAATCGATCATCACGGCACTGATCTTCGTTTTAATTTTACAGGCGTCATACGCGCAAACCAAACTTAAAACAGGGGTGTGGCGCGGCGCACTTAAATCAAAATCAGGTATAGATATCCCCTTCAACTTTGAAGTGAAAGATAATGCTGGCAAGCAGGAACTGTTTGTACTCAACAGTTCCGAGCGATTAAAAGTAACCGATGTAAGCAGCAAAGGCGACTCGGTATTTATCCACATGCCCCTGTTTGATTCGGAATTTAAACTGAAAGTGGAGGCTGGCAATTTAAAAGGAAATTGGGTACGGCATTTAGGTGAGCGCGATGCATTGATCGAATTTTCGGCCGAGCCAAATACCTCATGGCGCTTTACGTCAAGTCCCGAAAAACCAACCTTTGATATTAGCGGTCGCTGGTCGGCGGTGATTGGTGAGGGTGAAAGAGCCGATACCACCGTTGGCGAGTTTAAGCAAACTGGCAACAAGCTTACCGGTACATTTTTAACCACCACCGGCGATTACCGCTTTTTGGAAGGATCGGTATCGGGCAATCAATTATTGCTATCCTGCTTTGACGGTGGGCATGCTTACACCTTTACGGCAACAGTTAAAGATGCGCAAACCATAACCGATGGCAAATTTGTAAGTGTAGGATCAGTACAAGCCTGGACAGCCGTAAAAGATGCTAACGCCAAACTCCCCGATGCTTATTCGCTTACCGCGCTAAAGCCTGGCTACAAGAAAATAGATTTCACCTTTAAGGACATGAATGGCAAGGAAGTTTCGCTTCAGGATGCCCGTTACAAAAATAAAGTGGTGATTGTGCAGATACTGGGTTCCTGGTGCCCAAATTGTATGGACGAAACAGCCTACATGGTAAACTATTACAAAAAATTTCGACCCAAAGGTGTAGAAGTTATTGGCTTAGCTTACGAGCGCACCAATGATTTCGAAAAATCAAAAAAGGCTTTACAGCAGGTAAAAAACAGGTTCAATGTGCCTTACCCTTTACTGATAACCGGATACACCAGTAACAAGGTGGAAACCGCCAAGAGCCTGCCCATGCTGGCCAAAGTAGTGGGTTTCCCCACCACCATTATTATTGACAAAAGTGGCGATGTACGCAAGATCCATACCGGTTTTAGCGGCCCAGGCACCGGCGAATATTATACCGAGTTTATCAGTGAGTTTGAAAAACTGACGAATGATTTGCTGGCTGAAAAGGCAGAGGCTTCTAAATAAATATAAAACTTGTCATTCTGAACGTAGTGAAGAACGATCTCTTGAACGTAGTGAAAAATCTATTATTCAACTATGCATAATGTTGAATAGATCCTTCGTTCCTCAGGATGACAAATTTTCTTTTAATGATTTTCTTCTTCGTCAATTTTAACAACCGGCGTCGCACCCACAGTTTGCCCCACACCAAAATAATCTTCCAGCTCGCTTAGTGTTGATGAACTGGTGGCGATATCTTTAATGATCACGCCTTTTTCCATCAACAGGATGCGGTCGCATACATCGGTGATGTGGTTCAAATCATGGCTGGATACAATGGTGGTAACACCTTTGCTTTTGTTGGCATCCTTCAGCATGTTTTTCAGCCTGAACTGTGTGCTGGGGTCGATATTAGCAAAAGGTTCATCCAGCATCAGTAATTGTGGGTTTTGCAGCAGGCATGATGCTACACCAACTTTGCATTGATTACCTTTGGATAGGTCGCGGATGTATTTGCCGCGGTTTAATATTTCGCCATTAAAAAAATCGCCTAAAGTGGCCAGCGTTTCATCAACCTGGGCCCGGCTTTGCTGGTGCAGGCCACCAATAAAATACAGGTACTCTTCTGGAGTAAGGTATTCTATCAGGAAGCCCTCATCCAGGTATGATGCGGTATAAGCTTTCCAATGCTCATGCCCGGCAACTACCTCGCCATTGGATGTTATTTCACCGCTTTCGGGCAATATCAGGTCCAGGATCATACGGAACAGCGTAGTTTTGCCTGCACCATTATTGCCAACCAGGCCAACACTTTCGCCTTTGGCAATAGATAGGTGAGGGATATCAACAACAGTAACGTTGCCGTATATTTTTTTCAGGTTCTTGATCTCGATCATATTATTTGTTTCTGAAGCCTTCGGCTATCCGGTATCTTTTAGAGTAGTAGTCGGCCTCCAGTTGTTTAATCCAATAATTACGGGTTAGTATGGCTATAAAGCCTGTTACCGCCAATAAGGCCAGGCCAATATCCGGATGTTTGAAAACAGCAAAGGGCGTATAAATAATGTACGGCGTTAATATAAGGGGCAGCGTTAACAAAAGCTGACTGGCGCCAACGCCTTCCCAATTCATAGTGCCGCTTTTAGACAGGTCGATACGTTTAAAGTTGCGATTGGCAAAAAACAATACAATAGTAGTTGTTACGCCAATATTCCACACGCACATTACAAAATGCACCAGCAAAACATGCCAGCCAAAATAAACGTATGGTATGGTGAGTACAAATGATATTGCAGATACAGTAGTAAACAACAGATATTTAGCTTTTACGAAATCGCTGAAGTTTATTTTGCTTACCAGGATACCATCAAAGTGTGAAGCCTGCCAGCCAAACATAAACTGCCCGTAATTAACTACAAATGCTCCCGTCATATACATACCCGCAAAAAGGTACCAACCCTGGCCAAGGCTTTTATTGGTATAAAAAATAAGCCCGTAAAACATAAAAAACAAACCGATGATCAATGACGATCTTGATCGTTTATTGCGGAATACCAGTTTAATTTCATTGGCCGCAAGATCACCTATGGTGCCAAAGCGAGATAAGAATGGAATATCGGTATTGCTTTTGTATATTTTTACTTTACGGGCTGTGAGGGTTTCGAGATAAAGATTTTGTTTGAGATACAAAAAGTTAAAATAGTACATCACTATACCCAGCAGTGCTGGTATGATGGCCAGTATCGGCATAGTAAGCAAACGGCCAAAAAATGCGTAAGATATATTGTGCAGTGAATAAAAATGCCACCAGAAATCGGCAATAACGATCAATATCAAAACAGCTGCGGTTATCAAAAATATCCAGCCGTTCAGGTTTGATTTTCTTTTTAAATATAAGGCCAGGTAGTTATTGAAAACCGAGATCCCTATAATTGCCACAACAAATGCCAATGCCACTATAATGCCTGAATCCGGAGCTATTATTTTAAAGATAAAAGGTAAAAACAATAGGAAAGGCCACAAATTGAACATGGAAAAAACGGCGGTAATAGCCAGATAGCCAACGAGTGTATTCCTTTTGATGGGCAAATGCAAGTACGGCTGTACTCTAAGGGTGGGCAGCTCTTGCAACTGCAGGCGCATAAACAGATCAAACAAAAAATAAATAAGAACGATACCGCAAAATGATTTTACCAGGTCGTCATTAGGGAATGCAATTTCCAGTATCTTATCCATGCCAATTCCGGCCAGCAATATGCAGCCAAAGAGGTAAAGGATCAAGAAGATCATCACTATGCGTACAGCTATACTTTTACCCGTGTTTTTTGATCGCCAGAAAGCTTTTAATTCATGCCTGATGAAAGTAGATATCATGAGTGTTTAAAGTATTAGGTGAAGTATGGGCTCAATATACAAAATTATTAGAGGCAAGAGATAAGAGGCAGGAATCAAGAAGGAGGAAAAAGCATTTATTTACTTTCGAAAGAAGTACATAAATGCTTTTAAAATATTAATTATAAGTGTGTTAAACCAAAACCAAAGAATGAGTCTATCAATTAAACAACAACTCAATTTAACTTATGAAAACAGCAATTCTGATCCCGATATTGATTATTGGTTCGGTTTATCATGCCTTTGCGCAGAAAAACGGCAAAGCCAAACATATGACCATCACCATTATGGAAACATTTTCTGGGAGGGGACGTGTCCCGAATATGTTTATTACCAGGGATGATACGGCACAGGTTCAGAAATACGTGGAGTTTAGCCTCAAGGTTAAAGTGAAAGACATGGATGCAGCTCATGAAGCCCAAATCATGCAATTATTACAACCCTATTATAAGAATGGCTGGAAGCTGGTTACCGCGGGAGGTGTAAAAATTGGGGGTGACGAAAACGCATCCAGGTTTTTCTTTATCAAAGACGAGTAAACTAGAGAACCAAGACATTAAGAGTCAGGAATCAGGACAAAAAAGCCGATCAATTGTTTTTTCCTCCGGTCTTGATTCTCCAAACTAATATTTATATCTATCGCCCCAGAGTTTTCTGAGTTTTTCTTTTGATTCATTTTCTTTGGCGTTGTTGCCGGGTTGGTATATCTGCGTGCCGCGGAGGGCATCGGGTAAAAAATCCAGATCGGTAAAATTGCCTTCGTAACTGTGGGCGTATTTGTAATCTTTACCGTAGCCTATATTTTTCATGAATTTGGTTGGCGCGTTACGAAGGTGCAGGGGCACGGGCAGATCGCCGGTTTGGCGTACCAATGCTATAGCCGCGCCGATAGCTGTTGTGGCCGAATTACTTTTGGCCGATGTTGCCAGGTAAATAGCCGTTTGCGATAATATCAGTTGCGACTCAGGCATGCCGATCTTGTTAACCGCCTCAAAACAGCTTTGAGCCAGTAACAGGGCATTGGGATTGGCATTGCCGATATCTTCCGATGCCAGGATGAGCATACGCCGGGCGATAAACAAAGGGTCTTCGCCGCCCACGATCATACGAGCCAGCCAGTATACGGCGCCATTCGGGTCAGATCCCCGCATGGATTTGATAAAAGCCGAAATAATATCATAATGCTGCTCGCCGGTTTTATCATACAGGGCCATGTTTTGCTGTACGTGTTCCAGCACCACCTCGTTGGTTAAAACTATCTCTGGCGTATCAAAGGCATTGATGAGCAGCTCAAATATATTGAGCAGCTTACGGGCATCGCCGCCGGAAAGGCGGAGCAGGGCTTCATGCTCTTCGATCACGATCTTTTTATCCTTGAGCACTACATCCTCTTTCATGGCCTTATCCAGCAGGTTGAGCAGATCTTCCTCTGCCAGAGGTTGCAGGATATACACCTGGCAGCGCGACAGCAAAGCGGAGATCACCTCGAACGAAGGATTTTCGGTAGTAGCACCGATGAGTGTTACAATACCCCGCTCTACGGCACCTAACAAAGAATCTTGCTGAGATTTGGAAAAACGGTGGATCTCATCAATAAATAATACAGGTAATGTTTCACCCAATTCCTTAAGCTGTGATGCTTTTTCAATCACTTCCCTTACATCTTTTACACCAGAGTTGATAGCGCTCAAAGAGAAGAACGGCCGGTAGAGCGACTGCGAAATGATATAAGCTAAAGTAGTTTTACCCACCCCCGGAGGTCCCCAGAATAACATGGAAGGCAGCGAGCCCGATTCAATGGCTTTACGAAGAACCGCGCCCGGCCCTACAAGGTGTTTTTGCCCCACATAATCGTCGAGCGATCCCGGGCGCATACGTTCGGCTAAAGGCGGCAGATTGTTCATAAAGGTAAAATTCAGAAAACTAAATGCTAAATCCTAAAAAAATTAGTAATTTAATCGGCGCCATACCCCGCCGTCATTGCGAGCGCAGCGTGGCAATCCCCAATAGGCAAGGCCAACTTGCTTTACTACTCTGTAAAGTTAGGGATTGCTGCGCTCGCAATGACGCGTTTTTTATATGATAACAAACCTATGTTAAAACAGTTTAACCATTCCAACTATCATTCTATTTGCGATAAGCTTGCCCAATCTGATGCCGACTTGGCCAATATCATTAAGGCTCATGGTTATCCGCCTTTATGGTCACGGCCCAATACGTTTGAAACTTTGGTGCACATCATCCTTGAGCAACAGGTTTCGCTGGCATCGGCTTTATCTGCGTTGAATAAACTGCGGGGATATATACAGGAGATCACTCCGGCAAGAGTATTGCTGCTGACCGACGAAGAGTTTAAAGCCTGTTATTTTAGCCGTCAAAAAACTACGTATACCAAATACCTGGCCGAGGCTATCCTGACCGGACAGATCAACCTGGCCGAACTGGAACAATTACCCGATGATGTTATCCGCGCCAAACTCACGACCCTCAAAGGCATTGGCAACTGGACCGCCGACGTATACCTGATGTTTGTACTCCAACACGCGGATATTTTCCCGATAGGCGATCTGGCCGCGGTAAACGCGCTTAAAAGAGTAAAATCATTACCCAAAGAAACTACCCGGGAAGAGCTGATAGCTATTGCCGAACAATGGGCACCATACCGAACAGTGGCGAGTATGTTGTTGTGGCATTATTACTTAGCCTCACCTAAATCCTCTCCAAAGGAGAGGACTTTATAAAAAAAGCCATTTTGTTATTTTACAAAATGGCTTTCATAATACTATTCAAAGCCCTCTCCAAAGAAGAGGGCAGGGTGAGGCTCTAAACATTAAACAACCCGTTCCGTTCCTGTTCCTGGTAGTTTTGAACAGTTTCGATGGCGTTATCTATTACATCGCTCAGGGCGGTGATGAACGTGCCGGGTTTGGCCAGGCTCATGGCGTGTTTTATGGCATCAACCTCTTTGGGAATTACTTCTACTGGTTTGTTCACATCAACAGATTCGATGCCTTCTCTGAGTAAACCGATGATGTTTTCGGCGGTACGGCCGCGCAGGTGTTTTTCCTGGCGCAGGATGATATAATCAAACATTTCGGCCGATAGTTTGCCAAGTTCACGAATGTCGTCATCTCGTCTGTCGCCAGTACCGGCTATGATGCCTATCTTGAGTGGCGAATCGATATGTTTTAAGAACTCTTTGATGCCGTTATAACCATCCGGATTATGCGCGAAATCGATCATAAAGCGGAAATCCTTGAACTCAAAGATGTTCATCCGTCCCGGAGTTTGCGCTGCCGATGGGATAAAGGTTTCCAGCGACATTTTGATATCCTCGGTTTTGAAGCCCCATAAAAACGTGGCCAGCGTGGCGGCCAGTACGTTTTCGATCATGAAAGGCACGGTACCCCCAAAGGTAAGCGGGATGAGGATGGTACGCTGCACGCGGATCTTCCAGTCGCCTTTTTGAATGGTGATAAAACCGTTTTCGCAAATGGCGGCTATCCCCCCTTTACGGCAATGCGACTTGATGATGGGGTTATTTTCATTTAAGCTGAAATAAGCGATGTTGCAATCAGCCTTATTGCCAATGCGTACGCAATGCTCATTATCGGCATTTAAAACACCCCAGCCATCTTTTTTAACTGAGTTCAATACCACACTTTTTACACGGGCCAGGTCGTCCAACGAATGGATATCGGCCAGTCCCAGGTGATCTTCCTGGATATTGGTTACTACGCCAATATCGCAAAAGCCAAAACCCAGACCTGAGCGGAGGATACCCCCGCGGGCAGTTTCCAGCACGGCAAAGTCGACGGTTGGGTCACGTAGGATAAACTCGCTGCTTACCGGGCCGGTGGTATCGCCTTTGAGCATCATATTGTTCTGTACGTAGATACCGTCTGACGTGGTAAAGCCTACGCGGTGGCCATTGTTTTTCACAATGTGAGCTATCAGGCGAGTTGTAGTAGTTTTACCGTTGGTGCCGGTAATGGCAATAATAGGTATCCGTGCCGATTTACCGGTAGGATAAAGCATATCCAGCACATGGCCGGCTACGTTGCGGGGTAGGCCTTCACTTGGAGCAATGTGCATCCGGAAACCCGGCGCGGCATTTACTTCCAACACCACACCACCGTTTTCGGTCAACGGTTCAGTAAGGTTTTCGGCCATGATATCAATGCCGCATATATCCAGACCAATAATTTTGGAGATGCGCTCGCAGATAAAAATATTTTGCGGGTGCACATGGTCGGTTACATCAACAGAAGTACCGCCTGTGCTCAGGTTGGCCGTTGATTTCACAAATACCTTTTCGCCTTTGGCTGGTACGGTTTCCAGCGTATAGCCTTTTTTCTCCAACAGATCAAGTGTATCGCGGTCAATATCGATCAGCGTTAAAACTTTCTCATGTCCGTAACCACGACGAGGGTCGGCATTTTCTTTGTCGATCAACTCCTGTATGGTGAGGCTGCCGTCGCCAATAACGTGGGCCGGATCGCGCAGGGCGGCGGCTACCATTTTATTGTCGATCACCAGTACGCGGAAATCAAAGCCGGTAATAAAACGTTCTACAATTACTTTGTAGGATATTTTGGCGGCATGCTGGTATGCAGCAATGGCTTCTTCCTCGGTTTTAATATTGATGGATATGCCGCGCCCGTGGTTGCCGTTAAGCGGTTTAAATACCAGGGGGAAACCTATCTTGCGGATAGCTTCAGCCACACCTTCGATAGAGGATATGGTAATACCTTTGGCAACGGGAATGGCCTGCTCTTGCAGCATGCGTTTGGTTTCGTCCTTATTACTGGCAATATCAACGGCTATACTGCTGGTTTTTTCGGTCATGGTAGCCCGGAAACGAACCTGGTTTTTGCCATAACCCAGCTGCACCAGCGATTGATTGTTCAATCTGATCCAGGGGATATCACGGGCAATGGCTTCTTCTACTATGGAGCCAGTACTCGGGCCCAGGCGGGTGTTCTCCCGTATTTCGCGCATTTGCTGTATATCGGCTTCCAGTTGCAGGGTATAATCTTCGCCAGCTATCAGGGCTTCGGCTATACGCACGGCCGATTCGGCGGCAAAAACACCTACTTTTTCTTCCAGGTAGGCAAACACTACATTATATACGCCCTTGGTTTTGGTTTCGCGGGTGCGGCCAAAACCGGTATCCATGCCTGCCAGGGTTTGTATCTCCAGTGCAATATGCTCTATCACATGCCCCATCCAGGTACCGGCGATAACCCGCTGAAAAAATCCGCCGGGTACGCCGGGCGAGCAGCGATGCGTGTACAGGCTGGGCAGCAGTGTTTCGAGCCGCTCATAAAAGCCCTCAATTTCATTGGTGGGCTTGTGCTCCATCTCCTGCAGGTCAAGCCGCATTTGTATTAATTTTTTACGACGGATGCTCCAGATGTTTGGTCCGCGTAACACTTGTATATTCTCGATCTTCATACCTTGGTTACAAAAATTTTAGCCGGCTTAATTTCTTTAAAACTATAAAACTTAATAGTGGAAATAAAACTTTTGAAGTTAAAAAGCATTAAATGTTCACAACAGCCTGCGTTTGTGCGGGTTTTTATCTTAATTTGTATTTAAAACCGGTTGATTAGGTAAAAAAGTTGACGGAGTAAGAGGTTATTTATGGGATATTACCCAATTTAGGCTAACTCGGTCGGCCTGAAATAGCCTGATCAGCCCCTTCAACTAAATATAATAATAACTATGACTGTCCCGAAAGGTAAACTAATCATTATAGGCGGCGCTGTTGACATGGGAAGTAACGTGACCATCCAGGAGCACATCATGCAGCCCGATTATATTAAATTTTTTGAACAGGGAATTTTAAAAAGAATTATTACCGAATCGGCCAAACACGAAGGTTCATTAATTGAAGTAATAACTACTGCATCGCAGATCCCCGAGCTGGTAGGTAACGAATATGTAAAAGCTTTTGGGCAGCTCAATGTAACCAATGTTAATGTACTGCACATTAAAACCCGGGAGGATGCGGCCAATCCCGAATATCTTAACCGCATCCGCAAAGCCGATGTGGTGATGTTCAGCGGGGGCGACCAATTGCGGCTTACAGCTATTTTTGGCGGTACCGAATTTTTACAAATACTGAAACAGCGTTACCAAAACGAGAACTTTGTCATCGCCGGTACATCGGCAGGCGCGGCGGCAGCTTCTACCCACATGATCTACCGCGGCCAAAGCAACGAGGCCCTGATCAAAGGCGAAGTGCAGATCACAGCCGGCCTGGGTTTTATCGACTCGGTAATTGTAGATACTCACTTTGTACAGCGTGGCCGTATTGGCCGCTTAATGTATGCCGTGGCTACTAACCCCGGCATTTTGGGTATTGGTTTGGGCGAAGATACCGGCTTGCTGATCACCGGAGGTAATATGATGGAAGCCATAGGCTCGGGATTGATCATCCTGGTTGATGGCCGGAATATTGTAGCCACCAATATTTATGATGTGGAAATGGGTTCGCCGGTATCTATTGATAATTTGAAAGTACATGTTATGTCTATATTTGATATATACGATTTATCACAGCACCGTCTGATCATCAAAAAAACAATGAAGGTAGAGGAAGGGGTGTTTATACAGGCGCCGGATAGCGATTTGTTACAATAAAAACCAATTAGTAGAGTCATCCCGAATTTATTTCGGGATCTCATCAGAAGGTTTAACCATCTTGTTAAAGCCATGCATGTGGGATGCTGAAACAAGTTCAGCATGACAGGCTGGTTTGCACACCCAAAATAAACCCATCACAAAAGAGTTATAGTTTATACAGCTTTTTGACCAATTAACTCAGCTTACTATGAAGATCATTATACACGGCGGTTTCTTTAGCGAATCGCGAACCAACCAGGAAGTAAAGCAGGCCAAACAACAAGCCTTAAAGGAGATAGTGGAAGCCGGATATAAATATCTGCAAACGCACAATGCCCTGGAAACGGTAGTGTACACGGTTAGGCTGCTGGAAGATTGCGACCTGTTTAACGCGGGAACCGGTTCGCAGATCCAAAGCGACGGTAAGATACGGTTGAGTGCTTCGCTGATGGATGGTAAAACGCAGCGTTTTTCGGGGGTGATCAATATAGAGGATGTTAAAAACCCAATATGTATAGCCGAAAAACTGCTGGCCTATGATGATCGTGTACTGAGCGGCAAAGGTGCCCGGGATTTTGCTACCGAAAATGGCATCGGCTATTATAATCCCGAAACCCCGCAGCGCCGCCAGGAGTATGAGAAAAAGCTGCGCGATTCTATTCGCCTGGGTACCGTAGGCTGCGTAGCGCTGGATATTTATGGCGATCTGGCAGCGGCTACCTCAACCGGAGGTAAAGGCTTTGAAATTCCCGGCCGGGTGAGCGATTCGGCCACCACTGCGGGTAATTATGCCAATGCTCATGCGGGTATTTCCTGTACCGGGGTTGGTGAGGATATTGTAAGCGGATCTGTGGCTTCAAAAATTGTTACCCGTGTTACCGATGGTATGCCTTTGTCCGCGGCTACCCATAAATCGCTGGATGAATTAAAGCCTTTTGATGGCTTCGCGGGTATCATTGGCATATCTGCCGATGGTCATGTTTATCATGCCGATACCCACCCTTACATGGTTTGGGCCCTGCATGATGGCGATGTGGAGGTTTTTGAATAAAGCCGCTGTTTAAAAATTGAAAATTATTCATTGCCGTTGACTTTAGTCAACGGTAAACGAAAGTATTAAGATGGGCTTCAGCCCAATTTTCTAAGCGGTATTTTTGGCTAAAGCCGCTTGTTTTTTTAGTTATAATTCCGTTGACTAAAGTCAACGGCAATGATTTTTACCTGACAGATGATATCTGAATTAAGTTCAAATAGCCTTTTTGAATAAATTAAAATAATTAATTATAACATTGGGTCGCTTTCCTGCGTTAAAGAAGCTGTTTATGTAAGCAGCCCACATACAGGGTGTTGCATAACAATAATATATATTATTATATTTGTTTGCTGATTAAATTGATTAAGCCCAGTTAAAAAGATTAGATGAGGATCATTTTACTCGTATTCTTATGTTCACTTAGCCTTTCTGCATCTGCACAGTGGTATAAGTACAACCCTTTCAGAAAGCATGAACGCTTTCCGCAGATCGCGCTTTTGAAAGACCATTCCATCAAAAGATTACCCGTTGCCCAGATCGCGAAACCCAAGATCATGTATGCACAGATAGAGCGCACCCCGTACGCGCTTTTCCTGATGGAAGCGTCGGTTATGAAAACGGCGCAGCATAATATGCGTTTCAGGGTTTATAATTCTGCCAGCTATAATTTTAGTGATCTGGCACAAATGTATCTGAAACAGAATAGGTTATCAGAAGCCAAATGGTATTTGCTGCAAAGTTTGCAGATATCGCGCCAGCAAAACGATAACCGGCATACCATCACCAACCTCATTAACCTGGCCGCGGTAAAAACCGGCTATGGCGACTTTCCGCAGGCCAAACAGGATCTGATCGAAGCCCGCAACATTGCCAGTTCAATGGGCCTTACCATGGATGTAGCCGCGGTTGATAAACAAATGCGTTACCTGGAAGAAAACAAAACCCGTCTGAAAACCGAGATCCGCTACGCCGAAACCCCTGATACTGACCCTAAAGCGGCTATAAAGTAATTTTTTTTGTAACAATAGCGTAAAATGCGGGTAGTTATATACTACAAGCAAAACATTATCGTATTATTGTTATTGTAATTAAGAGACAGTATTTCACTGTCTCTTTTTATTTACATTAGCAAATTAATAAAAGGCGCAAGTATTGATGTTTTACACAAATCCCGATTTAACTACAGTAAAAGATATGTTGAAGAAAGTATATTTAGTATTGTTACTGGCTGCCGCGCTTGCGTGTAAAGCGTCGCCGTCAAAACCAATAAAAGTCCCCGGCTCCACCGATCTGCAACCCGATGAACAACAAACCGTTGTTTGCAAGCAGATCACCTCATTGATATTGAACCATAATTATAAAAAGGTTGATCTGAACGATTCTATTTCAACCGTGATATTTGACAGGTACATTAAACTGCTTGACGAAAACCACAGTTATTTTTTAGCTTCAGATATCAAAGAGTTTGATAAATATAAAACCGTTTTGGATGACGATCTGAAAAGTGGTAACCTGAACGACGCGTTTTATATATTCAACGTATTTCAAAAAAGATACCTGGAGCATGTAAACTATTCCCTGGCGCAGATCAATGCGAACTTTGATTTCAATAAGGACGAAAACTTTGTTTATGACCGCGATAAGTTGCCATGGCCCGCTACACAGGCCGATATGGATGCCATGTGGACGCAACGCGTAAAATATGATTTGCTGAATCTGAAGTTGGCCAGCAACGATATGGCTAAAAATAAAGAAACGCTTAAAAAACGTTATCAGAATTTATTGACGCAAGCCAATAAGCTATCTAACCAGGATGTTTTCCAGTATTTTATGGATGCCTTTACCGAGGCTATCGACCCGCATACCAATTACTTTAACCCATCAAACGCGGCAAACTTTAATATCGAAATGTCGCGCCAGTTAGAGGGTATTGGTGCTTCACTGCTTACCGAAAATGAGTATGTGACCATTAAAACCATAGTACCGGGTGGCCCTGCCGATAAAAGTCATCAGGTTAACATTAACGACCGTATAGTTGGTGTTGCACAAGGTAAAACCGGCGAATTTCAAAACATCATAGGCTGGAGAGTTGATAACGCCATCGCCATTATCCGCGGATCAAAAGGAACCGTGGTTAGGCTGGAAATATTACCTGCAGGTGCAAGCGCGGGTGCTAAACCTAAAGTTATAGAGTTGGTGCGCGAAAAAATCATCCTGAAAGATCAATCGGCTAAAAAAGAGATCCGCACGTATAACAGCAATGGTAAAACGGTTAAAATAGGGGTGATCTCTATCCCTGCGTTTTATATCGATTTTAACGATTATAAAGCGGGTAATCCTAACTATAAAAGCACCACACACGATGTGAAGCTGATATTGGACTCCCTGAAGCAACAAAATGTGGATGGTGTGGTTATTGACCTGCGCGAAAATGGCGGCGGTTCATTAATGGAAGCGATTGAGCTTACCGGTTTATTCATCAAAACAGGCCCGGTGGTACAGGTAAAAGATACCCAGGGACAGATTGAGGTAGATAAAGACGATGACGCGGCTGTTGCTTATTCTGGTCCGCTGAGTATCCTGGTTGATCGTTTCAGTGCTTCGGCATCCGAAATATTTGCCGGTGCTATTCAGGATTATGGCCGTGGTATTATCATGGGTACGCAAACTTATGGTAAAGGATCGGTTCAAAGCGCCATTGATCTCGACAGGATCTTAGGCTCGCCCATCCGCGATAAAATTAACCAGTTGGCGGGTGCGGCAACCGGAGGTAAAAAAGCAATATCAACCGGTAGCCAAAGCACTTATGGTCAGCTTAATTTAACCATTGCCAAGTTTTATCGCATTAGTGGTAACTCCACCCAGCATAAAGGCGTAACACCAGATATTTCATTCCCATCGTTAATTCCGCTGGATAAATATGGTGAAGATACCGAGCCTTCGGCCATGCCATTTGACATTATCCCGAAAACCGACTTTGCTAAAGTAGGTAACTTTAATACGGTTTTACCGCAACTGCAGAAATTGCATGATCAGCGTATGACTACCAGTGACAGCTATAAATATATGCTGGAAGATATTGCCGACTTCAAAAAACATGATGCTGAAGACAGCGTAACGCTGAACGAGGCCGCACTAAAAAAACAACGCGACGCCGACGAAAAGAAAACTTTTGAACGCAATAACCTGCGCAGGATAGCTTTCGGTTTACCGGCCCTTAAAAAAGGACAGGCCAAACCAAAAGATGAGGACCTGGATTTTGTGAAAAAAGAAGCCGGCCAGATCATGACAGATTACATTAGCCTGGAGCCTAAACTAACCAGCACTGGCACCGGGGTGATGAAATAACAGCCCCCCAACCCCCTGAAGGGGGAGCGTTGGATGTGCAGATTATAGATGTGCAGATATGCAAATGATCAGAAAAGCAGAAGATAAAAAATCTGCACATCTGAAATTTGCACATCTGCGCATTTTTTTGTTCCCTCTTCAGGGGGTTAGAGGCCAAACCAATTCGCTTTCTGTAGGTTATGTTAATATTATGGCTAAGAAACCGTTATTGGAATTTACCGACCGGGGTATTTACTGCGCCCGGGGTAAATTTTATATCGATCCCTGGAAACCGGTTACCGATGCCGTGATCACCCATGCCCATGCCGATCACGCCTATCCCGGGCATAGGCATTATTTGGCTCATCACCTGTCAAAAGAAGTATTACTTTATCGCCTGGGCGAAATTCAGCTGCAAACCGTGGAGTATGGCGAAACTGTGCTGAAGAATGGCGTATCTATTTCATTGTACCCCGCAGGCCATGTGATCGGGTCGGCGCAGGTGAGGGTGGAATACCAGGGTGAGGTTTGGGTAGTATCCGGCGATTATAAAGTGGAGGACGATGGTATTTCGACACCATTTGAACCGGTAAGGTGCCATCACTTTATTTCGGAATGTACCTTCGGTATGCCTGTTTATACCTGGAAGCCGCAGATGCAGATATTTGACGATATCAATAATTGGTGGCGCGATAACCTGCACAATAATAGGGCTACGGTTTTGGTAGGTTATTCCTTAGGTAAAGCCCAGCGCATACTGCAAAACCTCGACCTGTTTAATGGCAAAGTATACACCCATGGCGTTATTGAAAATACCAACGAGGCTCTGCGCCGCAATGGCGTATTGTTGAACCCAACGGAGCGGATCACTCCCGATTCTGTTAAGGAAGACGTGCGAAAAGGAATTATCCTGGCACCGCCATCATCGGTAGGTACGCCCTGGATGCGGAGGTTTCAGCCCTATAGTTTTGGTTATTGCTCGGGCTGGATGGCCATTCGCGGAGCCAAGCGCCGCCGTGCTGCCGACAGAGGTTTCGTACTGTCTGATCACGCCGACTGGAACGGCCTCATCAGCGCCATCGATGCTACCGGCTGCGAAAGCGTTTACCTTACCCATGGCTATACCGCCACATTTGCCCGGTACTTAAATGAAATAGGCTTCGACGCTCACGAAGTGCACACCTTGTATGGGGTAGATGAGGAGGAAGCCTCACCCCAGCCCTCTCCAGGGGAGGGGGAGCAGGAAAATACCGGCAATGGAAACGATAAAAATGAAAGTAAAGTTCTCTCTTCCGATAGCTATCGGAATGGAGAGGATCCGATGGCTATCGGATTAGATGAGGCTGGAGGCTCTGTCTCATGAAAGCCTTTGCCCAACTCTTCCTCTCGTTAGATGAAACCAATAAGACCAATGAAAAGGTCAGGATCCTGAAAGACTATTTTAATGCGGTGCCCGATACCGACAAAATGCACATGCTGGCCCTATTCACCGGGCGCAAACCCAAACGGCAGATCAACTCCACGCTGGTACGCACCTGGGCCATCGAAGCATCAAATATCCCTGCCTGGCTGTTTGAGGAAAGCTACCATGTGGTAGGTGATCTGGCCGAAACCATGGCCCTGCTGATGCCCGAAACCGCCAACAGCAGCAATAAAACCCTCACGGAGTGGATAGCCGAGATCAACGCTTTAGCTGATAAAACCGAGGCCGAAAAGAAGTTATGGCTTATGGAATCATGGGCCATGCTGGATAGCCAGGAACGTTTTGTATTCAATAAGCTGCTTACCGGCAGCTTTAGGGTTGGTGTATCCCAAAACCTGGTGATCAAGGCCCTGGCCGATGTAACGGGATTGGAAGCCACCGTTCTTACACACCGTGTTATGGGCAGCTGGATGCCCGAAACTTATACCTACAGTCAGCTGGTAGAAGAGCAGGATGCCGATTTGAACATATCACGCCCGTATCCCTTTTTTCTGGCTTATCCCATACAGGAAACATCCGAAAAGCAGAAAGCACCTGCCGAGGTTGGCGCTGCACTGGGCGCCGCCGCCGACTGGCAGGCCGAATGGAAATGGGATGGCATACGTGCCCAACTTATCAAACGAGGGGGCGAAATATTTATCTGGAGCAGGGGTGAAGACCTCGCTACCGAAAAATTTCCGGAGTTGCATCCCTTTTTAAACGCCTTGCCAGATGGTGCTGTAATTGATGGCGAGATCCTGAGTTTTCAAAATGGCCAGCCCATGCCTTTCAATGTGCTGCAAACCCGCATCGGGCGTAAAAACCTGAGCAAAAAAATACTGGAAGAGAGTCCGGTTGCGGTAATTGCTTATGATTGCCTGGAATACAAGGGCGAGGATATTCGCTATAAAACCCAAACAGAACGCCGGGTCATATTGGAGCAATTGCAGGCTGCAACGCCCTATTCGGAGGTATTTCGGATTTCGGCACTCATCAAATTTGATAACTGGGATGAGCTCGGAAGCATCCGGGAGCAATCTCGCGCCATGATAGCCGAAGGTATTATGCTGAAACGCAAAAGCGCAGCTTACCAGGTGGGCCGCCGCCGGGGCGACTGGTGGAAATGGAAGATCGACCCGTTGTCGGTCGATGCCGTGATGATCTATGCGCAGAAAGGGCACGGCCGCCGGGCCGATCTGTATACCGATTACACCTTTGCCGTTTGGGACGGCGATAAACTGGTGCCCTTTGCCAAAGCTTATTCGGGACTTACAGATGCCGAGATCAACAAGGTTGATTACTTTATCAAGCGTAACACCATCGAAAAGTTTGGCCCCGTACGTACAGTAAAACCCGAGCTGGTGTTTGAGATTGGCTTTGAGGGTATTAACAAATCAAGTCGGCATAAATCGGGCATTGCGCTGCGTTTTCCAAGGATATTGCGGTGGCGGCATGATAAGCCTAAGGAAGAAGCAGATACGCTCGAAAGTTTAAAGGCCCTCCTGGGTGAGTGATAATTTAATATCAGATCACGTAATTAATTCATTACTTTGCTGTATAAAATATAAACAGAAAAGGATGATCACTATCAATAACTATAACGAGTTTGAGGCGCAATTAGGTAACGAACTGGGTGTGTCCGACTGGCACACCATCACCCAGGAACAGATCAATAAATTTGCCGATGCCACGCTTGATCATCAATGGATCCATACCGATCCGGAAAAAGCCGCAACCGAAAGTCCTTTCAAAAGCACCATCGCCCATGGTTACCTTACCCTGTCGCTTATCCCGTACCTGTGGAAACAGGTGGCCGATATCCGCAACCTCAAAATGGAGATCAACTACGGCATCGAGAACCTGCGTTTTGCCCAGCCGGTGCTGGTGAATGATAAAGTACGATTGAAAGTTAAACTCTTTAACCTCATCAACCTGCGTGGCGTTACAAAAACCACCATGTCGGTTGTATTGGAAATTGAAGGCCAAAAGAAACCCGCCTTTTCCGGCGATGTGGTTTTTCTGTATCATTTTAATGAGTAAGAGCCAGATTTTAATTATTGAATTAGTGAATGAGGCCGGGACATATTTAGCTGCTTAATTGCCGTTGTCTCGATTCCTGATTCTGATATCTTGATTTTATTCCTTTCCCCGTCAGCAGATAAGCTTCGGGCGAAAGCGGGCAGAACCATGCAGGCCGGTGCGGTTGCAGGGGCACAGCAAGTTTTGCAGAAGCATAGGGATTGCGTGAACGCAGTCGGGCAAATAATTGCAGCCCGTGGTTCTGTCGGATTTGCAGGGCAAAGGCTTTGTGCGGCAAAGAAGCATTTCTGGTGACTTGATTTTTTGGTTACTTTTGTATCAAGACAAAAGTAACAGCCTTAGCGGCAATTGAGCGCTCTACGACAGACATCTTCCTCTGCATAGTTTGCGATTGCTTCGTTCCTCGCAATGACGCGTTTGTATATTATAATCCCAATGCCATAAAAAGCCCCTCATAAACCCGGGCATCAACCCTATCATTACATTTGTGTTTATCATCATTATGGACACAAAGAAAATCCGTTTAAGCGTGCTGGATCAGTCGCCGATAAGAAAAGGCGCCACTGCCGAACAGGCCGTAAAAGAAACCATCGAATTAGCAAAATATACCGAAAAGCTGGGCTATACCCGTTACTGGGTTGCCGAGCATCATAACACCGGCATCCTGGCGGGTTCAACGCCCGAAGTGCTCATAGCCCACCTGGCCGGACAAACCCAGCGCATGCGGATCGGCTCGGGCGGTATCATGATGCCCAATCACAGTACCCTCAAAGTGGCCGAAAACTTCCGGATGCTCGAAGCTCTTTTTCCCGGTCGTATCGACCTGGGTATGGGGCGCGCGCCAGGCACCGATCGTATTACCGCATCGGTGCTTAACCCGTCAAACCAGTTCAGGGAAGATGATTTTGTGGAGCAGCTGACCGATCTGAACAACTATTTTCATGATACCTATGAGCCCGGTACTATACAAGCCCGGATAAGGGCTATCCCGCAGGTAAAAACCGTGCCCGATAAATGGCTGTTAAGCTCAAGCGGACAAAGCGGTTTGTTTGCCGCGCACTTTGGTATGGGCTTTTCCTTCGCGCATTTTATTAACCCAAGCGGTGGTCCGCTCAATGTGAAGTTGTATCGCGAACGTTTTCAGCCTTCAGACGATCTGGCGGAGCCTATGGTTAATGTAGCCATATTTGTTTTTTGTTCCGAGGATGAAGAAAAAATAAAACAACACCGGGCTGTAATGAGTCATCGGTTTTTACAGTTTGAAAAGGGCGGCCCCATTGTGCCGCTAAGTTATAATGACGTGAAAGATGTGGTATATGACGCGAGCGAGCAGGAGCGCATCAGGCAGAACAGCTACCGCGTAATTACCGGCAACCCCATGGAGATCAAGAAAAAACTCACCTGGCTGGCCGAAGATTATGACGTGGATGAAATTATGGCTGTAACTATTACCGAGCATTTTGAAGATAGGTTGGAGTCTTATAAGCTGTTGGCTCAGCAATTTGAATTGTAATAAAAAAAACTAACTATTGTCATCTCGAACGAGGTACGAGGAGAGATCTTATACGCCGGATACATCAGCTGCAGAAGATTTCTCTTCGCCCCTTACTCAACCCTACACACTTGCTCATCGAAATGACAGGGTGAAAAAGGGCTTGGAGCAAAACATACTACCGCACACTCTTCCCCGCACCTTCCCCAATAAAAATTTTCTCTCCACAACACACACAACCCCCTTTTTTGCGTTAAATAAGTATCATTCCGAAACTGGAAAAACTTTATTTGGGTTTTAATCGTATCTTTGGAAAGATTATAAATAACATTCAAATTCTAATTTATTTAACTCAGTGGTAATTATTATATTCTTTATAGCGCACTGGTTTTTGTCGCTATTCTTCCAAACGTTCTTTTTACACAGGTATGCTTCTCACAAAATGTTCACTACCAATAAGTTTTATGAAGGGGTGTTTTACCTGCTTACCTATATTTGCCAGGGCTCGTCGTTTTTAAACCCGCGGGCTTATGCCATTATGCACCGCGAGCACCATGCTTACAGCGATACCGAGAAAGACCCACATTCGCCGCACTTTTTTAAGGATGTTTTTCAGATGATGATCTACACCTCCAAAAGTTACAGTATGCATGTAAAAAGGTTGTCGAACCCGGAAGAGCGTTTTAAAGGAAATATACCCGAGTGGCGCTTTGTTGACTATGTAGGTTCATCTATGGTATCGCGCATATCATTCGGGATATTGTATATCGCTTTTTACGTGGTATTTGCCACACAATGGTGGATGTACCTGTTAATTCCGATCCACTTTTTAATGGGCCCAATCCACGGCGCCATCGTAAACTGGTGCGGCCATAAATACGGTTATGCCAATTTTGATAATGGCGACAAATCAAAAAATACTACCCCGTTTGACTTTTTAATGCTGGGCGAACTGTTCCAGAATAATCACCACAAACATCCCAACCGTGCCAATTTCGGCGCCAAATGGTTCGAGATCGATCCCGTTTACCCGGTGATGAAACTGATGCACTGGATGCGCATTATTAAGCTTAGGAAAGCATATTTGTAAGCTAAAAGTCAAAGGCAAAAAGCTGAAAGCGAAAAATAAGATCTCCGGATATTTACTTTTCGCTTTTTTTGTTTTATAGCTTTAGCCTGAATAGCTTTTCTCTCCACGCGTCATTGCGAGGAGGAACGACGTGGACAACCGACCGGAGGGAGTTCATTAATGCCCTTAAAAAATAACTAACACATTAATAATCCCCTATATGCAGAGCGTCTCTGTAAGTTGGGGATTGCCACGCTATGCTCGCAATGACGGAGTTTTTAAGAGAGCTCAACACAAATCCGGTGAGTCTCATCCCCAAATTCGGCCTTTCGCTTTCAGCTTTTCCCCGTATATTTGCCGCTCATAAAATTCATATTTCCAATGAGTATCTCCGTATTAGCTCAAAACCTCCACGGCTCCGAAATTATCAAAATAGCGGCCGAGGTGAACGAATTGAAAAGACAAGGCCAAAACATCGCCAACTTAACTATTGGCGATTTTGACTCCAATATTTACCCCATCCCAGCCGAACTGAAGGACGGTATAGTAGAAGCATATAACCAAAAGCAAACCAATTATCCCCAGGCCGATGGTATGCTGAACCTGCGCCAGAGCGTTTCGGCCTTTTTAAAGAAAAGCTTTAACCTGGATTACTCGGCAAATAACGAAATACTGATCTCCGGCGGTTCACGTCCGCTTATTTATTCTACTTTCCTGGCAGTGGTTAATCCTGGCGAAAAGGTGGTATTCCCTTTGCCATCATGGAATAATAACCACTACAGCGATCTGTTGAACGCCCAGGCGGTAATGATACCAACACGTGCCGAAAACAATTTTATGCCTACGGCCGATGAGATCCGCCCACATTTAAAAGGAGCGGCATTGCTGGCTTTATGTTCTCCATTGAACCCAACCGGTACCATGTTTGGCAAAAAGGATCTGGAAGAGATCTGCGACCTGGTAATTGCCGAAAATAAAAGCCGTGCAGCCGGCGAAAAACCCTTGTACCTGATGTATGATCAGATCTACTCGCAGCTAACCTTTGGCGAACACAAACACTTTGACCCAGTTACGCTGCGCCCCGAACTGAGGGATTATACCATATTTATTGATGGTGCTTCCAAATGTTTCGCCTCAACAGGGGTAAGGGTAGGCTGGGGCTTTGGCCCGGCCCACGTAATTGAAAATATGAAAGCCATTGTGGGGCATATGGGTGCATGGTCGCCCAAGGCCGAGCAAATGGCCATGGCGGGTTTTATTACCAATGCCGCTGCTGTAGATAATTACCTTACCGATATAAAAGCCAAGATCCAAGCCAGCCTGAATACCCTGCACGAGGGTTTCCAGAGCTTAAAAGCCGACGGATTGCAGGTAGATTCCATTGAGCCGATGGGTGCCATTTACCTCACACTAAAAATTGATTACGCGGGTAAAACCACGCCCGATGGCGCGGTGCTGAAAGATTCGGCCGATATCAACTTTTACCTCATCAAAGAAGCAGGGGTAGCCCTGGTGCCGTTCTCGGCCTTTGGTACCGGCGATGACGTAAACTGGTTCCGCGCTTCGGTAGGTACCGTTACTCCGGATGACATTCAGCAGTTGATACCACGACTTAAAGCCGCTCTGGAAAAATTGAAATAAGTATTCATTGATATAGATAAAAGGCCATCATGCATGCATGATGGCCTTTTGGGTTTTCTTTCCTTTTCCACACGTCATTGCGAGGTACGAAGTAATGACGTGTGGATGTAGCGTGTTTTTATGTTAAATTATTTTACAAATAAGAAAATGAAACTTATCTGAGTGAAAATTGTTGATTATAAAAACAATATAAACATTCACTATGAAAAAGTTAAGTTTAATGATGATGTTCGTGCTGTCGGCATGGATGTTCCAGGCATGTAATAACGGTGCCAAAACCGACAGTAAGGAAAGCGCAGACAGTGCAAATCATACTAAAGACACAACCACAACCGGCGCTACAGGCATAGCGGTTGACCAGGGCGATGCCAAATTTGCCACCGATGCCGCAAATGGTGGTATGGCTGAAGTAGCCGTAGCCAAAGTGGCCGAACAAAAGGCGATCAATCCGCAGGTGAAAAAATTTGCCGAAATGATGGTAAAAGACCACAGCAAAGCCAATGAGGAATTGATGGGCATAGCCAAGATCAAAAACATCACGCTGCCTGCCGAACCAAGCGAAGAAAAGCAAAAAGAATTGAAAGATCTTTCGGCTAAATCAACAACCGATTTTGACAAGGCCTATGTAGATGCTATGGTTGATGGGCACAAAAAAACAATAGCCATGTTTGAGGATGCTGCCAAAAATTGTAAAGATGCCGACCTGAAGGCTTTTGCTACCAACACTTTACCGGTAATAAAAGGTCACCTTACAGAAATAGAAGCCATTAAAAAAGGTTTGAAATAGATGTGCAGATATGCAAATGTGCGGATGTGCAAATGATTTCAGATGTTCGATTTCGAATTTAGAGCTTAGGGTTTAGAATTTAGAGATTGCATCACCACCACGGCCCTGCTTGCTTTGAAAAATGCAAGCGGGGCCGTTTGGTTAAAGGAAACAACCGGCATAAAAAACGGCTGTTTGGTATGCAGTTCATTAACGATCAATAATCTAATACTTTTTAAAGTTTTTAAAATAGATTAAAGTCGAGTGGGAATTTGTTAAAAGCGATGGTATTGGATAAAATCCGAACTGTTTTTACACTGTTTTCGATAAGAAATTTGTTAAAATTCAAGGTTTAAAAAGTATTTTTGAGACATACGTTGTTTGTTTCTTGTAATAAGCTAAAAAACTAAATAAACAAAAGCTTTGGGCCTTTGGCTTTGAGCTTTCAGCCCACGAATAATTATCTATCTATGTCATCAAAACCAATCGTTACCGGCCTTATGGCCTACGGCATGTCGGGCCGGATATTTCACGCGCCATTTTTAACCACCAATCTTGGTTTTACCTTTAAAGCGGTTGTTGAACGCCACGAAAAAAAGGCCGGGAAGGTTTATCCCGATGTGATCAGCTACAATACCACCGATGAGTTGCTGAACGACGCCGAAATTGAACTGATCATCGTTAACACCCCCAACAATACCCACTTTGATTATGCCATACAGGCCCTGAACGCGGGTAAACATGTGCTGATCGAAAAACCCGCGGCAGTAACATCGGCAGAAGTAAAAACCTTGTTCGATCTGGGTAAGAAGCTGAATTTGAAGGTGATGATCTACCAAAACCGCCGGTACGATAGCGGCTTTATATCGGTAAAAAAAGTAATTGAAAGCGGAAGACTGGGCGAACTGATCGAGGTGCATTTTAGGCTGGACAGGTACCGGATGCCTATCGGTCCTAAGGTATTTAAGGAAACCAAAGATACTCCGGGAAATGGACTTACCTATGATCTGGGCGCGCACCTGGTGGATAATGCCATCAGTATATTTGGCAAACCGCTGAGCTATGTGAAAACAACGGCTTCGCACCGGCCGGGCTCGCAGGTTGATGATTATTTTAATATTCACCTTTCGTACCCCAACCAGCTCAATGTATATTTAACCTCGGGCTTACTGATAGCCGAACATTTGCCTGGTTTTGTGATCCACGGTACCTTGGGTAGCTTTGTAAAATTGCGTACCGACGTGCAGGAGGCACAACTGGATGCAGGCATGATGCCAAATGAAGAAGGTTTTGGTATTGAACCCGAAGGCAGTGAAGGTAAACTGGTGCTGATGGGGGCCGATAATCACAAAACAGTAGAGTGGGTACCGTCAGACAAAGGTAATTATAATGGTTTATTTGAGGCCGTTTATCATACCGTGCGTGAAAACGCGTTGTTCCCTATAACAGAAGAGCAGATAGCCTGGCAGCTGGAATTGCTGGAGAGTTAAAAATATCGTAAATATGCTTAATGAAATACTATATTAATCTAATGAAAAAGATATATCTGTTCCTTTGTTTGCTTATCGCGGCTGGCTGTACACAAGCCCAAACCTTAGGCGCTAATACCGGCATCCCTCCGTATCATATATTAACTACCGATAGCGTATATGTTACCCCGGCCAACCTGAAAAAGAACAAGCCGGTAATGCTGATCTATTTTTCGCCAGATTGTGGCCACTGTCAGCATTTGATGTATGATCTGAAACCGCAATTGAAAAATCTGCAGGATGTGCAGATCGTACTGATCACTTTTGTTACTCAACTGAAAGCCATACAGGTTTTTCAACGTGATTTTGATCTGGCTAAATATCATAACATCACCATAGGAACCGAGGGGTATACTTACCTGGTGCAGAAGTATTTTCAGATAAAAAATACGCCTTTTATTGCCATTTATGACCGCAATGGCAAGATATCAAAGACCTACGATAAGGTACCGGTTATCCCGGTATTGGTAGCCTCGGCTAAAAAAGTAGTTTAACTTTCAGATTTTCTGAACCATGATTGTAGGATTCTGGGATCACCTTGATTAAATACAGATAATCCTTAAATCTTTTAATCATGAAAATCATGGTTCAGAAATCCTCACATCATCATCACTGCTGCTGTTGCATGATCTCCATATGCCGCTGATAGCTGTTTTTGGCGGGCTCGGTTACTGGTTGCAGAGGAGCAGTTTCCTGAATGGTATGGTTATCATACGCGGGTGAGTTTTCATCGTCAACCGTTACAGCAACCTCCAGTTTATGCCCAGATGAACCTTTGTACACACCTTTTACCGGCGAGCAATCCGGAAAGCTGCGGCCAACGGCCAGGCGCACATGAGTTTCGTTAGCTATACAGTTATTGGTAGGATCGATACCTAACCAGCCATAATCAGGGATATAGGCTTCGGCCCAGGCATGGGTGGCGCCCTCGCCCCGCATGGCGCTACTGTGAGTGCAAATATAGCCACTTACATAGCGTGCCGGTATTTTAAGCAGGCGGAGCATCACCATTAAAATATGGGCAAAATCCTGGCAAACACCAGCCTTCAATTGCCAAACCTCGTCGAGCGTGGTTTCAACGGTGGTAACGCCTTTAATGTATTCAAAGTTCTGATACACGTACTGGCAAAAACGGAGAGCTACCTGATAGGGTGTTTCGTCTTTTGATCTTTCCTGTTCTACAATAACCTGTAGCTCCGGCAGTCCTTCAAAGTATTCCTGCTTTAAAAAATCAATATAAGGCACCATGTATTGCAGGCGTTTTAAATCCTCCCACTGTTGTTCGGGGAAAATGTCATTCACGGGTAGCGGGCGTTGCCGGGTGATCACATCAAGTTTAGAGCTGATGAGTAACTGGGAATGCGGCTCGCTATAGGTAAAGCTGCCTACTTCGTTACCATAATAGTCAATATGGGTGTCAACAACCGGGTTGCCGGTAATTTGCAGTTCCTGCTTTATTACATCCTGATACTCATCCTTTATCGGAAAAAGGATGATCTGGTTGGCGCTGTCGCGTACCAGTCCTTCATAGGTGTATTTGGTTATATGTTGTATTTTAAACTCTGGCATATGGTTAATTATGAATTGGCAAAATAGTATTCATTTAGAGAGTTACCTACACTGTACAGTTCGTTCCTGATCTGGGTCAGGAATCCATGCAGGCCTTCCTGTCTGATGCTGCGTACCGAACTATATTTAATACGGCTCTGCAACCTTCCTATCTGGAACGACATTTCGCGATAGGTGTCCACATTGGTATCGTTTTTCAACCTGTCAAAATAGCGTTGGATATTATTTACCGAATAAATAACCGATCGCGGGAAATCATTGTTGAGTACCACCTGTTCCAGGATGTTCTCGGCCTCAAAACCTTCGCGATAGGTTTTGAGGTACAGCTCATAGCCGCCTAATGAAAGCAGCAGGTGTTTCCAGTAAGTAGTATCAGTAAGCAGGTTGGGATTGTCACTCACCGAACTGAATTTGGTATCCAGGATGTCGACCGACTGTATGGCCCGTTCCAGGTATTTGCCGATGTTCATAAAACTGCGGCCTTCGCCGCGCTCCATCGTAATTTCGACGGTACCGTAATAGAGCATCACCTGTTTTATTAAAACATCCAATACGCCAATCGGGTCTTCCCGCTGTAAGGCGCGTTCTATCCGCGGGTCTTTTACGGTATGATAATACTCGTTAAGGCACTGCCACAGATCCTTGGTGATGTGCTCCTGCACGCCGCGGGCATTTTCACGGGCCAGGGTAATAATATTGAGTATGGAGTTTGGGTTGTTTTTACCAGTTACCATATATTTTAAAACAGACCGGCTATCGTTGTCCAGCGTGTCGGCATCAGTCTCGTGCAAACCAACAAATATCCTGATCACCGGTTCCCAGGTAAATTCCTGTACGGTATCCTGCGATGAGGCATAGTTTATTTTGAGCATTCGCAGCATGCCGTCGCTGCGCTCAATGTAACGGCTTAACCAATAAAAACTTGCTGCAACCCTGCTTAACATATGTGTCTTTTTATTTCGGATTTCGGATGTTCGATTTCGGATTTATTTTAATGATTTATTGTGCCTGATGGGTTGCGGAGTTTAAATTACGAAAGTAATGGACTGCCACTAAATTCGAAATCGAACGTCCGAAATCTCAAATCAGGCGAGCACCCAGGTATCTTTACTGCCGCCGCCCTGTGAGCTGTTTACTACCAGTGAACCTTCTTTAAGGGCCACGCGTGTTAATCCGCCCGGCACTATCTCAATGCCGTCGGGCCCGTAAAGGGCATAAGGGCGAAGGTCGACCCGGCGGGGTTTTAACAGGCCCTGCATATAACAAGGCGCCGCCGAAAGGCTAATAGTTGGCTGGGCAATAAAATTGCGCGGATCTTTCAGGATCTCTTTTTTATAGTCGTCAATTTCCTGTTCAGATGCGGCATGACCCATCAGCATACCATAGCCACCGCTACCATTGGTTTTTTTAACCACCATGTTATTCAGGTTTTTGAACACATGTTCACGTTCATCAGGGTTGCCCAATTGGTGGGTGGGTACGTTTTTCAGGATCGGTTCCTCGTTCAGGTAGTAACGTATCATATCCGGAACGTAAGCGTAAACCGCTTTATCATCGGCAACGCCGGTGCCAATAGCATTTACAATAGCCACATTGCCTTTGCGGTAAGCGCCCATGATGCCGGCAACACCCAGCATGCTTTCGGGGTTAAATACCAGCGGATCAAGATACTCGTCGTCAACCCGGCGATATATCACATCTACCTGCTGCAGGCCGGTAGTGGTTTTCATGTATACCTTATGGTTATTAACTACCAGGTCTCGGCCTTCTACCAGTTCAACGCCCATCAAACGGGCCAGGGTAGTATGCTCAAAATAGGCCGAGTTATATATGCCCGGACTTAGCAATACAATGGTTGGGTTTGATATTTGCCTGGGCGAAAGCGCCAGCAGGTTCTTGTACAATATAGTTGGATACTCGGTTACGCTGCGAACCCCGCATTGGGGCAGCAGATCCGGAAACAAACGCTTGGTGATCTCCCGGTTCTCCAGCATATAGCTTACTCCTGATGGGGTGCGCAGGTTATCTTCCAGCACATAAAAAGTGCCGTCCTCATCACGGATCAGGTCGATGCCAGATATGTGTACATAGATATCATAGGGCACTTTAAGCTGGTACATCTCCCGCAAAAAATGCGGACAGGAGTAAATAATATCAATGGGCACTATGCCATCCTTTACAATAAACTGGTTGTTATATATATCTTTCAGGAACAGGTTAAGGGCGGTAAGCCGTTGTTTGATGCCTTTCTCTACAAAAGCCCATTCACTGGCGGTAATAATACGGGGGATAATATCAAAAGGGAATATCTTTTCGATACCCTCGCCACTGTTGTAAACGGTAAAAGTAATACCCTGGCTCATGAACAGGCTTTTGGCCAGCTCTTCTTTTTTGTTCAGATCATCGGCCGATTCTTTTGAAATGTACTCGATAACTTTCAAATAATGGTCGCGAACATTGCAATTTGTACCATACATTTCGTCCCATACGCCGTTAATGGGAGTGTATTGATTAAAATAAGCTGATTCTTTCATGTAAAATTGCCATAATTATAAATTTATCAATCAGTTATTTTTTATAAAATGTAATTTATGAAGTGTTTTATTAAAAAAGCAAAAAAAATGTCAAAAAAATCCAATTATTTATATAAATAATTCATTTTAAGTAAATTTTAATAAATTATTGCTTTTTATTTAAGATGATTTGTTGCTTTTGACTGAAAAATGGTGAACTTGTTAATTTGAAAGAATAACTAAGGGAATCTTATCTTTATACTTTTATAAATAAAGATGGATTTTAAGATCACTTTTCCGGCTGGCTATAACGAAACCAATGAACTTGATGACAATATCGATATTCATATTACACTTGAAAATGGTAACGTGTTTGTAGCTACACTATTTACGCTGGCAAATATTCAAAGATTAATGGCACAATCCGGTTCGGCCAGTTTCTGGGCATCTGATATGATCATCGCGGCAAACCTGAGCCACGAAGGTATCAGAGATACGATACAGGAAGTTATTGACGATGAGTATCTGGAACATGCCTGCACTCATATTGGCAGGATAGAAAAGCGGTATGCAGGTATGTCCTTTGATCAAGTTCCTGATATGGCCGATGGTTATAAGCTTATTGGCAAACAAGGCTGATGATCAGGGGGATGATATAAAAATCAATAGACATTTGTCTTAATCCCCTCAGGGTCTCCTGAAAGAGACCCTGAGGTTGTTTCTAAACCAGTTTATACCTCAGGATCCTCTGCGAGAGACCGTGAGGGGACAGTAAAATCATTTTTAATTCCCTCCCCACGGGAGGGGCGCGTAGGACAGGTGTAATGGGAGGGTGGGGTTTCTGCGTGCAATGACTATTCTGTTTCATAAACCCCTTCCTCCCCTTCCCGAGGGAAGGAATCGCACAAGGCTTTGGCTGTTTTGATGATGCCATGCTCCGTCGAAGTATGGTGGGTAGGCCTCTGCGCTCCACCCCTCAACGGAGCTCAGGGTGACAACCCTGTTTTTGTGATGTTATTGATGTGCTATATCTACTCATGTGCTATTACCAGAAAGAGGTTTTATCATCAATCGAATTGATGTTCATAGGTATTTTGTTATCTATGGATTAACGTTAGACCTGTGATATTGATGCAAAAAGTGGGTTTACACATTTTTGCCTAAAAAATTATTAATTAATTGATTATCAGTAATTTAAATCGACGTAAACCCAAAAAAGTGTAAACCATGTAAACCCACTTTTTTGCTAATAGAGCCTATTCGTCCAACCCCGAATGATACATTAATTCGTGGCTGAGTATCCGGATAAGTCAAATAAAAAAAAGAGGCTGATCATGATTAATGATGTAGCCCCTTTTAGCAATATATTTAGGTTGAAAAATTTAAACCCGGATATAGATCTTCTTTTTATCCAGCAACCAGCCCACGCACCAGCAAATAAGCATATAGCTTATGGCAAATAGCAGCGAGCCGATAGCTCCCGGGGCTATTACCTGGTAAAGGGAAGTATTGATCCAGTCGTAAAAACTGGTTCCTTTTACGCTGAGCATGTAAAAGAATATCACCAGTATTTCTGACAGTACATAAATGGGTAATGGGTTTTTGCCCAGGATGGTGAAAAAGCGTGTCCAGTTGCCCTTGTTCCAATTGTTGATCTCCAAGGCGTAAACAAGGAATGATAGGATCACCAGGTCGAGCCCGGTGGTTACCAGTACAAATGAGCTTGTCCACAGCTTTTTGTTGATCGGGAATACCATGTTCCAGCATAAGGCCAGAAAGATGAACAGCGCGCCGGTAAGCAGCATTTTTGCTATGGTATCATAACCCTTGCCTTTTTGCTGTATGAATTTACCTGCGTAGTAACCAATAACCACGTTCACTATAGCAGGCAGCGTGCTCAGGATACCTTCGGGATCAAAGGCTATTTTTTCGCCATGATACATGTGGCTGTCGCCCAGGATGAATTTATCCAGGAATATGCCCGCATTGCCGGTCATGCTTAGGGGATCATTCGGGTCGCCAAAAACCAGCAGCAAGATCCAGTAGCCAATTAATAACAGTACAGATAGAATAACAACCGACTGCTTTGACAGAAAATGGATCATGAGCGAGGCGAAGCAATAGCATAAAGCTATCCGCTGCAATACGCCCATAATGCGGGTATTTGCAATAGGAGATAAGGAAACATGACCTCCCTTAAAACTAAAGAAGGGAAACCAATACATGAGATAGCCTATCAGGAAAATGAGGAGGGTGCGTTTAAATATTTTACCTAAAACAGCCGTATTGCCCAGTTCCTGGTAGCGTTTCATGGAAAAACTCATGGCATTGCCCACGGCGAATAGAAATGAAGGGAATACCAGATCGGTAGGGGTAAAGCCATGCCAGGTAGCATGTTCAAGTGGCGAGAAAGGGGCCGCGCCACTACCGGGCGTATTTACAATGATCATGAAACAGATAGTCATACCACGAAATACATCCAGCGACAGAAACCGCGTTGATGATTTATTCATAATTTATTATTTAGGTTTGGTGTGCTTAAAAACAGGGGCGTGATAAGCAATTGGTTAAAAAAGCTTACCAGGCGGGGTTAGCCCGGTAAGCTTTAGCTGAATTTTTATTAATAACCTGCGTTTTGTTTAAGTACAGGACTGCCGCCACTTGCACTTAAGTCAATTTGCCTTTGCGGGATAGGATAGTAATCATTTTTACCTTTAACATACTTTCCGCTCCTAAGGTCGGTAGTAACGGTGTTTTGGTATTTAAAATAGTTATTCAGCTCGGTATCGGCAATGCCCCACCTAACCAGGTCAAAAAAGCGGTGCCCCTCCATCGCTAATTCAATTTTGCGCTCAAAATAAATGGCTTTCAGAGCGAATGCCTGGCTGGAAAATGCCCCACCTGGATATGGGCTCACTTTATAATTAGCCGCCGGTGTATTTGTAAAACCCTTGGTTGGATTTGCAGGATCGATGTAGGTATGTACAAAGCCAATTGGATTTGCAGCCCTGTTACGCACCTGGTTCACATAATCTTCTGCCTTGGCCAGATTACCCTGCTGGGCTTCAACTTCGGCAGCCATTAAAAGCACATCGGCAAAGCGGATCACATTATAATTAATGGCCGAGCCTGGTGCCCAGGAGTGGTTATCGCCATCGGTATTTTGTGTCGCGTTCCAATAAACATTTTTTATTGGCGAGTAGGGGCCTGCATAGCTCTGATCCCGAACCCACGAGTCGCCCGGGTGTATACCCCAGTCAAGGTATGGAATACCGCGACGGCCCGCTGTCCAATCCAAACGGGGGTCGATATTACCGTCATCTGGTGTAAAGTCGTCAGATGATGACAGGTGCATATCATTTTTTATAGCGTGACTGTTAAAATCATCCAGGTAAGGCAAGCCGTTATTATCGGTACGGAAGTGGTTAACCAGATCGGCAGATGGCTGATAAAAACCGCAGCATGGGAATGGGCTGTCTGTGCCATAAGGGAAGTTCAGCATATCGCCATTGTTGGCATTGGTGGGGCCATCCGGGTCAACATTAGCTGCCATTTGTATAGCAAATACCGCTTCTTTTGAATTTTCTGTTTCTGGTGTAAAATTGTCATCAAACTTGTCGTTTAAGCCATATTTAAGGCCGTTTGAAGTAACACCATTCTGAATAACATCGTCAAACACGGTTTTTGCCTGTGGGTATTTTTGCTGATATAAGTAAGCTTTTGCCAGGTAAGATCCAGCTGCCCATTTATTGACCATGCCTACGCTTGATTGTGTAGCCGGCAGGTTCTTATAAGCAAAGTCAAGGTCGGCCTCTATTTTCGACCATACATCGGTATTGTTAGGCTGATTAAAATTGGTGGTCGTTTCGTCGATATAAGGCACATTTTTGAAGATCTTCCGCAGATCAAAGTAGTAATGTGCTCTTAAAAAACGGGCTTGCCCAATGATGTTGGCTTTTTCGGCATCAGTAAGGGTAGGTACCTTGGCTACTACCTTTAAAACAGTGTTGGCCCTTGAAATGCCTTCATAATCGGCCTTCCATTTACTGTTGTAAAAAACGTTGGTAGGGTCGCTGTAAAATTGCATGATGGGTTCAATCTCAGATACGTCGCCCGCTATACTGCCTTTATTCGCATCGCCGCCGGCCACGCCACCTAAAACCCAGTTATCTGGCGAGGTTTCCCAGGGATTGCCACCGCCTATGGCCGATGTGCCTGCCATGCCGTCTAAAGCGGCGTAAGTACCTACAAGCAGGCCATTAACGCCATCCTTTGTTTGGAGCAGAGGAGATTCCAAGGCCCCCAACAACGGCTTATCCAATGATTTTTTACATGAACTAATTGATATGGCAAGAGCCATACTTAAAGCGATATATATTTTTGTTCTCATTGTAATCGTGCTTAATGATTAATTATAATGTTAGATTAACACCAAATAAGAAGGTGCGGGGACTTGCATAGGTGCCTTCGTCAATTCCAAAAGTGGTATGCCCCTGACTGTCGGGTTGCCCCTGTAATTCAGGGTCGATGCCGGAGTATCCGGTTATCGTAAATAAGTTGGTCCCTGATACATATAATCTTAATTTTTGAATACCTAACTTTTTAAGGCCGTTTGGTGAAAAGGTGTAGCCTATCTGTGCATTACGCAGGCGTACATATGAACCATTTTCAACAAAATAAGAGTTTGGCTGTGCGTTACTGCTAAATGAAGAGTTAACTTCCTGTATTGGCGCTTTAGCGTTTTGGTTTGTTGGCGTCCAGGAATCATAAAGTGCTGTTTGGCTTTTAGCTGTGGTAAATGATGAGTAAAAGTCTCTCCAGCGTTTAACGTTGTTCCATATTTTGTTGCCAAAAACACCGTAAAATAACGCGTTAAAATCAAAGCCTGCGTAGGTAACCCCAAGGTTTAAGCCTGAAGTGAATTTAGGGTTAGGATTACCAATAAAAGTTCTGTCGGCATCTGTGATCTTACCATCGCCATTAACATCCGCATATTTGAAACGACCAACAGCTACATCCGTTTGGTAGGTTGCATTAGGATCATTTGACGCTTTTTGAACTTTTGCGTTAGCCGCATCTATTTCCTGTTGCGAGTTCCAGAAGCCTGCTATTTTATAACCATAAAATTCGCCGTATGAATGCCCTACCTCATTGCGTACAAATCCAATGTCAAAACCTCTGGGGTTATCGCTATCAAAATAATTGGCATCATTGGATACTTTGGTTATTTTATTGCTAAAGGTGGTAATGTTGAATGTGGCGTTAAATCCAACCTTGTTTACTTTAAAATTGGTAGCTATGCTGGCATCCAAACCGTCCGTTTTCATTTTAGCGATATTTACAAACGGTGGCGCGCCGTTGCCGATAGTGCCTAACACCTCCGGATTGTACAATAGATCGCGGATATCTTTACGATAGTAATCAACTGTAACGGTAATAGCGCTGTTTAATATAGAAGCGTCAAAACCTATGTTGGTATTGGCGTCTTTTTCCCATTTAGCGTTGGGATTACCAATTTGCGACTGATAAAAACCTGCTACAACGTTGTTGCCTCCATTAAGTGCATAATAAGATTGCCCTACGGCACTGCTAAACGCATCAAACCGGTTTGAAGAGGTGATGTTAAGCTGGTTACCCATAATGCCATATCCACCACGTATTTTCAAATCATTAAGCCATGCAGCACCTTTCATGAAGCCTTCCTGAGATATCCTCCAGCCTGCACTGAAAGCCGGGAACCAGCCATATTGATGAACTTGTGAGAAATTGGAGGCTCCGTCACGGCGAACGGTGGCATTGAAAAGATATTTGCCATCAAAAATGTAATCGGCCCTGGCAAATAACGAAAACAAGGATGATTCGCCACGATAGCTGTAGTTACTGGCGCTGCTCACATTACCTGTGCTTAAATCAACATAGTTAGGGTCAAAACTAAAATATCCTTGTCTTGCACCACCCAGGTTGCTGGAGTAGCTCTGATTAGCTTCTGAGCCTACCAGTACCTTAATATCATGCTTATTAATTGTTTTATGATAAGCTAAAGTATTGGTCCAGGTCCAGTTATAATTGCTGTATGAATCCTCATTATACTGATTGGTTTGCGAGTTCTCTACGTTTTCATATTGAGGATAGGTGAAGCTATGAGAGGCCCCGGAAGCCGTTTCGCCACCAAAACTGGTGCGTATAGTAAAGTCATTTAAAAAATCAGCTTCCGCAAATACGTTTCCAAACAGCCTGTAAGCAAGCGATTTATTGTTTCTTGTGCGTTGCTGCATAGCTACGGGGTTAAAGGCATCGCCCAGGCCAGATCCGTTATCACCGGCATAGTTGCCCTTAATGTCATATACAGGGATAATAGTTTGCTCCCTGAAGGCATGAGCTATAACCGCATCACCATTGTTATAGCCTACCTGAGGATTATTAACTACGGAATAAGCCAGGTTTTCGCCAATGCGCACATGCTTATTGAAATTGTGCTGACTGTTGGCACGAATGGTATACCTTTTTTCGTAGGTATTGATCAGTGTACCTTGTTGATTGAAATAATTTAACGAGAACAAATAACTTCCCTGTTCATTGCCTGAGCTTACGGCCAGGTTGTGGCTGGTCATAGGGGCGGTTTTAAATATTTCGTGGTACCAGTCTGTACCGGCTTTGTTAGCTTTGGTGATCCGGTAAAAACTGTTGTAATCGTCGGAAGTGGTATAATTAGGGTTTACGTAGTACAATGAAGGATCGGTAGATGGATCTCCATTTTTTGCACCAGCCGGTGAAATGTAATCAGGTAAAGTATAAGTTGAGCCTTTTCCATCAGGGTTATACTGATCGTCCTGAAAATCGGTAACACCAGAGTTTGCCTGGGCCAGGTGTTTTAAATCGGCGAGCTCCTGAGGGGTTAACGTGTGCCATACGTTGCCTCCCTTAGGTACCTGCCTCCCGTAGTAGGCATCATATTGAATAGTAACTTTTCCCTTGCCTTTTTTAGTAGTGATGATAATTACACCGTTAGATGCACGCGCGCCATATATAGAGGCCGAGCTGGCATCCTTTAATATTTGAAAGTTTTCAATATCGTTAGGGTTAATGGTGCTGATATCCTGTGTTGGTATACCGTCAACAACGTATAATGGATCGTTATTGCCAAAGGAGTTGAAGCCCCGTATACGTACTTGTGGTTCGGCACCAGGCTGACCAGATCCTATGATGGTAACACCGGATGCCTGACCTTGTAACTGGCTATTTACCGATCCTGAAGCTTGCTTGTTCATGGCTTGTACATCAACCACAGCTACGGCGCCTGTCAAATCCTTTTTCCTTTGCGTCGCATAACCTACTACAACCACCTCGTTCAGTGATTTTGATTCTTCTGCCAGGATTACGTTGATAGAAGTTTTTCCATTAACGGCTATCCGTTGAGTGGTGAAGCCTAGGAAAGTAAACTCCAGCGTACCATTGCCATCGGGCAGCGTGAGGCTGTATTTACCATTAACATCAGTTACCGTACCTAACGAAGTTCCCGCCAGTTTAACACTTACTCCGGGAAGCGGGGTGCCGCTCGCGTCCTTAATCACCCCGGTTACGGTAACCGTTGCAATGGCTTTGCCATCGGCAGGTTTAATGATAATAATATCATCAACTACCTGGAACGTTAATGGTTGGTTCTGAAGCACATTTTTCATCACCGTTTCGATGCTGGCGTCTTGTAACTCAACGTTTATTTTTTTGTCGGCATTTACCTGATCAAGCCGGTAAAAAACAGTGTATTTACTGTTCTTTTCTATCTGCCTGAACATCTGTTTTACCGAAATGTTATTAAGGTTAAAATTGTAAACGTTTTGTGAATAAACGGCAGCATGTATGTGCATTATACCCGTAAAGAGCAAAACAGTAACAAGCTTCATAATTTTAATGGTTTTTTGCCATGCATGCGCAGGCCATACAGATTTTCTGTCAAAATTTATCATAAATTTGTGTTTGTTAATTAGTTAATACTAGGCTTCCCCAAGCGTAGGGTATTAGCTATTAATTTTTACATAGCCCGGAGTGTTAGCGCACGCCGGGTTTTTTGTTGAAAAGAGAAGGAGTTATTTTTTTGCCATATGCGCTTTTTTAATAGTTATGTTTTATTGTTGATTAGTTGGTTTCTTTAGTGATGGTTACGGTATTGCCTGTTATGGTATAGTCAATGTCTGTATTCCCTTTTATTAAGCTCAATACCTTATCAATGGTGGCTATATTTTTAAAGCTTCCATAATACCTAATGTTCTGTAACCCGACATCATTCATGATTATTTTTACGTTGTATCGGCGTTCCAGTACCCTTGATATTTCATTAAGGGTATTTCCGTCAAACACCAGCAGATCCTCTTTCCAGCCATCATATTTATCCATCTTGGCCGAATCGATCTGTAATACCTGTATCTCGTTCAGATCATGTTGGTCATCGGGTTTATAAGTGTATTTTTCTTTTTGCTGCTGATAGTATATTCGCAATACCTGCCGTGGCTTAACATATATGCGGCTCATTTCGCGTGTATTATTATCAATATTGCCTTCAACAGAAACCTCTCCCTTTACAACTGTTGTTTCAAAGAAAGAGTCGTTAGAGTATGATTTCAAATTAAACTTGGTGCCGATATCCCTAACGGTATAATTTTTTGTGTTTACAATAAATGGTATTGTTTTTTTACCCGGAGCTATTTCAAAAAATGCCTCACCCTCCAAATAAACGGTGCGGTTTTTTTTGCCAAAATCAGTATTATAGTTCAGCTTGCTGCCGGCGTTTAACCAAACCAGGGTGCCATCGGTTAAAACTATCTTTTTTATACCTCCCTGCTTAACAGATACTACTCTGATGCTTTGCACATTTTGCGCATAATGCCTTACTAATAAAACAGACAATATACCAACCAGCGCTACAGCCGCCGCCACTTTACTCCATTTGTACAATTGCCTGTATTTTGTTTCCTGGGGCAGTGTCGACAAAAATTTGTGATATGCTTTTTCTTCATCAACAATTTCTGGCTTCAGGTACAACATATTTTGCCAGCTTTCATACAACTGGGCAAAGTACTGCTCATTTTCCGGATGCGCTTTTACCCATTCCCTTATGCGATCTGTCTCCTGCTCGTCGGCCTCACGGGTAATGTACTTTACCAGTAATAATTTTATCTCTTCGTTATCCATTCTTATTATATTAGCAAGACAACTAAAAAACGGCTTACCCTCAAAACTTTATAAAATATTTTTTATAAATATTCGGCAATGGGCATTAAAACCCCGAATTAATTGTGTTTATGCTACACTATGCAGAATGTTTTATAATTACTTTATCATTATTTCGATATTAAATTTGAAACTTTTAAATTTTTTTAGCTAACTTGTTAAAGTTTTTTAAAAAGTGCCTCATTTTGATTTGATTATGAATAAATGATTACTAAAAGCGACGAGATACTCATTACAAAACTTACGCAGGGTGATGCAAGGGCTTTTGAAGCTTTATTTAAGCTTTATTATACCCGGCTTACGATTTTTTGCAACCGTTTTGTTAATGATCTTTCTATTGCTGAAGAAATTGTTGCCGATGTTTTCGCTCTTTTATGGGAAAAAGGTCATGAGGTTAGTTTTTCAACTTCGGTTGGGTCTTATTTGTTTAAAATGGTACAAAACCGGAGCCTGAATTACTTAAAACATCAAAAAATAGAAAACTTATACGTGGCTTATCTGGAAAAGAATAATCTTTTTGATGAGGTACGTAACACCGTAGAAAGTGGGTATGAAGAAAAGGAACTAACCCGGCAGATTAATGCGGCTATTGACACCCTGCCCCAGAAATGCCGTGAAATTTTTGTGATGAGCCGTTTCAGCGATATGAAGTATAAAGAGATTGCCAGTAAGCTCAATATCTCTCCTAAAACTGTTGAGCGCCAGGTGAGCATAGCGCTCGAAAAGCTGCGGCAAACTTTAAAACATGTAACTTACCTGTTTTTTCTATAATTACTCCCGAAATATTTTATAAAAAGTAAATCTTTATTGGATATTTGATCGTAAAATAATGCTGTTACGTAACCCCCTTTTGTAACTGGTATAAGTATGCGAATAAAGCTGTTGTTATTATTAACAGGTGTGCTGTTAATTGAATTTGGTTATTACTTATATAAAAGATATTCTTTTGAACCAAGGCATTTATCCCGGCACGAAATAAAGCACAAAAACAACATACTCCGGATTGGTATTATTGGCGATAGCTGGGCCAGCGGAACCACGCTCGATACCATTATCAGCGATGAGTTTTTAAAGCATGGTTTAAAAACAGAGATCATTTCATTTGGCGAGCCGGAGGCCAAAACAAAACAGATATATGATAACCTTTACACCAACCCGGGTACGCCTTACTCCAGCAGCGAAATTTTACACCACAACCTTGATTACTGCATTGTTTTAGCAGGTACCAGTGATGCCGCCGGTGAAATGGGGGCCAAGTTTTACGCTTATTACTGTTCGCTCATTATAGGAGATCTGTTAAAAAACAACATCGAGCCTGTTTTTGTGACCATGCCCGATTTTGGTTTTAAGGAAACCACCGATAGTTTGGATGTATTACAAAAGGCCCGTAACGAAGTAGTTTCTTTAATTATTGATAATGGCAGTACGGGTAGCCTTGATGATTACCGCAAACAGGTTAATCAGTTGTTAAAAGACACCCATCTGCAGGATTCAACCATAGTGGTGCCCTTTAGTATGGTATGTGATAATTATAAAAAACATAAGATCCTCTATCGAAACAGCGGTCACTTGTCAACAATAGGAAAGCAAAAAATGGGGAAACTGATAGTGCAGTATATTTTGAATCAACTATATCGAAATAATTCGACAGTGCCTTCGGGTAGCCGGGATATAGTTAACGCTAAGCCCAAAGCACCACATATGCTTTCCTCAGGAAGTTAGGGCTTCCAGCTTTTTAATATCGCGATAACAGATATAAAGCGGTATAATACCCAAAATGCCAAAGCAGCAATCAATAAAACGCCAGTAAATGGGGATACCGCGTATCGGACCTGCGATAAAGGCCAATGGAAACACCATAATACAGGCGATCATCCCAAACTGGATAACCCAGGTGTTTTTTACAGGATCTTTTAACGGCCCAACAAATGCCATGGCTATTACCAGGTGGCCGAATGCCAGCCAATCGGTACCATAACTTAAGTAAGGATAGTTTTGATTGGTAGTTTTTACGGCCAGGTACACCTTCATGATCCAAGGTTGCATAAATGTGGGGAAAGCCTGGGCGTGTGCCGCGAAAAAGGCCAGTTCAGTTTCGATGGGGAAGGCAGTTACACCACTTAATACTAAGCCGATGATGAATATAATGATCCAGGTTTTTACCTTTTTGCGTAATTGCTGCTCGTGTTGAACCATGCAGTGAATGTAATGGTTTTATAAAGTTATTGCCCGCAATATCTTTTAATAAAGCTGTCGGCTTTATCGCTGCCTATATTGCGGATAAAGGTCCAGTCGGTGCAGGCGCCTTCTTTATCACCCTGTTTTAATTTTTGATTAGCCTGTTTCAGCAGGTCGCTGATCAGATCGTCGTCAAAACCCAACTGTTTTTTTAAGGCCAGAATGGCAGATTCTTTACTGGTATCTGCTGTGCCTTTGTATTTATTGATATAGTAATTAGTTACGGCGTTTTCCAACTCCTGCCGGTTTTTATAATCATCAATGGCGGCCTGCATATTTGCCGTGTTATTCTGATAGCCGCAGTTGGTTTGGGACGGATCGAAACGAATAGGTTGTACCAGGTTGGTGTTTTCGTTGTAGTCGGTTGGGATAGTCCAATGCCCTGATGTAAGTTTGATAACCCGCAGGGCCTCATCATCCAGGTCGATACCCAGGCCCCGCTGAACGCTGGCGCTGGTAACCTTGCCGTTACGGTCAATCCTGAATGCTACATCAATAGTGCCCGAAATACAATTTTTGCTGGAATATTCTGGATATACTATCTTGGTTCTTAAAAAATCCAGGAGCGCGTTTTGGCCGCCTTTGAAAGCAGGCTGGGCGGAGGCCATTAATGCCGTTGTTACCATCAGCGAAACGAATATAAACAGGCGCTTTATCATCCTATAAATATCGACAATAAAACGGATATAAAGTTTAATATGAATTAGCTTTTACGTGGGGTTAGAAGCCTAAAACCAAGCCAGGGTCGGGAACATTCAGCCGGTATTTTTCCTTTTCGGAGTATTTACATACGCCGGGATAGTCGCCATATTTACCTTCCATATCATACATGAGCTGAAAATGCAGGTGTGGCGGCCACTGACCGTTCTCCTGGTTGTTGCCCAGTGTGGCTATCTGCTGGTTTTTACGGATGGGCATACCAACTGTCAGCCCGTTCAAGCTTTTGCGGCTTAGGTGCCCGTAGAGGCTGTACAGGGTTAGGCCATCAAGGTTATGTTGCAATATAATGGCTGGGCCATAGTCGCCCAGGTTATTATTATCCTGAAAGCTGTGAACTGTACCATCAAACGGCGAATAAATAAGCGTACCTGCATCGCCCCAGATATCAACGCCTAAATGCAAGCGGCGCGGCTCATCATCGGTATCAAAGTGTGAACTCACGGCGTAAATGGTGCGGTGCTCCATATAGCCGCCAATGCCATACCGGGAATTACTGGCTTTTAATTTCTCACTTACCCAATCAGTAAACCGTTGTGTATCGGCAATGATATCTATATTAAGGTCGGTGTTAGCGGCGGTAAAATCCAACGGAAAAAGCCGGTCGGAGCCGGCATTATAATCAACCACTTTGCCAATGGCTGCAGGGTTGTTTTGCAAGTAAGTTTTTAAACGGGCATGCGGATCCATCCGGCAGTGTTATTCGGTATCGGGCTGGCGCTCTTCTTTGCTTAGTTTTTCAAATATCTTGTCCATACGCTCTACGTATTCGCTGGTGTCGTCCACAAAAAACTCCAACTGCGGAATGATCCTTACCTGGTCTTTAATACGGGCGCCTAGTTTATACCTGATCTCGGATGCGTGTGATTTAATGGTTTGCAGGGCCAGTTGCAGGTTGTTGTTGCCAAAAAAGCTTAAAAATATACGGGCGATGGCCAAGTCTGGTGTTACGCGTACTTTAGTAATGGTTACCAGGGTATTTGGCAAATAGTTCATGCCTTCGCGCTGAAATATGGCGGCCAGATCCTGCTGTATTACTCCGGCAAATTTTTGCTGACGTTTTGATTCCATAATAGTTAATTAACGCCACTGTGGCAAATGAGTTTTATTTATTTGGTTTAGAACGGCTGAAATATAGCAGGCGTTGTGAATGATTAAAGCTATTAATAATAACGTATTAATTGCAAATGTCCTGGGGTATCTCTTTGGTTATTTTTATAACTTTTTTTACAACCAGGGTACTGTCATACTCAGATCCCATACCTTCTTTTCCTGATTTTGATTTGATACCTTCTACCTCCACATATACAGGCTCGTAAGGTTTTTCGAAATTGAGCTGTGAGTATTGCAATTCTAACTGGGCCGAACTGTCGGTAACCCAAAACTCTCTGCCGCTATCGCAATCTTTGAATGATTTTATTTCGGGGCCAAAACTATATAAACCCTTAAAAACTGTTTGTTCTTTGGCTTTTGATGAGTTCCTGTTACATGAGCATGCAGCAATTAAAACAAGTAAGAACGCGAAATATTTAATATACCCTATCCTCATACCGCAAATTTACAAATCCTGTTTGATTTCATCTAAACCTTTAATACTTAATCGTGCGCTAATGCCTGATGCTATTACAGAAATGATGCCAACTGTTAAAAATACCAAGGCAACATCAACCGGGTTAATATCAACCGGATAAGCATCAATCACCGACATTTGCGCGCCCATTTTTATCCAGCCAAAATGCTGTTGCAGCAGGCAGAATATCAGGCCCAAAGCAATGCCGGCAATACAGCCGATGAGAGATATCATCATCCCTTCAAAAAAAAAGATGCCTTGAATGGTTTGCTTGTTGGCACCAAGGCTGCTTAGTATGGCAATGTCCTTTCGCTTATCAATTACTAGCATGGTTAACGAACCAATAATGTTAAATATTGCTATGATCAGTACAAAGGTGAGTATCATAAATATCGACCAACGCTCATAGTTCAAGGTTTTGTAAAGTTCGGTGTTTTGCTGTTTGCGATTTTTTATGGTGAATGTTTTGCCAATATCTTCTATTAATTTGCTTTGTACCGATGCCAGATTGGTGCCTTTTTTATAAGTAAGCTCAATAGATGATACCTCTTTGGGCTGATCAAGCAGATCGCGGGCAAACTCCAGGGGAGTTACTACAATATCGTCAAACTCCTGCTGAATACCAAACACGCCGGATGGATTGATGGAGCGAACCACAAATTCATTAAGCGGATTGTCTGAACTTTCCGTCCCCCGTCTGGGCGAGTATATTTGTATGGGCGAAAGCTCATCATGAACATTAATACCCAGATTATTTTGAATAGTAGCTCCAATAACAGCGAAGTTGCGCCCTCCGCTTTTTAAGGTAAAAGAGCCCACCTGTACGGTGCTATCCAGCTGTTTGTTTTTCAAGAAATCGTCACTTACTCCCTTTAAAGTCGCCAGGAAGGTTTTGTCGCCATATTTGATCAGTGCTTTTTCCTGCAATACTTCGGTGTAGGAAATAAGGCGTTTATCCTGATGCAAGGTATTAAAATAGGCGGTATCCGGATTAAAAGTTTTACCAAGGCGGGTTTCTATCTTGATCTCTGGGGTAAAGTTGCTGTACAACGAAAGGATCACTTTTTCGAAACCATTGAATACCGATAAAATAATGATGAGCGCTGCGCTGCCAATTAAAACACCGAGCATGGAAATACCCGAAATGATATTAATAGCGTGCATTTTTTTGCCCGAAAAAAGGTACCGTTTAGCTATATATACCGAGGTGTTCAATTAGTTTTGGAGTTGTAAGTTGCAAGTTATGAGTTGGGAAGGACTTTTGACTTTTTAATTTTGACTTTTAATTTAAAAACGGGTTGTTTTGTTTTTCGTAACCGATAGTAGTTTCTGGGCCGTGGCCAGGATAAACTATGCAATCATCGGGCAGGCGAAACAATTTGGTGGTAATGTTATCCATTAATGTACTAAAATTGCCGCCGGGAAGATCATACCGGCCGATGCTCAGCCTGAACAGCACGTCGCCGCCTATCAGTATATTGGCTTCCTTGTCATAAAAACATAACGAGGCAGGCGAATGGCCAGGAGCAAAGATCAAATGCAAGGTGGTATTGCCAAATTGGATGCTGCCGGTTTCGGGCAGAAACTCATCGGGCAGGGGAGATACTTCATAACGGATGCCCATTTGCGGGGCATAGGCTACTACAGCAGCTAGTACTTCAGATTCTCCCTCGTGAAATTTTGGTTTTAGCCCGTACGTGTCAAATACAAATTTGTTACCCAATACATGGTCGATATGGCAATGGGTGTTTAATAACAATACCGGTGTTAAGTTATTGTCCCTTATAAAATGTGTAAGCGCGTTTTGTTCGGAAGCGGTATACATCCCCGGATCAATGATCACACATTCGCCGGTTTCGTCATATAAAAGATAGGTGTTTTCCTGGTAAGGATTATTCACAAACGATTTCACTTTTGCCATGGCCCAAAAGTAAGGATTTTATTGATTTGGGAATTCGGATGTTCGATTTCGGATTTATTTGATAGAAGAATTTTTCTGAACCATGATTAACTCCGTTGAGGGCTACGCCGTTTGTGGGATTTGAGGATTACCACGATATTAAAAAATCCTATAATCCTTTAATCTGGTAAATCATGGTTCAGATAAAATCCGGAATCAAAACTAATCTTCTACCAACTCCACCTCTGCAACCGGGCTAAATAGATAAACGCGCTTGGTAGCTATCTCTGTACATTTAAAACGCTTGCGCAATTGCTCTTCCTTGCGGAAGATCCTGCCGCCTTTTATTTTGAATAGTGCTTTTAGCGGCACTTTTTCTACCGTAAGTACAGATTCTTTAGGCGCGTCATATTTGCGTAGGGAACGGTACAAATTCAAGTCCGAGCAGCTGGATGCTGCCGGGTTATTCAGATAGCTGGTAATGGCATGTTTTACATCGGCAGGGAAAATGTCTTTTTCAAAAAAAGGCTGCATCATTTTTTTGAAATTGGCCTTCCATTCTGTGCCATGTGGTTTGGCTTTTTGTTTATGTTCGTTCCAGGTGTGCAGATGCGCGAATTCATGTACTGTAGTTACCAGGAAAGCGTATGGGTTAAGATCGTAATTAACGGAGATGCGGTGACCTTTGCCGCCGTAAGGTGCACGGTAATCGCCAAATTTACTGCCGCGGTTACGCGAAATTTTAAATTCACATTTAAAGTAATCAATCCAGCGGCCAATAAGGGGAGCCGCGTCTGGCGGAAGATACTTTTCTAAAACTTTTACTTTATCCAATTTTTACCTCTATACAAATATAGGGAATCATCGGTTCATAGTTGATGGCTCATGGATCATAGCCAGAAGTTTTTAAAGTATTTACAAAGAGATTATTATTTGTTCATAATCCAAAATCTATCAACCATGAACCCAAAGCCTATTTCAGCCAATGGTAAACTATAAAGCTGGCGGTATAAGCCAGGGCAGTCATATAGGCAAACTGCACGGCGGGCCAGCGCCAGTTTTTGGTTTCGCGATATACCACGGCGACGGTGCTGGCACATTGCATAGCGAAGGCATAAAACATCATGAGCGAAAACGCGACGGCCAGTGTAAATACCGGCTGCCCGGTATTGGGATTGGTTGCCTCGTGCATTTTTTCCTGAACCGATTGCATTTTATCCGCATCGCCTTCCACGCTGTAAATGGTGGCCATGGTGCCTACAAAAACCTCTCGGGCAGCAAAGGAGCTGATGAGGGCTATGCCTATCTTCCAGTCGAAGCCTAATGGTTTAATTACCGGTTCAATCACGTGGCCAAATACGCCGGCGTAAGAACTTTCCAGTTTTTCTGAGGCGATAACCTTGGTGAGGCTATCGAGTGTCATGGTTTTTACGTATTGCGGTTGATGGTACTTTTGATCAATTTTGGCAAAAGTATCGCCGGGGCCATATGATTTCAACACCCATAATATCACCGATACGGCAATGATTACCTTCCCTGCCTGTAGCACAAATGTTTTGGAACGGTCATACATAGTAAAGCCCACGTTTTTCCATCGGGGCATACGATATACAGGTAGTTCCATAATAAAATAACCACGTTCGCGGGCTTTTAAAATAAACTTCATGACAAAAGCTACCGTAACTGCCGAAACAATGCTGAGCAGATACATAGCGGTAAGTGCGAGGCCCTGCAGGTTAAATATCCACCATACGTTGCGGTTGGGTACCACCAGCGCGATCATCAGCGTATAAATAGGCAATCGCGCTGAACACGCTACCAAAGGGGTAACCATAATGGTGATCATCCTGTCTTTCCAGTTTTCGATGTTGCGGGTACTCATGATAGAGGGCACCGCGCAGGCAAAACCACCAATAAGCGGCACCACCGATTTGCCGTTGAGGCCCACCTTACGCATCACCTTATCCATCATAAAGGTAACGCGCGACATATAGCCAGTATCTTCTAAGATGGATATCAACGCGAAGAGGATAGCAATCTGCGGTATAAATACCATTACTCCGCTTAATCCGGCAAGCACACCATCAACTATCAAACTTACCAGCGGACCGGCAGGCAATATATTACTGATTACTTTTTGCAGCCAGATAAACAGATCCTCGATCAGCGACATAGGGTAGGCCGACCAGGAAAATATGGCCTGAAAGATGAACATGAGTATGGCAAAGAAGATCACAAAGCCGAACATCTTATGCGTCAATATCTTATCAATTTTATTGCTTACGGTTTCGTCATGTGCCGTTTCGGGCTTTTTAACCGTATCGTACAATAAATCGTTGATGAAATTATAGCGGGCGATGGTTTCTGCGGCCTGGGATTTTTGTGAATGAAACGAAAACTCGTGTTCCAGTTTTTCTATCCTGTCGCTTTGCTCGGTGGAAAGATAGCTCAGCGTTTCATGCTGATGCGCCAGTTGCAGGGCAAGGTAAGAGTTGTCGATCTTCAGATCGTCTTTGATCTGCGCTATAATTTGCGGGGCAATAACTTCTACATCAATGGTATCTTGCTGCAGGGCTATTTTATTGGTGTGGGCGATAGCGTTTTTAAGCTGGTCGATGCCTTTGATCTTACGTGCCGAGATTGGCACTACCTGCACCCCCAATTTTTTAGCGAACAGGTTGATGTCGATATCAATACCTGCTTTTTCAGATACGTCGATCATGTTTAAAGCCACCACGATGGGTATTTTCAAATCGGCTATCTGGGTATAAAGCAATAAATTGCGTTTCAGGTTGGAGGCATCCAGTATTACCACGATCAAATCGGGTGTTAGTCCTTTGGCTTTATCCGCCAATACCGAAAATACAACGGATTCGTCTTTACTTTTGGGATAAATACTATAGGTACCGGGCAGGTCAATGATTTCGGCGGTGCGGCCATCAGGGAGCTGACAAAAGCCAGTTTTTTTATCAACAGTAACCCCAGGAAAATTTCCTATTTTTTGATTAAGACCGGTTAGTATATTAAAGAGAGTTGATTTACCGGTGTTGGGATTTCCTACAAGTGCAACTCTTATATCGGCTTTCAATTTTTACAAATACTATTGCAATACGATGGTGGAGGCTTCAAATTTCCGCAGACTTAACTGATAGCCCGAAACGTGAATAGCGATCGGATCACCAAGGGGAGCAATGCGCGAAATTCTTATTTCCTCGCCTGGCAGGCAACCCATTTCCATCAGTTTTACCGACATTTCCAGATCAGTAAATTCCTTTACAATTCCTATTTCGCCTACTTCAAGTTGTGAAAGTGTCATCGTATAATTTTAAACCACAGCAAATGTAATCTTATTTATATTAAATCCAAATAAGGGGAACGCGATTGATGTGCAAATGTGCAGATATGCAGATGAGAAATGATAAAATGATGACGATGTGGATATGCAAACTTCAGATTACCCTGCACCTCATTGCGAGGCACGAAGCAATCTCCATACTATACAAAGCGGCTCTGCCTATCGGGGATTGCTTTGTGCCTCGCAATGACGCGTGGAGTTAAAAGCCGCCTAAGATGGTTAGAATCTATCCCATCCTCTGCCCATCCGCATATTTGCACATCCGCACATCAGAAAAATGCGGGCAATTACAGCTTTTTTTGAATATGCCGCATGACGATAAGCCCGTTAATAATACGAGTGCCCCTAATACAATGAATTTATTTTTTACCATAACCCGTTGCTCCTAATGTTACCAGTACCGCGAACATACCCATGCAAGTACCCAAAGTATCTGCAAAAAGATCGCTCCAATCGGCGCTGCGCCAAGTAAAAATGGTGAGCTGAAGTATTTCTATCAGCCCACCAAAAATAATGGCAACTATGGTAACTAAAACTATTTGTTTATACGAGAGCGACAGTGGTTTTTGTTGCCTTATTATTCCGTTGCAAAAAAGCACTATCAGCGTGAAAAAGAAGCTGGTATGGGTTAGTTTATCAAAGCCCGGGAAAAACATAGGCGACTTATCCGCATTGCCCAGATCAACGGCGCACATCGTAAAAACAAATAAGGCCCACAAAATTGTGAGCCCATGATATTTTAAAAATAGTTTCATTTAAGCGTTTACCAAAGCTTCGTAATCAGCTGCCGATAAAAGTGAATCAACAGAAGATACATCAGCAAGTTGTATTTTCACTATCCAACCGTCGCCATAAGGGTCGGTATTCACCAACTCTGGTTCTCCGTCTAAGTCGGGGTTAAGCTCGGTAACTGTTCCCGCAACCGGTAAAAATAGGTCAGATACTGTTTTAACGGCCTCTATCGTTCCAAAAACTTCATCCTGTTCAAGTGCTTTTCCTTTGGTAGGAACGTCAACGTAAACAATGTCGCCCAATTCACGCTGTGCAAATTCGGTGATGCCCACAGTTGCTTCTTGACCTTCAACGCGTATCCACTCGTGATCTTTAGTGTATTTTAACTCAGCTGGAAAATTCATATTGTTAATTTTGTGAGCCCAAAAATAGTAAAACTTTGGGCTATCACAATATCCGGGAATTTATTGTTATAGGCAATAAATTTTCAGGATCGCTGGAAAATATCCACGAAATATCAGGGGTCACTCAGATCAAATGGAACGGATAAAAAAGGAGACCTGCTAAAAAGCAAGCCTCAGTTTTTATAAGAAATCATTGATCTATCAGTTTTTTGTATTCGTCTGCAGACAAAAGCGAATTAACAGATTTTGGATCTTTGAGCTTAATCTTAACAATCCAGCCATCGCCATACGGATCTTCATTTATAATCTCCGGGCTGCTTTCCAATTCCTCATTAAATTGAATAATTTCGCCGGCAACGGGCATAAATACGTCAGATACGGTTTTTACGGCCTCGATTGTCCCAAAAACCTCTTCCTGTTCGATTTTTTTCCCCACGGTTGGGATGTCAACAAAAACAATATCGCCTAGCTCGCGCTGCGCAAATTCGGTAACACCTATAGTTGCTGTATCGCCCTCTGCAAGTACCCACTCGTGATCTCGGGTGTATTTTAAATTACTTGGAAAATCCATGTTCGTTGGTTTTGGTTATTTAAAAGTAGTAAAACTTTATACCACTACAAGGGGTAAGGCCCATTCATTTTAGCCATGATTTTTATAGGATTAAGGGATCAGAAAACTTTATGCCGCCCTCGAAATATATTTTACCAGGCTTCTTTTGGCTACCGGCAACAAGGTTTGCTCCAGAGGGAAAGTGATGTCGCTATGCACATAATATACCGCGGGGTTGGGTAAAAACTTATTACGGTTAATCAGGTTCAGCTTTATGGCCTCGGGTGTATTGGTGATGCTGTGCTCATAGGTATCAATAAAGGAAATGTTGATGCCGCGGTATTTATCGTCCTTATCCTCAAAAATAGTGAGGTGATATTCATATATCCAATTGGTGCGCTCCTTGCCGTTGCGTAACGAAAAATAACCATGATAAGGCATCAGGGGAACAATACCTACCGGATCGATATTTAGGCGGCTCTCCACAAAATCATAGATCTCTTTACCCGTTTGTATCGCAGGATCCATCTGTGCCAGGGCATAGGCAATAATCTGCTCAATCTCCTGCATGTTCTGATCGTCCTTAATGATCTTTTGATAGGTAAGCTTTACTGCGTCGATATCAGCCTGCGTTAAACGCTGCGGAAAGGCCTGTTGCAACACAGTTTTGTTCTTTCTAAAATCAACCAGGTTGTTGTAATGAAAAATAAGATCGGCCAGGTTGGGATATAGTCGACTCTTATCAAAGTGGCGGTTAATTTCTTGTAAATAATTCAGGAGGACGTACTTTTTTTGTTCAAAATCTATATATCCCTCAATAAACCAGTTTACGCCCAATGAATTCATTTTTTTTCAGACTCCTTTCAATAGCTTAATTTAAACAAAAAACAGCAACTTTGCAATATGCCCTATGGAACCCTTTATTTAATACCCGTACCGCTGGCTGAAGAAACAGCCGCCCAATCATTTACCCCTTACCTGGTTGATACCATTAACAGTATCAAAGAGTACATTGTAGAGAATGAGAAAACCGCCCGCAAGTTTTTAAAGCTGGCGGGCTTAAAAACGCCCCAAAGCGAACTCCTCATTCATGATTACAGTAAGCATAACCGTGATATGGGTAAAGCCGATTTTTTTAAAGGCTTACAGGCGGGTAACGACGTAGGCCTGATGAGCGAAGCCGGCTGCCCCGGCATTGCCGATCCCGGCGCCGAGATTGTAGATAAGGCACATCGCATGGGTATTAAGGTGGTGCCTCTGGTAGGGCCAAGCTCTATTTTGCTGGCGCTGATGGCATCTGGCTTTAACGGGCAAAGCTTTACTTTCCATGGTTATTTGCCTATTGATAAAGCGCTGCGCAGCAAAAAGATCAAAGAGCTGGAAGCAGCGGCCATTAAGCTCGATCAAACACAGCTATTTATTGAAACCCCATTTCGCAATAACCCTATGCTGGAAGAGATTTTAAAAACAGCAAATCCTAAAACCAAGCTTTGCATAGCAACCGATTTAACTGCGCCTACAGAATTTGTACAAACCAAAACCATTGCCGAGTGGCAGAAAAAAGTTCCCGAGCTGCACAAGCGGCCAACCATTTTTCTGCTTTTTCATCCATAAATAAACAATGACGGTTACGCAGCAGCATACCAGTGTGTTGATAGTAGGCGCAGGTCCTTCGGGTTTAATGATGGCTGCCCAGCTATTGCGTTATGGTGTACAGCCGGTAATTATTGACAGTAAGCAAGGGCCAACTACCCATTCTAAAGCACTGGCTGTGCAGGCCCGGTCGTTGGAGATATACCGGCAAATGGGCGTTATTGATGCCATTATAAAAGGAGGCAAGCAGGCCGCTGGCGTGGTATTTAACCAGAAAGGCAAAAATGTACTTGAATTATCATTGAATAATGTTGGCGATGGGCAAACTGCCTTTCCATTTGTGCATCTGTATCCGCAGAGCAAAAACGAACGGCTTTTACTGGATTTTTTAACACTGAACTGCTGCCCGGTTTACTGGAATACCTCGTTGCTGGCCATAGAGCAGCAGGCCGATAAGGTGATAGCGCAACTACAAAGCGGGGAGGAAACCCAGCATATTACCTGCGACTGGCTTATTGGTGCCGATGGTGCACGCAGTATGGTACGCAAACAACTGGGTATACCGTTTAATGGCGATACCTACCAATACCAGTTTTACCTGGCCGATGTGAAAATAAGCAATGCTTTTAGCGACAAGGTGAATTTGTTTTTAGCGAAAAAAGGGTTCGCCGGATTTTTCCCAATGCCCCAAAAAAATTGTTACCGAATTGTTGGTCAGGTGCCCGTTGAGCTTAGTCAAAGAGAGGATATGCCAATAGAAGAAATACTACCTCACCTGAATGCTATTACCGGCCAAACCATTGGGGTAGAACATACCAACTGGTTTACTACCTATCGCCTGCATCATCGCATGGCCGATAATTTCAGGCAAAAGAGGTCTTTTTTGATTGGCGATGCTGCGCATATCCACTCGCCAGTGGGCGGGCAGGGGATGAACACTGGTTTACAGGATGCCTATAACCTGGCCTGGAAACTGGTAGGTGTAGTGAATAATCAATTACAGGAAAAAATACTGGATAGCTACGCTGCCGAGCGTATGCCTGTAGCCAAAGACCTGTTGAACACTACCGATCGTGTTTTTAAATTGATACTGTCGCGCAATTGGTTTGTGGGCCTGTTAAAAAAATGGGCACTTCCTGCTATCCTGAAAAACGTTTGGGGTAAGCCCGTATTGCGGGATTCGTTTTTTAAGCGCCTCTCACAAACCGGCATCAACTATCGCGAAAGCCAGATCAACCTGCACCTGAGCCATGATTCGCTCGTAAAAGCCGGCGACAGATTGCCGTATCTCAAAGTGTTTGACGAAAAGAAACAGCAGGAAACCGATCTGCATGAATGGTGCAGCAAGCCCGGTTTTACCATGATAACCCTGGGTAAGCTACAGGAGATCGACTTGTTTACCCTGGCCAAATGGATCACCCAAAACTATACCGGCGCCCTTAACTTTTTTTATCTGCCGCCATCAGCCAAAAACCAACATGTTTTTGATGCTTTTGGTATTAAAGAAAAGCAAAAGAAAGCCATCATCGTTCGCCCCGATATGCACATCGGCTTTATTAATGATGTAGTGGATATCGAGATGATGGACAATTATCTGCAAAATGTGGTAGGGTTTGTTAAGGTTTAAGCGGTGAGTGATGAATGGTTAGCAGTGAAATGTGGGCAATAAACCTTTCAGTTTAAATAGTGAGTAATGAATTATAGATAATAATTTTTAGGTTATATAGTGAGTAAATTATCGATAACAAGCTTTAACCACTCACTAATGGCTACTCACTATTAAACTACCCGTGTATGGTTTCGCTTTTGCCATAGTTTTGGATCACTTGCGCTTCGTATTTTAAAAATTCGGCCCAGCGTTTATCTACATCAATCTCAACCGCATATTTTTTGGCCAGGCGAATAAAGGTGGCGTAATGAGTGGCTTCGCTTACCATGAGCTCGTGGTAAAACTCAGATAAATAGGTGTCGCCGATGTTTTCCGAAAGCACTTTAAAGCGTTCGCAGCTACGGGCCTCTATCATGGCCGAAAACAACAATCTGTCTATCAATTGCGCTTCGCGACCACCGCCTATGATAATAAATTTGCGCAGCTCATTCACGTAATTGTCCTTGCGCTCGCGGCCCAGTACAAAACCCCGTTGCAGTATAATATCGTGCACGCGTTTAAAATGATCCATCTCCTCCTGAACCAACAGTGCCATTTCCTGTACCAGATCATTCAGATTGGGGTTTTGCACAATAAGAGTAATAGCATTGCTGGCCGCCTTTTGCTCGCAAAAAGCATGATCGGTCAGTAACTCCTCAATATTGCTTTCCACCACGTTTTTGACCCAAAGCGGATCGGTGGGCAGCTGCAGTTTCAGTATGGTTTTTTCGCTCACAGGAACAAAGATAGTTTAAGGGGGCGAAAGATAAAAGCACAGAGGGATGTTAAGGGAAAACCTTTAACCCTTAACCTTTCGGCTTTAAACTTACCTATATAGTCCCTTACTTTCAATAAATTTCAACACCGGGTCTGGTACAAAATATTGCACGTTCTTTTTTTCGGCGATGGATTTGCGGATAAAGGTTGCCGATAATTCCATTTGTGGGGTCATGGTGATGGTAACCGCAGGATGATCGGCCAGTTCGGCATTTTCATAACCGGGGCGTGGATATACATATATTTTGTAATCGCGCAGGATCAACTTATAGTTTTTCCATTTGTGCAGTGTCCCCAGGTTATCTGATCCCATGATAAGGGCAAAGTCATGCTCCGGATACTTTTCTTTGAGATGGGCGAGCGTATCAATAGTGTAGGAAGGTTGAGGCAGTTTTAGCTCCACATCACTTACGGTAATGTTGGTGGCATGATCCGTAGCCAGTTTAGCCATTTCCAACCTGTCGTAGGTATTGATCAGGTCGCCATACTTTTTGAGTGGGTTTTGCGGCGATACCACCAGCCAAACTTTATCAAGCGTGGTATGGTTGGCCATGTAATTGGCAATAATCAGGTGCCCTATGTGTATAGGGTTAAATGAACCAAACAGTAAGCCTATTTTCATTAGCAGGTGCCCCCTAACCCCCTGAAGGGGAATGAATAATTATGTTTTTATGTTGTAAACCTCTTGACTAAGTAAATTAGAGCTCCCCCTTCAGGGGGCTGGGGGGGCTAATAAAGTTCCTCACCAGTTCTTCAGCCTCTTTGCAAGCCGTATCAAGATCGTAATTTTTGAGGATAATGTCAAACTGTGGGGCGTATTTAAGTTCTTTTTCGGCTTTAGCAAAACGCTCTTTCAGTTTTTCTTCGCTATCGGTACCGCGGCCGGTAAGGCGCTCTATCAAAACCTCCAGTGAAGGGGGCTGTACAAATATGGCTAAGGCCTGTCCGTCGTATTTACGTTTCAGGTGCATGCCGCCTTCCACATCGATGTCAAATATCACGGTTTTCCCTTTTGCCCAGATGCGTTCAATTTCGGTACGCAGGGTGCCGTAAAATGTGCCGCTGTAAACCTCTTCAAACTCCACAAATTGCTTTTTAGCTATGCGATGCAAAAATTCTTCTTTGCTGATAAAGTAATAATCTTTTTCGTGCACCTCATCGCCACGGCATTCACGGGTAGTGGCCGAAATGGAAAACTCAAGCTCGGGCATTTTGCTAAGCAGGTGATGTACTATGGTGGTTTTACCCGCCCCCGACGGAGCTGAGAATATGATGAGTTTACCTTCCGGGTTCATAGTTAATGGATAATGGTTCATAGTTAATAGCAAATAGCTCAAGGCAAAAAAGCCATGATCTATGAACCATCAACTATAAGCTACTACAATACGTTTAACAGTTGTTCTTTAATTTTTTCTAGCTCTTCTTTCATGCCCACTACCAACTTTTGAATGTTGGCATCGTTGGCTTTAGAGCCCAGGGTATTTATTTCGCGACCGATCTCCTGCGAGATGAAGCCCAGTTTTTTACCATTGGCGTCGGCATTTTTTAGGGTTTCGATAAAATACTCACAATGGGTTTTCAGGCGTATTTTCTCTTCGGTAATATCCAGTTTATCAATATAGTATATCAGCTCCTGCTCAAAACGGTTCTGGTCAATAGCTTCCCTGTCGGCAGCTTCGCTTAAAAAAGTATTCAGGCGCTCACGTATCAGGGGTACACGTTTAGGATCTTCCAGTTCTACCAGTTCCAGGTTTTTCAGAATGATATTGATGCGGTGTTTTACATCGTTCTCGAGCACGTTACCTTCATCAGAGCGGAATTGCTGAAAGGCTGCCAAAGCCTGCTGAAATGTTTTTTCAACCAGCTTCCACTCATCCTCTGATGCGGTTTCATCATCGTATTTTACTACCTCAGGTAATCCCAAGGCAAGCTGTAAAAGATTGGTGGTTGGCTCATTAAGCTCCTGGCTCACCTCTTTTAACTGCAGGTAGTATTGTTTAAGCAGATCTTTATCAATACCGGCAGCTTTTACCGCGGTGTTTACCTGCTCAATATTGATAGACAGGTTTACCTTGCCGCGCTCAATTTGCTTACTGCAATCATTACGCAGCTGAAACTCCTTTTCAGAGAATATTTTGGGCAAGCGAAGGGATAGCTCAAGAAATTTGCTGTTCAGGGATTTGATCTCAACGGTATATTTGGTATTACCGGAGTCAAAACTGGCAATTCCATACCCTGTCATGGATTTTATCATGTGCAAAGATAGGATTTTTGTTTTGAAGTTTGAAAGAGTGGGGAAGTCCGATAAGTCGGTAAAGTCCGAAAGCCCGAAAAGTGCGATAAGACCGAAAGACGAAATATATTTACTCAACAGACCAGAAATATTTAGTGTTAAAAACTTCCGGACTTTACTGACTTATCGGACTTGTCCTACCACAGAACTTTAACACTTTTTTACATTTGGTGTGAAATACTGTTGGTATCTTTGCGTTCAATATCACACATGCGTTATCGTTTTCCCCTGCTTCTTATTGCCTGTATTTGTTCTGCTTTAATAGCTTCAGCTCAGGAATTTACGCTCAAAGGAGTGATCTCAAAAAAGAGCACGCCCGAACGACTGGGGCAGGTTTTGATCAAAAATCTCAAAACAAACAGCCTCATGATCAGCGATGATCTGGGTTGGTTTTCCATAAAAGCGTCTACCGGCGATACCTTGCTTTTTACCAAAGATGAGTATACCCCGCAAAAAATTGTGGTGTTGAACAACAGCGATATGCCGGTATACATGCAGCCAGTGATTAAGCTGGCCGAAGTAAAAGTGCTTGGCCAAACTAAAAAGCAAGAACTTAATGCCATCATGAACGATTACCGCAAACAGGGTACTTATTATAGCGGCAAACCACCAGTACTTTCGTTTCTAAGCAGTCCGCTTACGGGGCTTTATGAGCTTTTTGGCAAAACTCCAGGGCGTGCGCGCCGTTTTGCCAACTTTGCCAAGGGCGAAGCTGAACAGGCCGAAATTAACAGGCGCTACAATGTTTATTTTGTAAAACAATATACCAAATTACCAACCGATAGCGCCGCCCGCAGGTTTATGAATTACTATACCCCATCATACGAAGACCTGAAAGGCTGGACCGATTATGACCTGATCAAGCACATGCAAAAGTCATATGAGTACTATAAAAACAGTGGTCAAAAGGAGGTGTTGGAAGGATTGAACTCGCCAACTTTTATCAAAAGGGATAGCACACTGCAACTATCACAACCCGGTGAAACTTTGAAAAAAGAAAAACATTAACTGGAGAATTAAATAAAGGGTCATTCATGCCGAACTTGTTTCGGCATCCCATCAGAAGTGTTTAAAATATGAAAAGAATAACATCGGTCTAAGTCATGAGAGATCCTGAAACAAGTTCAGGATGACGCTTTAAGCCGATGCCTTAAATCCCTAAAGACTCACAGGCTTTTTCGGCGGCTAGTTTTTCGGCGTTCTTTTTGCTGAATTCCTTGCCTTCGCCCACTACTTCACCATCAACACTGGCTTGTACGGTGAAGAGCTTGGCACTTTCGCCTTCTTGGTTGGTTACCAGTTCAAAAATAATATCGCGGCCATGGCGCTGGCACCACTCGATCAGTTTGCTTTTGAAATTAGTTTCGGTTTGCTCCAGCTTATGGATATCAATATGCGATTTGATGATGTGATTGATCAAAAAGCTTTTGGTAAAATCATACCCTTTATCCAAATACACGGCGCCAACCAGGGCTTCAAACGCATCACCCAGTAATGAGCCTTGCCGGCTGGAGTTAAGCATACGACTATCGTATTCAATCAGTTTGTCAAAACCCAGTTTACGGGCAAGCTGGTTAAGATTTACACGACTTACTATTTTGGAGCGCAGTTCGGTTAAAAAACCTTCGTCTTCATACGGGTATAGTTTAAAGAGTACTTCGGCAACAACACTGCCAAGCACAGCATCGCCCAGGAACTCCAGGCGTTCGTTGCTGTTTTTTACCCCTTTCTTTACATTTTGGGCTACCGACTTATGCCGGAACGCCAAACGGTATAAAGACAAATTGCCCGGCACAAAACCGAGCAAATTCTTTAAAATCTTAACGTATTTCCTGTTGGGTGATAGATATAGCTTATAAAACTGACTGATAGGCATTCACAACCACAATTAATCTTCGTACTTTTTAAATATAACAGAAGCATTATGGCCACCAAAACCAAATCCGTTGCTTTGAACTATCCTTATATCACGCTTTTGAGCAGTGTTAAAGGTGAAATTGATTTTAGGGTCAAAAGCAGGATCGTCAGTAAAATGGTTTATAGTAGGGGGGATGATACCATTTTTTAAAGCTAATATTGATGCTATCGCTTCTACCGCGCCAGCCGCACCTAACAAGTGACCGGTCATGGATTTGGTTGAGCTGATATTGATACGGTAAATATCATCGCCAAATACATCATGTATAGCCTTGATCTCCTGCGGATCGCCAATTGGTGTAGATGTTCCATGAACATTTACATAATCAATATCTGCAGGAGTAAGGTTAGCATCCTCTAAAGCTGCGCGCATAACGGCTGCCGCGCCTAAACCTTCCGGGTGCGGAGCGGTCATGTGGTAAGCATCGGCACTCATGCCTCCGCCTATCATTTCGGCATAAATTTTTGCGCCGCGTGCTTTAGCGTGCTCCAGCTCTTCCAGGATGATGGTGCCTGCACCTTCGCCGGCCACAAAGCCGTCACGATCCAGATCAAACGGGCGTGAAGCCGTTGCCGGATCATCGTTACGGGTTGACAGGGCGTGCATAGCGTTAAAACCACCAATACCCGCTTCATTAATGATAGCTTCAGAACCACCGCTGATAAACATATTAGCTTTACCCATGCGGATATAGTTAAATGAATCGATCAGGGAATTGTTTGATGAAGCGCAGGCAGAAACGGTTGTGAAGTTGGGGCCGCGTAAGCCATATTTGATAGAGATATGACCAGGGGCAATATCGGCTATCATTTTAGGTATAAAGAAGGGGTTAAAACGTGGTGAACCATCGCCTTTAGCGAAGTTCATCACCTCATCAAGGAAGGTTTTTAAGCCACCTATGCCCGCTCCCCATATAACACCTATACGGTTAACATCTAATTTTTCGAAATCTAATCCCGCGTCCTTTACAGCTTCTTCGGTTGAAAAAAGAGCGTATTGAACAAAGGGATCTAATTTTCGGGCGTCTTTACGGCCCAGGAAACCATCCGCATCAAAGCCCTTAACTTCACATGCGAATTTAGTTTTGAACTTTTCGGTATCAAAACTTTTGATTAAGGCAGCGCCACTTACCCCATTGATCAGCCCGTTCCAATACTCCGAAACGGTATTACCAATAGGAGTAAGTGCTCCAAGCCCGGTTACTACAACTCTTTTAAACTCCATTTAATCCAGTTAGGGAGTCTTATTTAACGTTTTTTTCAAGATAAGCAACTGCCTGGCCAACAGTACCAATAGTTTCAGCCTGATCGTCAGGAATAGCCACGTTAAATTCTTTTTCAAACTCCATGATTAGTTCCACGGTGTCTAACGAGTCGGCACCAAGATCATTGGTGAAACTCGCTTCTGGTGTAACTTCACTTTCGTCAACACCCAGTTTTTCTACGATAATAGCTTTTACTCTTGAAGCGATATCAGACATAGTCTTTATAGTTTAATGATTAATAAAAATTCAGTGCAAAGAAAAATAAATTCTGTCAATTATCAAATCTAAAACTTTTACAATATATTTCGGTAACAAAATTTTATTCAAACGGTTTGTATTCGTAATTTTGACGTTTGTAAAAGTAATGATTTTGAACAGGAAATTTTTAAAGTTTGAGATCGATTTTGATTTTGTGCTTATCGCCATAACCACATCATTAAAAGATTACCGCATTTGTTACCTTATCAACAAATCTTTAAATTTTAATTTTACCAGGTCAAACGACCTTGCCGTTGATATTTATCAGGGGGCCGAGCCTGTATTGTTCTCTCTGTTTCATTATCAGTGGGAAACCACCGAAACCGACTTCTATTTTATTGGTAATAAGGGATCTGACGGTTATCTGGTGCCCGAGATCAGGAGCGCCGATTACTTTATCATGATCCGCAATTACATTGACGACGATGACCTGGACAGCCTGGTATCAACCATTAATAAGATACCCGAAGTTGTGGCCGCCGTAAAGATTGATCCGAAAAAAATAAAATCACGGGAAAATCTGTTATTTTAGCGCAAAATTTAAAAAAAGAGTGTTGGTTTTACACTAAATATAAATGTAAGCCAGTTTAACCCGAACAATATGAAACTATACTATAATCGTACTAAAATTGTAGCCACCATGGGCCCGGCGTCAGCTAAAAAAGATGTTTTATTAGCCATGATCAAAGCCGGTGTTAATGTTTGCCGCCTTAATTTTTCGCACGGAAGACCGGAGGATCATAAAGCCGTAATTGACATCATTCGCGAAATTAACGAACAATATAAAACCAATGTAGGTATCCTGGCCGATTTGCAGGGCCCTAAAATTCGTATTGGTTTAGTAAAAGATGGGGGCATACACCTGGTTAACGGAACTCATATTAAAATCACCACTCAGGAATGTATCGGTAACGACGAGCAGATCTATATTACTTATGATACCTTTCCGCAAGATGTTCAGGCCAATGAAATTATTTTGCTGGACGACGGTAAACTGCAGTTACGCGTTATTGAAACCAACAAAAAAGATACCGTTATATGCGAAGTGGTACACGGCGGTATCCTAACTTCACGTAAAGGAGTTAACCTGCCTAACACCAAAGTATCTATCCCAAGCTTAACCGAAGAAGACTTAATCAACCTGCAATTCGCGTTGAAATATGATGTGGAGTGGATAGGTTTATCATTTGTACGTACCGGTCAGGACATTATAGAGCTTAAACGCATTATTGCCCAAAGCGGCAAAGCAGCCAAGGTTATCGCTAAAGTAGAGAAACCGGAAGCTATTGATAATATCGACGAAATTATTGCCGCTACAGATGGTGTGATGGTAGCCCGTGGCGACCTTGGTGTAGAAATGCCATTGGAAGAAGTGCCATTGCTGCAAAAAATGATCGCCAAAAAATGCCGTGCGGCTTCAAAACCGGTAATTGTAGCTACCCAGATGTTGGAATCGATGATCACCACCCCGCGCCCAACACGTGCCGAGGTGAATGACGTAGCTAACTCTGTATTGGATGGTGCCGACGCGGTGATGCTTAGCGGCGAAACATCAGTTGGTGAATTTCCGGTTATTGTTATTGAAACCATGGCCAAAATTGTGCGCAATGTAGAAGAGCATGGCTACAACTTCAATACCGCCAAAGTTAATGATATCGATCCATCGTCGCCAGATTACCTTAGCAACGCGGTTTGCGAATCGGCCGTTCACCTGGCACAACACACCAACGCGGTTGGCATCGTTTCTATGACCACATCGGGTTATACCGCTTTCCAGATCTCGAGCCACAGACCACAGGCTAGCACCTATATATTTACATCCAACAAGCAATTGCTAAATGCTTTAAGTTTGGTTTGGGGCGTACGTGCCTTTTTCTATGATAAATTGGAAAGTACCGATCAAACTATTGCTGATGTAAATGCTATGCTAAAAGCAGAAGACCTCATCAAAGCCGGCGACGTAGTGATTAACACTGCCGCTGTGCCTATTATTAAACAAGGTAAAACCAACATGCTTAAAGTAAGTGTTGTTGAATAACCTTATTTAAATATACTTTTAATGGAAAAAGGCTCGCCAAATGGTGAGCCTTTTTTGTTGGTAATAATTATTTTGAATAGGACAAACTTGCGCAAGCGGATAATAAAAATATGCTAATCAAGGCCCTCTCCCTTGGAGAGGGTTGGGAGAGGTGCTACCTCGCTTTTTCGTAAGTTTTAGGATCGATAGCCGCTGGCGACCAGTCCTTCAAAAAGTCCATAACTTTTTCTTTACTGTGGCCTTTGCCTTCTTCCAGGTAGCCTGAGTTTTGGGTATGCAGGCGTGTGCCCTTACCATCCAGCACCACAAATACCGGGAAGCCGAAGCGCTGCGGATAACCCAGATCGGCCAGTACGGCTTTGTTTTCGTTCTCTTTACTGTAGTTTACGTGCAAAACCACGTAATTATCATTCAGGTATTTGCTCAGGTCGGCATCTTTGGTCACCAGGTCATTAAACCGGATGCACCAAATACACCAGTTGCCGCCAATTTGTAAAAGCACGTTTTTATGCTGTTGGGCGGCTTGTTTTACCGCGGCAGCAATCTCGGCTTTGGCATCGGCATTAGGATTATATACATGGGGTTGTTCCTGCGCTCGGGCACTCAGTGTAAAAACAACGATGAACGCTATCAGAATTAATTTTTTCATGTGTAGGGACGGGTAATTTAATTGACAGTTTAATATGAACGTATCGGGCAGGATCAATACGCTTCAAGATACAAAAAAATGATATAGAACGATAGTTTTTTAATTATTAACACGTTTAATTATTTAATAATCAGGTAATTAAAAATTAATATATGATACTGGAACCAATTAATTGACATGTGTGGAAAACTCTGAAATAAAAGATAATACGCATACCGATAGCTTTGATTAAAACACCCTTAGTGTTTTGAAAATACCAACTCTCACCTCCAATCTATTATACTATGGCCAAAAACATTACCTCCAAAATGTCCGCCTCCAGCAGCGGGAAAGGGCTTAAAACAACACGCTATTTCACTAAAGACGGAATTAACGTATTTGATCTGTTTACATATGATAAGCGATCGTCTGTGATTCGTAATCCATCCGGCGATGCTGTATTTGAAATGAACGATGTAGAAGTGCCGGTTACCTGGAGCCAGGTGGCAACCGATATACTGGCGCAAAAATATTTTCGCAAGGCTGGCGTACCGCAGGCCGATGGCAGCACCGGTTCCGAAAAAAGCATTAAACAGGTGGCCCACCGTATGGCCAACTGCTGGAAAGACTGGGGCGTACGCTATGGCTACTTTGCCAGTCCAAAAGACGCCGATATTTTTTATGATGAAATAGTTTATACCATTGTTGGGCAACTGGCCGCGCCAAACTCGCCGCAGTGGTTCAATACCGGGCTGCATAATTCGTATGGTATCACGGGCAAGCCACAAGGGCATTACTTTGTTGATCCGCTTACCGAAACGCTGAGCAAATCAACCTCGGCTTATGAACGCCCGCAGCCACATGCTTGTTTTATACTTTCTGTTGATGACGACCTGGTGAACAAGGGCGGTATCATGGATCTTTGGGTGCGCGAAGCCCGCATATTTAAATATGGATCGGGTGTGGGTACCAATTTTTCTAAGATTCGCGGCGAAACGGAAAAACTGGCCGGTGGCGGTTATTCGTCGGGCCTGATGTCTTTCCTCAAAATAGGCGACAGAGCTGCCGGTGCCATCAAATCGGGTGGTACAACACGCCGGGCAGCCAAAATGGTTTGCCTTGATCTGGATCACCCCGAAATAGAAGGTTTTGTAAATTGGAAAGTAGAGGAAGAAAAGAAAGTAGCTGCGCTGATAGCCGCCGGTTATTCATCCGATTATGAAGGCGAGGCTTATCGTACCGTATCGGGTCAAAATTCCAATAATTCGGTGCGCGTCCCCAATAGTTTTTTCCATGCCCTCAAAGGCAGTAAGCCCTGGGAACTCACCAGCCGCATTACCGGGAAGGTGACAAAAACCGTTGCCTCACAAAAATTATGGGACGATATCGCTTTCGCGGCCTGGGCCTGCGCCGATCCGGGTGTACAGTTTGATACCACCATTAACGAGTGGCACACCTGTCCGGAAGGCGGCCGTATCAACGCCTCCAATCCATGTTCAGAGTATATGTTCCTTGATAATACAGCCTGCAACCTGGCCTCTATCAACCTGGCGCATTTCTTTGATCCGCAAACCCGGGTATTTGATGTAAAAGGTTTTGAACACGCTTGTCGCATGTGGACTATCGTGTTGGAAATCTCCGTACTGATGGCGCAATTCCCATCCGAAGAAGTGGCGCAGCTCTCTTACGATTACCGTACGTTGGGCCTGGGTTATGCCAATTTAGGTTCGGCATTAATGGTGAACGGCATCCCTTACGACAGCGACAAAGCCCGCGCTATTGGCGGCGCTATCACCGCTATTATGACCGGTACGGCTTACGCCACCTCGGCCGAAATGGCCCGTGAGCTGGGGCCTTTCCGCAAATACAACGATAACAAACAACATATGCTGCGGGTGATGCGCAATCACCGTTATGCCGCCTATAACTCCACCGAAAATTACGAGAATTTAGAGATAGCCCCTCCGGGTATCGACCCTAAATACTGTCCGGACTATCTGCTGTCTGCTGCTTGCAACGCCTGGGATAAGGCTGTGGAAATGGGCGAGAAGTATGGCTACCGCAACGCCCAAACCACCGTTATTGCTCCAACCGGCACCATCGGTTTGGTGATGGATTGCGATACTACCGGCATCGAACCTGATTTTGCGCTGGTAAAATTCAAAAAACTATCAGGCGGCGGTTATTTCAAGATCATAAACCAGGCTGTGCCCGAAGCCCTGCGCAACCTGGGCTATCGCGAGCACGAGGTTACCGCTATTGTAAACTACGCCAAAGGTTCGGCCAGCTTGAAAGGCGCGCCACATATTAATACTGATAGCTTAAAAGCAAAAGGTTTTACCGATGATGAACTGGAAAAGCTCGACAAAGGACTGGTATCGGCCTTTGAGATCAGCTTCGCTTTCAATATCTGGTCGTTGGGTGAAGAATGCCTGAAACGCCTCGGCATCACTGCCGATCAATACAACGCGCCCGACTTTAACGTGCTGCGCGCGCTTGGTTTCAATAAAAAACAAATAGCAGAAGCTAACGAATACATCTGCGGTACCATGACTATTGAAGGTGCTCCGTATCTGAAAGAAGCACATTACCCCATTTTTGATTGTGCCAATAAATGCGGCGCCAAAGGCGAGCGTTACATCCATGCGCATGGTCATATCAAAATGATGGCCGCGGCACAGCCTTTCCTGTCGGGTGCTATATCTAAAACCATCAATCTGCCCAATGAGGCTAAAGTTGATGAAATCAAAGATTGCTACCAATTGTCATGGGAGCTGGGCCTGAAAGCCAATGCCCTTTACCGCGATGGCTGTAAGCTAAGCCAGCCGCTATCCACCAAATCGGATACGAAAGAAGAGGTTGACGATAAACTAGAAACGGTAGAAGAAGTACTGGGCGAAGCCGCTAACGTAAAACTAAGCGACCTGACACCAGAGCAGGTGATCGAGGCGGCCATAGCCATTATGGAGAAATCAAAGGATACCAATTTTATGCGCGAACTGTCGCGCGTGGTACAAAAGAAGAGTCTGCCCTTTAAACGTCGGGGGTTCACCCAAAAAGCTACTATCGATGGGCAGAATGTATTTGTGCGCACCGGCGAATATGAGGACGGTACCCTGGGCGAAATATTTGTGGATATGCACAAGGAAGGCGCTACTTTCCGCTCGCTCATGAATTGTTTTGCTATTGCTGTTTCGGTAGGTTTACAGTACGGCGTACCGCTGGAAGAATATGTAGAGAAATTTACTTTCACCCGTTTTGAGCCTGCCGGTATGGTGGTGGGCCATGCCAACATCAAAAGCTCCACCAGTATTATCGATTATATTTTCCGGATGCTGGGTTACGAATACCAGAACCGTACCGACCTGGTACACGTGCTTACCGAAAATAACGCCACCCTCGGCAACCCGCAAATGAGCGACGAGGATTTCAATACCGACGAAAGCAATGTATATGTACCTGTTAATAATCCAGATGGTTTTACCGGTGCTAAGAAACAGGGGTTTTCTGTTGATCTGAGCATGGGTGTACAAAGCGATGCCCCTGCCTGTAACGTATGTGGGCACACCACCCTGCGTTCGGGCACCTGTTACAAATGCCTCAACTGCGGCAACTCGATGGGTTGTTCGTAAAGAGGGTTAAACAATCGTAGTTTTTTGTTCAGTATAAATAGTTAAATGTGCGAACCCTGCCGCAAGGCAGGGTTCTTTTGTCATGATTAAATAATACATATAAACAAAATAGGGTGTCATGGTGAGCGAAAGGAGCGGTTATTAAATGTGCTAAGTTTTTGGGCAGTGATGATTGCATGCCTTAGCGCATCCTCCCTTTTTCGAAAGCATTGCTGCTTTGCAAATGGTAGCGTGATGAATACCTTTCTTGCTGGGGATGGGTGGTGGCGGTGCCAGTACTAATGGTACAGTTGCCATTAGAAACAGGATCGCGATAAGTAAAGTTTTCATGGCTTTGGTTTTTTGATGGTAATTAAATATAGGGAATATTTAGCCATCAACCACCAATATTTCAATCAATTACCGCATATTTTAAACGGATAAGGTAAAAAAATAAGCCTATCCTAACTTGTTTCGGGAATTGCCCGGCATATTGTTGGTGACAACACCAACAACGGCAGTGAATCAAATTCGGCATGACTTTAACCTTTCTTTGTCATCCTGAGCGCAGCGAAGGATCTATTGTTGAATATGCAGAACGGGTGCATCAAATCATTCCTTAACAAAACACATAAGTTAAAGAATGTTAAACCAATTTCATGAGTTAGGTTTGGTAGTTATGTTTGTAATGATTTGATTATCAAAACATATAAACCAATGCGTAGCCTGCTTATCCTGTTTTTGATGTGTACCTGTTTATGCTCCTACGGGCAAGGTATAAGCGGCATGGTGTCTGATAAAAAAACGGGGCAACCACTCGCCGGGGCCTGGGTAGCTACATCCAAAGCAAATGTCATTACCGGTATACAGGGTGAGTTTAGTATCGCTACAGAAAAAAATAATGACACGCTCCGGGTAAAAATGCAGGGATATAAGTTATTTGTACTTCCGCTTAATTCGGCAAATAATAAAAATATCAGGATAGGTTTAGATGCTGCGGTTATTGAGCTGGGCGAAGTTCATGTAACAGGTAAAAGAGACAGGATAAAAGATTCGTTGAATAACCGTAAAATGTTTGCAAAAGAGTTTAATTCTTCGCCGCCTAAGCTCAAGGATATGATAGCGGTATCGGGTAGCAATGCCGGGCTTCTGCCGGTAGCTGGTATCACCATTGTGCCATCACAGTTTATCCGCGCCCTCACCTACAAACACAGCCGGGAGTATAAATTTAAAAAAGTACTGATCAGGGATGAAGAAAGGCGGTACATCGACAGCCGGTTCAGCGAAAGCCTGGTCAGAACGGTCACCAATCTTAAAGGCGATTCCCTGCTATACTTTATGGATAAATACCGCCCGGGCATCGAACTGCTCAAAAAAATGTCGGACTATGACATCCGGGTATATATTAAAACGAGTCAGCAAAAATTGATGGGAGATAGTTTGGTAAAAACTAAGTAAAGCCTCGCTCATCCCTCTTCATCCCCATAGCTATCGGAAGAGAGGGAGTTGAAAAACAAAATCATTTCATCTTCAAAATTTCCTGCAAATTTTTAATGAAGTATAATTGCTGCTTTTTTAAATTTATTTTTACCATCAGGATGCTTCATTGACTGAGGCCCGCTACTAATTCTAAAAACCAATGAGTAACATATTGCATATTTTAAACGGGGATGCCGCCTTGTCGGGTTTTAATGAAACCGGACTTGATGGTGATGTACTGGTATGGCGCGAAGTGCTTTCTGAGGGCCCATTGCAGGAAAATATACTTTCGGGCAGTTTCTGGAGCGCACGCGCCCAGTGGATCAGTCAAACGTTCCATGAAAACATTGATGTTTACCAGCATAAGGTAATTGACGAACTGGGCAAGCTCAACAGCGACTATACCGAGATTAACCTCTGGTTTGAGTTTGATCTGCATTGTCAGGTGAACTTGTTGGGTGTTTTACAGATGCTTAGCCGCAAAACGGATATGTCGGCACCGGCTATTTACCTCATTTGCCTGGCCGATTGCGTCCAGTTTAATTTTGCCAAAGGTTTGGGTGAGCTCAACGGCGAACAATTTGAAGAGCTGTATGATGGCCGTGAACGCCTGAACGAATGGGAGTTTGAACTTGCTACCGAAGCCTGGCAATTATATGTACAGGGCAATGCCGCCGTATTGGAAAAGTGGCTGAATGAAAATAACTTCTGGGGAGGTATGCCTTTGCTAAAACCTGCTTTACAAGCTCACTTGAAACGTTTACAGGTGAATGAAGCCGGTTTGGGTTATATTGAACAGCGACTGCTGGATATCTACAATAGTGGTGCTAAAACCCGATCATCCATATATGCCACCTTTTGGAACGAGGATAAAATATTTGGTATGGGCGATTCAGAGATAGATATTTACCTCGACAGCCTGCAACAAAAACAACTTATCAGCCTGTCAATATGAGCAACACCTATATCATTAGCGGCGCCGGGAGCGGCATTGGACAAGCTATCGCGCAGAAACTGGCACATGATGGTAATACCTGTATTTTACTTGGCCGCAACGAACAAAAGTTACAACAAACACTGCAAAGCCTGCCTGCGGGCAATCATAGCCTATTGATAGCGGATATCCGGAATCAACAAAGTCTTGCCCGTACTTTTGAACAACTGGGGAGCGTTGTGGTGAACGGACTGGTTGCCAATTCGGGCATCGGGGGTGAGAATTACTGGGGTGATGATGACCGCTGGACAGATATTATAGACACCAACCTTACCGGTACCTATAATTTTGTGAATACCTTTTTACCCGCGCTGCGTAATGCAACGGGGGAGAAACATATACTGATCACCTCGTCGGTACTGGCGCGGCTGGGTGTGGCTAACTATTCGGCTTATTGCGCCTCTAAGGCAGGTTTGCTGGGATTGATGCGCTCATGGGCAGTGCAATTTGCTCCCGAAAATATCCTGGTGAATGCCATTTGCCCGGGCTGGGTAGATACCGAAATGTCGCAGGATGGCTTACAGGGCATAGCCGATGGTATAGGTATCAGCAAACAGGAGTTTTATGAAATTGCCATGCAAAGTGTACCACTCAGACGTATGAGCCAGCCCGATGAAATTGCAGGGTTGGTAGCGTACCTGTTAAGCCAGAGGTCTATCACCGGGCAAACCCTTGATATTAACTGCGGTTCGGTGATGAATAGCTGATCAGCGAACCGTGACCGCGATAGTTGGCGAGCGGTCACTCTCATTCTTTAATCTATCAAGCGCGGTAATCACATACATATAAGTTTTTCCTCTTTGTACTGTGCTGTCCTCAAAGGTTAAGCCACTGTTATATTGTATGCGCAATATATTTTTAGGATCATCAATATTGATCTTTTCGCCATCGGTAAACCGGTAGATCACGTAGCCATAAACAGGCTGTTCGTCTCTGGCCAATGTGGGTGCCATCCATCTTAATTGTACATGGCCCTGTATGGCTTTCGCGGTAAATTCCCGGGGTACATTCGGAGCAATCGAGTCGCGCCAAAGCATTACCGGCGGCAAGGCCGGGTATTTATAATAATTTTCGCGAAGCGAATCAGTAAAGCCCAGAGGGTTGTTGGTCAGTGAATTGGAGCTGAAATAAACACTGCCCTGAACTCTGGGGTTGGCCCGCATCATATTGATCTGATCTGGTAATTGTTTGGGGTTTTTAAAGGCCACGGTTTTTCGCTCATTGATGCGGTAAGCTGCCTGCCCAATGTACAGGTGTCTGCCAAAAGTATTATCGCTCCACCAGTTGAGCAGTTTCTCAAAATCAGCTGCCCGGTTACCAATAGGCCAGTAAAGCTGGGGGTTGATGTAATCTATCCAGCCCTGTTTAACCCATTCGCGTGAGTCGGCGTAGTTTTCATAATAGGATGATCCGCCGCTGGTTTCTGAACCCTCATCATTCTGCGCCTTATTGGCCCATATACCAAACGGACTTATACCGAATTTGATATCCGGGTTGTGTGCGTGTACGCTGTCGCCAATCATTTTTATAAGCAGATCCACATTGTGGCGGCGCCAGTCCTTAATATTGTCATAGCCCTGGCCATATTTTCTAAAGGTATCATCGTCGTTGATCTTTTGGCCGGCAATTGGGTATGGATAAAAATAATCGTCCATGTGTACGCCATCGATATCATAGTTGTCAACCACATCCAGTATTACCTGTACAATATATTCGCGAACTTCTGGCAACCCGGGATTAAATGTTTTGATACCGCCATAGGTAAAGAACCAATCGGGTTTTGTTTTGGTGATATGCTGCGGACTCAGCGCGGCAAAATTACCATCGAAAGTGGCGCGATAGGGGTTAAACCAGGCATGTAGCTCCATGCCGCGTTTGTGCGCTTCGGTTATGGCAAACTCCAGGGGATCATAAGCAGGATAAGGGCCTTGACCCTGCTTTCCGGTTAAATATTTCGACCAGGGTTCGCGGCTTTTAGCATAAAAAGCATCGGCGGCAGGGCGTACCTGCAGCATTACGGCGTTGATGCCCGTTTCCTGATGCGAGTTGAGGATATCTATCAGCTCTTGTTTTTGCTTATCAGCAGTAAATTTAGTGCTTGTGGGCCAGTCGATATTGACTACTGTTGCTATCCACACTCCTCTGAATTCCCGTTTGGGCTCAGTTTTAACTATTGGTTCATCAGAAGCGGGTTCGGCAGGCTGCGCGTAAACGGTTGCCATGGTAAGCAGGGGGGCGATCAGTAGTATAAAGCGGCGAAATATATGCATCAACGGGGATTAAAGTAAAAGCTGCAAAGATATAAAACTCATAACGTTGCACTTTTATTATGAAGTATAAAATTTGAAGGTTTATTGTGATTTTAGCATATTGTATTTATTTTTAACCGTTGCCTAACATAATTGTTTACCTGTAATTCTGTTTAAAATCATATTTTTAGTGTTTCAACGTTTAAATATCGTTGGGCATGAAAGTGCTGATAAAAAGAAAAATACAGGTAAAGCGGGCAATATCTATCAGTTTAGATTTGCTTGTAAATTAATCACAATAGTTAAATAGCTGCATTTTTTTAAAACAGCTTTGCTTTTTAACTGTATTAAAACATTAAACATTTAATTGCTATGGAAAATCAATCCGGTCAACCATCTAAGAAAAACTCCAACGTCATTTATTTCCTCATTGTGGTGGTATTGGCTCTATTGGGTACCGATGTGTATCTGTACTTGCAAAAAAACAAGTCGGATACTAAGATCGTGTACCAGCATGATGAACAAACCCGCCTGCAAACAGAATTAGACAGTCTTGAATCACAAATTCAGCAAGTAAATGCAGGTAAAGCCAAATTATCCCAGCAAATGCAAGCCAAAAACGACTCATTGGTTTCCAAAATTAAAGTATTGAGAACCCAATTGGCTAAAGGGAAATTAACCAAAGCTGAATTGGTTAAGGCCCAGGAAGATGTGAAACAATTAAGGTATTTTGTAACTAAATACACTGCCGATATTGAAGAACTGAAAAAGCAGAATCAATCGTTAACTACCGAAAGGGATACGCTAAAAACCAACCTGGCTACGGTAGCTAAAAAGGCCGATACGCTCACTAAACAAAACCAGGATCTGGACGCGAAGGTAAAGGTGGCTCAAGCCCTTAAGCTGGCCACGGCAAATGTAGTAGCGTATAAGGTGAAGAACAGCGGTAAAGAGGTTGATGTTACCCGTGCCGGCCCAGCTAAAAAAATCAAGATCAACTTTACAGTGGCCAGCAATAGCATCGCTATAAAAGGTCTGCACGATATTTATGTGCGTATCATTGATCCAACAGGCAATCTGATTACCCCTGCCGATGGCGGAACTTTCAGTGCCGACAACCAGGATCTGCAATACACCTACAAAACGTCCATCGACTTTAAGGACGACGGCAGCCAGTACACTATTGATTGGGTAAACCCGAACCTACCTTTCCAAAAGGGTACTTATACCGTATTACTTTATGCCGATGGTGGTACCATGGGTAAAACAGGCTTTACACTTAAATAAGTTTATTTAATACATATAAAAAAGCCCCGTTCCGGATATCGGAACGGGGCTTTTTGTTTTTTTCATCCAGGGTTGTAAGGTCCAGAGTCTCTATGGGCGAAATAACGCAATTGATTAAAGCCTCTGTTCAATAGATGATGGTTAGCGATAGTGAAGGATCTGTTTAGCAATATGCATGATCGCGAATTGATCGTTCACCCCAGGGGCTCTCACTCTCGGTTTACAAATTAAAAAAGTTATACTCCAGCCTTACCAGGTACATGTTCTTGCTGTTGCGTACCATGTCATTGTAAAGTGGCGTACGGTATGACAGGTCCAAGCGGCAAACACTGTTAAATATAAACTGCACTGCCGGTGCAATATCCAGGTAACTTTGTCCATGACCCGGATTGGTTTTACCCAATAACTCAGCATACAGGTTAACATTGGTTTGCTGATAATCGCGATAGTTTTTTGGGAATAACAGGTATCCGGCCGATAAAGTATAGGCCAACGCGTTGCGGGCTTGTAACGGCGAAAGGTCATAGCCCCCGCGATTATCAAAAGCCCGCAAATAACTTGCCGAGCCGGATAATGCCAGCTTATGCAAAAGCTGGGTAAATACCACACCGCTTTGCAGGCCGGAGTTGTCGCCTTCCAGCGTTATTTCCTGGTTAACAATGGGATTATTGATGCTGGACGTCTTCGCGAAAAATGCTCCACGAAAATGCTTCTGTACCGTATCTATAGATAAGAACCGGTATTTGGCATATACACTACCCCCTTCAAAATGCTGATTATTGCTGTAATAATCAGATACGTATAATGAGCCGTGTATCATTAAATGCCTGCTTACGCCATACATGGCCTCAAAGCTTGTACGGTTTTTATAGTCGGGTTTAAAAAATCCCTGGTTCTCCAAACGCAGGCCAAGCGAGCCTGTGGCCATATTGCTGGCTGGTTCAGTATTTACATATAATTCCTGCGAAAATGCCGGATACGTCAGTGCCATAAGGCCAATAGCCAATATCAATTTCTTCATGATGATAATGCTTGATGAAGAATTAAATAGCTAAATGATAAATACGACCGCTTGCAGGGGCAGTATCCGTAACCTGGCCCAGATATTTTTTGGATACCGATTTTGGGGCGAAGCCGTTATCAACTACTGTGAAATTTACATTGCCTGTAATGGCTTTATCAGCAGGGTTTAATAACCTGTATGTATCGCCGCCATAACTGAAAATGTTATTGGCAATCTTGGTATTATCAAAGTTAAAAGTAGCTTTTAAGCTGTTTACCGAAAAGCCTGAGCCTTGAACCTTTTTGCTGATCTGCTCAAAACTTACCGGCACATCACTTTTAAAAGTAATGAGATATAAGTTGTGCATCAGATCGGTTTTGATATCGCCTATAAAAGGGAGGGTACGTAATGCTTTTTCGGTTGATTTGGCGCACAGGGCGCAGGTAAGGCCGCTAACTTGCAGCTCGGCTTTGGTGAACTGGGCTTTTGCTGCGGTAGCAGTAAATACAAAAAGTACAATAAATATTTTTAGAGCTTTCATTTTGATCTTTTAAATTAATTGTTGAAAAATAAACTACCGGTAATTTTACCGGGTATTCGATAAGCAATTAATGTTGATCAGATACGAAAAATACAATTTTTAATAAATGTGGCTACGTTTTGCCAGGGCATGCCGGGCGGCCCGCGTTTAGGCGAAGGGCTGGCAAATGATTGCCTGGATGGTGTAAAAAATCCGCTGAAAGATAAACGGGGGATATCAAATCCAAAAAGTTTAGAGATGATGGAAACTGGTTCAATCTGGTGCGCGTCTTTTACCTTAATCTGTATTTGTTTGTCCTTGCAGCATTTCATTTTGCTGCAATCCTGAGCCATTTTACAACTAACGGCCGGCGAATCAATTTTAACAGAAGCTATCTGCGTACCACAATAATGCAGATTAAGAGCAAAGCCCAGTACTGTAACCGTGTACAGCAAGGTTAATAATAAAGCTCCCGATCTTTTTATCATAATAACAAAAATAACGGATTAACTTATTGATTACAAATTGTTTTTAGATATTCCGGGAATAGATTGAGCTGATGGGTATAAACGCAAAGAACCCGGCCCTCGCGGCCGGGTTCTTTAATTAACTTGATCTTATTATATGGTTATTATTGGGCAGATTGTTTAGCCTGCTGTTTCATTTGATCATTAGCCACAATTACTATCTCAACCCTGCGGTTTTGCGCACGGCCTTCTGGTGTCCGGTTATCAGCAATCGGTTCGGTTTTACCCTTGCCAGATGTGGTTAAGCGGGATGAGTTTACATTATTAGACACGATATATGATTTCACAGCTTCGGCCCTTCTGATAGACAGATCCATGTTATGTTGTGCTGTACCAGTACTATCGGTATGGCCAACTATCAAAATATTAGTGTTGGGATTGTTTTGTAACGAGGTAGCCAATTTTTGCAGGTTAGATTGGGCAGCGGGTTTAACATCAGATTTGTCGGTGTCAAATAATATACCCGAATCAAACTTAACCAAAATGCCTTCACCTTCACGTGTAACGGTAGCTCCGGGAACGGTTTGTTTTATTTCGGCAGCCTGCCTGTCCATGTTACGGCCAATAAAGGCACCGGCAGTACCGCCTACAGCACCACCAATAATGGCCCCTAACGCGGTATTGCCTGCTGCTTTACCTATAAAAGCACCTATTGTACCACCTGCACCAGCGCCAATCGCTGCGCCTTTTTGAGTTTTAGTCAATGAATCACAGCCTGAGCCTAAAATGCCGACGGTGGCTAAAGCCAAACTCAGGGAGGCTATCTTAATTCGAAGAGTTTTCATATATAATTATGATATGTTTTAGATATCATTTGCAAAGCCAGTGCCAAAAACAATAAAAAGCAGGCTTTGTTTTTTAAAGTGCCTAAAAGTGTATTGCGGCTATATTTTTTTAATATTTAGGTAAGGAATTTTCAGAATGGCGATTGATATTTTGGCCAGACTGCAAATAATGGCTTGTTTTTAGTACAAAAAATGTAAAATTGTCGATACAAATATGACCGCCTATATGATCAATTAGCCACGATAAGTGTAGTTGGGAATATCAACTTGAAGGTACTACCCGCGCCTTTATCCGAAATTACCTCAATATCGATGTCATGAAAGGTAGCTATTGATTTAACAATAGGTAAACCCAGGCCAAAGCTATCCTGCTGAAGTGATTGCCTGAACTTTTTAAAACGGTTAAATATGAAAGGAATGGCTTCGGCGTCGATACCAATACCATTGTCGGCTATGCTGATGATAAAGTTATTATGTCCGGCGGTGCCTGTTATTTGGATGTAGCCACCCTCGTTATTGTATTTGATAGCGTTATTGATGAGATTGAAAAATAAATTAAACAACAGGAATTTATTAATATTAACCATGTTCCAGTTTTCGGGGATATCAATGCTGTAACTGATGTTTTTATCTTGCAGGCGTATAGAAATTTCGTCATATACATCCTGCAGTAATTCAGTTACCGGAACTTTATCTTCTTTTAAAAATTGTTCGTTCTCAATTTGTGATATCAGCAAAAGGGTTTTGGTAATACTCTTTAAACGGTTCAGGATCTTCTGCATTTCGATCAGACGTACCTTCAGGTCGTCGCTGATGTCCTCTTCCTCAAACATGTTCTCGATCTTGGATTGCAGGATAGAGATGGGGGTCATCAGTTCATGCGAAGCGTTGGAAATAAATTCACGTTCCTTCTGAAACTTATCGGCAATTGTCTCCACCATTTTATGGATGCTGATATCCAGGTATTCAAAGTCGGTAGTAGTAGTGCGTACTTTTTTATAAGCGTTAAAATTGGGGAACTTTTGGCCAACAAGCTTGGTTTTAATAATAAGCCGCAAAGGCTTGAGCACATAATTGGAATAAAACTGATCGGCCAGAATGGTCAGTAATATCATACCCAGCAATACCTGGAAGGCGATATTTTGCAGCGGGATGCTGGTTTCATCAAGCGTATCCACACTTTTGCCTATTTCCAGTAGATAATTCTTATTCTTGACTTTAAATGTATGGCTTAGTATCCGGTATTCGAGGGTGTCGCCTTCGCTGAACAAGCGTTTACCCAGTTTAATGGTATCTAAAAAGTAATTTGGATCTACTTCGTCCAAACTTATGAATTCTTCTTTAAGGGGCAGATAACTACCATAAGGCTCGCCATTTTCTATATAAGTTTCAATACCATGGCTTTTTACTATTTGCAACAGCTTGTTTTTTTGTTTGATGAGCTTACTATCAACATAGTTACTGCTTATATTTTTGATCAATACGGGTACCAGCAATACAAACAGTACTACGATAACCAGTTTTGATATGGCGTTAAAAAGCGTAAGTTTTGTTCTGAGTCTCAATACTTAAGCGTTGATCTTTATTTTATAGCCCAGGCCACGCACCGTTTCCAGCCAATCTGGCGAGCCAAAGGCGTTTAACTTTTTTCGTATATTTTTGATGTGGGCATCAATATAATTGGAGTCATAGTCGTTATTAACCACGCTGCCCCAGATATGCTCACTTAACTGCATACGGGTTAAGGTTCTGTTTTTATGTAAAATTAAATAGGCTATCAGGTCAAATTCTTTTTTGGTTATGGTATTTACAACGCTGTTGCTATGCGATATAGTACGATTGGTAAGATCGATGAGGAAGTCTCCAAGTTCAATGGTATTATTTTTTACCCCAAATTTGCGGCGAATGATAGCCTGCATACGACTTTGAAGCTCGAGCAATGAAAACGGTTTGGGTAAATAATCGTCGGCGCCCAGGTCAAGACCCTTGATGCGATCATTAATTTCGGCCCGGGCAGTAAGTATGATACAGGCGGCTTCAGAATCTACTTTTTTTGCTTCCCTTAACAGATCGAGGCCATCATAATCGGGTAGGCCCAGATCAATCAGAATAAAATCATACAAGTTAACCGCTATTTTTTCAGAAGCTGATGTACCGTTGAAACACACATCGCAGATGTAGTTATAATTGGTCAGGAATATTTCCAGCTCCTGTGCAAGCGCGCGTTCGTCCTCAATGATCAGTACATTCATACGCCGTTAATAAAAAAGGTAGTAAAATGTAAAGTTAAAAAACGATTCCCGCCTGTTTTCGAGGGTGCCTTCCACGTTAACCGGCATCGAGTAGCGCCAGGAGGCTTCCAGGGTATAATGCGGCCGGTTATAGGCAACCGGGACTTTAAAACTATAATTGAGCACATTGAAAACCCTGTTTCGGCGCGCGGCCGCAAGATTAAGGTGTTCCAATACATCGGGAGGTAAAACATGCTGATAGTTATGATCAACTTCATAACGCTGCACAAAATTCTGTGTTCCCAGAATCACATTGAATGAAGGATTGAACGACAGATAGTCTTTATCATCAAAAATGCTCCAGCTGCTTTCGAAATACTTTGAAGTGCTTACGGTAGTAAAAAAGTCGTTCGATTTCCCGAAAAGATAATCCAGGATAACGGTGGTTTTAAAGAGTTTCCAGTCGTAAGCATTTTTAAGGTTGATATCATTGGATGATGCCGATTTGATAACATTGGCGTATTTGTTAAATATGAACCGGGTATAACTGGCCGCGCCCGAGAATGATTTGGAAAACTTATAAAAATAGCCGCCACCTACATCAACCTCGTCAACGGGGGCATAACCCAATACTTTGAGCACCGAACCGTATACAAACACGCCCGATTTACTGTTATATATCGCATCGCCGGTAATAAAGGGGTACTTGATTGGGCCGGTGCGACCGAAAAATAAGGCGTCGCTGCCATAACTTACACCCACAGAAACCGATTGTTTCCTGACAATGGTGTCGGTATCGGCAGTAAGTTTATAGTCGCGACCTTTTGGCAGAAGGCTCCTGTCAATACCTGCAGCGTATAGGGCATTGCTGCCGGCAATAAAAAAAAGTAAGCAAAGGTACTTCATCAATAAATCTTTATTAACCTGTTAATTGCCATTTCTTCTGGGTATCTCCGGCGGGCGTTCCATGCCCTCTGGCCGGCGTTGTCTTTTGGGTTTGGGTTTAGAGGTAACGGGTTCCCCTGAATCATCAACCTTTGTGGGCTTAGCCTGCTTTTTTGGTTTTGCTACCTCTTTAATTTTATTTTTTTCATCCTTCGCGTTTTTTGCCAATATCGTATCCGCAGGAATTTTATAGTGCTGAATGATGGCGATAGTACTATAGACAGGGTCTGACAGCCTGTTTTTAGCGCCGGCAAATAACAAACATGGTGCAAATATCAATATCAGGACAATATACGCAAACCACTTTATCATTGAGGGGAAGAAAAACTTAAAATTGTTGTCAAATATCGGTCAATTTAAACAGTTAAATCCAAGGGGAGGGATGCTGTTAATAAAAATACCATCTGCTTTGGCGCTTTGTATACAAAACGCCAAAGCAGATGGGTAATGAGAAACTGCAGGTTGGCCAGAATAATGATGATATGTTTATATATAAATGCTTGTATCAGATACTAACATCCTTTGACGTATAAATACGGTTTTGGTCGTCAATAATAATACAGGCAATTTGATTTAACTGGTTGATCATATACAGGCCCGCGTTAACACCAATGTTGATAAGTGGCGAAGCCATAGCATCTGATAATTCGGCTGTTGGGCTGATGATGCTCACGCTGGTGATCTCGCTTACCGGGAATCCCTTTTTGGCAGTCATCACGCTTACAAATTTTTTGTTGCTGATGCTGGCATATTTTTCGGCATTAATTGATGTGGCAAATGCCATGTTGCTGATATCCAGGTGGGCAAATGGTTGTTTTCTTTGTTCCGGATCGGCAGCGGCAACTGTCCATGGTTTTTGGTTGGGTTGCGTACCCCAGGTTAGCAGATCGCCACCGGCGTTGATAACGCCACTGCTTACTCCATTCATTTGCAAAATGTATTTGGCCCGGTCGGCAGCATAACCTTTGCTGTTAGCGCCAAAGCCAATACGCATACCTTTTTCCTTTAAAAAAACGGTTTGTTTAGTGGCATCAACCACTACATTTTTATAATTGGTAAGCATCACCGGCGAAGGTGCTATCTTAACATCGGCATTTTCGGTAAGCGCGGTATCATCACCAGTATAAGTGGTACCGGTAAAATAGGTAATATCAAATGCTCCGTGTGTAAGCTCTGATATTTGCAGTGCCCTGTCAATCAGTCTGAAAATTTCGGCATTCGCTTTCACCGGTTCGATACCCGCGTTGCGGTTGATCCGGTTAATATGACTGTCTTCGCTAAAAGCCGACAGTAGTTTTTCAACGCGGTTAATTTCGTTGATGGCAATATCAATTTGTTCATCGGCCAGTAGAGGATCATTCCCAACTACACTAATTTCAAATTTATCACCCATTAAGCGTACACTGCGCTTGTAAGTGGTTAAATTATTGGTTAAAGTTTTTACTGCCAGCATAAATAAAATTTAATTATTGTCAAAAAAATAAACAGTGTTGTAAAACGCTAAAAGCAATACGGAAGTGTTGTTAAAAGCGCTACATTATCGCTGTACAAAAACGAAAGTAGCCCCCTTATATGAAAATAAGATGAAAAAGCCGGCGTAATTATCGCATCGCGATAGTTTTCACATTTTTTAACAATTGGATTACAGTTGGTTAGGTGTGAGGGGTTACCTGTAAATTAAAAATACCCTAAGCATAGGGCTTAAGGCATTTTTATATCATTAAAGGGTTTTTGCCCTGATCACAAATCAGGTGAAAACAGCTTTAAACTACTGTTCCTTCTTTTAATTTTTCGGCATTCTCGGCAAATTGCAAGGCTTCCATGATGTCCTGCAGGTCGCCGTTCATTACGCCGGGGAGGTTGTATATGGTAAGCCCGATGCGGTGCTCGGTTAAGCGGCCCTGCGGATAATTATAGGTACGGACCTTAGCAGAACGATCGCCGGTTGATACCATGGTTTTACGTTTTTTAGAGGTTTCTTCCAGGTGTTTTTGCAACTCCATTTCATACACACGTGAACGTAATACCTGCAAAGCCTTATCGTAGTTTTTTAACTGCGATTTTTGATCCTGGCATTGCGCCACAATGCCGGTTGGGATGTGGGTTAACCTCACTGCAGAATAGGTGGTGTTTACCGACTGACCGCCTGGTCCCGAAGCGCAGAAAAGATCCTTGCGGATATCACTTACCTGCAGATCGATATCAAATTCATCAACCTCGGGCAATACCACCACCGAAGCGGCCGAAGTATGTACCCTGCCCTGGGTTTCGGTATCGGGTACACGTTGCACCCGGTGAACGCCCGATTCATATTTTAAGTTACCGTAAGCATCTTCGGCATTTACGTTAAACACAATCTCTTTATAGCCACCACTTGTACCTTCGGTGTAATCAACCAGTTCGGTTCTCCAGCCGCGTTTTTCACAATAGCGCATATACATGCGGTAAAGATCGCCGGCAAAAAGGGCCGCTTCATCACCACCGGTACCGCCGCGGATCTCGACGATGGCATTTTTGCTGTCTTCCGGATCTTTGGGGATCAGCATCAGGCGGATCGCTTCTTCTTTTTCTTCGCGCTGGATCAATAGCTCATCCAGTTCGGTTTTGGCCATTTCACGAAACTCTTCGTCTTTTTCTGTAGCCAGGATCTCTTTATTAGTATCAATATTGCTGATGATGTTGCGATAGATATGGTACTCATCAACAATTTTGGCAAGGTCCTTATATTCCTTATTCAGTTGGGCAAAGCGTTTCATATCCGACATTACTTCCGGATTACTCAGTTCACCTTCAACACTTTTCCAACGTTGAAATATCAGTTCTAATTTCTCTAACATATATTATCCTCAATATCTATAACTTATTACAGTTAATGGTGGTCCGGGTTAAGAAAATTCTTTATGTTTTCGTTCGGGATACAGACTTACTGTAAAAAGCGCACAAAAATACATATTTTCAGGCATATATAATTCAGTGTATTGTAAGTATTATAGTGAGTGGTTAGTAGTGAGTGATGAGTTTTAATTTTGAGTCAAAACCTTGATGTCAAATGGATATGAGTATTTTTACTACCTACTACTTACAGCTTTTCAAATTGCTTTAGTTTGAGCTCGGTTCCGTCAAACTCAGCGTAGGTATTGTAGTTTACCCATTCGCCCAGGTTAATGTAGCGGCTGTTGGGGTTTAGCTGTATATCCAGTGGCAGGTGCCGGTGACCGAAGATGAGGTAATCGTAAAAATTGGTTTGCAGTTCTTCGCGGCAAAAAGTAACCAGCCATTCCTGCTCTCCGGGTTTGGGGTTTTCTTTCTTTTGATTGCTGATACGACTGTTGGTTGACCAGTAATTGGCAATGCCCACCCCAAGGTTAGGATGTATGCGGGCAAAAAGCCATTGGCAAAATTTACTGCGGAAAAAGTTTTTCAGCACTTTGTAAAATCCGTCACCCGGCCCGAGCCCGTCGCCATGATGCAGGAAAAACTTTTTGCCATTCCGTTCTATTTTCAATTCGTTGCTAATGATGATCGCCCCAAATTCCTTTTCAAAATAATCAAACATCCACATATCGTGGTTGCCTTTAAAAAGATAAAGTTTTACACCAGCATCAGTAAGCTCTGCCAGTTTGCCTAAAAAACGGGTATACCCTTTGGGTACTACGGTTTTATATTCAAACCAAAAGTCAAACACATCGCCCATTAAAAACAATTCGGCGGCATCGGCTTTAATGCTATCCAGCCAGCGAACTATCCGGTCTTCGCGTTTACGGCTTTCAGCATAGCCGCCGGTGCCCAAGTGAAAATCAGAAGCAAAGTAAAGTTTGTTACGGGTTGGCATATCCGGCAAAAATACAGTTTAAGCACGAAAGGAAGAAGCGGAGCTGGGCACGGTATTTATAAAGCCAAACATCCGGCCCTGTTTATGGTTATATATCTACTAAACCAATAAAATTATGGCAAACCCAGAAAACCCCAACCTCGACGATGCTCAGGAAGAGAAAGACCCTGGTAATGAATTTGAACAGGGCGAAGAACATGATACCGGCAACCAAATATTGGATGCCGACGAGCCCAATATCAGCGGCCTGGAAAGGGCAAGCCGAGCCTCGGAATCAGCCTTTACGTTGAACTTTGAAGACGGGATTGCGCCAAAAGCCGATCAGCAGGAAGGTAAGAATAAGGATAACAAACCGGGTGGTTAAACATTTGTAAATATTTGATGACAAGCTCGGTATATCAAAGCTTTGATTTATACTTACATCAATGAAAAAGATATTAACCTCGGCTTCTTTGCTGTTGATGTTTGCCGGAGCGGCAAATGCGCAGCATGCTTTTAACGCCACCGAATTTAAAAACAACCTGGGTAAAACCGGCACCCTTTGCGATACTGTTTACTCTATGAAAATGGTAAGCGATACTCTTACCCTGCTAAACCTGGGCGGTGCTTACCCGCATCAAAAATATACCATCGCGGTAAAAGGCAAAACAACGTTAGATCTGCAGCATATCAAAGGCAAGCAGGTTTGTGTAACCGGCACTTTTGAAATGTTTAAAGAACAGCCCGAAGTTGTGGCCACCCAGCCTCAACAGATAGAAGTGCATTAAACATAAAAGGCGTGTCATAAAAACTATCCTTGGTGCGGGCTACCTGTAATTTGAAGTTTAGCCGGTTATATTTATAAAAAAGTGGGTTTACACTTTTTGTCCTAAAAAATATTTAACTAATTGATTTTCAATAAAATAAGTCGATGTTAACCCTAAAAAGTGTAAACCATGTAAACCCACTTTTGTTAATGGAATCAATCCCAACCGGTATCTGAATAGGGCAAAAAAAAGAGGCCGATCATGATTGATGATACAGCCTCTTTTTTTGCTAAACAGATTTCGTCTGTTTTATTTCAATTAAAACTCTTTTACCAGGCCAAAAACTATCTGCCCTTCGGTCATAGGTTGTTTGGTAACTATACGGCCCACGTTGCTGGTGCGGCCGGTGGTAGAAATAGTTGGCCCGTCCGACTTAACATAATTGCCTTTCAGTAACAGATCCCAGCCAGAGCCCATATCAAAGCGAATGGCTGCGCTACCTCCGTAAGCAAAGGCGGTACCTTTTGAGCTTTGTTGGGTAAATGTTGCAGTTTGCGCAGGTACCCCGGTAATGGCAACTTCTACACTTGGTGTGGCGGTATTTTTAATAACACCTGCTGATGCTCTCAGGTCAAACCTTAAGCTGTGGTATACAAATGTATATTGCGGGCCGAGCAAAACATTATAGCTACGGTAACGCTTGTCGGCAGTTACGGTTGAACCGTCTGCTTTAAAAGCATCAGTATATCCTTGTGAAATTTTTTGATCATCATCAAAGGTTAAATTACCCTGGTCTTGCTTGGATATGGTATAACCTATGGCAAAATGTTTGTAAAAATAAACGGCCCCGTCTATACCCATTACAAAACCATTTTTGGCAAAGCCTGCTTTTGGATTACTGTAATCGGTGCTTTTAAAATCGCTCAACGCGCGCGATTGGCCACCAAATATGCCAATATAGCTTTTAAGCTTGGCCGGTGCATCGCCATCATTCTGACTATCCTGGGCCCTTGCGTTCAACACTATCAGCATCATTAGGGCTGCCGTAATTAATGTAAAGATTTTTTTCATGTTATAAATTTGTACTAACAACTTGTATAGGTTTGCCGTTCACCGCATTATCCGGTTTAGCAAACGTGTAAAAAAAAGCATTATTATCAATAAAGGCCCGGATAGTAAATATCCATTGTAAATAAATAATTACACGCGGAGCCCATTATCAATCCAAACCAGATTAATTACCCTGGTTTGGGCTTGTTTCCTTATTCGGGGGCTAATATAGCTCGCCCCACTCAATTAAATAGCAGGATTAATTAAAATTAACAACTTTTAACTTTCATTGGTTCATTTGTTCATGGGTACAAGATGGATAAGCCAGCGACTCCAATTTGCTAAGACCAATGAACAAATGAACCAATGAGCAAATGAACAAATTTCCTACCTTTAGTTTTCCTGTAATTTAAAAGTCAATATGAAACTAACTACCTGTTTATTCGCGTTTGCTGTTTTATTTTGCAGCTATACCCATGCACAACAACAAATGACTATAAAAACACTTCCCTACCCCCAAACCCAAAAAGTTGATACCGTTGATACTTATTTTGACACCAAAGTACCTGACCCATACCGCTGGCTGGAAAATGACCAGGCGGCTGATACTAAAGAGTGGGTGACAGCTGAAAACAAGGTTACCCAAAACTATCTGGGCCAGATCCCATACCGCGAAGAAATACGCAAGCAGCTGGAAACTCTGTGGAACTATGAAAAATACAGCGCTCCATTTAAAGAAGGCAAATACACCTATTTTTATAAGAACGACGGGCTGCAAAGCCAGTCTGTTTTGTACCGGCAGATGGGAGATAATGGTACCCCTGAAGTGTTTTTAGATCCCAATAAATTTTCGGCCGATGGCACTACCTCGCTACAAGGGATAGATTTTACCAAAGATGGCGACCTGGCCGCTTACCAGATATCCGAAGGCGGATCTGATTGGCGCAAGGTGATCGTGATCAAAACCGCCGATAACAGCGTGGTAGGCGATACCCTCACCGATATCAAATTCAGCGGCCTTGCCTGGAAAGGTACAGATGGTTTTTATTACAGCAGTTATGATAAACCAAAGGAAGGTAGTCAGCTGTCGGGTATGACACAGTATCACAAATTATATTACCATAAACTGGGCACCCCGCAAAGTACCGACAAGCTTATTTTTGGTGGTGATAAAACCCCGCGCCGCTATATAGGTGCGTACCTTACCGAAGATGAGCGTTTTTTGGTGATCACCGCGGCTACATCAACCACCGGTAATGAATTGTATATCCAGGATTTGAGCAAACCCGGCAGCGATATTGTAAACGTGATTGATAATTTTGATAACCAGCATTCCATATTAAATAATGTGGGCAGTAAGCTGTATATCCTTACCAATATTTATTCGCCCAACTTTAAAATTGTTACTGTTGATGCGGCAAACCCAGGCGTAACCCACTGGCAAAACCTCATCCCCGAAACCAAAAATGTATTGAGCGCCACCACCGGCGGCGGCAAGATCTTCGCCGAATACCTGCAGGATGCTACCTCATTTGTGCAGCAGTACGATATGAATGGCAAACTGGAACGCACCATTACCCTGCCATCGGTAGGTACAGCCTCTGGCTTTGGAACAAAAAAGGGAGAGAAGGAAACCTATTACGCGTTTACCAATTATGTATATCCCACCACCATTTTTAAGCTGGATATTGCTACGGGCAAATCAACCCTGTATAAAAAAGCGGGAGTGAAGTTTGATCCCGAGCAATACGAATCGAAACAGGTGTTTTATACCTCGAAGGATAAAACCAAAATCCCGATGATCATCACCTATAAAAAAGGTACGGTACTGAATGGTCAAAACCCTACCTTATTATATGCCTATGGTGGTTTTGGTATCAGCTTAACACCTGCTTTCAGCACATCAAACATTATATTGCTGGAGCATGGCGGTATTTACGCCGTGCCGAACCTGCGTGGCGGCGGCGAGTATGGCGAAACCTGGCATCGCAAGGGCATCAAAATGAAAAAGCAGAACGTGTTTGATGATTTTATTGCTGCTGCCGAATACCTTATCAAAAATAAATATACCTCTAAGGAGCACCTGGCAGTATCCGGCGGTTCAAACGGTGGCCTGCTCATAGGAGCGATGATCACCCAGCGGCCTGATCTGTTTAAGGTAGCTTTCCCTGCCGTAGGCGTTTTGGATATGCTGCGTTACAACAAATTTACAGCGGGCGCGGGCTGGAGCTATGATTATGGTACCGCCGAAGATTCGAAAGAGATGTTCCAATACCTGTACAACTATTCGCCATATCATGCCTTAAAACCGCAGGAATACCCGGCCACCATGGTTACCACCGCCGATCATGACGACCGTGTAGTACCAGCGCACTCCTTTAAGTTTGCCGCACGCCTGCAGGAATATCAAAAAGGCACCGCCCCGGTACTCATCCGTATTGAAACCAAAGCGGGCCACGGTGCCGGGCAGTCAACAGCCCAGGTGATCAGCGGCCAGGTGGATAAATGGGCATTCATGTTCTGGAATATGGGCGTGAAATGGTAAGGTTGTGAGTAGTGAGTGAAAAAGCCGGGTATGTGCGGATCCCCTCTTGAGAGGATAATAGCACATGATCAGACAGAACAAGCTTTGTTAAAGAATAACAATGACGCAGAGCCGACTCACCCGATCTGCGCTTCGCTGGATCACCCTCTCTTCGCCTTTGGCGGAAAGAGGGTTGAGAAAAAAGAAATTAAAACCCCCTCTATGCGCGAAGCGGAGAGAGGGGTGACGAGCGCAGCGATGTCGGGGTGAGTCTATACTGCGTTCGACTCTTGTTGCATGGTTTTTCATGAGCGGGAAATTTGAAAAACAATATTTGAGGAACTAAATAATTTTATGAAGCATTTTTTTATAGCTGCACTATTATTCTGCAGCATTTCATCAACCTTTGCCCAATCAAAAAAGCAAAATATCAATGTTGTTTTTATCGGTAATAGCATTACGCAAGGCGTACAACTGGCTGATCCTGCTACCGAAGCGCCGCCAGCTACCGCGATCGCCTGGCTGCGTAAACAGACCAACCTGGGGACGGTTGATTTAGCAACCAGGGCCACAGCGGTTATACCACGCTTGATTTTTTACCCGGCACCAACACCTTTGCCCAGGTAGAGCAGGCCGCGGATGCTTTTACGGATAAGAAAGCCCTGCTCATATTCTCCATGAAACTGGGTACTAATGACAGCGCCATTCAAGGTCCTCATGGTTCGCCAGTTTCTCCGGTTGATTATATCCAGAATGTAAAAACGATAACGGAGAAACTACTGACCGATTTTCCGAAAGCTATCGTTATTTATCAGCATCCCCTTTGGTATAGCCCCAATACTTATAATGGTGCAAGGTATTTACAAGAAGGTTTATCCCGCCTGCAAAGCTATGTGCCTAAACTGGACAGCCTGGTATTTGCTTACGGCACCACCAACCCAAACCATGTTTTTGTGGGGGATAAAAAAGGATTCAACTATTTCAAGAAACATCACCTAACCGATCTGATACCTGAAAAGGGCAATCAGGGCACATTTTACCTGCACCCCAATAAACAAGGCGCCTTGGCTTTGGGTGAGTTCTGGGGTAAGGCGATTGAGAAGGTGTTGAGGAAGGTGGCTAAGTAATGGATTATCTTAAGTAATAAATACTATATCATGTCATTGCGAGCGCAGCGTGGACAACCGACCGCAGGGAGCACCGCCGTTGTTGGTGTTGTCACCAACAACAATCTGCACGAGTAATTAACCAGAACGTATAATGTTGGTGACAACACCAACATTGGCCGGAGGAACTTATAAAAAGTATTTTAAAGCCCTCTCCTTTGGAGAGGGTTGGGTGAGGCTTCGATACCTTCACCATTCTTTTTACAAACCATTTTTGCTTTTTAACCAAAGAGTACCCAACTTCGCAGTCCAAAGTTTACTATGATATCGCATTATAAAAAAATAGCCCAGGAGCTTTCCATTGCCGAAAAGCAGGTAAGTGCCACTGTTGAATTGCTTGATGAGGGCGCTACCGTTCCGTTTATTTCCCGCTACCGTAAAGAGGTTACCGGTACGCTCGATGAAGTACAGGTGACCGAGATCCGCGACCGTGTACAGCAACTGCGCGATCTGGATAAACGCCGGGAAGCCATCCTGAAATCGCTTACCGACATGGGTAAACTAACACCCGAACTGGAAAAGCAGATCAACGAGGCCGAAACTATGGTGACGCTGGAGGATATTTACCTGCCCTATCGCCCTAAACGCAAAACCCGTGCTACCGCGGCCCGCGAAAAAGGCTTGCAACCATTGGCCGATCTGTTATTGGAGCAAAACAAAGTCGACCTGGAAACCGCTGCAGAGGCTTATATAGATGCCGAAAAAGGGGTGAACAGTATAGAAGAAGCCCTGGCCGGTGCAAGGGATATCATCGCCGAAACCATCAGCGAAAATGCCGAGGTACGTACCCGCATCCGCGAGTTGTTTATTGAAAAGGGAACCTTTCAATCCAAAGTTGCCGAAGGTAAGGAAGAAGAAGGTATCAAGTATAAAGATTATTTCGACTGGACAGAGCCTGTAAAATCGGCACCATCACACCGTATCCTGGCTATGCGCCGGGGCGAAAAAGAGGAGATCCTGTGGCTGGATATTAAACCCGAGGAGGATGAAGCCATTGCCATACTGGAAGATACTTTTGTAAAAGGCATCAACCCATCGGCCGACCAGATTAAACAGGCCATTGCCGATGGTTACAAACGCTTGCTGAAACCATCTATGGAAACCGAAGTGCGCCTGGTTACCAAAAAGAAAGCCGACGAAGAGGCTATCCGTGTTTTTGCCGAGAATGCGCGCCAGTTGTTATTAAGCGCGCCTCTGGGGCAAAAACGGGTTATGGCTATTGACCCGGGTTTCCGCACGGGCTGTAAACTGGTTTGCCTGGATGAGCAGGGCAAGCTGCTGGAAAATACAGCTATTTACCCACATACCGGTGCTGGACAAGCTCGTGAAGCCGAAAAAACCGTTCAACATTTGTTTGAAAAATATAATATCGAAGCTATTGCTATTGGCAACGGTACCGCTGGTCGCGAAACGGAAGTTTTTGTGCGCAACCTGAATTTACCAGGCGCGGTGATTGTAATGGTGAACGAAAGCGGGGCATCTATCTACTCGGCATCTGATGTGGCTCGGGAAGAGTTCCCGGATAAGGATATCACCGTAAGAGGCGCGGTATCTATAGGTAGGCGATTAATGGATCCATTGGCCGAACTGGTAAAAATCGACCCAAAATCAATAGGTGTTGGGCAATATCAGCACGATGTGGATCAGAATAAACTGCAAACTTCGCTTGACGATACCGTAATGAGCTGTGTGAATGCCGTGGGTGTGGAGCTGAACACGGCATCCAAACAAATATTGGCATATGTATCGGGCCTTGGTCCACAATTGGCGCAAAACATTGTGGAATACCGCGATCAGAACGGTGCCTTTAAACGCCGTGATCAGCTAAAGAAAGTTCCTCGCCTGGGCGATAAAGCTTTTGAGCAGGCGGCCGGGTTTTTACGCATCCACAATGCCGAAAACCCACTGGATTCCAGCGCGGTGCACCCAGAACGTTATAGCTTGTTGGAGCAGATAGCCAAAGATATGAACTGCACGGTGAAAGACCTGATGGGCAGCGCTCCATTGCGCAAAAGCATCCCGCTGCAAAAATATACTTCAGAAACAGTGGGTTTGCCTACACTCAATGATATCATGGCCGAGCTGGCCAAACCCGGCCGCGACCCGCGCGAGCAGTTTGAGGCCTTTAGCTTTACCGATGGCGTAAATGCCATAGGCGATTTGAAAGTGGGTATGAAACTGCCGGGTATTGTAACCAACATCACCAATTTCGGCGCTTTTGTGGATATCGGCGTTCACCAGGATGGCCTGGTTCACCTGAGCCAGATCACCAATAGGTATATCAAAGATCCGAACGAGGTGCTGAAGGTACACCAGAAAGTAGAGGTTACCGTGACCGAGGTTGATGTGAACCGCAAGCGCATAGCCCTATCCATGAAAGAAAATGATAAGAGCGCCCCGCAGGAAAGGCGGAATAACGACAGAAAGCCTGCCGGCGGCAATAACAACAAGCCCGCTTATAACAAAAAACCGGCCCAGGAACCGGAAACTGATATGGCTTTAAAGCTGGCTGCTTTAAAGAGTAAGTTTAAATAAAGCAATAAAACAACGGCTGTCATCCTGAGCTTGTCGAAGCATAGTGGGTAGGGCCTCTGCGCCCTATCCTTCGACAAGCTCAGGATGACAGCCTTCGCTTTTTATATCAAGTAAAATTTTATTCCAAAGTGATCTGCCTCCTGATGCTTTCTTCAAGCGAGATGAAGGTTTCGGTGCGTTGAATACCTTTAACACCCTGGATCTGTTCGTTCAAAACCTCGCGCAGGTGGGTGGTATCATGGCATACGATCTTGGCGAAAATACTCCACTCGCCGGTGGTATAGTGCAGCTCAACAATTTCTTTTATAGTTTTCAATTGTTTAACAGCTTCGTTGTATTGCGAGCCCTTTTCGAGGTAGATACCCAGGAACGCTGTAATATCATAACCTAATTTCTGAGGATCTACTTCCAGGCTGGCTCCTTTTATTACACCCATCTCTTCCAACTTTTTCATTCGCACGTGTATGGTTCCGCCAGAAACGATTAACTCTTTAGCTATCTCGGTATACGGAGTAGTAGCATTCTTCATTAATATTGATAAAATCTGGATATCAAGATTATCAATTTCTAAATTTTGAGCTTTTCTGTGGGACATAAATTTGAATATCTATATTGAAATACAAGTTTAATTAAAATTTGAATAAAAATAAAATATTTTTGTTGAAATATTTGCAAGGAATTGATGGGTCTATTAAATTTGTATCAAGCAAATGACAATTGCTTTCTGTTCTTTAAACAAAAAAACAATGTTGGGTGGTGAAATTTTTGGCAGACACACCTCCTTGTCCCGGTGGCGGAGATCATAGAAAACCCGAAGCGGGCTAACTACTCTGTGGAGGTTCGAATCCTTCCCCAACAGCAAGTTCCTCAGCAAGTCGTGGAACTTATATCCTGTAGGATGGTGAAATTTTGGCAGACACACCTCCTTGTCGCGGTGGCGGAGAAATTGGGAAACTTTCAGCAATGAAAATAACCACTCCGTGGAGGTTCGACTCCTTCTCCTACAGCTCTTCTCATAATTTAGGTTTATAATTGGTTAGTAAAGGCCCCTGCCCATCAGGGGCTTTGCTGTTTTTAAGACTTTTTTGTAATAGATTCAAGAGATTAGAATCAAGAATTAAGACAAAAAAATAATACTTCACCTATTTTTATATTGAGCTCAGAGCATTTTTCTCTTGATTCCTGACTCTTATTTCTTGATTCTTTTCTATAATGTGTCATTTTTACGCATTGATATTATTATCTTAATATTTTTATGATAAATTTGATCGAATACTTATTATTGTAATCGATTGCGAAGCCCCTTGTTCCCGATCAATTAAACCCAAAAAAACCAACTATAATAGCACCATGAAAAAAATCCTACTTCTGTTTCTTACGGCTTGTTGCTGCATCACTTATCTTGCATTCAATATAGCCGGGCGCGGTAAACCCCGTGTGCTCATATTTTCAAAAACAATGGGCTACCACCATGCCTCCATTGATGCGGGTATCGCAGCCGTTCAGAAACTGGGAAGTGAAAATGGATTTGACGTGGATACTACTAAAGATGCCGGTATGTTTACCGATGAGAATCTTAAAAAATATGCCACCGTTATTTTTTTAAGCACCACCGGCGATGTACTCAACTACCGCCAGGAAGCCGCATTTGAACGCTACATACAAGCCGGTGGTGGTTATGTAGGTGTGCACGCTGCTACAGATACCGAGTACGACTGGGGCTGGTATGGCCGTTTGGCAGGCGCCTGGTTTTATGACCACCCGGGTATTCATGATAAAAGCCCTAACGTGCAGCCGGGTGTTTTAAATGTAGTTGATAACAATAATGCGGCCACCAAACACCTGCCCAAAGTATGGAAACATACCGACGAGTTTTACAGCTTTAAAAAAGCGCTGGCCCCCGATGTACACGTATTGGTTACTATTGACGAAAGCAGCTATACCGGAGGCAAAAGAATGGGCTATCACCCAATGGTATGGTACCATGATTTTGATGGCGGGCGTGCCTTTTATACCGAGCTTGGCCATACCGAGGAAACTTATAAAGATGCCGACTATCTTAAAATGCTGCTCGGCGGTATAAAATATGCCATCGGCGACAACAAAGACCTCAATTATTCGAAAGTTAAAACACAATTGCCGCCCGATGAAGACCGGTTTAGAAAAACGCAGTTATCAACAGGTAAGTTTTATGAGCCTACCGAGATGACTATCCTGCCCAATTTTGATATCCTGGTGCTGCAGCGCCGTGGCGAAATTATGTTGTATAACCACAGTACTCAAAAGGTAAAACAGGTAGGCGCTTTTGATGTATATTACAAAACCCTGCATACTCCCGGTGTAAATGCCGAAGAAGGGATGCTGGGCCTGGCTAAAGACCCTAACTTTGCCAAAAATCACTGGATCTATATCTATTACAGTCCGGCTGATAGCTCGGTTAATCGCTTGTCGAGATTTACTTTTGAGGGCGATACGATCACCAAAAAAACCGAGAAAGTAATACTGGAAGTAAAAGCTCAGCGCGAGATCTGCTGTCATACCGGCGGTTCTATCGCCTTTGGTCCGGGTCCCGATAAAATATTGTTCTTCTCGGCCGGTGATAACTCGACGCCATTTGACGAGAAAAAGCAGAAATATGTAACCAGTGGTTATGCGCCTTTAGACGACAGGCCAGGCCACTACCAGTTTGATGCCCGCCGCTCGGCCGGTAATACCAATGATCTGCGCGGTAAAATTATGCGTATCAAGATCAATGACGATGGTACTTATGATATTCCCAAAGGCAATCTTTTCCCGAAAGGAACGCCAAAAACCCGTCCTGAAATTTATGTAATGGGCGATAGGAACCCTTATCGTATCTCGGTCGATCAAAAGAACGGTAACCTGTACTGGGGCGAGGTTGGCCCCGACGCGCACAACGATAGTTTGGATACCCGCGGCCCAATGGGTTACGACGAAGTGAACCAGGCCCGTAAAGCCGGTAACTATGGCTGGCCGTATTTTGTGGCTGATAATAAGCCATACCATGTTTATGATTACGCCACTGGTACTTCCGGTGCAGCGTTTGACCCGGAGCATCCGGTTAATGAGTCGCGCAACAATACCGGTTTACGCGATTTGCCACCCGCGCAGCCTGCCTTTATATGGTACCCGTATGGAGCATCGGCAGAGTTTCCGCAGGTAGGTACAGGCGGCCGTAACGCTATGGCCGGTCCGGTTTATTATACCGACATGTATCCCGATTCGACACGCCTGCCCGATTATTATAACGGCAAATTTTTGGCTTATGAGTGGATGCGCGGTTGGATAAAAGCGGTTAGCATGACTCCGGAGGGCGACTTTGATAAAATGGAACCATTTTTCCCGAAACTGAAATCGAACTCTATGATCGATATGGAAGTAGGTCCGGACGGTAGGCTTTATGGTTTGGAATATGGCAGCGGCTGGTTCAGTAAGAACCCTGATGCCGGATTGTTCCGCATTGATTATATTAGTGGAAACAGGCCGCCGTCAATAGCTTTGGTGAAGGCAAATAAAACGTCGGGTAATTTACCCTTTGTTGTTAAATTAAGCGCCAAAGCAACTGATCCCGAAGGCGACAACATCACCTATTCATGGAATTTAGGTAATGGGGTTACTAAAGAAACCACAACTCCCGAATTAAACTATACATACACCAAAGCAGGCAGCTATAACATTACAGTTACCGCCAAGGACGTACACGGAGCCAAGACCAAAAGTACACCTATAAATGTATACGCCGGTAACGAAGAACCACAGGTAACGGTAAAGTTTACCGGTGGTAACAAATCTTTTTACCTTCCAGGCGTACCGGTTAAATATGCGGTTAAGGTAACCGATGGTACTAAAACAGCCAGTGTTGACCGTAGTCGCATTTTGGTGGCTGTTGATTATATTGATGATTATAAAAAGCCCGTATCGGCAACGCAATTAGAACAAACCACGCCGGAAAATAGCGGTAAAGCCATTATGCTGAGCATGGATTGCAAAAGCTGCCATAAAGAAGTGGGTAAATCAATAGGTCCATCATTTACCGAAGTATCGGCTAAATATAAAAAAGACCCGAAGGCGATGAACAAATTGATCCAAAAGGTAATCAAAGGCGGCGCCGGTGTTTGGGGTGAGGTGCCGATGTCTGCGCATCCAAGCATCAAGAAAGCCGATGTGGAGCAGATCATTACCTGGGTACTATCGATCAATAACCAAGGCAATAAAAAGAAATCATTACCAGCCGAGGGTAGCATCCTGCCAAAACCGGGCAGCAAGCAGTCAAACGCGACCATGGTATTATCAGCTGCTTATACAGATAATGGCGGTAAAAACATCAAAGCTTTAACTGGTCGTGGTGTGGCAACATTAAAGAGCAGCAACTATCAGTTTGCCGGTAACGAAAAAGTAAGCGGCTTTACCTCGTTTAAATACAACGGCATTAACCTGCTGATCATTCCGCAAAACGGTGGCTGGTTTGAGGTAGATGATATTGATTTAACCGGTGTACGCTCCGTAAACATGACCAACTTCTGGCAGGCACCACCAAGCACAAGTCTTGATTTTGAGGCCCGTTTAGATGCGCCCGATGGTGAGCTGGTAGGTAAAGGGAGCATGCCTGTACCTACAGCCGATCAGAAAGCCGGGCTTACCCATGTAACCATCAACCCGGTAACAGATGGCAAGATGCACAAGCTGTATTTTATTTACAAACCAGTAAAACAAGTGGCTTTAGTAGCTGGCGTAACAGGCTTGCAGTTTAACGCGAAGTAAATTCCCCGTACGTCATTGCGAGGAGGAATGACGTGGCAATCCCTAACTGTACAGGGCCGCTCTGCTAATCGGGGGTTGCCACGCTTCGCTCGCAATTGACGTGAAGTATAAATAAAAACAAAAGCCCCGGCAGGTTACCTGCCGGGGCTTTTGTTTTACAAAGAATGTCATCCTGAACTTGTTTCAGGATCCCACAGGGCCGTTATACATCATGTATGTAACCCTGCTGATGGGGTGCCGAAACAAGTTCGGCATGACTTCGGGTTTAAATTTTCTTTGTCATCCTGAGCGGGGCGAAGGATCTATTAACGGACTATGTATAACGGCTAACAGATGCTTCACTCCGTTCAGCATGACAAATTTATTGTGGATTAATCCTTAAAGTATCTTAAATCCTACACTAAGCGCCCAAAGATTCTGGCGTTTGGCAAAGCTGTCGCTCACCTTGGTTAGGCCGCCTTCGTAGCGCAAATCGGCTGTGATGGAGCCGATATCAACACCGGCGCCCACCTGGTAGCCGAAATTGCTTTTATTAAAATTATCGAAGGCTCCGCTCACGTTATTGCCTAAACTCACCTTGTCATCCAACTGGTAGGTGTAGATAGGACCCGCCATTACCCGAAAGTTCAGATCTTTCTGACCAAATGATCTGCCTATCAGCAAGGGTACGTTCAGGTTAGTGAATCGTACTTTACCATTAAAAGCGGTATTGTTATCGCTCGATTCAAATTTACCGCCTGTTCCGCTTAAATAAAGTTCGGGCTGAAAATACCAGGTATTACCTACACGGGCAAATAAACCGGCCTGGTAACCGGTAAGGGTCGACTCTTTTACATTATCGGTGCTGATCTTCGAAAAATTGACACCGCCTTTAATACCTAATGAAACCTGTGCTTTGGCCCCGATGCTTACCGCTATCAGTAGTGCCGTACTCCATAGTAATTTTTTCATAATCTTGATGTTGGTGATGCCGCATGAGTTTTGATTTACACACGCGACTGTTTTAAAATAAATTAGTCTATAAACGGCTTTTGTAACAAAAGCGTATACATAACTTATCAATTGACGTGCTAAAAGGTTAAATGTTGCTTGTGGAATTTGGTTTTACACCCTTCTGTAGAGATGCATATTTGTGTCTCCCGGTTTGTAATAAGGCTCATTTGGTAACCAGACGCAAGTATGCGTCTCTACAGATGAAATTGATTATTGGTTTAAATATCCCGGAGCAATTTGGCCAGAATGTCAACACTTAGCTGCAGATCTTCAACGGTAGATGAGGCAAAGCCAAGCCGGATAGCATTGGAGCCGTTGCTCTCTCCTTCAATAAATAAACCCTTTTTTAAGGCCCTTTGGGATAGTGCTGCCAGGTCAATCCGGGGATCAAATTGTGTCCACACAGCTAATCCACCGTCGGGTACTTTAAATTGTACATAATTGTGCAGTTGGCTGGTCATCAGATCGCAAAAAACATCGTGCCGTTGCCGGTACACTCGTAACGATTTGCGCAAATGGCGCTGAATGATGCCGTTTTGTAACAGCTCGGCTACCGCGCTTTCCAGTAAAGCATCACCCTGACGGTCGATAATACGGCGCAGGCGGGCCAGGTGTGTGATCACATTTTCGGGGCCGACAAGATATCCCACCCGGATAACTGGCGATATGCTTTTTGAAAAAGAACCGCAATACAACACCATACCTGCTTCATCGGCGCTGGCAAGCGGCATCAGCGGCTTGTTTTGATAGTGAAAATCGTAGTCATAATCATCTTCAAAAATAATAAAGCCATGTTTTTGAGCTAGGGCCAGCAATTGTATCCGGCGATCGGCCCGCAGCGCTACGGTGGTAGGGTAGTGGTGATGCGATGTTACATAAACCATGCGCACCGGTTGTTGGCGGCAAAGGCGGTCCAGCTCGTCTATGTCCATACCATAGTCGTCAACCGGTATTTTGACCAGATTGGCTCCTGCCTGTAAAAAATTCATTTGCGCGCCGGCCCAGCCCGGGTCCCCTGCTACTACGGTATCGCCAGGCTGCAGCAAGCCGGTACAGGTTAAATACAAACCCATCACCGTTCCGCGTACAATAAGAATATTGTTGGGCGTAATACGCAAACCCCGTGTTTGATTAAGGTACACAGCCAGTTCTTCGCGCAGCCAGGCCGTACCCCGGGTATCGCCATAACCCAAGCGGATATACGGGTCGCCGGTTAATAGTTGTGTACGGTATGCCCTTGACAGATCAAGTACCGGCGCCAGGCGAGTATCCGGAAAGCCATCGTCAAGGTGAAGAGGGGTATTCAGGTTAGCTATTTTGCGATTCAAATGCGGAGCACCATGAATGGCGAAACCAGCCACTTGATTGGTGTTTGCTGAAACGGAAACTAAAGGCTGTGGCTTAAAGGTGGGCAAGTGCCGGGCTACAAAGGTACCGCTGCCGGTTTGGCTTTCGAGCCAGCCCTGCGCCAGTAATTCGTCGTAAGCGCGTATTACTGTTTTGCGATGGACATTTAACAAAAGCGCCAGCTGCCGGGTTCCGGGTAACCTGTACCCGGCTGGCAAAGTGCCTGCCTTAATCAGCGCCATTAGCTGGTTACCAATTTGTAAATAAACCGATTGGGCAGCGTTTTTATCAATATTTAGAAGCGATGAAAGTATCTGCATAACAAACTGGACTATCCGTTTTATAAAAATTGGATGATTATGGTGATCCAATAAACGTATAATTTTATAAAAAACAAAATGGAAGACAGATTAAAGAACGGTGGATTAGTGCGAATCCCCTCTGAAGAGGGGCGGAGGGGTGTGTTCATCAAGGCGAAAAAACGGTTAATAACACACCCCTGCCACAACTAAGGCCTACGCGCCCCCTCTCAAGAGGGGAAAAGATGGCGGAAATTTAAACAGATGGGCTATTGCCCGCTCAAGTGGGGATTTAAACAAACAAAAGTATGGTAACTCAGGAATCACATCTGCTTCAATTATACCCTACGGGGCTCCTGAAAGTGATCAGGAGGTGTTTAAATCCGGCAATAACCCTGGGTAAACGTATACTGGGAGAGCCTCCTCGTGGACAAAAGAGCATTAATCATATCCTCGCTTTCTGTAACCGGTAAGCGCGGCTGTTTATAAACAATTGATCATTAAAAACATAAATAAATAAAAACAATGGCAACCCAAAAATCACCTCTCATTCCAAGCCGGTCGGCCAAAAGGGCCAATTATGAACCGGAAACCATCCATAGTATATTAGACGAGGCGCTTTATTGCACCATCAGCTATTCGTTTGAAAACAAGCCGTTTTCGATTCCTACGGCTTTTGTGCGGTATGGGGATAAAATTTATATCCACGGCTCGGTAGGCAGCCACTTTATCCGCGAACTGGAAAAAGGTATCCCGGTATGTATCACCGTAACCCTAATGGATGCCCTGGTTGTGGCCAAATCAGCTTTTCACCACTCCGTGAATTACCGCTCGGTAGTGATATTTGCACAAGCCGAAAAGGTAGAAAGGGTGCAGGATAAGATAGAAGCCTTTAAATGGCTCACCGATAAAATTGTACCCGGCAGCTGGGATTACCTGCGGCCGATAAAAGAAAATGAAGTGCGCAAAACCACGGCTTTAGCTTTCAGCATCAATGAAGCATCGGCCAAGCTCCGTACCGGTATGCCGGTTGATGATGAAGAGGACCAGTCGCTGCCCATCTGGTCGGGCTTGATCCCGCTGCAAAACGGCCGTATGGCGCCCATAGCCGATGAGTTAAGCCGGGATATAGCGTTACCAGAGCATTTGGTTGGTGTGGGGATTTAGTTGGGAGACTGAATTTTTAAGTTCAAAGTTTATAGAAAAAAGCAGAAGCACGTGCGATTCCTTCCCTCGGGAAGGAGAGGAAGGGGTTTAGCCGGGTGACTCAAAGCCCGCTGCATACGACTCACCCCGGCCACGCTTTGCTGGGCGACCCTCTCTTCAGCTTCGCTGGAAAGAGGGTTGGAGCTCCCCGCGCGTCATTCCGAGGAGGAACGACGTGGCAATCCCCGATAAGCAGAGCGACTCTGTAAAGTTAGGGATTGCCACTCTGTGCTTCAATGACGCGCAGAAAGTATTCCCCTCTTTCCGCCAAAGGCGAAGAGAGGATGACCAAGCGTAACGATGGTCGGATGAGTAGATGAGGGCATTTCCACTTCCGCCCAAAATTTCGTATATTTATATCCAACCGGCAGCCCTGGTGTCTTTTACCAGGCATCCGGGCTGTTTGGTTTAAAGAAAAATAAGTCCAAAAACCGATCGTTTGGTGTGTAGTTATTTGAAAGTCAATTTTTTAATACTTTTTAAAGTTTTAAAAACATGCCAAAACAGCGCTGAAATTTGTTAAAAAGTGTTAAAATGGATGTTTTGAATAAATTTTGGGCCGTTTTTATGTCATTTTCGCCCCAAAATTTGTTAAAATTCAAGGTTTAAAAAGTTTTTTTGCAGCAACCTGTAGGCGGCTGACATTTTAATTTTGCTGCCGTGTATTTTTTATATTTTTGCTGAAAATAATTAATCATGGCTGAGATCAGTATCACCAACAAAGATTGGGAGCGCATCAAAATAAAGGTACAACGCAAATATAACCACCTTACCGACGAGCAATTGCAATACGCAGAGGGTCAGGAAGAAAGCCTGATAACCAGATTAATGGACCTGGTGAACCGCGACCGTAAGTATGTAGTGTTCACTTTAAAGAAAGCTTTGGTAAATATTGACAATAACCGGTTGTAAATAAGGCCCGGTTTGTAAAAAACAATAAGCTTTTTTGTATTTTTATAGGCTTAATGACGAAACAGGGTATGGCGATCAATAAAAGGTACAAAAAGATAGGTTTATTTGCCGGTATAGCATTGCTGGCAGGCGGTGGGCTGGCTTTTAATGACGACCTGTTCCAGATTTCCAAAAACCTGGATGTTTTTGCCTCGGTATATAAAGAGGTGAATATCAATTATGTAGATAACATCAATTCGGCCAAAATGGTAAAAACCGGTGTCGATGCTATGCTCGATGGGCTCGACCCCTACACCGAATTTGTTCCCGAATCGGAAATTGAAGACTATAAGCTACACTATGTAAGCACCCAGTACGGAGGCATCGGTTCCAGCATTTTTGCACGTAATGGGAAGGTGTTTGTATCTGATGTTTTTGCCGGTTTCCCGGCCCAGAAGGCCGATATTCGTCCCGGCGACCAAATATTGAAAATAAATGACATTGATCTTACAGGGAAAAATAACGACCAGGTAAGCCAATTGCTCAAAGGATCTAAAGGGGCTCCTATAAAATTATTAATCAAGCGCGATAATACGCCGCAGCCCTTTGAAAAGAACCTCATCCGGGATGAGATCAAACAGCCCAATGTATCCTACTTCGGTATGGTTGACGGCAACATGGGGTACATTAAGCTGGATAAGTTCCTGGAAAACTCTGCCGCCGAGGTAACCAACGCGCTTGTAACACTAAAAAAGAGTAACCCTAACGGTATCATACTGGATTTGCGCTCAAATGGCGGCGGCATATTGCAGGAAGCGGTAAAGATAGTGAACCTGTTTGTACAGAAAGATGTAGAGGTGGTTTCGCAAAAAGGGAAAATCAAGGATAAGAACTTTACCTATAGCACAGTAAATACGCCATTAGAACCCAATTTGCCTTTGGTGGTATTGGTAAATAGTCATTCGGCATCAGCCTCGGAGATTGTGGCGGGCTCTCTGCAAGATCTTGACAGGGCTATTATTATCGGCCAACGCAGTTATGGCAAAGGCCTGGTGCAGCAAACGTTTAATCTGCCTTATAACAGCCTGGTTAAAATTACCATTGCCAAATATTATGTGCCATCGGGGCGTTGTATACAGGCGCTTGATTATACCCATCGTAAAGATGACGGCAGCGTGGTAAAAGTAGCCGACTCGCTGATACATGAGTTTAAAACAAAAAATGGCCGCTCGGTTTTTGATGGTAGCGGCATTTACCCGGATATTTTTATCAAGCAGGAAAAATTTGCCAATGTAACCCAGGCCCTGGTAGGTAAATTGCTGATATTTGACTATGCTACCGTTTACCGAGACGCACACCCTAAAATAGCCGAACCTAAAGAATTTGCCTTATCGGATGCTGATTACAGCGATTTTGTAAAATACCTGGCCGATAAAAATTACAGCTATACCACCACTGCCGAAAAGGTGCTGGCCAGTTTAAAAACCGAAGCCACCAAGGAAAAGCAGTTTAACGATATCCAGGGGGAGTACGATATTTTAAAATCAAAGCTGTTAACCAGCAAAAAGAACGATCTGCAGCAGCACAAAGTTGAAATAAAACAAGTGCTGGAAAATGAAATAGCATCCCGCTATTATTTTGAGCGCGGCCGTTACGAAACTAATTTTAAATACGATAAAGAGCTGGCCCAGGCGGTAAAAACCATGCAGGACAAGGCTCAGATCGCATCGATACTAAAAGGCGAGGGTAACTACAAAGTGATCGGAAAACCCGTGCTGGCTATGGCCGGGAAAAAGGCCGCCGATAAGGATACTGACGACGATCAGTAAGCTAATTTATTGTTTGTCAATTTGTTGTGTGTTTGTAACTGATTAGTTACTACGTGGTACAGTGTACTGGCTAAACTTTTGTTTAAGCTTGTTGTCATACATACAAACAACACGAAAAACAATGAAAAAGATCATTTTAACAGCGGCTATATTGCTAAGCTGTTTATCAGTAAAAATAGCCAGCGCTCAAATAAGTTTAAATATAAATATTGGCAGCCAGCCCGAATGGGGCCCTACAGGTTATGACCATGCCGATTATTATTACCTGCCCGATGTCGACTCTTATTACGATATCAACGCTCATCAGTACGTTTACCTGAATAATAATGTATGGGTGCATGGTGCCGCTTTGCCAGCACGCTTTGGCAATTATGATGTTTATCATAGCTATAAGGTAGTGGTAAATCAGCCTACTCCATGGGTTCATAATGATGTGATCAGGAAGAAATATATAAGCTACAGAGGCCGTCATGATCAAACCATTATCCGCGACAGTAAAGAGGTTAAATACACTAACCACTGGAGAGGTGAGCGCGGAAATAGCCGTAAGGTGGTGGTGCATAGAACTGTACGCGACAATCGTGATGATGATCATCGCGACCACCGTGGCGACGGGCACAGGAACTAATTTTTATTAAATTTTATATACAAAAACGGGTCTGTTCTTATCAGCAGGCTCGTTTTTTGTGGTGTTACCTCCATAAGGTGTATATACCTGCCGGCAATATAATTTAAACTTTTTGCGATAAATAATGTCATACATTCAAACAACGTTATAAATTAGGTGATCATGGCCTGCTAATTCAGTTAAATGATTTTTACCATGATCCTTATCAACACTTAAAAGATCTATAATGAAAAAGCTCATTTTATCAGCAGTATTACTTGTAAGCTGCTTTGCCGTTAAAACAGCCAGCGCCCAGGTTAGTGTAAGTTTAGGCGTAAACATTGGCAGTCAGCCGGCCTGGGGCCCTGTAGGGTATGATTATGCCAACTATTATTACATGCCCGATATTGATACCTATTACGATGTACCTACACATCAGTATGTATATTTTGATAACAATGTATGGGTACACCGCGCTTATTTGCCGGTACGTTATCGCCACTATAACTTATATAATGGTTATAAAGTAGTGATCAACGACCGTAACCCATGGTTAAGGCATGGCTATTACAGAGATCATTATGCTGGCTATCGTGGCCGTCATGATCAGGTGATCATCCGCAACAGTCGCGACGCACATTATGCCAACTACTGGCGTGGTAATTATGCACGCAGAACGGCCTATGTTCGCCCGCACTATAATAACGGTAACCATTGGGGTAACCGGGGTGGTAATTGGGGCGGAGGTCGTGGTCACGGAAATGGTAACTGGGGTGGCGGCCATGGAAATCACGGAGGCGATCACGGAAACCACGGCGGCGATCATGGCAACCATGGTGGCGGTCACGGTCATCACTAATCCATCATATTCAATATATAATAGAAACGGACTTCCTTTTAAGGGAAGTCCGTTTCTATTATAGCCTACTCCCATGATACTAAAAATGCAGGATAACCTTAAAGCTCAAGTTTCGCCCCATATTGTAAATACCCATATGCCCGTTGGGCGATGCCTGGTAATATTCAAAATACTTTAGCCGGTTCAAATTGGCCTGGTAAGCGGTGTCAAATAAATTATCGCCCTGTATAAAAAATTCGTAAAAGGACGATTTTGCCTTTTCGGCTTTAATGGTGAAGCCCAGCCCTGCGTTAAACAGAGTGTATCCTTTGGTAAAAGTTTCGGTATTATCCAACGCATAAAAATGGTTCTGATCAGCATAGGCATCGGCCTCAATACGGGCATTTAGTTTGGTAAATACACCGTATGTTCCGGGTAAGGTAGCCCGCAACGCCGACCGTATATGCAGTGGTGGTATAAAAGGAAGATATTTAGCTGCTTCGCCATATTTATCTATCAATGGCTGGTTTTTGTTGATGCCGTTTACGTAGGACAGGCTATTGTCCAGCGCCAGCCATTTGATGCTTCGCGGGTGCAGGTTCAGTGTCAGTTCGGCTCCATATAACCGGGCTTTTGATTGCTGGTATTGATAGGTGCTGTTGCCGGGCACAATAATAACCGGGTTACCATTGGCATCGTTCAATTTGGCCTGGTAAATATAATTGTTGATGTTATTGTTAAATACTTCGGCAATGATATCCATATCGGGCAGGTAAGCAATAAAGCCAAGATCCTGCTGCAGGCTAAATTCGGGGTTAAAGCTACGGTTACCCAGGTAAACAATGTGCGCACCCGGATCAAGCCCGTTTGAGCCAATTTCGGTGATGTTTGGCGCACGGTAGCCCCGGGCAATATTGGCTTTGAGCAACAGACGGTCGCTGATATTATAGGTAAGACCTAAACTGCCTGAAAAACCCCGGTAATTATGTTTAAAAGCCGGGAATTGCAGACTAGCGCCTGCGGTATCGGGTAAATGTGCCTGCTTACCAAAGCCAGTTTGCGCATCTGTGCCCACATAAAAATTATTCCAGGTAACGTGCCGGGTATCGTACCGTAGGCCACCGGAGATATCAACACGACCAAAACTTTTCTTGGCGAACAGGAAGCCACCGGCATCAAATAAGTTATAATCGGGTATCGGGAAGTCAGTAGCGGCTTTACTGCGGTTACTTTGATACATGCCATTGATGCCCGCTGTGGTTTCAACTCCACCAAAAGATGGAAGGTTGTACCGTACATCATAATTAATGGTATTCAGTACCACATATAGCCCCGCCTGCTCGGGAACGGTAGGGTGATTATATTCCCGGCGAATGCTTTGCTGAAAGCCCAGCGAGGTATTGATGCTGCCCTCGCCGGTTTTAAAAGAGTTGGTGTTGTATACCCGGTAATGCTGTATACGCTGGTGTAAAGGGGTAATGGAATAAGACCGCAATCCATCATTGGAGACTATAGGGCGGTTTTTGATATCGTCGTTCCCGGCTTCATAGATCTGTTTGGTAAAGAGTCGGCTGAGTGAATCGCGGCTGCCATCGGGGATCTCCTGGCGGTTATCATACAATGTAGCGCCAATTTGGGAGTAGCCCCATGATTTATCAACCCGGGCGATGCCCGACAGGTTAAATTCACGGAAACCGGTGTTATACACAAAGCCGTCGATCTTGTTCTGATAATCGTGTGCTGTTTTGGCCGTAGCCCGGAAAGCATATTTCCAGTTATTCTTTTTATAAGATAATCCTAACGACGTACCGATCATGCCGTTGTTGGTATGGTAATCGGTTATGAAATCGCCATTGAGCTTGCCATCGTCGCCGTTGGGGATGTATGGGATCAGGTTGATCACGCCTGCCAGAGCATCTGAGCCATAGGTTAAACTGGCAGGGCCTTTTACCACCTCGGCACGACCAATACCATATTGATCTATCTCGATGCCGTGTTCGTCGCCCCATTGCTGCCCTTCCTGGCGTATACCATCGTACAAGGTTAAAACCCGGTTATAGCCCAGTCCGCGTATAAAAGGTTTGGAGATATTGGGGCCGGTGGTAACCGCGCTTACTCCGGGTACGCCCTTGATAATGGCATCGATGATATTGTTGTTTACATGTTGTTCGATCTCTTTTTTGCTCATTACGGCAATAGGTACCGGGTTGCTGCGCAGCTGTGTTGCCCGTGATACCCCGGTTACCACCACTTCATTGAGTTTGGATGGCTTTTCTTTCAGGCTTACATTTCTTACCGCAGGTTCATTATTGCTGATGGTGATGCTGAGCGTTTCGGCCTCATAACCTATGCTGGTAATGGTGATGCCATAAGTACCCGGTGGGATGTTTTTAATCTCGAAATAGCCCTTGGTGTTGGTACTTACGCCTTTACCAAGCCCTTGAATATTTACCGAAGCGTAGGATAGGGGCTCATTATTGGCGGTAACATGACCCTTTAGCACACCGTTTTGCGCAAAAAGTTGATTAGTTGTGAATAATATAAAAAGTAAAAATAGTGTTCGCATAGAATTTAAATTTATGCAAACATATTTAAATTATTTGACTAATAAAATACATAAAATTAGTTAAGACTAATTTTATGTATTAACGTTATGTTTTTTTATGTTTGTGTGTAATCATAAAGGTGGATGTACACATTATCAGAAGAGAATTACCTAAAATCAATTTACCGGCTTAGTCAGCAACCTAATTTTAAGATAACACCTACGGCCATTGCCGAGTCGTTGAAGAACAACCCTGCATCGGTAGTGGATATGATCCGCAAGCTTACCGAGAAGCAATTGATAGAGTACGATAAGAAAAAAGGCGTAAAACTAACTCCGGTTGGTTTAAAAGACGCTGTATTGATCGTTCGCCGTCACCGGCTTTGGGAAGTGTTTTTGCTGGAAAAATTAGGGTATCATTGGGACGAGATCCATGATATTGCCGAAGAGCTGGAACACATCAGTGATGCTACGCTGGCCGACAGGCTGGATAAATTTTTGGGTTTCCCTGAGTACGATCCACATGGCGACCCTATCCCCAAAGCAAACGGTAAAATCCCCAAACCCTATTCGGTAACCTTAGCCGACTTGAAAACGGGAGATACCTGCCGGGTGGCCGCCGTAAAAGATACCAGCAGCTCGTTTTTGCAGTACCTGCAAAAGTTGGATATTGGGATAGGTACCAGCATCAAACTGTTGGAAAAAATTTCGTATGATAATTCGCTGGTGATCACTATCAACGGTAAAGAAAATACCACTGTGTCACAAAAGTTTGGCGAAAATATTCTGGTGGACTGAGGCACTGAAAGCCCAAGGCGCAAAGCTTAAAGCAATATAACAAATAATAGAAAGGCCCAAAACAGAGCTTTGGGCCTTTTGCTTTCTGCTTTAAGCTAGCTATTGTGTCTTTCCGTTTATCTTGGCCGATTCTTCCAGTTCATTATCAACCTGGTCGTCAAAATACAGGCGGTATATTACCCAGTCGTTTTTTGGTTTGTAAAACATAAAAGTAAAACGTACCGGCTGATTCTGGTGTTTTACCAGGTAGCTGTACAAAACCAGGCTGTTTGATGCCTTCCGCTGAACAATAAGTTCTTTACCAATATACAGGCCGATCAAAGCGCGGGTGGTATCAATTTTAGCGATCAAACCCCTCAGGCTGGTCGAATCAACCAAAGGATTGGTTTTAAAAATGTTGATGATGGCTCGTGAAGTGCCATCTTTTTCATAAGTTTTAAAGAATTTGTCGATGTAAGCAGTCGCGCCGGTAACAGTGGCGGCAGGCGTTTTGGGGGCGCTGGTTGCAGTCGCAGTCGCAGTCGCTGGCGTTTGCGCGTAGGCGCTATTACAAATAATAAAAGCTATGGCTATTAGAAATATTGACTTTAATGTTTTAGGATTTAAGTATTGCATACCGATGATTTATTAGCTAAAATAAGTAATTAAATAATATCAGTCCTGCCTGATGGTAAAATGATGGTAAATTTATTGTTAGGAGACATGACAGACCCAGTGGTTTTGTTCCCGCGAGATTAGCGTAGCGTATCGCGTGGGTGATATGCGCTAAGTTTTCAGCTTACGTCATCAGCTGAAAGCTGAGCCATGAGAACTACGGGCTGGAAGTCAGCGGTAGCGTTAGCTGGCTTAAATTTAACCAAAAAGTGGGTTTACATGTAAACCCACTTTTTTATAGTAAAATAAAGTTAATTTATTGATAATCAATTATATAAATTAATGTAAACCGTAAAAAGTGTAAACCATGTAAACCCACTTTTTTAATAAAATGACCTGTTTTTTTTAAGATTACGCTTACTTGTCTTTTAAATTATGGGCCAATAAAAAAGCCTGCTACTTGTAGCAGGCTTTTTACAATATGGTATACTGTTACTATTTAGCAACATACATTACTTCTTTAACCGCTTTAATAACACGCTCCGGATTTGGCAGGTATTCCTGGATCAGGGTTGGTGCATAAGGCAGGGGAACGTCGCCACCCATGATGCGTAATATAGGAGCATCAAGGTAATCAAACGCGTCTTTTTGTACTTTAAAAGCAACCTCAGTAGCTATTGAACCCAAAGGCCAGCTTTCTTCGATGATAACTAAACGGTTTGTTTTTTTAACCGATTCAATCACAGTAGCATAATCGATAGGGCGTACAGTACGCAGATCGATTACTTCTGCATGGATACCTTCTTTTTCCAGTTCGGCAGCAGCTGCAATAACCACTTTCATGATCTTGCCAAAGCCTACTAAGGTAACGTCAGAACCTTCTTTAACTACTTTTGCTTTACCCAGAGGTATATAATAAGTTTCTTCAGGAACCTCGCCCTTATCGCCATACATTAATTCAGATTCCATGAAAATAACAGGATCCGGATCAAGGATAGCTGATTTTAATAAACCTTTAGCATCGTAAGGGTTTGATGGCACTACCACTTTTAAACCAGGACAGTTGGCATACCAGTTTTCAAAACACTGACTGTGTTGTGAGCTTAGCATACCCGCGTTACCGGTTGGGCCGCGGAAAACGATAGGAACCGAGAACTGGCCACCGCTCATTGACATGATCTTAGCTGCACCATTGATGATCTGATCGATAGCCACTAACGAAAAGTTAAAGGTCATGAACTCGATAACAGGGCGCAATCCATTCATGGCAGAGCCAATGCCGATACCGGCAAAGCCTAATTCAGAGATGGGCGTATCAATAACGCGTTTGGCACCAAATTCATCCAGCATACCTTGGCTTACTTTGTAGGCACCATTATATTCGGCTACCTCTTCACCCATCAGGTATATTTTATCGTCGTTGCGCATTTCTTCGACCATGGCCTCTCTTAGCGCTTCTCTGAACTGTATTTCTCTCATTATATTTATATAAAATGATGTTTTTTGCGACCGCAAATATAAACACTAATGTGTAAAATGCAATCCCTAAGGGGGTACAGATAAGGTTTTACCGCATATATTTTACAAAAATCAGTACATTGGATAAATAAACCTTGTACCAATGAAATTTCCATCGTTAAAAAGTCTTGCCCAGGGTGCCCTAGACACCATAAAGCGTTATCCTTTTGAAATTTTGTTTGCCTTTGTAGGCACCATAGCTGCTACCACCGAGATAGAGTTGAAACAACTGAGCAGGTTGAACGAAGGTTGGTGTATCAGATTGATAATGGTAGCCAATTTAGGGTTGCTATTGAGCTTATCTGCATCACTATATACTAAAAGTTTAGATTTAGCTGTTAACAGGCGGCGATTGATCAAATGGGGCGCCACTTTATTTGCTGCATCCCTTATACTGATCATCAACCCTTCCGTGCGTGAAGCTGATTACCTTCGGTTTTTTCTGATGAGTCTGGCTTTTCATTTATTGGTGGCTTTTGCCGCTTTTACAGGAAAGGGACAGCTACAGGGTTTCTGGCAGTTTAATAAAACCTTGTTTTTGCGATTTTTAACAAGTGTACTGTATGGCCTGGTGTTATTTCTGGGGTTGGCCGCAGCTATAGGCGCAACTAATTTTCTGTTCAACTTTAAGTTTGAGAGCGATACTTATGCCATTTTGTGGGTATGGATAGCCGGTATATTTACTACTATATTCTTTCTGGCTGGCGTGCCCGCTGAAACCAGCTTACTTGACAGCGATCACAGCTATCCGAAAGGACTAAAAATATTCACACAATATGTACTGATTCCGTTAGCAACCGTTTACCTGATCATTTTATTGGCTTATGAAATTAAGATCCTGGTGCAATGGAACCTGCCTAAAGGTCTTGTATCAAACCTCATTTTAGGTTACGCGGTATTTGGTATCCTATCGTTGTTACTGGTTTATCCGATACGTGAGCATGCTGAAAACAAATGGCTTAAAACCTTTTCGCGCAGCTTTTACTTTTTGCTGATACCATTACTGGGCTTGCTATTTGTGGCAGTAGGTGCAAGGGTATTTAAGTATGGCGTTACAGAATACCGATATTTTTTAATTCTGCTGGCTTGCTGGTTACTGTTTATATCGGTATACTTTTTACTGTTCAAAAAGCAAAACATTAAGCTGATCCCGGTTTCATTATGCATACTCACCTTATTGGCTATTTATGGGCCCCAGAGTGCGGTTTCGGTGAGTATGTATTCGCAAAGGCGTATTATTATTAAGTTTTTTGAAAAATATAAGGCGGTTAAAGATGGTAAGCTGATGCCGGTTGACAGCAATAAAGTGAACAAAATTGATGGGAGCCATGTGGTAGCTAATCTGGATTACTTTATATCTAAATACGATATTCTACCGCTTCAGCCTTATATTAATAAAGATCTTACATTGGTTACTGATTCATTGGGCAAAAAGAAAAGCCAGTTTTACCATGGCTCTGTAAGTGATCGTTATGAATTACGCAGCGATAAGGTGGAATGGGCCAAAAACTATTTAGGGCTGCATCGTTTTCAACCCTATTATCGGGGACAGGAAGACAATGTAACTGCGGTAAACGGATACACTTTTAGATCAAATGAAGATATAACGGTGATAAAGGGATATGACTTGAGCTTGGCTGCAGACAATTCAGCAGACACGGTTGTCAATAATTACAATGGAACTAAGATCACTGAGATCCATCCGGATACCCAGGAAAGAATCATCAAAATTGGTAATGACGTTTTCAGGTTTGACGTGGAAGCACTGGCGCGTAAACTGGTAGCTGATTCTGTGAAGATGGAAAAGTATCTTCAGCGTACCAATGAAAGCTATATGCCTAAAACGTACAATTTACCTCGTGTTATGCTTGCAGTTAATCAGGAAACAGCTAAGTACCAGGTGACTTTTATGGCTGAAAGTATACAGTATAATCCACAAGGAGGGAAAACATTGCATGTTAATTTTGCGCCGGGAACTTATCTGATCAAAATCAAATAGGGATTTTCTCTACAGATTATTCAGCATACCCATATCAAACTTGGGTTTGAGCGTATATTTCAGTTGTACCAATCCGCTGCTGAACTGCTCGCTGCCGAGCAATGTGAGTTCTGTGCGCTCTTTTAGATTGCTAAAAAGTGGTTTGCCCGCACCTAAAATTACCGGATGTACAGAAAGTAACAGTTCATTGATCATATTGTGAGCTATAAATGCCGATACCAGCTCAGCTCCACCAAATAGCCAGATATTTGCTCCTGGTTGATGCCTGATTTCATCTATACGCGTTTTAAAGTCGGCCTGAGTAACGATTTCGGTATTGCCCTCTACATGTGTTAAGGTATTGGAGAAAACGTACATTTTAATTGCTGCAAATACTTCCGGGCTATCGCGCATGAGCATCTCATAGCTTTTTCGTCCCAAAAATATAGCATCGGTACTGCCTAAAAACTCGGTCATGCCATAATCCTGATCGGCAAAGCACCAGTCGTACTCGCCATTGGGACCTTCAATATATCCGTCGAGGCTTAAAGCCAGGTTCAAAATTATTTTTCGCATGATAGTTTTTTAATGTAGTACAGATTTATTCGTCGTCCTGAACGCGGTTCTTTTCCTGCCATTGTTTGCTGAATGATTTCTCGGCAACATTGGGCATATCCCGCAGGTGCCCCCAGGTTTTTTTGAAGAAGGTTTTGAGCAGATAGTTCTTCATTTTGCCGCCAAAAAAATCCATGAGCTTGCGTTTGAGCATGCCCTTTTGCCATATGCTCCAGCCCCAACGTTCCTTATTGGTAACCAGGTGTTCTTTGACCGCGTCGCGCCGGTTAAGCAAAAGCATTTTATGGATGTCGATCTTAACGGGGCAAACTTCGGTACAACGGCCGCATAAGCTGGAAGCGTAGCTTAGATGCTTAAACTCGTCCATGCCGCGGGTATGCGGAGTAATAATGGAGCCAATAGGGCCGCTATAGGTGGTATTATAGGTATGGCCGCCAATATTTTTATAAATAGGGCAAACGTTTAAACAGGCTCCACATCGGATGCAGTATAAGCCCTGGCGCTGATCTTTTTGGGCCAGCAGGTTGGTACGGCCGTTATCCAACAATATTACATACATTTCATCAGGCCCGTCGGTTTCGTTGGGTTGGCGAGGGCCGCTTAAAATGGTATTGTAAACGGTGAGATTTTGCCCGGTTCCATGTGTCGATAGGATTGGCCAGAACAAGTCAAGATCGGCGATGGATGGTATCAGCTTTTCGATACCTACAATGGCAATGTGTATTTTAGGAAAGGTAGTGCATAGGCGTGCATTACCCTCATTTTCGCTAATAGCGATACTGCCGGTGTCGGCCAGTAAAAAGTTTGCGCCTGTAATGCCTATATCAGCCTGCAAGTATTTTTCACGTAATAATTCCCGTGCTTTTAACGTAAGCTGTTCCGGGGTGGCATCGATGGGGGTACCAAAACGTTCATGAAACAGTTTGGCAATGTCCTCTTTACTGAGGTGCATAGCCGGGGTAACTATATGATAAGGTTTTTGACCCAGAAGCTGCACAATGTATTCGCCAAGATCGGTTTCCAAAGATTCTATCTGGTTGCTTTCCAGGAATTCATTTAAATGAATTTCTTCGGTAACCATCGATTTTGATTTTACAACTGTTTTGGCGTTGGCTTTGCGGATAATGCTCAGAATCTCACGATTAGCTTCTTCGGCATCATTGGCCCAGATCACTTTGCCGCCGCGTTTTTGAAAGTTGGCTTCGAACTCCGGTAAAAATTTATCCAGGTTCTCCATTACCTTCCACTTGATCACGTGGCCCTTGCGTTTGGCATTTTCAAGATTGGTAATGCGGGAAAGGCCGCGCTCAACAGCAGTACTGTATTTATCAATGTTATTATTGATAATACGGCGGTGATCAACATCAAAGGCCTTTTCTTCAGAGGCTACCAAAAACTCTTCCGCAGTGCTTCCCATATATGCGAATTTAGTTTTTTTTTATATTGGTTGATTGTTGAGAGGTTGATTAAGTTTTTAACAAAACAAAAAGAGACGCAAATTTGCGTCTCTATATTTAGATTTTTGAACTCGATTATTACCTGGTTTCTTCAGATATCTTACCATCTACAACAGGGCGTTTGTCACGGTTTGCCAGATCCCAGCCGGTATAAAATACCAGTTGCGCGCGCTTGGCCAGTAATGGAAAGTTGATCTTGCTTACTTCATCACCAGGCTGGTGGTAATCAGCATGTACCCCGTTAAAGTAGAAAATAATAGGGACACCATGTTTGGCAAAGTTGTAATGGTCGCTGCGATAGTAAAAGCGGTTTGGATCTTTGGGATCGTCATATTTATAATCTAAGTGCAGCTTGGTGTAGGTATTATTGGCATTCTCTCCAATTTCATGCAGTTGGGAACTTAGCATAGCCGAACCGATAGCATATACATAATTAGCTGAATCAGGTTTACCGATATATTCTTCACCCACGCGACCAATCATATCAATGTTCAGATCGGTAATGGTGTTAGCCAATGGGAAAACCGGGTGCTCAGAGTAATACTCCGATCCCAATAAACCCTTCTCTTCACCCACGTTGCCTAAGAAAAGGATACTGCGGCGCGGGCCGTGTCCATCCTTTTTGGCTTGTGAAAACGCGCGGGCAATTTCCAAAATTCCGGTTGTGCCAGAGCCATCATCGTCGGCGCCGTTATTTACCTTATCTTTAGCATTTGGGTCGCGGTTTAAACCAATATGATCATAGTGAGCCGAAAATACCAATACCTCATCTTTCAGATCGGTACCTGGCATATAGCCCAGTACGTCAACCGCTTTTACATCTTTCTTTTCGGTATGGTAATTCAAAACCACATCGGTTTTTACCGATAAGGCAGGAGTAGCAGCCTCTGCAGAAGCAGTCTTTAATTGATCATATGTTTTACCGCTTGCTTTTACCAGTTCATTGGCCAGTTCGGTTGTGACGTTGACTACCGGGGCATTGGTATTTGACGATGGGGCATCATCCTTTTTAATGGTTAAACGCGCACTTGCTATACTGCTGCCGAAACGGCTTAAAGCAGCAGCGATGCCAGGATTAGCCGCCAGTATGGCTAAAGGTTTTTTGCTTTGCAGGTTTTTAATGATTTTGTTACGGGCAGCCGTCATCCGGTAGCTTGTATTGGGAGTGGAGCCAGCTTCGGGTTTGTCCTCGTTTACCCAAAGCAATATTTTTCCCGTCAAATCTGTCGAGCCGATTTCACTATCGGTTCCATAACCCACAAAAACCACAGTATTGGCGGTTAAGTTATTATCCGGATACGTTCCGGTAAGGTAAAAATCTTTGGTATAAGTAAATGCTTTTCCGTTAACCGTAAAGTCGGTTACTTTTAGCGCGTTTTCGGTAAGCGGTACATCCAGGAAATAGGACCCATTTACAGGAGCTTGCAAACCTAACCTTTTAAATTCAGCCGCGATATAATTTGCTGCTTTCTCGGCGCCGGGTTTACCGGTTTCACGGCCTTCAAAAGCATCGGATGCTATGATGCTCAGGTGCTTTCTGGCATCCTCGGCGGTGATCAACTTAGCATATTTTACGATAGTTGGATTTTGTTGTTGCTGAGCGCAGGCATTTAAGGCAAATGCCGATGAAAAGGCCCATAGGTATATTTTTTTCATGTTCAGGTTTGTAAAGAGTTTATTTTAATGGTTCATAGATCATAGTAAAATGAGGTGTGACTTATATCTTTTAGTTTTCGCCTTTGTCCTTTTGCCTTAATTAGCAGGAAATTTTACCCACGCGGGTAGCGTGGCGTCCGCCTTCAAATTCTGTACTTAAAAAAGCGGCAACAATTTTTCCGGCATCCTCAATGCTGATAAAGCGGGCAGGGATACATACAATATTAGCATCGTTATGCTTGCGGGCCAGCTCGGCCAGCTCAACTGTCCAGCAAATGGCGGCGCGGACGCCCTGATGTTTATTGGCGGTGATGGCTACACCGTTGGCGCTGCCGCAAACCAGTATCCCAAGGTCAAATTCGCCGCTTTCAACGGCCGAAGCAACGGGGTGGGCAAAGTCGGGGTAATCTGCCGAGGCGTTGGAGTAGGTGCCGAAATCTTTAATCTCGGCGGCTGATACAGCGTTCAGCAAAGCTTGTTTATAATCAAAGCCGGCGTGGTCGGCACCAATGGCAATCTTTAGCCCTTCTTTCATCAGTTAAATAAGTATTAAGTTAATGTACAAATGTGCAAATTATTTAGCTGTGCAAATGTGCCAATTTCACATAGTACGGTTTTTACAATAAGCCCTGGTCAAATGCTCTCCGGGAGGGAAGCGGATTTTGCCAGCACAGGCACTTTGTTTGCGTAAAAAGTGGGTTTACATGGGTTTACACTTTTTTGGGTTAACATGATTATATATTATTGATAATAAGATAGTTGTGTTTGTTTTTGTCATAAAACAGCGAATTTATGTAAACCATGTTTTTAAATAAAAAAAGCGGTCACTTAGTGGCCGCTTTTCTATATGTCGTGTATATATCTGATTTATGACATTACCTCTTCGTGGCGTTTCAGTTTTCTTTTCTCAACCAAACCTGCTACTATAATACTTACTTCATACAGTACAAACAGCGGGATACTTACTACGGTCATGGTTAACATATCAGGTGTAGGCGTTACTACTGCCGCTATAATGAGGATGATCACAATAGCATACCTGCGTGTTTCGCGCATAAACTTGGGTGTTAAAACACCAAGGTTTGATAATATATAAACCAGGATAGGCAATTGAAATACCACACCGGTTGCCAGCGTTAAGGTAGCAACTGACGATATGTAGGAATCAATAGAGAATAAATTCTGAATTTTTGTGCTTACGGTATATCCAGATAAAAAATTAATGGACATGGGCGTAATGACATAATATCCAAACATAATACCCAGAAGAAACAGCATACAGGCATAGAAAACAAATCCGGTAGCGGCTTTACGTTCTTTTTCATGCAGGGCTGGTTTTACAAAGCGCCAGATTTCCCAGATAAGGTATGGCACACCCAAAGTAATACCAATAATAAGTGCCGAATTGATCTGGAGCGTAAACTGCCCCGCCATTTCGGTATTGATCAGCTGAATGTTGATCTTATCGATACAAAATCCGGAGCGGTGTAAAGCCGCACCAATTTCACAAAGCATACGGTAAGTCCAGAAGGTTGGTCTGGCCGGGCCCATGATCACGGTATCGAAAATCCAGTCGTAAAAGTAAAATACTACAGCAGTAAATATCACAATAGCTATTGACGCCCGTACCAAATGCCACCTTAGCGCTTCCAAATGATCGAAGAAGGACATTTCTGCCTCCATCGTTTTGCCTTTGTCTTTAATGGCCTTAATTAATTTGTTATCGCTCATGGTTTATAAATACCGCTGTACAAACGCTATTGTGCTAAGTACGTTTTATTGTATGAAGATAGTTTGAATTTATTTTAAAATTCAAAGGTTTCCATAAACTTCGTGGTGAAATTACCTGCACGGAAGTTAGGGTCCTGCAATAATTTAAGATGGAAAGGTATGGTTGTTTTTACACCTTCTATCACAAATTCGCTCAGTGCGCGCTCCATCGTACTCAATGCTTCATCACGGGTTTGCGCTACGCAGATCACCTTGGCTATCATCGAATCATAGTTTGGCGGGATCACGTAACCGGTGTACACATGCGTATCGATACGCACACCATGACCACCTGGTGAATGGAAATTGGTTATTTTACCAGGTGACGGGCGGAAACCGTTAAACGGATCTTCGGCATTGATACGGCACTCTATGGCGTGCATGGTTGGCTCGTAGTTTTTACCAGAGATAGGGATACCTGCAGCAACCTTGATCTGTTCTTTGATCAAATCAAAATTGATCACCTCTTCGGTAACCGGGTGCTCTACCTGGATACGGGTATTCATCTCCATAAAGTAGAAGTTACGGTCTTTATCAACCAAAAACTCTACGGTACCGGCACCTTCGTATTTAACAGCTTTAGCCCCTTTTATAGCAGCTTCACCCATTTTTTTACGCAGTTTCTCGGTCATGAAAGGTGATGGTGACTCCTCAACCAGTTTCTGGTGACGACGTTGAATGGAACAATCGCGCTCAGAAAGGTGGCATACTTTACCATATTGATCGCCCACTACCTGTATTTCGATGTGGCGCGGATCCTGTACATATTTTTCCAGATATAAGCCGTCGTTACCGAAAGCTGCACCCGACTCTGCACGGGCCGAATCCCAGGCGTTCTCAAATTCTTCATCTTTCCAAACTATACGCATACCACGGCCACCGCCACCGGCTGTAGCTTTTAGTATAACAGGATAGCCTATTTTGTTAGCTATGCCAATACCCTGTTTTACATCGCTAAGTAAGCCTTCGGAACCCGGAACGATAGGTACGCCGGCTTTTTTCATGGTGTCTTTAGCTGATGCCTTATCACCCATCTGGTTGATCTGCTCGGCAGTGGCACCAATAAATTTGATACCATAATCGGCACAAATAGCCGAAAACTTGGCGTTTTCAGATAAAAAGCCGTAGCCCGGATGTATAGCATCGGCATTGGTCAGTTCGGCAGCCGAAATGATATTAGGAATACTTAAGTAAGAATCGCGGCTTGGCGGTGGGCCTATACAAACAGCCTCATCAGCAAAACGTACATGAAGGCTATCACGGTCGGCAGTTGAATATACAGCTACGGTTTTAATACCCATCTCTTTACAGGTACGGATAATACGTAAAGCTATTTCACCCCGGTTAGCTATTAATATTTTTTTAAACATCTTTTTTGTAAGGATTACACTGATTGTTTTATGATTACACCGATTATTCTATGATTACACCGATTATTTTTAACGGATTACACTGATTAATTTTTATAATCAATACAATCAATTGCTATCGGTAAAATCAATTTATAATCGGTGCAATCTACTAAATAGGTTCTACTAAAAATAAAGGCTGATCGTATTCAACCGGTGAAGCATTGTCAACCAATACTTTTACAATGCGACCTGAAATTTCAGATTCGATCTCGTTGAAAAGTTTCATGGCTTCGATAATACAAACAACAGAGCCTGTTTTTATTTCATCGCCAACATTTACAAATAACGGTTTATCAGGACTTGATGAGCGGTAAAAGGTGCCGATCATGGGCGATTTGATGGTAAGATACTTTGAGGTATCGGCCGCTGCCGGGGCAGCAGGAGTAGCCACGGGTGCCGCTGCCGGGGCTGCCGGAGCAACAGGTAATGCCGCTGGGGCGGTTTGCGCCGGGATGCTTGCATGGATAACCTGTGGTTGAACCTCGTTGGTTTTTATAGTTATCTTAAAATCTTTTTGCTCAATTGACACTTCGTTTACGCCTGATTTTGAAACAAAGCGAATAAGATCCTGAATTTGTTTAATATCCATACTTTGGGATTGAGTGGTTTTGGATAAAGTTTGTTTATCTAAGTTATTTGATAATGTGCAAACTGGCAATATGCAAAATTGCAGACTGCAAATGTGCAAATGTTTTTTTATGATTTAACTATAAATTATAGTAACATATTAAAATGAACAGATGTTTTTATTTTTTAATATGCGCGTTTAGTAAGCCCATTTTAAATAGACTGAACCCCAGGTAAATCCACCGCCAAACGCTGCTAAAATAAGGTTGTCACCTTTTTTGAACTTGCTTTCCCACTCCCACAAACATAATGGTATTGTACCATTTGTAGTGTTACCATAACGTTCAATATTGATGATCACTTTATCGGCGCTCAGGCCTGTGCGGCTGGCTGTGGCATCAATGATGCGCTTATTGGCCTGATGAGGTACCAGCCAGGCAACGTCATCTGCTCCCAGGCTATTACGCTCCATTACTTCGTGAGCTACATCGGCCATATTGGTTACTGCGAATTTAAATACCGCGGGACCTTCCTGGTAGGCAAAATGTTCACGGGCTTCCACCGTTTCGTGGGTCGCCGGTTTTACAGATCCACCAGCTTTTTGGTGCAGATACTGAGCTCCGGAACCATCGCTTTTAAGGATCGAGTCTAAAACACCATAGCCTTCGGTATTAGGCTCAAGCAATACCGCGCCGCAGCCATCGCCAAAAATGATGCAGGTAGCACGATCCTGGTAATTTACTATCGAGGACATTTTATCGCCGCCTATTACCAGTACCTTTTTATGTTTACCACTTTCAATAAACTGGGCTCCTGTAGTAAGGCCATAAATAAAGCCAGAACAGGCAGCCTGTAAGTCGAAGCCCCAGGCATTAACCGCGCCAATTTTATTGGCCAGGATATTTGCTGTTGCTGGAAAAGGCATATCGGGAGTAGTTGTGCAAAAAATAACCAGATCGATCTCATCGGCGCTTATGCCCCGTTTTTTTAACAACCCGTTAACTGCAGGAACTGCCATATCAGATGTACCCAAGCCTTCGCCTTTAAGTATACGGCGCTCCTTAATGCCTGTACGGCTTACGATCCACTCATCATTGGTATCAACCAATGTTTCAAGCTCCTGGTTGGTCAGGATATAGTCGGGAACGTAACCATGTACAGCAGTAATAGCAGCATGAATTTTACTCATCTTTTATTTTTTTACTGAAAAGCTTGTTTAATTTTGTCAACCAGTTTGCTCTCAACCATGTTTTTTGATAAAAGGATCATGTTTTTGATAGCTTCGGGACTAGAGATGCCATGGCCTACAATTACGGGGGCATTTACACCCAGGATAGGGCTTCCGCCGTATTGCTCATAATTGAACCGGTCAAAAAACTCATCTTTAAGCTGTTTTTTTCGTGTTATAACATAAAACGATTCGGCCAGCTTTAATATGACATTGCCGGTAAAGCCATCACATACGTAAACATCGGCCGATTCACTGAACAGGTCGCGTCCTTCAACATTACCTATAAAGTTAAACAGCGATGTTTCTTTCATTAATGGATAAGTAGCCTGGCTAAGGATATTACCTTTTTCTTCTTCTTCGCCAATGTTCATCAGCGCTACACGAGGATTGGTAATATCATATACCGATTGGGCTAGTAAGCTGCCCAATACACCAAACTGTACCAGAACATCTGGTTTACAATCGGCATTGGCGCCTACATCCAACAAAATACCCAAACCTCCTTTAAGTTTGGGTACAATAGTGGTCATAGCCGGACGAATAACGCCGGGAATGGTTTTTACGCTGAACATGGCGCCAACAAGCATAGCACCGGTGTTACCAGCCGAAGAAAAGGCCTGTATTTGCCCCTCTTTGAGCAATTGAAAACCAACCGAAATACTTGAATCCGGTTTTTGAACAATGGCTTTTGTAGGGTGTTCGCCCATACCAATCACTTCGGTTGTGTGTACAAACTCGAAATGGTCGGGGCTTACATTGTTTTCCTGAAGAATAGTGGCTGCAACTTCTTTATCTCCAATAAGCACCAGTTTTTGGTCGGCAGATAAAGCCTTATAAGCTTCGATTGCCCCTAAAACGGCTGCTTTGGGAGCAAAATCACCGCCCATAATATCTAAGCCAATCTTCATTTTCAGAAAATTAAACTTAGGCTACTGCTGCTTTCTCTATCAGTAATTTACCGTTGTAGTAAACGTTACCATCAACAGTATAAGCTCTGTGCGGTAAATGCACGGCACCTGTAGTTTGGCAGGTAGTTAAAGTTGGAGCTTCAGCTTTGTAGTGTGTTCTACGCTTATCTCTTCTTGATTTGGATATTTTACGTTTTGGATGTGGCATGATCCTGCTTTTTTATTATTTATTTATTTTTCTGAGCACGTCCCACCGTGGGTCTGTCTGCTCATTTTGTTCGTCATTTCCCGAAAGGTTATTTAACTTTTCGAGCATCTCTTTATCACAATAGGAGGTGTTACCCTCATTGCTGCACACCGATATAAATGGCATGGCAACATTTATGTATTCATATATTAACCCCGCTATATTGATCTCATGATCATTTTTATTCAGGGTGATGATCTCATCATCTTCGTCAATCACTTCATCGCTAAACTTAGCGATCTGCTGCTCGGTGATGTTCAGCGGTTGTAAATACTGGGCCAAACACTTGTCGCAATTGGCGTTAACCGTGCCGCTGATATGAAAATCCAGTATCAGCATTGTTTCCTGTTTATCCAATTCTACCCGGCACTGCAGATTGGCTTTTTTCACAAGCGAGTAATCAAACTCGTCAAAAAAAGCATCGTCAACAGTGTATTCAAACTGGTGTTTTCCCAGTTTAAGCCCTGTAAAAGGAATCGAATATGTTCTAAGCGATTTCAATGAGCAACAATTAGCCCGCAAATGTATGGAAAAATCCCATAACTGAAAACTGTTTTTTTAATTTGATTAGTGGTAAATTATAACACTAATTATTAAAGGTAAAGATAATACTTTAATGTACAAGGCTAATTATCAAAAAGAGGGCATAATATAAACCAAATACCGTTTTGGTATTTGAAAATTAAAGAGCCATTTTTAAGCTTAAAGCGCAAAGCCAAAGGCTTAAAGCTGCTATTTACTTTCGCCTTTTGTCTTTATCCTTTCACCTCCAATTATATTTTCAGCCTGATGTTGATCTTATCCAGCAAACCGGTGAGCCAAACCATTACAAATGCGAACAGGATACATTTGATCAATCCACCGGTGCCCTGGCTCAGGTATTCCGGATAGCCCAGGTTGCTCATTTCATACATAGGGTAAAATAAAAACGGTACAATATAACAGGTAAACGTATTGGTGCCGGCCGGCTCAATGATCTTGAACCAGTTGTATTTATGCTTAAAATCAACCACGTAAATAAAAATAGCGTACATGATTAAGCTGATACCCGTACAAATGAGTACCCATGAAGGGGTATCGCGTGCTTTGGAAATACCACCGCTAAAATAACGTACAATAAAGCCCATATTAAACATGATAATGGCAATCATGAGCAGGGCGGCCCACAATAACTTAAGCTCGTTATTAGCCTTAAGTCGCATATACAATACCGATACAAACACCCCGGCCATAGTAAAAGCCTGCATAGCGCCGTTGCCTGCTATCCAAACATATTTTTGCAGAGGAGCCAGGAAATTCAAAAAGCCGAAGTGAAAATCGATGTTAAAGAACATGAAGAATATCCATGCCGCTGCCTGGATCCAGAGATATCCTCCGGAGTAATAATAGATCAGCGCGCAAAGTAGGTACGCCCAGCCTATCAGCCCCAGGATACCCCACCAGGTAAAATGTAGCCAGGTATGCCCCGGATCGCTGGTTTTGTAGAGGATAGACATGGCCAGGAGCAAGGCTATGCCAAATCCTTGTAAAATATACCGTTTAAGATTGGAGGTATCTTTACCATAATCTAAAAAGATAAAAAAGAAGCTAAACGTAACCAGGCTTTCCCAAACGGGCTTGGGCAGCAGGGTAGTAACCTCGTTGTAGGTTTCCATGTTGGCATGATAAAAGCCAATGAATACCAGGGCGAAAGAGCGGGTGGCAATACGCCAAAGCAGTTTATAATCGCCTTTTTTAAGCCGGTTTTGAAATGCGAAGGGTATAGATAAGCCCACGATAAATAGAAACGCAGGGAAAATAGTATCGGCTAAGCCTAAAGCATCAACGTTTTCGCCCGCATGCTTGAGCCAGTTGGGTGTATTTGGAATACCGTCGAGGTCATTCACAAATATCATCAGGAACATGGTTACCGCACGAAAAGCGTCAATGGATCGGACTCGACTAAAAAAATCATTCATTAAAGTGGTAAATGCGATAACTAAGCAAATGTTTTAATCTAACGTTAATTAAATTGAAACATTATTATTACAGACCATATTTTAGTCCCTGTCGCGGCTCAGCTTAGTAAATACCAGCGGATTTTCGTTCAATTCCAGCGTTTCGCGGCGGTGTTTTACTATATGTATGGCTGTGAACAGGGCCTCGCGGAATGATATCTCCGAAGCCTGATTTTTACCGGCTATATCATACGCGGTGCCATGATCTGGAGAGGTGCGTACAAAATTTAAACCTGCGGTAAAATTAACTCCCGATTCAAAAGCTATTTGCTTAAAAGGAATAAGTCCCTGGTCATGATACATGGCCAGCACGGCATCAAATTGCAAATATGTTCCATTGGCAAAAAAACCATCGGCTGAGTAGGGGCCAAAGGCCATTATATCGTTGTTGCGGGCCTCTTCAATAGCTGGGATGATCACTTCTTTTTCTTCGCTGCCAATCAGACCATTATCGCTGGCATGAGGATTAAGACCCAGCACCGCGATTTTTGGTTTGCGGATCCAGAAATCATTCTGCAAACTATGGTTCATCAGCTTAAGCTTAGCCAGTATTTTTTCGCCGGTAATACTTGAGGCTACTTTACTGATGGGAATATGCCCGGTAACTACACCAACCCTCAAGGTATCGCTCACTAAAAACATTAATGATTCGGCAGCGCCGTCGCGTTGCTGCAGGTATTCTGTATGGCCTGGGAAGTTAAACTGGTCGTTTTGTATATTATCTTTATTGATAGGCGCCGTGATTAGGGCATCGATATATCCCTCTTTCAGATCAAAAGTAGCACGTTCCAGGGAAATGAAGGCATATTTGCCACCAGCCTCGGTCACCTGGCCCATCTCTATCTTTACATCCTCTTCCCAGCAATTGATCATATTAGGCTTTTTTGCCTGCGCTTGTGACGGATCATTAATAACATGAAAATTAAGCTCATTAACTTGGGTTGCGCGGCGGTGAAACGAGGCTACCTTGGTATGCCCGTATACAATGGGGGTACAATAATCGTAAATGCGGGCATCTGCCAGTGTTTTTATAATTATTTCTAATCCTATGCCATTTACATCACCTATGCTTATCCCTACTTTAATTTTTTCGCTCATGTTATTATGTATGATTACACTGATCATTACAGGATTTCACCGGTTTTTGGAGTGATTTCACTGATGCTGATCTGTGATTATTTTTTTTTATAATTTACGGTCCAGGCGTTACCTTTTACCCTTAACCTTTCAGCTTTTACCCGACTTTTTTACTGCAAATAAAAGATTTTAAGCTTATAGTTCCCGAATAAAGCACAAATATGCCTTAATTTGCTCAAATATTTGATTAATAATGACGTTGGTAAGGGCAAAAAAACATTTAGGGCAACATTTTCTGACAGATAAAAATATCGCTGCCAAAATTGTGGACAGCCTGAAACCCGATGGCCGTTATCAACACGTGCTGGAAGTTGGCCCGGGTATGGGTATCCTGTCTGACTTTTTATTGCAGAAGACCGAATACGAAGTATCCCTGATCGACATTGACGAGGAATCATACCAGTTTCTGCAAAAAAAATACCCCCATTTAGGTAGCCGCCTTATTAATGCCGATTTTCTGGAGATGGATTTTAAAGGCGTATTTAATGGTCCGCTGGCTATTATTGGCAATTTCCCGTATAATATTTCTTCCCAGATATTATTTAAAGTGCTCGATAACCGCCAGCAAGTGGTTGAGGTGGTGGGCATGTTCCAAAAGGAAGTAGCCGAACGCTGTACCGCCAAAGCCGGTAGCAAGGAATATGGTATTCTGAGCGTTTTTTTGCAGGCCTATTATAAGGTAGAATACTTGTTTACCGTGAAAGCCGGCGTGTTTAATCCACCACCCAAGGTGCTTTCGGCAGTGATCAGGCTCACAAGAAATAGCGCTGAAGCCCTGGACTGCGATGAAAAGCTTTTCTGGCAAATTGTCAAAGCGGGTTTTAACCAGCGCCGCAAAACGCTGCGCAATGCCATATCATCATTAATCAACAAAGAACAGATGGCAGGGAATACAACCCTCGATCTGCGCGCCGAGCGGCTCACCGTTGCCGATTTTGTAAAGCTCACCAATGAGGTGGCGACAGGGCGGAGTACTCAGTAATTTCTTTTCAAAAAAACTTTTTAAACCCCGGATTTTAACAAATTTTTGATCAAAAACTGGAAAAATGGATTCAAAAAAGTGCTGAAAAATTCTATTTCATCGCTTTTTAACAAATTTCAGCCCGATTTTGATGTGTTTTAAAAACTTTAAGAAGTATTAATTAGTTGTATTCAAAATAGGATGCTCGGGGGCTTTTGTTTCTTAACTGAACAGGCCTGCTCCCTTGAAAAAGAAAGCAGGCCTGTTGTGTATTTAAATATACACCAATTTTGTCGGATTTTGAAGTTCCGGGGAATCATAGGTACTACAACCTTAAGGCGCATACCTACGGCATGCTAAATGCTTATTGTTTGTTTTCTACAAAGCTTTTACTCCTACGGAGTAGCCCTAAATAATGATATTGCCAAAAGTTCCGTCTTCAGGGGGTTAGGGGGCTATCGGTATAACCACCGGGGTATCCTGCATTTTTTTGACCATCTCGGCCATGCGTTTAATGAACAGGTAGTTGGCTGTGCCGCCAATTACAGCGCCCACTACGGGTACCATTCTTTCGGCGGTACGGGTACCCAGTACCATCAGGAATTTTTCGGCAATGCCCTCCATCATGGTTTTGGATATGGCTACTCCGGCCTCTACCCGCAACGAGGTAGCTACCAGGCCCATGAATTCGTTAAATTCCATTTGATAACTACCCTTGTTATAATACATAATGGCCATAGTTACCCTAAATTGTTGCGTAATGAGGTTGGCAAAATCAAGAGGTAAACCGGCTATCAGCGTAACCATGCCACCGCTGCCGGCAACAGCACCCGAGCCCGCGGCCATTAGCGCGCACTGATTTATAAATTTATCCAGCCCCAGTTTATCAACCCCTTTTTTAATCTTAAATTGGTCAATATGATTAAATATCTGCTTAAAACCGTTGTCGGCTAGTTTTTCGGCCTGATGTTTTATATCGGTACCCAGTTTTTTTATCTTGATTAATTTCATCTCTGTAATTAGTTTTAAGTTGTGGGTATTGAGTTGCAGGAAAAAACTCCATGCTTAATACTCACAACTCCAGACTTATAAAGCCATTCCCGTGCCAGTTTTTAAAATTGTTCAAAATGGCAGGTAACTTAAATAGTCGCTGCAATTTTTCTGGAAGTGAGATTACAGAGCCGACTATTGGTCTGCGCTTTTTAATTCACACGTCATTGGGAGGGTACGAAGTAAGAGTCCCTCTAATCCAATAGCTATCGGATCTCCACAAAGGGGGAGACTTAAAAAAAATTAAAGCGCTCTTTTCCGATAGCTATCGGGATGGAGAGGGTTGGGTGAGGCTCTTGCTCCGTACTTCGCAATACAGCGTTCAATTCATTGTCTTATTTCGATGCCACTACCTGGCCTTTATCATTTAGCGTTTCTATAACGGGTTGGTTTTGCTGGTTGATATAAATTCGGAGGCGGGGCCTGCCTTTATCATCACGCAAAAACAAGCCTACTTCGCCTTTGGTATTTTTGCCCACAAAAAGCCGTTCGGCGGTTAATACCCCTGGTTGTTGCAGTTTTTTGATACCGGCAGCGTAGGCAGCAGCATTATTCAATTGCTTTAATGAATCAACATAGGCCACTACCTTAGCCGATGGAAAGTTGTCGTACTTATCCCACAGTTTTAAACCATAGCTGCGTTTCAAGCCGTCGGTATCCTTATCCTGGCTGTATTGGATCTGCATGATCTGGTCGTTCTGATACTGATCGACGGAATAGGTCATACCGGCGCTTTTTTTATTGCCATCGTACACCAGCCCGCCGCATTCATCGCCATCGTCATTAAAAAATATCATACCGGCTGGGCGGTCGCGTTTAGGTAGTTCTTTGCCGCCAATGGTTCCGGGGTGCTGACGATCGTGATTACTAATAGCCATGCGGATCTGGCCATTGGCATCAACAATATCGATACGTTCGGCGGTGATGTGTTTAAAATGTTCGTTGATGCTGGCAGTCTGTCTGAAAGCTGTCACTATTAATACCAATACCAGCAGGGTTAACATGCCTGAGTATATTTTTAATGCTTTAACCTGTTTTTGTAAGTTTTCCATAAAATATTGATTGCTGCTAAACAAATATATTTAAATGAGGGGAAATTGACTCGCCCGGTTTACTTGCGCTGTGGATTGTAGCGAGTGCAAGATCGGATGATGCAGAGTCGACTCACGGTCTACACTTCGCTGGACCACCCTCTCTTCGCCTTTGGCGGAAAGAGGGTTAAGAAATTCCCTCTATGCGCGAAGCGATGTCGGGGTGAGCCATTACCGGCGTTCAAAATACAGCATGCTCCATGTGCCTTGCAATTATATCCAAACTGTAAAAATCTATCGTACCATAAATAGCTGATGGTGAATAATGGTAGGTTTTGTAAATTTGCCCTTTCCTAATATTTCGAAATTGAAAAATAACATTCTTATAGTTGACGATGTGCATCCCATATTTATGGAGATGGCCACCGCCAAAGGTTACCAATGCGATTATCAACCCCTGATCAAAGCCGACGAAGCACTGCAGATCATAGGCGATTATGCCGGACTGGTGATCCGTTCCAAATTCAGGGTTGATAAACATGTGATAGATGCCGGGGCCAATCTGCGCTTTGTAGCCCGTGCCGGTGCCGGGATGGATAATATTGACGAAGCCTATGCGGCCGAAAAAGGTATCAGCCTCATCAACGCGCCCGAGGGCAATTCAGACGCCGTTGGCGAACATGCCATTGGTTTGTTGTTATCCTTAATGAACAATTTAAATAAAGGTGATGCTGAAATACGCGGCGGCAGCTGGCAACGAGAAGCTAATCGCGGCTTTGAACTTAAAGGCAAAACCGTGGGGATTATTGGTTATGGCCATATGGGGCATAGCTTTGCCCGCAAGCTATCGGGTTTCCAGGTAGAGGTGATTGCTTATGATAAGTACAAGACCGGCTTTAGCGATCGTTATGCTCGCGAAGTAAGTATGGAAGACATCGTGAAACATAGCGATGTGTTGAGTCTGCATATACCGCTTACGCCCGAAACCAATGGATTGGTGGATGATGAATACTTGTTCCATTTTAAAAAACCGATATTTTTTCTGAATACCTCGCGTGGTAAAACCGCCAAAGTGAGCGCTGTGCTGAATGCTATTAAACAAGGCAAAATACTGGGTGCCGGGCTGGATGTGCTGGAGGTAGAAAAATTCCCGGCCCTGGCCGAGCAGGTGTGGTTTGATGAGCTGCGTCAAAGCGGCAGGGTACTGCTAAGTCCGCATGTAGCAGGCTGGACATTTGACTCGTACCGCAAAATAAGCGAGGTAATGGCCGAGAAGCTGGTGGCTTTTTAGTCGATGGTCAATAGTCCATGGTCCATAGTAAAAGAAAACGTATGATTCTTTATGGTCATGGTCTATCGACTATGGACTAATTAACCATTGGTGCCGGTAAAAAAATTTGGATATTAAAATTTAAATAACTTATCTTCGTTAAATACAAAAGCAAGACTATGTAGGCTCGGGCCCATGTAGTCTTGTTTGTTTTTAGAGTCATTGCGTCCTTCTTAAAACAAGGGGGGCGGTTTTTTTTGAATGACCAACGAAGTGAACATTAAATAATTTATTGTTATGGCAGAGGTATCATACTTTACCAAAGATGGTTTAGAGAAATTAAAAGAAGAATTACAAAAATTAAAAACAACCGGACGTGCGGATATATCAAGAGCTATAGCCGAAGCCCGGGATAAAGGTGACCTTTCTGAGAACGCCGAATACGATGCTGCTAAAGAAGCGCAGGGTTTGCACGAAGCTAAAATAGCACAGATGCAGGAAACCCTGGCCAATGCGCGCTTGCTTGATGAGTCAAAACTGGATGTATCAAAAGTGCTGGCTTTATCTGTAGTAAAGATCAAAAATATTAAAAACGGAGCTACCATGAGCTACCAGCTGGTATCAGAAAGCGAAGCTGATATGAAAGCCGGTAAAATATCGGTAACATCACCTATAGCTAAAGGTCTGCTGGGTAAAAAAGTTGGCGAAACTGCCGAGATCACTGTTCCTGCAGGTGTAATTGAATTTGAGATACTGGAAATTAGCAGATAAGTTCATTGGTGAATGGTTGATTGGGTGAGTGGTTGATGAAGTTGTCTGAACCTTGATTTTTCTGATTAAGGGATTATCAGGATTTTTTAACTGCTAAAACTTAATTAACCATTTCAACCACTTACTTAATAAACCACGCACCAATCATGAGCATTTTTTCAAAAATAATAGCAGGCGAAATACCTGCGCATGTAGTAGCTGAAAGTAATGAGTTTTTGGCTTTTTTGGATATTAGTCCGCTGGCCGAAGGGCATGTGCTGGTGATACCCAAAAAAGAGGTTGATTATATATTTGACCTGGATGATGAAACCTACACCGGGCTGCACATTTTTGCGAAAATTGTGGCCACAGCGCTAAAAAAGGCTATCCCCTGTAAAAAGGTTGGTGTCGCGGTGATCGGGTTGGAAGTACCCCATGCCCATATCCACCTGATACCCATGAACCGGGTTGACGACATGAACTTTGCCCGCCCAAAGCTTAGCTTTACCTCCGAAGAACTGAGCGCTACCAAAGAAAAGATCAAAGCGGCGCTAAGGGATTAAGGGAATTGATGTGCGGATGTGCAAATGTGCGGATGTGCAGATAAAAAACCATTGTCATTCTGAGCGAAGCGAAGAATCTGATCTACAGTATGCAGGTCGGCGAATAGATCCTTCGCTTCGCTCAGGATGACAAACTTTTATAATCAAATTTAATCTCCCCTGCATTAATCTCACGAAAGCCTAAAATTATCAAAGATGAATCCACTGACAGCAGGCGAATTTCAAATTGACATTTTTCCTGATCCCGATTTTCGGCGTGACTCAATAGCTAATGTTCATGCGTATAATGCCGTTTATGTCAATGAGGATGGTTATCAATCTACATCAGCTTTTGGAATAAAGATTTATCAAGATGCTTCGCTTTTAAGCAGCGCAATTATAGGTTCATCCGGAGGTGCTACGGATATATATCCAAATTCGTTGATCGTTGAACCTGGCAGGTTGGTGATTTGCTGTTCGGACAGCGTATTTTGCCTAACTATACCAACTCTGTTGTTACAGTGGAAAACAAAAGCCGATTTTGCCACCTGTTTTGAAATATTCAAATACAAGTTGGATTATATCGTTCATGGCGAAGTAGAAATCAGTCGTTTAAGCGCAGATGGTGATTTGATCTGGCAACAGAGCGGTGCTGATATTTTTGTAACGCCTAAAAGCAATGAAGATGATTTTGTTGTTACCGACGACTATATTTTAGCCACCGACTGGGACAACAGAAAATATAGGTTTGATTTTGACGGGAACGTTATTCCGTGAACCTTTAAAAAAAACAATTGTCATTCTGAGCGGAGCGAAGAATCTATTCGCCGATTTACATGCTGTAGATTAGATCCTTCGCTCCGCTCAGGATGACAAACTTTTATATTGTAGGAAGATCATCATCCGCGCATCTACTTCATAATCCTCTTCGCATTATCCTTTACAAACGTATCCCAGCCGGAGTATGATTTTTTGCTGCCGGTTTTGCTGCTGCCCGTGGATATGCGTTGGAAAGAATGACAAACGGCAACGGCCAGGCCGTCGGTAGCATCCAGAAAATCGGGGGTTTCGCTAAACTTTAGTAGGGTTTGCAGCATGGCGGCTACCTGTTCTTTAGTGGCGTTGCCATTACCTGTGATGGATTGCTTTATTTTACGTGGCGCGTATTCGGTAATATCGATATTGCGCGTTAAGGCGGCAGCCATGGCTACACCCTGCGCTCTGCCCAGTTTAAGCATCACTTGTATGTTTTTGCCATAGAAAGGAGCTTCGATGGCCAGGCAATCGGGTTTGTAATTATCAATAAGGGCTACTGTTTTTTCGAATATGCGCTGCAGCTTGAGCATATGGTCATCCAGCTTCTCCATTTTCACTACACCCAGGGCAATGAGTTCAATTTTTGGTCCGGTTTCTTTCACCAGGCCGTAGCCCATTACGGCCGTTCCGGGGTCGATGCCTAAAATGATACGTTCTTTGGTATTTGCTTGCTGCACGTTTCAAAGGTAACTATATAGTAGCTAAAAGCGGAAGGCTTAAGGCCGAAAGCTTTTTTAATTTTCGGGGTTTAAAATGGCCATATACTCCGCCCTGCTGATCATGCGTGCGCCCATTGATTCCATATGATCGGTATGTACCTGGCAATCTACCAGTTTGTATAAGCCACTTTGGCATACATGTATCAGCGCCGTTTTGGAGGCATTGCTTAATTTGCTAAACATGCTTTCGCCGCAAAAAACATCGCCTACCTTTACGCCGTAAATACCGCCAACCAATTCGTCGTTTTGCCAAACTTCAACCGAGTGGGCATAACCTTCGGCATGAAGTTGGTTATAAGCCGCTTTCATACCGGCGGTGATCCAGGTGCCATCCTGTCCCTCGCGCGGAACGGTGGAGCAGGCCGCGATCACTTCGTTGAAACAAGTATCGGCAGTAACCCTAAACCTACCCGAGTTAAGTACCCGGCGCATGGACCGGGATATATTAAGTTCCTGCGGATAAAGCACAAAACGTTCATGCGGCGAATACCAGAGGATAGGGGTATCATCACTATACCAGGGGAAAATCCCATTTTGATAGGCCAGCAGCAGACGTTGGGTGGAAAGGTCGCCACCAACAGCCAAAAGCCCGTCTGGTTCTGCCAGATCGGGCTCAGGAAATACTAAACGTTTATCGAGCCTGAATATCATCAGGCGCAAATTTAAGCTTTGCGGCGGATCACCAGTTTTTTATTTTGCGCTTTGGCTACGGCATCCATATAAACCTGCATTTCGGTGTATTTGGCGGCTGGGATCAGCTGGTTGGTCAGGTTGAACTTAGCTGTACTGATCACCTGGTTTTTGGCGGCATCATATTTATATTTTACCTCGTAACTGCCGTAGGTAAACTTTAGACTTTGATCGGTGGGGAGCGTTTCCATCTCAAAACCGGTTGGAAGATCGATAGTGGTTACGCAGGTTTTAGCAACCGGCGCCGGGAAATAGTAATTGCTTTTTCTTTTCTCTTCGGCCGGCAGGGTAACATCCCAAAGCAAAAAGGCCATTGGGCGATAGAATTGCTTGTCGCCGGTGGCAATGTCACAAAACTTATCGTACTCCAGGTCAATACTTATTTCTTTAAAGCCTTTTGCATCATCGGCAGGCTTAAAGGTAAAAACCGAGGGTTGCTTTATATCCAGGTGTTTTAACAGATACTCCTTTTGTTCGTCGGCTTTGTAGGTGGGTAGCACATCAACAAACATGCTACGATACTCGCCGCTGCTTAAAATACCGATGTGGGCTTTGGCTCCGCCATCGGCATCCAGTACCAGGTGTACCTGGCTGTTCAGCTGGTTATCCTCGGGGGCGCTACGGGGCGTATTTACCAGTTTGCCGCCTTCGTTTGTGATCAACAGGGCATTGCGATTTTCGGTAAAGGGCCCCAGTTTGCCAAACGCGGTTGTACTGCTGGTACACTCCAGCCAGGTGGTATCATTTTTAAAAGGGATACACAATATGGCATGGTTAAATGAATTACTGGGAAAGGCCAGGCTGGCGGGTTCAGCATTGTAGCCAGCCCGGATAATAGCATAATTTGATGGGATATTTACCGCGCTGAGCAGGGCACGCATATAGTTGGAAAGCGCCTTGCAATCACCGTATTTCTTTTGATCAACAAAGGTAGCAGGGAATGGCTTGAAGCCCCCGATGCCTAACTGGATACCAACATAACGCATGCTTTTTTGCATATAATTATACAAAAAGCGGGCTTTCTCTTTATCGGTTTTGATGGTATCGGTCATCTGTTTTATCTGGGCTATGCGTTCGGGGCTAAGGGAAGAAACATCGTCATTTAATGATTTGATCCAGTTGCCGAATGATTGCCAGCTGGTAAAATCGCCGGGATAGCCGTAGCAGTTAAAGGTGTTTACCGCGAAGTTGATCCTGGGGATGATGGTCCAGCTTAAAACATGTTCCTGTTTTTTAATGGCCTTAAGGTTTTTAGCCGTCCAGGTATAGGTATCCAAGCCGTCGGCATTGCCTTTAACAGGTTTAATATTGGTATTGCTGGCCTGGTACCGGAAACCAACAGAGGGGTTTACCGAGATCTTACAGTATTCGTTTTGTACAGCTTGCTCCATTTTATCCTGCACATACCAGCTGTTCAGGCCAATAAAACTGCTTTCGTTTTCTTCATACTGAATTTCGATAGTTGTTGGATAGCTGGCTATAGCATGCTTGATAGCCAAATAGCGCTGATCTGTTACCATGGTTTCGTCATCAGCCGCCGAGCCATCGTACATATCACTTTTATGATATTTTTTAATCAGGAGGCCGGCAGCATTATAAATGTTTATTTCGATGCCGCTGTACGAGTCGTATTTTTTGTTGTAAGGCAACATAAAGATAGCATCATCATCGCCTTTGTCATTGAGTACGGTTACAATACTGTGCTCTTTGGTTGTTTGCCTGCCTGCTTCCTTTACTATGGTTTCACGTGCTTCGTACCGAATTACCACATTGGCATCCTCTTTTAACGAATCGGGTATGGTTGCGGCCACGTACAGATCTTTAGGGATGTTTTTATCCTGGCCGTAGCTGTGGCTATATATTGTGCATAAGGCTGCCAGGATTAGTAGCAGCCTGTGATATTTTTTTATAAACATGATTTATCAGCCTTTTTTAAGTACTACCTGTTCATTCAACATTTCGTACATTTTTTTACAGAATTCATGAAACTCCGGGTAGTTCTCTTTAAAGTACAGTGATTGTTTAAAATCAACATTGAGCCTGATCATGATAGAGCCATCCTGCTCGGCCACAATGCGCTTAAAAACAATGCTTTTATCTGGGATCATCATGGTGATGCTTTTAGGCATGGCGTCAATTTTATAACCGGCGGGCAGTTTAAATATGCCTGTTATAGCGTAGTTGTCGCGATAGCCAAAGTCGATATCGGTAACCCGGTTTTCGTTCAGGAATGGATTGGTTTTAAGATCGGTGAACAGGTTGGAGTTAAAGTAAATATAGTTCTCATCGGCCCCAGTAAGATCCAGGTTAAAGTCCATTTTTTGTTGTAGCGGCAACGTGTCAACCTCCATATTCTCGAACTTAACAGCTGCTATCTTCATACTATTGTTATCGTTACGCAAATAATCGATGTATTTTTTTTCGCCATCGGTTTTGTACTTCTTGATGCAGTTAATACGGTTATAAGCAAAGCTACTGATATCGGCAGTTCCGCTCATTTTGCCTTCAGGTTTTATTTCGGCATTGATGAGTACAACCTGTCTAACGGGAATTTTATCATCTAAAAAGGCGAGGTCATAAACCTGGTCGTCCTTATTGATATACAAGCCAAACGAGTTCAGATAGGTATTGGGTACCTGGTTGTAGATATTGTACTTGTTGGTAGCATCAAGCACGTAGTATTTATTGCTATCTACAGGAATATAGGCTACCGAGGTATTAAACTGGTAAAAACTTGGATAAGCCGGGTTAACGCGGCCATTACTGCGGGTACTTACCAGCATAGGATATACCTTGATACCCGATTTTTTGAGCAAATGGGTGAGTATAAGATTAATTTCGGTGGAGTTGCCTATCTTTTTTTCCCAGGCTTTTACGGTGCCGTCATTGGTGTAACGGGCATAGGAGTCGTTCCATTTAAGGGTGTTTTTAACCTCGTTAAATAAATAGGCTATCTTATCGTCATCGGTTTTCATGCTTTTGGCTTTGGCAATAATTGCTTCTTCGCCGGCAAGTTTGCGGTTTATCTGGCCGCCAAAATCTTCATCTTCAGACTTATTTTCGCCAACCTTTTTCCAGGTATCCTGGTAAGTATGTGTAAAGCCATTGGTTGGTTTAATACTTAATAGTTGAAACAGGATACGTTCTGAGTTATCATTACGGGAATTCATAAAAGGTTCGTCCTTTAATGATGGTATATTAGCCAGGGCCTGGATATGCGCGTTGCTTGAATTGGTTTTATCTACAACGTAAGGCGAGTGCACGTTAACCAGTTGTTTATAATATAAAACATCAGGTACATTGGTGCTTAGCTCGCTGTAGCGTGTAGGCAGATCGCTCTGAAAATACCAATCCGGGAAATCGCCAATAGAAGCAGATGTTAAGCGGTATTTATACTCCAGGATGGAGCCTGGTTTTACGTTAGGGAAAGAAAATACCATGGCCGAGCGGTATTTGTCCATCACTTCAGTAAATATTTGCTTCTTATCAACTTTTATAATTTCAGGAGCACCGCTGGCTGGGTTGATGGTTTGGGCCTGCAGGCCGGTAATATATTGAAGATGGTTGGCGCTGTAATATTCTATACGGATGTTGGCTTCTGATTTGCCATTATCGTTAAATACTTTGATGCGTTTATGCCTTTCGGTCACAATATTATAGGTTTGGTCAAAGTAAACCTCGGCTTTATCAAAAAGGATTTCGGCATTGGCATCCTTTTCAAATTCGCAGGCTTTAAGGTCCAGATCAGCTTTATCAACTTTGCCAAATGCTTGTGCGGTGGGTACAGGCGCGTGTGTTTGCGCTTGGGCAGCAACTGCCATACACCCTAAAAGGAGTAGGGTAAAGATCTTGTTCATGTGCTAAGGTTTAAATCGTCGTTACAAATAAGTTGCAGCAATTTAATAAAATGAAAATAAAAAAAACAATTTAATATATTTAATTGTATCCATTTGCCTTTTGATTAAAAGGTATAACTGGTAAATATGTAATGATTTGAAAGGCTGGCGCGTATAGTAAATAACAATAGTAATTTATATATTACTTTACTGTAATTTTGGCATCAGTAAACGGGGTATTTGCCCTGATATATGCTATGAGTTAAACTGGCATTTGGATTGATATACAATAATTAATGAAGCAAAAATTTTACGATACTGCTGTGAAGCAGGAAAAAGCTGTTCTGGTTGGTGTAATGACACCGCACGAAACCGAAGAACAGGAAAAAGAATACTTAGAAGAGCTGGAATTTTTAGTGGCAACAGCCGGTGGCGAAACCGTGAAGAGCTTTACCCAAAAGCTACAACGCCCCGACAGGGCAACTTTTGTAGGCTCGGGTAAGCTGGAAGATATTAAAGCTTTTGTTATAGAAGAAGAGATTGATATGGTGGTTTTTGACGATGAACTATCACCATCGCAACTGCGTAATATCGAGCGGGAGCTGGGGGTAAAGATCCTCGACCGGAATAACCTGATACTGGATATTTTTGCCAACCGGGCGCAAACCGCACAAGCCAAAACCCAGGTTGAGCTGGCCCAACTGCAATATTTACTGCCCCGCCTTACCCGTTTATGGACACATTTAGAGCGCCAGAAGGGTGGTATTGGTATGCGTGGCCCGGGTGAATCACAGATAGAGACCGACAGGCGTTTGATCCTGAATAAAATAGCATTGCTGAAAGAAAGACTAAAGCAGATCGATAAACAGAACGAAACACAGCGCAAAAACCGTAACCAGATGGTGCGTGCCGCCTTGGTGGGTTATACCAACGTAGGTAAATCAACCATCATGAACATGATATCCAAATCAGATGTGTTTGCTGAGAATAAGCTGTTCGCTACGCTAGATACTACCGTGAGGAAAGTGGTAATTGAAAATGTGCCTTTCCTGTTATCGGATACGGTTGGTTTTATCCGTAAACTGCCTCACCATTTGGTAGAGTGCTTTAAATCGACGCTTGATGAAGTACGCGAGGCCGATATCCTGGTGCATGTGGTGGATGTATCGCACCCTAATTTTGAGGATCAGATACGTACCGTTAATGAAACCCTGAAAGATATTGGCGCTATTGATAAACGAATGATCACGGTGTTTAATAAAATAGATGCTTTTAGGCCCGAAGAACACCAGATTGAACCGCAAACAGAACCGCTTACTTTAGAGGATTTTAAACATAGCTGGATGGCGAAGAATAATAGTCCGGCGATATTTATATCGGCTACCAAAAAGGAAAATGTCGACGAGTTTCGGGATTTGTTGTATAACGAAGTAAAGGCCATACATACCGAAAGGTACCCGTATGACCAGTTGTTGTATTGAGAACCGGTATAGTGATCTTTAAAAACTAATGATGGGCAAGAGTTTTGCATTAGCCATATTAGCCTGTATTATGATGCTTATGCATGCACGTGTAAATGCACAGGCACACAGCGGTATTGGCCTGGGCGCCGGTGTTAATGTGCCATTTGCATCAGGTTACAGTACCGGGGCTGATGTAAGCCTGCAGGGTAATATACGCCTGGGCAATAGATTTGCGCTGGTGCCCGCAATAGGCGCTAAGCAGATAAAAGGCGATGGGGCCATTATTCATGAGGGTTACCAGGGTTATAGCACCTATACCCGTGGCGATCTGGGCGGAATTAGCCTTGCACTTAGCGGCAAATATTATTTTACGCAACAATGGTTTGCAAGTGCCGGAGTTTTAGGGATCATTAATGCCGACAGATCCAGCAGCGGCGGTCTATTGGCTATAGGTTATCAGATCCCCTTTGATAATCAAAATAACGTAGAGTTTGATTTGAGTGGCAGCGTTTTAAAGTGGAGCCGTACAAGCGGCAGCACCACTGTAGCAGTGGCCGGTTTAAGAATTGCTTATAATTTCAATTTCAGAAAATAGTTACTTGCCAGATTATAGCTCCCGAGGGTAAAAAAGTGATGCCGAATTTATTTCGGCATCCAATATAACAGGTTGTAAGCGTGATGTCCACCCCTCTCGTGGAATCCTGATGGATAACAAAATAGCTGCATTTTTTTAACACCTACAAGATACAATATTCTGCTTTGTTAAAGATAAAGTGATTTAAGGTCATTTGGCAGATGGTTTTAGGCTCGATGAATCTACTTTATGCCATTGCGAGGAAGAACGACGAAGCAATCGCGAATAATGTAAGGTAACTTGTATTCTACGAGATTGCCGCGCTGCGCTCGCAATGACATATATCTAATTTTAGGCGGTAACAGTTACCAGCAATTCCTCCAGGCGTGCGTGCGAGTCCTGGACGCCTTGCTCCATGCCCGATTGCAGCATGCCGTCGCGATCAGCAACTGATTGAAATACGGATTGTGTAACTACCCTTGTCCGGTTATTGGGTAAGGCTTCAAATTTTGTAGTTTCCAGTGCTACATGCCCTGCTTCTGGTAAGCCTTCAAACTCAAATGTTTGGATAATGCGCTCGGGGGCGGTACTTTCATGGCAAACTCCATGAAAGCCATATTCATTTCCGGCCGGATCGGTATGGATATAACGATAGGAGCCGCCTGCTTTGGCTTCAAATTTTTCTATCCGCATGGTGAGGTCGCATTGGCCGCCCAACCATTGTAACAGTAATTCAGGGTCGGTATATGCTTTAAACACGAGCTCGCGTGGAGCCTCAAATTCCCGGGTGATGAAAATTTCCTGTTTGCCGGGTACGGCTGCGATGGTTGTTTTATTCTTTTCCATTTTTTTAATTTTTAATTGGTGCTTCTTTATTTTTTATCATTTGATTTATTTTCCTTTTGCATACGTGCCAGCAGGTCATCCATTTTGTTAAACCGTTCTTCCAGGCTCCGGCGGTATGGTTCTATCCATTGCGCCACCTCGTTCAAGGGTTCAAGCCTCACTTCACAATACCTTTCCCGACCGTTCTTTTTAACATCTATCAAGCCACATTCAATGAGGATTTTGATATGTTGAGATATGGCGGGCCTGCTTACCTCAAAATTGTCGGCAATGGCATTCAGGTTCAGGGGCTGCTGCATGATCAGGTTAATGATCTGGCGGCGGGTGGGGTCGGCTATGGCCTGGAATACATCTCTTCTGGTACTTGTCATGATATGTAAGCATTTGCTTACTCAAATATATATGTAAGTATTTACTTACGCAAATTTTATTTGAAATTTTTTTTTGAAGAAGGAAAATGGAAAGACGAAGTAAGGGTTGCTTACATAGCAAGTGGCGGGTGATAAAAAGCGCGTCGTTGTGAGCGCGGCGTGGCAATCCCCGATTAGCAGAGCGGCTCTGTATAGTTAGGGATTGCTTCATGCCTCGCAATGACGCGTGGAGGAGCACGTTGGGTAGGCCTCTGCGCGCAATCCTTCGACGAGCTCAGGATTACAGGCCATTTATTTGCAGGTAAAATTCCCCCTTCAGGGGGTTAGGGGGCTCAAAAACAATTCTTCTTCTATAGCTGGGATTGTATTGTTTTTGAGCGCCGTATCAAAAAGCAGATTAATGGCTTTGCGCCCTTCTTCGCCCAAATCAATGGAGTATTTATTTACGTAAAGTTCAATGTGTTTGTACATCACCTCTTCGCTCATTTCCTGGGCGTGAGAACGGATAAATTCCAAACCAGATTTTGGATTGGCAAAGGCAAACTCAACAGATTTGCGCAGTACCCGGTTCAGTTTATGCTGTACATCAACTGGTAAATCACGATTGGCTACAATGCCTCCCAAAGGTATGGCGCAACCGGTTTGTTTTTCCCAGTAATCGCCCAGGTCAAGGATCTTTTTTAAACCTTTATCCTGGTAGGTGAAACGGTTTTCGTGGATGATGAGCCCCACATCAACGCGGCCTTCCAGCACAGCATTTTCAATGTCAGAGAATACCAGCTCCACTTTATTGGTAGCATTAGGAAAAGCATAGCTCAATAAAAAGTTGGCGGTGGTGTATTTGCCGGGAATACCGATGGTGAGTGGTGAGTTGAGAGTGGTGAGTTGTGTGTGGAGTTGTTCGGGATGGTCCTTGCAAATCAGCATTGGTCCAACACCGTAGCCCAGTGCACTGCCTGAGTCGAGCAGTACATATTTATCGGCTACGTAGGCGAAGGCATGATAGCTTAATTTGGTTACATCCAGTTCGCCGCGAAAGGCTTTCTGGTTCAGGGTTTCCACATCATCATAAAAAACCTCAAACTCCAGGCCTTCGGTATCAATTTTATGGTGTATCAGCGCGTCGAAAATAAAAGTATCGTTGGGGCATGGCGAAAAGCCGAGTGTTAGTTTCATGGTAAGTGCGTGTTGCAGGTGCGAAGAGCGAGTGCGAAGAATGAAGCTATCAGATCAATCTGTCTCTGTCACTCACACTAACTTCTCACACCTCAATTTAATTATTAATGATCCGGCTAACCAGTTCGATGGCAAAGTTATTCAGATTTTTAATGGCAAGTTGTATGTCCCAGTTGTCGCGGTTACGTTTTTCTACATAATTTGACACTGACCTGATCTGCAGGCAGGGCGTATTGAACTGGCGGCAGCCATAAAAAAAGGCGGCGCCTTCCATGGTCTCTATCTGCGGGTTCAGCCTTCGCTGTATTTTTTGGATTGATTCCTCATTGCCATGAACGGTATTTACGGTAATGGCCTTTGCTTTAGCCAGGTAAAGGCTGCTGCACACCTGCTCCAGGGTAGTAGTTGGCTTAAAGGTGTTTTCGCCAAAGCCCAGAGTGGTGATGGGGATAAACTCCTGGTCGTCCTCGGCACCTGTTTCGGCAAAGGTATCTTCGGTAATTTCAACCACGTAGCCCGGGGTAATTTCGCGGTCGAAACTGCCCGCGATACCCAGGTTAATCACCAGGTCGTACTTGTGCATATTAAACTGCCGGCCCAGGGCAAAGGCGGTGGGCACCATGCCGGCGCCGGTTATCAATACATCAAGCTTATTTCCGAAACGATTTACTAAAGGTTCAACCTCAAAAGAGGTGGCTGCTACAATTAATATGAGCATATTGCATTTTTTTGAGTGCTAAGATAAAACAACTCGGCTATTTTTGTTTTGTATATTTGCACCCACGAATATTATGATGATACATATTACGCGCAAGGAACATTTTAATGCCGCTCACCGGATGTACCGTGAGGAATGGAGCGCTGAAAAAAATTTTGAGGTGTTTGGCAAATGCGCCAATCCCAACTGGCATGGGCACAACTACAACCTGTTTGTAACCGTAAAAGGCGAGGTTACGCATGCTACAGGCTATCTTATTGACCTGAAAGAGCTTAAAGGTATTATTAACGAGTATGTGATCGAAAAGCTCGATCATAAGAACATTAATAAGGATGTGCCTTTTATGGAAGGTAAAATGGCATCAACAGAATTACTATGCATTGAGATATTTAACCAGCTTAAAGCGCCTATTGAAGCGTATGAGGGTGTTTTTTTACACTCGGTTAAATTGTATGAAACCGAAAACAACTCTGCCGAATACTTTGGCGGATAATTTGATAAAATGATAGATAAAGAGAACCTCCCTCATCGCGATGATGATGACGATCTGGATGGCTATACCAAGGTTGACCGTTATAACCCCTCTTTGATCAAAAACCTTTCTGGCAACTACCTCGACGTTTTAAAGCAAATTGGTGAAAACCCTGAGCGCGAAGGTTTGTTAAAAACACCTGAGCGTATGGCTAAAGCTATGCTGTATCTTACCCACGGTTATGATCTGGATGCTAAAGAGATCCTGAACTCGGCCATGTTTAAAGAGGACTACAGCCAGATGGTAATTGTAAAGGATATAGAAGTATACTCCATGTGCGAGCACCATATGCTGCCTTTTTTTGGTAAAGCGCATATTGCCTACATACCCAATGGTTATGTGGTTGGTTTGAGCAAAATACCGCGCATTGTTGATGTTTTTGCCCGCCGCCTGCAGGTGCAGGAACGATTGACCAACGAGATACGGGATTGTATACAGGATACCCTGAACCCAATTGGCGTAGGTGTTGTTATTGAATGCCGCCACCTATGCATGAGCATGCGCGGTGTACAAAAACAAAACTCGGTAACTACCACATCGGCATTTACCGGCGAGTTTTTAAAAGAGAAAACCCGTACCGAATTTTTAAATTTGATATCAGCCAAATTGGGTTAAGCCTGGGATGAGAAGCAAGAGATAAGAATCAAGAACCAAGAGAAGATAAAAACAGGAGACCGGAGCTGGATAGCAAATCCGAATTCGAACATCCGACATCCGAAATAAAAAATGAAAGCATATATTTTTCCGGGACAGGGTTCCCAGTTTCCAGGTATGGGTAAAGATCTGTATGAACAATCAGAAAAGGCCCGTGCATTATTTGAAAAAGCTAATGAGATATTAGGGTTCCGTATCACCGATGTGATGTTTGATGGCACCGCCGATGACCTGGTGCAAACCAATGTTACCCAACCGGCCATTTTTTTACACTCGGTTATTTTAGCTGCGGTTTTAGGCGATGATTTTAAACCTGAAATGGTTGCCGGCCACTCATTGGGCGAATTTTCGGCCTTGGTAGCCGCAGGGGCCTTATCATTTGAAGATGGTTTACGTTTAGTGGCCGCACGTGCCAATGCTATGCAAAAAGCCTGTGAGCTGCAGCCATCAACCATGGCCGCTATTTTGGGCCTGGATGATTTTACAGTAGAAGATGTTTGCCAACGGGCAGCTGGTGTAGTGGTTACCGCTAATTATAACTGTCCCGGGCAGCTGGTAATTTCGGGTAGTATTGAAGGTATTGACGAAGCCTGCGAAAAACTATTGGCAGCAGGAGCAAAAAGAGCGCTGAAGCTTAAAGTTGGCGGCGCTTTTCATTCACCGCTGATGGAATCGGCAAGAGTGGAGCTTGAGGCTGCTATTGTGGCCACCGAGATCAAAGACCCTGTTTGCCCTGTTTACCAAAATATTGATGCCAAACCTTACACAGATACGGCATCCATAAAACAAAATTTAATAGCCCAGCTTACCGGGCCGGTGAGATGGACGCAAACCGTAAAACATATGCTGGAAGATGGAGCCACATCGTTTACCGAAGTAGGACCGGGCAAAGTGCTGCAGGGACTGGTAAAAAAGGTAGATGTGGCGGTGCCCACCAGTAGCGCGGTTTTACAATAAATATTTTGGTATCAGGTAGCGAGCGTATCAAGCATCAAGACTTTTACGGATTCTAAATCTGTATTTAAGAGGTTTTGATACTTGATACCAATTACTTGATACTAACTAAAACATACAGCAAATTTGACTACCGCAGGAAAAATACGCTTGTTGCTTACCTTAATAGGCCTTAGTTTATTAGCTACGGCCATTATTGTTCAAAAAGCGTATACGCCTGTAAACAACCTGGTAAAAGCCGGCACCACGCTGGAAGAAAACCTGCATAAAAAAGAAGCTTATGTAAATGCACTGATCAACAGTAAGCTGAATCTCAGGCTGTTTAAATACCTGCCCGATAATGAGCAGGATGCCCTTAATGATATTAATGAAATTACGGTTAACAACCGTATACCTTTTATTACACTGCAAAACAATAATTTACGGTTTTGGAGTGGTATAAGGGTTATTCCCGACAATTTTGGGGCTATAAAAGAGGGCCACTCCTTTATTAAGCAACCCAATGGCTATTATGAAGCGATAAGAAAAACCAAAGGCGATTTTTCCGTCATTTTTTTTATCCCGATAAAGATCAACTACGCATTTGAGAACCAGTATCTGCAAAACACCTTTGATAAAGATCTGGTTAAATATAACAATATTGAAATTGCTGATTTTGCCGATAACAATGTTTACGAGGTACATAGCAGCAACCATCATTATTTATTTTCTATAAAGTTAAAGGCCAATAGCATTAATTATGCCTTTGTTTATTATGAGCTGGCGTTCTGGATATTAACCGTTATGGTGCTGTGCGTGTTGATGCACAGGGTATGCAGCTATATTGCACTCAAAGGCTACGCGGTGTTATCCATCATATTACTGGCAGCGTTTATAGTGTTGTTCAGATATATTAATCTGCATTACAACCTACCCGATTTTGCCTATACCCTGTCGGTATTTAACCCCATATTTTATGCATCCAGTGTAGTATATCCTTCCCTGGGCGATTTTTGTATCAATATCATGTGCATATGCTGGTTTGTTACCTTTATATATCTGCAGAGGCGAAGGTTATTTACGGTTATACCCGGGAAGGTGGCTGGCTATTTCATTGTTATTGCCGGTATACTCATACTTATTGCGAGCTCAACGTTGTTGCTGAACCTGTTTTATGGATTGATCATCAATTCAAAAATAAGTTTTAATGTAAATAACGTATTGAGTCTGTCGGGTTTTAGCTTGCTTGGCGTGTTGATGCTGTGTTTCAGTTTCCTGATATTCTATATTATTGATGAGATCGTTCTTTCTATTTGTCTCAGGTTATTAGTACCGCGTTCGCATCAGTTATTCCTGCTATTGCTGAGCGTAGTTGTAACAACCATAATTTTTGCCTTGTACCGGGAGTATACATCGTTCTATCTTTTGTGGTGTATTTTGGTTGTTATCAGGGCCTACGGACATTTATTTCATAAAGAGCGACTTAATGGCACAACGCTTTTGACCATTATATTAATATGCGCGCTTATCTCGGCTATTAAGCTTAATCAGTTTGAAAATGTAAAGGAACGGGAAACGCGTAAAGCGCTTGTTCAGAAGCTCGAAGTTCCGGACGATGCGACCGCCGATTATATTTTCAAAAAAATAGAAGGACAGATCATCGCCGATACCGCTATTAAGGCATACTTTAACCCGAATGCTGTACGCAATAAGGATTTCCTGAAAACCCGTTTTCAGAAATTATATTTTGATGGCTATTTATCGAAGTATGAATTTAAAGTACATGAGTATAACCAGTTAGAGCAACCCTTAACGGATGATAACTATGCTTTAAATGTATTTAAAGACCTGGTATTATACAGCTCCTTTAAGGTATCAGATTATTTTTACCGGGAGAATGAATCGTTCGGGTTTCAAAATTACTTTGCCATTTTACCGGTTAATTATGGCGGAAAGCAATTAGGTACCCTGGTCATCGAATTAAAATCAAAACCTCTGCAGCCATCAGGCACTTTCCCGGAGCTGTTGGTTGACGGGCATATAAAACCAGAAGATGAATTTAAAGATTATTCCTATGCGTTTTATATTGATAATAAGCTGCTGAGCCAAAAGGGTAACTATGTTTATACGCTTGATAATGCCGAGTTTCAGGGAGTTATAAAAAAGTATATCATTAAAACCACTCGTAGTAATAACGCCGAGTGGTATGATAGTTTTGCAACTTATAGTCATTTAATATATAAGCCCAGTAACCGTAATTTAATAGTAGTAAGCAGGGAGGAGAACCCTTTATATACCGGCATCACTTCTATAACCTTCTTTTTTGTTGTGCTGTTATTGTTTAGCGCGGTTATTTTAACCATCCGCTGGTTAAGGATGCGTATCAGGATCTGGAGCATTAATGAGCATGAATTAAAATGGGGTTTTAAAATAAACTTCGATAGGATACTGTATCGTACCCGTATCCAGTTTTCGATGGTGTTTGCTGTAATGGTCACGCTAATGATGGTAGGTTTTATCACCTTCGTATCCATCAGCACACAATACCATACCCAACAGGACAAAATGATTCGCGATAAGATAACCCGTATAGTTACAGCTTTTGAAAGCGGCCTGTTCAATAAATATATATATAACGTTAATGAAGAAAGCCAGGTGAGTTTTAATGAGCTGGCCAATAATTATTCAACAGATCTTACCTTATTTGATACCAACGGGGTACCGCTGGTAACTACGCAGCCTAAAATTTATGAGTACGGGTTAACATCCAAAAGGATGAATGCCAAAGCTTTTATTTACCTGAGCAAGCTGCAGAAATCGGAGTTTGTGAATGAGGAAAAAATAGGCGGCTTAAGCTATAAAGCGGCTTACGCGCCCATTATCAGCTCAAATAAAACCATAGCTTATATCCAGCTGCCCTATTTTTCGAACGAGGCGGATTATCGCGAACGTATCAGCTCCTTATTAAATGTAATGATCAATGTATACGCAGTAGTGTTTTTGGCCATCGGGTTTTTCGCGGTGATTATTGCCCGGCAAATTACAGCGCCCCTAAACTTTATACAGGAAAGTTTAAGTAAAACCATCTACGGTAAAAAGAACGAACATATCAAATGGGCGCGTAATGACGAGATCGGGGCATTGATATCTGAATACAATAAAATGATATCGGCATTGGAGAACAGCGCACACCGCCTGGCTCAGTCCGAAAGGGAAAGCGCCTGGCGTGAAATGGCCAAACAGGTTGCCCATGAAATTAAAAACCCGCTAACCCCTTTAAAATTGGGCTTGCAATTGCTTGATAAATCATGGAAGGATAAGGATCCTAAATTTGATCAGAAGTTTGAGCGTTTTAGTAAATCATTTGTTGAACAGATTGAAAGTCTGTCTTCTATTGCTTCGGAGTTTTCGGCCTTTGCCAAAATGCCCGATACCCGAATTGAGCAGATCAATATTTTTGAAATGCTGGGGCAGGCGGTTACCATTTTTAAGCAAATGGATAATATTCTTATTGCTTACCAGCCTCCGGAAACTCCATTCATGATCAATGCCGACCGAGACCAATTGCTGCGCTGTTTTAACAACCTGCTCAAAAATGCCATTGAAGCAACCCCGCCAGACAGACAGGGAGTTATCGATATTAACTATCTCATCACCAGTAAAAATGTGCTGCTTACCATTAAAGATAATGGTAACGGGATTCCCGAAAACATGCGCGAAAAAATATTTGAGCCCAATTTTACCACCAAAAGTTCGGGTACAGGCTTGGGATTGGCATTTGTTAAAAACTCCATCGAAAATGCCAATGGCAAGATCTGGTTCGAAACCACCACAGGCAGCGGTACATCTTTTTATCTGAGTTTCCCGGCCGCTACATAGCAGAAAGCTTAAAGTCCAAAGCAAAAAGCTTTCTGTCTTGCGTTTAGCTTTAAGCCTTCAGCTTTTCGCTTTGAGCTTTCTTCGAAAGTTTTTTAACTGTTTCGGTAACATGGGCCAGGTGGTGGTTGCTGTGCCATGCATACGTTCCAAGACATTTGACGAGTGAAATAGTGTCACCAGATGCCGGGTGAACAAAAGTGCGGATCCATTCGTTTTCGGTAAAGCTTTCAAACAAGGCTACCATGTGTTGATGGATGCCTTCCAGCATTTTCAAGGACGGCTCAACCGGTAGGCGATAATCGGGCAGCAACGCCCAGTCGGCCTCTTCGTATGGTTTTATCACCGGGTTGTTTTCGGTTAAAGCCAGTTTAATACGGGTAATAGAATTCATATGGCTATCGGCCATGTGGTGTATCACCTGCCGTAGTGTCCATCCGCCGGTGCGGTAAGGCGTATCAAGCTCCTGGTAGTTCAGACCGGCAATAGCATGGCGTAATTTACCCGGCAAGGTCCGGATTTCCTCTATCCATTCACGTATATCTTCGTTGGTATATGATGCCGGCGGCGTAAATTTCCCTATCGGAAATTTCATTTGTTCGTCTGTCATGGGCTATAAAAAAAATTTAATTTAGGGATAATTTAAAACTACCACAAGCTTTTGCTATAAATTAGCGTTCTGTACCTATTTAATAAGCCGATGGTTAAAAAGATATTGTTAGTACTCCTGCTTTTAAATGCCTCATTTTCATATGCCCAAACCATAAAAACCGATATTCTGGTGATAGGTGGCGGTGCTGCCGGAACCGCGGCGGCTATACAGGGAGCACGCAGCAAACTAAAAACCTTATTGGTTGAACCCGGTCCCTGGCTGGGTGGCAGTATGACCGCCGCCGGTATGTGCGTGGTTGAGGGCAACCGGAATTTACCATCGGGTATCTGGGGCGAGTTCCGCAGACATGTGCGCGATTTTTATAAAAACAGGCTGGGTTATGATACCACCTATAATGCTACGCTGCGCTTTGAGCCCTACACCGGTGCGGCCATCCTCAAAAAAATGACCGACACGGTTAAAAACCTCACCGTAAAACTCAATACACCTTTTACCGCTATTGAAAAAGATGGCACAGGCTGGGAGGTAAGTATCACCGAAAATAACAGAACTACCACCGTAAAAGCCAAAGTAGTAATTGATGCCACCGAAACCGGCGATGTAGCAGCCAAGGCAGGAGAGGTGTTAGTATCGGGTTTTGACAGCTCAAAAGATACAGGCGAAAGTCTGGCGCCTGAAACGACTTTACCCCGGATACAGGATATTACCTGGATAGCCATTGTAAAAGACTTTGGTAAAACGGCCGATAAAACCATGGCCAAACCGCAAGGTTATGACGCTGCAGAATATGCTTGCCTAAAAGATAAAAACATCAGCAAAATGCTGAACGAAGGCAGGTTGCCTAATGATAAATTCATGATCAAATGGGCAGGCTGCGGCAACCAATACCCAACCACGGCAGATGACCTGAAACCCGCTAATCGCAATGCTTTTTATGCCAAAGCACGTTTACATACGTTGGGATTAATATATTACCTGCAAACAGAACTGGGTCTTAAAAACCTGGGCCTGGATGATGAATATCCAACCGCTGATCATCTGCCATACCTTCCATATATCCGCGAAGCCAGTCGTGCCAAAGGGTTGGTGCGCATGACACTGGATGACCTGTATCAGCCTTATGATCGGTCTGTCAAACTATATCGTACTGCTATAGCCGTTGGAGATGCCACACCCGGGCAACATTATGGTGAAGGTACAGCCCCCAAAACAAACTATCCACCATTTACAGGATATAGTATTCCGCTGGGTTCCATTGTGCTTAAAGATCTGGATAACTTGCTGGTTACCGAAAAAGCTTTGTCGGTATCGCACCTGGTTAATGCCAGCAGTATGTATCCTTCCATACAAATGTGCGTAGGGCAGGGGGCGGGGGCGACGGCTGCTTTTTGCGCTTTCTTTAAAACAACAACCAAAAAACTAAATGTTCGGATAATACAGGGCGAACTGCTTGATTTTAAAGCCTGGTTATTGCCTTTTGCCGATATCAAATCCAATGATCCATATTTGAGGTCGATACAGCAGATCGGGGCTACGGGTTTACTGAAAGGAATACAAAAGGTAAACGGCAACACCGCGCAGTTACTGTTTATGCCCGACTCGGTAGTAAGCACCGCCGAAGTGGAGCCTTTTTTTAAGGAGATCTACGCCCGCGCTTTTTTGTGGTTCAATAAAGAAAAGCCTGACGAAAAATTTACGCAAGGTAACCTCCTGTCGTTCATCAGCGAGATTACGCTTACCGAGCCTAAAACCCTGCAGATAAGTATGCAGAAAGCCTGGAAAACACAATACAAATTTAGCTCCGATTTTGATATGAACAAACCGGTAACCCGGCGTGAATTTGCCGTTTTGGCCAATAAATTTTTAAACCCATTTGCCCGCACGGTCGATCTTGCCGGGAGGATGGTGAATTAAGGAGCCGTTAAATTATTCGGGTTTCAAAATGGCGTATAAGTGCTGATCCATCACTACGCCTTTTTTGATCAGCGCATTGCGCATAATGCCTTCTTTAACATAGCCCGCCTTTTCCAATACCCGCATAGATGAAGTGTTTTTGCTGAACACACCTGCCTGTACACGTATAAGGCCAAGGGTTTCAAAAGCATAATGGGTAAGTAATTGTACGGCTTCGGTAATGATGCCGCGGCCCCAGTAGGGTTCGGCAAGCCAATAGCCTATCTCGGCCTGGTTATGGTTGGCGTCAACTTTTAGATCGAGGGCAATACCGCCGCAAACCTGGCCGTCAATCGCTATGGCGAAGTTGGTATGTGGCTCCTGTTTTTTCATAAAGGTGATCCAGGTAACGGCATCGTTCAGGGTGTAAGGATAGGGGAAACGATCGAGCAAAAAGGCGGATACATTCGGATTATTGGCATGTTGTTGCAATGATGCCTCATCGCCATCAAACCATCCCCTCAAAGTAAATGCTGAGCCCTGTATTTCCATTTTGTAACAATAAAATGCTTAAAAATAACAATGATAACCGAAACTGTTAAATTGCAAACATTTTAAGGCGTTTTGCCCCATAGATTACATGAAAAAACTGATCACCTTACTACTTATAGCCAATACTGCCGGCGTGTTTGCCCAGAAACTGGATACACTTACCGTTGAAAAGATCATGCGCGATCCTAAATGGATCGGTACATCGCCATCCAATATCCGCTGGAGCGACGACAGTAAAAAAATCTATTTTAAATGGAACCCCGGCCATGATGATGCCGACGCGTTATACGCCATTACTACAGGTACTATTAGTCCGCAAAAAGTAAGCATAGCAGAGCAGCGTGGTTTAACGGCCGATGGTGAATGGAATAAAGGCCATACGCAAAAGGTTTTTGAAAAGAACGGCGACCTGTTTATTGCCGACATCAAAACCGGGAAAGTTACTCAGCTAACCAATACCGAACAGCGTGAGGATGACCCTGTTTTTAGTGGTAATGAGCAGGAGATCATATTTAAACAAAATAATAATCTTTTTGCCCTTAAACTCAACGGTGGACGGTTAAAACAGCTTACCAACTTTGTACGATCACCGGAAAAAAAGAAAGATGCCGAAACGCTGAACGATCAGGAGTTATGGCTTAAAAAACAGCAGCTGGAGCTTTTTGACATCATCAAAAAAGAAGCGAAAGAAGATAAACTCGATTCAACCCAGGCTGCGGCCCTGGAGCCTCAGCAATTAAAAGAATTGATTACCGGCGGCGATCGTGTGGGAGCGGTAAAAATAAGCCCGGATGGTAAGTACATCACCTACCGGTTAACCAAAGCAGCCAATGGTGTAAAAAATGCTATCGTACCTAATTATGTAACCGCTTCGGGTTTTACGGAGGATATCCCGAACCGCTCTAAAGTGGGTAGAGCATCTTCTTCTTCAAAAATGTTTGTGTTTGATACCCGTCGCCAATCTTTCTATCCGGTACTTACGCAGGACATTCCCGGCATTAAAGATCTGCCCGATTATGTCAAGGATTACCCTGCAGAACTGGCCGAACGCAAAAAAGCGAATGCCGATAGGCAAGTGGATGTAGAAGGCCCATTCTGGAGTGCTGATGGTAAAAATGCTGTTGTGGTGATCAGCGCACAGGATAATAAAGACAGGTGGATTATGCGCCTTGATCCAGTTACGGGCAAACTAACCCTGCTCGATCGTCAGCGGGATGAAGCCTGGATCGGTGGGCCGGGCATTGAAACCAGCGCCGCGGGTAATGTTGGTTTTACCGATGATACCCACTTTTACTTCCAGAGCGAGGCCAGCGGCTATTCGCATATTTACCTGGTTGATGTGATCGGCGGTGCAAAAAAGCAACTCACCAGCGGTAAATGGGAAGTACAGACCCTGCAATTATCAAACGATAAAAAAACATTTTACTTTACCGCGAATATGGAGCACCCGGGTATAACGCATTTTTACAGCATCCCGGTAAGCGGAGGTAAGCCGGTAAAAATAACCGGAATGAAGGGCGGTAATGATGTAACCCTGTCGCCCGACGAAAAATGGCTGGCTATACGTTATTCTTATTCCAACAAACCCTGGGAATTGTATCTGCAGCCTAATAAGCCTGGAGCGAAAGCGGTACAGGTAACACATTCTGTTTCGGCCGAATTCAATTCATACGCATGGCGTGATCCGGAGATCATCACCTTTAAAAACCGTTATGGTGCCGATGTCTACGCGCGCCAGTATCTGCCTAAAAAGGCCGATCCGGCGAAACCCGCGGTTATTTTTGTACACGGGGCTGGTTATTTGCAGGAAGTAACTTATTCCTGGAGTTATTACTTCCGCGAGTTTATGTTCAATAATCTGCTGGCCGATAATGGTTATACCGTACTGGATATCGATTATACAGCCAGTGCAGGCTATGGCCGCGACTGGCGCACAGGTATCTATCGCCATATGGGCGGTAAAGATCTGACTGATCAGGTTGACGGAGTAAAATACCTGGTTGAAAAATTTGGTGTTAACCCTAAACATGTGGGTTTATACGGCGGGTCATACGGGGGGTTCATTACGCTCATGGGGATGTTTACCGAGCCCGATGTTTTTGCTGCCGGCGGTGCTATCAGATCGGTTACCGACTGGGCGCATTATAATCACGGATATACATCCAATATATTAAATGAACCCTTTACCGATGAGCAGGCTTACCGCAAAAGCTCGCCCATATATTTTGTCAATGGTTTAAAAGGCAACCTATTGATGCTTCATGGCATGATTGATCAAAATGTGAATTACCAGGATATCATTCGCCTTACACAAAAACTAATTGAGCTGCATAAAGAGAACTGGGAACTGGCATCGTACCCGGTAGAAGATCACGGCTTTGAACAGCCCAGCAGTTGGGCGGATGAATACAAGCGTATATTCAAGCTGTTCGAGCAAACGTTGAGAAAGTGAACGAAGCAAATAAATATGTCATTGCGAGGAGGAACGACGAAGTAATCTCCTCGCGTTCAATATACAGGCGACGAGATTGCCACGCTCCGCTCGCAATGACATGGTTGAAAGCTTAATTTTACAAATCGCCAAATCATGCCCAAAAACATTTCCATAAATAAATTACTAACTCTGCTTGTTTTATTAAACATAGGCTGTAGCAATACACCTAAACCTTTCGTAATCCACATCAGTAAGATAAATCAGGAACGTTCTGTCAAAATAACCGGTTTAGATGTGGCGGTTATCCAGGACATTGCCCGCGACACATCGGGAGCTAACTGGCAGGGGCTCATACCGGTATATAAAATGCCGGCCGATACAGAAATGAAAAGCTATCAGCCGGTGCAGCCGGGTACATACCATATTGCTGATGGCGCCGTTATTTTTACACCGGATACCCCCTTTGTAAGTCGCCAAACTTATTTTGTGCGGTATTATCAATTTGATAATGGTAACAAGCCTGCAGATTTTATAGGGGGGCACAACAGGCCGGGGAGTTTACACTATGTTGATTTAACATTTTAAGTAATAAACTGCCGTGAATTGCTTGAAAATCAAATAATATTGTGTATATTTGCACCTAATTAATAAAAGAGGGGGCGATTTGTCCCCTCTTTTATTTTATCAATCAAATTATCAATCAAAATACCGGAGGGTAATGAATATTGAAAAAAGAGTAAGAGAGCTGGTTGAGGAGAAGATAGCCGATAAGCCGAATTTGTTTATTGTGGACATCAAAATGCACTCGAACGGAAAGCTGGTTGTGCTGGTAGATGGTGATAACGGCCTGGGAATTGATGATTGTGTGCAGATTAGCAGGCACGTTGGCTTTCATTTGGAAGAGGAGAATGTGATCGAAACGGCATACAATCTGGAAGTGTCATCGCCGGGAATTGATTACCCGCTATCATCGGCCAGGCAATACGCCAAAAACATAGGGCGTACTTTAGGTATCAAAATGGCCGACGGAACCAAAAGGGAAGGCACGCTGACAGCTATTACAGAGGATGCCATTATTATTGAAGAAAAAGTAAAAGAAAAAGGGAAAAAAGCCGAAACTGTTGAAAGCGTGATCCCTATGGATAAAATAACAGAGACAAAAGTTTTAATATCATTCAAGTAGAAAATGAGCAATATTAATTTAATTGATTCTTTTCAGGAATTTAAAGATTTCAAGAACATTGACCGCCCAACCATGATGAGCGTTCTGGAAGACGTTTTCAGAAGCATGATCAGGAAAAAATATGGCACCGATGAAAATTGCGACGTAATTGTAAACACAGATAACGGTGACTTAGAGATCTGGCGTACCCGTAAGGTTATGGAAGATGGATTTAGCGAGGATGACGACCTGGAAATTGAATTAGCCGAAGCACAATTGATTGATGCCGACCTGGAAGTTGGAGATGATTTTATTGAACAGATCACGCTGGAAAGCTTTGGCCGCCGAGCTATTTTAGCCGCCCGCCAAACACTGGTTTCAAAAATTCTGGAACTGGAAAAAGATGAGATCTTCAAAAAATATAAAGATCGTGTAGGCGAAATTGTTACCGGTGAGGTTTACCAGGTTTGGAAAAAAGAAACCCTGGTGCTTGACGATGAAGGTAACGAGCTATTGCTGCCAAAAACCGAGCAGATCCCGGCTGACTACTTTAAAAAAGGCGACAGTGTAAAAGCGGTTGTTCATAAAGTAGATATGCTGAACAGTAACCCTAAGATCATCATTTCACGTACCGCTCCTGAGTTTTTACAGCGTTTGTTTGAACTGGAAGTGCCTGAGATTTTCGACGGACTGATCACCATCAAAAAAATTGTGCGTGAACCGGGTGAAAGAGCAAAAGTGGCAGTTGAGTCATATGATGACCGTATTGATCCGGTTGGTGCCTGTGTGGGTATGAAAGGGTCACGTATACATGGTATCGTTCGTGAATTAAAAAATGAAAATATTGACGTGATCAATTTCACCAATAATGTTCAGTTATATATTCAGCGTGCGTTATCTCCAGCCAAAATAACATCTATAAAGCTGGATGACGATAAAAAAACGGCTGCGGTATATTTAAAACCCGATCAGGTATCACTGGCCATTGGCCGTGGCGGTCATAACATTAAACTGGCCGGTAAACTAACCGGCTATGAAATAGATGTTTACCGCGAAGCAGACGAGCATGACGAGGATGTGGACATCGAAGAATTTTCAGATGAAATTGACAGCTGGATCATCGATGAGTTTAAACGTATAGGTTTAGACACCGCGAAATCGGTACTTGCTTTAACAGTAGGCGAATTGGTAAAACGTACAGATTTGGAAGAAGAAACTGTAAAAGAAGTGTTATCAATATTGAATGCTGAGTTTGAATAAGCATAGAAACCAAAATTAAAATCGTATTTTTGCGATAATAAGCAGAGAAATTATAATAAATGTCAGAAGACAAATCAATAAAATTAATTAAAGCAGTAAAAGAACTCAACATTGGTATGAGTACCATTGTCGATTTTTTGGCTACAAAGGGCTATAAGGTTGAAAAACAACCTATGGCGAAGCTGGATAGCGACATGTACTCCGCATTGTTGAAGGAGTTTGCTGTTGACAAAAGTATCAAGGAGGAAGCCAAGCAGATCAGTATCGGAAAGATCAGAAAAGAAGAGCCTGCTGCGTTTCCGGAAAAGCCGGTTGAAAACCGCCGTTCAAGGGATTTTGAGAACGAGGAGATATTGATCAAAAATACTGGTCATTATGCTTCGCCGCAGACAGAAAAACCAAAACCGGTTGAAACAGCTTCTGAAAAAACCGAAGAACGTAACGACGTTTTGCCGGGTGTTAAGGTTGTGGGTAAAATAGATCTTAATAACCTGAACGCGAAACCACAACCTGCGGCCGAAAAACCCGCGGAGGTGGTAAAACCTGTAGAGGTTGCTAAACAGCCGGAAGTTGTGGCTCCAGAGCCCAAACCAGAGCCTAATGCCGAAGCGCCAGTAGAAAAAGCTCCGGAAGCCCCAAAAGCCGAAGAGCCAAAACAACAGCCTGTTGTTGAAACGCCTAAAGCCGAAGAACCAAAAGCACCCGTAACTCCGCCGGCACCCCCTGCTGTACAAGCCCCGGTTGCCGAGGCTGCTGCTGATGAGAACCAGGAACCTGATGTGATCAGGGCAAAGGCCGAAAGACTTACTGGGCCTAACGTGATCGGTAAAATACAATTGCCGGTTAACGCGCCTAAACGTAATCCGGTGGCATCATCATCAAACGCTAATAACGCCGATCATAAGCGTAAAAGAAAACGTAAGGATAACCAGGGTAACCCGCAACATGGTGGCGGACAGCAAGGTGGTGGTAATCACCAGCAACCACAGCAGGGACAAGGACATAATAATCCACCTGCAGGCGGAACGATTAATCCAAACCGTCCTGATTTCAGGAACCGTGGTAATAATCCAAACGCGGGTGGTCCTAACCAGGGTGGTGGCAATCGTCCCGATTTCAGGAACAACCGTAACGCTCCTCAGAACAATACACCAAAAGAGGAACCATCTGAAAAAGATATACAAGACCAGATTAAGGCTACACTGGCCCGTTTAAGCGGAGCCGGTAAGTCGGGTAAATTTGCGCAAAGGGCTAAATTCCGTCGTCAAAAACGTGATGATGTGGCCTCAAGTGCCGAAGAACTGGCATTAGAGCAGGAACTACAATCCAAAGTATTAAAGGTTACCGAGTTCGTAACCGCGAATGAGTTGGCTTTAATGATGGATGTATCTGTAACGCAGATCATATCTACCTGTATGAGCCTGGGTTTATTCGTGTCTATTAACCAAAGGCTTGATGCCGAAACCCTAAGCATAGTTGCCGACGAGTTTGGTTATCAGATAGAGTTTGTAAAACCACAGGACGAGGAAGCCAACTTGGAGCAGGAAGATGATCCGGCAGATCTGATACCACGTGCGCCGATAGTGACCATTATGGGGCACGTTGACCACGGTAAAACATCCCTGCTCGACTTTATACGTAAAACTAACGTAATAGGCGGCGAGGCCGGTGGTATTACCCAGCACATTGGTGCATATGAGGTAACCCTGCCTGGCGATAAAGGTAAAATAACATTCCTGGATACTCCAGGTCACGAGGCGTTTACCGCTATGCGTGCAAGGGGGGCACAGGTAACGGATATTGTAATTATAGTAATTGCTGCAGACGATAGCGTGATGCCGCAAACCCGCGAGGCCATAAACCACGCGCAGGCAGCAGGTGCACCTATTATCTTTGCTTTCAACAAAATTGATAAGCCAGGCGCTAACGCCGATAAAGTACGTGAGCAGCTTTCGGCAATGAACATTTTGGTTGAAGAGTGGGGCGGTAAATATCAAACCCAGGAAATATCAGCCAAAACAGGCTTAAATGTTGAGCTGCTTTTAGAAAAAGTATTGCTTGAGGCCGAATTGCTGGAACTGAAAGCCAATCCGAATAAACGTGCCGTAGGTACGGTTATTGAAGCCGCTCTGGATAAAGGTCGTGGTATTGTAACCACTATCCTGGTACAGGCTGGTCGCTTAAAGGTTGGTGACCCGATACTGGCAGGCTGTTACAGCGGTCGTGTTAAGGCGTTAACTAACGAGCGCGGACAAAGAGTTGAATCTGCAGGACCGTCAACACCGGTACAGGTATTGGGTATGCAGGGGGCGCCTACAGCAGGGGATAAGTTTAACGTGCTGGAGAGTGAAGTTGAAGCCCGTGAAATTGCCAATAAACGTTTGCAATTACAACGTGAGCAAGGTTTACGTACACAGAAACACATCACCCTTGATGAGATCGGCCGTCGTTTGGCAGTGGGTAACTTTAAGGAGTTGAACATCATTGTTAAGGGTGACGTGGATGGATCTATCGAAGCGTTATCGGATTCATTACTGAAACTATCAACCGAACAGATACAGGTTAATATCATATCTAAAGCAGTTGGTCAGATCTCTGAATCTGATGTATTGTTGGCATCTGCCTCAGATGCGATCATTATCGGTTTCCAGGTTCGTCCGTCAGGCAGTGCCCGTAAGTTGGCTGAGGCCGAACAGATCGATATCAGGTTGTATTCTATCATCTACGATGCGATCAACGAGATCAAAGCCGCGATGGAAGGTATGCTTGCACCAACATTTGAAGAGAAGATCGTTGCCAATGTCGAGATACGCGAAACCTTCAAGATCAGCAAGGTGGGTACTATTGCCGGTTGTATGGTGTTGGATGGTAAAATTAACCGTAACAGTAAGATCCGTATCATTCGCGATGGTGTGGTGATCTATACCGGTGAGCTGGCATCATTGAAACGCTTTAAAGATGATGTTAAGGAAGTAAATGCGGGTTATGAGTGCGGTTTGAACATTCAAAACTTTAATAACATTGAAGTAGGCGACATTGTTGAAGCCTATGAAAATGTAGAAGTGAAACGTAAATTGTAATAGCAACTTTCCGATATGTAAAATAAAAAAGGCCCTTTTTAAGGGCCTTTTTTATTTTACAATCTGTGATGACGTGGATGGTGTACAACAGGATGGTGATGACGGTGCACTACATGACGACAGTGATGTGTTTGTGCGCTGGCGGTGGTATAGGCAAATGTTGCAAATAATACAACCGCTAATATTTTTAAAGCTTTCATAATGTTTATTTAATTGTTATAACTGATAGACAGGTATTTTGATTGTCGGTTTAGTCAATACAGATGTAACATTGGTGTTTCATTCGGGGCAGCTATCAACTACAGTTATTTGCCGTATGCAAATATGACCGTAGCAACCTACCATAAAAGCAGACTCTTTTTATGCTACAGACGAAATTGCTAAAAGCCGGATATGTGATTTTCACAGCCTTCCATTTAGGTAGTTTAATGTGAATATCAACACTGATAGAAAAAGCCAATTAGTAGTTAAAACCAAAAAAATTATTGAATTAAAGCGGAAATTGCTCCTGCTGGAGCTGCTGGCAGCCGTTATTTTACCTTTGATGTAAAATAAATTAAAAAAAGTTTAAAAGGTCTAAAAATGGAAATTTTGAATAGGCAGTAGCTGGTTTTGGTTGATATTGAGTTGTTTATAAAATGGTAAAATGGCACCTGTCTATAGGCGATAGCACCGGAAAAGAGTAATAACGCCACAATAAAAAAGTTTTTTTTCAAAACCATTTGCGTAATACAAAAAGCTGCGTATATTTGCAGACCCAAAAACGGAGTGGTAGTTCAGCTGGTTAGAATACATGCCTGTCACGCATGGGGTCGCGGGTTCGAGTCCCGTCCATTCCGCCAAAAGCATTTTAAAAATGTTCAAAAGCCTTTAAATCATATGATTTAAAGGCTTTTTGGTTTTTAAGGCCCTCCAAAGCAAACCGGATTATTCATTATCTAAGCGCGTCATTTATGACGTCTTTTATTTTGAAAAAAAGACGCGTTGAAATCTTTATAATAATCTGATTATAAACCTGTTCTGTTATTGAACATCTTGTTTTAAAGGCGCAGCATTTCGACATTTGTTTTACCCTTTAATGTTCGTTATGTTAGAAAAAAGCTTCGGGCTGTTCTTCTTTCTGAAGAAGCCCAAAAATGAAAAAGGAAATGCAAGGTATATTTATCTGCGTTTAACGGTAGATGGCATATCAAAAGATATTGCCACTAAAAGGCAATGGGATAACCTGCGATGGAATGCTTCTGCGGGACGGGCGACCGGCCTAAAAGAAGATGCAAAAGCGCTTAACAGTTACCTGGATGTGATGTGCAGCAAGGTGTACCAGGCCAAGAAAATGTTAATGGATGCGGATAAAGCGCTGACCGCGGAAAGCCTCAAAAATGTGCTTACAGGGCAAGGTGACGAAAAGCGCATGATTCTCGGTGAGTTCAAACACCACAATGAGCAGATGAAAGCTTTGGTTGGCCAAGAGTTCGCGCCGTCTACATTAATGCGCTACAAGACTGCGCATGATCATACTGCGGCTTTTATACAATGGAAATACCATGTAGAGGATGTTGATGTTAAAGATTTGGACTATGAGTTTGTTTCGCAATTTGCATTCTGGTTAAAGAGTGTCAGAAGGTGCGGGCATAACGCAACGATGAAATATCTCGGAAACTTTAAAAAGATTGTGTTAGAATGCATCAAAAAAGGCTGGCTGCTTAAAGATCCGTTTGCGGGATTTAAAACTAACAGAAAAGAAGTGATCCGCGTAGCTTTGACAAAGGAAGAACTGAATGATATTGAAAATAAGGATTTCGAAACCGATAGGTTGAATCATGTCCGTGATATTTTTCTTTTCAGCTGTTATACAGGTTTGGCTTATGTGGATGTTTATCAATTAAGACGTTCTGATATCATTACAGGCGTTGACGGTGGAAAATGGATCGTAACCACTCGCCAGAAAACAGAATCCGCTACGCGCCTTCCGCTATTGCCAGCTGCATTGAAAATCATGGCGAAGTATGACGACGATCCAAAATGTGTAAATAAAGGCTTAGTATTACCGGTATTGACCAATCAGAAAATGAATTCCTACCTCAAAGAAATTGCTGATGGTTGCCGGATCAATAAAAACCTGACTTTTCATATCGCCCGTCACACCTTCGCAACAACAGTAACATTAAGTAATGGCGTCCCTATAGAAACGGTTTCCAAAATGTTGGGGCATAAATCACTTAAACAAACCCAGCACTATGCCAAGATTGTTGATTTGAAGATCAGCGAGGATATGGAGAGGTTAAAGGGCAAGCTTCAGCAAATGGGGCCTGCCCAAAACCAGATTACTATTTATTAAAAAGATTTGGTTGTAAAAGGCCTTCAGATTTGCTACACAGCGTGTAGCAAATCTGCTATCAAACAACGGCCATTAGCAAGTAAAACATTAAATTTAAAAATCATGAATAGCGATAAAGTTATAATATATAAAACAGAAGACGGGCAAACATCAGTTGACGTAAAAATCGAAAATGAGAATGTATGGCTTACTCAATAGATATTCCGGAGCCGTTGATCAATGGGTTCCGCAAATAGAGGTCAGGGCGTTCCGTTACACTTTGACCATGCTATCTTTTTGAGTTAGATATTTGAAATTTATATTCATTAACACGACTCGTTGGTCCAATGAGCACGGAACAACATGGTCAAGCATACCGGAATATCCACATTCATGGCATTATTTCCCCCACAACGTATTCGGATGATCGCATCTTAAACATACGTTTTTTACTTTGCTAATTATTTTAGTATTTTTGCATATGAATTTTCTCCACTTTTTTTTCGCAAATTATGCCTCCAGTATTGATATCTTCGCGATTTAATAATCAGGCATTTGTTTTGTTAATAACATTCAGAGAATTGAATTCGTAAAAAATAAAATAATTAGCTAATATTAGCGTAAAGAAAAGCATGTCGACACAATTTGATTTCGTAAAAGAGATTGCTAAATACGGTCTGGAGAATGACCAGGACAATTTGCTTAAAACCTTAAGCGAACTGATCGAGCATTCGAAAAAAACGAAAAAACTCAACTTTGCGTTACAGCTTCAATCCATCTTAAAAGAGTCTTTAAAAGAGCAGAAATTCTCCGGCTTGGTAAAAGTTGAATCCAACAACTATTACGACAGGGAGGATGAGCGGGAGATCAGGGAATTTATCCTGGATAAGGTTACATCCGATTATTCTTTTGAGCAGATCATCTGTACAGACGAAGTTAAAGAAGAACTTTCCTTTTTTATCAAGGAGCATCAGTTTGCAGGCGTGATCCGTCAATTAGAACTACCTATATCCAATAAGATCCTTTTTCATGGTCCATCCGGCTGCGGAAAAACCCTGGCAGCCTACATACTGGCCGGCGAATTGAACAAAATGATCTATGTGGTCAATCTTGGCGCAATTGTGTCCTCTAAACTGGGAGAGACCAGTAAAAATATCAGTAAGATATTCAAGAAAGCCGCCAAAGAAGATTGTATCATATTTTTTGACGAATTCGATAGCTTAGGTAAGATCAGGGACTACAGCCAGGATCATGGCGAAATGAAACGGGTGGTCAATACCATCCTGCAATTATTTGACTACTTGCCCCAGGATACCATGGTCATCGCAGCCACCAACCAGGTAAATATGCTGGACGAGGCATTGCTGCGCCGTTTTGACCTGATCGTTAAACTGGATAAGCCAAGTAAAGAGCAGGTCGAAGAACTCGTGCATAAAACACTACGGAACAGCAAATTCGATTACGATCAGTCGCAGGTAAAAAAATTATTACCAAAATGCCATGGATTATCTTTCTACAGCATTCAAAAAACATTGAGCAATGCGATGAAAAAATCCTTTATCAATAACCAGCTCCAACAATTGGACACAAAGATCTGGAGCAACCTGATTGCCAGTGAAAAAATAGCACTGATCAAAAAAGAGCCGGTTGTACCGGCTCAATAACTTCAATAATTAAAAATCAGCTTCCAGATCGTCTGCCTCCGCTTCCAGTGCGGCAACGATATCCGCTGTTACATTGATATTCGTAAACTGTTCATAAAAATCAACTCCGGAAAAATCCTTTTTTGTTAATTCAGAGAAAGTCAATACCATAGAAAAGGGATGTTGACCGCTCAGGTAATTCTTCACCTCGTAAGACGCCTCAGATTTCCCGGTACATCTCACGATCAGCGAGATCTCATTACCCGTTTTTGCCAGGTCATTGATATTGATCTTCAGCTTAAGTTTTTGCGTATTCGAGAACTGCCTGATATTTGGATAAAAATCGTCCGACCAGGTTTCCAGGACACGTTTAACACCCAATGCCTCTTTCCGGGCCGTGTTCTTATCTGCCGCTTCCGTAAGCCCCCGATATAAGGGAGTATAAAAATTTAAGCCATCCGCATCCTGCCGGTATGCCGCAACTTTGGCCGTTTTGACTGGATCAGTAAATGTTTTGATAAAGTTAAAACTGATATGCAAAGGATTATAACCCATTTGTTCATAAAAGTCCGGATGAAATTTATAACAGAGCGTGGCTTCCACTTCGATCAGCGTACTTTGTTTACCAAAAGCATTCAGATATTTTGGCAGATGAATAGGGATCGCTTTATGGGTGTCCACCGCGATACGGTCTTCAATAATAACCGTAATAGATTTCCGGTCTGAACTTAGCGCTTTGACCGGATCCGGCTTACCATGCCCCATCAGTCGGCTGAGCAGATCCTCCTGATGAAACCACTTATTGATCTTCAATTTTTCAGAACGTGATAAAGCAGCCAGAGATTTTCCAAATTCCAGCACGGAAAACTTCTCTTTCAAGCGGTTCAAGTGGTCCTGTAAAAATCCGGATGGTGCAGTAGGCGTCGAAGAATTGATCATCAATGCCTTAATAGATTGCGTATTAATGGTCGGATATTTATGTGCTATCTGTGCGGCAAGATTAGTGGCAAACGGCGTTGCGAAGCTTGTACCGCATTCCTGTCTGTACAGATCGGTACCCACCCCGGTGCTCAATACTTGCATACCCGCACTGTCAGCTCCATAATCCCCACCCGGAAAAACAATATCAGGTTTAAATAAACGATAATTGATATGCTTGCTTTTCAACCTGCCACCATTGACTTTATAGTAAGGGCTCACATGGTACTTACTGGTATAATATGCAGGCGTGATCTTATCCAATGACATATCCACCAAGGTCCCGGCATTTAAATTATCAGCCAGCGCACCGACAGTCATATTGTTGAGTGATTCCGCCGGTTCTTTCAGATTGGTTGCCTCGCAACTGTGTTCATCGGACATCTCCTCCGGTGAGAAAAAATGTGCAGGATAATCCAACAGGGGGGCATAACCGGGCGTTTGCATCCGGTCATAAATGATAAATAAGTCATCCGCATTCAGATTGCCCGCCGAGATAAAAAACAAGATATCCAATTCATAACTCAGCTTGTCTAATAAATATGCAAAAAAGGAGTAATCGCCATTATAGCTTGGATATACCAATGATATTGACCCCTCTTCGCCAATCTAAAGTGACCCCTCTGAGTTAGGGTTTGAAAGAGAGTAAAGTTGTTGTACAGATAGGCTCCTGGGAGCGGATGTTTTTGTCC